>CAWIRP010000008.1:0-138154 GCA_963838595.1 uncultured Alphaproteobacteria bacterium
GCGGTCGTAATAGCCCAGGGTCGGTGGCCGCGCCCCTCTTTTCTGGGATTTGTACTCAGATCCGCTGGTGCCGTTCGTTGCAGCCAGTTTAGCATGCAGTCCCTGGCAGGGATCGTCGCAATGTCACAGCGTAGACGGCTGCGCTATCGTCGTGGACCTCGAAAAAACTTAGAACAAAATGCTCGTGCGTGCGACCCAGCCCGGATCATGGACGGTGGAATGATAGCCCCTATGATAATTTTCGCGAAGAGCATCATTCTCTTCGCAAAACTGTCGGTCGATGTTTACGGCGTCTTTCATAATGGTGCGCCGTGGTGAACTACCGATCGAGACGGTCCGACTTCAGCTCAATGAGAGCTCGCAATGCGTTCCTTCGTCGCGACCAAGCTCTCCTCTCATATCTGTGCAGCCGTGCCAGTTGTGTCATCGCCTCGCACATCGCGTCGGAGATGGATCGTGCACGTGGCTCGCCGATGACCGAGCGCGCAAACTGAGCCCGCGCAAAGCTTCGCGAAAATGGGGAGTGGTTCTGCGGTCGATCCATAATCCGAAGCAGTTTGTCCGCTTGCTTGCTTTGCTTGAACCGCGCACGCGCTTGGCTCGTAACGCTGGTGCGCTTGGTTCGCGATTTGGCCGTGTAATCTCGAAGGCGGTCAATCGCGGCCGCTTGTTCACTTCTGGCCAAGCGTAGCATCACATCGCTTTCTGCGATACGCAGGGCCAGCTCGAACAAGTGTCGCTGTCATCGTTCCCACATATGATCTTTGCAGTCCTTTCGATCTCTTCGACAAAGATGAGATTATTGCGGCTGACGGTCGACAGTCCATGTTGGAACGCATTCTAACTCGATCGGAGCTTGCCAAGCGTTGTTTTTGGTCCATGGGCTTTTCGGCCGTTGATGCGACTGGTGGCGCGCTGCCTTTCTGATCTCGTTGCGATCCTATTGTTGGATCTCATTTGAAATCTCGCTGTGCGCGCAACCAGCTATCGGTCTGGTGGTTCCAGAAGTGAGAGAGGTAAAGTGCAGCTCTTTTGATGGTGCACACTGTCGCGGTAGCGCTCCAACATCGCGAGGCTGTCATTGCGGCGTTCCAGGGTTCTCGTATGTATTTGATCGAGCCGCTCGAAGAATAAAAAATGGGCATCGAGCACTGTCATTTGCACTTTGTCCCCGTCTGCCGCGGCGATCAATTGATCAACGTCCTCTACGGTCTCCTCAATTTGAGTCTCGAGATGTTCTCGGTATGTCTCAGTCCGCCTCGCAGTTTTTTTCCGCGACCGACTAACCCGGCGCGCGGATTGGTGGACCAATAACCCACGCAGCCTTTCCTGAAGCCAGGACGATTTGATTTTGTTCAGACGTAGGTCGCTCCACAGCTCATTCATGATGTCTTGCAGCAGCATCATTTCGATAAAGTCTTGGGGTCGTAGAGCCTCGATCAGCTTCAACAATATCCGGCTATACGTCAGGGGATCTTCGGATTCTAGAACTGGCGGAGGACCGAACAGCTCTTTCATTTCAGCCATGATACGGCTGGGCGCATCAATTCTTTCATTGGAGTTCATCGCGCGCACCCACGCTCTCGAAATCGGCTGCCGTCTTCTGATGCTGTCATGACGATGGCGTCAGGCCCAACGGCAATCGCGATCAGGATGTCCGTTGTATTGTGAATTGTTATTGTATGTTTAATGAAATGATAAACATGATGCAGCGCCGATTTGGCAGAACGAACCCGACAGCGCACGAAGCATCCGATGGTCGCGCAGACGCAACGCCCGCGCAGATGATGCCATCATTTATCTGTCAAAAATCCACTAGGCGGTGTCGGCAAAAAGGGAAGCGGTCGCCTAGCTTCTCTTGTAGACGTCGTCCAGCCGGACGATGTCGTCCTCGCCGAGATAGCTGCCGGTCTGCACCTCGATCAGCTCCAGCGGAATCTTGCCGCGGTTGGCGAGCCGGTGAACGGTGCCGATCGGGATGTAGATCGACTCATTCTCGTGCACGGATTTGACGGTCTCGCCGATTGTCACCTCGGCGGTGCCGCGCACCACCACCCAATGCTCGGCGCGGTGGTGATGCTTCTGCAATGACAGTGTGCCGCCCGGATGCACCACGATGCGTTTGACCTGGAAGCGGTCGCCGCGGTCGATCGAGTCGTAATAGCCCCAGGGCCGGTGGCCGCGCCGATGCTCGGTCGCCTCGGGCCGCTTCGCGCTCTTGAGCTTGGCGACCAGCTCGCGGACGTCCTGCGCGCGATCGCGCGGCAGCACCAGCACCGCATCGGCGGTTGAAACCACCACCAGGTCCTGCGCGCCCAGCACGGCGACCAGCCGGTCGTCGCTGTGGATGACGCAATTGCGCGTGTCCATCGCGACGCCTGCGCCATGGATCGCATTGCCGGCTGCGTCATGCGGTGCGATGTCGAAGATCGCGTCCCATGAGCCGATGTCGGACCAGCGGAAGCGGCCCTCGACCACGGCCATGCGATCGGTCTTCTCCATCACCGCGTAGTCGATCGACTTCTGCGGCGCGCTGCCGAACCCAGCCGGATCGAGTCTCAGGAAACCGATGTCGTCCTTGGCGGCGTCGATCGCGGCTTCGACCGCGGAGAGGATCGCGGGCTCGTAGCGTTGCAACTCCTCCGCCAGCACGTCGGCGCGGAACAGGAAGTTGCCGGAGTTCCAGAGATAGCCTTCGGAGACGTAGCGCGCGGCGGTGGCGGCATCCGGCTTCTCGACAAAGGCCTCGACCGCATAGACGTCCTTTCGCGCCGGTCGCCTTGCCGCGCCGGATGTAGCCGTAGCTGGTCTTGGGCTCGGTCGGCTTGATGCCGAAGGTGACGATGCGGCCGGCCTGCGCGGCGTCAAGACCGGCGACGCATGCGGCGTGGAAGGCCTCGACATCGAGAATGATGTGATCGGCCGCAAGCGTCAGCACCACCGCGTCCGGATCGCGGCGTCTGGCGAGCACGGCCGCGGCGGCGACGGCGGGGCCGGAATCGCGGCGCATCGGCTCGATCGCGACGGTGGCATCGATGCCCAGATCGTCCGCCTGGCGCCGCGCAAAAAATCGGAAATCGGCGTTCGTCACCACGATCGGCGGTGCGAACAGCTCCGGATTTCGGACCCTCAACAGCGTTTCCTGATAGCTTGATCGCTCCCCGACCAGTGGCAGGAATTGCTTGGGAAGGGCGTCGCGGGAAACCGGCCAAAGACGCGTGCCGGCGCCGCCTGCGAGCAAGACAGGGACGATCTTGGTCATGCCTCGACACTATTCCAAAAAGCCGCGGCGATAGCCAGACTGTTCTGCGCTGCGACGCGAATCGAACCGCGTGATAGCAATTGAATCGACGATGATCGACCGCATTCTCACCGTTGGTGGTTTTACGCTGCTGTCGCGCGTGACCGGCTTTCTGCGCGACATCATGCTGGCGGCGATCCTCGGCGCGGGGCCGGTGGCCGACGCGTTCTTCGTCGCACTGCGGCTGCCCAACCATTTCCGCGCGATCTTCGGGGAGGGCGCCTTCAACGCCGCCTTCGTGCCGGCCTATGCGCGCATCCGCGAAACGGGCGGCGCCGAGCCGTCGCAATTGTTCGCCGACCGCATCTTCACGCTGCTGCTGGCGGTGCAGATCGTGCTGCTCGCGGCCGCGCTCGCCTTCATGCCGGCGGTGATCGGCGTGCTGGCGCCAGGCTTCAACGCCGATCCGGGCCGCTTTGCGCTGGCGACCGAGCTCACCCGCATCACGTTTCCCTATCTGCTGCTGATCAGCCTGGTGACGCTCTACGGCGGCATCCTCAACGCGCTCGGCCGCTTCGCGACGCCGGCCGCGGCGCCGATCCTGCTCAATCTGTCGATCATGATGACGCTGGCGCTTGCGGCATTTTTCCCGACCGCGGGCCATGCCGCGGCGTGGGGCGTGCTGATCGCCGGCGTGCTGGAGGTCATTCTCGTCGCCGGCGATGCGTGGAAGCGGGACGCGCTGCCGAAGCTGCGCTGGCCGACAGCTCGACTCGAGATGAAGGGCTTCCTCAAGCGTTTCGGGCCCGCGACGGTCGGCTCGGCGGAGACGCAGATCGCGCTGTTCGCCGATACCATCATCGCGAGCTTCCTCGCCGCCGGCTCGCTGTCGGCGCTGTACTACGCGGATCGCCTCAATCAGCTTCCGATCGGCGTGATCGGCATCGCCGCCGGCACCGTGCTGCTGCCCGAGATGGCGCGGCGCATCGCGGCCGGCGACGAGGCCGGCGCGCGCCATTCGCAGAACCGCGCCGTCGAACTGACGCTGCTGCTCGCGGTGCCGTGCATGGTGGCATTCCTGATCGTGCCGGAATTGATCATGCGCGCGCTGTTCGGACGCGGCGCCTTCACCGCGGCCAACGCGCAGGCGGCCGGAGCGACGCTGGCGGCCTATGCGATCGGGCTTCTGCCGTTCGTGCTGATGCGCAGCGCCACGGTGACGTTCCTGTCGCGCGGCGACACCATCACGCCGGTCAAGGCGCTGTTCGTCGCGGTCGCGGTCAATGTCGCGTTGAAGATCGCGCTGATGGACTCGCACGCGCAGGTCGGTCTGGCGCTGGGAACTGCGGCCGGCGCCTGGGTCAATCTCACGCTGCTGATCTGGTTCGCGGCGCGCGCCAATCTCATCACTGTTGAAACGGCGCTCTGGAAGTCGATGGCGCGGATCGCCTTCGCGGGCGCTGCGCTCGCAATCGCGCTGTTGCTGTGCCAGCGGCCCGTTGAGACCTTTTTCGCTGGCTGGCGGTTCAGCCAGGAGACGATGCTGTTCGCGCTCGGGACGATCGGCGTGATCGTCTATGGCGTGGCGCTCTTTACCCCGATCGGCTGGCGGGTGCTGGTGGTAAGGCGCTAGACATCGGCTTCTTGGTTGGCGCCGAAACAAAAGTTCGCGGACCTCGTCAAGGAGATGGTCCGGCACGACGTGCAGCTTCTGAAGAATCGATAGCCGCGGCCTTCACGCGCTAGTGATCGCGGACGCCAAGTTCCCGGCGCGTTTTGCGTTTATCGAACCGGCCCTGTAATCTGCCGCATTGCAACATGACCGGTTTCCTGTCAGCACCTGCTCCATGAACGCTGCCTGTTCCACGCGGCTCGCTGCCGTATTCCTGGCGCTGGCGCTCTCCGCTTGCGGGGAGGCGCCCCAGCAGCAGGCCGCGCCGCCGCCGCCTGCGGTTACGGTGGCAAAGCCGGTCCAGCGCACCATCGTCGACCAGGACGAGTATGTCGGCCGCTTCGTCGCGGTCGATTCGGTCGAGATCCGCGCGCGCGTCTCCGGCTACCTCGACAAGATCCATTTCAAGGACGGCGAGATCGTCAAGCAGGGCGACCTGCTGTTCACCATCGACCGCCGGTCGTTCCAGAACACGCTCGATCAGGTGCGCGCCAATCTGGCGCAGAGCGAAGGCCAATCTCGCCTTCACCGAAACCGACCTGCAGCGCGCGCAGTCGCTGGTGCGCGAGCGCACCATCACCGAGCAATTGTTCGATCAGCGCACCCAGGCGAACCGCACTGCGCAGGCTCAGGTCGCGGCACAGGAGGCGGCGGTCAAGCAGGCCGAGCTCGATCTGCAGTTCACCGAATTGCGCGCGCCGATCACCGGCCGGATCGGCGACCGGCGCGTGTCGCCGGGCAATCTCGTCACCGGCGGCACTCACGGGCATGACGACGCTGCTCGCCAACATCGTGTCGATCGATCCGATCCGCTTCGAATTCACCTTCGACGAGGCGTCGTTCCTGCGCTACGAGCGCGCCGCCAAGCTGATGTCGGACGCGGAAACCGGCACGACCGTCGGCCTCAAGCTGCTCGACGAGAAGGATTTCAGCCACAAAGGGAAGATGGACTTCGTCGACAACGTGATCGACCGCTCGTCCGGCACGATCCGCGGCCGGGCGCAGTTTTCCAATGCCAAGGCGCTGTTCACGCCGGGCATGTTCGCGCGCGTCCAGGTGCCGGGCTCGCCGCCCTACCAGGCGCTGCTGGTGCCCGACCAGGCGATCGGCACCGACCAGGGCCGCAAGTTCGTACTCATTGTCACTGCCGACAACATCGCGACGCCGAAATTTGTGACGCTCGGCAATGTGATCGACGGCACGCTGCGCGTCGTCAAGGACGGCCTGACAGCGGACGACCGGGTGATCGTCAACGGCCTGATGCGCGCACGCGCCGGACAGAAGGTGACGCCGCAGGAGCAGGGGGCTCAAACCTCCAGCGCGCCGCAACCGAAGACGCAATAAGGCGCCGTTGCGATGCGTATCTCGCACTTCTTCATCGACCGGCCGATTTTCGCGAGCGTCGTCTCGATCGTTTTCATCATTCTGGGCGGCGTCGCGTTCCTGCGCCTGCCGGTCGCGCAGTATCCGGAAATCCAGCCGCCGATCATCAACGTGTCGGGGCAATATCCCGGCGCCAACGCCGACGTGATCGCCTCGACGGTGGTCGCTCCGATCGAGGAGCAGATCAACGGCGTCGAGAACATGCTCTACATGTCCTCGAACTCGAACGGCGACGGCCGCTTCACCATCCAGGTGACGTTCGACATCGGCACCAACCTCGACATCGCGCAGGTCCAGGTGCAGAACCGCGTCGGCATCGCGGCGCCGCGCCTGCCGCAGGACGTGCGGCAGATCGGCGTCAACGTGGTGAAAAGCTCGCCCGACCTGATGCTGGTCGTGCACGTCTACTCGCCCGACCGCTCGCGCGACCCGCTCTACGTCTCCAACTACGCCAACCTCGAGATCAAGGACACGCTGACCCGCGTCGACGGCGTCGGCTCGTTGACGCTGTTCGGCGAGCGCGCTTACGCGATGCGGATCTGGCTCGATCCGCCCCGCCTGCAGGCGGTGAATCTGACCGCGACCGACGTGACGATCGCGTTGCAGGCGCAGAACATCCAGGTCGCATCCGGCGTGCTCAATCAGCCGCCGGTCGATATGCCGGGTGCGTTCCAGGTTCCGGTGCAGACGCTCGGGCGGCTCGCCGATCCGGACGAGTTTGCCAACATCGTGGTCAAGACCACGCCGCAGGCGGTGGTGCGGCTCAAGGACGTCGCGCGCATTCAGTTGGCCGCGCAGGACTACACGTCGAGCTCCTATCTCAACCGCGATGCCGCCGTGGCGATGGCGGTGTTCCAGCGGCCCGGCTCGAACGCGCTGCAGACCGCCAAGGCGATCCGCTCGACCATGGAAACGCTGGCCAAGCGCTTCCCGCCCGGCATCACGCTACGCCATCGTCTACGATCCGACCCAGTTCATCGAGCAATCGGTCGAGGCGGTGCAGGAAACCATCCTCGAGGCGATCTTGCTCGTCGTGCTGGTGGTGATCCTGTTCCTGCAGACTTGGCGCGCCGCGATCATCCCGCTGGTCGCCATCCCGATCTCATTGATCGGCACGTTCTTCTTCATGGCGCTGTTCGGCTTCTCGCTGAACAACCTGTCGCTGTTCGGGCTGGTGCTGGCGGTCGGCATCGTGGTCGACGACGCCATCGTCGTGGTGGAGAACGTCGAGCGCAACATCGCGGCGGGCTTAAGCCCGCGCGAAGCGTCGAAACGCAGCATGGACGAAGTCGGCGGCGCGCTGATCGCCATCGCGCTGGTGCTGTGCGCGGTGTTCGTGCCGTCGGCCTTCATCACCGGCATATCCGGCCAGTTCTACCGGCAGTTCGCGCTGACCATCGTCGGCGCCACCATCATTTCGCTGATCGTGTCGCTGACATTGTCGCCGGCGCTCTGCACGCTGCTGCTCAAGCCGCATGGCGAGCAGCATCACGAGCCGGTGGGGCGCTCCGATCCGCGCCTTCTTCAGGCAGTTCAACCGCGGCTTCGATGGGGTGGTGCGCGGCTATAGCTGGCTCACCACGCGGGTGGTGCGTTACGCCGCGATCATGCTGGTGCTCTACGCCGGCATCCTGGCGTTCGGCCTCAACGAATTCCGCAAGACGCCGATGGGATTCATCCCGATGGTCGATCGCGGCTACATCATCGTGGCGACGCAGCTTGCCGCCCGGCGCGTCGCTGGCCCGGACCGACGAGGTGAACCGGCGCATCGTCGATGTCGCGTTGAAAACGCCCGGCGTGACGGGCGCCATGAACATCGTGGGCTTCTCCGGCGCGACGTTCACCAACGCATCGAATGCGGGCGCCGTGTTCCTGGTGCTCGAACTCGTTTGCCAAACGCGCCGGCGATCCGGAGCAGTCCGCGCCCGGCCTGCAACGCAAGCTCAACCGCGAATTCTCGTCGATCCAGGAGGCGCAGGTGCTGGTCATCCTGCCGCCGCCGGTGGCCGGCATCGGCAACGCCGGCGGCTTCCGCATGATGATCGAGGACCGCTCCGGCCGCGGCTCGGAGGCGCTCCAGCAGGCGGTGCAGGCGATGATGACCAAGGCGGCGGAGACCAAGGGCGTGTCGCAGGTGTTCTCGCTGTTCGACACCAAGACGCCGCAGCTCTATCTGGAGATCGATCGCACCAAGGCGCAACTGCTCGGCGTGCGCACGCCGGAGGTGTTCTCCGCGCTGCAGATGTATCTCGGCTCGTCCTACGTCAACGACTTCAACCTGTTCGGCCGCACCTTCCGCGTCATCGCGCAGGCGCAGAGCGAGTACCGCGCCGATCCGAAGGATGTGCTTGCCATTCGGGTGCGCAACTCCGAGGGCGACACCGTGCCGCTCGGCTCGTTCACCACCGTGCGGGACATCTCGGGGCCGTATCGCGTGCCGCGCTACAATCTCTATCCGGCGGCCGAGCTCGACGGCGCCGCGTCGCCCGGCTACTCGCAGGGACAGGCGATCGAAATCATGCGGCGCATGGCGGCGGAAACGCTGCCGGAAGGCTTCGCCTACGAATGGACGACGCTGGCCTTCCTGCAATTGCGCGCCGGCGACACCGCGATCTTCGCCTTCCTGCTCGCTGTGATGTTCGTGTTCCTGGTGCTGGCCGCGCAATACGAGAGCCTGATGCTGCCGCTCGCCGTCATCATGATCGTGCCGATGTGCCTGATCGCGTCGATCGTCGGCGTGGTGATGCGGGGCCAGGACAACAACATCCTCACGCAGGTCGGATTCATCGTGCTGATCGCATTGGCGGCGAAGAACGCCATCCTGATCGTCGAATTCGCCAAGCAGCTCGAGGATCAGGGCAAGGATAAGTTTGCCGCCGCCGTCGAGGCGGCCCGGCTGCGGCTGCGGCCGATCCTGATGACCTCGTTCGCCTTCATTTTCGGCGTGACGCCATTGGTGTGGGCGGTCGGCGCCGGCGCCGAATTGCGCCAGACCCTGGGCACCGCGGTGTTTGCCGGCATGATCGGCGTGACGTTCTTCGGCGTGATCTTCACCCCGGTGTTCTACGTCGTCACGCGCTGGATCGCGGAACACTTGCAGAAGGCGGCGCGTTCAGCCGGTGCCGCACCCAGCGGAGTAGCCGTCATGGCGCCCACCAAGTTTGGATTTGGCCAGTCCGTTCGCCGCAAGGAGGACGATCCGCTGCTGCGCGGCGCCGGCCGTTATATCGCCGACGCCATGCCGGCGGACGCGCTGCACGCGGTGCTGGTGCGCTCGACGCATGCTCACGCGCGCTTCACGCTCGATGCCGCCAAGGCGCGGACCATGCCGGGCGTGCGGCTGATCCTCACCGGCGATGACATCGGCGATGTGGGCCTGATGCCGATGCAGGCGGGCATTCCGGGCGTCGACATTCCGGTGCCGCGCTATCCGGTGCTGGCGCAGGGCGAGGTCCGCCATGTCGGCGATGCGGTTGCTTTCGTGGTGGCGGACACGCTGGAGCGGGCCAAGGACGCCGCCGAAGCCATCGATATCCAGTGGGAGCCGCGCCCGCATGTGATCGGCGCCGTGGCCGCGCTGGAGAGTAGCGCCGTGCAGGTCTGGCCGGACCGGCCGGGCAATCTCGCGTTCGAGGTGGCGCTCGGCGATCAGGAATCGACCGCCAAGGCCATGGCGTCGGCGGCGCGGACGGTTTCGCTGACGCTGGTCAACCAGCGCCTCGTCACCAACTATCTCGACACCCGCGGCGTCATTGCCGAATACGACGCGGGCGCCGACCGCCTGACGCTGACGCTCGGCAGCCAGGGCAGCCACTATCTGCGCGACACCTTGTGCGAAATGCTCAAGCTGCCGCCGGAGAAGATCCGCGTGGTGACGCCCGACGTCGGCGGCGGCTTCGGCACCAAGCTGTTCATCTATCGCGAATACGCGCTGGTCGCGCTCGCGGCGAAGCAGCTCAAGAAGCCGGTCGCCTGGATGGCCGATCGCAGCGAGCATTTCCTCGGCGACGCGCAGGGCCGCGACAACATCACCACGGCGAAGCTCGCGCTCGACGACAAGGGGCGCTTCCTCGCGCTCGACGTCGACCTGATCGCCGACATGGGGGCGTATCTGTCGGCTTACGCGCCGTATATCCCGTTCCTCGGCGCCGGCATGTCGCCCGGCGTCTACGACATTCCGCATTGTCACGTCCGGGTGCGCGGCGTCTACACCAACACGGTGCCGGTCGATGCCTATCGCGGCGCCGGCCGTCCGGAGGCATCGTATGTGATCGAGCGGCTGGTCGATGCCGCCGCACGCGAACTCAATGTCGCGCCGGACGTCTTGCGGCGGCGAAATTTCATCAAGCCGAAGGCGATGCCGTACACGACCGGCACCGACAAGATCTACGACACCGGCGATTTTGCCAACCACATGGCGCACGCGCAGCAGCTCGCCGACTGGGACGGCTTCAAGAAGCGTGCGGCAGCTTCGAAGAAGAAAGGTCTGCTGCGCGGCATCGGCATCGCGACCTACATCGAAGCCTGCGGCAACATGGGCGCCGACACCGCGACGATAAAGCTGGAAAAGGACGGCGGCGTCACGGCGCTGATGGGCTCGCAATCGAGCGGGCAGGGCCACGCCACGGCCTATGCGCAGATCGTCGCCGATCATCTCGGCCTGCCACCCGAATTGGTTCGTACCGAGCAGGGCGACACCGACCGCATCGCGACGGGAACCGGCACCGGCGGATCGAGCTCGATCCCGTGCGGCGGCGCGTCGCTCGACAGCGCCAGCAGGATGCTGGCGGAGAACCTCAAGCGGCTCGCCGCCGACGCGCTCGAAGCCAGCGCCGGCGATCTCGAAATCGCGGACGGCAAGGTGCGCGTCGCCGGCACCGATCGCTCGATCACATTCGCCGATCTCGCCAAGCGGCCCGAGGCGACACCCGACAAGCTCACGGCGGCCGATGCTTTCGATCCGCCGCAGCCGACCTATCCCAACGGCACCCATGTCGCGGAGGTCGAGATCGACGAGGCGACCGGCGCAACGCGCATCGTCAATTACGTGGTGGTCGACGACTTCGGCGTGACGCTCAATCCGCTGATGCTGGCAGGGCAGGTGCATGGCGGCGCGGTGCAGGGCATCGGCCAGGCGCTGATGGAGCAGACGGTTTACGACGAGGACTCCGGCCAGCTCCTGACGGCGTCGCTGATGGACTACGCGCTGCCGCGGGCGTCGGACATGCCGGCCTTCGCGTTCGAGACCCGCAACGTGCCCTGCAAGGTCAATCCGCTGGGCGTGAAGGGCGCGGGGGAGGCCGGCGCGATCGGTTCATGTCCGGCGGTCATGAACGCGGTCCTCGATGCGCTGTGGCGCGCCCACCGCATCCGCCATCTCGACATGCCGGCCACGCCGCAGCGGCTCTGGGCTGCGATCGAGGAAGCGCGGCAGATGCACCGGATGTGAAATCCGGAGATTTCGCAGTGGCTTGGGCCCTAGCGCAAGATCACGAAGTCGTGACTGACCGCTGCGACAGTGGGGCCGTCACTTTGTAGGAATAACAAAGTACGGTTGGTGTTGGCCCATTCACCGGGTCCAAACTCGAGTTCCAGTCCCGCCTTCGCGTCATCACCGACCAGAACATTCGGGCAAAAGCCCAAACCAAGAGGGGAGTTCATGATCATTCGTATCGCGCTCGCTGCCGTTGTCGCTGCGGTCGCTGCGACAGCCGTCGTCGCCCAGGGAGATCCGATCGCCGCCCGCAAGGGAATGATGAAGGGCGTCGGCGGCGCGAACGGCGCCATCACGCAGATGCTCGACGGCAAGCAGCCGTTCGATGTCGCGAAGGCCAAGGCAGCGCTGATGACCATCAGCGACCACGCCGGCAAGATCGGGCCGCATTTCGTGGCCAGTTCGCAGACTGGCGACACGGCAGCGCTGCCGGCAATCTGGGAAAACAAAGCCGACTTCGACGCCAAGATGGCCAAGATGAGCGCGGACGCCAAGGCCGCGGCCGACAAGGTCACCGATCTCGACAGCCTGAAGGCCGGCATCGGAGCGGTGCGCCAGAATTGCGGCGGTTGCCACAACACCTATCGCAAGAAGGCAAGCTGATCGATCGAACGGAACTTCAGAGCGGGGGCGGCGTGTCTTGGGGACGCGCCGCCCTCGCGCTGTTCCAGGGCCGGCGATCGACATAGGATTGCGCGAGGAGACACCGGATGCTGCGCCAACTCGTTCTGTTCGCCCTCGCCGTCGCGATCACCGCTCTCGCCGCGTTCTGGGCTCTCACCATTCCGGGCACGGTGCCGGCGAGCGCGCTCGGTCCCCACACGCCGAACCTCGACAACGGCAAGACCATGTTCTTCGCCGGCGGCTGCGCGTCCTGTCACGCCACGACCGGGCAGGACGACAAGACCAAGCTCGGCGGCGGGCTCGGGCTGAAATCGCCGTTCGGCACGTTCTACGTTCCCAACATCTCGCCCGACAAGAACGACGGCATCGGCCAGTGGAACGAAGCGCAGTTCGTCACCGCGATGGTGAAGGGAACCTCGCCGGACGGGCGGCATTACTTTCCCGCGTTTCCGTACACGTCCTACCAGCGCATGAAGCACGAGGATTTGCGCGACCTGTTCGCCTATCTCAAGACGCTTCCCGCGGTGCAGGGCAAGGTGCGCGATCACGACGTGCCGTTCCCGTTCAACATCCGCCGCTCGCTTGGCGGCTGGAAGCTGTTGTTCCTCGACGGCGAGCCGTTCAAGCCCGATGCGTCGAAGGACGCGGCGTGGAATCGCGGCGCCTATCTCGTCAACGGCCCCGGCCACTGCGCGGAGTGCCACTCGCCGCGCAACCTGCTCGGCGGCATCAAGGGCGGCCAGCGTTTCGCCGGCGGGCCGTCGCCGGAAGGCGGCGACGGCTGGGTGCCCAACATCACCCAGCACGGGCTGTCGGCCTGGACTCAGCGACGACCTCGTCAAGCTGCTCGCCACCGGCGAGAACCGCGACGCCGACACCGTCGGCGGCGAGATGGGGAAGGTGGTGTCCAACCTCAAGCAGCTTGGCGAAAAGGACATCGCCGCGATGGCGACCTATATCAAGTCGTTGCCGGCGGTTGAGGGACCGAAGCAGCCTGCGGCAAAGTAATCCCTTTCCTGAACTGCCCGCGGGTGGCTCGATGAATTTGTTCAAGGCCATCTCGCTCAAGCTTGTTTCGGCGCTGCTGTTTGCGTTTCTCTCGGCTTTCATCCGCTACCTCGGCGAGACCGGCGTGCCGGTCGGCCAATCGGTGTTCTTCCGCAGCGCCTTCGCCATCATCCCGGTGGTGCTGATCTATGCGTGGCGGCGCGAGCTGATGTCGGCGGTCGTCACCTCGCGGCCGCTCGGCCACCTCGGGCGCGGCGCGATCAGCGTCGCCGGCATGTTCCTCAATTTCGCCGCGCTGGCGCGGCTGCCGCTGGTCGACGCCACCGCGATATCGTTCGCCGCGCCGCTGATCACCGTGGCGTTTGCCGCGTGGTTCCTCGGCGAGCGGGTGCGGATCTATCGCTGGTCGGCGGTCGCGGTCGGCTTCATCGGCGTCGTCGTGATGCTGTGGCCGTATCTCGAATTTCTCGCAATATTCTATCGAAGGCGCGGCCGCGCAGGCGGCGACGCTCGGCGCGATCTTCGCGCTGATGGGCGCCTTCACCAACGCCGGCTCGGTGGTGCAGACCCGCCGGCTCACCGACACCGAGACGACCTCGTCGATCGTGTTCTATTTCTCGCTGTCCTGCGCGCTGGCCGGCCTTGCGACCCTGCCGTTCGGCTGGGTCTGGCCGACCGGCTGGCAGCTTGCGGCGCTGATCGGCGCCGGCCTGGTCGGCGGCATCGGCGCACATCTTCCTGACCGAGAGCTATCCGCTATGCGCCGGCGTCGCTGGTCGCGCCGTTCGACTACACCACGATGGTGTGGGCGTTCGTGCTCGGCTACTGGATGTTCGGCGAGCTGCCGACGGTTTACGTCTACATCGGCTCGGCGATCGTCGCCGGCGCGGGCCTGTTCGTGATCTGGCGCGAGCGCCAGCTCAGGCTGCGCCGCGAGCGCGAGTCCGAAGGCCCGGCCAACGTCGAGTGTGACAGTGAAGCTAGAACGCCTTGAAGGTGATGATGGTGCGGGTGTCCTGGATGCCGGGCACGGTCTGCACCTTCTCGTTCACGAAATGCCCGATGTCGGTGCCGCTGTCGACATAGACCTTGATCAGCAGGTCGAACTCGCCGGCGGTCGAATAGATTTCCGACGCGATCTCGGCGTCGGCGAGGCGGTTCGCGACCTCATAGGACTTGCCGAGCTGGCACTTGATCTGGACGAAGAAGGGGACCATCCGAACCTCCGGCGCCCAATCCAGCAAAATCGGCGGCGCGTGACAAGCGGCCGCTTAGAGCATGATCCGAAAAGTGGTGTCCGGTTTTCGGAGAAGATCATGCTCAAGCTGTGCGCTGAAACCGCCCCGTGCGGGCGGCCGCCCCGACCAGCATATCCTTGAAGCTGGTGCTGGGCTGCCAGTCGACCACCCGTTTGGCCTTTCGGGCGTCGGCGGCAGCGGCCCTGATTTTCCGCAGGTCGGAGGAAGCCCGGATCGGTTGCGCGATCACCGCGCCAGTCGAGCCCCACTGCCGCATAACCGGTGTGAGTCGGAGCGAGCGCCCTGCTTATTCTTGAGTGGCGATTACCAACATTTCGAAGCTCACCGGCTCGGCGACTCGATCGAATTCTTAATCGTGGCGGCGGCAGTCAAACCACGCGAGCTTGGCGACCCGGTCGCCGACCGCGACCAGCGACATGCGGCGGTTGCGGCCGCGCCGCAGGCAG
The DNA here is from genome assembly GCA_963838595.1 of uncultured Alphaproteobacteria bacterium. Classification (GTDB taxonomy): domain Bacteria; phylum Pseudomonadota; class Alphaproteobacteria; order Rhizobiales; family Xanthobacteraceae; genus Z2-YC6860. The sequence continues at coordinate 15,128 of CAWIRP010000008.1, forward strand.
ATGCCCGATACCTCCGAAGCGGCACGTCGACCGCGCGGCGCACCCGCAGCTTGCGCTTTTTCGCCTTGCGGCTGTTCGCCATGGAGCCCCCGGTCGCATGCTAGGCCGCAGATCTGCACAGTAAGCCACCGGCTTGGCGCGGACGAGCGGCCCTTGCGCCAAACCCGCGCCCGGATTAGCTTTTCGGCATCTCATGGGGTGCCTGGCGGCGGTTCGCCGGGCTGAGAGGCGAAAGCCAACCCATCGAACCTGATCCGGATCATGCCGGCGGAGGGAGAGAGATGCGGTCGCCGCGCAGCGAACTGCCCGACATCACTGCCGAGATCGCCGAGCGGCTGCGCCAGCGCCGCCCGCGGGTGCATTGCATCACCAATCCGGTGGCGCAGACCTTCACCGCCAACGTGCTGCTGGCCGCAGGCGCGATCCCGTCGATGACGGTGTCGCCCAAGGAGGTCGTGCCGTTCGTCCGCCGCTGCGACGCGCTGCTGGTCAATCTCGGCATGTTCGACGTCGAGCGGCAGAAGGCAGCGCTCGCCGCTATTCCCGTGGCCAACAAGAAGCGCACGCCCTGGGTGCTCGATCCGGTGTACATCGACTCATCGGCGCCGCGCGCCGCCTTCGCCAAGCGTCTGGTCGCGAAGAAGCCGACCGCGCTGCGCCTGAACCAGCATGAGCTCGCCGCGCTCGGCGGCAACGCCAAGGATCTGGCCGCCTTCACGCGTCACGCCGCCAAGATGCACACCGTGATCGGACTGACCGGCGAGCGCGATTTCGTCTCGGACGGCACGCGGCTGTCAACGATATCCAACGGCGATCCGATGATGGCGAAGGTGACCGCAATGGGCTGCGCCGGCTCGGCGCTGGTCGCCGCGTGTCTCGCGGTCGAGGACGATCCCTGGCTCGCCACCACGGCGGCGCTGACCATGTTCGGCGTCGCGGGCGAGGTTGCGGCGGAGCGCGCGCGCGGGCCGGGCACGTTCGCGGTGGAGATCATCGACGCGCTGCATGCGCTCAATCGCGTCACGCTGATCGGCAAGGCGAAGGTGACGTGATGGAGGCCCAACGGCGGCGTCATCTCGAGTCCTCTCGCGCCGATCCTTAACGCGCATCGTCCGGATCGCGGAGAGTGCTGCCGGCGTCGACCTCCGCCTACGCCATCGTCGATCCGGAAGTCTCGTCGCCGATGTCGCGCAAGCTCGCGGCGGGCGGCACCACGCTGGTGCAGTTGCGCGACAAGCTCTCCGACACCAAGGCGATGGTCGAGCGCGCCCGCGCGATCAAGGCGGCGCTGGGCAAGGTGCCGCTGCTGATCAACGACCGCGTCGATGTGGCGCTCGCCTCGGGCGCCGACGGCGTGCACATCGGCTGGGACGACATGGCGCCGGAGGATGCGCGGCGGTTGCTCGGTCCCGACGCCATCATCGGGCTCACCATCAATTCGCCGCAGCGCGCCGACGCGACCAATCTCGCGCTGATCGACTACGCCGGCATCGGCGGCGTCTATGGCACGACGTCGAAGGCGACCAAGAACAAGCCGATCGGAACCGAAGGGCTTGAAGCGCGTCATCGACGCGCTGCGCCGGAAGCAAGCCCGGCTTCGCGACCTGCGGCATCGCCGGCATCAATGCCGCGAACGCCGCGCCGGTGATCGACGCCGGCGCCGACGGCGTGTCGGTGATCTCGGCGCTGTCGATGGCGAAGGATCCGCAGGCCGCGGCGCGCGAGCTGCTCGGCGTGGTCGATGCCGCGCTGGCGAAGCGGGGAGGGCGATGACCGCGATCGCCGTCACCATCGCGGGCTCCGACTTCTGGCGGCGGCGCCGGCATCCAGGCCGACCTCAAGACATTCTCCGCGCTCGGCGTCTATGGCGCGTCGGTGATCACCGCGCTGACCGCGCAGAACACCAAGGGCGTCACCGGCATCCACGACGTGCCGCCGGAGTTCATCGGCGAGCAGATCGACGCGGTGTTTTCCGATCTGGTCGTCGATGCGGTGAAGATCGGCATGCTGTCCACGACGGCGAGCATCGAGGCGGTGACGGAAGGGCTCGATCGCCACGGCCAGACCAAGGTGGTGCTCGATCCGGTGATGGTCGCGACATCCGGCGATCGCCTGCTGCAGCCCGATGCGGTCGAGATGCTGGTGCAAGTTGCTGATCCCGCGCGCGATGGTGATCACGCCGAACCTGCCGGAGGCAGCCGCGCTGGTCGGCCGTCCGATCGCCGAGAGCGAGTACGCGATGCGCGGCCAGGCCGAACGGCTGATCCTGCTCGGCGCCAGGAACGGTGCTGATCAAGGGCGGTCATGGCACCGGCGCGGAGAGCGTCGATCTGCTGGTCGGGCGCGACACCGTCGCTTCGGCTTGCCGCGCCGCGTATCGCATACGCAGAGCACGCACGGCACCGGCTGCACGCTGTCGTCGGCGGTGGCGGCGGGATTGGCGAAGGGGCTGTCGCTCGAGGAGGCCGCGCAGCAGGCCAAGGATTTTGTCACCGGCGCGATCGCCGCGGCGAACCGCCTCACGATCGGTTCGGGGCACGGGCCGGTGCATCACTTCCATCGCTGGTGGGAGCAGCGAGAAGAAGTCCGAGCAAGCCGGAACAAGCGGCGAATAAGGAGGAAGAAGATGCCGAACATCACGCGCAGAGTGGCCGTCGCTGGGGGAATTTCAGGCGCTTTGGCGGCGCCCTCCGTGGCGCGCGCGCAGACGCGGCGCTGGCGCATGGTGACGTCGTGGCCGCGCCGTCTGCCCGGTCCCGGCATGTCGGCCGAGCGCGTCGCGGAACGCATAAATGCGTTGTCCGGCGGGCGTTTGCAGGTGACGGTGCACGCCGCCGGCGAGGTCGTGCCGGCGTTCGAGGTGCTCGACGCGGTCGGCTCCGGCGTCGCGGAAATGGGCCACACCGCGTCGTTTTATTGGCAGGGCAAGGACCCTTCCGCGGCGTTCTTCACCACGGTTCCGTTCGGCCTCACCCCTCATGAACATGTCGCTTGGATCGACGCCGGCGGCGGCCAGTCCCTCTGGGACGAACTCTACGCGCCGTTCGGCGCCAAGCCGTTCATGGGCGGCAACACCGGCGTCTGCATGGGCGGCTGGTTCCGGCGCGACATCAAGAGCTTGGCGGATCTGCGCGGCCTGAAGGTCCGCTCGCTCGGACTTCGGCGGCGAGGTGTTCCGCCGTCTCGGCGCCACGCCGCAGACCACGCCGCCCGCCGAAATTCTCACCATCTTGCAGTCCGGCGTCATCGACGGCGCCGAGTTCGTCGGGCCCGGTACCGACATCGCGCTCGGCCTCTATCGCGTCGCGCAGCTCTACTACGGTCCCGGCTTCAACAAGCCGAACGGCACCGGCGAGTGCATCGTCTCTCTCAAGGCGTGGGAGGCGCTCGACTCCGAGTTCAAGGCGATCATCGCGCATGCCTGCGCCGCCGAGGCGTCGTTCGCGCTTGCCGAGATGGAACGGCTCAACGCCGAGGCTCTCGCCGCGTTGACGACCACGCACAAGGTGCAACTGCGCACGTTCCCGAACGATCTCATCGCCGCGGCACGCAAGACCGCGACCGACGTTCTGGGCGAACTGGCGTCGCGGAGCGAGCGCGCCCGCAAGATCCACGCCTCCTACACCGCGTTCCGCGAGCGCACGGCCGCCTGGTCGCACATTTCGATCAAGGCCGTGCTGGACGCCCGCGAAGGCTAGCAGCAGCCTTTTTTCGCCGATTTTGCCGGTCTTTACCGGCCTTTAACGATTCGCGGCGGATTCATTAACCATAATGCTTCGGCCATCGCGTGCGATGGCGCGCGTCCGTCAGACGCCGAAGCCGTGTCGCGTGTTTCCGTAACAACCAGCGTGATCGAGATCGTGGCAGCGCGCGAGTCCGCGCGTGTTGCGAAACGCATTCGGACTCGTAGCGACGCAACCCCCGAGGGGAGAGGGATCGATGACTTTCAAGCTGATCAAAACCGGTGCGCTGGCCGCCGCGCTGCTCGTAGCGCCGTTTGCCGCCGCCGAAGCCGCCGACATGAAGATGCCGGTCTACAAGGGCGTGCCGCGCTCCGTGATTTCCTACTACAACTGGACGGGCCTCTACGCCGGCCTGAACGTCGGCTACGGCACCGGCACGTCCGAGTGGGAGGCTCTCGCGCTCGACGTCAAGCCGAAGGGCATGACCTACGGCGCGACGCTCGGCTACAACTGGCAGGCCGGCTCGTTGGTCTTCGGCATCGAGGGCGACTACAACCTGTCCGACATGAAGGGCAGCGCCGCGTGCGGCGTCGTGCTCACCTGCGAAACCGAGAACACCTGGTTCGCCACCTTCCGCGGCCGCCTCGGCTACGCCTTCGACCGCTTCATGCCGTATCTCACCGGCGGCGGCGCCTACGGCAACATCAAGACGTCGATCAACACGTGCCGCCGCTCGAGCTCGGACGAGTCGAAGTTCGGCTACACGTTCGGCGCCGGATTGGAATACGCCTTCCTGGGCAATTGGACCGGCAAGGTTGAGTATCTCTATTTGAACCTCGGCTCGCACGACAACGGCTTCACCGCGCCGCTCGTCAACAACGTAAACTTCAACGCGAACATCGTTCGCGTCGGCTTGAACTACAAATTCGGCGGCGGCGGCTGGTAAGCCACTGACCCAGCCGTGCAGCCGCTGGCTGCACCGCTCGCAAACGAAAGCCCCAGGCATCGCCTGGGGCTTTTTTTGTGCGGTCCGGGCGCGCGCCCGGGAACGTGTGGCGGGCCGGTCACAACGGCGGGAATAGGCGGCCGGCCGGCCGCGCGGCCGGCCATCAATCTATTGCGTGGACTCGGCGGATCGCTAGTCTCCGTTCATAGAGTCAAGTGATTCGCTTGAATTTGTGGATTTTATCCCCGTCTTTCATCGTGATGAGGGCGGTTTTCCACAGACAGCGAGCCGCCGATCGCGTCGGCGTGCGTCCCAGTTCAGCAGTGATCCGTGCGTGCTTTGGCCGCCGCCCTCCGGCGCGGCGTGCCGATTCGGCGCGTTCGAACCGCGTGCTGACGTTGCAGTTGCGCACGGTGCGATGCGGGCACCGATCGCGTCTGAGGTGAACACTCACCGGCGCAGGGGAGACGGTGACAATGAAATTCAAGATGATCGGCTCGGGGATTGCTGCCTTGGCCTTGCTCGCGACTTCGTTCAGCGCGGAGGCCGCCGATATTCCGAGGCCCGTCTACAAGGGGGTCCGCTCGGTCGTAGCCTACTACAACTGGACCGGCTTCTACGCCGGTATCAACGCGGGCTACGGCTGGGGCACATCCGATTGGGACCTCGGTCCGTTGGCAACGGCCGTCTCCAACAGCCCCAAGGGATTCCTGGTCGGCGGCACGCTCGGCTACAACTATCAGACCGGCTCGTTCGTCTGGGGCCTCGAGGGCGACATCGCCTGGGCCGACGTCAAGGGCAGCGTCGACTGCGGCCTCGGCCTGACCTGCGAAACCGCCAACAGGTGGTTCGGCACCGCGCGCGGCCGGCTCGGCTACGCCTTCGACCGCTTCATGCCCTACATCACCGGCGGCGCCGCCTTCGGCGAGGTGCGGGCGAACGTCAATCCGGGTCCGCTGTTCAGCGCGAGCGACACGCGGGTCGGCTGGACGGTCGGCGGCGGCCTCGAATACGCCTTCCTCGGCAACTGGACCGCCAAGATCGAATATCTCTACGTCGATCTCGGCAGCTTCGACACCGGCTTCACCGCGCCGATCCACGAACAACGTCAGCTTCAAGGAGAACGTTGTCCGCGCCGGCCTGAACTACAAGTTCTCCGGACCGATCTTCACGCGGTGGTAGCGCGCGCTCGCGCCGAACCTGAAATGCAAAGCCCCGGGCCTCGGCCCGGGGCTTTCGTTTGTGAGCAGCGCGACAGGTCATCAGGCGCGCGCCTTGACGATCTTCTGCTTCTGCTGACCCAGGCCGTCGCAGCCGAGCTCCACCACGTCGCCGACGTTGAGGAACTTCGGCGGCTTCATGCCGAGCGCCACGCCCGACGGCGTGCCGGTGACGATGATGTCGCCCGGCTCCATGATGAAATACTGCGAGCACCACCACACGATCTCGGCGACGCCGAACACCATCGTCTTGGTGTTGCCGCGCTGGCGGTATTCGCCGTTCACCTTGAGCCAGATGTTGAGGTTCTGCGGATCCTTGATCTCGTCCTTGGTGGCGACCCAGGGGCCGATCGGGCCGAACGTCTCGCAGCCCTTGCCCTTGGTCCACTGGCCGGCGCGCTCGATCTGGAACACGCGCTCCGACACGTCGTTCGACAGGAAGTAGCCGGCGACCGCGCTCATCGCCTGCTCCTTCTTCAGGTAGCTGGCGCGCTTGCCGATCACGATGCCGAGCTCGACCTCGTAGTCGAGCTTCGACGAGCCCTTCGGCGTGATGGTGTTGTCGTTCGGCCCGCAGATGCAGGACAGCGCCTTGTTGAAGATGATCGGCTCCTTCGGGAGCTGCATGCCGGCTTCCGCCGCGTGGTCGGCGTAGTTCAGGCCGATCGCGATGAAGTTCGACGGCCGCGCGACGCAGGGGCCGAGGCGGGGGTTGCCCTTCACCAGCGGCAGCTTGTCGATGTTGGCCTTCTTGATCTTGGCGAGCCCGGCGGACGACAGCGCCTCGCCGTCGATGTCCTTCACGACCTTGGAGAGGTCGCGGATCTTGCCGTTCTTGTCGATGATGCCGGGCTTTTCCTTGCCGGCGGCGCCGAAGCGGACGAGCTTCATGGGTGTTTCCTCTTTACTCAACAGGTTGGTGGAATGGGTGGCGCATCATGCTTTGGCGGCGAGGTGCGGGCAAGGTGCCTCCACACGTGTCCCGGCGCAAGCGAGCGCATAGCGAGCGCGAGCCCGGGACCCCGGTTCGCTTGCGAGAACAACCGGGGTCCCGGTGCATCGCTGACGCGCTCGCATCGCGCCGGGACACGTGTGGTGAGAGCGCGCGCCCAACTAAAACGCCCCCGGAAAAATGCCGCCGTCCATCAGCAGGTTCTGCCCGGTGATGAAGCCGGCGTGCGACGAGCACAGGAACGCGCAGGCCGCGCCGAACTCGTCCGGATTGCCGAACCGCTTGGCCGGCACCGACGCGGCGCGGTCGGCGGTCGGCCTGCTCGACGGTGATGCCCTGCTTCTTGGCGGTGATCTCGTTGTTGTGAGCGCAGCCGGTCGGTGTCGAACGGCCCCGGCAGCAGGAAGTTGATCGTGACGTTGTGCTGCGCGACCGAGCGCGCCACGCCGGCGAGGAACGCGGTCAGGCCCGCGCGCGCGCCGGACGACAGGTCGAGGCCGACGATCGGCATCTTCACCGAGCCCGACGTGATGTTGACGATGCGGCCGAACTTGTTCTTCACCATCGGGTCGATCGCGCGCTGGATCAGCTCGATCGGCACCACCATGTTGCCGATCGCGCCGGCGATCATCTTCTCGCGGTCGAGCTCGCGGAAATCGCGGAACGGCGGCCCGGCGTTGTTGGTGATCAGGATGTCCGGCTCCGGGCAGGCGGCGAACAGCTTGGCCTGGCCCTCGGCGGTGCCGACGTCGGCCACGACCGCGATGACCTTGCGCCTTGGTGGCCTTGCGGATGTCCTCGGCGGTGTTCTCCAGCCGCTTGGGATCGAGCCCGTTGATCGTCACCTCGCAGCCGGCTTCCGCGAGCCGCATGGCGCAGGCGCGGCCGAGCCCGCGGCTCGAGGCGCAGACGATGGCCTTGCGGCCGGCGATACCGAGATCCATTGCGATTTCTCCTTGTTGGTCGGGGCGATCAAAGCCGCGTCATCCGCTGAATCGGTGCGAATCTCTCCCGGCCTGATCCCGAGGAGGCGCGAAGCCCCGTCTCGCAAGGTGCAGGCGCCCCATCGCTTCGAGGCGCGCGCAAGAGCGCGCTCCTCAGGATGAGGCGGGGAGATGCTGCGTGCCTATTGTCACCTCACATCCCACCAGCACACCGGCGCCGCGCTGGTCTCGCCGAGCGATTTCGACACCGCGGCCCACCAGTCGCGCAGCGCGTCGCCGCATTGCCGTCGCATCGAGCTCCTCCATCGCGTCGTCGAACGGCAAGCCTTCCGTCTGCATTTCGGCGAGACCGTCGAACCATGCCCGGACGCCCTCCGGCAAAAGATGGATCTCGCGGGAGAAGCAGCTCCGCGCATCGCCGTGGCACGCGCGGGCGCGGCGGCACGCCGGCTTGCCGCAGAGCCGCCACAGGCAGAACAGGTCGCTCCAGCAGCGCAGCTCGACGCGCATGTGCGGCTTGCCGGCGACGGACTTGTCTTGCGTCGTGTGGGTCATCTCGAATCCTTGGTTTGGGACCGCGCGCGAACAGTCGCCACAGCCGCGCTGCGGCCGGCTTAGGGTCGCGAACCTCGCCCGTTGAGACGAGGGGATGGCGCGCCAGGCGGCGCTACCTTCCTTTAGTGCGGCGCGTTTCGGAGAACGCGGCGCATCCGTCGCGCCTGCGGCGTTCAAGCTCCGGCGCGGGGCTCCGCTTTCTGAAGCTGACCGGAACATCCGGCCGCAAGGTCAGCCAGCTCCTGGCAGGGGACCTTAGTGTCCCCGGGGGAGCCCCGGCGCCGCCCGGGTGCCTGTCTGACGAACAGACCCGCGGGCGCCGCACCCCGCTCCGCCAATCGCGTCACCGGTTTGACGCCCTCGAATGAGCAGGGATGTAGGAATATTAGCATAGGAATAAATAGGTGTCAAGAGGAATTTATACTTGACCCGCGTTGGCGCGGGAGATAGGAATATATACATATGAACGAGGCGACCACATGATCCGTTGGACACCAAAACTTCCCTCGCTACCCACGCGGCGATGGCAATCTCGCGCCGAAATTCTGAGAGGGCACTGGCAGCTGTCTGGATGAACTCCGCGCGAGGTCGGACTACTATTGGCTGCGTTTCGGCCATGACGCTTGGAAGCGTCGGCAGGCCTTGAAGGCAAACTTCAATCCTAGCCAGCCCCGCGACGAATATGGCCGATGGGCCGACGCGGGTGCTGGGGCGCGAACGCACGACGATGGAAGCACTCAACGCGCAGTCTTCATCCAAGATGAGGCCGATAGTGGCACCGGGCCAAACGCGTTGATGCCGAGCCTCCAATATGTCGCGTCGAAGACACGGGTCACGATCGACTACTCGAAGGCCCTGACCGGAATCTCAACTATTGACGATACGACAAAGAAGCTCGGCGAAACGCTGGCGCAGACAATGGAGGCTGTGAACTTCATACCCGAATGGACACCCCAACAGTACGGAACGGCAGTGCATGTTGCTTTCGGGACAATGGTGCGATTGGCGGGTTTCCCGGGCATTGGCTTTAAGGATGTCGAGCACAGTTTTATCGACCGTCAGTCCGCTGACTACGGACAACCAGGCAGTATCCGGACAGATGTTGTGCTTCGAAATGAAGTCGGCGACATCATTGCGATCTACGATGTGAAAACCGGCGGCGCAAAGTTGACCGCTGCGAGAGTAAGAGAGCTTCGGGAAAAGACGTGGCGCGGCGTTCAAGGTCGTGCTGTCGGCGGCGTGCTCGGCATGCAACGCGCGTGCCGATTTCGATGCTTCGCAAGGTCGACCGCCGTCTGTCGTCCGCAGTGGACCATGCGCCGATCTCACGGAACAGACGCCTTCACTGCGAACGCACCGTCGACTTCGCTGCGCGTCGGGTCCGTGATCAGCGGCGCCAGCACGAACGCCCATGAGGTAGCTTCCTTGAGCTTGACGTCTCGGGAGCAGCAGCTCTTGGTGATACGACGAGTGCCGATATGATCGCCGATCCGAGAGGCTGCCAGTGCAGCTTGAAGCGCTGGCAGACAATCAGTCGGCATGCCGCTTTGCCATCGTTTCAAAACGCCTTCGGCAGTCCGGTCGCAGAAGCATTCGGGCGCTCGTATGTGGGACCGGAACCAGTTTCGCGGTCGGGCTATGCGGTGCAGGCAGCGCGCAGGAAGCGGGCGATCGAACCGCGGCGCCCAGCCGCGTCTAGCGCGGTGTCTGCAAATAGAGCGACGCCGGATCGATGCCGGGATGATTGTCCGGCAGAATGTCGAGAGCCATCGCCGAGATTCTTGCGAGCAGCTCGTCGAGGGTCGGTGCGTCGGCAGCCGCAGGGATATCATCGCAGAGCCCGGTCCATACCGACGCTTCGTCGTCCCACGCGGCGGAAATGGTGAAGATGACTGGTTTGGTCATTGTTGAGCGTCCTCCAACGCCTGCAATTTACCGCCCAAGCAGCCTTTATGCCAATCACCGCTGTCATGCCCGCGAAAGCGGGCATTCAGTAACCACCGACAGAGCAGTCGACTACTGGGTCCGCCGCTTTCGCGGGGACGACCGGCGGGGCGATCTGCTAAATTCCCGCCATGAACGCACCCACCACCATCACACTCCCCACCATCGCCGACGTCGATGCCGCCGCGGCGCGCATCAAGGGCGTCGCGATCCGCACGCCGCTGATGAATTCGCCGGTGCTCGACGAGCGGCTCGGCGCGCGCGTGTTCCTCAAGGCCGAGACCTTGCAGCGCACCGGCTCGTTCAAGTTCCGCGGCGCCTACAACAAGATTTCGCAGATCCCGCCGGAGAAGAAGGCGGCCGGCGTGGTCGCCTATTCGTCCGGCAATCACGCGCAGGGCGTGGCGCACGCCGCGGCGCTGTGCGGCGTGCCGGCCGCGATCGTGATGCCGTCGGACGCGCCGCTGCCCAAGCGCCAGCGCACCGCGGCGTTCGGCGGCGAGGTGGTGCTCTACGACCGCGAGCGCGAGGACCGCGCCGGCATCGCGCGCGCGCTGTGCGAGAAGCGCGGCGCGACGCTGGTGCCGCCGTTCGACGATCCGATGATCATCGCGGGGCAGGGCACCGCGGGCCGCGAGATCGCGGAGGATCTGGACGGCGCTCGACGTCAAGCCGGACATCGCGGTGATCGGCGCCTCGGGCGGCGGGCTTGCGGCGGGCATCACGCTCGCGCTGAAGGCGCGCTTTGCCGGCGACTGAAGGTCTATACGGCGGAGCCCGCGGGCTTCGACGACACCATGCGCTCGTTCCAGTCCGGCCAGCGCGAGCGCAATCCGAAGATGAGCGGCACGATCTGCGACGCGCTGATGACCGAGACGCCGGGCGTCATCACCTGGGAGATCAACCGCAAGCTGATCGGGCAGGGCGTCGCCGCGACCGACGAGGAGGTCGGCCGCGCGGTGGCGTTCGCGTTCCGCGAGCTGAAGCTGGTGGTCGAGCCGGGCGGCGCAATCGGGCTGGCGGCGCTGCTGGCCGGCAAGCTCGACGTGAAGGGCAAGGTGGTGGTCGCGGTGCTGTCCGGCGGCAATGTCGATCCGGACATGTTTCAGAGGCTGATTGCGGCGTAGGGCGGGCGCTCTCCGTCATTCCGGGGCGCGTAGCGCGAACCCGGCATTCATCTCCGGTGGTGGTTATGGATTCCGGGTTCGCCGCTATGCCGCGCCTCGGAATGACCGGAGCCTTCACTCGAACAGCGCGATCGTTCCTCGTCGCTCATCGCCTTGAGGGGCGCCAAGCGGATCGGCGCGCCGGAGCGGGGCGATCCTGCTTCTGCTCCGGCGGCGGCTGCTGAGGCGCGGCTTGGGCGCAGGCTCGGGCGGCGCCTGGTAAGCCGGCCAGCGCCGGCTCGAGCAGCGTCGCCGCGGGGTCCTCGTCGAACTGCGCACCGAACAGCAGCGCATCGAGATCGACGTCGGATCGTTGACGGCTCGGCCGGCGTTTCCGAAGCCGGCTCGGCTCGGGCGCGGCGGCGCCTGTTCTGACGGTTCGGCATCTGCAGGTGCTGCGCCGGCGGCAGCTTCGGCGTCGCGGCCTCGAACAGATCGACCGGCGGCATCACGAGGATGGCTTCGCCCAAGCCGTCAGCTGCCGCCGGCGGTTCGGCGGCGCGGCTCGGTCCGCTCGGCGGGCGCGAAATCGCCGGCCGCGTCCGGCTTGAACCGCGCCTCGAAAATCACCGCCCGTGCCGACCTCGGGCGGCAGAAACGGCATCGTCTCCATCCGTGCAAAGCTGGAGAGCAGTTCCATCTCCGGCATTTTCGGCTCGGCGCGCGCGGTGTCCTCTTCGGCCGGAGGTGTCTCGTGCTCCGACACGATCGGCTCTTCGATCGGGTCTTCGATCGGAACTGGCTCTTGTGCTTGCGGCACGGACTCCGCAACGGCCGGTTCCTGCGGCGCCTGGCGCTTCCGCGATTGCGACAGGCTCCGTCGATATGCCGATCACCGCGGTCAGCTCGGACGGCTCGGTCATGCGAACGCAACTCGGCTCGGCGGGCGCAGAAGCCTCGTGAACTTCGAGCAGTTCGGCCATCGCAACGCCGGTCTCCGTCAGCGCGCGAGCGGTTCGTGCTCCTGCTGGCGCAACCGCCGCGGCGACTTCGGCCTCCGGCGCGGGCGTCGCGGGCATCGCCGCCGCCAGCTCCTCGACCATCGTCTCCAGCATCGCGACGGTGGTCGCCTGGCCGGCCTGCGGAACGGCGTCGGATTGCGACGCGGCGTCGGCGGGCAATCCAAGCTGCGAGATCACACCCGACACGGTCGGCACGTGATCGGATTCGGCCTGCGGCGCTGTGTTCGGCCTGCGGCGCTTGCTCAGCCTGCGGCGCTGTTCGCTTGCGGCCGTCGGCCCGGTTCATCGCGCAGCGCGTCAAGGAACGCCTGCTCGTCGAACGGCAGCGCGCGGCTCTTCCGCAGGCAAGGCGGCCGCCGGTTCCTCGGCGGGCAAAGCCGCCGCAGGCTGTTCGGCGGGCAGAACCAGGGCTGCGCCGATCGACGGCCGCCATCATGCGCTCGGTTCGGTGTTCGAGATCGTCGAGCAGGGCGCTCGGGATCGCTGTCGGTCAGCAGCGCCGTCCTGACGTTGGCGATGACCTCCCTCATCTCGTCGAGTTCGCCGCGCAGCCGTTCGACGGCGTCGGGCTGGCGCGTCGCAGCCCTCATGCGCTGCAGCGCCGCCTGCATTTTCTCGGCGTCCGGGCGCGACTCGGCAGCCGGAGACTGCGCCGTAAGCCGCTTGAGCATGGGCTCGTTGGACATGCGCAACCCGCTGTGAGAAGTCTCCACCAATCTGCACGAACGCCCTGAGTCCGCAACCGCGTCGATGGCCCATCAGCCCCAGCTATCCACCGATCGATTCGCCCTCAAGCTGGGGCTGTTCTACGCCGCCTACTTCCTGTTCGGCGGTATTCAACTGCCGTTTTTCCCGCTTTGGCTGGAAGCCAAGGGCCTGGACGCCGGAACCATCGGCATTGTCATCGCGGTGCCGATGATCGCGCGCATCGTCGCGGTGCCGATCATCACGCGGGCGGCCGACCGCCGCCGCGCCATCAAGGCGACGCTGGTGATCATCGCGGCGGTCGGAACGCTGGCGATGAGCGTGGTCGGGGCGATGCAGGGCGCGGTCGCGATCCTGGTGGCGTTCACGATCGCGGCGGTCGCGTTCGCGCCGATGCTGTCGCTGTCGGACGCCTACGCGCTCAACGGGCTCGGCGCGCGCGGGCGCGCCTACGGCCCGGTGCGGCTGTGGGGCTCGGTCGCCTTCATCGTGGCGAATGTCGGGGCGGGCACTCTGCTCGGCATCATCGACCCGGTTCATCTGATCTGGCTGATCGTGGCAGCGCTGGTTTGCACGACGCTCGCGGCGATCAATCTCGACTCGCTCGACGCTTCGCTCGCGCCCGCCGACCAGCCGCAGGCGTCGCCGCGGCAATTGTGGAGCAATCCGGCGTTCCTCGCGGTCGCCGCGGCGGCGAGCCTGACGCAGGGCAGCCACGCGCTGTACTACGGCTTCTCGACGATGGAATGGCGCGCCGCCGGCATCGGCGGAACCACCATCGGCGTGCTGTGGGCGATCGGCGTGCTGGCCGAGATCGTGCTGTTCGCGTTCTCCGCGCGGCTGACGATCGGTCCGGCGGTGCTGCTGATGATCGGCGGGGCCGGCGCGGTGGTGCGCTGGAGCGTGACGGCGTTCGATCCGCCGATCGCGGTGCTGCTGCCGCTGCAACTGCTGCACGCGGCGTCATTCGGCGCGGCGCATCTCGGCGCGATGGGATTTCTCGCCCGCGCGGTGCCGAAGGAACTGGCGGCGACGGCGCAGGGGCTGGTGGCGACGGTGTCGGGGATCGTGATGGCGTCGGCGACCGGACTGTCCGGCCTGCTCTACGCCGCGTCGGGCGGTCTCGCCTATCTCGCGATGGCCGCGATGGGACTGGCGGGTTTTGCCTGCGCGCTCATGGCGCACAACCTGGCGCGGCGGAATTGACTGGGGCGTGGACTCATAAGCGGCGCGGTCGGCCGTTGAGGTCTGCTTTCGGGAGCAAAGCGGACATCGCTGAAACAGGCCGCCATGTCTGCTTTGATCCAAAGCGGACATCCGGACCACTTGCTGCCTTCAGCCCAGGTCAATGCTGGCCTTCTCGCGGAACTCGGCCTGACGGGCGCGGGTTATTGCTTTGCGAGGGAAGCTCCAGAGGAGATTACATGATGCAAAAGGCTCTCCCCCTGCTACTGGCCGCGGGCTTCGCAGCCCTGGCGGTCACTCCATCAATTGCAGGACCGAAGTTTAAGAATACGCCGGGCCATATGATGCAGCGGTATGGGTCCGTGCCTGGGCATCCAGGGGCCTCCGGGTATGCGCCGGGACACATCAAGAAGATGACGCGGTCGCGCTACAATGCTCGAGCCTATGCTCCGGAATATCGCAGATACCGCTTGCGTTGATCACCGGGCCTGCCATTCAACTGTAGCGGCGCGCGCGATGTTGCCCGCGCTGCCCACTCTTCCTAGGGAACTTGCGTCTGCATTCCTGGTTGAACTCCTGGTTGAACTCGATGGGTGGGCGGCATCGGAGGAAAATCATGGAAGCCATAAATCGCCGCGGATTTTTGCGCAGCCTGGTTGGCGGCGCCGCAGTTGTTACCATTGCAACGACCGCAGGTGTCACGCTGCTTCCAAGCGTAACCGAAGCGGCGACGGTGCCAGCCGACAAGAACCTTCCCAAGGCGATGGAAGATTTTGTCGAGGATGCTCAGTATTGGTATGGCCGCCGCCGGCGGGTTTATCGTCGGTATTGGCGCCGCCGTCGTCGGGTTTATCGTCGGTATTGGCGCCGCAGCCGTCGGTATTCCCGCCGCTGGTGGCGGCGGCGCCGTTGGGGTTGGTAATCGTGGCCGTCGGATGTGCGGGTAGAGTTCGTTGGCAATGAGCAAAGATTGGATCGAAAGCCTAAAAAGACGTCTCCCACTAAGATTAGGGCATGCGATCAGCGATGCCGAACAGGCAATCGACAATCTTACTTTGCATGTTCATCTGTCCCGTTGGCATCCGATCTCTACGGCGCCATTCAACCAAGACCTTGAGTTGCGTGTTGTCGAAACAGAGAAAATCGTAACGGTTGAATTCCCGTGCCGACAGACAAATACCGGCGAATGGATTAACACCGACCTGGGTTCGCTGGTAAGGATCCAACCGATTGAATGGCGCGTTTGGCAGCACCAACAATCCCCGCATCCTCACAATTCGCGCGTACAGATCGACGATAGGTCGGCGCTAATGCACACGCACGACCATTGCGCCAAGCCGGAGCGCAAATGAGGTAGTCTCTGTATTCGAGCGGCGTGATGTCCGTTAATGGCACGTAACGGACATCCCGCTCGTCCCCTGAAGCCCGCTTTCGGGGAAAAGCGGACATCGCGCTTGCGGCTCCCCGGCTCAGGTTCCGCAAGACCGGTCCGGGCGGCGACGGTTCCCCAAAAATGCTATTGTGGAGCCCGGCAGGCGGCACGCTCTCCGGTCCGCAAGGCGAAAATCTAAGGAACGCCTCCCGGCGCTCTGTCCCTATGCGACTTAAGCATTTGAAATGCCGAGAGAGTTGCGGCGATAGCGCAGGCTATCCCAGTTTCTATCCCAGTTCCCCGCGTCGCTTATCCACCACATGTGTAGTTTTCTAACCGACGGCGGGAACGATACCGCTGCCGAGACGCTGTGTTCGTTAGGGGGCATAGGCTCGCGTTGCGTATCAGGGGTCGTGAATGTCCGAACAATCGACGCTTCGACGATATGCCGCTCAATGCTTGGAGCGTGCTGACCGGGTCACAGACCCGGAGGCAAAGGCCACTTGGCTCGATATGGCTGCCAACTGGCTCAGGATTGCAGGCGGCAAGTCCCGAGCCACCAAGCTCGGCGCAGAACAGCAACACCAGCAAATCCAGCCGACGACAGACAAGGATTAAGGCCCGGCTGAACAGCAACGAGAAAGCCCGCGACGCTATGCACGTCGCGGGCCTCGGCCTCCTCAAGATCGCGCCACCGCCGGAAGCGTCTCCACCATAGCAGGAGCGCTCCGTATGGGCAGCATCATCCGCAGCACGATCTATCGGCTGGCTGCCGTCTCCTAGTCAGCCGAGAAAACAAAGGTCCGGTCGTGGAAGCGATGTTCCGGAAGAGACTTGGTATCCACGCCAAGCTGGACTTTGGACGGGTTGATTGTGTTCGATTGCACCGATTTAAGGGTGCCAATCGTGCCCCAAGCCAACGCCGCGCTGGCAAGCAAGATCGCAGTGCATGTGAAGATGATTTTGGTTTTCGACATATCGGTCTCCTTTTGAAAGGTTGACCGCACACGCCCCATCCAGGCGCATCACTTGATGGTCAAAGTGTAAGACGGGGTTGTCCCTGCGGATGTGCTGGCCATCACAAATTGTCCGATTATGTGCTGGCGCCGCCGAACGCTCGGCAAGGACGCGCAAGCACAACGCGCGGCATGCGTCGAGCGCTATGATCGGCTACGCGGCGACGGATGCGAAGCGCGGCGGTGCGTGAGTGGATCGTTGAAACGGTATTGAGGTAATTCGCTGCGTAAAAAATCTTGAGTTTCGCTACCGTATTACCGAACGGCCACAAAGTTTTTAGGTTCGAGTAATTTGTGGCCGCCATGGTCGGGGCGCATCCGGTCTGCGGTCTCGCGTTGAACGGGGGCACCAAGGAAAACCCCAGCCTCCCCTCCGAACGGGCTGGGGTTTTTCTTCTGGTCGACTGCTCAACCGGATTGGCTACGAGCGAACGGCGCGACGGATCGAGGGCGAGCATTGTCGGCTCTATGTCCGCTATGACCCCAAAAGCGGACATGCGACGAACACGCTCTCGACGGAACGTTTATTCGCTGATGCTGATTTTAGAAGCTAGTACCAATATCCGTTGTAGGGGCAACCAACGTAAACGTAACAATAAACGCCATTGTGAGAATAACCATTGTAACAGCCATTGACGTAATAGGGCGCAGTGGCGAGGGGCCGATAGGGGCCACCGTAGTAGCCAGCACGATAACCGTAGCCACCGCGAGGGGCGTACACTGGAAGGCCGTACACTGCGCGCAAGCGCGCCGTATCGGATGCCGTAATATCCCGCCTCAGCAGACGAGGACGAAAGAACACTGGTCGAGATAAGCACCGCAAACAGCGCGAACGCCGCTAACGCTAAACGCCACATCGAAACCTCCAACAGTGCCTGTACCGAAAGACAAACGTCGCTGGAGCACAACATGCGATGCAAACTCTGAATGATGCGACTACGCAGTAATCACAAATGCAACATATCAATTAAAATGGAGCACGTGACCGGCGATGGCCGCGCCATTTTGGAGGACGCCTGCAAGCTCGGGCTTGAGGCATCGCCAGTACCCAAACACGCGAGGCCTAGGCCAGCGTTGCTGTCCTAATTAGGCCGACTATTGGCAGCAAGATTGTAGAGAGCGATCTTTTGATCTGGATCAACCTAGGCTGCGGTCGCCAAGTCCAAACTTGAAACGTTGGGGGGCCCCGGCAAAGCAGGGAGCCTCCATGATGCGGTCATTCACGGTCATCGCACTGATGTGCATGATGAGTGCGGAGACAGCCACCGCACTCGATCTGAAAAAAACTCTAAAAGACTTAGTGCCGTGCAAGTACGCGGCTATTCGATTGTGCGAACGGCCCCAACAAGTAAGCGCTGCGGCTCTTTGGAAGTGTGGGGCGACCTTGGCGGCGGCACCGCAGGAAGAAATCGGCAAGCGATGTGTGGCCGTGCTTAAACGGTATGGGACGGCCCCAGAACACACTCATGGACAAGCAAATCTCGCCGAGTGACCAAAGGTTGAATGAAGGCCTCGGTCATCGCGACCTTGGATGGATAGACAGCCCGCCGATTGCGCCCGATGGAAATTGCAACGACCCCGACCAGTGGACCTAATCGGGGCCGCATCGTTGCAACGCTGGCGCGCCGTAGTCGACGTCCGCCTTCGGCTCAAAGCGGACATTCCCACGCCGTACGTATCAAGCTCGAATTATGAGTGCACGGCCTAGCGGCAAGACGCATACATGGACGCGAGCTCGCGGCCACGCAGGAAGATCATCTTCGACGAAAGGCCGCCGCGCGAGTTGATCCAGCGCCGCAGGTGCGGGGGGTAGACCTCCCAGAGCGCCTGGGTGCCGACGGCGCTTGGCACCGGCTTGCCGGCCGGGCCCGGCATCCAGGCGGCGTGGAAGCCCAGCATGGCGCGCTGGGTCACGCAGATGCGGTCGCGGGGAACGATGCCGAGCACCAGGGTGCAGGCCGACAGGCAGGCGCCGTCGATCATCACCCGTTCGCCCGAGCTGCGGACGGCGGCGTAGGCCTCGACATAGGTGCCGATCCGGCCCCCGACGTCGTCGGAGATCCGAACCGTTGCCGATGCGTTGGAAGTGAATGCGCTGGATGTGGAAAGCGCCACCAAAGCGGCAACGCCAGCCAAGGCTGCTCGAAGTCGCATACCCCCGAACCCCGTCCTCGAACGCCGCTCTATTAACCTTTGTAAATGATCGGACGCGGATGGGGAAGCGTCTCGTGCGTCGTAATTTGGGGACGAATTTGGACGTGGCTAATCGGTCACAGGGCCATCTCCTAACCCCCTGGTAGAAGGCCATTTTCGGGAAAATTGGGCCGCCGCTGGAGAAGCCGGAAAACGACGCGGCGCTGGCCCCAAAAACGCCGACGATTCCTGACGTTTTGCAGTGCAAGAAGGGGCCAAAAAATCTGCGTCTCCGGAGTTCCAAAAGCCGTCGTCCGGGCGGCCGGATTTCCGGCGGGCCACTGCAACCTGCGGCTGCGACTCCGCCCGCGCCCTTCACTCCACCTTGGCGTCCGCGAGCTTCACCATCGCCGCCCAGCGGGGCGCCTCCGAGGCGATGAAGGCGGCGAACTCCTCCGGCGTCCCGATCTTGGTGATCGAGCTGAAGCGCGCCATCGCCGACTCCGTCTCCGGGGTGAGCAGCCCGGCGTTCACCGCGCCGTTGAGCTTTTCGACGATCTGCGGCGGCGTGCCGGCCGGCGCGACGACGCCGGTCCAGGCGTCGATGGTGAAATCCGGGAAGCCGCTTTCCGTCATGGTCGGCACGTCGGGCAGCTCGTGCCAGCGCTGCGGGCGGCCGACGGCAAGCGCGCGGAGTTTTCCGGCCTTGATGTGCGGCATCAGGATCAGCGTGCCGTCGATGGTGAAGTGCGTCTGGCCGCCGAGCAGGTCGGTCACCGACTGCGCGGCGCCCTTGTAGGGAATGTAGGTGATGTCGATTTCGGCCTTGCTCTTGAACAGCGCGCCGAGCAGGTGCGGCGGCGTGCCGAGCCCGGCGCCGAAATTGAGCTTGCCGGGATTGGCTTTGGCGTAGGCGACGAACTCCTGCACCGTCTTGGCGGGCACCGAGGCCGGCACCACCACGACATGCGGCAGCAGCGACACGCTGGCGATCGGCGTGAACGACTTGAGCGGATCGAGCCCGAGATTGGCGTAGAGCGCGGGCGCGACGCCGAGCGAGCCCGACGAGCCGAACAGCAGCGTGTAGCCGTCGGGCTCTGCGCTCGCCACCGCCTTGGAGCCGATGGTCGATCCGGCGCCCGGCCGGTTCTCCACCACCACCTGCTGGCCGAGGTTCGACGACATGCCCTGCGCGACCAGGCGCGCCATCGTGTCGATCGGTCCGCCCGGCGGGAACGGCACCACCAGCTTGATCGGCTTGTCGGGATAGGTCTGCGCTCCGGCATTCGTTGCGGCGGCGATTCCAATGGCCGCGATGGCGCACAGCAAAACTCGCTTGCCGATCATGGCTTCCTCCCGGCGATGGTCGCGGCTCTTGCGGCCGCTGCATGCATCCTAAAACATTTTTTCGTCCGGCGAACGGCCGTGTCACTCGACCTTCACGCCGCTCTCCCGGACGATGTTCGCCCATTTCGGCGTTTCGTCGGCGATGAAGGCGGCGAACTCGCGCGGCGTCCAGATGTTCGCCTCGATGCCGAGCCGCTCCATGGCGGCCTTCATCTCCGGCGAGCGCAGCGCCGCGTTGGTCTCGGCGTTGAGCCTGTTGACGATCTCGGCAGGCGTGCCGGCCGGCGCCCACAGCCCGGACCAGAAGAACAGCGAGAGGCCCGGGAAGCCGCTTTCGATCATGGTCGGCACGTCCGGCAATTCGGGGAGGCGCGCCGGGCCCCACACGGAGATTGCGCGGATTTTTCCGTCGCGGATCAGCGGCACCAGCGTGGACGCGGTGCCGATGTTGAGATGAATGGTGCCGCCCATCATGTCGGTGATCGCCTGCATGCCGCCGCGGTACGGCACGCTGGCGACGTCGAGCTTGTTCGATAGCTTCAGCCATTCGCCGACAAGCTGCGGCGCGGTGCCTTGGCCGAAGCCGAAGTTGAGCTTGCCCGGATTGGCTTTTGCATAGGCGATGAATTCCGGCACCGTGCGCACCGGCAACGAGGGCGGCACCACCGTCACCCAATGGCTGCCCGCCACATAGGCGACGGGCGTGAACGCCTTGAGCGGATCGTAGTCGAGATTCTTGTACATCGCCGGCGCCACCACGAGGCTCGAGCTTTGGTAGAGCAGCGTGTAGCCGTCCGGCTCGGCGATGGCGGCCGCCTTCATCCCGGTCGTGGTGCCGGCGCCCGGCCGGTTGTCCACGATCACGTTCTGCCCGAGGCTGGTCGAAAGATGCTGCGCCAGGAGCCGCGCCGCCACATCCACCGGCGAGCCGGCGGTGAACGGCGTGATCATCCGGATCACGCGGTTGGGATAGCCTGCGCCACAGCCGGGCGAACGAAGCCGCAAGCCAAGAATCCTGCAAGCACATGGCGTCGCGTCGATCATGCTTCATCCCCACAGCGCCGGGGTAGGAGGATGCACAAGGCTGCCGTCGTAGCGCAGCCCGTCCGGGCGATCCTTCGCCAGCAGCAGCGGCCCGTCGAGGTCGACCACCTTGGCGCGCTGCGCGACCAGCATGGCCGGCGCCATCGCAAGCGAAGTCGCGACCATGCAGCCTGTCATGATCTGCAATCCCAGGCGGGAGGCTTCCTCCGCCATTGCCAGCGCCTCGGTGAGGCCGCCGGTCTTGTCGAGCTTGATGTTGATCGCGTCATAGCGGCCCGCCAGTCCGCGCAGCGTCGCACGGTCGTGCACGCTTTCGTCGGCGCAGATCGCCATCGGACGCTTGATCGAGGCGAGCGCCGCGTCGTCGTTCGCCGGCAGCGGTTGCTCGATCAGCGTGACGCCGGCCCTTGCGCAGGCGTCGAGATTTTCGGCGAGATTGGCGGCGGTCCAGCCTTCGTTGGCATCGACGATCAACTCGGATTTCGGCGCGGCGGCGCGCACCGCGGCGATGCGGTCGGGGTCGCCCTGCACGCCGCCGAGCTTGATCTTGAGCAGCGGCCGCGACGCCGCGGCTTTGGCGGCGCTCGCCATGGTCTGCGGATCGCCGATCGAAATGGTGTAGGCGGTGACGAGCGGTCTGGGTGCGGCAATGCCCGCAAGCTCATGCACCGGGCGTCCGGCTGCGCTTGGCTTCGAGATCCCAGAACGCGCAATCGAGCGCGTTGCGCGCGGCGCCCGCGGGCATTTCGCGTTGCAGGCCGGTGCGGTCGAGCCCGAGCGCCAGTTTGCCGGTGATCGTCTCCAGCGCCGCGGTGACGCTCGCCACGGTTTCGTCGTAGCGCGCATAGGGCACGCATTCGCCGCGGCCGCGGTGCCGCCCGTCGTTCAGCTCCGCGACCACCACCACGGCCTCGGTCTTGGCGCCGCGGCTGATGGTGAAGCTGCCGGCGATCGGCCAGTGCTCGACGCGGACGGCAAGGGAGAGGGGGAGATTCATAGGGGCATTATACTCGCCTCACGGCATGTGTCGGCGGCTTGCGGCCCACGATGGCGCTCACCATGTGCAGGCTTCCTCCAACAATTCGCAGAGAACAACATGCCGATTTCGATGTATGAGGCCTCGGTTCCCGTTTTCGTGCGCGCGTTCGGCAACCTGTCCGCGATCCTGCGCAAGGGCGCCGAGCATGGCGGCGACGCCCTGGTCGAGGCGCGGCTTGCACCGGACATGTTCACGCTGGCCGGGCAGGTTCAGCGCGCGAGCGACACCGCCAAAGGTTGCGCGGCGAGGCTGGGCGGCATCGACAATCCGAGCTTTCCCGACAACGAGAAGACATTCGCCGACTTGCAGGACCGCATCGGCAAGACCGTGAATTTCCTGCAGGGCGTGAAGGCGGGGCAGATCGACGGCAGCGAACAAAAGCCCATCGAGCTCAAGGCGGGGCCGAACACGTTACGCTTTGCCGGAACCAGCTATCTGCTCACGTTCGCGCTGCCGAACTTCTTTTTCCACGTCACGACGGCCTACGACATTCTCCGCCACAACGGCGTCGCCATCGGCAAGCCGGATTATCTCGGATCGATGTAGGACGGTACGGCGAGACGAAACAAAACGGGCGCGTCTTGCGACGCGCCCGCTCGATGTTTCGTCTGACAGCCCGCCGTTACTCGCCGAAGCGACCGGCGGCGTGGGCAAGCATGGTGTAGACCTTGCCGGTTTCCGAGGTGAGGTAGGTGCGCGCCACCACCTGGCCGCGGTCGTCGCGCGAGACCTCCTCGAGCAGCCGCTCGAACTCGCCGATGTAGCGGTCGACGGTCTGCTTGAAGTCGCGGTCGCCGCGATACTTCTTGCGGATCTCGTCGAAGGTCTTCTGGCCCTGCAGGGTGTAGAGGCGGCGGGTGAACACGTTGCGCTCGCCGCGCTTGTAGCGGTCCCACAGCTCGGCAGCCGCGTCGTGGTCGATCATCCGCGCGATGTCGACCGAGAGCGAGTCGAGCGACTCGATGGTGTAGTGGGCGGCGCGGGCTTCGCCGCGCGCCGCGCGGCGTGGGCCGCGCTCGTCCGTCTGATCCTCCGGGCGCGAGGCGCGATGCAGCAGCTCGGAGAGCCAGCCGCTGCGGCCGTTGGCGCCTTGCGGCGATCCTGGCCCTGTGCCGGGGTGAGCGAAGGCGATTCCGCTTGCCGGCGCGGCAGCGGCGCGGCGCCGGTGATGTCGGCGCGCGGGGCAGGGGCCGGGCGCTCGGCGCGCGGCGGCTCCATTCTTGGCGGCTCCATGCGCGGCGGGGGCTCCATCCTGGGAGCCTCCATGCGCGGCGGTTCGGCGAAGCGCGGTGCTTCCATGCGTGCGCTGGCGCTGGCGACCGCGGGCTCGCGGCGGGCCGGCTCGGCGGCATCCATGCCGCGGCCGTGGCGCGCGACGATGCGGTTGAGCTCGGCGAGCGCCTCGATCTGATCGACGATGACGCGGCGCATCTGCGCGGCGCTTTCGGCGGTCTCCTGCGGCAGTTCGAGGATGCCGCGGCGCAGCTCGGTGCGGGTCGCCTCGAGCTCGCGCTGCATTTCGCCGGACATCTCGCGCATGCCCTGCAGCATCTCGGTGAAGCGCTGCGTGGTGGAGGAGAACATTTCCTCCGTCTCGTTGGAGTGCTGGCCGAAGATCGTCTGCATCGTCTCGCTGGTGTGCTCGCGCGCCTGTTCCATCGACTGCAGGCCTTGCTCGCTGGATTCGGCGATCAGGCGGGCGATGTCGCGGGCGCGGCCGGAGGCGCCTTCCAGCGTCTCGTCGAGCAGGACGGAGAAGCGCTTGAGGCGCTGCTCGATGTCCTCGGTCTTGGTGTCGAGCGAGGAGACGACCGTCTCGATCGCGCTGCGGCGCTCGCCGAAGGTCTCTTCGGTGCGGCGGTTGCTCTGCTCGATCAGGACGACCGCCTCGGCGAGCGAACGGCCGTGCTGCTCGAAGTTGCCGGCGAGCTGGCCGAGGTCGGTGAGGACCTTGCTGGTGGCGGTGTGGAACGAGGCGATGTGCTGATCGACCTGGTTGCTCGCCACGCCGCTGCGCTCGGCCACCTCGTTCATGGTGGAGACGAACTCGGAGACGCGGGTGACCAGGGTGTTTTCCAGCGCGCTCATGTTCTGGTGCGCGCCGCTCAGCACTTCCTGCAGGAGGATGTTGGCTTCGCGCAGCCGCTCGAACAGCGTGGTGGTGTCGGAGCGCAGCATGCTGTGCGTTTCCAGCATCTCCGAAACCGTGGACTTGGCGGTCGCGGTCGACTGCTCGATCGCGGCGTGGGTGTTGTCCTGCAGGTTCTTCAGCGTGAGGTTGACGGCGCCGGTCGCCGTTTCGCTCGCATCGTTGACCATGCGGGCGATCTGCTCGCTGTTGTCCATCATGGTGCGGGTGAAGGCGAAGCCCTGCGACTCGATGGACTTGACCGCCTGATCGGTGGCCTTGCTGATCTCGCCGGTGAACTCCTTGCTCTTGTTGCTCAGCGCGATGAGCAGCGTGCTCGAATTGCTGTCGAGGATGCGCGTCATCTCGTTGGCGCGCGCGCTGACCTGGGCGCTGATCTCGTCGGCCTTGCCGACGAAGCTGCGCGCCACTTCGGCGCTGACGCCGAGCAGCGTGCGCTCGACGTCGGTCGCATTCTGCTTGAGCACCGTGCTGATGCCGGTCGACACGGCGGTGAGCGAGCGCTCGACCTCGCCGGTGACGTGGCCGATCACGCGCTCGGCGTTGCCGGTGGCGGTCGCAAGCGAGCGCTCGGCAGTGCCGGCCGCGGTCGAGAAGGCGCGCTCGGCGGCCTCGGTCGCAGCGGCGAAGGCGCGTTCGGCGGTGCCGGATACCTGGCTCATCACGCGTTCGGCATTGCCGGACGCCTGACCGAGCACGCGCTCGGCGTTGCCGGTGACCTGGGCGATCTGGCGCTCGGCCTCGGCGGAGTTGGTCTGGATCGACGAGGCGAGCTGCTCCATGCGCGCGTTGAGCGCGTCGGCGGCCGCCTTGGTGCGGACTTCGATCTGCTCGGTGACCGTCTCGGCGCGGCCGACCAGCAACTGCTCGAAGCGGCCGATGCGGGTGTCGAGGGTGTTGGCCACCTCCATGGCGCGGGTGCCGAGCGTGCTGGTCGATGTCGTGGATCTTGGAGCCGATCGTGCTGGCGAGCTTTTCGCCGCGCGTGTTGATGGTGGTGGTGACGTCGCCGATGCGCTTGTCGAGCGCGGCGACGACCTCCTTGCCGCCTTCGGCCAGCGTCTTGGCGATGTCCATGACGCGCGAGGAGAGCGCCTCGTTGAGCGTCTGGGTGCGGCTGTCGAGCGCTTCCTGGAAGCGCGACAGGCGCTGGTCGAGCGTCGCGGTGACCTCGGTCGACTTGGTGCTGACGTTGGTGTCGAAGGTGTCGACATAGGTCCGCATCGACTCGCTGACCTCCTGGGTGCGCTGGCCGAGCCGTTCGACCAGTTCGCCGCCGTAGGTCTTCACGGTGCGGTCGAATTCGGCGATGTGGCGCGTGATCAGGTTGCCCAGCGTGGTGCTGTCGCGCGAAATCTTCTCGGTGAGCTCGGCGCCGCCGGTCGAGAACATCTGCTCGAACGCCTGCAGGCGGGCCGCCAGCAGGTCCTTGACGGTGTCGCTGTGGGTCGCAACGGCGGTGGCGAGCTGATCGGCGCTCTCCTGGAACGCGGCGCTGACAGCGTTGCCGCGCTCGACGACGGTGTTGGCGATGGTGGCTCCGGTCTGTTCGAGCTTGGTGACGACGTCGCCGCCGCGCAGGCTGAGATCGAGCACCAGCGAGTCGCCGGTCGACTTCAGCGTGTTGTTCACCTCGTCGCCGCGCGTGACGATGGTCTCGGCGAGCCGGCTCGAGGTGTCGACCAGCGCGTCGGTGATCTGCTGCGAGCGCTCGTCCATCATCTGCACGATGGCGGTGGACTTCTGCGCGAAGCCCTGCGTGACGTCGTCGAGCCGCGTCTCCATCATGATGGAGAGGTTGTTGGTGAGCTCGGAGAATTCCTCGGTGATGTGATCGGTCTTGAAGTTCAGGCTCGAGGTCAGCCGGTCGCTGGCGGTGGAGATCGCCGAGGTGGTCTCGAGGCTGGTGCGCTCGAGGCGCTCCAGCAGGTCGCCGCCGCGCTCGCCGAGCGCGCCGATCATGAAGTCGCCGGCGCGGCCGAGCGCAAGCGTGATGTGCTCGCCCTTTTCGGTGAGCGCGTGCACGATCTTCTGCGCGCTGTCGTTGACGCGGTCGGCGACGTGGTCGCTGACCGAGGCGATGTCGTTGGTGAGATCGAGGTGGACGCTGGTGATGGCGTGACGGACCTGCTCGCCCTGCGCGACCAGCGTGTCGCGCTGGTGCGCCAGGCTTTCCAGCAGGCCGCGGATGCGGACTTCGTTGTCGTGATAGGCGCGCTCCAGCGACGACACTTCGTTGGCGACGAGAGCTTCGAGCTCGGCGGCGCGCGCGAGCGCGCGCTCGACGCCGTCGCCCATCGCCGCGACTTCGCGGCGGATCGCCTGACCGACCGTGACGATCGACTCGCGCGCCACCTCTTCAGGCTCGGCGAGCCGCATGGCGACGCCCGCCATCGATTGCGCGATCAGGCGAAGCTCCTGCGAGCGCCAGACCATGTGGGCGAGCAGATAGAAGAATACGACTGGGGCCAGCACGAAGGCGGCAAGGCCGATCATCGCCGGAATGCCGGCGGGGCCTTGCGAAAGGACCGCCCGCAGGTCGGGCAGATAGAGGAAGGCCAGGATCAGGCCGCCCAGCACCCAGGCGAAGGCGAAGATCGAAGCGACCAGATAGGACGTGCGCGGCGGATGGCGCTGCAGCGTCTGCAGGATCATGCCGATCGACTGGCGGTCGTCGTTGGCGGCGCGGCGCGCTTGCGGCTGGTCTTCGCCGATGCGAAGAGGGGCCGACGCCCTCGAACAGATCCTTGTCGGCGTTCAGGCTGGTGCGGCGATGGTCGACGAGAGGAGCGGCCGGCTCGACATACGGCGGACGGCTCGCGGGCACGTTCTCCGGAGTTCCCAAGGCCTCCTGGATCGCCGAGAGGGCCAATTCCGCCGGGTCCTGCATCTTCTTCGGATTGTTCGCCATGTCCGCCGTCGCCTCGCGTTGCTACTCAAAACCTTCGGCCGCGAACTGAATGGAAGTGCCCCTCCAGCCGCGTGCCGCTCGCGTGATCGTCGTGGTCCCTCGTGGGGATCCCCTGCCTCCGCGGGTCTGCGCTCTGCACAGACTTATCCACAGCCACAAACCCGCCGATCGCCCATCCTATCGGCCCGGGGGGTCGAATGAAACCGCGGGTGTAAGGCTTTTTTAATCATCGTTAATGGCTCTCGCGGCCAATTCTTCTTATATTTCCGAGACTTCCGAAGGCGAGGGTGAGGATTCGGCAGCGCCGAACCGCGTTAATGGTTAGCGATCCGGACGTGCCAGGATGGGCCACTTGGCCGCTCGGAGCCCCACCTCCCATCATCGTGCGTGCTGACACATGACGGCAGCGCATTGTGGCGGTTTGGCGGACCGATCGCCGAGCAAGCCTGTCGCGGCGCCGGGCCATAAGGCACAATCGCCGCCGCGGCCGCGCCGGCAACTCCTCACTGCATCGTCAGGTCCGATGACGCCTCAATTCACTGTCGTCATGCCGGTTCGCAACGGAGCGCGGTGGCTCGGCGAGGCGGTCGAAAGCGTCGTCGCGCAAACATTGCCCGACTGGGAGCTGATCGCGGTCGACGACGGCTCGACCGACGACACGCCGCGCATCCTCGCCGAATGGGAGCGTCGCGACCGGCGCATCCGCGCGGTCCGGCAGGACGCGCTCGGGCTGGTGGCCGCGCTCAACCGCGGTTTGGCCGACGCGCATGCGCCGCTGCTGGCGCGGCTCGACGCCGACGATCGCGCGCTGCCGCAACGGCTCGAACGGCAGTTGCGCCATCTCGACGCGCATCCCGACATCGGGTTGCTCGGATCGTGGGCGCAGGAGATCGACGAGCGCGGAGCGCGGCGCGGCGATCTGAAGCCGGCGACGGAGCCCGAGGCACTCGCCCGCATCCTGATGCAGGGCAATCCGTTCGTGCATTCGTCGGTGATGTTCCGCACCGATGTCGTGCGCCGGCTCGGCGGATTCCGGCCGGCGTTCCGCGCGGCCGAGGACTACGATCTTTGGCTGCGGATCGCGGAAACCGCCAAGCTCGCGAATCTTCCGGAGCCGCTGGTCGAATATCGCTGGCACAGCGGCAACGTCACCAGCCGCAACGCGATCCGGCAGGCGTTCTCGGTCCGGCTGGCGCAGCGTTCGGCGCAGATGCGGCGGGACACCGGCCGCGATCCGGCCGACGGCCTGAGCGGCCCGCCGGACTGGCGCGCGCCGGAAGCCGATGCGTCGTTCTACGCGGACGATGCGGCGCTCTATCGTCTGCTGGAACTGGCCGATCCGGATGCCGGCGCCGGCGAGGCCGATTTCGCTCCGCTCGCAGCGCGCTTCGGCGAGCTCAATCACGCCGAACGCTCGCTCGCCGCCCAGGCGATGATCAACCACATGCGTAGCGCCGAGCGTGCGAACGCGCGGCAGACACGGCGATTGTTTCTCGGCTTGCTGCTGCAGCGCCCCGGCATGATCCCGAAGGCGGCGTGGCGCTCGCTGCCGGCGGCGCTGTTCCGGTAGCTGGGGCGTGGACTGGCGTCCGGATGGAAGCTGGTCCGCCCCTATCAAAGCACTCGGTTGAAGCGCACGATGTGCTCTGGGGCGGTCATGCGACGAGGGAATTTCTCGGTGTTATGGGAGTGCAGCGCGACGTGGCCGCTCGCGCGCGCGCGCAACAGTCCGCACGGATGCGACGTGTTGGCGTGCTCATGGGATTTCCCGAAGGCGATCCGCAAGCGCAGGCCAATGCAACAGCGCTTGGCAAGGCCTCCACGACCTCGGCTGGATCGAGGGGCAAAATATCCAGATCGACTATCGTTGGGCTGGCAGGCCGACAAGGCTCGCCTTTGGCGAAAAGCTGATCGCCTGAAGACGGACGTCATTGTACCCAGTACAATCAGGTAACGCGAATAGTTCAGCAGGAAACAGCACGATACATCGTATTCGCGTTTGTGGCGATCCGGTTGGAGTGGTTTCGTTGCGAGCCTGGCGCGTCCGGAGGAATCTCACTGGATTCGCAATTTTGAGAATTCGATTGGAGGCAAATGGCTTGAGGAAAAGAGATCGCTCACCGAGCGGGCGAGTCGGATTCGTCTTCAATCGGACGCAGCCAATGTAGGCTTCTTCCACGCGGCCGAAGCTGCCGCTCCTGCACTCACGATAAAGTTGATAGGCTTTCCGTTCGTGACGGGCCGACATCGAAGATGACATTACGGCATTGCGGCGAGCCTAACGGCGGTTTGTTGTCGCGCCTCATGCAGTGACTTTGGAAATCGCAAACTCATCATGAGCTGGCGCACGCCACGGCTGCCAGCCGTCTACAGCGATCGTTACTTTGCGGAGAGCGGCGGTTTGTTATCCTTCGGCAACAATACGGCTGCGCTTGTTCCGACGCGCAGGTCATATGTCGATCTATCCTCAGGGTGCGAAACCGCAGACCTGCCGGTCCAACTCCCGACCAAATTCGAGCTGGTCGTGAATCTCAAGACCGCGAAAGCGCTGGCCTAGATTCACACATGCTAAACGTGCGAGAGTTATTGAATAAGATGTCTGCTATTGGTACATAGCGGACTTGAGCGCGCATGCGCGCGCTTATGAGTACACGCCCTAATCCCGCCAGGGCGGCGGTGCATCCACAGCCACTGCTCGGGATAGCTCGCGGACCCAGCCCTCGATCGTCGATGCGATGACCTGCATCGTCCCGCCACGTCGACGCGGCCGCGCTCGTCCCGCGCCGGCTCGATCGCGTCGGTGACGTTCAGGCGCAGGCGGCCGTCCGGCGTTCGGGCGACGTAGAAGCCGTGGAACGGGCAATCGAATATGCGCACGAAGCGGGCGAACAGCGGATTGATCGGGAAGGCGCGATTGAACATCGTCACCGGAATGCCGTCGGCATAGTGCTCGTCGACCAGCATTCCGACCATCGGTTGGCCTTGAGCGCGTCGCGCACCCGCAACGCCGTGCTGGCATCGGCGGAAGCAGACCGGCGCCCGAGCTGCTGCGCAGCTCCACCAGCTTGTCGGCGATCGCCGCGATCCGCGGCGCCTTGAAGATCACGTCGACGTCGGGCGTGAACATCTGCGCCGCCAGCGCGGACACCTCCCAGTTGCCGAGATGCGCGCCGAACATCAGCACCGGGCCGCGCCGCTCGCGCAGCCGCTGCAGCGTTCGATCGTCGCGTCGTCGACGACGATGCGGCCTGCTGGTGCGGGTTGTCGAGATCGAAATCCCAGATGCGGTCGAGATGCACGTACTCGGCGCTGACCCGTGCGAGATTGTCCCACATGCCGGACAGGATGCGCTCGATCTCGGCTGCGGACTTTTCGGGATAGGCGATGGCGAGCTGCGCCTTCGCGGTCCGGTGGCCGCGCAGCAGGCCGGGGCCGATCCGGCGCATCAGCCAGGCCGCGGCATTGCTGCTCCGCTGCAGGCTGACGTGCCGCAGCACTTTGAACAGCCCGACCACCAGCCATCCGGCGGCGGCCTCGAGGTGCAGCAGCCAGTGGCGGCCTGTTTCGACGCGCAGCTCCGGGATTGGCCTGCCGCAGCCGCGCCTGCAGTTCGTGGATGAACGGAAGGTAGACCGAGGTGCGGTCCTCGACCGCCTTGAAGCCGACGCGGCTCGCCGCGGCCAGCTTGATCCGGCCGCCGGTGCGGGAGAACAGCACGACGTTCCAATAGGTGGTCGACGAGCCGAGAAAACGCGCCTTGAAGATCTGCACCTGCTCGATGTCGCGGTAGGCGACCGAACCCTTGCGGTTGGCCATCGACCACGCGAGGCCATCGTGTTGCAGCCGAAACAGCCGCTCCGGCGAGAGCGCGTGCGGCCGATACGAATAGGTCAGTTCAGCCATTGTCGGCGCTTGCGGGATATCGATGTGAGCTGGGATTCGGAGGCGGGCGACGGCGTTTAGCACACGAATTTCCGCCGCTCAAACACCCGAGATGCGCCAGACGCCGTCCCGGTTGACATTTTGCCATCGGCAACTCTGATGTGCCCAGTTCCTGCTACTCTTCGATGAACGGCGCAGTGCGTGCGCGGTGCCCGCAAAACGCGAAACGGCTCGATGATCAAGCGGCGTCTCGTCTACCAAATGGCCGGATACGACCCGGTCGGCGCCGAGGGACACTATCGGCGTTTTGTTCGCGGCATTCCGATCTTCGCGCGAACCTGGAACGTGAGCGCCTCGTGCTTCGGCTTTGACCAAGGATGAGAACGCCGCGCGCTGGACCGTCGAAACGCAAGGCCCCAACTGGCGCGTCGAGACGACCTATCAGCCGCTGCCGTGGGACGACATCGTGCGCGGCGATTTCGCGACGCCGATGCTGAAGCGGCTCGGCAAGTTCAGCCTCGCGCTGTTCGACATTTTCCGCACCGGCACGGTGTTCCGGTATTTCCGCGCGAACTTCCAATACGGCTTCTTCTTTCTGTTTCCGGTGGTCTATCTCGATCGCGTTCGCGGTCGATCGGCTGGCTGCTCGGCCGATGGATCGCCGGCCTCCTGGCGCTGCAAGGCGCGGCGTACGGGCTCGTCATCGCGGCGATCGGTGTCGCTGTTTTCTTCGTCTTGCTGCAATGGCCCGGACGGCGCTGGCGCGTCCTGCAGGCGCTCGACGACTGGCATTTCTCCTGGGACTACCTGCATGGCCGCCGGCCCGACATGGAGGCCCGGCTCGACCGGTTTGCGCAGGCAGCTGGTGGACGTCGGCGCGCGACACGCAATTCGACGAGATCGTCGTGGTCGGGCACAGCCTCGGCGCGACGATGGCGGTCAGCATCGTGGCGCGCGCGCTCGAGCTCGATCCGGCGCTGGGCACGCACGGCCCCAAGGTCTGCTTGCTGACGGTCGGATCGACCATCCCGAAATTCAGCCTGCATCCCGACGCGGTCCGCATCCGGCCCGACATCGAGCGCGTGGCGACGGCGGGCGCGGTCGAATGGGCCGAGTTTCACGCCCGCGCCGATCCGATCAGCTTCTACAAGTTCGATCCGGTGACGGAGCAGCGCGTCGACGACCGCTACGACCGCAAGCCGATCATCCGCATGGTGCGCATCCGCGGCATGCTGGAGCCGGAAACCTATCGGCGCATCCGGTTCCGGTTCATGCGCGTGCACCATCAGTTCGTCATGGCGAACGAGCGGCGCAACGCCTATGACTTCTACATGATGGGATGCGGGCCGATTCCGTTTCTGCGCTCCGTGATGACGATGGAAGGGCCGGCGGCGCTGATCGGCGCGGACGGCGCCTACACCGAACCCGAGAATTCTCCGCGATGACATTGTTTCTGGCGAAGCTGATCTGGGGCCTCGGCGTGATCGGCTGGTTCGCGATCCGCTTCCGGCACCAGCGGCGCTCGCGCAAGACGCCGAAGCTGCGCCGCGCCGACCGCGCGCGCGAGGCCGTGCTGCTGACGATCTCGATCTGCGGCATGCTGGTGGCGCCGCTGACCTACGTGATCTCGGATCAGCCGAAGTTCGCGACCTATCCGTTCATGCCGTGGATGGCTTGGCTCGGCGCCGCGGTGTTCGCGCTGGCGCTCTGGCTGTTCTATCGCACCCACACGGAGCTCGGCCGCAACTGGTCGGTGACGCTGGAAATCCGCGAGCAGCACACGCTGGTCACGACCGGCATCTACAGCCGGCTGCGGCACCCGATGTATTCGGCGTTCTGGCTGTGGGCGCTGGCGCAGGCGCTGCTGCTGCCGAACTGGATCGCGGGTCCGGCCGGCCTGGTCGGGTTCGGCACGCTGTTCTTCTGCCGGATCGGGCGCGAGGAGCGGCTGATGGTGGAGATGTTCGGCGACGAGTACCGCCGCTATGTCGCAGAGCACCGACCGCATCATTCCGGGCGTGTTCTAGGGAGTGGCGGTCCACAGCATCGGCCCGCCAAACCTGACACCGCGGCGCCATTTACACTAAAATAACCATAATTCGCCAAGGTTTTATCGCGGCCTGCGTGGAGTCGGTCGAGTTCAGCAATGCGTATCGCGTTCGGTATTGTCAGCCTGTTTCCCGGCGGCGGGCTGCAGCGCGATTGTCTCGAGATCGCGAAGCTGGTCCGCAACCGCGGCCATGACGTCACCATCTATGCCGAGCGCGTGTCGGGCGACGTCCAGACCGACGGCATTCCCGTCGTGACGCTGCCGAACGAAGCCAACACCAATCATCGCCGGCAGTACGAATTCGCCGTCGATTTCCAGCGCGAGGCGAATGCGCAATGCGATCTCACGGTCGGCTTCAACAAGCTGCTCGGCCTCGACGTGCTCTATTGCGCCGACGCCTCGATGTATGACCGGCTGCGCAAGCAGCCGTATCTGAATCTGCTGCCGCGCTACCGCACCTTCGCCAACATGGAGAAGGATTGCTTCGCGCCCGAGCTCAAGACCAAGACCATCCTGCTGAGCCAGAACCAGTTGCTCGAATACTGGCGCGCGTGGCGCACCGAGCCGCAGCGCATGTACCTGCTTGCCGCCGACGCTGTCGGCCGCGCGCCGCAAGCCGGAGTACCGCAGCGACGGCACGCGGCAGACAATGCGCGCCTCGCTCGGCCTTTCCGACCGAACTTGGGCCTGGCTGACGGTCGGCGTGCAGCCGAACACCAAGGGCACCGACCGCGTGATCCGTGCGCTCGCCGAATTTCCGGACGCGCGGCTGCTGATCGCCGGCCTGAGCGCCGAGGACAAGGCCGCGCAGGCGACGATCGCGCTCGCCCGCAATCTCGGCGTGGCGTAGCGCGTGAGCTGGCTCGGCCATCGCGAGGACATGCCGCAGGTGATGGCGGCGGCCGATCTGCTGCTGCATCCGTCGCGCTACGACACCACCGGGACGGTGATCCTCGAAGGCGTGGTCAACGGCCTGCCGGTGATCGCGACCGAGGTGTGCGGATATGCGACCCACGTCACGCGCGCGCGGGCGCGGGCGCGGTGGTCGCCGAGCCGTTCGATCAGGGTGCATTCAACGCCGCGATCAAGTCGGCGCAGGATCCGGCGGTCAGCGCGGCGTGGTCGAAGGCCGGCATCGACTACGGCCAGCGCTCCGGCCTCTCCGAGGGCCGCCAGTGCGCGGCGCAGATCATTCTCGCCGCCGCGTACGACAAGCATCCCGAACTGGCCGAAACCGCGGCCGTCGGCCTGGTGCCGTCGGGCGACGAATTCGCGTTCGACATTTCGACGCTGCAGCCGGCCCAGGACAGCGACTGGACCGACTATTTCGCCGCCGGAGCCTGCCCGCAGCGCCGGCGCAGTAGGCCATTGGCAGGGCGCTGTTAACCAGTGCGGCGATTCTCTGCGCCTCGTTTACCCAGATTTGGCCGTTGGCAGGTCACACTCCCGGAAGAGGGTCGAAGCCCCGGGGAGGATTCGCCATGTCCGCGCTCGCACTCAAGGAAATGCCGTCGCCGGCGCTCGCGCCGAGCGATGACGTGATCGATCTCGATCATCTGTCGCGCATGACGCTCGGCGAGCGCAGCCTGGAGCGCGAGGTGCTGGAGCTGTTCGGCCGGCAGGCCGAAATCCTGTTGCCGCGGATTGCCGCGGGGAGCCAGACGTTCGCCGCCGCCGCCGCGCACACGCTGAAAGGCTCGGCGCTCGGCATCGGCGCCTGGCGCGTCGCGCGCGCCGCCGAGGCGGTCGAACTGGCCGGCGCGGCGTCCATGTCGGCCGCGGTCGAGGCGCTCAACGGCTCGATCGAAGAGGCGCGGGCTGTCGATCGCCGGCTTGCTGCGCGCGCACTAGTTCGTTCGTTTTTGGGTGTATAGCGCCTCTAGCGCCCGCCCACCGGAGCCGATAGATAGAGGCCACCCCGCCGTCCGGCCGGGCC
This sequence comes from uncultured Alphaproteobacteria bacterium, assembly GCA_963838595.1. GTDB lineage: Bacteria > Pseudomonadota > Alphaproteobacteria > Rhizobiales > Xanthobacteraceae > Z2-YC6860. The sequence goes on from CAWIRP010000008.1 coordinate 50,269, forward strand.
TTCCGGCGCTTCGAACGGCTGCTTCTATGGTCAAGATCACCTTCATCGATTCCTCCGACAACGCCAAAACGATCGAAGCCGAACCCGGCGCGACCGTGATGGAAACCGCCATCAAGAACGACGTGCCCGGCATCGAGGCGGAGTGCGGCGGCGCCTGCGCCTGCGCGACCTGCCACGTCTATGTCGATGAGGCCTGGCGGGAGAAGACCGGCGGACCGTCGCCGATGGAAGAGGACATGCTCGACTTCGGCTACGACGTGCGGCCGAACTCGCGGCTGTCCTGCCAGATCAAGGTGACCGCAGGAGCTCGACGGCCTGGTGGTGCGCGTGCCGGAGCGGCAGGCCTGATCAGGTCGCTACGGCGCGGCGTCGTCGACGGCGACAACGCGGCAATCCTTCGCGTGCTTACCGCAGGCTTCGAGAGCAGTCTCGCTCGCGTCGCTTGCACTTCTGCGTCCCGATCGCCAGCCCCATGCTCCGCCCGGTGAAGCGGCGAATGCCTTGTGCGGGGCCGCCGCGCGATATTTCTCGAACGCATCGCGTCCGGACGAGGACAGGTTTGCCGGCATCTTGAGCGCGGGCAACGGCGGCAGCGGAAGCAGTTCGTCCCGCATGACGAGGCGCTGGGCCTGGAAAAATTTGTCGACCGCCGGAGTCCATTGCGGGATGCCCTGCGCAAACAAGCTATGTCCATCGCGGCCGAACGGCGGCGCCTGCACGAACGTGACCTGGCCTCCGGCGCCAGCGAATGCATCGCGCATTTTCCGCGCCAGCGCCGGCCCGAAGAAGCGATCGTTCTCGGCGTAGATCCAGAGCATGGGCAGCCGCGAGCGCTGGCCGAAGCGGCGCATCGCCTCGATCAGCCGCTCTTCGTGGCAGACTTCATCGTCCGACTGCGATCCGCGGCCGCCGGCAAAATTGATGGCAGCGACCAGCCCCTTCGGCGGATCGGCGGTGAGCGCGACGGTGGCGAGGCCGCCCGCCGATTGACCGACGCTGACGATCCGCGACGGATCGATGTCCGGCCGGCTGCTCAGGTGCGCGATCGCCGCGCGCAGATCGGCGACCGAGGCGGATGCGGCCTTCACGTAGTCGGGATTGTCGCAGGGGCCGACGCGCTCCGCATAATCGCCGCCGGAATCGCCGTAGCCGCGCCGCATCAGGATGACAGCGGCCCAGCCGCGCCGCGCGAACTCGGTCGCCTGCGGAAGAGACGCGGTCGGCGACATGGTCTTTCGATCTGACGCGTTTCGCGGCGAGCCGTGATTGATCAGAACGAGCGGATAGCGCGCCATGGCGGCAGGGCGGAGCAGGATCGCTTCGAGCCCGCGCGAGCCCGCGCCGCTCATCGGAATGCGAAGATTTTCGCGGGTGTAGTCCTGCGCCCGCGCGGCGTTGAAGGCAGACGAGCGCTGCAGCGATCGCAAACGCCAGCCGCGCGATCATCGTCAGCCGCCTTTGAGCTTCCACTGGCTGAGCTTGGCGATCGCCTCTTCCGGCAGCGGCGTCGATTTGCGCGTGGCGATGTCCATGCAGACCATGGTGGCGAGCCCGGTGGCGCAGCAGACGCCGTCGCGGAAGATCGCCTGCGCCACCTTGAACGAGCTGCGGCCGAATTCGGCGACGCCGGTGCCGATCTCGATGGTGGCCGGCCAGTGCAGCTCCCGCATGTAGTTGATCTCCATGCGCCCCACCACGAAGGTCACGCCGGGCACCCCGATGCCGAGGTCCTTGTTGCGGAACATGCCCACCCGGCCGCTCTCGAAATAGGTGAGGAAAACCGCCTGGTTGACGTGGCCCTGCGGATCGAGGTCGCCGAACCGGCAGATGTCGTTGACCCGGTGCGGGTAGTCGGAAAGCTGCGGGACGGGCCGCTGCGGGCGCTGGGACGGCTGGTCGTTCACTGGAATTCCTCCAAACCATTCCAATAGCGGGACAAATCAGCGCTCGGCAAGGCTTGCCGGAGCATGGCTTTCTTCTGCTTTTGGCCCAGCTTTGCTCTTTCCGTGGCGGCTTTGTCCCGTTAGAAAGCGCGGCATCTCCCCTCAAAAAACACGAAGCCAAAGCGTTCAAAGCCTATGAGCGATCCAATCAAGACTGACGTACTCATTATTGGCGCGGGCCCGGTCGGGCTGTTCGCGGTGTTCGAACTCGGCCTGCTCGACATGAAGGCGCACCTCGTCGACATCCTCGACAAGGTCGGCGGCCAGTGCGCCGAGCTCTATCCCGAAAAGCCGATCTACGACATTCCCGCGATCCCGAAGATTTCCGCGCAGGGCCTGGTCGACGCGCTGATGGAGCAGATCAAGCCGTTCGGCCCGGCGTTCCATCTGACCGAGATGGTCGAGTCGATCGAGCGGATCGGCGATCCGCTGTTCCGCGTCAAGACCGACGGCGGCAAGGTGTTCGAGACCAAGGTGATCGTGATCGCGGCCGGCGGCGGCTCGTTCCAGCCGAAGCGCCCGCCGATTCCCGGCATCGAGGCCTACGAGACGAAGTCGGTGCACTACTCGGTGCGCAAGATGGAGCAGTTCCGCGGCAAGCGGCTGCTGATCGCCGGCGGCGGCGACAGCGCGCTCGACTGGACGCTCAACCTCGCGCCGCTCGCCAGCCATCTCACGCTGCTGCACCGGCGCGCCGAATTCCGCGCCGCGCCCGACAGCGTCAACAAGATGATGGCGCTGGTCGGCGAGGGGAAGGTCGACCTGGTGCTCGGCCAGGTGACGTCGCTCGAAGGCGCCGACGGGCAGATCAGCGCCGTCAACGTCAAGCGCAACGACGGCTCGGCGTTCCACATCGCCTGCGACGCGCTGCTGCCGTTCTTCGGCCTGACCATGAAGCTCGGCCCGGTGGCGAACTGGGGGCTCAAGCTCAACGAGGATCTGATCCCGGTCGACACCGCGACGTTCGAGACCAGCGAGCCCGGCATCTTCGCGATCGGCGACATCAACACCTATCCGGGCAAGCTCAAGCTGATCCTGTCCGGCTTCCACGAGGTGGCGCTGATGTCGCAGAAGGCGCACCGCTACATCTATCCGGACAAGAAGCTGACCTTCCAGTACACGACGTCGTCGACCAGCCTGCAGAAGAAGCTCGGCGTGAACTAGGATTGGGCGCTGACGGCGATGCTCGCCGTCAGCGCGTTCTCGCAAGTTCAGAAAATCCGATCGACCGGAAGTCCGAGCGCCATCGCGCCGGCATATTCGGCCTGCGGCCCCGCTTGCAGCGGATGATAGCGAGCGGCCTGGATGTCGCGGAAACGCCGCTCCAGGCCCGCCGCCCGATAGAAGCCGGCGCCGCCGGCAACCTCCATCGCCAGCTCGACGGCTGCGATCGCGTGGCGCGTCACGAGCTGCTTGCCGATCATCACCTGATTGACCGTCGCGGCGGACGGCGCGTTGAGCCGGACCGCCGCGAGCATCGACTCGTGCGCAAGCCGCGCGCCCGTCAGCTCTGTTTCCATCCGGCCGGCGAGCGTCGACGGTGTGATGGTTCGGCGCTTTTTCTTTGCCAGCCCGATCGCGATGTCGCGCGCGCTCTCGGCCACGCCGAGATAGACCGAATAGACGAGCGGGAAGGCGATGGTCGCGATGATCTGGAACAGCGGATGCCATTCGCCGGCCTTGCGGCGCGCCGGCACGGCGGCCTCCGGCACGACATGGCCGTCGATCTGCGACGTCATGCGAACCGGTGCCGCGCATGCCGAGCGTGCGCCAGGTGTCGAGCACCTTCACGTGCGGCGAGTTCATCGGGATGCCGAAATGCAGCACCATCGGCGGCTCGCCTTCGCTTTCGAGCACCGCGCCGGTCATCAGGAGGTCGCCGGCCGGCGCGCCCGACGAAAAGATCTTGCGCGCGGTGATGCGATAGCCGCCGTCGACCTTCTCGGCCTTGCCGGAGCCGCCGATCCAGTCCGAGCCGCCGCTCGACAGCAGGATGATGCGCTCCTTCGCGATGCGCTTGAGCAGCGGCTCGAGCACCGGGGCCGCCGCCTTCTGATGCGTCCAGCGCCAGGCCGGAATGGCGACCTGGTGCGTGTGCATCGAGAAGGCCAGCGCGGTCGAGCCGCAGTGATAGGCGAGCGTGCGCAGCATCGCGGCGAGCTCGTCGACGCTGGCGCCGCCGCCGCCAAGCTCCGACGGGCACGCCGGCCTCGACCAGGCCGGACGATTTCAGCAGCGCGAAATTGTCGGCGACGAACTTGTCTTCGTCGGTCGCCTCGTTGGCGCGCTGCGCGAAGATCGGGCCCAAGCTCGCGCGCGATGTCGACGACGCGTGCGCGGCTCGGCCGTCGCGGTGTTGATCGCTTGCAATCGCGCTCATGATGATCTCCTGTCATGTCGGAGATCAGATGCGCCGAATGTCGTCCGCGGATCGTCCGGTTCCAATCCAGTCCAGGAACTGTACTGGGCCGCCGGGAACCGGCTGCTGGCTCGCCACAAGCGCATTGCGAATTGCAGGCGTTTCGCTTGGCGGCATGACGGGCGACGCGATTTTGCGCTACACTATCTGTACTAGCCGGCGCTACGCGCCGTCCGCGCTCTGGAGGAGGATCGCTGGTGAGCGATCGAGCCGAACAGGGCAGCTACGGTCAGTTCTGCCCCGTCGCCATGGCGGCGGAGATCGTCTGCTCGCGCTGGACGGCGCTGGTGGTGCGCGAACTGCTGTGCGGCTCGACGCGATTCAACGATCTGCGGCGCGGCGTGCCGCGCATGTCGCCGACGCTGCTGTCGAAGCGGCTCAAGGAGCTCGAGGAGGCCGGCGTGATCATGACGCGCAAGACCAGCCAGCCGCGGCGTCGTCGAATACAAGCTGACCGAGGCCGGCGAGGAATTGCGCGGCATCGTCATGTCGCTCGGCGTCTGGGGCCAGCGCTGGGTCGAGTCGTCGCTGTCGCTGAAGAATCTCGATCCGTCGCTGCTGATGTGGGACATGCGGCGGAACCTCGCGCCGCGCGTCGCTGCCGGACCGGCGCTGCACCGTGAAGTTCGATCTATCCCGAGCTGAGCGCGGGCCGGAAAACGTGGTGGCTCGTGGTCGACGGCGGACGACGTCGATCTGTGCGGCGTCGATCCCGGCTACGAGGTCGATCTTTACGTGCGCAGCTCGCTGCGCAGCATGACGTCGGTCTGGATGGGCGTCACGACGCTGAAGGCCGAGATCGACGCCGGCAACATCGAGCTGACCGGCGACAAGGCGATGGCGCGCTCGATGCACCAGTGGCTGGGCCTGAGCCCGTTCGCCAAGGAAAAGAGCCGCGTCGCGGGTTGATCGCGTTACTTTGGACCGGCCTCCAACGGCGCCAACGGTTCGGCGGTGATATCCGGCGGCGCCTCAGGCCCAGCACGGCGCGCGCCGCCGGCAGCGCCGCGTCGGCCATCGCGGCATGGCCTTCGGCGGTCGGGTGGACCGCGCCACCATAGACCGCGCTCATCGCCGCCCAGGCCGCGTCGTGGATGCTGTTGGGCTGCGCGGTCGCCGGCAGGCCGCGCGGGAACGTCATGGCGGTGAAGTAGCTGTCGTTCGCGGTCCTGATCCAGCGGCCGCGCGATGCGTAGGGGCGGAATTCGCTCGGCCGCCGGTTGCAGGCCAGCGGCGAGGTCGCGGCCTCGACCGGATCGGCGTTGAAGCTCTCGCCCTTCGGCGAGAAGCATTCGCGGTCGAAGTCCGGATCGGTGTCCGCGCGCGCGCAGACGCCGTGCCGGCGAGAACGCTTCGAGGTGAGAGTCGACGAAGGTCATCCGGTCGGTCGCCGGGTCCTTGCAGACGGTGCCGGCCTCGCAGCGCGCCAGCGACTTGAGCTTCGGCAGGAATTTGGCCGAGACGAACTCCGACACGCGCCGCAGCCGCTCGGCGTCGGCGGTGAAGGCGGGATGCACGTCGAAGCCGTCGCGTCCGCCGGGGCAGGCCGCGCCGCGCTCCATCGCCGGATTGCCGTAGGACACGAATACGACGCGGGACAGGTCGCCGCCGACCATCGGCTTCAGGGCCTGCGCGCAGCTTGGCGAAGCCCGCCGGGAATTCGCGCTCGAGGATGCGCTCGCGCCTCGGCGGACGAAGCGATCAGCCCGCCCTGCTGGAACAGCACGCGCTCGACACCGGAGGTGATGATGACGTCGGCGACCATGCCGGAGAACTTGATGTCGTTGGCGCCGACCGTGAGCAGCACGAGATCGAGGCTGCGCTTGGACTGGGCCTTTTTGCACGCGCGCCAGCAGATCGCGAAGCTGCGCGAGCTGGGCCGGCACCGAACCGGCGCAGGTCCCGGTCGCGGGACATTCGCGGGCGCGCTGCGCGTTGAAGATGCCGGCCTCGATGGTGGCGCCGCTGCAGGCCAGCGGCAGGAACGTGACCGCGATGTGCGGATTTTCCACCGCGAGCGCCAGCGCGGTGCGCATCTGATAGCTGTAGAGCGAGCTGTGGCAGGCGGCGGACACCCAGCGCGCCGCGTAGCGTTCCCATTCGGCCGCGTTGCGACGACGGTTTCCGGGCCCGCCGGGCGCGTCGTCGCAGGCCTTGTTGCCCTTGTAGCCGGCGCGGCTCGGGCGGAAGTATTCGCTCAGGCCGGAGCCGAGGAAGCGGCGGAAGCAGAAGCCGTCGTCGGCGAGCGTCACCGGGACGGTCCGGGTTGCCTTCGCCGGCCGCGACCGAGTCGCCCAGTCCGGCGATCAGGAAGTCGTCCACCTTGATGTCGATCGAGGCGCTGTCGACGCTGTTGTCGGCGCGCGTGACGCCGACCGCGGCGATGGTGGTGCGGCCGTAGCGCACGCGCAGCCGCACCTCCTGGCCGCACGGCGCGGTGGTCTGCTGCGGCGGCGGCAGTGGCGTCGTCGAAGGTCCAGGCGCAGGTCGCGTCCGGCGGCACCGGCCCGACGAGCCGCACGCCGACGCGGTGATCCTCCGGGCTGAGGTAGTTCTCCTTCTCGCCGTCGCGCTGGCAGGTGTCGAGCAGCTTGCCGGTGATGTCGACGCAGAGATGGCCGAGCGTGTCCCTGGCCCAGCCGCGGCCGTCGGTGTCCTGCGCGAGCTTGCGCTCGGCGGCCAGCACGCCGTTGCCGCTGTCGGCGACGACGTGCTTGCGGAAATCGGCTTCGTTGCGGAACAGCCGGAAGCGGTTCTTGACCTCCCAGACCACCTGCAAATCGCCGCTCGCGGGGGATGCGCCCGCGGGCTGCGCCGCGCTTTGCAGGCGCAGGCAGGATACTGGAGATGAGGAGGGCGGCGGCCGTCAGGGCAATCAGGCGCATCGGAATCCAACGGGGCAATGCCGGTGTCTAACATGGCCGGTGCGGCGAAAATATGAGGGCATTGCGGCCCGGCCGGCAGCGGACATGGTCGATCGGATGGCCAATCGTCGCGGACCGGGGCTATCCTGCGGCGATGCTGGTCAACTTCTTCCACGAGCTCAAATCCGCCGGCGTGCCGGTGACGCTGCGCGAATACCTCACGCTGATGGAGGCGATGCAGGCCGACCTGGCCGGCCGCCGGGTCGAGGACTTCTACTATCTGTCGCGCGCCGCGCTGGTGAAGGACGAGCGCAACCTCGACAAGTTCGACCGCGTGTTCGGCCACGTCTTCAAGGGGCTCGACCTGCTGAGCGACGCGGTCGAGGCCGACATTCCGGCCGAGTGGCTCAAGAAGCTGACCGACCGCTTCTTCACCGAGGAGGAGAAGAAGCAGATCGAGGCGATGGGCGGCCTCGACAAGCTGATCGAGACGCTGAAGAAGCGCCTCGCCGAGCAGAAGGGCCGCCACCAGGGCGGCAGCAAGTGGATCGGCACCGGCGGCACCTCGCCGTTCGGCGCACTACGGCTACAACCCGGAGGGCATGCGCATCGGCCAGGACGAGAACCGCAACTTCCGCGCGGTGAAGGTGTGGGACAAGCGCGAGTTCAAGGACCTCGACGGCGACGTCGAGCTCGGCACCCGCAACATCAAGGTCGCGCTGCGGCGCCTGCGCAAGTTCGCGCGCACCGGCGCGCCCGACGAGCTCGACCTCGACGGCACCATCAAGGGCACCGCGCACAAGGGCTATCTCGACATCCTGATGCGGCCGGAGCGGCACAATGCGGTGAAGGTGCTGCTGTTCTTCGACATCGGCGGCTCGATGGACTGGCACATCAAGGCGACCGAGGAATTGTTCTCGGCGGCGCGCACCGAGTTCAAGCACATGGAGCATTTCTACTTCCACAATTGCCTGTACGAGCGGGTGTGGAAGGAGAACCGGCGGCGCTACGACCACACCACGCCGACCTGGGACGTGCTGCACACCTATCCGCACGACTACAAGGCGATCTTCGTCGGCGACGCCGCGATGTCGCCTTACGAGATCGCGGCGCCGGGCGGCTCGGTCGAGCACTACAACGACGAGGCGGGCGCGGCCTGGATGGAGCGCGTGACGCGGACCTATCCGGCCTGCGTGTGGCTCAACCCGGTGCCGGAGAGCCAGTGGGACTACACCGCCTCGATCCGCATGATGCAGCAGATCATGGGCGAGCGGATGTATCCGCTGACGCTGGACGGGCTGGATCGCGCGATGCGGGAGTTGGTGCGGTAGGCGCGCGCCTACCGCAAGCGAGCCCGGCTCGTACTGCAGCGGCCCTCGGCCGTCGCTTTGGGCGGGCTTGGCGTGTTTCGATCGGCTTGCGGTTGAACACCTGATAGCAGGCCGGGCTGAGCTGGCGCTTGTTCTCGTGCAGGCAGGCGACGATGCGGTCTCTCCAGGGGATCGCCGCCGAGCACAGCCGGAACACGTCCGGCTTGCAGGCCTCGGCATCGTCACTGGCGAGGGCCGGCAGCGGGACGAAGCAACGCGATCCCGAGCACAGCGAGCAGCAGCCATGTTCTCATCGTTTCCCCCCTCGACTGACAACGCTAACCCCGAAGTGCCGTGCGCCGCGATAGCGCGAAGCGCCGTGGCAAGCTCACCACAATTGGCCTGTTTCCACGGCTGGCGCGAATCTCTCCACGGTGGCAGATTGGTCCTGCGGTCGCGTCCGGAGCATTCCGCCGCCACCGCGGGTGACGTTGGTGGGCGTGACCCTCGCAATGTCGTATTCCACATGACGGGCCTGTCCGGCCACCCGTTCAGGGCCCCAACCGAAAGGAGGTGATCCAGTGTCTCATTGTCTATCGCCGCGGTCGCCGGCATCCATGAGCTGGATCCTCGCCTTGCGTGAGGTTCGAGCCGCGTGACCTGACGAAAGTCACGGTCCACGCGGCCAAGCCAGCGCTGCGGCGCTGGCTTCCGCCGGATCGCGGCCTGACAATGGAAGGGCTGCCCGCGAGGGCGGCCCTTCTTCTTTCTGCTGACGGCATCGGATGCGCGATGACGAAGCCGATCGAAATCTATGTCGATGCCGACGCCTGTCCGGTGAAGAACGAGGTCTATCGCGTCGCCGAGCGCCACGGCCTCAAGGTCATCGTGGTGAGCAACAGCCCGATCGCGGTGCCGCGCGATCCGCTGGTCGAGCGCGTCGTGGTCGGCGGCGGCATGGATGCCGCCGACGACTGGATCGCCGAGCGGGCCGGGCCAGGGCGACATCGTCGTCACCGCCGACGTTCCGCTCGCCAGCCGTTGCGTCAAGGCGGGCGCCGCCGTGCTCGCGCCGAACGGCAAGGCGTTCGACGAGGACTCGATCGGCATGACGCTGGCGACGCGCAACCTGCTGCACGAGCTGCGCAGCGCCGGCGAGATCACCGGCGGGCCGAAGCCGTTTTCGCCGCGCGACCGCTCGCAGTTCCTGTCGGCGCTCGATCTTGCGGTGGTCCGCCTCAAGCGCGCGGGATTCGGTAAGAAAATTTGATCGGCGCCGGCGACTTGGCAGGTCCGGCGATTCGGGCGCATATTCGCGCGCATGACGACGACATTGGACAATCCGGCCGGCTATTTGACCGTGCAATTCCTCGACTGGGTGTCCGAGCAGCCGCGCACCTACGGCGACGCGATGGATGCCTGGCGCACCTCGTGTCCGCGCCTGTCGATCTGGGACGACGCCATCCGCGACGGCCTGGTCCGGATGGAAAAGGGCGAGGGCCCGATGCGGCAGTCGCTGGTCATGCTGACCGACCGCGGCCGCATCGTGCTGAAGCAGCGCAACGGCGCGGCGCGCTGACATACGGGCCATCAAAAGAAAACGCCGCCGCGGGATGCCGCGGCGGCGTTTGTTGTTTTTGACGAAGCTGGCTTAGGCCGCGTTCTGGACGCGCGCCGCCGCAGGCGCCGCTTCCTGCGCCGGGCCGGGCCGGTACTGCAGCGTCGAGAGCTCGCGCAGCAGCCGGGCGATGTCCTTGCGGCCGGCCTCCAGCGCGCCTTCCGCCATGGTGCGGTCGAGCTGCTCGCGCTGCAATTGCGCCTTGAGCTCCTCGATCTGCAGTTCGGCGGTTTCGCGGGTCGCCCTGATCTGGTCTTCCAGCATCTGCGACCAGTTCGTCCTGCGCCTGGATCTTCTCCTGGGCGCGGTTGTAGGCGCTCTCGCGGGTGCCGACCGCGCGCGATCAACTCGGCGTTGCGCTCGGTGAGCGTCGGCGCGTGGCCTCTTCGAGGTCCTTGATCTGGGCGTCGCGCTCCGCGAGCGCGGCCTCGATCTGGCTGAACTTGGTCTCGATCGCGCCGCGCGACATCGTGGCTTCGGTGAGCCGGCGTTCGAACGCGCCGATCTCGTCGGCGCGCGCCGCCAGCGTCTGGCGGGATTCTTCCAGCAGCTTGTCGCTGAGCTGCGAGCGCGCCTGCAGCGCCTCGAAGCGCGCGTTCTGCGCGATCGCCTCCTTGCGGTGCGTTCTCGGTGGCGTCCTCGAGCGCGGTCGCGAGCCTGATCCGCTCGGATTGCGCTTCGGCGAGCGCCGTCTCCACCTTCTTCAGGCGGGCCTGCGTCGCGGTGAACGACTTGTCGGTGTCGAGCAGGCGGCGCGACAGTCTGCGCGGCGTCGTTGAGCGCCTTGTCGAGCAGGCTCTGCACGGCGGCGCGCTCCTGGTCCGCCAGCATGGAACTTCTGCGACGCCGCGGCGGTGTCGGCTTCGAGCTGCGCCATCCTGCTGTCGGCGAGCGGCGGCCCGCTCGGCGGTGCGCTGGCTTTCGTCGCGGGTGAGTCTGCAGGTCGGTCGCTTGCTGCTGCACCAGGCGCTGCAGTTCGGTGATCTGGGCGCGGCGCGCGGTCAGCTCGGCGGACTGCTCGGCCTTGGTGGTTTCGAGCGCGGTCGAGCTCTGCTGCGCGACGGTGAGCACCTCGCGCAGGCGGATGCATTCGGTGTCGAGCGTCGCGGCCTTCTTCTCGGCGGTGGTCAGGTCCTCGCGCAGCTTGCTGTAGGCGATCCGCGTGTTGTTGAGCACGCTCTGCAGGCTGAGCTTCTCGTTCTTCGCCTCTTCGAAGGCGCGCAGCGTCTTGCTGACCGGATCGACCAGCCGGCCGAGCGAGCTGCTTGATGCTGTCGAGCTCGGTGATCTTGTGCTCGGCGTCGATCAGGAGATTGCGGACCACTTCGTTTTCTTCGCCGAGCTGCGAGGCGATCGGAAAGAACAGCTCCTGGTCGAGCTCCAGCACGTTCTTGTCCGGCGCCGGTGGCGGGCGTCGCGACGCCGCGGCCGGGCCCTGCGGCGTCTCGGTCACCAGCGCGGGCTTGCGGCCGAGAAGCGAAGCGAACTTGGTCATGAATTGATCTCCCCTGTGCCGATGCGCCCGGCCAAGGCGACGCCGAATCACTGGAGTTGTTAACCGTGGATTAACCCTGCTATGGCGCGGTTAATGGCGCCTTAACGGGCTACCGGCGGTGCGCGGGATGCGGCCTGCGGCAGCGATGCCGGAAAAACGAAGCGGGCGACGGCCGGAGCCGCCGCCCGCGTTGATCTGACGCTGGCTGCCGCGTCAGGACGGGATGATCGGCTCGACCTTGCCGGCGTCCGGCTTGCCTCGCGGCTTGGCCTTCGGGCTTGGCGCGGCCGGCCTTCGTCGGCGCCGCTGGCGACCAGCTCGGGCTTGGTCTCCTCGCGGCGTCCGCTGCGCTCCGCCGCCAGCTCGCGCTGCAATTCGGCGTAGTTCTTGCGGGTCGCTTCGAGCGCGCCGTCGGCGACCGCGCGCTCCATCTTCTCGCGCTGCAGGGCGGAGCTGAGCTCTTCGATGCGCTTCTCGGTCTTGGTGCGGTTGGCCTCGGCGTCCGTTTCCAGCTTGCTTGATCTGGTCGGACAGCGCCTGGACCCGCTCCTCGGCGCGGGCGAGCGCGGTTTCGCGGCTCTTGACGGTCTTGGTCAGCGCGCTGGAGCGCTCCACCAGGGTGGTGCGCGAGCCGTCGAGATCGCGGATCTGGCGCTCCTGGCCCTGCAGCGAGGCGAGCAGCTGTTCGAGCTTCTTCTCGGTGGCGTTCTTGCGCGATGGTCGCTTCGACCACCTTGCGCTCGGACAGCCGGTTCTCCTCGGTGCGCGCGATCAGGCTCTGGCGCACTTCGCCGAGCAGCTTTTCCGCCGCCGAGGCGCGCGACTGCATGGCTTCGAGCCGCATGTTGAGCGTGTTGGACTCGGACTGGCGGCGCTCGTTGGCCTCGTCGACCGCGGCGGTGAGCTTGTTGCGCTCGTTCTCGGAGGTCGCCAGCGCGGTTTCGACCTGCTCGAGGCGGGTGCGCACGTTGGCGAGCGTGTTGTCGGTCTCGTTGACGCGGCGCGTCAGCTTGGAGTTCTCGCTGACCAGCTGCTCGAGCGAGTTCTGCAGCGAGCGCTTCTCGTTCTCCAGCAGCACGACGCGCTCCTTGGAGGCCGACAGGTCGCCTTCCAGCTCGACGATGCGCTTGTCGGCGGTGGTCGAGTGCTCGGACGAGCGAGTGCTTCTCGTCGGTCAGCGTCCGCGCGTTGTTGGTTTCCAGCGACAGTTGCCGCTCGAGCTCGGCGACGCGGCCGCGCACGGTGGACAGCTCGTCGCTGAGCTCGATCTTGCTGGTCTCGGCGCTGCGCGCGCTCTGCTGCACGATCTCCAACTCGTGACGCAGCCGCTCGATCTCGGTTTCGCTCGCCGCGCTGCGGCGGCCCGAGTTCGTTGAATTCGCTGCGCAGCGCCTCGTAGCTGGAGCGCACATCCGCCAGCGTGCCGCGCAGGCCGACGTTGTCGGATTTTTCCTGCTCCAGCGCGCGCAGCGTCTTGTTGATCGGGTCGACCAGCTTGCCGAAGGCGTCCTTGAGGTCGTCGAGCGCGCCGACCTGGCGGCCGGTGTCGACCAGCAGGTTGCGCAGCACCTCGTTGTCGCCGCCGATCCGGGAGCCGATTTCGGCCCAGGTCTCGGCCGGGCGGTCGTCGCCGCTCGGACCTTTGCCGGGCGTCAGGCGTCGGGGCCTTTTCCGCGGCGGCGGCGGCGGCCGCCCTTGCGGGTGAAGAACTCGGACAACGAACTCATGAGATCCCCCTTACGCGACAGACGCCACATCTCTCAGCGCTTAACCATTGTTAACACCTGCGGCCCTCTCCGGCAATTCCGCGAAAGCCAAAAACCCAAGCAAAGACTTGGGGATAGTGTCACAATTGGTAGGCAATGCCGCAGTGCGGCGAGAGCCGCAAAGCCAGGTCCAGTATGCGCTTCGTCGCCGCCCGCCCAGCCGATGAACGAGAGCCCGACGGGGCAGCCCTGAAACCGTGCCGGCGGGGAGGCTCACCTGCGGCAGTCCGGCGAGGCCGGCGGTGCAGGTCAGCCGCATCACCTGCAGGCGGTGGGCATCGAGCGCGGCGGGCGGCGTGTCGATCAGCGGCGCGATCGACGGCGCGGTCGGCAGCGCCACCACGGTGCCCGGCTTGATCAGCGCGCAGATGTGCTCGCGCGCGGCGGCGCGCACCGCGCGCGCGCGCGTCGGCCTGCGCCTGCGTGATGGTCGATGCGATCTTCATGCGTTCGGCGACGCCGGGGCCGAACTTCGGCTTCTTGTCTTCGACGAAGCGGCCGTACACCTGCCAGATCTCGTAGGCCTGGATCACGCGCACCGCTTCGCGCCATTGATCGAGCCCGCCGGGCGCGAGCCGCACGTGTTCGGCCTTCGGCAGATCGTCCTTCATCCGGTCGAGCGCGGCGCGCAGCAGCTTGACGACCGCCTCGTCGGCTTCGGCGAAGCCGTCGTCGGCGATCAGCAGGTTGCCGATCGCGGCGCGCTACGGCCTCGCCGCCGAGCAGCACCTCGCCGACGCGGCGGAACACGCCGGGGCCGTTGGCGAACCAGCCGATGGTGTCGAACGACGGCGCCATGTCCATGCAGCCCTTGGTGTCGACGCGGCCGTGGGTGGTGCGGATGCCATAGAGGCCGCAGAACGACGCCGGGATGCGCACCGAGCCGCCGGTGTCGGAGCCGAGCGCGAAGTCGCAGGCGCCCGCGGCGGTGGCGGCGGCCGAGCCGCTCGACGAGCCGCCGGGAATGCGGCCGGGCGCGCGCAGGTTGGCCGGCGTGCCGTAGTGCGCGTTGATGCCGGCGACGCTGTAGAAGAATTCGTCGCAGATCGTCTTGCCGACGATGGTGGCGCCGGCGCCGAGGATTTTGTCGACCGCGGCGGCGTTGCGATGTCGCGGGCTTGGTGTTGGCGAGCCAGTCCGGATTGCCGCCGCCGGAGCGCTCGCCGGCGATGTCGTACATGTCCTTGACCGCGGCGGTGAGGCCGGCGAGCGGGCCGCCGCTCGCGCCCTTGAGCGGGGCTTTCAGGTTATGCGGGACGAAAAAGCCGCTCATGATGATGCAATCCTGTGCAGGTGGTGCTGCGAAAACGTGTCGCGACGGCGCGAGCGGTGTCAAATCGTGCCCGCTCTGGAAAGCCCGCGGCGAAGCGGCTAGCCTTTCGGCAAAGGCCAAGGGAGTGATGACATGATCAAGGGACAAACGATGATGCGCGCCGGTCTTGCGCTGTGCGCGCTGCTGGCGCTGCCGCTGTCCGTCGAGGCGCAGACCTATCCCGACCGCACGGTGAAGGTCATCGTGCCGTTCCCGGCGGGCGGCACCGCCGACGCCATGCCGCGCATCGTCGCCGAATTCCTGACGCGCAAGTGGGGCCACCCGGTCATCATCGAGAACCGCGCCGGCGCGGGCGGCAACGTCGGCGCGGAAGCTGGCCTACCGGTCCGATCCGGACGGCTACACGCTGTTCGTCGGCGCCGCCGCCGCCGCTGGTCTACAACCACATCCTCAATCCGAAGCTCGAGCTTCGATCCGACGCAGTTCATCCCGATCGCGGTGATGGGCAAGGTGCCGAATTCGATCCTGACCAACTCGCCGAAACTCAAGGACGTGAAGACGGTCGCCGAGTTCGTCGCCTACGCCAAGGCCAATCCCGGCGCGCTCAACTCGGCGACGCAGGGCATCGGCACCACCGCGCATCTGACGTCGGAGCTGTTCCAGATCGTGGCCGGGCGTCAAATTCCAGCACATCCACTATCGCGGCTCGGGTCCCGCCGTGCAGGACCTGGTCGCCGGCAACGTCGACGTGGCGTTCGACAACATCGGCGCGGCGATGGCGCTGATCAAGGGCGACAAGCTGCGCATCCTCGCGGTGTCGACCGACAAGCGCGTTCCGTCGTTGCCGAACGTGCCGACGGTCGCGGAAACCGTGCCGGGCTTCGTGGCGGGGACGTGGTTCGCCTTCGCCGCGCCGCCGAAGACGCCGCAGGCGATCGTCGCCAAGATCAACGCCGACATCAACGAGGCGCTGCGCGATCCTACCGTCAAGCTCGCGGCTGGAAAACCTGAACGCCGAGGTGGTCGGCGGCTCGCTCGAGGAGAACGCCAAGTTCTTCAAGGCGGAAACCGCGCTGTGGAGCAAGGTGATCACCGACGCCAAGGTGAAGCTCGAGCCGTAGCGCGCAGGTATCCGTGACCGACGTTCTGATCGCCGGCGCGGCTTCGCCGGCCTGGTGCTGGCGTGCGATCTGGCGCGCCGCGGCGTCGATTTCCGCATCGTCGAGGCGAATCCCGCGCCGCCGGACCATCGCGCCGGCTCGCGCGGCAAGGGCATCCAGCCGCGCACGCTGGAAATCTATGACGATCTCGGCGTGATCGACGCGGTGCATGCGCGCCGGCGGCCCGTATTCGCCGGCGATGGCGTGGGACGGGCCGAAGCAGCTCGGCCCCGCCAAGTTTCACCGCATCGAGGTGCGCGAGCCGACGCCCGACGTGCCCTATCCCAGCATGTGGATGCTGCCGCAGCCGCGCGCGCTCGACATTCTGCGCGCGCGCTTGAAGGAGCTCGGCGGCGCGGTGGAGTTCGGCGTCAAGGTTGTCGGCGCTCGCGCAGGACGCCGACGGCGTCACGGCGACGCTCGAGCATGCCGACGGCCGGACGGAAACGGTGCGCGCCGCATATCTCGTCGGCGCCGACGGCTCGCGCGGCGTCGGTGCGCGGCGCGATCGGCGTCGATTTCGTCAGCGAGGCGATCGATCCGCATCCGATGATCACCGCCGACGTGGTGATCCCGGAGCTGGAGCCGACGCACTGGCACATGTGGGACCAGGCCAAGGGCGGCGCGCTGTGGCTCGGTCCGCTGGCGCAGATGAAGCATGCGTTCCAGCTCTACGCGAAGTTCGAGAAGGAGATTCCCGACCTGTCGCTGGAGTCGCTGCGCGCGCTGGTGAAGGAGCGCACCGGCCGGCCCGAGCTCAACGTCACCGAAGTCTATTTCGCCTCGCCGTTCGGCTCGCGCAGCGGCATGGCGCAGCACTTCCAGGTCGGCCGCGTGTTCCTGATCGGCGACGCCGCGCACGTCCATCCGCCGGCCGGCGGGCAGGGCATGAACACCAGCGTGCAGGACGCCTACAATCTCGGCTGGAAGCTCGGCCATGTGCTGCGCCACGGCGCGCCGCCCGCGCTGCTCGACACCTACGAGGAGGAGCGGCTGCCGGTCGCGGCGAACCTGCTCGAATTCGTCGTGCAGATGCACAAGGACTGGCTCGGCAAGACCAAGGACAAGGAAGAGCCGCGCAAGGGCGAGCACATGCAGCTCGGCTTGAACTATCGCGGCGGCCCGCTGTCGGTCGAGAGCGCGCGCGACGTGCCGGAGGGCGTGACGCGGGCAGGGGACCGCGCGCCCGATGCGCCGCTGATCGATGCGTCCGGCGCGCCGTGCCGGTTGTTCGATCTGTATCGCGGCCCGCATTTCACGCTGCTGGCGCTCGGCGGCGCGGAATTGCCGACGCTCGATCAGCGCTATGCGGGCGCGGTGCGCGCCTATCGCATCGTCCGGCCGGGGCAGGGCGGCGACGGCGCTTGTGGACAAGCGACGGCCACGCGCACCGCATCTACGGCGAAGGCCTGATCCTGGTGCGGCCCGACGGCTATCTCGGCTACGCCGGCGCCGGACGGCGGCGCGGCCTCAACGCCTATCTCGCGCCGGTTCTTCGGCTGATTTCGCTGCAAGGCGGTCACTGCGCGGGACGCGCTGTCGCCGGACGGCACGACGCGCTAAGACGCGCGCGCCCCATGTCGAATCCCGCCGAAACCCTGACCGGCATCCGAGACGCAGCTCGCTCGCGCACCGCTCGTTCGTGCTGTTCTGGTGCGCGCGCGTGTTCTCGGTCGCCGCCTACATGGCGCTGACCGTCGCGGTCGGCTGGCAGATCTACGACCTGACCGGCAGCGCGCTTCGATCTCGGCCTGGTCGGGCTCGCGCAATTCCTGCCGTTCGTCGCGCTGCCGCTGCTGATCGGCCAGGTCGCCGACCGCTTCGACCGCCCGACCGTGCTGCGCATCTGCCAGACCGTCCACGCCTGCGCCGCGCTGACGCTGGCGTTCGGCACGTTCTCCGGCTGGCTCACGCGCGACGCGATCCTCGCCATCCTGTTCGTGATCGGCACCTGCCGCGCCTTCGAAGTGCCGACCATGCACACGCTGGTGCCGGGGCTGGTGCCGAAGGCGCTGCTGCCGCGCGCGGTCGCCGCGGCGACCGCGGCGAACCAGAGCGCCGTCATCTGCGGGCCGGCGCTCGGCGGCCTGATCTATTCGACGTTCGGGCCGACCACCGTCTATCTGACCTGCGCCGACGCTGTTCCTGATCGCGAGCGTGCTGATCGGCCTGGTCAAGCTGCAGGGCCAGGTGCAGGAGCGGCGGCCGGTGACGATGGAATCGCTGTTTGCCGGCTTCGCCTTCATCCGCAGCCAGCCGGTCGTGCTCGGCGCCATATCGCTCGACCTGTTCGCCATGCTGCTCGGCAGCGTCACCGCGCTGCTGCCGATCTTCGCGCGCGACATCCTGCAGACCGGCCCGTGGGGGCTCGGCCTGTTGCGCTCGGCGCCGGCGATCGGCGCGCTGACGGTCGCGATCCTGCTGTCGCGCTATTCGATGGACCGCAAGGTCGGGCCGATCCTGTTCATCACCACCGCGGTGTTCGGCCTCTCGATCCTGGTGTTCGCGCTGTCGACCTCGCTCGTGCTCTCGATCGCGGCGCTGGCGATCTACGGCGCGTCGGATTCGGTCAGCGTGGTGATCCGCCATTCGCTGGTGCAGATCAGGACGCCGAGCGAAATGCTCGGCCGCGTGATGGCGATCAATTCGATGTGCACCGGCACGTCGGGCACGCTCGGCGAATTCCGCGCCGGCGCGGTGGCGGCGGCGTTCGGCGCGGTCGGCTCGGTGCTGATCGGCGGCGTCGGCGCGCTGCTGATCGCGCTGCTCTGGATGCGGCTGTTTCCCGACCTGGTGAAGGTCGACGCGATGGCGCCAGAAGCACTGCATTAGCTCGAGACTGATCGCGGCCGGAGGCGCGCTCGTCGTAGCCGCGCCGGCTGGAATAGAACACCAGCGCCATCAGCCCGGCGCCGATCACGATCGAGAACAGCACGCCCAGCACCATGGCGACGTAGAGGCCGGCCGGCATGTCCGGCGCTCCACCGCGACCCACAGGCCATAGGCGTAGTAGAGCGAGGCGGCGAGCAGCGCCAGCAATGCGAGCAGCGAGGAGAATGCGCATGATCGTGATATGGTGACGGCCGCGATGAATGCCAGTCCCGACATCCGACGCAAGACGACGACGCCGCCGTCGCAGCGGCGGCGACCCGGTCTATGCGCTACAAGCCCAATCTGATGGGCTCGCCCTGGGTGTTCCGGCTGACGCGCGAAGGGATCGCGTGGGAATATGGCCGGCGCTCCGGCCTCGTCCGCTACGACCAAGTGCAGCGCGTGCGGATGTCGTACCGCCCGGCGACGCTGCAGACGCACCGCTTCCTCACCGAAATCTGGTCGCCGCAAAGTCCCGAAGCTGCAGATTTCCTCGACCTCGTTCCGCGGCCTGATGGAGCAGGCGCGCCAGGACGCCGAATACACCGCCTTCGTCACCGAGTTGCACCGGCGCCTCGCCGCGGCCGGCAGCGCGCGCGCGGTTCGAGACCGGGATGAACCCGTGGCTCTATTGGATGGGCTGCGGTGGTCATGCTCGCGATCGGCGTGACGCTCGTCGGCTTCTGATGCGGACGCACGGTGCTGAACCGGCGATCTCGCCGGCGCGGCGGTGATCGCCGGCGTCATGCTGCTGTTCGTCTGGCAGGTCGGCACGATGTTCTATCGCAACCGGCCGCAGACCTATCGTCCCGAACGCCGCCGCCGGCCGTGCTGCCGCGCGCGTGACGGTCAGTCCGTCGGCTCGGCGAGTCGAGCGCGGCGTGATGAAGTGCTCCAGCCGGCCGGCCTGCGGATGCAGCGCGGTCCCAGCCGTCGAGCGCGAACTCGATCACCGCGAGCCCCGAGGTCGGGAATGCCTCCTGCAGCCGCTGGCGGGTTTCGATGTCGCCGGTCGCGACCAGCAGCGCCGCAAGCTCCTGCAGGCCGGGATTGTGGCCGACCATCAGCAGCGTGCGGACCTCGGGACCGGTTTCCTTGATGACCGCAAGCAGCGTCTGCGGCGACGCCTCGTAGATGCGCTCGTCGAACTCGACCGGCGTGCGGCGCTTGCCCGGCATGGCGGCGGCGGCGAGCTCCCAGGTCTCGCGGGTGCGCGCCGACGGTCGACACCATGACCGGTCCGGCACGTAGCGCGTGCCGCGCCAGGTAGGCGCCGATCTTCGGCGCGTCGTCGCGGCCGCGCTCGGCGAGACGGCGCTCGTGGTCGCGCTCGCCGGGTCGCGAGCGTTCCGCCTTGGCGTGGCGCAGGAGCAGCAGTCGGCGCATGGCTTTCGATGCCGCTTTCTTGTGAGCGATTTATGTGGTGTGGATGATAGCTCGAGTGTCGGCAATGCTGGCTGCCGCCGGAAGTGGACCGAGCTGCGGCGCTGGAGCGACAGCGAGGAACGAATGGCCGCGACCGATCCGACGGCGCTATGGCGCGAGCTGGTATGCCGCGCAATCGGGTGGAGACGCCCGCCGCGCGGCCCGCTCAACGCTCGAGCTCGACGTCGACGTCTGCGTGGTCGGCGGCGGGCTGGCCGGCCTCACCGTCGCGCTCGAGGTGGCGCGGCGCGGCTGGTCGGTCGCGGTGCTGGAAGCGCGCCGCGATCGCCTGGAACGCTTCCGGCCGCAACGCCGGCTTCGTGCTGCCGGGCTTCGCCGCCGATCCGCAGGCGCTGATCGACAAGGTCGGGCGCCGCACGCCAAGACGTTGTGGGCGCTCTCGGAGGCCGGCGCCGAATACGTGCGGCGCACGATCCGCGAAACCCGCATGCCGGGCGTCGAGCTCGAGGAGAGCGGCTGGCTGCACGTCTCGAAGACCGGCAACGACGCGCACGATGGCCGACCACGCCGAGCTGCTGGCCGGCGAATTCGGCGCGGCGGCCGAATTCTGGCCCGGCCGAGCGCGTTCGCGCGCAGCTGCGCAGCACGCGCTATTTCAGCGGCATCCATTTGCCGGGCGCCTTCGCCATCAACCCGCTCAACTATGCGCTCGGTCTTGCCGCCGCGGCGGAAGCCGCGGGCGCGCGCATCTTCGAGGAGACGCCGGCGCTGGAGATCGATCCGGCGGGCGTGCGCAAGCGCATCACCACGCCATCGGCGCGGGTGCGCGCCGGACACGTGGTGCTGGCCGGCAACGTGCACATCGGCGACCTGATGCCGGACCTCGCCGGCACGCTGGTGCCGGTCTCGACCTACTTCGATCGTCACCGCGCCGCTCGGCGAGCGGCTGCGCGACGCCATCCGCTTTCGCGGCGCGGTGAGCGACACCGAACTCGCCGACAATCATTACCGCGTCGTCGACGGCGACCGGCTGCTGTGGTCGGCCGCTGCACGGTGTGGGAGCGCGACGCCGCGCCGCTACGTGCAGGACGCTTGCTCGCCGACATCGCGCCGCACCTATCCGCAGCTCGGCAAGGTCGAAGCCGAATACGCCTGGACCGGAACGCTCGGCACCACCGTGCACCGCATGCCGCAGATCGGCGAGCTGTCGCCGGGCGTCTGGCTGCTGAGCGGCTTCGGCGGGCAGGGCATCAACACCACGGCGATGGGCGGCGAGATCGTCGCGCGCGCGATCGTCGACGGCGGCCAGACCTGGCGGCTGTTTCAGCCGTTCGATCTGGTGTGGGCCGGCGGCCGGCTCGGCCGCGCCGCGGTGCAGACGGCCTACTGGTACCAGCCGCACCCGCGAGCGCGCGAAGGCTTGCTGGCGCGGCGGGCGTCACCCGGTGCATCTGCCGGAGATCGAGCCCGTCGCCGGCGCTGCCGTCCGGCGAGCCGCGCCGAGCGCCTCGGCCAAGCCGAAGCGCCGGCCGCGCAAGTCCAAGACGCTCAGAGGCCAGCGATCCGGCGCCTGCGAGTTGAGTCAGCGCCTGGCGGCGCGCATGCGTAGGCCGCTCAGCGGCCCTCCCGTCGCGACATAAACGCCAGCCGCTCGAACAGGTGCACGTCCTGCTCGTTCTTGAGCAGCGCGCCGTGCAGCGGCGGGATCAGCTTCTTGGGATCGCGCTCGCGCAGCGTCTCGGGCCCGATGTCCTCGACCATCAGGAGCTTGAGCCAGTCGAGCAGTTCCGACGTCGACGGCTTCTTCTTCAGGCCCGGCACGTCGCGCACCTCGTAGAACAGCTTGAGCGCTTCGGCGACCAGCCGCTGCTTGATGCCGGGGAAATGCACCTCGACGATCGCGCGCATGGTGTCGGGATCGGGGAAGCGGATGTAGTGGAAGAAGCAGCGGCGCAGGAACGCGTCGGGCAGTTCCTTCTCGTTGTTCGAGGTGATGATGACGATCGGCCGGCGGCGCGCCTTCACCGTCTCGCCGGTCTCGTAGACGAAGAACTCCATGCGATCGAGCTCGAGCAGCAGGTCGTTGGGAAACTCGATGTCGGCCTTGTCGATCTCGTCGATCAGCAGCACCGGCCGCGCGTCGGCGACGAAGGCGTCCCACAGCTTGCCGCGCTTGATGTAGTTGCGGATGTCGCGCACCCGCTCGTCGCCGAGCTGGCTGTCGCGCAGCCGCGACACCGCGTCGTATTCGTAGAGGCCCTGCAGCGCCTTGGTGGTCGACTTGATGTGCCACTCGATCAGCGGCGCGCCGAGGCTCTTCGCGACTTCGAGCGCCAGCACGGTCTTGCCGGTGCCGGGCTCGCCCTTGATCAGCAGCGGCCGCTCCAGCGTGATGGCGGCGTTGACCGCGACCTTGAGATCGTCGGTGGCGACATAGGCGCTGGTGCCTTCAAACCGCATCGTATTCCTTCCTTCAGTGATACGCTTCAACATTCCGGCCGCGACGACCACCTTGCCCCATTTTTCGATCTCGCTGCGAATGAAATTCGCCATCTCGTCCGGCGTGCCGGGAAAGGCGATGATGCCGTTGGCATCCAGCGCCTTGATGAAATCCTCGGACTTCACGCGCTTCGTCGGCGGCTTGCGCCAGCTTGTCGATGATCGGCCGCGGCGTGCCGGCGGGCGCGAGCAGGCCGTTCCACACGCCGGTTTCATAGCCGGGCAGCGCCGCCTCCGACATGGTCGGCAGCTCCGGCAGGGCCGCGGTGCGCTCGGCGTGCGTGCTCGCGAGCGCGATCAGCGCCTTGGATCGCACGTGGGGCAGCGCGGTGGAGGCCGGCGCGAACATCACCGGCACGCGGCCGGCCAGCACGTCGTTGATGCCCTGCGAACTGCCCTGATAGGGCACATGCGACAGCTTCACGCCGGCCATGAGGTTGAACAGCTCGGCAGACAGGTGCGGCGAGGTGCCGACGCCGGACGACGCATAGAAGATTTCGCCGGGCTTCGATTTCGCCAGCGCGATCAGCGCGCCGACATCGCTGACGCCGAGCGAAGGATGGACGACAAGAATATTCGGCACCGAAGCGATCCGGGCGACCGGGTCAAGGTCCTTGGCGAAGTCGAAGGTCAGGTTGGGCGACAGCGTGGCGTTCACGGTGTTGGCCGAGCCGCCGTACATCAGCGTGTAGCCATCCTTCGGCGCCTGCACCACCATCTGCGCCGCGATGCTGGTGCCCGCGCCGGTGCGGTTCTCGACCACGAACTGGCCGCCGAGAATCTGGCTGAGCTTTTGGGCGAGGATGCGCAGCGAGACATCGGCGGTGGAGCCCGGCGCTACGCCGACCAGCAGCCGGACCGGCCGCGATGGATAGCTCTCCTGCGCGGTCGCGGGCATCACAGTCACAGCCGCCGCGGCCACAACGCACCATCGCAAAAAGGCTGACATCCGCCGCTCCTTGCGCAAGACGGCCCATCCTAGACACCCGCAAGGGCGGCCGCACCCGCGAAGGTCGCGGAATCGTGACCTGAATTGAGCGCAGGACCACGGCGGCTTACGCTAAGAATATCGGGTCAGATCGGGCGGCGAGAGGATTGGAGCATGAAACGCGCATTGTTCGTCTTGCTTTCCGTCGTTTTGAGTGCCGGGGCGGCGCTCGGCACGGCCGTTCGCGCAAACGGCGCCGAAGCAGGAGGTCGCGACCTTCGCCGGCGGCTGCTTCTGGTGCACCGAGGCCGACTTCGACAAGGTGCCGGGCGTGATCAGCACCACGTCGGGCTTCATCGGCGGCACGGTCGCCAATCCGACCTATCAGCAGGTCACCACCGGAACGACCGGACACACCGAAGCGGTCGAGATCGTGTTCGATCCGTCCAAGGTGACCTACCAGCAATTGCTCGACGTGTTCTGGCGCAATCACGATCCGCTCGCCAAGGACCGCCAGTTCTGCGACCGCGGCGACATGTACCGGCCGGGAATTTTCTTTCACAGCGAAGCAGCAGCGCGCGTTGGCGGAGGCCTCGAAAAAGCAGGCGCAGAGCCGGTTTGCGCCGCGCGTCGTGCACACCGAAATCACCAAGGCCAGCACGTTCTACAAGGCCGAGGACTATCACCAGGATTATCACGAGAAGAATCCGGTCCGTTACAAGCTCTACCGCTTCAACTGCGGCCGCGATCAGCGTCTGGAGGAGCTGTGGGGCAAGGCCGACAAGAGCAGTTGAGAAATTCCGATGGCTGAGCCCTACGCCGGACCGAAGTCGACCGCGATCGAGACCATGACGCGCCGCGCCTGGCTCGTCGGCGGCGGCAGTCTCGCGCTGCTGGCCGGGCTTTGGCTGATGCAGGACGACACCGTCAGCGCCGCGACCTTCGAGGTCGTCAAGAGCGACGACGAATGGCGGCGCATCCTGAAGGGCCAGGCCTACACGGTGATGCGCCATCACGGCACCGAGCGGCCGTACTCTAGTTCACTGAACCACGAGAAGCGCAAAGGCACGTTCCATCTGCGCCGGCTGCGACCTGCGCGCTGTTCTCCTCGGACACCAAGTACGAGAGCGGCACCGGCTGGCCGAGCTTCTACCGGCCGCTGCGCCAACGCGGTCGGCACCCGGACCGACCGCTCGCTGCTCATCGCGCGCACCGAGGTGCACTGCCGCCGCTGCGGCGGCCATCTCGGCCACGTGTTCGAGGACGGCCCGCCGCCGACCGGCCTGCGCTACTGCATGAACGGCGTGGCGATGACGTTCGTGCGCCGCAGAGGCCTGACCAGCCGGGCAAAATCTTGCCGGACTGCGGACGATCCTGCCCGGTCCACCCCGGACTGGCGCCAGGCTAAGCTATTGAAAAATATAACAATTTTTCGTGGCGCGCGGCTTGCAAAGCTGGTCGCGATCGTGCGGCCAAAGGCGCGCCCGCGCCTGTTGCGTCCGTCTGCAGTGGAGAAGAGTTATGGGAATTTTCGGCGCCCTCACCACAGCCGTCACCGGCATGCGTGCGCAGTCCTACGCGTTGGAGAACATCTCCGGCAACATCGCCAATTCACAGACGACCGCCTTCAAGCGGATCGACAGCACCTTCGTCGACCTCATTCCGGACAACGATCCGACCAAGCAGTTCGCCGGCAGCGTGCGTGGCGAACTCGCGTTCGACCAACGCGGTGCAGGGCGACATCCAGAACGCCTCGGTCGGCACCTTCATGGCGGTCAACGGCGAGGGCTTCTTCGTCGTGCAGAAGCCATCCAACTTCGCCGACAACCGTCCGGTGTTCGACGGCATCGACCGCTACACCCGCCGCGGCGACTTCCAGACCGACAAGAACGGCTATCTGGTCAATGGCGCCGGCTACTACCTGATGGGCATTCCGGTCGATGCGACCACCGGCAACCTGACCGGCAGCGTGCCGCAGCTCCTGCAGTTCGCCAATGACTTCCTGCCGGCGCAGGCGACCACGCAGGTCACGTATCGCGCCAACCTGGCGAGCTATCCGCTGACCGCCGGCGCACGACGACGACATCCCGGGTTCCGAGCTTCTCAACCCGGCGAACTTCTCCGCCAATCCGATCGCCGGACCGCCGTCGAACGCTACGATCTTCGGTTCCGGCGCGGCGCTGGATCCCGATGCACCGGCCTTGCTGACGGGTACGATCAACGTCGCCGGTTATACGTCGGCTGCGGGCGGTACCATTGATATCAACGGAACGCCGATCACCATCAACCCCGGCGACAACATCGCGGCCATCCTTGCGGCCATCAACCTGCAGACCGGCACGACCGGCGTCACCGCCTCGCTCAACACCGCCAATCGGCTCGAATTGGAAGGCCCCGACGCGGACTCCAACATCATCATCGCAAACACCAGCACGCTGGCCTTGCTGACCGACCTCGGAATCACGGCCGGCACCACCTTCCCCACCAACCTGATCACGCAGGGCGCCGCGTCGATCCCGCAGACGCTGGAATTCGAGGTCGACGGCTTTGCGCAGCACGTCATCACCTTCGGCATCCGGCGCCGGCCAGGTGTCCACCCTTGCCGAACTCGCCGCCGAGCTCGCCCTCATCCCCGGCGGCACCGGCACGATCGACGTCAGAACGGCAACATCACGGTGTCGGCCAACAACCCGCTCTCCAACATCACGGTCAGCGGCGATGCTGCGATGCTGAACTTCGGCATCCACACGCTCACCGCCATACCTTCGGACGGCACCGTGGTGGCCTCGGACCTCGATGCTTTCATCGAATCGTCGATCGGCGGCGGCGCGATCACCGCCTACGACATCTCCGGCTCGCCGGTGAACATCCAGCTCCGCTGGGCCAAGGTCGAGAGCAAGGTCTACGGCGGCACCGACACCTGGAACCTGTTCTACCAGTCCGATTCCACTGCCACCGGGACAGACGAGGCGTGGCGCAACGCCGGGATCAACTTCACCTTCGGCCCCAATGGCCAGATGGTGCCCGTGGTGTCGTCGGTGACGTTCAACAACATGACGGTCAACGGCGTCAGCCTCGGCAACCTCGAAGTCTCCTTCGGCGCCGGCGGCATCACCCAGTTCGCCGATCCGAACGGCACCGTGCAGGTCAATCTGCTGCAGCAGAACGGCTACGCCGCCGGCGATCTGCAGCAGGTATCGGTCAACGACAAGGGTCGTGTGGTCGGCAGCTATTCGAACGGCCGCAGCATCGATCTCGCCGAGATCACGCTGGCGACCTTCAACGGCACCAACGGGCTCAAGCGCATCGATGGCGGCGCCTTCGAAGCGACCGATGCCTCCGGGCCTGCGACCTACAACGCGTCGGGCAAGATCGTCGGGTCTTCGCTGGAGGGCTCCAACACCGATATCGCCGACGAGTTCACCAAGCTGATCGTCACCCAGCAGGCCTATTCGGCCAACACGCGGGTGATCACGACCAGCAACGACATGATGCAAGATCTGCTGAACATGCTGCGGTGACGTTTGCCGTTGCGTAGCCGTAACGATTAGGGACGCGAACCGTTCATGAGCCTGTCCCAGGCGCTTTCGATTTCGTTGTCGGGATTGCGTGCGACGCAGTCGGGGCTTTCGCTCGTCGCCGGCAACGTGGCGAACGCGCAGACGCCGGGCTATGTCCGCAAGTCGCTGTCGCTGGAAACCACCTTCGCCGGCGGCGCCGGCGGCGGCGTCCGGGTTGCGGCGGTCAATCGCGTGCTCGACGAGTTCGTGCAGCGCCAGCTTCGCGTCGAGACGTCGGGCGGCTCCTATGCGGCGACGCGGGCCAGTCTCTACCAGCGCCTGCAGCAGGTCTACGGCCAGCCCGGAACCGACAGCTCGTTCGAGACGATCTTCAACAACTTCACCACGGCGGTGCAGCAGCTTGGCACGTCGCCGGAATCGATGGCGGCGCGCAGCATCGTGCTCAGCTCAGGTCAGGTGCTGGCGCAGTACTTGAACGGCATGACCGCCGACGTCCAGGCGCTGCGCGGCGATGCGGAAAAAGGTCTTGCCGACGCGGTGGCCAGCGCCAACGCCGCGATGCAGAAAATCGCGACGATCAACGGCCAGCTCGCGCACGCGCCGCCGGGCGATGTCGCGACCGCCGTGCTGAAGGACCAGCGCGACGTCTACGTCGACCAGCTTTCGCAGTTGATGGACATCAAGGTCGTGGTCGGCGATCTCGGCGAGTACAACGTGTTCACCAATTCCGGCGTCCAACTGGTGGGCACGCAGGCCGCCAAGCTTTCGTTCAATGCGCAGGGCACCGTCACGCCGGCGACGCTGTGGGACGCTGACCCCGCCAAGAGCGCGCTCGGCACGCTGATGCTGACGGCATCGAACGGCAGTTCGGTGGACCTGCTTGCCAATAGTTCGATCCGCTCGGGTCAGATCGCGGCCTATGTCGAGATGCGCGACCACATCCTGGTGGAGGCGCAGAACCAGCTCGACGCGATGGCGTCGGCGATGGCGCAGGCGCTGTCGAGCGAGACCAGCGACGGCGATCCGACCTCGGTCGGTCTGCAGAGCGGCTTTGTGATCGACACGGCGGACCTGCTCGCCGGCAACACGTTAAACTTGACGCTATACCGACAATCAGACCGGTCAGCAGCGACGCGTCACCATCGTGCGGGTTGACGACCCGGGTGCGCTGCCGCTGAGCGGGGCTGCGACGACCGATCCCAACGACATGGTGATCGGCGTCGACTTCTCGGCCGGGATGGCCTCGGTCATCTCGCAGCTCAACGATCGCTTCGGCGGCGTCGTGCAGTTCGACAGTCCGGGCGGCACGGAATTGCGCGTGCTGGATGACGGTCCGACCGACCGCTCCGATGTCACCGGCCTCACGATGACGCGCACGGTCACCGGTCTCACCGAGGGCGGAAATGCGTTGCCGTTCTTCACCGACGCCAACGGTCCCTACAGCGGCTATCACACCTCGACCGGCACGCAGACGCAGGGTTTCGCGGGCCGCATCACCGTCAACGCGGGGCTGATCGGCGATCCTTCGAAGCTGGTCAAGTTCACCGCGACCACTGAAAGCGGCGACCCGCAGCGTCCGAATTTCATCTACCAGCAATTGACCAATACCGCCTTCACGTTCTCCGCCAGCACCGGCCTCGGAACGCGAACGGAGCCGTTTGACGGCAACATCTCGACCTACCTCCGTCAGGTCCTCAGCATGCAGGGCGAGAACGCCGGCAACGCCGAGAGCCTGTCGAAAGGCCAGGAGGTGGTGGTCAACGCGCTCCAGCAGCGCGTCGCCAACTCCTCCGGCGTCAACGTCGACCAGGAAATGGCCTATCTGATCAGTCTGCAGACCGCCTACGGCGCGAACGCGCGGGTCATGTCGGTGGTGCGCGACATGATCGACACCTTGCTGAAGATGTGAGCTCGACATGATCATAAACAGCAGCCTGGGTATCAATTCGGCCTTGTCGGTTCAGACTTTGATCGACATGCGCAACCAGCTCACCGATCTGCAGCGCCAGCTCGGCACCGGCAAGAAGGCCGACACCTACGCCGGTCTCGGCCTCGATCGCGGCCTGACCGTCGGTTTGCGCTCGCAGCTCTCGGCCATGACCGGCTATTCGCAGACCATCACCGAGGTCGGCGTGCGGCTCGATCTCGCCAGCGAAGCCCTCACCCAGATCGACAAAATCGGCCGCAGCGCCAAGTCGACGGCGATGCAGTCGAACTTCGAGCTCAGCAACGGCAACCAGACGCCGGAACAGCGCACCGCCTACATCCAGTTCGACCAGCTTTTGAGCGTGCTCAACACCTCGACCGGCGGCCGCTATCTGTTCAGCGGCCGCGGCGTGGATCGGCCGGCGGTAGCGTCGGCCGACGTCATCATGAACGGCGAAGGCACGCGCGCCGGTCTCAAACAGCTCATCGACGAGCGCCGCCAGGCCGATCTCGGCGCCAGCGGGCTGGGCCGGCTGATCGTTTCGGGCCCGTCCGCCACGTCGGTCGGCCTCGATGAGGATGCCGCCTCGCCGTTCGGCTTCAAGCTTGCCGGAGCCACCACCGCGATCGCCGGAGCGACGGTGACCGGCCCAGCGGGCTCGCCGGCCTCCCTGACGGTCGATCTCGGCGCCACCAATCCGAATCCCGGCGAAACAATACGCTTCACCTTCACGATGCCGGACGGCTCCAGCCAGGACCTGACGCTGACCGCGACGACGTCCTCGCCGCCCGGCCCCAACGAGTTCGAGATCGGCGGCTCCTCGGCCGTCACCGCCGCCAACCTGCAGGCGGCCCTCACCCCGGCGCTCACCAAGCTCGCATCGACCTCGCTGGCTGCAGCCTCGGCAATGGCGGCCTCCAACGACTTCTTTAACTTCGATGCGGCAAACCCACCGCAACGGGTCGACGGCCCGCCGTTCGATACCGCCACAGCGCTGATCGATGCGACGCCGGACAACACCGTCACCTGGTACACCGGCGACGCCGGCGCCGACAGCGCGCGCGGCACGGCGGTGGCCCGGGTCGATCAGTCGCTTTCGCTGTCCTACGGGCTGCGCGCCAACGAGGAAGGCCTGCGCATTGCGGTGCAAAGCATCGCGGTGTTCGCCGCGACGACCTATTCCATCAGCGATCCCGACGCGGAAGACCGCTACGTTGCGCTCAAGCAGCGCGTCACGGCTGCGCTCGACGGCGCGCCGGGCAAGCAGAAGGTCACCGACATCGAGGGCGATATCGCAGCGGTCCATAACGCGCTCGCGGCCGCCAAGGACCGCCATCTGCAGAGCAAGAATATGCTGGAGCAACTGCTGCAGAACGTCGAAGGCGCCCCGACCGAGGAAGTCGCAGCCAAGATCCTGGCGCTGCAGACCAATCTCCAGGCCACGCTGCAGACCACCGCGATGCTGCTGCGGACCAACCTGCTCGAATATATCTAGCGGCAGCGTCTGAACCGCTGTCTCCCCAAAAGCAAAAAGCCCCGCGTTTCCGCGGGGCTTTGCGTTTTGATGATTCGGCGCGTCAGCCGCGGGCCAGCAGGCCGGCGGCGACTTCGCGATTGATGGTGATCAGGGAGCCGAGATGCTCGGGGCGCGGATCGCTCATCATGGCGACGGTCTGGTTCATGACGAACAGGCCGAGATTGGCAACGTTCTGACGGACGTCCTTCGGCAGCGGGTTGTTGACGTCGGTCGCCTCGCTCAGGAACACCGACCAGAGCCGGCGATTGTAGAGCAGCGCGTCATCGAGCTGCGGGCGGTTCTTGTCCCAGGCGTCATGCACAGTTTGCAGCCGGGCCGCCGCCTGGAGAAGCAGGTTGGCCTCGAGGTCACGCGGGCTTGCGGTCTGCCTTGAGACGTTTTTGTAGGTTTGGGCCGCGCTTCGCATGCTCAAAGAGCTCCGTTTCGTAATCGATGAGTTTTCGGGCTTCCTTCAGGGCCTTGTACAGATTCCCCGTTAAGATTTGATTATTGATAATCTCGACATATGCCCACGTGCTGGGCGCGGCCTGCACGATTTCGCGCACCAGGGCGAAATAGGTGTCGTGGTGGGCCCGCGGGTCGCGGGACATGTACATCAGCTGGACCGCCAGATAGATGCGCTTGGCCGGCGTATCGGCCGTGACGGACGTCAGGATGTCCTTTTCGCGCAGGATCGGGGCGGCGCCTTCGATCAGGATGCGGGTTCGCTGTCCGCAGTTCGTCAGCGTGCATTCGCCGACAATGATGCGTTCGCCCGGCTTGAGTTCGACTTTCAGCGCCATGACTAAAAAACTTGACGGGCGGGGTGTGAGCCCCGCCCGTCAAGACCCAACCGTTATTGGAACAGGCGGAGCACGCTCTGCGCAGCCTGCGAGGCGAGCGACAGGGCGGTGGTCGAGAGTTGCTGACGGGTCTGCAGGGCGAGCAGGTTCGCGCCCTCCTCGTTGGAATCGGCGAGCGTCAGAGCATCCGCGCCGGTCTGCAGCGTGTTGATCATCGCCTTGGTGAATTCCTGGCGGATCTGCACGGTCGACAGGTTGGTCGAGAACGCTTGCGACTGCGAGCGCAGGGTCGTCAGACGCGGCGGTCAGCGTGACCGAGGCCGCGGTGATGTCGGCGTCGGCGGCCCAAGCGTTGGCCGAGGCTGCGATCGCCAGGCCGGCGGAGTTGAAGGTGACGCCCGTTATCGTGACCGACGAGGTGCCGGTTTCGTTGAGGGTGACCGTCAGATTGTTGCCGCCGAGCAGGTTGATGCCGTTGAACCCGGCGTCGGCCGACAGCGTATCGATCTGGGCGCGGATGGCATCGAATTGGACCGCGAGACTGGCGCGCACGGTGGTGTCGGCGGTCTGCTGCGCCTGGCTGATCAGCGCCTGCGCGGACTGCACGAGCTTGGTGATCGAGGTCAGGCCGTTGTTGGCCGCCTGGATCGTGTTGACGCCGTTCGACATCGAGTTCGAGCAGGTTGCCGAGGTCGCTCGCGCGGTTGCTCAGGCCTTGCGCCGTGAAGAAGTTGATCGGATTGTCGAGCGCGTTGTTGACGCGCTTGCCGGTCGCCAGCTTGGTCTGGGTCGCGGTGATGAGGTCTGCCGTCTTCTGCAGTTGCAGGAGATTTTGACGGACGCCAGCCGTAAGAACAATGTCAGCCATGATACTCGCCTCGTAATAGAACCGCGCCTTCCTGGGCGGCCGGCGAATAGTGGTCTGTTAAGCTTGATAAAGGGTTACCGAATTCTTAACGCCCGTTTAATGCGAGGCGGTAACCCGGTGCGCAAAGAAAAACGGCGGCACTTTCGTGCCGCCGTTTGGATCGTGGATGCTGCTCTGATTAGCCGAACAGGCGGAGCACCGACTGGCTGGCCTGCGAGGCGAGCGACAGGGCGGTGGTCGACAGCTGCTGGCGGGTCTGCAGGGCGAGCAGGTTGGCGCCTTCCTCGTTGGAGTCGGCCAGCGTGAGGCTGTCCGCACCGGTCTGCAGCGTGTTGATCATCGCCTTGGTGAAGTCCTGGCGGATCTGCACGGTCGCCAGGTTGGTCGAGAACGCCTGCGACTGCGAACGCAGCGTGGTCAACGCGGCGGTCAGCGTGGTCGAAGCGGCGGTGATGTCGGCGTCGGCAGCCCAGGCGTTGGCCGCGGCCGCGATCGTCAGGCCGGCGGAGTTGAACGTGACGCCCGTCACCGTGACCGACGACGTGCCGGTTTCGTTGAGGGTGACCGTCAGGCTGTTGCCACCGAGCAGGTTGATGCCGTTGAAGCCCGCGTCGGCCGAGAGCTGGTCGATCTGCGTGCGGATGGCGTCGAACTGGGTCGCGAGGCTCGCACGCACGGCGGTGTCGGCGGTCTGCTGCGCCTGAGAGATCAGCGCCTGCGCGGACTGCACGAGCTTGGTGATCGAGGTGAGGCCGTTGTTGGCCGCCTGGATCGTGTTGACGCCGTTCGACATCGAGTCGAGCAGGTTGCCAAGGTCGCTCGCGCGGTTGCTCAGGCCCTGCGCCGTGAAGAAGTTGATCGGATTGTCGAGAGCGGAGTTGACCCGCTTGCCCGTCGCAAGCTTGGTCTGAGTGGCCGTAATCAAGTCCGAAGTCTTCTGCAGCTGCAGAAGGTTCGAACGGACGCCGGCTGTAAGAACGATATCAGCCATCGGAGTACCTTTCTGGTCCAATCCCCAAACGGGATTACACGTAACGATCCCCACTGGATCGGCATTGGTCTTCGCATGCCGGCCGTAATGCGCCGTAAAAGAACGTGGTTAATGGTTTCCGCGCCGCCCTATGCTTAGCGAGACGTGAGCGTTAAGGCTCGCTAACCAGCCGAGCGTTGCACGGGTAGCGAAGGGGCGGGGAGGCGTTAGGCCCGGATGTCGGCGTGCGGATCGTCGGTGGACAGCGGGGTGCTGTCGTCCGCGGCCGGCCGGTAGGCGCGAAGCCTGAGCAGGGCGTGGTCGGGATGCTCGCGATCCACGGCGCGAACGTCGCGTTCGCGATAGATCACGTCGCGGCTGTTCGGGTCGGCCACCAGATCCTGCAAGGCGTGATCGGGCCTGGGCTCCTGGTCTCGCGAACCGTGCTGGCTGTCGTGCTTGGCGCCGCCGTCCTTGTCGCCGCTGTCGCCGGCGGTGGACACGGTCTTGGAGCCGACCAGATCGGTATCGACGGCGCCGCGAACGGCTACCGGGTCACGCAAGGCGCGGCTCTGGCCGACGCCCGGGGGCGGCTTGATCGTGAAACTGCTGTCCATTCCGGTCTCCGGGCGGCTTGCTTCGCCGCGTGAACCCGACCCGAACGCACCCGCTTCAACACCATTCCCAATTTCTTAAATTCTTTCTTAAAGCACGCGGCTGACCGCGAGCGGCTGCATGCTGCTCGGCGGCGGCACGGCGGCGCGGCCGGACGCGCCATAGGCCTGCGGCGTGGCGCGCCGCGCCAGTTCGTCCGAGGCGCCGCGCATGATGCTCTCCGACACGGCGTGCGCGGTCGCGAGCACCGTCAGGTTCATCTGCAGCAGCGCGTGGAACAGGTCGTGCCGCTGGCGCAGCGCCGCGAAGATGTCCGGCATGGTGCGGTCAGGAAAGCCTGGCTCGCCTTGAGCCGCGAAGCGTCGACCAGGTAGAGCCGCGAGAGCTCGGTCTTCGAAGCCTCGAGGCTGGCGGCGCCGGCGAGATTGCCGGCTCGCACCATGTCGGTTTCCTGCTCGATCACCCGGAGCAGCGCGTCCATCACGTCCATGAGATGCTTCATCAGCAGCTCGGCTTCGGCGGTGTTGGTCACCGCGCGGCTGTCGGCTGCGGGCTGGGGCTTTGCGGCGCGGTTCA
Organism: uncultured Alphaproteobacteria bacterium; assembly: GCA_963838595.1. Classification (GTDB taxonomy): domain Bacteria; phylum Pseudomonadota; class Alphaproteobacteria; order Rhizobiales; family Xanthobacteraceae; genus Z2-YC6860. The sequence goes on from CAWIRP010000008.1 coordinate 84,597, forward strand.
TCGGATTTCCTGCTGCGCCAGCAGCGCGCGCTGCACGTGATCGGCGATGCCGATCCCGCCGTTGTTGGAGAACGACTTGGCGTATTCGTCGGTCAGCAGCGAGCGCCAGACACCGGCCGCGGAGCCGCCGCCGAACGGTCCTTTGCCGATGTTCGAGAACATCTGCTGGAACATGGTGTTGAGGAACACCGCCTCGAAGTCCTTCGCGGCGTTCTTCGCCTTGTCGGCGAGCTTGGCCTTGGCCGCGGCCTGCGCGGTCGCCGCGAGCGCGGCGTTGGCGGCGGCGCCGAGCGGCGGAGTCGCAAGGCCGGGTGCGGAGAGCGCCGCCATCACATCACCTCGATGTCGGCCTGGATCGCGCCGGCGGCCTTGATGGCCTGCAGGATCGCGATCAGGTCGCGCGGACCGACGCCGAGCGCGTTCAGCCCGTCGATCAGTTGCTGCAGCGAGACGCCTTCGCGCACCAGCGCGAGCTTCTTGCCGTCCTCCTGCACGCCGATCCGGGTGCGCGGCACCACCTGGGTGCGGCCGCGCGAGAACGGTTGCGGCTGGCTGACCTGCGCCGACTCGGAGATCGTGACGGTGAGGTTGCCCTGCGCCACCGCGACCATCGACACCCGCACGTCGCGGCCCATCACGATGATGCCGGAGCGCTCGTCGATCACGATCTTGGCCGGCTGATCGGGCTCGATCTGCAATTGCTCGATCTCGGTGAGCAGCGCGACCACGTTGCCGGTAAAGCGCTGCGGCACGTTGACCTGAACGGTGGACGAGTCGAGCGGCTCGGCGGTCGGCGCGCCGATGAAATCGTTGATGGCGGCGGCGATGCGCTTCGCCGTCGTGAGGTCGGAGTTGCGCAGCGAGAGCCGCACCTGGTTGAGGCGGTTGAGCGCGAACTCGACCTCGCGCTCGATGATGGCGCCGTTGGCGATGCGTCCGACGGTCGGAACGCCGCGCGTGATCTTGGCGGCGTCGCCCTCGGCCTGGAAGCCGGCGATCGCCAGCGAACCTTGCGCCACCGCGTAGACGTTGCCGTCGGCGGCAAGCAGCGGCGTCACCAGCAGGGTGCCGCCGTTGAGGCTCTTGGAATCGCCCAGCGCCGAGACGGTGACGTCGATCCGCGCGCCTTGCGTGCCGAACGCGGGCAGGTTGGCGGTGACCATCACCGCGGCGACGTTGCCGGTGCGCAGTGTCTGGCCGCGGATATTGACGCCGAGCCGTTCCAGCATCGCCTGCAGCGACTGCCGGGTGAACGGCGAGTTGTTGAGCGTGTCGCCGGTGTTGTTGAGGCCGACCACCAGGCCGTAGCCGATCAACTGGTTCTGCCGGACGCCTTCGACGTTGGCGATGTCCTTGATGCGCGACGTGGCCCCGCCGGCGCCGCCCGGACTGGACGGCGAGCCATAGGGCGTATCGGGCGCGTCGGCGCTCGAGACCGGCGCGGACACGTTCATCATCAGCAAAGCCGCGATCGCCAACGCGAACGGCCGGTACAAAGACTTTGTCACCACATTCTCCCCAATGAGGCAGACTGATCTTCTGCGAATGCCGTGCCAGCGGGCGGGGAGATCTACTCGATTGAAAACAAAGGATGTTTTCGCGCGCCGTGGATCGCGGGCGAGGCTGAACATGGCTCGTCCTGCCGGGCGTCCGGCAAAAATTGCCGGGCGTTTACGGTTCATTAACCATACGGGGCGACCCTCGCTGGTATTCCGGGGTGGTCTGCTGCCGCCTCGGTGGGGGGTTACGATGCGCATCGTCGGACCGAACGCCACGGCTCGCGCCGCAGCGCCGTCGGCGGCCAAACGGCCGGCGGCCGGCGGGTTCTCCGTTGCAGAGGACGAGGGACCCCGCACGACGCAGCCGGTCGCTTCGCTGCGCACCGTCGGCGGCATCGACGCCCTGCTCACGCTGCAAGGCCAGGATGAGAAGCAGGAGCGCCGCCGCCGCGCTGTCGGCCGTGGCAAGCTTGCGCTTGATGCGCTCGATGAGCTCAAGGTCGAGCTGTTGGGCGGCACTTTGGCCCCCTCGACGCTGATGCGCCTCAAGTCGGTCACCACCGACCTGGTGGACACCTCGGGCGACCAGAAACTCGATGCGGTGCTGGCCGAAATCGAGCTTCGCCTGGCGGTTGAAATCGCCAAGCTGACACCCCGCTAACCTCCCAAAACCGCGTCGTTTTCCGCGGATTCCAGCGTCTCATTTTCTTCGCTTGTCGGCTGCGAGGGGCCGCACTATAAGCTCGCCCCGCGAGCAGGGAGGCTCGTGGAGTTCGGGTGGGGTTAGATGAAGAACAAGAATGGGAACAAGGTCATAGGTGCCATTAAGCGCAGCAATGGCATCAAAGGCGTGAACGGTGGGACCGGCACCAAGGGCCTCAACGGTCTCAACGGCGCCAACGGTCACGCCGGCAACGGTCACGCTGGCAACGGGTCTGCGGCGGCTGCCGACAAGAAGAACTACCGCCCGACCGAAAAAGAGCCTTTCATGAACGAGCGGCAGCGTGACTACTTCCGCGAACGCCTGCTGGCCTGGCGGGAAGACATCCTGAAAGAGGCCAAAGAGACCCTGCAGCACCTGCAGGACGAGAACCAGAACCACCCCGACATCGCCGACCGCGCCTCCTCCGAAACCGACCGGGCCATCGAGCTTCGCGCCCGCGACCGCCAGCGCAAGGTGATCAACAAGATCGACGCCGCGCTGGCCCGTATCGAGGACGGCACTTACGGCTATTGCGAAGAGACCGGCGAGCCGATCGCGCTCAAGCGCCTGGAAGCCCGCCCGATCGCCACGCTGTCGGTCGAAGCGCAGGAGCGCCACGAGCGCCGCGAACGCGTCTACCGCGACGACTGAGCCGCGCCTCCGTTCTCCAATTCGAATTTCAAACAGCTAGTCCGCATCGCGCGTCGAGCGTAGTCCGCGCGCGATGCCCAAATAGACAACGCTCCGATAGGGCCGCCTTCCTTGTCTTCTTCCTCCCTTCTTCAATGAGGGAGGCGGAGCGCCGGTCCGCAGCGCGCAACTGGCGACAATGCCGCCAGTTCGTCCCGAGCCGCCGATGATCCGCAAGGCGCGCCCGATCAAGCAACCGGAGCCGACGATGCCGAGCGAAACGCAATTGTGGGAAGCGTGGATCGAACGCAGGATCAAGGCGACCGAGAAGGCGCTGGTTGGCGGTGTCGCCGACGTGCTTGCCGAGGAACGCAAGCAAGCACAAACGGCGCTCGGCGAGCTTCGCCGCGAGAACGAAAGGCTGGTTGCGAAAGTGACCACGCTGTCCGATCAGCTCGACAAGATCGAGCATGAGCGGACAGCGCGGCAGCCCTTGAAAGCGATCAGCGGCTAGTGTTTGCCGGGAGCGCCTTGGGCTTGGCTGAGCAAACTCGCCGCTTTGAGCTTTGGAATTTCCGATTGACGTTCGGCTGCTAGCCGCGCCCAAACCTGCGCAACATTGAGCCATATGGGGCGCTCGCTCTCGCGCGCCTTGTGGGCTAGGTCAAGAGCTTCCTGCGCCCGCTTTCGGTAGTCCTCGACTGTGCGACGCATGACGTTTGCTGACACGGAGTGTCACTCGGGTAGCCGAAAGAAAGCAAAATTTGCGCGGCAAAACTTTCAGATTTTTTATGTAAAAATACACGCTGTGCGCGGGTGTCAGCAGCCGACTGGAAACGCCGCGACGGCTCAGGGCTGCGGGCTAGGTTACCGTTCTGTAATCTGGTTGTAACTATTTCTAAACACTACGTGCGGTATGTATATGTTTCCCTGCATCGAGCCGCGCCGCAATGTCTCGCAACACGCGCAAACATGACCGGCAAGCCGTCAACATCGTTTGTTGGCTCCGCAATGTCGACGCATCAGAGTTCATTGAAGCCCGCATTTGCGATATCTCGGCTGGCGGTGTGAAGGTTGTTTTCCTTCCTCCCAACGAAATTGCTGACACTGTCGACCTTTACATGACGCGCGACTGCAAAATTGCTCGCCGTTGTGGGGTTGCGTGGCGTCGCGAAAATTCAATTGGTCTGGAGTTTGTGGCAAAAAAGACCACGGACCTAATCAGCGACCATCATCAACAGATGACGCGATAATCCATCCGCGTGTCATTTCCAGATTGGCATGTGGGGAATGTCGGCCAAGCACAGCAGCGTGCATAAAGCCGCAGCCACCAAGATTGTCCAGCCGATGGACACCCACATCGCGCCAGAGCCGAGCGCAAACTTCCTAGCTTGAGTTTTCATAAACCGAAGCCTTGCGCCCCAACAGCGCAACAATAATTGCTTGCCGCTTTGACACTATTCAAGCAGCCTCTAGGGAAGTCGACATTGCGGCGCAGCGCAAAAGCCCGCGCGGCTTACGGGCGTTGTTTGGCTGCTTTCATGCAAGCCTTGTAGTGCGCAACGCGGTCAGGGTTGCCCGGCGTGGTGCCTTGCATGCTTTGGGCTTCCTTGATGCATTTCTCAATTGCCGCATCTCTCTTGGTCGGGCTCTTTGCAGCCTGCGCCATGGCTAGCGAGGCGATGGAGACAAGAAACAACATTGTCAGCAACGTGAGCGCAATCTTGAAGGGGGCAGACATCGCACGCCTCCTGTTGAAAGTGTCAGCCTAGCCGCGTCGCAAATCCCGAGTTTGATTTAGGTCAAGGCCCGCTCCCATCGGGTGCGAGCGGCGGGCTTTCAATCCATCCCAAATCGCCAGACGCTAATCTGGCGGGACACCAAGCAACGCCAAGGCGAACAGGGCCAGGATGCCAAGCGCCAATAACGAAATTCCCATTGGCACGAGCCAATCGCGCATATCTGAAAATGCCAATCGACGTTGAATTAACGCCGCTCGCTGCGCTGAGTTTCCTCTGTGGCAACACGGCCCGCCGCATAGGAAGGCCCCGGTCCCGATGGTGACTGAACCGAGGCCTCCATCGAAGGGTCTTGGGGGGTTGTCGGGGGCGGCCCTTTCGACGTTGGATCAACGCCGTTCTCGGTGCTGAGTTTCCTGTCTGGCAATTGCCGAGCCCGGCGCGGCACGGCTTGGAAAAGATCGTCTTTTGGAGATAGCTTTAAGGGGCGCGGCGCTTAACGTTAGCGGCTTATATGCTCAAGGCTGCATTCTGTCTCGCGTTTATAATCACACTTTTCGGCTTAGGACCGTCGTTGGCTAAGTCAATGAAATCGAACATCGCAAATAAATCGGAAGCAACCAAGCGTTCGGTAACCGACAAAATAAGCGGTCGGACAGTCAGCCCGGCTCCTACAAAACCGAACAACAACGCCAGTGGTTCACGTTCTAAAAAATAGGTCTTTGCGACGCCTGCACATATGGCAATTGCCGGGCCAAGCGCGGCGCAGCTAGGCTGGCCGCATGGAAGGCTGTCATGCCCTACGTTGATGACATCAAGCGTGGAAACATTACGTCTGCGGTGGCATTGAGCATCTTGGTGGGAGCGTTTGTGGCAACGGCGGTGATCGTGGTGTTCCTTGCCGCTGCGCACTGATGCTCTCGTAATGCAAAAACCCCTGATTTCCGGTTTCAACATTTTCATCAACGGCGGGCAGCGCACCTTCCGCGACACGCAGCCCGCAGCCTAAGACGCCGCACTGATCTTGAAAAAAGACGCCCATCGCCGATATCTAGCGCGAAAGTTTGCCTACAGTCTTGCTGGGTTACCAGCAGCCGGAGGGCGAACATCCGGGAACGCGGAGCCCCTATTCGGAGCGCCGCCCCTTGCACTCATCAGGCGTTGCAGTTCGCGAGCCTGATTCTGCAGGTCGCGATACTCTGCCACCGAAATGGTGACGTGGCCGGCGCCTGCGGTAGGCGAAGCGCTTCTTACGACTGTGCGACTGTTCGGGGCGGGTTGATGCTGGCGAACGGCAGACCTTTTCGCCTTTGGAATTTTCGTGACCTGGGTTCGTACTTCAATCCGGCCATCGGGACGTGCCGGGCGGTAGTCCGGCCCCCGCGGCGCCATCCCAGGCTGCATGCCGGGCGGCATGCCGGAATAACCCATGGGCGGTCGGGGCTGCGCTTGATAAGCAGGCCGTTGTTGATAGGTCGGCTGAGACTGGGGCATCTGCTGGTACTGTTGCCCTTGATCGTATGGCGCTGAACGATACGACTGCCCTTGCTCATACGGTATCGATACGACTGCCCTTGCTCATACGGCGCCGATCGATACGGCTGCCCTTGATCATACGGAGCCGAGCGATAGGGCTGCCCTTGATCATTCGGAGCTGAGCGAAAGGACTGCCCGTTGTTGGCAGGGTTCGAAGGGAAGTTCGGACGCTCGCCGTAATAGGCTGGCGGGCTGGACCGCTGGCGGTCGCATTCCGGGCCGTAGCATTGAGCAGCAGCCGGGTGGGGCGTTGTCGCAGCGAACGTCAGCGCGACAAACGCGAATGCGATTCCACGCATAGGAAAAACTCCAACGTGTATCGCCGCATCATGGAAAGCTTATCGTAGGCGGGCCGATTAACCATATATCTATCTGATATTTCGCATATTTTTTGTTTAGATCGACCCAAAATGGAACACTTGCGGCTATCCCGGGCGACGAAGCAAAAGAACGCGGCCCCCGGCGGGGAGAGTGCCGGAGGCCGCGAGTGCCGCCGCCCGCAGGGGGCAGCGTGGGAGCTCGATCACTCTTTCAGCGACTGACGCTGGCTGGACTACGAAACGCTCACCGCGCCGAAGGGCTGGCGCTTAAACGAACCGCACGCACTAGAACGGCAGCATGATGTCGAGCGCCTGCTGGCCGTAACGCGGTTGCTGCACGTCGGTGATCTGGCCGCGGCCGCCGTAGGCGATGCGGGCCTGCGCGATCTTGCTGGAGTCGATGGTGTTGTCGCTCTCGATGTCCTCCGGCCGCACGATACCGGCGACGATCAATTCGCGAATCTCGAAGTTGACGCGGATCTCCTGGCGGCCTTCGACCACCAGGTTGCCGTTCGGCAGGAGCTGCGTGACCACGCCGGCGATGTTGGTCTGCAATTCTTCCTTGCGCTCGATCGCGCCCTTGCCGTCGCTCGACGCGTTGGAATCGGCGGTGAAGATGCGGGTCGGCACCGCCGAGTTCATGATCGGCACCTTCGACTTACCGAAGAAATTGTCGACGCCGGAATCTTCGTTGTTCTTGCGGCTGCGGCTGGTTTCGTTCTCCAGCGTGGCCTTGTCAGTGATCTTGACCTTGACGGTGAGGATGTCGCCGACCTGATGCGCGCGCTGGTCCTTGAAGAAGGCGCGCGAGCCGTTCCGCCACAGCGAGTTCGGGCTGTAGGAGGCCGGCTGTGGCGTCGGCATCGGCATGTGCACCGGCTTGTAACCTGGCTGCGACGTCGGGTTCTCGATCGCGGTGAGCGCCGGCTGGTCGCCCAGCGTGGCGATGCGGTCGAGCGCCGTGCGGCAGGGCAAATGGACCGAGGCGCGTGAAAACTTTCGCGATCTGGACAGCGGGGTCCGCTCGCTGCCGGTTGATCTGCAGCGGATCGCGCTGAAGGACCGGTTGCGCGCCGCTGTCGAGGTCGGCGACTTCGCCGGCGCCGCCGCCACGCTCAACGATCTGGAGACGATCGGCCTGTCGCCTGATCTGGAGCCGCAGGTCTCGGTGCTCACCGGCCGTGTGGCCGAAGGCCTTGGCCGTGGTGGCGAAGCGCTTGCGGCGTATCGCTTCGCGGCCGCTTCATCGGATCGTCCGGCCGCCGCGCAGGGGCGGCTGCGCGAACTCGTGCTGCGCCGCGACACCGGCGAAGCCAACAGTGCGCAGGTCATCAACGACCTCGAACTCCTCACCGTGGCGTGGCGCGGCGACCAGACCGAGATCGAGGCGCTGCAAATGCTTGCCAAGCTTTACACCGAAGGCCAGCGCTATCGCGACGCCTTCCAGGTCATGCGCACCGCGCTGGTGGTGCATCCGGGCTCCGAGACGACCCGCAAAATCCACGAAGACGCGGCGGCGACGTTCGACCAGCTTTTCCTGGCCGGCAAGGGCGATGGCCTGCCGCCGATCGAATTCGCTCAGTCTGTTCTATGACTTCCGCGATCTCACTCCAACCGGCCGGCGCGGCGACGAGATGATCCGGCGTTTGGCGGATCGTCTCGTGGCGGTCGATCTGCTCGGCCCGGCGGCGGAGCTGTTGCAGCATCAGGTCGACAATCGTCTGCAGGGCGCGGCGCGCGCGCAGGTCGCGACCCGGCTCGCGGTGATCTATCTGCTCAATCACAAGCCGACGCAGGCGCAGGCCGCGTTGCGGGCGACGCGCAGCGGTAACCTGTCGAACGAAATCCGCAGCCAGCGATTGCTGATCGAAAGCCGGGCGCTGTCCGATATCGGCCGCCACGACCTCGCGCTTGAAGTGATCGCCAACCTGGATATCCGCGAAGCCATCCGGCTGCGTGCCGACATCAACTGGGCGGCGAAGCGCTGGCAGCAGGCCGCCGAACAGGTCGAGCTGTTGTACGGCGAGCGCTGGAAGAACTTTGATCCGCTCACCGCGCGCGAGCGCGCCGACATCCTTCGCGCGGGGATCGGCTATGCGCTTGCCGACGACGCCCTCGGCATGGGCCGGCTTCGCGAGAGGTACGCGGCGAAGATGGAAGGCGCCGACCAGCGTTCGTTCGAGGTCGTGATGGCCGGGCTTGGCACCAACAGCGCGGAGTTCCGCGACGTGGCGCGCGTGGTGGCTTCGGTCGATACGCTCGACGGCTTCATCCGCGACATGCAGGTCCGCTATCCGGACATGACGGTTCTGCCCGCGAGCGCGCCGGGCCAGCCGATCGCCGGCCAGCCCCTGCCGCCCAAGCCGGACCGCGAGCCGACCGGGTCGATCGCGCCGCGCGAGCGTTCGCAACCGGTGCCGAGCCGTCCGATCCGCTGATCGCTGCCGCGACGACGACCCTGACCGCGCCTGTCGGCCAGAGGCAATCCGGGCTATCCTGCTCCTTTCAGTCCACGTAGAGGGAGCGTGCCATGGCCGCGACAGCCGACGAACTGCTGCCCAGCGCGTTAGATTGCCGAAAGACGATTGCCGAGGTGGAGTCCGCCAAGGCGGCCGAGTACCTGCGAAAGAAAGCGGCGGCCGACGCGGAAAAGAAGGAGCTGCTCGATCGCTTCACCAAGCCCTCCGGGCGTGTCCGACGAGGAGAGGATGCGGCGGGCAGCCGCCATCATCAACCGCGCCGTCAGCAATGGCCTGACCGAAGTTCAGGTGGGCCGTTTTCCCAACAATGTGTTCACGGACAAGGGGCGGGCCATCAACCAGCAGGAGCCCGGCTGGGAGGAGACGCTGACCGGCTTGCCCAAGGAGCTGTTCCTGTTCTGGCAGAAGCATCTGCAGCCTCGCGGCTACAAGATAAAATTCGAGATCGTCGATTTTCCGAACGGCATGCCCGGCGATGTCGGCCTGACCTTGAGCTGGAAGTGACGCTCATTCGTTGCAGCGGTCCGCAGGGAGGCGGCTCATGACGAACAAGAAGTCACGCGACGATTCCGGAAGGATGAAGCGCAAGGTCTACGAAAAGGAATTGCGCAAGCTGCAAGTCGAGCTCTGCAAGCTGCAGGAATGGGTCAAGCACACGAAGCACCGGGTCATCGTCGTTTTCGAGGGCCGCGACACCGCGGGCAAGGGCGGCACCATCAAGGCGCTCACCGAACGGGTGAGCCCGCGCGTCTTTCGGGTCGTCGCGCTGCCCGCGCCGTCCGATCGCGAGAAGTCGCAGATATTCGTGCAGCGCTACATCGAGCGGTTTCCCGGCCGGCGGCGAAATCGTGATCTTCGACCGCAGCTGGTACAACCGCGCCGGCGTCGAATACGTCATGGGTTTTGTCGGCGAAGCCGAGTATCAGCGGTTTCTCGATGTCTGTCCGGAGGTCGAGAAGTTCATCGTCGACGGCGGCACCCAGCTCATCAAGATCTGGCTGGAGGTCGGCATGGACGAACAGAACGCGGCGTTTCGAGGCGCGGATCAACGATCCGCTGCGGCAGTGGAAGCTCAGCCCGATGGACACCGAGTCCTACGGCCGCTGGTACGATTACTCGCGCGCGCGCGACATGATGCTCGAGGCGACGGACAGCAAGCACGCGCCCTGGCATATCGTCCGCTCCGACGACAAGCGGCGGGCGCGGCTCAACTGCATTTCGCACATCCTGTCGCTCATCCCGTACAAGAAAGTGCCGCGCGCCAAGGTCGACGCTGGGAAAACGGTCGAGCAAGGGCAAGTACGACGACAAAGCCTCGATCAAAGGGCGCAATTTCGTCGCCGAGAAGTATCTAGCGGCGTCACCCGCTGTCCGCTAATTCCCGCGTAAGCGGGAATCCGAGTTCTGTCCAGGCGAACTGCCAGACATTCTTGCGCTGGGTCCCCGCTTTCGCGGGGACGAACGGAGAGGGCTTGACCGAGCCTGATCACAAACGGCGAATGCGCGGCTGCGGCCGTGGCCACGCGCCATGGCGCGCCGCATTGATCCGCCGGTCGGCTTCGGAATCGGGCAGGGCCGCATCGAGCGCGGCCTTGCGGCGGGCCGCCAAATCCCGCGCCCGGTGCGCCTCATGCATCCGCGCCTCCACGGCGCGCCGGGCACGCTCCTGGACGAGCCACGTCTCCTCCCGCGAGGGCCGCTTCGCGGCCTTGGGCTTTCGCGCGGGCGAGCGCCTCTCAAGGGCCTGCCGCAACGCCGCTATATCCTCCATCGCGGCCGCGACATGACGCAGGCTGCGTGCCGCGCTCGTCATCACGCGGGCCTGGGTGCGCGCGGTGCGCCGCTCGGCACGCGCGATGGCGCGCTGTGTTCTCGGACGCCACCCGCTTCTCGCCGACGCGGCCAGCTCGCGCGCGACATCGGCGAAGGCTTCGACCACGCGCCGCGTTGCCGGCGCGTTGAGCGGCGGCGGCCGCGGGCCGGCGCGGCGCACGCCGACGTCGGTGCCGGGCCGGCAGGTCTTGGCGTTGCGCGGCCGGCAGCCGAGCGCGCGCACCAGCATCTGCACGGCGCGGTCGGTGCGGCCCGCCAGCGTCGCGATCTCGCGCAGCGTCAGGCTGGTGCGCTCGTAGAGCGTGACGAGCAGCGCGTTGTAGCGCGCCCGCAGCGCGCGATAGCGCTGCGGCGGGAGCGGGGATGAAGGCGAGGGCGCGCGCATAGCGGCGCCGGCGCCCAAAGCGGGCTGGCGTGACATGGGGCGGACAGAGGTTTGTGGAGGATGCCGGAAGGTTAGCGCGGCAGCGTCACGGTGGCAAGGAATTTGTTCCCAGTCACGAGACGTTCGAGCTTTCTTCGCGAAATGCACCGGGTGGCGACAGGATGTCCGCTAAGTGCCAATAACGGACATCCGCCTGCATGATGCAGAAACCATCATGCACCGCCGGGACGCAGCATCGGCCATCCATGCGCTGCCAGCAGCGCCAGCCCGGCGAACAGCAAAAGCACAAGCATCACCTTGCGGAACGCGACATCGTCCAGCTTGCCGTACAATTTAAACCCTACCCACAGGCCAGCCAGCATCGCGGGAAGGCCGAACAGATACAGTTTGACGATCTCCGCAGTGATGGCGCTGGTGAAGCTCAAGGATATTCCGGTCGCGACGCTGGCCGCGAGCATGACCGGTTGAAAGACCGCGCGCTGCACGTCCTTGGTCCAGCCGCGCAACTGACACCAGACGGTGATGATGAAGCCCGGCAGTCCGGTCATCCCGCACAGCACGCCGTTCAGAAATCCGACGCCGCCGTCGGCTGCGGTTCCGACGTGCAGCGGTTTGAACGCTGGCTGCGCCAAGCCGTAAATGCCGTAGACGACCAGCAGCAACGCCTACGCCGCTGCGCATGTAGGCCGGATCGATATAGGTGAGCAGCATCGCGCCGATCGGCACACCGATCGTGCCCCCGATGATGAACGGCGCGATATTGCGCCAGCTCAGCGCGTGGCGGAGCTTCCAGACGCCGTAGCCCTGCGTCCAGAGGCTGTAGCCGACGACCAGCAACGTCGTCTGGATCGGTGTGAGGATATGCAGCCATACGGCCGATACAATGAAGCCCATCGCGAAACCGGCCAGGCCGGATGCGAAGCCGCCCAAGAAACGCTGCGAAGAGAAATAGTCCGAGAACAATGCCATCCATTGCTCGCTCCTACGATTGAGGCGAGCAGCGCTTGGATGGCGATGTCCATCTGTAGGGGAGGCCGCGATTCCCCTGTCCTGCAATGCGTATCAGCGATTCAAAAAATCAGGGCCCAGAGCACATGTGTCCCCTCCTTGCGAAGGAGACGGTGCTTGGGCCCGCGAGCCTGGAAGAACGGGGCGACCGTCGAAGGCCCCGCTGAATTTCTTTAGCGCATCAGACGTCGGCGCGCAAATCGCTTGAACAACAAAAGCGAGCGCTCTTGCAGTCGTCCGCGACCGGTACTAACTTCTTGCTACGGGGGAAATGCAGACTCCCCGTCAGACGGCTCACCGTCCAAGCTCTGCGCAACACTCGATCTTTCGAGGAGATTGCGTATGGACGGAAATGCCCCCTCAATTTCACCCACTGACCTCTATGCACGTCTAGGCACGGCCAAAGCGCCGTTGCTGCTTGACGTGCGCCGCGCTCAAGCATTTGAGACCGACGACACGACTGATCATCGGCAGCGCGCGCCGCCTTCCTGAAGACGTCGCCGGCTGGCGCAATGCCCTGCTCGCCGATCGCGGCGTAGTCGCCTACTGCGTGCATGGTCACGAGGTCAGCCAGGGCGTGGCAAGTGCTCTGCAAAAGAGCGGGGTTCAGGCTGCCTATCTCGAAGGCGGCATCGCGGATTGGAAGGAGCGCAAGCTGCCGACGCGCCGCAAGCGCGGCGCCGTCGAAAACAAATGGGTGACACGCGAGCATCCCAAGATCGACCGCATCGCCTGTCCGTGGCTGGTCAGCCGTTTCGTCAATCCCGATGCGGAATTTATCTACGTTCCGCCGAACGATGTCGCGAAGATTGCTGCCGACGTAGGCGGCACGCCCTACGACATCAAAGATGCTGAGTTCGGGCATGTCGGCGATCAATGCTCGTTCGATGCCATCATCCGTATCTACGGAATCGAAGATCCAGCCCTCGATCATCTGGCCACGATCGTGCGCGGCGCCGACACATCCAGCCCCGACCTGACGCCGCAATGCGAAGGGTTGCTCGCGATCTCCTACGGGCTTTCGGCCAACTTTCGCGATGACCACGAGATGCTGAAGCACGGCATGGTCATGTACGACGCGCTTTACACCTGGTGCCGGTTGCAGCGCCAAACCAAGCCGGCGAGCTGACCATGGCGTTGAAGCAAATCGGCATGATCGAAATACCGGACTCGAAGGGCAGTTCGTTTGACCACGGGGCGTTTGATGCAAGGACCCGTCGTGTGTTCGTGGCGCACACCGGCCGAAGCTGCGTTGAAGTCATCGACCATGATGGCGGCAAACACATCGCGACGCTGACGGGTTTCCCCGAAGCCGCGGGCGTCGTAGCGGACGAAGGGCAGGTTCTTGTCACCAACCGCGGATCGGCGAGCCTGTCATGGGTCGATGCCAAGAGCCTCGCGACACTGGGGGTATTCGACACTGGCCACAGGCCCAATGGCGTTGCCATCGTTGCTGGGCGAAAGCTGGCGATTGCGGCCTGCATCGGGGATGACGCGCACCGCCCTGAGCTTCGCGTCTTTGGTCTCGACGACGACCAGAAGCATACGCTGGCTCTGCCGGGACAACCGCGCTGGTGCGTAACCGACGCTGCCGCGACCCGGGTGTTTCTCGCCATTCGGGAGCCGTCGATGGTTCTTGTCGCCAAGCTTCCGGCACTCGACGAAGTGACGCACTGGCCAATCCCGGTCGGCGGAGCCCACGGGCTCGAAATCGACCATCAGCGCGGTCGCCTGTACGTCGCCTGCGATGACCGTGCGGTGGTCGAGGTCGACGCGAAGTCTGGCGCCGTCCTCAACACTTGGCCGATTGCAGGCGGCCCGGATGTGACCTTCGTGAATCCCGCAACCGGTCTTGTGCATGTCGCCATTGGCAAGCCCGGACTCGTCCAATCGATCGATCCGCGAAGTGGCGCAAGTGTGCAAACCTTGACCAGCCCAGGCGCCCACACCACCGCCATCGTGGCGCCGGATCGGCTCTACGTTTTTTCACCCGCACATGGCGGTGCGCTTGTTTATGAGGACGCCTAGTCGGCGAGGAAGGAACGGAGGCCAACGTGAAACAGCTGCGCACGGCAGTAATCGTGCTTTGCCTCATGGAGGGAACCGCCATGGCCGATCAAGTGAGCTTCGCCAACGATGCAACAGGCGCGCCACCGCAAGGCTGGACCGTGACCATGACGGGTCAAGGCACGCCCAAATGGACAGTCGAAGACGACCCAAGCGCGCCGTCCAAATCCAAGATCGTCAAGCAATCGGGCCGGGCGACATATCCGCTGTTGCTCAAGAACGGTACAAGCATCAAGGACGGCTTTGTCGAAATCCAGTTCAAGGCGATTTCGGGAAGCGAGGACCGCGCCGCTGGCATCGTCTGGCGGGCGAAAGATGCCAATAACTACTACGTCGTTCGCGCGAATGCTCTTGAGGACAACGTCGTGCTTTACAAGACGGTCGATGGCAAGCGGAGCCCACTCGACATCGTTGGGCGCAGCGGCGGCTATGGCGTCAAGGTGCCGGTACCGGCTGGCCGCTGGCACACGTTGCGCGTCGAATTCGAGGGTCGTCGCTTCAAAGTCGTCTTCAATGGCCAGCGCGTCTTTGAGGTTGACGACCGAACATTTTCCGAGGCTGGCCAGGTCGGACTCTGGACGAAAGCGGACAGCATTACGGTGTTCGACAATGTTTTGTACGAGGCAAAAAGATAAGGTTCGACGTGGCTTCGCAAATGTCCGCTTAGACGACGTTTCTTATGGAGAAATCACCATGCTAGCGCTGCGCCCGAACTGCGAATGCTGCGACAAGAACCTGCCGCCGGAGGCAACGGACGCGATGATCTGCACCTTCGAGTGCACGTTCTGCCGCGACTGTGCTGAGACGCGGCTTGCAGGCCGTTGCCCGAATTGCGGCGGCAATTTCGCGGCGCGGCCGATCAGGCCTGCGGAAAAGCTTGCGAAATATCCGGCATCTACCGCGCGCGTGTTCAAACCGCAGGGATGTGGGAAGGCGGCGTAAGCTAGCGACACCGCGCCCATGTCCGCTTTGGGTCAATAGCGGACATCTATGCAGTAGGGCGTATTGAGAACAGGTTCGGAAGGGGCAACCGTCGGCAAAGCCCCGCTAGCTCGGCCCGTAGCTCTGGATCAGCGAGCCCGCGACCAGGCTCCAGCCGTCCACCAGCACGAAGAAGATCAGCTTGAACGGCAGCGACACCACGACCGGCGGCAGCATCATCATGCCCATCGACATCAGCACCGATGCCACCACCAGGTCGATGATCAGGAATGGCAGGAACAGCAGAAAGCCGATCTCGAAGGCGCGCTTGAGCTCGGAGATCATGAACGCCGGAATGAGGATGCGCAGCGACAACTGCTCGGGCGTGGCGGGCGGCGGCTCTTTCGCCATGTCGTTGAACAGCTTGAGGTCCTTGTCGCGCACATGCTTGAGCATGAAGGCGCGGAACGGCTGGGAGGCGCGGTCGAACGCCTGGTCGACGGTGATCTCGTTGGCGAGCAGGGGCTTGATGCCCGCCTCGTAGCCGGTCTGGAACGCCGGCCACATCACAAAGCCGGTGAGGAACAGCGCGAGCGAGATGATCACCGCGTTGGGCGGCGCGGTCGCGGTGCCGAGCGCGGTGCGCAGGAGAGAGAGCACGACGACAATACGCGTGAACGACGTCATCATCACCAGGATCGACGGCGCAAGCGACAGCACCGTCAGCAGCGCGATCAATTGGATCACGCGCTCGGTCAGGCCAGTGCCCTGGCCGAAGTTGAGGCTGATGTCTTGGGCGTGCGCGGGACCTGCGAGGAGCGCTATCGCCGCAACCGTCGTGAGACGGACGCAAGCAGCGAACGGCTTGCTCGTCAGGTTTTCCCGGGTCGGCCCAGCAGGCTCGCCATTTCTTGCTCGATGCTGTGCACGGGCTTCGTTTGAGGTGCCACCGCTGGGGCCGCAGCCGCTGGCGCGGCTTTGGGAACGGGACGCAGCACCGGCTCTACGCGCTTCGGCTCGGCCGCTTTCGGTGCTTCCGCCGGCCCGGCAACGGGACGGCGCAATGCGGCTTCAAGCTGATGCGCCATGTTGGCGAGGTTCTGATCGTTGGCGGCGGCAAACGGCTGGGTCGATCTGCACCACCGGGGCGACCTTCGGCGTGGGAGCCGGAGCGCGCGGTGGCGCCGGCGGCACGGCCCGAACGGCCGGGGCCGGCGCAGGCTGCGGCGGCTCGGCGGCTGGCGCGACGACCGGCGGCTTCGCGTTGAACGCGAACGGCTGGAGCAGGTGCGGGGGCGGGCGCCGGCGCGCGGCGGTTCCACGGGGCGCGGCCCACTGCTGCGGGCGGCGGGCGCCACGGGTTCGGGCTGCAACGGCCAATGCTGCGTGTCGGGCAGCGGCATCGCGCGCGGCAGGGTCTCGCCGCCATTGGCGCGCACCGCGGGCGTCTCGCGGGCGGCCGCGGCCGCCGCACGCACGATGTTGGTTTCGACCACGACGTCGGAGGGGCCGCCGATCATCAGCAGATGCTCGACGTTGTCGCGGCGGATGATGACGAGCTTGCGCCGGCCGTCGACCGCGGCGGAATCGATCACGGCAAGCCGCGGCTGGCGATTGCGCGCGGCGGCATCGAGGCGCGGCGCGCCGAACCGCCGCACCAGCCAGGTGGCTGCGCCGATCAGGGCCAAAACGACGACGAAGGCGATGACGAAGTTCACGGACGTCGGTAGCTCCAAGCCGAAGAGGCCATTCATTGGTCGTCCTCTGGCATGCCCGGACTCGTGGGGCTCACCGATCGGGATACGCCAATTGGTTAACGCCGACGGCAACCTTTGCCGAGGCGAATATTAACAAAGAACTAACGCCAGCGGTCCGATCGGGGCCTTGAGCAGCCAGCTAAAACGATTCTCTTGGTAAACGGCAGATTAAAGGCGGATCGCTGATTTTCCAATGGGTTAACCGCTCATTAACCATACACCCGGCAAAGTCTGCCGACCTCGGACCGGTCAGTAGGTGCGTGACCGAGGCCATCGCGCGAGGGCGCCCCATGGCCATCACCGACCTGCCGCTGTTCTCGATGCTGCGCACCCGCATGCATTGGCACCAGGAGCGCCAGCGCGTGCTGGCCGAGAACGTATCCAACGCCAACACGCCGGAATTCCGGCCGCGCGACCTGGCGCCGCCGCAATTCGACCGCCGGCCGCCGCCGGCCGCGGTCGGCCTGATGCGCACGGAGGGAGCGCATATCGCCGCAGCCTCCAGCGCCGGCTCGTCGCAATTCGAGGCCGCTCGGCTCGGCGGCTACAACGTCCGCCCCACCGGCAACGCGGTCAACCTCGAGGACGAGATGATCAAGGTGGCCGGCAACCAGATGGATTACCAGGCCGTGACCACGCTCTATCAGCGCAGCCTCGGCCTTCTCAAAACCGCGATGGGCAAACGCTAACGGCATGATCCGGAAAAGTGGGAACCGGTTTCCGAAAAGATCATGCCGCAACAAGGAGAGCTGCCGTGGATTTCCTGAAATCGATCGCGATCGCGGCCTCGGGCCTGCGCGCCCAGGCCGGCCGCATGCGGGTGATCTCCGAAAACATCGCCAACGCGGATTTCGACCGCGCCGCGGCCGGGCGCCGAACCGTATCGCCGCAAGATCCCGACCTTCCGCAGCGAGGTCGACCGCGCACTCGACGCGCAGATCGTGGCGCTCGGTCGGGTGCGGACCGATCCGAGCGAATTCCGCCTCAAGCACGAGCCCGGCCATCCGTCCGCCGACGCGAACGGCAACGTGCAATATCCGAACGTCAATTCGCTGGTCGAAATGACGGACCTCAAGGAGGCGCAGCGCTCCTACGAGGCCAACATCAATCTCATCACCGCATCGCGCCGCATGATCCAGCGCACCATCGAAATCCTCAAATCCTGATCCGGAGGACTGACGCATGACGACTCCGACCGTCGCCGCCAACGCCTACGCGGCTCTCGCCAAGCTGCACGACCCCACCGCGGCGGCGAAGGGCGCCACGGAGACGCCCGGCGGCGGCTTCGGCGACATGCTCAAGACCGCGATCAATTCGCTGAACCAGACGGCCAAGGCCTCGGACACGCAGACCCAGGCGATGGCCGCCGGCAAGGCCAACATCGTCGACGTCGTGACCGCGGTCGCCGAGACCGAAGTCGCGATCGACGCGCTGGTGTCGGTGCGCGACCGGGTGATCCACAGCTACGAAGAAATCATGAAGATGCCGATCTGATTTCTCTTCCCTCTCCCCGTTACGGGAGAGCGTGGCGAGCGCAGCGAGCCGGGTGAGGGGCCGCTGAATCGTGTCGATTCCGCCGACCCTCTCTCGCAGGCGGGAGAGGGAGAGGTGAGCGGAGCAATGTCCGGACCTGAAGTGCTCGACGTCGCGCGTGACGCCATCCTGACGCTGGTGCTGGTGTCGAGCCCGCTGATGCTGATCGGGCTTGCGGTCGGCGTCGTGATCTCCTTGTTCCAGGCGCTGACCCAGATCCAGGAAATGACGCTGGTGTTCGTGCCGAAGATCCTGGCGATCTTCGTGGCGATGCTGATCGCGTTGCCGTTCATGGCCGATGTGCTGCAGGGCCATATGGCGCGAATCGCGGTACGCATCTCGGGCGGGTGACGCCTCATGCAGATCGACGCCTCGTTCCTGCCGGCGCTCGCGGCGGCCTACATGCTGGCCTTCGCGCGGATCGGGACGATGATCATGCTGCTGCCGGGTCTCGGCGAGCTCAGCGTGCCGGTGCGCGTGCGGCTCACCGTCGCCCTGGTGCTCACCGCGGTGATCATGCCGCTGCATCGCAACACCTATCAGATCGACCTGCAGGCCGCCGGTCCGGTGCTGACGATGCTGTTCCAGGAGCTGTTCGTCGGCGCGGTGCTGGGCCTGGTGGCGCGGCTCACCATCTCGGCGCTGCAGGTCGCGGGCTCCGTGATCGCCCAGCAGATGGGGCTCGGCTTCGTCACGGCGGTCGATCCGACCCAGGGCCAGCAGGGCGTCATCGTCGGCAATTTTCTGAGCGTGCTCGGCATCACCATGATCTTCGCGCTCGATCTGCACCACCTGGTGATCGGCGCGCTCAACGACAGCTACATGCTGTTCAAGCCGGGCGAGGTTCCGATCATGGGCGACGTCGCCGCGATGGTGACGAACACCGTCACGGCCGCGTTCCGTATCGGCGTGCAGCTTTCCGCGCCGTTCCTGGTGTTCGGCCTGCTGTTCAACCTGGGCCTCGGCGTGCTGTCGCGTCTGATGCCGCAGATGCAGGTGTTCTTCGTCGGCATGCCGCTTTCGATCCTGATCGGCTTCATCATCCTGATGCTGGTGGTCGGCGCCATGATGGTGACGTTCACCGACTACGTCGAAAGCGTGCTGCGCCAGCTCGCGCCGGGATCGTGAGGCGCCGTGGCTGAGGGAGGCGACCAAAACGACAGCGACCGCTCCCAAGAACCGACACAAAAGCGGATCGAGGAGGCGATCAAGCGCGGCGACGTGGTCAAGAGCCAGGAGGTCTCGACCTGGTTCGTGATCGCCGCCGCGACGCTGGTGCTGTCGGCATTCTCGAGCAGCATGAGCAGCGGCCTGAGCACGACGTTCCGCGGGCTGATCGCCAATTCGCACCAGATACCGGTCGACGGCAGGGGACTGCTCGCGATCTCGAGCCGTCTCGGCTGGGAGGTGCTGGCGGCGGTGGCGATCCCGTTCCTGCTGCTGGCGCTGGCGGCGGTGGCCGGCAACATGATCCAGCACCAGCTCGTCTGGTCGGGTGAATCGCTCAAGCCGAAGCTCAACAAGATCTCGCCGCTCGCCGGCCTCAAGCGCCTGTTCTCCAAGCAGGCGCTGGCGAATTTCGTCAAAGGCTTGATCAAGCTCATCGTGGTCGGGGCGGTGATGGTTGCGCTGCTGTGGCCGCAGCGCGGCCGGCTCGACACGCTGGTCAGCATCGACATCCTCGGCACGCTGATGATCTCGAAGTCGCTCGCGCTGCAGATGCTCGTCGCGGTGATCGCGATTCTCGCCTTCGTGGCCGCCGCCGACTATCTGTTCCAGTACCGCCAGTGGCACGAGCGGCAAAAGATGTCGGTCCGCGAATTGAAGGAGGAGTACAAGCAGTCGGAAGGCGATCCGATAATCAAGGGCAAGATCCGGCAGCTCCGGATGGCCCGGATGCGCAGGCGCATGATGGCGCAGGTGCCGAAGGCGTCGGTCGTGATCATGAACCCGACCCACTACGCCGTCGCGCTGCAATACGACAAGGGCATGAACGCGCCGGTCTGTCTCGCCAAGGGCCTCGACGCCACCGCGCTGAAAATCAGGGAGGTCGCGGAAGCAGCACAACATCCCGGTGGTGGAGAACCCGCCGCTCGCCCGCGCCCTCTATTCGGTGGTCGAGATCGACGAGGAAATCCCGACGGAACACTACAAGGCGGTCGCCGAGGTGATCGGCTACGTCATGAAACTGAAACGCGCGGCGACCCGGAACTAGGGCGCGTACTCAAAAATTGCGTTTGTTCGGCAATCGTTGACTCCGGTTGATGTATTCCAAGTTTTCGCAAGCGTTTCCGACCCGGTCGGCAGTGGATTCGTCGCGAGCTTTCCGCGGCAGGGCGGCAATGTCACTGGCTTCACCAATATTGAGCCCACCATCGCCGGCAAATCGTTGGAGTTGCTCAAGGAGATTGTGCCGCCCGTCAACCGGGTTGCCTTCCTGTTCAACCCGGTAACAGCGCCCTATGCCGATGTTTTCCTGAACCCATTCAGGGCTGCCGCTGCGTCCTTCGCCGTGGAGGCAATCACAGCTCCTGTTCGCGACGCGTCCGAACTCGAATCCATCATTGCCGCACAGGCACGCGCACCAAATGGCGGTCTCATCGCGATGACAGATTTATTCCTGACCGTTCATCGGGTGGAGATCACATCGCTGGCTGCTCGCTACCGTCTCCCCGCGATTTATCCGTTCCGCTACTTCACGGAAGTCGGCGGCCTGCTGTCCTACGGAAGTGACCAGATTGATAATATTCGGCGCGCGGCGATCTATGCCGATCGAATCTCCGCTTTACCCCCCAAAGCGGACATCAGACGGATTGGCCGCGAAGTCCACTAAGTGCCAATAGCGGACGTCTCGTCGGTCACTTACACTGATCGACGCAACCGCTGATAGGCTTTTCGACCGGGAACGACATGGAAAGTCGACTTGCGATGACGCAATCCGCCACGGTGACGCGAAGGAAGCGGACGTATCCTCGCCTCCTAGCGGTCATTGGACTTTGCGGCTTCGCATATGAGGTCGGGCTCCCGGCCAACATCGGCAAGTTCAGTTTCGTTTCCTTCGCGATGGGTCAGTCCACAACGCTCACCAAATCACAGTCGGACGCGCTCAATGCCTACAACAAAACAGTCCAGGACTTCAGATCGGTCTTGAGCGAGCGGCGCGCACAGATCAATTCGAAGCAAAAGCTGCCTGACCGACCGGGACAAGCACTCTATCTAGCTCGCGTCGCCATGATGAGCGCGTACAAAGACCTCACCGACGCGCTGCCGTCCAAGATCGGGAGGCCCAACAAGTATGGGATTCCTCCGGCATACTTCGATGCCGACAACGAACCGCTGATCGACGAGTACAGAAATCTTTTCGGCATCATGCACGCGGCTCCCGCCAATGCGCAGAAATCCGACACGCCGTTCAAGGACGTTGTCGATCTGGGGAATGCGATTGCGCGGATCAAGGGCCTCGATGCGGCACATGCCGAAGTCGCAGGCCGTATCAGTCTGGCCATCTTCTTTGCCGAGACAGGCGGCAATCAAAACATCGGCAATGCGCGCTCGAACACTTACAAAGGAAGTTTTCAAACCGGGGTATCCGAGGACAAAAATGGCCGGAAGAAGTGGGCGGCAATCAAGAAGTCCGTCGCAGCGCTCGACCCCGAACTGAACGCTCGCGACGACAAGGAAGAAGCGCGGGTTGGCAATTCAGATCAACGCTACAATCACTGGACGGCTGTGAGAAACGGCCTCATGAACGCGCATGCGGACCTCTTCCCGAGAATACCGGCAATCATGAAAGCCTTGCCGAACCCGACCGATCAAATGAGATTTTTTCAGCTCATCCAGATCATTCCCAGTCCGACCAAATCCGCGCTCAACTCAGGCGACTTGCTCAATTACAGGATTTCCGAACCGCGCATCATGGGATACTTGCGCAACAACAGCATGTTTGCCTTCGGCAAGGCCGATCGAGCGAAAACATCTGCAACCATGCGCGAAATTTTAGATTCGATGTGGCTCTTCAACGATGTATGGGTGCGAGCGCTGGCCAAATATGACGAGATCAAAGCGCAGCAAAAAGGATGAGCATGATGCTGTGGCTGCGCGTCATGGGGTTGCTCGTTGCGGCGGCGCTCGCCTGTGCCGCTGCGCGTACAGCGCATGCGGAGCCCCAGCCCGCTGATGGCTGCAAGCGCGCGGCAGCATTCCGCGTCATCATCGATGTCGGGCATACGGAGAAGGCGCCCGGCGCGATCAGCGCACGCGGCGTCCCGGAGTTTGTTTTCAATTTGAATCTTGCCAAGCGCATCGAGGAGCAACTGCTTGCCGCCGGCTTCGAGCGCAGCGTGCTCCTGATCACCGAAGGTCCGTCAAGACAGGGATTGGCGGAGCGCGTCAAGCGCGCCAAAGCGCTCGCAGCAGATCTCTTCCTGTCGATCCATCACGATTCCGTCCCCACCCGTTTCCTGGAAAAGTGGGAGGTCGAGGGCGAAGAGCGCAGCTTCAGCGACCGCTTCAGCGGCCATTCCATTTTCATCTCGCAGGACAGCAGCGACTATGCCGGCAGTCTGCTGTTTGCCAGGTTGCTTGGCGGCCAATTGCAAGAGCGCGGATTGAAGTACACGCCCCATTACACGGATCCGATCATGGGCAATCGCAAACGGCGGCTGGTCGACGCGCATGCGGGCGTCTATCGCTACGACCAGCTGATCGTGCTCCGAACCACCGGCATGCCTGCGGTCCTGCTCGAAGCGGGCTCGATCATCAACCGCGAGGAGGAACTGCGAATGGGCTCCGCCGAGCATCAAGCGCTGACAAGCGCCGCTGTGGCGGATGCTGTCACAGCGTTCTGCAAGACACACCAGCCGCGCGCTCCGGCCAATGTGGCGAGCCGAGCCGGCAAGGTTTCGAGGCAAACGACAGCGCCCACCGGCGTGACGCCAGTACAGCAATCAGGCAGCGCTGGGCTGTCCGATTGACGAACAGGTTCGCAGCTATCGGCGCCATGACGAGATCTGCGCAAGTCCGCTAAGTCAGTACACGCCCTAGGGGCGGGAACCATTTTCCGCCGGATTTCCGTTTGAGCATCCAGGCCGCGAATCTGATTACTATTGGCTCTCTCGGGCCAGGCAAACCAATGGCAACCCAGGATATCAGCGAGCATCGGCCAGCCGTCGTCGACCGCAGCCAGGCCGGTTCGCGCGGCGGCAGCATCGGCATGGTGCTGATCGTGGCGATCGCGCTGGTGTGCGCCGCGGTCGGTCTGCTGGTGGTCGGGCGGGGCTATGCCGCGCCTTACATCCTGGTCCTGCTCGCGTTCCTCGCCACCATCGGCGTTTTCTCGCTGTTTGCGCTGGCGACCGGCATCCTGCGGGTCGCCGGCAAGGAAACCGACAACCCGCTGATCAAGGCGGTGGCCGACGAGGCGGTGGACGGGCTGATCGTCACCGACCGGCGCGGCCGCGTGGTCTATGCCAACGCCGCTTATCTGGCGCTGACCGATGCCAATGGCGGCGGCGACGTGCGGCCGGTCGAGCGGGTCTTCATCGGCGACCCGGATGTGTCGGAAGCGGTCTACCGCATGCTCAAGGCGGCGCGCGAAGGCCGCATCGCCCAGGAAGAGGTGCGCGTCGCCGGGTTGAAGGGCAGGCCGGTGAACTGGCTGCGGCTGCGGGTGCGGCCGCTGCGCAGCGGCAGCGCCGACGGCATGACGCTCTGGGTGGTCAGCGACGTGACGCGCGACCGCGAGCGGCAGGAAAACATCTTCCAGGAATTGCAGCACGCCATCGACTATCTCGACCACGCGCCGGCCGGATTCTTCTCGGTCGATGCCGAGGGCAGCATCTCCTATCTCAACGCGACGCTGGCCTCCTGGCTCGACTACGACCTGGCGCAGGTCGGCTCCGGCGGCCTGAAGATCGCCGACATCGTGTCCGGCAACGGCGCTGCGCTGCTCACCACGCTCGCCGCCGCGCCGGGCGAGGTCAAAACGGAAGTCTTCGACATCGATTTCAAGACGCGCGGCGGACGCTCGGTGCCGGTGCGGCTGTTCCACAAGATCGCTTACGGCGCCGACGGACGTCCGGGCGCCTCGCGGACACTGGTGCTCAACCGCGCGCGCGGCGAGGCGACCGACCCGCAGCGCGCCGCCGAAGTGCGCTTCATGCGCTTCTTCCAGTCGACGCCGATGGCGATCGCTACCGTCGACAAGGCCGGGCGGATTTCGCGCACCAACACGCTGTTCGCGCGCATGTTCCAGTCCTCGCTCAAGGGCGAGACCAACTCGATCCTGGCCGTCGTCTCGGAACGCGATCGCGAGGCGCTCGAAAGTGCGATCCGCAAGGCGGCCGAGCGGCAGAGTGAAATCCCGCCGGTCGACACTGCGCTTGCCGGCGGCGACGACCGCTGGGCGCGCTTCTACGTGTCCGCGGTCGAGGACGACGAACCGGATGCGGAAATCCGCCATCGTCTACGCGCTTGAGACGACCGGCCAGCGCACGCTGGAGAACCAGGTCAACCAGCGCGCCCGCATGGAATCGGTCGGCCAGCTTGCCGGTGGCATCGCGCACGACTTCAACAACGTGCTGTCCGCCATCATGATGGCGACCGACTTCCTGCTCAACGCGCACAAGCCGACCGATCCGTCGTTCCAGGACATCATGCAGATCAAGCAGAACGCCAACCGGGCGGCGAGCCTGGTGCGGCAACTGCTGGCGTTCTCGCGTAAGCAGACGTTGCGGCCGCAGGTGCTCGATCTCGGCGAGGTGCTCAGCGAATTGACGATGCTGCTGCGCCGGCTGATCGGCGAAAAGGTTTCGCTCGAGGTCAAGCACGGCCGCGACCTCTGGCCGGTGAAGGCCGACATTTCCCAGTTCGAGCAGGTGGTGGTCAATCTCGCGGTCAACGCACGCGACGCCATGCCCGATGGCGGCAAGCTCATGGTGCGCACCACCAACGTGACGGCGGCGGAATGCGCGCAGTATGCCACCAAGGGCATGCCCGCCGCGGACTACGTGCTGATGGAGGTCTCCGACACTGGCACCGGCATTCCGCCGGAGATCATCGACAAGATCTTCGAGCCGTTCTTCTCGACGAAAGAGGTCGGCAAGGGCACCGGCCTGGGCCTTTCGACCGTGTACGGCATCGTCAAGCAGACCGGCGGCTTCATCTATCCGGACTCCACGATCGGCAAGGGCACGGCGTTCCGCATCTTCCTGCCGCGCCATGTTCCGAGCGCCGAGGAGGTGGCGGACGCGCTGCCGCAGACCGAAGCTCCGGGCGTTGCCGGCACGCAATCCGCCGCCGATGCGCCGGCGAGCGCCGCGCCGGACATGACCGGGCAGGGCACCATTCTGCTGGTCGAGGACGAGGAAGGCTTGCGCGCGCTCAACGCCCGCGGGCTGAAGTCGCGCGGCTACAGCGTGATCGAAGCCGGCAACGGCGTCGAGGCGCTGGAGATGTTCGAGGGCGCGGGCGGCAAGGTCGATCTCGTGGTGTCGGACGTGGTGATGCCGGAGATGGATGGCCCGACGCTGCTCAAGGAGCTTCGCAAGCGCAATCCGAATATCAAGATCGTTTTCGTCTCAGGCTACGCCGAGGAAGCGTTCTCCAAGAGCCTGCCGCCCGAGGAAGGCAAAAAGGTTTTCTCGTTCCTGCCCAAGCCCTTCACGCTCAAGCAATTGATCGAGCAGGTGAAGGAGACGATGAAGGGGTAGGGAGCTGCTGCCTTATGGCAGGACTTCCTTGCGCCCTTGCAATTGCGCGTCGAGTTCCGCACGCCGGTCCTGCAGCAGCCCTTCTTCGGCCGCGTTGATCGCGTCGAGCAACGCATTCGCCTCGGCCAGGCGGGACATGATGACGTGGTCCGCGCCGGCATTGTGGAGCACCTGGACGTTGCCGATCACGTCGGCGATGTCGCGATGATCTTGGCTGTCGCGTTCATCGAGCGCACCACGCGCACCAGCCGCTCGTTGGTCGTGCCGACCAAGAGCGCGTCGGGAATGCTCGAAATGACGATCTCCGCCTCGGCGACGCCCGCGTGCTTGAGCACGTCGGTGTGGCCGATGTCGCCGTAGATCACCTTGATGCCGCGGTCCTTGAGCGCTTGATAGACGCCGGGATTGAAGTCGACCACCGCGATCTGGTCGGCGATTGGGATGTTCTGCCGCTCAAACTCGGCAAGCAGTGAGCTCGCCGTGCGGTAGAACCCGAGCAGCATGATGCGGTTGCCGTGATGCGTGCCGCCCGCCTGGTCCTGTTCGGCGGGATGATCGAGGTCGCGCAGGCCGAGCCGTTTGAGACCGGCGATGGCGCCGCGGGTGACCGCCTCGCTGCGCGCCATCGCGAAGGTGCTCACAACCGCCAGAATGACGAATGCAAACGACACTGAACTCGCGGTGCTCGGCGCGATGTGCTTGTCCTGGACGCCCAGTTGCATCAGCACCAGCGTGAATTCGCTGATCTGCGCCAGATTGATGGCCGGCAGCAGGCTGGCGCGCAGCCCCTGCTTGAGCAGGTAGAGCGGGATGAAGGTTGTCGCCACGCGGCTCACGACGACGAATGCCGCCAGGATCAGGCCCCAGGTAATCATTTCGGCATTCGGCACCGGCAGCGCCATGCCGAGCGCGACGAAGAACAGCGTCACGAAGAAATCCCGCAGGCTGGTCACCTTGGCAGCAACGTCGAGCGCGTAGGGGAAGGTCGAGAGCGCGACGCCGGCGACCAGCGCGCCCATTTCGCGCGACAGCGAAAGCAGCGTGGCGATCTCGCCGATCAGGAAACACCACGCCAGCGCGCCAACCACGACGAGCTCGGGGAACTGCGCGATGCGGTGGAACAGCCACGGCAGGACGAAGCGGCTGACCAGCAGCGCCAAGCCAACCAGCACCGCGACGCGCGCGACCGAAAGGAGACCGATGCCGAAATGCAGATTCTGCAGGCTCGGCTGGATGGCGAGGAACAGGATGACGAACAGGTCCTGCAGCACCAGGATGCCAAGCGTGATGCGGCCGGGCAGCGTGTCGAGTTCCCGCTTGTCGTAGAGCACCTTGACGATGATGACGGTGCTGCTCAGCGCGGCGCCAACGCCGAGATAAAGCGCATCCCAGCGGCCGCCGCCGATCGGCATGCCGACAGCCAAGAAGAACGCGACGCCGAGGATCGAGCCGACCGCGATCTGGAAGGCCGCGGAGACGAGAATGACCCGACCCGCCCGAACGATCTTTTTCAGGTCGATCTCCAGACCGATCATGAAGAGGAGCAGGATCAGGCCGAGTTCGCCGATGAGGTGGATCGCCTTCTCGGTGTGCACCAGCGCCAGCGCGGAGGGGCCGACCAGGAAGCCTCCCAGCAGATAGGCCAAAATCAGGGGCTGGCGGGTCAGATAGGCGACCACACCGAGCAGCCACGCGGCGAGAATGCTCAGCGCAACGTCTTGAAGCAGTCCGGTCATTGCGGGGAAAGGGCGTGCGAGCTTGCAGTCATGCGGGCGGATAGTTATCCGATTGACGCGGTGCATGCCAGCTTGGCGATGGGGCGACTTCGATGGCGGATACAAAGCAAAAGGTCGCACTTGTCACCGGCGCCGCGCGTGGCATTGGCCTCGCGACTGCGAAGCGGTTCCTCGCCGACGGCTGGCGGGTGGCGCTGCTCGATATCGACAACGATACGCTGAGCAAGAGCTATGCGGCGCTGGGCCAGCCCGATACGACGCTCGCCCTGCATTGCGACGTCTCTGATCCAGACGCCGTGACCCGCGCGTTCGCCGAGGCCGCGCAGCGGTTCGGCCGGCTTGACGCGCTGGTCAACAATGCAGGCATCGCGGTGTTCAAGCCGCTATTGGAAACCACACTGGCCGACTGGCAGCGCACGCTCGCGGTCAATCTCACCGGCGCGTTCCTCTGCGTGCAGGCAGCGGCACCGCTGATGCGCGAAGGCGGTGGCGGCGCGATCGTCAATATCACCTCGATTTCCGGATTTCGTGCCTCGACGCTGCGGGTCGCCTACGGCACCTCCAAGGCGGCGCTGGCGCACCTGACCAAGCAGCAGGCCGCGGAGCTGGCGGCGCTCGGCATCCGGGTGAACGCCGTGGCGCCCGGTCCGGTCGATACCGCGATGGCGAAGGCGGTGCATACGCCCGCGATCCGGGCCGACTACCACGCCGCCATCCCGCTCAACCGCTACGGCCTGGAGGAGGAACTCGCGAACGCAATCGTGTTCTTGTGCAGCGAGCAGGCGAGCTACATCACCGGGCAGACGCTTGCGGTCGACGGCGGCTTTGAATCGACCGGCATCGGGCTTGACGACGCTGCGCGGCGAGGGCCGCAACGGCTAGGTCATTCCGGCCGCCAACCGGTCCTTCAGCGCGCGGCTGCGCCGGTCCATCGCGCTTTCCAGATGACTGACGATCAGGTTCAACGCCGCAGCCTGATCGGCGTCGATCTGCCCCTTCGCCTGCGCCGCGAGATAGTCGTTGAGCAACTGGTCGGTGTCGCTGTCGATCGCTTCGAGTTCGTCTTCGCTGTTGGCCTTGCGGATCCGCTCGATCAACGACGTCAGCCGCTGCGCGAAATCGCTTTTGCGTTGCCCGTCGTCTCCGGTCAGGAACTTCCAAAGACCCGCCATGAACGAGCCGACCATGCCAAGAATGATCGGCCCATAGAACAGCCAGTCGCCGTACTTGTCCGACCAGGTCTTCTCCTCGCCCGAGAAAAAGGCCTTGGCGCCCGGATGAATCGGGATGGGCGCGCTCTTGTCGTCGTCGGGCGCCGCAATCTGGGCGACCAGCGGCGTGTCGGCTTGCAGTTCGCGGCGGACTTGCATGATCGACTTTGCCAAGGCGGCGACCGTGTCGTCGCTGGTCTTCTGGTTTGCGACCAGAAAGACGGGGATGCGCAGCGTCGACATGGAATCGTCGGGAATCGGTGGCGCGCCGCGCAGCGTGCCCTTCGGCATGTCGAACGATTCCAGGAATTTGTGCGTCAGCGCGATCGCTTCGGCGGAATCGATCTCGAGAATCCTCGGCTGCGCCTTGCCCGCTACGGGAAAGAAGTTGCGCACGATGGCATTGTACTTGTCGGCGAGCGGCGCGACGAAGATCGCGGCCTGGTATTTCTTGGGACGGTTGGGATCGAGCACCTCAAGGATCGGAATGTTGACGAACTGCACGGTGCCCTGCGCAAATCCGTAGCTCTGCACCAGCGCGGCAAGTACGCGCCGGTTGACGTCAAGTCCCACGACCCCGACCGTCTTGCCCTTCAGATCGGCGACGGCTTTGATCGGCGAGTTCGGCGGCACCATGATCATCGCGACCAGATTGGCCACCTGGATCACCGCGCGCGCCGAGCCAAGCTCCTCGGCGTCGGCGCGGACTACGGCGAGGTCAACCTCGCCGGCGGCGAAAGCTTCCGCCGCGTCGGTCGCAGTAAGCTTTTCGACGATCGTAATGCGGACTTGTGAGCCGGTCGCCGCCATCCGGCTGCCGATGGCGGACAGCACGCGCGTGGCTTCGACATCGAGCGAGCCGACCGCAAGCTTCAGCGTGACCGGCTTGATCGCTTGGCGGATGCCGTAGACGCTGAGGCCGATCGCGGCGCACAGGATCAGCAGGAATGCAGACAGTCTCAGCCATCGGGGCAGCCGAAACGGCATGAACCTCGTCCCTCGAAAAGTGCGTCGGTCAGGCTAATGATAGCCCGCATGATTGGAGAACGCACCTTTGCCTGATTCCGATCAGCGCAGGCCTGATGACGACGAGGACGAGCGCGCATAGCGCGTCGAAGACGCGCGTGAACGCGCTTATGCCGCGCCACCAACGTTTTCCTGATTGTGGCGGCCGCGCTGTTCATCGGCGCGGGTGTCTGGCTGGTCGACGCGATGCTGGCGGCGCGCAAGGCCGACGACTGCATGTCGGCCGGCCGGCGCAATTGCACGCCGGTCGAGCGGCCTTCGCGCTAGTTCTCTAGCTTGAGCATGATCCTTTCCGAAAATCGCTACACACTTTTCGGGATCATGCTCTAGCCCGGCCCGTTGCGGCGGAGCGGTCCGTCGAACAGGCACTCGTAGACGATGTAATCGCCGTAGACGCGGCGTATGTTGGTGATCCGCGCCCGCTTGCGGCCCCAGCTCGCCGCGCGGCACTGGTCGTTCGCGAAGGCGAGCGCGACACGCTCCGCTTCCGGCGACCACGGGATGATGCCGCCGGTGTCGTTGCCCTTCGGGCCCCAAACAAAGGCGGAGGCTCCGGCCGGACGACAGCGTCAGCCCTAGCGCGGCCAGCTAGAAGCGTTCTTTTGATCATTCGACTCTCCGGAATTTCTGTGCGCGACGGCCGAAGCCGACCTCGGCGGTGTAGAGGTTGCCTTTGCTGTCGATCGCGATGTTGTGCACCCACTTGAACTGGCCGGGCTGGCGGCCATGACGGCCCCATTGGGTGAGGGGCGCGCCGTTCTGGCGGTCGATGGTGATGATCTGGCCGTTGGCGCCGTCGGCGACAAAGATAAAGCGCTGCTGCGGGTCTTCCGACAGCACCAGGTCCCATACCGAGCCGTTCTGCAGCGTCTCGGGCGCGACCTTGAACTCCTTCACGTAGCTGCCGTCCTTGCGGAACACCTGGATGCGGTCGTTGGTGCGGTCGCAGACATAGACGAGGCCATCGTTGGACAGCCGCACGCAGTGCACCGGATTGTGGAAGCTCGGCGAGGGCGCGGCGGCCGGCGAGTAGGCCGGCAGCTTGTCGTCGTGCGGCGTCTTGGTGCCGCCGGCGCCCCAGTGCCGCTTGTAGGCGCCGGTCTTGGCGTCGAACACAATGATGCGGCGGTTGCCGTAGCCGTCAGCGACGTAGATTTCGTTGGCCACGTCGTCGGTCACCATGTGCGCCGGACGGCCGAGCCGCGTGGTCGAGTTCGAGCCCTTGGTGCCGTCGTCCTTGCCGACCTGCTGGATGAACTTGCCGTCGGGCGAGAACTGCAAAATTTGGTCGCCGTCGTTGTTGCCGCCGACCCAGACATTGCCAGCGGCATCGACATGAATGCCGTGCTCGTTCTTGATCCAGTTGCCGGACACCGGGCCCCACGAACCGAGCAGATTGCCGTCGGTGTCGAACTTCAGCACCGCCGGTGCAGCCTTGCAGCACTTGGTCTGCGGCGGGTTGGCCTGCGCACCTTTCTCGTCGTCGAGCAGCGTGGCCGGCCGGTGCACGATCCAGATGTGATCGTTCTTGTCGACCGCGATGCCGGAGACCTGGCCGAGAATCCAGTTCTCGGGCAGCGGCTTCGGCCAGAACGGCTGCGGCTCGAAGCGCGGAATCGTCTCCGGCTTGGCTTGGGCATGCGCGGCGCCCGGCAACAACACGCTGGCGATCACGAAAAGCAAAGCAGCCCGGACGGTCATGGTGTCCTCCCACGCATCACTGGCAGCATCCGAGGATGGTAGTGAAGTGCGAGGTCGGGCGGAAGGCGGTCTGCGGCCTTGTGGACGGGATTTAGATTTGCCGCGGCGGGGTCTTCACGACCAGCCCGTCGATCTCCTCGGTGACCAGGATCTGGCAGGACAGCCGGGAGTTCGGCTCGAGGTCATGCGCGGTGTCGAGCATGTCCAGCTCTTCGAGCGAGAGGGGCGGCAGCTTGTCGAACCATTCCTCGTCCACATAGACGTGGCAGGTGGCGCAGGAGCAGGAGCCGCCGCAGGTCGCCAGGATGCCGGGCACGTCGTTGTTGATGGCGGTTTCCATCACGGTGGCGCCGAGCTCGGCTTCCACGGTGCGCTCGGTTCCGTCCTGGTCGATATAGGTGATCTTGGGCATGCGGCGCCTATAGGCCAAGCGCGCGCAAATCCGTCAACCCCGGCTAAAGTCCTGCCAGCGCCCGCTGATAATAGGAGAGGTCGAGGTACTTGCCGGCAGATGGCGGCGGATCCGCCGCCCCAGGTGCCGAGCATCTCGGCGCGCAGCTTGAGCGTGTTCTCGAAGCCCTTGATGTCGAGGCGGGCATCCGGCGCATAGCCGTTCTGATCGAGCGAGCCCTTCAGCAATTCCTCGATAATGTCCGGCGGCTGCTTGAGCCGCTCGGCCAGGAGGCTGACGAGCGCCGGCCGGTTCGCCGGATTGAACACCCAGCGGCTGCCTTCGATGTTGGCCTGGATGTAGCGGATCAGCGTGTCGCCGTTGGCCTGTCCCCAGGATCGCAGCACCCAGCCGGAGTCCGACTGATAGGGACCGATCACCGAAACCGCCAGTGCCGAGATTCTTCAGCCCAGCCTTCTGTGCGACCGCGGTCTGCGGCGGGTTCAGGATCGCAACAGCCATGTTGGGATCGTTCTGCATGGCTTGCATCCGCGCCAGCGGCGCGCCAAGCGCCCTGACCTGGTAGTCGCCTTTCTTGAGGCCCTTCTCCTGCAGCATCTTGTAGGCCAGCAAGGCGAAAGCGGTGTTCGGCGCGTCGACCACCAGCGTCTTGCCGCGCAGGTCGTCGTAGGAGTTGATCTCCGGCCGACGAACAGCATGTTGTTGCCGTTGTTGCCGCCCATGAACACGAACAGAGTCGACCTTGGCGATCTCGACCTGGGCGACCGCGTTGTCGATCGCGGCGTGGGCGATGTGATAGCGGCCCTCGGCGAGGCCGTTGCGCAGCTCGGTCGAGTTCGGCGTGTTGACGAGTTCCACCGTGAGGCCGCGCTTGGCGTAGTAGCCCTGGGCCAGCGCCGCGTACTGCATCAGGTTGGACAGGCCGGCGAAGACGACGACCTTGAGCGCGGTCTGCTGCGCCTGGGACGAGGTTCCCGAAAGGGCGAGGGTGAGCGCTGCGACGGCCAGCCGTCCGTGACATTCGTCATGGTCATGGCGATCCTCCCGTGGCCATTTTGACGATGGAGTGTGGCCAGCGACAGGGCCTGTGCGCTCTGGCCACTACGATTACGGCAATCCTAATGGCCGCTATGCGGATTCGTTAACCGCCGGCTACTAAGAATTCGCGGCGGGAGACGGCTGGCGGTCGCACCGCCAGCGCCCCGTTCTCCGGGACCATCCGATTGACCTCCGACTGGAACAATCTGCTGCTGCTGGTGGGTGACGCGCTCATCTACTTCGCCGCGCTTGCTGCCCTGTTCCGCGCCCGGCACCGGCTCGGCATCGGCGCTTTCTTCTGCGCGCTCGGCGTGATGCACTTCATCGAGACCTATCTCGCCAGCGTGTTCTATGTCGCGCTGCCGCTCGGCATCGTGACGTCGCCTGGCTCGAGTGTGCTGTTCACCGGGAAGCTGATGCTGTTGCTGATGGTGTACATCCGCGAGGATGCGGTGGTGGTGCGCCAGCCGATCTACGGCCTGCTGTTCGGCAATCTCCTGATGGTCGTGCTGGCGGCGCTGATGCGCCACCATCACCTCGTTTCGCTGGCGCCCGGCCACATCGTCGACTTCGGCTTCCTCGACCAGATGGGCGCGCTGATGGTCTGGGGCACGGTGCTGTTGTTCGTCGACTGCATCATGATCATCTTGATCTACGAGCGGCTGCGCGGCTGGCTGTCGGACAATATTGTGCTGCGCCTCGGCGTTGCCGGCGCCGCTGTGCTGACGTTCGACCAGCTCTTCTTCTATGCCGGATTGCACCTGCTCACCGGCGCGCCGGCGTCGGTGCTGGTCGGCGGCTGGCTTGCCAAGATGCTTTCGGTCTCCCTCTACGCCGTCCTGGTCGGCGCTTATCTGCGCTGGTGCGAACGCCCGAACGTCAACCGCCGCAGCGCGCCGCGCATCTCTGACGTGTTCGACACGCTGACCTATCGCGAACGTTACGAAGACCTGCTCGCCCGCACCGGCCGCGACGCGCTGACGGGCGCGTTCGATCGCGGGCGGCTGGAGACCCAGGGCCGCGGCATGACCGAGGATGCGATCCTGTCGGGACGGCCGGTCAGCATGCTGCTGGTCGATATCGATCACTTCAAAAGCTTCAACGACCGTTTCGGCCATACCGCGGGCGACGAGGTGCTCCGCCGCATCGCGCGCGAGATCATGGCGACGGTTCGTTCGACCGATCAGGTCTACCGGTTCGGCGGCGAGGAGTTCGTGCTGATCTGCGACGGCCTGTCCGCCGGTCCGGCGCTGGCGCTTGGCGAGCGTGTACGCCGCGAGATCGAGGCCAGCGCCGAGGACTCGTGCGTCACGGTGAGCGTCGGCATCGCGACCTGCGACGCAAAAACGGCCAGTTACGATGCGATGTTCTCGCTGGCCGACCAGCGGCTCTATCAGGCCAAGGCGGAGGGCCGGAACTGCGTGGTTGGCGAACCCGTGGCATCGGCGCAAACGCCCGTGCGGCTCGCCTACACCGGCTGAACAAAGCCGTCGTTCATCTGCCTTCACAATTTCGATATCGGGTCGGGACGTTTCCACCGGCTGGATTGTTGTCGTCGTATCCGGCGTGAATCTCAGCGCCGCATCCAGGGAGGATTTGAATGACATCGACCATCCGCGTTTCATTGTTGGCGTCTGTGGCGCTGCTCGCCTCGGGTTTCGCTGCCCCGGTCTCGGCGCAGCAAGCCAACATGACCTTCTTCATCACCAGCGAAGGGCCGGGCAAGGGCGGCGATCTCGGCGGTCTCACGGGTGCCGACGCGCATTGCGCCAAGCTTGCCACCGCTGCGGGTGCCACCGGCAAGACGTGGCGCGCGTATCTCAGCACGCAAGGGGCCAACGCGGTGAACGCCAAGGACCGCGTCGGCAAAGGTCCGTGGCAGAATGCCAAGGGTGTCGTGGTGGCAACCAGCGTCGCTGATCTGCACAGCGCCAACAACAAGCTGAACAAGGAAAACTCGCTGAGCGAGAAGGGCGCGGTGATCAACGGCCGCGGCGACACGCCGAATCGCCACGACATCCTCACCGGTTCGCAGGCCGATGGCACCGCGTTCCCGGCCGGCGACGACCGCACCTGCGGCAACTGGAGCAGCAGCACCACTGGCGCAGCGATGGTCGGCCATCACGACCGGGTCGGACTGAACAATTCAGCCCCGATGCTGTCGTGGAATTCGTCGCATCCCTCGCGTGGTGCTGGCGGCGGCTGCACGCAGGCCGATCTCAAGAGCACCGGCGGCGACGGACTGTTCTATTGCTTTGCCGCGAACTGATACGCGGAGTTTGAATGCACCGGCCGGGCCAAATGCCCGGCCGTTTGCTTGAAGGCTGGACCTCGCTTTGAGGCTATGGACCAGCGTCGGACGAAGTTCTACCGTCAGCGGCACATGCGTTTTTCGTAAGGGGCGTGTCATGCATATGTCAGCAGCGGTCGTGTGGTTCGGCGCACATTTGCTGATGCCGATTTCGGACC
The DNA here is from genome assembly GCA_963838595.1 of uncultured Alphaproteobacteria bacterium. Taxonomy (GTDB): domain Bacteria; phylum Pseudomonadota; class Alphaproteobacteria; order Rhizobiales; family Xanthobacteraceae; genus Z2-YC6860. The sequence goes on from CAWIRP010000008.1 coordinate 120,310, forward strand.
AGGTTCCGAAGCTGAACGTCGAGCCGAGTTGCAAGGGCGCGGCGGCGGCAAGCGCCCAGATGGTGCTCGCGCAAAGTTATTCGGCTTGCATCGCCGAGGAGAACCAGGCGCGCGAGCAGCTTGGGCCGATCTGGCAGTCGTTCCCAGTCGCCAACCGCACCCGCTGCACTTCCGAAGCCTCGGGCCAGGGACTGGACAGCTACGTCGAGTTGCTGGTGTGCCTGCAGATCGCCGGCGGCGATGCAGGCAAAATGCAGCCGACGACGCTCAAGGGTGCGCGGAAGAAGCAGTAGGCTTCACTCCGCCGCCGGCGGCGTTTTCGCCTTGCGGGTCTCGTGCCAGAGCAGGAACAGGCCTGAGCCGACGACGATTGCCGAGCCGATCACCAGGCCGATCGTCGGCACGTCGCCCCAGATCGCAAAGCCCAGCATCGCCGCCCACACCAGATTGAGATAGTTGAACGGCACCACAGCGCCGGTCGGCGCCATGTGGATCGCGCGGGTCCACCAGTATTGCGCGATGCCGTTGCCGGCGCCGTTGAGCAGCAGCCACAGCGTGTCGATGCCGCTCGGCATCTTGAAGGCGAACGGCATCGACAGCCCGAATGTCACCGACAGCATCATGAGCTGGTACATGGTCAGCGTGCCGGCCGACTTCGTCGTGGTCATGCCGCGCACGCCGGCTGTCACGGTGCCGAACAGGATGGCGTTGCCGAGCGCGAACAGTGCGCCGACCTGGAACGCGTCGCTTCCTGGGTTGGTGACGATCAAGACGCCGAGAAAACCGACGACCAGGACAATCGCACGCTGCGGTCCAATCGCCTCTTTCAGGAAGATCGCCGACGCCAGTGTTGCGAACAGCGGGGAGGAGAAGTTGATCGCTGTGGCGCTGGCCAGCGGCATCATGCTGAAGGCGATCAGCAGCAGGCTCTGCGAGGTGGTTTGCGAGACGGCGCGCAGCAGGTGCGCGCCGGGCCTGTTGGTCCGGAATACCATCAGCCCGTACATCGGGACGATGAACACCGCGCAGGCGACCAGGCCGCCGAAGGCGCGGAAGAACAGCACCTCACCGACTGGATAAAGATCGACCAGCCATTTCGACGCCGCGCTGGTGAACGCGAACAGGATGGTCGACGCCACCATGTATCCGATGGCGAGCGGAATCCGCTCCTGACGGCCTTGAGGGATGCGCGGCTGCACCGGCGGATTCACTGTCACAAAAAGGTGAGAAGGTCGAAGCCCGGACGCCTAGCATGCCGCAATGCGGCGAGGCAGCGGCAATTGCGAATATCGGCACAATTTTGCCTGCATGGCGAAGCCGCGTCACCGCTAGCGAAACCGAAATCCCGGGAACACGGCCATATTTCAGTGCGGCAAACCTGAGGCAAAGCTTCACCTTTGCGCACCTCAGTCATGCATCGCCGGCCGGCTTCTTCGCAGGTGCGGGATATCCATGTTGCAGTGCAGGGCGACACAAACTGTTGGAGACCAACATGAAGAAAATCATCCTGAGCGCTGCTCTCACCGCGGTGCTCGCTTCGCCCGCCTTTGCACAGGCGACCCCGATGCTGACGCAGCCGCAGGCTTATTCGAGCCAGCGGATTCAGCCCGGCTACTACGCCCAGCAGCGCGGCTATGTGCGGCAGGGCTACGTGCAGGAACCGGCCTACGGCTCCGGCGTGGTGGTGGAAGGGGGCCAGATCGTCGGTCAGGACCCGGATCCGAACGTCCGGCTTGAACTGCGGCGCGATCCGGTCGCCGACTACTGATCGCTGCGTTCCAAGCTCGCAAAGCCCGGCCTCGCGCCGGGCTTTGCGCTTTTTGTTGAACTACACTGCGGCCTGTACTGGGATGTCTCATTCGATCGGAACAGGTCGCATGCGTTACGAACTTTATTACTGGCCGGAAATCCAGGGCCGCGGCGAATTCGTGCGCCTCGCGCTGGAGGAGGGCGGCGCCAGCTATATCGACGTCGCGCGGCGCGGCAGCGGCATGTCGGCGATGATGAAGCTGCTCGACGGCACGCGGGTCAAGCGTCCGCCTTACGCGCCGCCGTTCCTCAAGGCCGGTAAGCTGATGATCGGCCAGACCGCCAACATCCTGCTCTATCTCGGCCCCAAGCTCGGCCTCGCGCCGCGCGACGAGGCCGGCCGGCTGTGGGTGCACTCGGTCCAGCTCACCGTCGCGGATTTCGTGAAGGAAGTGCACGACACCCATCACCCGATCTCGAGCCAGCTCTACTACGAGGAGCAGAAAGCGGCGGCGAAGCGATACACCAATCTGTTCTGGGAGCACCGCGTGCCGAAGTACCTCGGCTATTTCGAGGAGTTGGTGGAGAAGAGCGGCGGACCGTATCTGCTCGGCCGCAAGTTGAGCTACGCCGATCTGTCCTGGTTCCAGATCGTTGCCGGATTGCGCTACGCGTTCCCCAAGCGCATGAAGCGGTTCGAGCGCGACGTGCCGAAGCTCGTCGCGCTGCATGACAAGGTGGCGGCGCGGCCGCGGGTCAAGACCTACCTCGGCTCGACGCGACGCATCCCGTTCAACGAGATGGGCATCTTCCGCCGTTACAAGGAGCTCGACCGCTAGCGGCGCCTCCGCCGCGCCGCCTTGCGCTTGGCGGCGCGGACCTTCGCTGCCGCGCGCGCGCGCCGCTCCAGCCGCTTCTTGCGCTTGAGCCGCTCGCGGGCGCGGCGCAGCGTGCAGGTGACGCAGCGGCAGCGGCGCTTGCCGATGTAGATGTCGTAATAGTCCTTGCCGTAGTGGTAGGTGATCTCGTCGCCCGGCTCGATGTTGCGGACCGACTTGATGAACACCCGGCCGCGATACATCAATGATTCCGAATTGGGCCGGCAGGAGTGGTTGGCGTAGCGCCCGATGTTTTTGCGGCTCGAGCCATCGAGCGTGTAGTGCTTGTTGAGCTCGTACATGTAGCGGGCGCCCTTAGCCTCAAGGCGCTCCGCCTCCTCGTTGGGAAGCTTGCGACCCGTGTACTCGACGATCCGGGTGCGTTTTTTGATGAATTTTGTGGCGAACAGGCCGAGCCCGGTTTTGGCGCGGCCGATACGGTACGGTCTTCGTGACATGGCCGCCGGATTTACATTCGGATTCGCGAGGGTTCAAACGCGGCTGTGAGCAAGTCGGCAGACTTGCCACTTAACCATGGCAGCACGTTAACGATGAAATGCCCGGTTCCGGCCCTTAACGTTCGCCCATCGATGCGGCGAGCAAAGAGGGTAAGGCCGATGAAAACGGTGCTTCTGCTCTTGCTGGCCATGCTGGCCATCAAGACGACGACCACGACGAGCGCGGTGGGCCAGGAAGCCTGCTCGAAGGGCTATATTGCCTGCCTGGACAAGTGCGTCGCCAGGCCGACCGCAGCGATGCAGGAAACCTGCATGAATAGCTGCCAGACGCAGAACAACGCCTGCTTCTCGCAGGTGTATGGCGGCCCGGGCCCGACCGCCGTCACGGTGAAGCAGGACGCGGCTCCCGCTAATGCCACGCCCGCCGGCGATGCCGCCGCGCTTGCCTCCGACCAGGAGCAGCAGCCGAAGGCCAAGAAGGTGGCCAAGCCGACCAAGACCGCGAAGCCGCGGGAGCGGGCGGAACGCCGCCAGCAGTAGACGCGCCGTCCTCTCCACGGGGCGTGCGACGAACGAGCCATGCCGGGACGGCGTCACTGCGCCGCGCCCGCGCATGGCGTTTTGCGCTAGCCCCGCTGCTATAATCCCGGTCACACGCCCCGCAGAGGGCGAGGGGCCGGAACCATGCTTCGAAGCGTTCTTTGCTGCGCCTTGGCTGCGCTGTCGTTTGTTGCGGGCGCTTGCGCCTCGCAGGCGCAGTCCTATCCGGCGCGGCCGGTGACCATCGTGGTGCCGCTCGCCGCCGGCAGCGGCATGGACACGCTGGTGCGCGCTTATGCCGAGAAGCTGACCGACGCGCTCGGCAAGCCGGTGGTGATCGAGAACAAGCCTGGCGCCGCGCTGATGCTGGCGGCGCAGAACGTCGCCGCCGCGCCGGCCGACGGCCATACGCTGCTGGTCTCGACCTCGACCGCGATGGCGATCAATCCGGTGCTGTTCAAGAAGGTCAACTACGACCACCTCAAGGACTTCGCGCCGATCGCGTATTACCTGAAGGCGCCGTTCATCCTGGTGGTGAACCCGGCCATGCCGGTGAAGTCGGTGCCGGAGTTGATCGAGCACGCCAAGGCAAGCAGCAAGCCGTTGACATTCGCGTCGACGGGGCCCGGCACCGGACTGCATCTCTCCGCCGAATACATGAAGCAGCGCTACGGCCTGCAGATGACCCACGTGCCTTACCGCGGCACGCCGCAGATGATGGCCGACCTCACCGCCGGTCATGTCGACTTCGCCTTCGCCGAAGTCGGCGCCACGCTGCCGCTGGTGCGTGAGGGCAAGCTGCGGGCGCTCGCGGTGTCGTCGTCGAATCGCATGCCCAGCCTGCCGGACGTTCCTCCGTTCGCTGAGGCCGCCGGCGTCAACGATTTCGAAGTGGTGTCCTGGCACATGCTCTATGCGCCGGCCGGCACGCCGAAGGAGATCGTCAGCCGGTTGCACGGCGAGATGAAAACGATCATGGCGGCGCCGGACATGCGGCAGAAGGTTCTCGCGGTCGGTCTGCTGCCGGTCGACACGCCGCCGCTCGACGGCATCGACAAATTCCTCGCCGCCGAACGGGAGAAGTGGGGCGCGCTGGTCAAGAGTCTCGGTCTCGCGGGGACGATGTAGCGATGATCAAATTCGGCAAACTGGAAATCTGGCTCGCGGCGACCTTGCTGTTCGCCGCCGCCGTGATCGCGGAAACCGCCGCGATCGCGCAGGGCGCGTCGCCGCTGTCGTTCCTCGAGCAGATCTACAAGGTCTACCGCGACAACAACAACGCCAAGGGCATCGATTACTCGAAGCCCGACAACGTCCGGCGCTACTTCGCGCCGCCGCTCGCCAAGGCGATGCTCAAGGACATGGCGGACGCCAAGAAGAAGGACGAGGTGCCGCTGCTCAATGGCGACCCGTTCATCGATGCGCAGGACTGGGAGATCGCCAGCCTCAAGATCGAGATGAAGCCCGGCGCGACGCGGCGCAACGCGACCGGCGTCGTCACCTTCACCAACGCCAAGGAGCCGAAGGCGCTGACGCTCGATCTGGTCAAGACCGGCGACGGCTGGCGCATCGCCGAGATCAAGGCGCCGAGCGGCTCGCTGCGCGAACTGTATAAGGTCAAATAAGTTTCAGCGTGGTCTCGACCGGCACCGGCTCGCGCAGCGTCGCGATGCCGGGGCAGCCGGCCAGCGCGAGGCGCTCGATCTCGCGCAAGGTCTCCAGCGGCGCATCGCTTTTCACGTTCATGTCGATCGTCACCTTCTGGAAGCCGGAGAATGGCGCGTCCGGCATCATGTGGCCGCGCACGTCGAAATGGGTCCGCGCCACCGCCTCGAAGCTCTCGTAATTGACGCCCATCTTCGCCGCGTAGAACGCGAACACCGCCGCGTAGCAGCCGACCGCCCCGGACAGCAGGAATTCCAGCGGCGTCGGCGCGTCGGCGATGCCGCCGACGTGCTTCGGCTCGCTGATGATGAAGGTCTGTTTGCTGTTACGCGTCTCGACCCGCTCGTTGAGGTTGCCGATCGAGGTGACCTTGATCTCCAGCGACGACTGCGGCCCCTCCGGCGCCTTCTTGGCCGGGTCGGCGCGGTAGCGCGCCTCCCGCGCGCCGGTGACCGTTTTCAGTTCGGGAAAGCAGTCGCAAACGGCCATGGCTCGTTTCCTATGGACAGGGCAGGGCGCGCGACATTCTGCGCCGCCATGTTCCGCCCTGTCGCGCTTTTTCTGTTCGCGCTCGCCGCCGCGCGCGCGTAACGCGCTTATGGCTCAATCCGGGCTACGCTCGCTGACCCTGCCATAGGAAGGACGTGGGCACGCGTCATTCCGCCCGCCCACGCCTCGGTTGATACGCTAGACCAGCCGATCCACGCCGCGGACTAGCCGACGTACGCGGCGCGCTGTTGCGCTTCGGCTTCCGCCGCGGTCGCCGGCCGCGCCGGCAGTTGCAGCACCGTCGCGTGCTGGCCCTCCGCCAGATACGTCAGCAGAAACATCTGGCCGTCGGGGAACTCCAGCGCGTCGTGATGCCGCGACGGCTGATCCTTGTCGACCTGACGGAAGATCGCGGTTTTGTGCGCGATCGTCTTGGGGTCGATCCCGCCCGGACCGCTGACCGCGATATCTCTCGGAGAACGCAAGCTCGGTCCCCGGCAGCACGCAGACCGCCGTCGTGGAATCACCCGGCGCCGCGAAGCCGCGCGTTCCGGTGCCGAAGTTTCGAGTTGTCAGCTTGTCGCCGACTTGGGCCGCACGCGACTTCACGTTCTGTAGGCTGTAGTCGCACATTGTGAGCCTCTCTCTGTTTCAGAGCCCGGCCCCACCAGCAGCAGCAAGAAGAATGCCACATCATGTTGAAATCTAAGGACAACGCGAAACACCAGCGATTGCGTCGCGTCTGTGGCAAAGAGACGGCGCGAAGAGTTCAAGGCGCAGGCGAATTCGGCTGCGGAATGATCAGCGCGTGCCGAAAAATTTTGCGAGCAATGCGAGTAGCCGTTCACGAACGTGAACGAATCCTCGCCGCCGGCACGGACTCAAAATCCGTAGATCATCATGCCGATGAAAAACGCGATGATCGGCGACCAATAGACCAGCGGCGCCACGCCCAGCAGGATCGCCGCAAGACCGAGCCGCCGGCCCATCGCCGCCAGCGCCAGCGCTGCGAGCGCAAGGAGCGGCGCGAACACCGCCATGCAAAGCGCCGACAGGATGTCGAACCAGCGCGCGTTGAGATCGATCATCTTGGCGAGCGGGAACGGCATTTCGGCGTAGAAATACACCAGCTCGAGCGTGGCGATCACGGCGATGAAGACGCGGAGCATGGGGTGTCCTTCGGCGGGGATGCCGCGGCGCGATCATGCAAAAAGCCGTGGGAACAAGCCATCCGGCCCTGGCCCGGACTCGCCGGAGCGCGTCCTATGTCCATGCGGCGCTGGTCGCTTGTTTTTGCCGCTTGTTACGCACGACCGTTGTCGCGAGCCGGGTGCCGGCGGGGGCGCGCATGGGACGTTCCGCGTGGTTGATGCCGTGGCTGGCGGCGCTGTCCGCCGCCGCCGCGATGTCCGGCCCGGACCGCGCGCTGGCGGCCGGCTCCGCCTATCAGGTCGATACCGGGGTGGTCGGCTCGCCCGGCAATTGCAAGGTGGATTCCTGGGCGTCGTTCGCGGCGAACAGCAGCAAGGATTTCTTCGCCGCCATCGCGCCGAGCTGCGTGGTCGATCTCGGCCGGCCGGTCGAGCTCAGCGCGCAGTTCAGCCGCTTCCGCTCCGACGAGGAATGGACCACCGCGATCCTGCCCAAGATCAAGACCAACATCGTGCCGGGCGGCGCGATCGGACAATGGAGCGTCGCGCTCGCGGCGACCGCGGCCTACGACGCCACCGCGCGCGAGCTTGCGGCGTTCAATCTCGTGGTGCCGGCGACGCTGCGCGTCACGGAGAACATCCGCATCAACCTCAACGCCGGCTATCTGCGCGCGCTGAACCCCGGTCGCGACTTGTTCAGCTATGGCGCCGGCATCGATCTTCGCACCCCCGACAACGTCTGGACCGTTACCGGCGAGCTGTTCGGCGTCTGGCGGCGACGCCGGGAGGACGACAAGCGCGGCGAGCTCAAGCCGCGCTGGCAGCTCGGCCTGCGCTACCGGCCGGTCGACGAATTCAATATCGACTTGATCTACGGCCGCAACCTGTTGGGCGAAAGCGCGAACTGGATCACGCTGGCGACCACGGTGCGGTTCAAGGCGGGGCGCGAGTAGCATCAGATGAACCTGATCCTGAAGATCGCCGCGTGGGCTTTATTCTTTGTGCTCGTGGCTGGCGGGCGGCGGGAATAAAGCGGCGTAGGATGGGTTGAGCCATCAGCGCGTTGCGCGTTTTCAACGCGCTAGGTGAAACCCGTCTTGAGTGACGGCCGCGATGGGTTTCGCTGCGCTCGACCCATCCTGCAAGGCGCGGCCTTCAATCACGAAAGGGAGTTCAAGTCCGTCATGTTTCAGCCCGTAAAGCTTTCTCTTGTTGCACTGCTGCTCGCATCCGGCGCGGCGTTCGCCCAGCCGGCCACCGAGACACCAAAGACCGACGCTCCCAAGGCCGATGCGCCGAAAGCCGAAACTCCCAAGGCTGACGCTCCCAAGGCCGACGCGAAGCCGGAGTTCGAGCCCCAGGTCGGCCAGGCCGGCAAGGACGTGATCTGGGTGCCGACGCCGCAGTCGACCGTCGACCGCATGCTCGACATGGCCGGCGCCAAGCCCGGCGACTACGTGATCGACCTCGGCTCGGGCAACGGCATCACCGTCATCACCGCGGCCAAGCGCGGCATCAAGGCGCTCGGCATCGAATTCAATCCGGACATGGTGGAGCTGTCGCGCCGCAACGCGGCGAAGGAGAAGGACGCCGTCGGCGACCGCGCGACCTTCGTGCAGGGCGACATCTTCAAGACCGACTTCTCCAAGGCCACGGTGCTGACGATGTATCTGCTGCCGCGGCTCAACATGCAGCTGCGGCCGACCATCCTGAAGATGAAGCCCGGCACGCGCGTCGCGACGAACTCCTTCCACATGGAAGACTGGAAGCCGGACGACGGCTCCAACAGCAGCGGCGAGAAGTGCCTGGAGTACTGCACGTCCTACATGTGGATCGTGCCGGCGAGCGTGAAGGGCACCTGGCGCACGTCGGCCGGCCGGCTCAAGCTCGAGCAGAAATTCCAGTTCTTCACCGGCACGCTGCGCTCGCGCGGCAAGACGCTGAAGATCGAGGACGGCCGCGTGCGCGGCGAGGCGTTCACGTTCACCGCGGGCGGCAAGAAGTACAGCGGGACGGTGAAGGGGCGGAGGATGAATGTGAAGGCGGGGTAGGGGAACGGAGTTAAGATGTACGGCGGCGATGGCCGCCGCCGGATCGCGGATAATGGGGACGTCATGCCCGATGACCGCTGGCCCGAACTGCCGCTTGCCGCGTGGCGGGACACTTGCGCCACGCTGCATCTGTGGACGCAGATTGTCGGCAAGGTGCGTCTTTCGCTGACGCCCTGGCTCAATCATTCCTGGCACGTCACGCTCTATGTCTCCGCGCGCGGCCTGACCACCGGGCCGATCCCGCTACGGTGGGCGCAGCTTCGCCATCGAATTCGATTTCATCGACCACGTGCTGTGGCTGCGCACCAGCGACGGCCATTTCCGCCAGATCGTGCTCAAGCCGATGACGGTCGCGGAGTTCTACGCCGACGTCATGCACGCGCTCGCCGATCTCGGCATCACCGTGCGCATCAACACCATGCCGAACGAGATCGCGGGCGCGGTGCCGTTCCCCGACGACCGGGTGCACGCCTCCTACGATCGCGACTACGCGAACCGGTTCTGGCGCGTGCTGCTCGCCGCGCACGAGGTGTTCGCGCATTTCCGCACCGGCTTTCTCGGCAAGGCGAGCCCGGTGCATTTCTTCTGGGGCAGCTTCGATCTCGCGGTGACGCGATTTTCCGGCCGCGCGGCGCCGCCGCATCCCGGCGGCGTGCCGAACCTGCCGGACGCGGTGGCGCGCGAGGCCTATTCGCACGAGGTGTCGAGCGCGGGCTTCTGGCCGGGCGGCGGCGCGATCGACGACGCGGCGTTCTATTCCTACGCCTATCCGGCGCCGGAAGGGTTCGCCGCGGCCAAGGTGCGGCCGGACGCGGCGTTCTGGTCGAAGGAGCTGGGCGAATTCATTTTGCCGTACGACGCGGTGCGGACGGCGCGGCGAGCCGGAGCGGACGCTGATGGAATTCCTGCAGAGCACGTACGACGCCGCGGCGGATTTGGCGAAATGGGACCGCACGGCGCTGGAGTGCGCGCTGGGTGAGCCGGGGCGGGTGAGGGGCGCGTAGGGCCGTAGCTGCATTGTTTCCACATGCGCACGCCGGGCGGTCCACGCCGATTGAAGCGCGGGGCGGGGTGAGGGACAATGGCGCCTGCTGCGGCGGTCGCGGTTTCGGGCAACTCTGGAGGGGGTCATGAAGCAGAATAGGCGCAACGTTCTGAAGTTCGGCCTGTCGGGCGCGGTTGCCGGCTGGACCGGAGGCCTTGGCGGGCACTGCCAGCGCACAGGCCGCGATCACGGCCCGCATCGGGCATCTCGAGTCGCCGACCCAGCCGCGCCACAAGGGTCTCGAAAAGGTCGCCGCGCTGGTGAAAGAGCGCACCAAGGGCGCGGTCGAGATCCAGCTCTTTCCGTCATCGCAGCTCGGCAACGCGCGGCAGATGATCGAGAGCACGCAGTTCGGCGCCATCGAAGGCACCGTGATGCCGGCGGCGTTCCTCGGCGGCTTCAATCCGGTCATTTCGGTGCTGGATATCCCCTATGTCTTCCCGACCGACCGCGCGCTGTCGCAGAAGCTGCGCGAGGGCGCCTTCGGCAAGGCGCTGCTGGCGAGCTTCAACAGCCGCGGCGTCCACGCGCTCAGCATCTGGCCGAACGGCCGCAAGAGCCTCACCTCGAACAAGCCGCTGGCGAATCTCGACGCCTTCAAGGGCCAGAAATTCCGCGTGATGGATTCCAAGATCCTGATCGACCAGTTTGCCGCCGTCGGCGCGACCGCGATCGCGATCAACTTCAGCGAGCTCTATACCTCGCTGCAGACCGGCCTGATCGACGGCCAGGAAAATCCGCTCGACACCATCACCACCATGAAATTCCACGAGGTGCAGAAGCACCTGGTGGTCACCGAGCACGGCGTCATGGAAGACATCGTGCTGTTCAGCAACACGTTCTGGAACCGCCTGACGCCGGAGCAGCGCGACATCGTCACCAAGGCGTTCGACGAGATGCGCCCCGAGGTCGAACAGAATGAAGGAAGCGGTGCAGAACGTCTCGATCGAGCTGATCAAGGCCGCGAAGCTGAACGTGCGCGTCGCCGACGAGGCCGAGCGCAAGGCGATGCGCGACGCGATGGCGCCGAAGGCGCGCGCCACGTTACGAGGAGCGCGCCGGCGCCGAGGGCAAGAAGGTGCTCGCGGTCTACGACGAGGAACGCAAGAAGCTCGGCTTCTAGACCTTCCTGATGAAGGCGCTGCGCGGCATCGAGGGCATCGTACTCGGTGCCATCATGCTGGCGATGTCGTTCGCCTACACGTTCAATGTCGCGGTGCGCGAGTTCGCGCCGTCGTTCGCGCCGAAGCTCGCCTGGATCGAGGAGCTGTGCCTCTTCGGCCTGGTCTGGATGATCTTCCTCGGCCTCGGACGGCGCTCGAAGGCGGGCGCCACATCGGCATGCGCATGGTGCTGACGCGCATGCCGCCGGCGAGCCAGCGGGCCGCCAAGCTCATCATCAATCTCGCCGGCCTCGCGTTCTCGGCCTATCTCGCCAAGATCGGCGTCGACATCACGATCTTCGTCGCGAAGTCCGGGCAGGCGAGCCCGACGCTGAACATCTCGATGCTCTGGCTCTATATCGTGATGCCGGTCGGCTTCGGCCTGCTGGCGCTGCGCTACCTGCTGGAGATCGTCACGCCGGCCGACCGTTTCGCCATCGAGGTCGACCCGGTGCATCATGTGTAGCGCGCATCGCCGAGTCAGTCGCCGCGCCTCCTTACCCTCCCCCTTGCGGGGAGGGTCGACGCGCTTCGAGCGCAGCGAGAAGCGCGGCGGGGTGGGGGTCGTGCAGTTGGCGCGCGTTGCGCCACTGGCTCGACAGACCACCCCACCCCTAACCCCTCCCCACAAGGGGGAGGGGCACGCCAGCCCGTGGCACGCTTAGCGCAAAGCGATCAGCTGCGGGCTGGCATGATCGTCCTCGCGCTGATCGTCCTCGCCATCGCGCTGCTGATCGCGGGCGCCGAGATATTTCTGGTCATCGGCATTCCGGCGGTCCTCGCCAAGCACATTTTCCACCCGTACATGCCCGACCTCATCATCGGGCAGCGCGTGGTCGGCGGCGTCGAGGTGGTCACGCTGCTCGCGATCCCGTTCTTCGTGTTCGCCTCCGACCTGATGGCGCGCGGCCGCATGGCGGCGCAGCTCGCCGAGCTGTTCCGCGCGCTGGTCGGCCACTATCGCGGCGGCATCGGGCATTCGACGGTCGTCACCTGCATGGTGTTCGGCGCCGCCGCCGGCTCCGCGCCCGCGACCGTCGCCGCCATGGGGCGGCTGTCGTTTCCCGAGCTCAAGCGCGCCGGCTTCTCCGAGAAATTCAGCCTCGGCCTGATCGCGTCGAGCGCCGAATGCGCGCTGCTGATCCCGCCCTCGATCACCTTCGTGGTCTATAGCTGGCTGACCGGCACCTCGATCGCCGCGCTGTTCGCCGCCGGCCTGGTGATCGGCATCGTGCTCGGCCTCGCCTTCATGGTGCTGGTCGCGATCGAGGCCTGGCGCACCGGCGCGGCGCGCGGCGAGCGCTACTCCGGCGCGGCGCGGTGGAAGGCGTTTCGCGAGGCCTTCTGGGCGCTGCTGATGCAGGTGATCCTGCTGGTCGGCATCTTCTCCGGCGTGTTCACCGCGACCGAAGCGGCGGCCGTGTCGGTGGTCTATGCCATCGGCGTCGAGGTGCTGATCTTCCGCGCGTTCGGCTGGCGCGAGGTGTTCGACATCGCGAAGGACTTAGCCGTCTCGACCGGGGTGATCTTCATCCTGCTGGCGATGGGCGCGCTGCTCGCCTACTTCATCACGCTGTCGGGCGCCGACCGCGCGGTGCTCGCGCTGGTGCGCGAGATCGGCGTCAACTGGATCGTGTTCATGATCCTGGTGAACATCGTGTTCCTCACCTGCGCGATGTTCCTCGATCCCAATTCGATCATGGTGATCTTCCTGCCGACGCTGTTCCCGGTCGCGGCCGCGCTCGGCATCGACCCGGTGCATTTCGGCATGGTCGTCACGCTCAATGTCTGCACCGGCATGATCATGCCGCCGCTCGGCCTCGACCTCGCGGTCGCGGCCTCGACGCTCAACCGCCGCATGGAGCTGGTGGTCGCCGGCATCTGGCCGTTCATCGTGACCAACATCGCGGTGCTGATCCTGATCAGCTACATCCCGCCGCTGTCGACGTTTTTGCCGAGGGCTTTTGGATTTTAGGGGGCGGAGGGGTATGGCCAAGCGCGTTGTCATCTTCGTCCTGCTCGGGCCGATCCTGGTCTGGTCCCAGTGGATTCTCCTTCAACTGCCCGACCTGTTCGCCAAGCCCGGCGGCGGCAGCCGCGGGGCCGTTCTTCCTCCTGGTGCTCGCTGTTTGTCATGGCGCTGGGCATCATTCCGGGCGTCGTGCTCGCGTGGGTGGACCACGTCATGACGGACCGGGGCCTGTCGCTCGCGGTGCGCGTCGCGGTGTGCGGCGCGCTCGGCTATCCGCTGACGATCGCGGCCGGCTGGTGGATCGGGCTCCACAAGACAGGCATGCGCAGCATCGACGACAACTTCTACTGGGGCGGGCTGTTCGGCGTGATCGCCGCCGCGCTGTGTTCGTGGCTGGTGGGGCGGGGGAGTGGTGGGGCGATGCGAATCCTCCCGTGCCTGGTTGAGGCCTCTCGATTGTCGTCCCCGCGAAGGCGGGGACCCATAACCACAGATCTATCGATAGACCACGCGGTATGGGTCCCCGCCTTGCGCGGGGACGACATCGGAGTGTGCGGCGCGAGGAGCGCCGCCACCCGGGGATAGAAGCAAGCCGCGTGCTATCCCCGCGGGGATAAGTCTCCGCCCGCGAAAAATAAAAAATCGCAAAACTTATCCCCGCCCGCTGGCGCGGCCTCATATTGCGCGCAGGCCGGTCCAACCGAGGGCGTTTCGCGAGACGTCGGCGAGCGGGACCGGAGAGCGGTGGCCCGGGAATGCGAAATGAGGGGTGCAAAACGTACACCCCGCCCGGGCGGCCCAAGCCGTGAGCTCCCGCAGCGACAGCTTCGCAGCACAGGGGGCCCTTGGCGGTGAATGCCGTAACCCCGCGCCAACGGGCAGGCGTTCATCAAGGTCCCAGAGCGGTGGGTAGCGAAAGTCAGCCCACCGGGGGTCTCACGGAGCAAGCCTCAAACACCGCGCGCGGGACGCCGAAGGCATCGGCGGACTTGCGGTTTGACCAATCCGGATCGCCTCGATGTCGCGAGACGTCGAGGCCCGTGGGTCCACCGGAGCCCCGGCGTCCCGCGCCCCCTCGGACTTGTTCGAGAGCGCAAAGCGAAGTGGAAGACAGGCGCGCCCGGCGCCTTCACAAATCCGGGCGGCGGAGCGTTGGCTGTTCAACGCGATGCGGGCTGTTTGACAATTGAAGAGGCAAACCCAGCAGACGTGGTCTGCACTTGCAGCGATCATCGATCAGTTATTACAATGTGAGATTGCGTAGTGAGCCAGCGCCCATATGCAGATCGCAATTTTTAGACCAGACCAGCTGACACTTAACCCGGACAATGATCGGCACGGCCCTCTTAAGGACGAGGCCGCAGCCATTCAATGGTTATTGGAAAATCGCAACGCACACATGCGGGCTTTGGCACCAGGACCTAGCCAGGCACGAGTCGTCTCTACGAAGCGCCTTTAGTCCGTGCCGACGGATCGCGCCACATCATATTCGATGGAAACAGGCGAATTTGCTGCGTGAAGCTGCTGCTTGATCCAAAATTGGCGCCCAGTGAGGCGTGGCGAAATTTTTTCTCTGAGCTGGGATCGAAAGAGGTCACCGATGCCTATTCAAATGTCGAATGCGAGGTTGAACCAGATTTAAGTGTCATCGATGAAATGCTCTATCGCCGACACACAGGAAGCCAGGATGGTGTTGGCCGGAAGTCAGGTGGGATCCAGAGGGAAAATCATTCTTCTTGCAAAGGACCGGCAAAGGGAGCCTCGGGCTTGGAGAAACGATAGAAAAGGTTTTGAAGGCCGAACGGCTAATTCCCGCGAACATGGAGTTGCCGTGGTCCAATGTCGAACGACTTCTGAGTTCCGAACCAATCAGGAAGCGAGCCGGTATTTCCTTCTCAGGCGGCGCACTTATTTATCTGACTGACAAACAGAAAAATCTGCAAACGCTGAAGCGAATTGCAGAAGACTTGAGTAGCCGCAAGGTCGTTTTGGGTGATCTTTGGAACATTGCGGGAAAATCGCAATACCTCGATCGTTTGAAGCACGAAGGTCTTGCAATCGACGTAGCGCCTACTGGACGGGCTGCACCACCAGAACCGAAAGATACAGTGGGTGTCGAAGTTACTCCATTTGTCCGTAAAGGCCGCGTGCCCAAAGACAAAAATCTAATTTCTGGCGCAGATAAAAATCCATTTATTCAGTATCCTAACTTGGAGCGCTCTGAGAAAATCTGGCGCGAATTGCAGTTTGAGCCTGAATTCAATCGCCATGACAATGCTATCGCAGTTTTGATGCGAGTGTTGTTGGAGCTTGCGATTTTGCATTATTCCCGGGAGCAGGGAATCGCATTTGGCCCGTCAGATTTTTTTGCTCGCCGTGTCTCGTCAGTAGCAAACTCAATGTTAAATCGTGGTCTGATTGACAATAAAGCACGAAGCATCATCAAAAAATTCGAAAACGGGAAGCCGATCGTCTCTGCGCATTCGATGCATCAGTATGTTCACAATCCAGATTTTCACCCTACGAAATCCGATCTGAAGGCAATCTGGAACGTCATCCGCCATTTGATTATTCACTCGGTGAAATAGGCTAGATAGAGGTGATCCGTGACCGAGCAGGAGGCCGAGGCTCATTTCTCCGAAATCCAGCATGCGTTGATTGAGTTGGGGCTTGAGTGGTTGGCAACTGAGGTGGCCGCGGAAATTGCGGAAGGAAAAATTCAGTCAAAAATCTTGTCCGTCCGATCTGAGTTCGAGTCCGACGAGGAGGGGGACGTCGAGCTGGTTGTGTCAAGGTCAATTGACGTTGATCCTCGTCCGCGTCGTAAAGCGGAATTCTCACATGTGATTCCATTTACCGCTAAGGAAAAGCTGGCGCTACTCATCAAGGCGATTTGAGCCACGATCGTGTCTTCGGCGCGAATGACGAGCCAACTAGGCGATCTGTTGCACGGTGCTAATTTAAGGACAGTGTCGTTTACTTCTGAGGCTGGTCTGCCCGCGGTCATCATAGCCGCAGAAGATAGGAGCCGCCTGACTGAGGCCGAGGCGGTTCTAGACGGGAAGCTTCAAAAGCTTGAGGAAGAGTTGATCCGTGTCGATTGATCCTAATTTGATTGCAGATTTGAAAAACGCGATCGCTCAGCATCGATATCGCCAGCGCTTCGCTCTCCGTCACACGGCGCCGATTTATATGAGTTGTATTTGTGGTCGCTCGTAGTAGAGGCGGCTCGTAACGAAGGAGCTGCGGTTGATTATCGGAATGTCTACGGAAATTCGGTGATCACTGATTTTTGTTTTGGCTACATCACGCCGGGAAACATTTTTTCAAGAGCGAATCCTCATACCCATGCTCGTATTCGCTTCTCTGGGTGTCCTACGTTGGAGGCCCATATCGGGGTTTTTGTCGCAGGTAAGTCGCAGGGTTCGACATGAGTGCGATGTGGCTCTTATTTTTGAAGATGAAGCTCGTACCTGCAGAAGTGAAAATGTACATCCGCGTAGTTCGCAAATGATGATGGCCGTTGAATGCAAATTCTATGTCCAATCGACCATGGGCATTGGGTTGGCTCGCTCATTTTTGGGTCTGACATCGGAGATTATGAAAGCAAATCGCTTTTATGTGGCAGTTCAGCGAGTTCGCCGAGTGTTGAGCGCCTCTTTGTTCGTCACAAAAAAGAATGGGAAACGGGCGTGATGCTGGAGACATGAAGAAAAGGCCAGAGCGAGTGAGGGCGGCTTTTGAGAAGGTGTTCAGGGATTTCAAAGGTCAAACATTCAAGTTGATTGGAGGTTGAATTGCAAGTAAACCTCGCAACACGACCTTTTGGAGTTTTCCACCCATGAACGCCCCTGTCACCCCGCCCACCGCCGTCCCGCCCTACAAGCACACCCCGCTGTTCCCGCTCGGCCCGGACACCACCACCTACCGCAAGATCACGTCGGCGGGCGTCCGCGTCGAAAAGATCATGGGCCGCGACATGCTGGTGGTGGCGCGCGAGGCGCTGCGCGCGCTGGCCGAGGCCGCGTTCATCGACATCTCGCATCTGCTGCGCCCCGCGCACCTCAAGAGCCTGAAGTCGATCGTCGAGGACCCGGAGGCCTCCGACAACGACAAGTTCGTCGCCTTCGACTTCCTCAAGAACGCCAACATCGCGGCGGGCGGCGTGCTGCCGATGTGCCAGGACACCGGCACCGCGATCATCATGGGCAAGAAGGGGCGGCTCGTGTTCACCGATGGCGAGGACGAGGCGGCGCTCGCCGAGGGCTCGCGCGACGCGTACCTGAAGAAGAACCTCCGCTATTCGCAGCTCGCGCCGCTCTCCATGTTCCAGGAGAAGAACACCGCGAACAACATGCCGGCGCAGGTCGAGATTTACGCCGACGGTGACGACGACGCCTACAAGTTCCTGTTCATCGCCAAGGGCGGCGGCTCGGCCAACAAGGCGTTTTTGTATCAGGCGACGCCGTCGATCCTGACACACGACCGCATGATTGCGTTCCTGAAGGAAAAGATTTTGACGCTCGGCACCGCGGCGTGCCCGCCGTATCACCTGGCGATCTGCATCGGCGGCACGTCGGCCGAACTGACGATGAAAACGGTGAAGCTCGCCTCCACCAAGTATCTCGACAACCTGCCGACCAAGGGCAGCGAGGACGGCCACGCCTTCCGCGATGTCGAGATG
>CAWIRP010000009.1:0-64781 GCA_963838595.1 uncultured Alphaproteobacteria bacterium
TGGCGCTCCCTAGGGGAATCGAACCCCTGTTTCAGCCTTGAGAGGGCTGAAACCAGCGTCGCCATTGCGCCGTGACGGGACCGGCGACGCCATGCAGCGCGCGTTCAGCGTACCGTTACGGAACGCTGATTGAGATAGTCGGCGATCCGCTCCGCGCCGCTTTTAACGCTTCGATAGAACGTCGAGCGGGACCAGCCGCGCTGTCGCATTAGCCGCCGCAGCGGCTTGCCGTACGCAACGCAGAAGCCCCACGCGAGCAGACACCGCGCCTCGACGGGATGCCCGCCGCCGTTGGCCAGGATCGCGCCAGGCGAACTTAACGCCTCCTCCATCCGCGAAACTTCGAGCGGAGGTCGCACCGCTGATGCGCGCCCACGCTTCCCAGCACCCCCTCCTACGCGGCGCTTCGCCTTGCGCCACGCGGTCGGCAAAGCTGTCGGTGGTCGGAATATGCGTCCACGCACCCTTCACGATGGCGGGGCCGATCCGCTTGTCCGGAATCCGCTTCTCGATGGTGAACGCCTCGACCATCCGGTGGCGGACCCACTCGCCGGTCCATGTGGACGGCCGGTCAAGCTCGCCGCCGTTGCCGAGCGGCGTGTAGCTGAGGTCGCGTTCAAGCGTTGAGGTGCGCAAGGGACCTCGCCGTGGTATGGGTGCGGCTCCTCCTGGTTGGTCGTTGAGTTCGATCTTCAGTGCCCCGCGGCGATCCCCCCGCCGCGGGGTTTTCTATGCCTCGGCGGCGCGTGCGGTGAAGCGCGGCCACCGCGTCAGCGGACCGGGGACGAAACCGGGGACCATACTTCGCCAATTTCAAATACATTTACACTTTCAAATGGTTATGCCGGTAGGAGGCGGAGCGCCGGGAGGCGTTCCTTCTCAGATTTCGCCTTGTCGGCGACCACGCTCATTAACGGAGAGCCATGTACGGCTCGTCGACCTGGACGATGTCGGCGCCGGCCGCGAACAAGTCCTTGATCTGCATCAACGGCCGCTGCGTAATCGAGCGTCATCTCCGCCTCGCTCGCGACAGGATACCGTTTCTGCGCCTGCTGCGACATCGTGAAGGTCTGGGTACCGTCATCTACGGCAGCTGTGTAAATCTGCGGGCTCCAGATCCTGAACTTCGACGCGCGCTCGCGCCGGACCTTGCCGACGACGCGCTGCATCGGTTGGGGATGGCGGCGATCAGCGCGGTCCTGGATCGCCGAGATCGACGCCTTCGAGCGTGGTGGAAGCGGTTACTGTAGCTCTTGCGCCGCATTTCCGCCTCGGTGATGATGTTGAAGCCCGGCGCGCTCCTGATCATGGATGGCGAGAAGCGTCGCGTCGTCCTGCGCCTGGTCGAGGGTTTCCGGTGCGGGCCGCCACAACTCCTTGGCGCGCACGCGCGGCGGAAAACGGGCGGCGAGGTTCTTGCGGTCGACTTCGGCAGCGTACGCCGCGCGCTGAAGTTCGCAATGAAGAAACTCGGATAGCTTTGCCGCGCCGGGCAGCGCATCGCGGAGGTTCATCAGCCATGGCAGCCGCGACGCCACCGGCGCATAACGTGGCAAGCTGCCGACCAGCCGGTCATGCAGTGATAGGGCCGTATTTCTGCGCACGCGCAGCCTGGACCTCGATCTTCATGCGCGCCATGTCGACGCCGGTCGGGCATTCGCGGCGGCATGCCTTGCATGATGAGGACGCAAAGCTCTCTCAGCGTCTCGGCCATCTCGTCGGAGGTCAACGCGTCCGGCCCAAGCTGCCCGCTCACTGGCGAGACGCAACGAATTGGCGCGTCCGCGTGTCACATCACGTTCGTCGCGCGTGACGCGATAGCTCGGACACATCACGCCGCCCGCCATTGAGCGGCAAGCGCCGTTGTTCGTCTGCACATCTCGACCGCGCCCTCCAAGACAGCCAGTCTCCCGAATATTCGGACCAGTCGAGCGCAGTCCCCATCTGCTCACCGTGATAGCCGGGGGCGTAACGGAAATTCGCGCGGTCATCGAATTTCGGCGCGCGCACGATCTTGCCGGGTTGAACGATGCTGCGGGATCGAAGCGGTCCTTCACCTCCTCGAACGCTCGCACGAGGCGCGCACCGAACATCGGCTCGTGGAATTCCGACCGCACGAGACCGTCGCCATGCTCGCCAGAGTGCGAGCCCTTGTATTCGCGGACGAACGCGAACGCCCGCTCGGCGATGTTGCGCATCGCCTTGACGTCCTTATCGAGCCGCAGATTGAGGATCGGCCGGCACGTCCAGCAGCAGGACCGAGGGCGTCTGCATACCAGGTGCCGGTCGTACCGTTCTTGTGAAACACGTCGGTGAGGCGCGCGGTGTAGTCGGCGAGATGATCGAGCGGCACCGCGCAGTCCTCGACGAAGGAAATCGGCTTTCCCGCGTCCTTCATCGACATCATGATGTTGAGGCCGGCAGTGCGCAGCTCTGTGATCGCGGCCTGGAGCTTCGATCAGCACATCGACCACGCCGCCCCAATAATCGCCGGCGTGCTTCCAGTTGAAGCCGAGATCGCCCACCAGCTCATGCAACCGCGCCAGGCGGCGTTCATTCTCATCCCATTGGGCTTCCGCGGATTTCCAGCAGCAGCAGCGCGGCGGGCTCGCCGCGCACGAACGCCTCCAGCGTCGGGCGGAACATGGCGATATTCGCCAGGGCGAGCCGGATCATGATAGAAGTCGACCGATTCCACCGCGATCGGAGCGAGCTTGACGATGTGCTGCGCCGCCGCCATTGCTCGTGGAAGCTGCCGAAGTGAACAGCACCGGCGCGCGGCAGCGAGCGCCGGCGAGAGTTTCAATTCGACCGCGGTGGAGAACGCCAGCGTGCCTTCCGAACCGACCAGGATGTGCGCGAGGTTGACGTCGTTCCTCCGGCACCAGCGCATCGATGTTGTAGCCGCCGACGCGGCGCTGCACCTTGGGAAAGCGCGCCGCGATCTCATCGGCCTCGCGGGTGCCCAGCGCGAACAGGTCGCGCGCCAGCGGCTTGAGCGGCGACAACTCCGGCAGGTCGGACAAGTCTGCCGCAACGGGCCCGAAGTGCGCTTGCTGCCGTCGGCCAGGAGGGCATCAACCACGAGCACATTCTGCACGCCCTGTTGCCGTAGGCGCAGCGAGCGCCCGCCGCAGGAGTTGTTCGCGGTCATGCCGCCGATGGTGGCGCGCGAGGCGGTCGAGACGTCGACCGGGAACCACAGCCCGTGCGGCTTGAGCGCGCGGTTGAGGTCGTCGAGCACGATGCCGGGCTCGACCCGGGCAGCGCCGGCCGGCCACGTCGAGGTCAAGCATGCGCGTCAGGTGCTTGGAGCAGTCGATGACGATGGACTGGTTCACCGTCTGGCCGGACTGCGAGGAGCCGCCGCCGCGCGGCAGCACGCTCACGCCCTCGGCGCGGCAAATCCCGATCGCGCGTTCGGCTTCTTCTATCGTGCGCGGGATGACCACGCCGAGCGGCATGATCTGGTAGTGCGAGGCGTCGGTCGCATAGCGGCCGCGGGCGAAGCGGTCGAAATACACGCCGGCGCCGACTTCGGCGTTCAGTCGCCGCTCCAGGCCCGGCAACAGCCGTTCCGCCAGCGTATCTCCCGCTTCCTGACCGCCACTTATATCCGCGCGGCGAGACCCGGTGCTATCCTTATATCGCACCAGGGAGGAACACCATGAAGCCGGTGAAAAGCAACGCACCGCTCGTCTGCGATGACGGCCGCCATGTCCATTCGAGACCGACCTGCTGCAGGCCGGCGGACATTTCTCGGCGGCCTCGCGGCGCTCGGCGCCGGTCGCGCCCGGCCGGCCGGTGCGCGCGCAGGCTCCGCCGCCGAGCGGCCGTTCCGCATCGACACCCACCATCACCTCTCCTCGCCCGGCTTCATCGCGGAGATCGCCGGCCGGCGCACCGGCCAGACGCCGCTGATGCGATGGACGGTCGCAAAGTCGATCGACGACATGGACCAGGGCGGCGTCGCGACCTCGATCCTGTCGATCAGCGAGCCGGGCGTGTTCTTCGGCAACTACGACGCCGCCCGCGCGCTCGCCCGCGAGTGCAACGACTTCGGCGCCAAGGTGATCGCGGACCACCCCGGCCGCTTCGGCCTGTTCGCCATCGTGCCGATGCCGGATGTCGAAGGCAGCCTGCGCGAGATCGCATACGCTCTCGACACGCTGAAGGTGGACGGCATCTGCATGATGACCGACTACCAGGGCAAGTTCCTGGGCGACGCGGCGTTCACGCCCGTCATGGAAGAGCTCAACCGTCGCAAGGCCGTGGTCTACACCCATCCCTACCGCAACGATTGCTGCCGCAACCTGATCCCGGACGTGCCCGAGCCGGTCATCGAACTCGGCACCGACACGACGCGCACGATCGCGAGCCTGCTGTTCAGCGGCACCGCGGCGAGGTTCCCGGACATCCAATGGATCTTCTCGCACGCCGGCGGCACCGCGCCGGCGCTGATGCAGCGGTTCAACTCCTTCTTCGCCGCGCGCAAGGACCTGCAGCCGCGGCTGCCGCTGGGGCCGGCCCATTACATGGAGCGGTTCTGCTACGACACCGCCAGCGCCACCACGGTCTATCCGCTGGCGGCGCTCACCAAGCTGGTGAAGCCGACGCAAATCCTGTTCGGGACCGACTATCCGTTCGGCCCGGCGAAAAATGTCGCGGCCGGGCTGCGCGCCGTCGGCCTGTTCAGCGCCGCGGACTTGCAGGCGATCGAGCGGGGCAATGCGGCCCGGATCATGCCGCGGTATCGGGGCTAGCAGCGTTATTCCGGGTGTGCCCCAAGGCGCGAACCCGGAATTGATAACCCCTGTATTCCTGCAATAGTTGGACCGGGGTTATGGATTTCGGCACTCGCTTCGCTCGCGCTGACTTTCCGCCGTCATTCCGGCCGCTAACCCGACACGCGTCGCGCGGTCTCGACCATCACGTCGAGCTTGCGCCGCTGGGCGTCTTCGTCGATCCAGGCATCGGCGCCGGCGCCGGAGAAGCCGCAGTTCGGGCAGATGCCGAGGTCTCCATCGGCACGAACTTCGCGGCGGTGTCGAGCTTGCTGCGTCAGCTCGTCCACGGTCTCGACCTGCGGATCACGGACGTCGATCAGGCCCAGCGAAATGGTCTTGTGCTTCGGCACGTCACGCAGCGAGTTCCAGCGCACCCGGAGCGCTCGGAATACTCGATCAGGAAGGTGTCGGCCTCCAGCGCATCGATGATCCGGCCGACGGTCGGCGCCGCGTAGGTCGAGCCGGCGCCGCCGAGCGGCCCCTGCGGGTCCGAGGATGTAGGTGCCGAGGCAGATGTGCACCGCGACCGTCACGCCGTCGCGCTTGGCCGCGCGCAGCAGCTTGTTCTCGGCGGCGAGCACCAGCTCGAGCTCGTCGTTCGGATCGAGACCGCTGATCGAGCACCTGCTCCTTCATCCGCTCCGGCACGATGAAGCGGCTGTAGCCCGGCGCGTCGATCTGGATGTAGGCTCACGCCGTCGTCGGCGATGGCCTTGACCTCGTCCGCCATCAGCTGCGTGAAGTCGTCGAAGAAATCCTGCCACGTCGGATAGACACGGTCGCTCATCCCGGCGCCGATACTGCGTCGGAGCAAGCGTGACCGGGACTCGGCAGCGTCATCTTGAACGTGCCGGGCGGAATGCTTCTTCAGGAACTTGATTTCGTCGCCGGTGATCCTGCTCTTCATTCGAAGCTTGTCCACCACCACGGGACTTGCGGCACGAACTCCTCGCGGTCCTTGACGTCCTTGCCGATCAACGTCGGATAGCGCGCATAGTCGATGCCGCGATCCTCGAAGCCGTGAAAGAACTTGTCGGAGATCGCCGACAGCCAGAACGCGCGGCGGAATTCGCCGTCGGAATAGATTTCGATGCCGGCGTCGCGCTGCATCTTCAGCACGTCGAGGATCGCCTCGTCCTCGATCGCCGCGAGCTCGGCGTCGTCGATGCGGCCGTGCAGGCGATCGATGCGAGCCCTGCGCAACTTGTCGGGACGTATGAGGCTGCCGCAATGGTCGGCGCGGAAGACGCGCTTTGTCATAAGGGAGGAACCGTGCTGTGATGATAACGAAAAATTCGGCGAGGCGCTCGACCTTATTGACACGGCGCGGCGCCGGGCAACGCTCGCCGATGTTGGGCAGGTGCAGAAATAAGTGGGAGGCCAGCCATGACATCGCGGACTGCGCGCGATCGATTCACAACCGCCGAAACATCCTCAAGCTCGGCCTTTCCGCCGCGTTCGTTCCGATGGCGCCCGCGATCCTGCGCGCGCAGGCGTCCGACCTGCCGTCCGGGCCCGATCCGGGTGATCCTGCCCACGCTGCATCGGTGGGCAGGCCGACACGCTCGGCCGCTTGATCGGCGATCGCGTCGGCGCCAGCGATCGATCGCAGCTTCGTCATGGAGCCGCGCGCCGGCGCCGGCGGGCTGATCGCCGGCGAATACGTCGCGCGCGCCGCGCCCGACGGCAACACGCTGCTGTTCGTCACCGGCGGCCACACCACGCTGCCCGGCCTCTACGCCAAGACCATCAAGTTCGACGCGGTGAAGGACTTCGCCTTCGTCTGCCAGATCAGCGAGTTGAGCTTCGCCATCGCGGTCGCGCCCGAGCATCCGGCGAAGTCGTTCGCCCATCTGCTGGAGCTGTCGAAGCAGGAGCCCGGAAAGATACACGTTCAGCAGCACCGGCGTCGGGCTCGACCCAGCACCTGATCGGCGAGGTCTGCCAGGAGCGGTTCGGCGTGAAGTGGACGCACGTGCCCTACCCGGGCGGCGCCGGGACCGGTCAACGACGTCATCGGCGGCCGCGTCGACATGTCGATCAACTCGATGCTCACGCTCGCCCCGCTGGTGAATGGCGGGAAAGATGCGGGCGCTGGCGGTGACCTCGGCGGAGCGCGATCCGCTCCTGCCCGACACGCCCGTCGTTCGGCGAAATCTCGCCGGGCTTCTTCGTGGGCACGATCCTCGGCTTCGCCGCGCCGGCGCAGACGCCGCGTCCGATCGTCGAGCGGCTCAACCGGGAGATCGCCAAGGTCGTGAACACCGACGCCATGCGGGAGCGGCTGCGCGCCATGGCCAACAAGGCCAAGGCCGGCACGCCGGAGGAATTCACCGACGACCGTGGCCGCAATATGTGGCGCGCTGGACCGGCGTGATCGAGAAGCTCGGAATCGCGCGATAACCGGCCCTATCGGCCGCCAAAGGCTTCGGGGGGCTTGACCGATACGGATTGGGAGCTCGACCGGAGCGCTGCATCCGGTGTTTGTCCCGGCCAGAAATCCCCCTTTACAGCCGGAGCTTTTCGACGATGGCCCAGAATTCCGCACGCAATCCCGGGCGCCATTTCCTGCAGATTCCGGGGCCGACGCCGCTGCCGGACCGCGTCCTGCGCGCGATGGACACGCCGATCATCGATCACCGCGGCCCGGAGTTCGCCAAGCTCGCCAAGCGCGCCTCGAAGGCATCAAGACGATCTTCAAGACCACCAACCCGGTGATCATCTACACCGCGACCGGCACCGGCGCCTGGGAAGGCGCGCTGGTCAACACGCTCGTCGCCGGGCGACCGCGTGCTGATGGTCGAGACCGGCCAGTTCGCCACGCTGTGGAAGAAGATGGCCGAGCGGCATCGGCCTCAAGCCGGAGTTCATCACGACCGACTGGCGCCAGGGCATCGATCCGAAGGCGGTCGAAGCCAAGCTGCGCGAAGACAAGAACAAGGAGATCAAGGCGGTCTGCGTCCTGCACAACGAGACCTCGACCGGCGCGCTGACGCCGATCGCGGAGATCCGCAAGGCGATCGACGCCGCCGGGCCATCCGGCGCTGTTCATGGTCGACACCATCTCGTCGCTCGCTTCGGCCGACTACCGGCACGACGAGTGGGGCGTCGACGTCTCGGTCGGCGGCGCGCAGAAGGGCCTGATGCTGCCGCCCGGCATGTCGTTCAACGCCATCAGCGACAAGGCGATCAAGGCGACCGAGAAGTCGCAGATGCCGAAGTCGTTCTTCGCCTGGGACGACATGCTGACCATGAACAAGATCGGCTTCTTCCCGTACACGCCGGCGACGCAGATGCTGCACGGCCTCGTGGTCGGCATCGAGATGCTGCACGAGGAAGGCCTCGACAACGTGTTCGCGCGGCACGAGCGGCTCGCCGAGGCGACGCGCCGCGCGGTGACGCGCCTGGGGCCTCGAGAACCTGTGACAAGAACGCCAAGCAGTGTTCGCCGACGATCACCGCGATCCTGCTGCCGGAAGGCCACGACGCCGACAAGTTCCGCGCGCTCGCGCTCGACACCTTCAACATCGCCTATGGCGCGAGCTTCGGGCCTTACGCCGGCAAGTACTTCCGCATCGGCCACCTCGGCGACATCAACGACGGCACGCTGATCGGCGCGCTCGGCATCACCGAGATGGCGCTGTCGCTCGCCGGCATCCCGCACAAGAAGGGCGGCGTGCAGGCGGCGATGGACTACATCACCTCGGCGCACGCCGGACCGAAGCGCGCCGCGGCGGAATAGCGCGCTCGGCTTTACACCCCAACCCCGATCCGTCACCCTGAGGCGCTCGGCCGAAAGACCGAGCCTCGAACGGGTGATGGTGCCAGGGAGGGAATGCATGAAGCTCGTCCGCTTTACGCTTGCGCTCGTGTTAAGCGCATTGATCGCGACACCTGCCCTCGCCCAGAGCTACCCCAACCGCCCGATCCGCTCGTGGTGCCGTTCCCGGCGGGCGGCGGCGTCGACACGATGGCGCGGATCGTCGGCAACAAGCTGTCCGAACGGATCGGGCAGCCGGTGCTGGTCGAGCATCGCCCGGGCGCCGGCGGCACTCTGGGCGCCGACGCCGTCGCCAAGGCGGCGCCCGACGGCTACACGGTGCTGATCACCGTCAACGCCCTGTCGATCAGCGCTGCGCTTTACAAGACGCTGCCGTTCGACCCGCTCAAGGCGTTCGAGCCGGTCGTGCAGGTCGCCGCCAATCCGTTCGTGCTGGTGGGCTCGCCAAAGATGCAGGCCGCAACGATCCAGGATGTGATCGCGCTCGCCAAGGCGAAGCCAGGCACGATGAACTATGGCTCGAGCGGCCTGGGCGCTCCGTTGCACCTGCTCACGGAGCAGTTCAAGCACAGCGCCGGGCTCGACATCGCGCACATCCCCTACCGCGGCGACGCCCCGATGGTCACGGCGCTGCTGGCGGGCGACGTGCAGATCGGCTTCATGCCGGCGGGCACCGGCGTCCCGCAAGTCAAGCAAGGACAGGTCAAGGGACTCGCCGTTACCGGACAAAAGCGCTCGCCGGCGCTGCCGGACGTGCCGACCCTGCTGGAAGCCGGCGTCAAAGGCCTGGAAGCGGATTCCTGGTACGGCCTGTTCGCACCGGCCGGCACGCCGCGCGACATCGTCATGCGCCTGAACCGGGAAATGATCGAGGTGCTGAAGGCGCCGGACGTGGTCGAGCGCCTGCGCTCCGGCCGGCAACGAGCCGGCCGGCGGCACGCCGGAACAGCTCAACGCGGTTTATCGCGCCGACATCGACCGGTTTACCAAAGTCATCGCCGACGCAAAGATTCCGAAGCTGGACTGAGAGGGCAGCGGAAAGCCTTGCGGCAGCACTGGTTGCGCACGAGGGAAGACACCGATGCAACGTCTGGCTTTCGCGCTTGCGTTCGTTCTGACCGCGGCCTCGGCATCCAGCTCGCACGCTCAGCCCTATCCCAACCGCCCGATCCGCATCCTGGTCCCGTTCGCTGCCGGCGGCGCGGTTGACGTGCTGGCCCGCCTGATCGGCGCCAAGCTTGGCGATGGGCTCGGCCAGACCGTGATCGTCGAGAACCGGGCCGGTGCCGGCGGCAACCTCGCCTCCGACGTGCTCGCGAAGTCGGCGCCCGACGGCTACACCATCCTACAGACCGTCAACGGCATTGCGATCAGTCCGTCGCTCTACAAGACGCTGCCGTTCGACGTGCACAAGGACTTCAGCGCGGTGACGCAGTTGGTGCGCTCGCAGCTCATTCTGGTCGCCACGCCGAGCCTGCCAGCCAACAACATCGCCGAACTGATCGCGCTCGCCAAGTCGAAGCCGGGCGTCCTGAACTACGGCTCGACCGGCGTGGGCAATCCGCTTCATCTGACCATGGAGATGCTCAAGAGCGCTGCCGGGCTGGACATCCAGGCGGTGCACTATCGCGGCGATGCGCCGGCCAACCTCGCGTTGATCGCGGGCGAGATCCAACTCGGCGTGATGCCGATGGCGACCACGTTGCCGCTGGTGCGCGATGGCAAGATCAAGGCGCTGGCGATCGGTGGCGCGCAACGCTCGCCGGCGATGCCGGAAACGCCGACCATCGGCGAGACCATCCCGGGCTTCGAGTTCGACCAGTTGGCAGGGCTATTTCGTGCCGGCTGGCACACCGCGTGAGATTGTGATGCGGCTGCAGCAGGAAGCCGCCAAGGTGCTCAAGCTGCCCGACGTGATGGAGCGGCTGCGCACCGGCGGCAACGAGGGCGTAGGCTCGACGCCGGAAGAGTTCGAGGCGCGGTTCAAGGCCGACGTCACAAAGTTCGCCAAGATCATCGCCGACGCCAAGATTCCCAAACAAGACTGAGCTCAACGTCCCTGGGTCAGCCACGTAAACTCGGGCTTAAACTTCCCGAATACGCGCTCCGCGCCCGACGACAGGACGTGGCTGGAGTTCGCGGAAATAAACCGTGTCGCCTTCGAACGGCTTGCACGTGACGGCATCGCAAAATGCGTCTTTCGGATCGAGATACCGGACATTGGGGTGCGTCGCCGCCGCCTTCAGAATCTCGACGCGTTTCGCATAGGACTTTTCCAGCCCAGCCCGCTCCCGCAGGCAACGGTCGCGGGTTGAGCCGTAGCGGTCGGACAGCACAACGCAATCGAGGCTTGAGTTGTTGAAGATCGGGCCCGGCCCCATCAGCAACACGCGCGTGTTCGGATCGAATTGCGCGACCAGCTCCGACATCTCCTTCGCATCGAGCTCATAGGGCCAGAGCGACGCAAAGATCACAAAAGCGATGCGGTCGCGCTTTTCAAGGATGCGCTCGAACGGAGGCAGCATGCTGATGCAGCCATGCGGCCTCTTCTTGCGCTCGTTGCGGCGAGAACAGCACCGGCTGACAGCCCGGCCGCGCCAGCGACACCAGCCGCACGCCGGCCTGCTCGAAGCTGCGGGTCAGGCTCGGGGCATAGGCCTGCGCATGGGAATCGCCAATCAACACGCCGAACCGCCCGTCGAGGCAGCTTTCCTTGAAGTCGCCTGCGCGGAACACCACGCAGCCATTGTCGAGCACGCCGGCGCCTTCGGTGTGATAGCGCGTCTGGACATAGGAATCCGTCAGCCGGTAACCGGCGTAGCCGCTCGCCAAACCGAGTGCAGCGACCGCGAGACAAGCAGCGACACCGGCAGCAACCACCTTGCCCGGGCGGATGGTTCCGCGATGCGCTTGCCGCCAGCGCCGGATCGGCCGCTCGATATAAAAGTAGGTCAAACACGCCAGCAGGAACGACAGCACGCCGCCGCCGAGCAGGTCGGGGATCAGCGACGGCTCGCCGAGCCGAAGGATGCGCAGATACGACAGGATCGGCCAGTGCCAGAGATACCAACTGTAGGACACCAGCCCGATGCCAACCATCCAGCGCAACGACAGCAGGCGAGCCACGAGGCTTTGCGGGTTCGCAAGCCCGGACAGAATGATCAACGCCGCGCCGGCAACCGGAAGAATCGCGCGCCATGACGGAAACGGCGTCCTGGCATCGAGCATCGTGACGGCAATGACGATGAGGCCAAGTCCTGCAATTCCCATTGCTTCGGCGAGCGCGCGCGGCCTTCGCGCTACCGCGCCCGCCAGCGCCCCGCCAATCAGCCCGCCGGCGATGAACTCCCAGGCGCGCCACTGCGGAAAGTAGAACGCGGGATTGCGCCCATCGACGACCGTGTACGCGATCGCACCCGCGAGAGAGGCGACGCCCAGCGGAATCGCAATCGCGACAGCAAGCGCACCGAGCCTCCCCTTGCCCAGACGAAACAGCAGAATCAGCAGGATCGGAGCCAGCAGATAGAACTGCTCCTCGATCGACAGCGTCCAGGTGTGGAGGAACGGCTTCTCGTCGGCGTTGAGGTCGAAATATCCCTGCCGCGTGTAGAACAGGAAATTCGACAGCATCAGCGGCGAGATCGCCGCCTGGCGCATGTATTCGAGATAGACGGTCGGCGCAGGCAGCACGAACGGCGCCACCGCCAGGGTGGCGAGCAGCACCAGGATGAATGGCGGCAGAATGCGCAACGCGCGTCGCGCATAGAACCCGACGATGGAGAACCGGTTGGCCTCAAGGGCACCCTTGATCTGGTTGATGATCAGGAAACCCGAGATGACGAAAAACACGTCGACGCCGACAAAGCCGCCGGGAAATCCGGCGAGGCCGACATGGAAGCCGACCACGGCCAGGATGGATACCGCGCGCAACCCGTCGACAAACGCCAGATAGGCGTGCTGGTCCGGCTCAAGACGCGCGGTCTGAGGGAGACGGCCGGGAGTGTTCTGCAGCATCGGCGATCGTGACTTATTGCGGCTGGATACCGGCTTCTTGCACGACTCGCGCCCATTTGACGATCTCGGCGGCAAGGAATTTTTCCATTTCAGCCGGCGTGCTGGTCAGCGGCTCGATGGCGTGGGCCTCGAGCTTGTCGCGGACGTCGTCGCGCTTGAGA
Organism: uncultured Alphaproteobacteria bacterium; assembly: GCA_963838595.1. Lineage (GTDB taxonomy): Bacteria > Pseudomonadota > Alphaproteobacteria > Rhizobiales > Xanthobacteraceae > Z2-YC6860. The sequence goes on from CAWIRP010000009.1 coordinate 12,744, forward strand.
TACGCCATGAGCACCGCATTGAGCCTGTCGACGATCGGCGGCGGCGTCCCGGCCCGCACCACCACCGAGAACCAGCCGGTCGCCGCATAGCCTGGCAACCCGGCCTCCGCGATGGTCGGGATTTCCGGCGCCGCCTTGATCCGCGCGGGCGAGGTCACGCCGAAGGCCTTCACCTTTCCGGCCCTGATCTGCGGCAGGGCGACGGCGAGATCGACCATCATCATCGGGACCTGGCCGGCGATCACGTCGGTCAGCGCCGGGCCGCTGCCGCGATAAGGCACGTGCTGCGCGGTCGCGCCGATCGAACGCAGGAACATTTCCATGAACAGATGATGCGGCGTCGATGCGCCCGAGGTCGCGTAGCTCATCTGTCCGTTCTTGCTCTTGATGAGTGCGATCAGCTCCGGGAGCTTGTCGACGCCGAGCGACGCATTGGCGACCAGCGCGAATTGCGCGGAGCCGACCAAGGCCGACCGGCGCAAAGTCCTTCACCGTGTCGTAGGGCAGCGTCTTGAACACGCTCGGACCGATCGCCAGCGTCGTGATCGGCGCCAGCAGCAGCGTGTAGCCGTCGGGCGCCGATTTCGCCGTGGCGCCCGCGGCGAGCTGGGTGCCGGCGCCCGGGCGGTTCTCGACGATCACCGGCCGCTTCAGCTTGTCCTGCAGCTCCTGCGCCAGCAGGCGCGTCAGGATGTCGGTGCCGCCACCGGCCGGGAACGGGCAGAGGAAGGTGATGGTCCGCGACGGATAGTCGTCCGATTGGGCTTGCGCGCCACTGTCAGCACCAGAGGCAAAGGCCAGAGCCAACCACAGACTCGCGATTGCCCGCTTCATCGATCGACCTCCCGGCGTGGTCTGGCCGCCGCGATGCTAGGTCAGGGCACCGGAAAATCATAGGCGGAAGGGCGCCTCGCGCCGGTTGCGCGAACATGGGCGCGGCGATAAAAGCAGGCCCGGCGGGCACCGGGAATTTTCAAACAGAACACGTTCGTTCCGCCGAAATCCAGAATTCGAGAATTTGCAGACCATGCCGCCGGTGCCGACGCCTCACGCCGCAACGAAGCCAGCCCTGGCGCGCCGCGCGCTGAACGTCGGCCTGATGACGGTCTATATCGCCGCGCTCTATTTCGCGAGCGACTTCGTCTACACGAGGTTTCTTCACGAGAAGGACCGCTCGGGCCGCATCGCGCATGACGACTACCATCACGGCTTGATGGCGAACTTCGAAGGCTACGAGACGTGGGGCCGCCAGCGCAGCAAGCTCTACACCAACAGCCTCGGCTTCAAGGACGGCAAGATCCGCGACGTGCCCGCGGTGGCGGACACAAAGCGGATGCTTCTGATCGGCGATTTGTTCACCGAGGGCGTCGGGCTGGAGTTCGAGCAGACCTTCGCCGGCATGCTGTATGCGGCGGGACAAAAGCGCGCCGGAAAAAATCGAATTCCTCAACGCCGCGGTGATCTCCTACTCGCCGGCCATCTACTACAAGAAGATCAAATACCTGCTCGACGCGGGCCTCAAGTTCGACGAGGTCGTGGTGTTCTCGGACCTGTCCGACGTGCAGGACGAAGCGATCGCCTATTTCTGCATCGACGAGCTTGCGGAATTCCGGCGGTATTGCACCGAACCTCCATACACACCGACCGCCAAGCCCACGCTCACCCCGGTCCCCGGCAGCCGGCCGCTGCCGAAGATCGAGCCGAAATTCAAAGACCGCTTCGCCATGACGGACCGGCTGTTGCAGATGTTCTGGCATGAGGTCGACACGCGGACGGGAAGCGGCCGGCGGTTCGCGGACCGCCTGCACATGACGCAGCGCGCGGGCTGGACCATGCGATCGATCGATGTGGACGGGGCCTATCAGCCGCTCGGCGTGGACGGCGGAATCCGGCGATCGCTGATGCACATGGAGGCGCTCGCCGAACTTCTGCGTTCGCGCGGCATCGGCCTCACCGTCGCCGTTTACCCGTGGCCCTTCCAGCTCATCTACAACGACCGCAAAAGCCGGCAGGTCGAAATCTGGCGCACATTCTGCGAAAAGAATTGCACGCGATTCATCGATCTGTTTCCGGCGGTGTTCGCGGAAAAGGATGCGCGGCGCAACTGGTACGAAGAAATCTTCATCCCCGGCGACATCCACTATTCGCCGGAAGGCAACCGCGTGCTGTACCAGGCGCTCGCGAAGCAGCTTGCTCCCTGAGCTACGCCGCGATCTTGACGTACTCGAAGTCGCCGGGCCGGTTGTCGATGCCGACCTTGGGCGGCGAGATCCACGATGCGAACTTGCCGGGCTCGACCACCGGCTGCATCAGCGACGTGATGAAGTCGCCGTCGGCGACCGACGGCAGATAGTTGTCGCGGTCGCGCTTCCAGATCGCGGCATCGAGCAGCACGCCGGCCGGCGTCGCCTCGACGTCCTTGAATTCGCCGATCTGGCGGTGGAAGGCGACGTGCGGCAGCGCCAGGCGGAACTTGACGCCGGTGCGCTCGATGATCTTGTTGAAGCGCTCGATGCCCTTGGCGCAGTCGCGCGTGTAGTCGTCGCGCAGCCGCATGTTGAGCGCGGTCAGCGCCGGCTCGTCGACGTTCTTGATCTCGTTGCCGACCATCTTGAGCACCGGATAGGTCGAATTCTCCAGCCGGTGATCGTCGTCGATCGCGGTCTCGCGGAAGCGGCCCTTGATGCCGGAATTGTAGGCGTTCGCGGCGTTGGTCGAGACCTCGGAGCCGAACAGGTCGAGCGACAGCGAGTAATGCAGGTTGAGCTTCTTCTGGATGGTCGGCAGATCGATCACGCCGAGCGCGCGCACCTTGGCGATGTCGTTCGCATCCTCGATGCCGGCCTGCTTCATCGCCTCGCAGGTGCGCTGCACGGTGCGGCCGATGCCGGTCTCGCCGACGAACATGTGGTGCGCCTCTTCGGTCAGCATGAAGCGGCAGGTGCGCGACAGCGGATCGAAGCCGGACTGCGCGAGGCTTTCGAGCTGCATCTTGCCGTCGCGGTCGGTGAAGAACGTGAACATGAACAACGACAGCCAGTCCGGCGTCGCCTCGTTGAAGGCGCCGAGCATGCGCGGCGAATCCTCGCTGCCGGAGCGGCGGCGCAGCAATTCGTCCGCCTCCTCGCGGCCGTCGCGGCCGAAATACTTGTGCAGGATGTAGACCATCGCCCAGAGGTGGCGGCCCTCCTCGACGTTGATCTGGAACAGGTTGCGCATGTCGTAGAGCGACGGCGCGGTCTTGCCGAGATGGCGCTGCTGCTCGACCGAGGCCGGCTCGGTGTCGCCCTGGATCACGACCAGGCGGCGCAGCATGGCGCGGTATTCGCCCGGCACCTCCTGCCAGGCCGGCTCGCCCTTGTGCTTGCCGAACGGGACGGTGCGATTTTCTTCCTGCGACGCAAGCAGAATGCCCCAGCGGTATTCCGGCATCTTCACGTAGTCGAACTTGGCCCAGCCCTTCGGATCGACCGAGACGGCGGTGCGCAGATACACCATGCGCCTCCTGGAAGCCCTCCGGCCCCATGTCCTTCCACCAGTCGAGATAGCCGGGGTGCCAGCCTTCGAGCGCTTTGAGCACGCGGCGATCCTCGGTGAGATTCACGTTGTTCGGAATCTTCTCGCGGTAGTCGACGTTGATGAGGTCCATGGCGTCCTCCTCTCACACTCGTTTCGTATCGAACACGGCCTTCTGGCCGGTGCCGTAGCGGCGCAGCGCGCCCTCCTCGCCGACCGCGTTGGGGCGCTGGAAGATCCAGTTCTGCCACGCGGTGAGGCGCGCGAAGATTTTCGTTTCCATCGTCTCCGGACCGCCGAAGCGAAGGTTGGCTTCAAGGCCGGTGAGGCTGTCGGGCGAGAAGCTGGCGCGCTCCTCCAGGAAGACGCGGATTTCGTCCTCCCAGTCGATGTCGTCGAGCGCGAAGGTGATCAGGCCGAGTTCCTCGGCCGCTTCGGCGTCCAGCATCTCGCCGATCGCATCTTTCGCAGCGCCGAGCGCCGCGTCGTCATCGAGGAACCGCGTCGCGAGCCGCGTCAGGCCGTTCGACATCAGATAGGCGCCGAAGTTGACCACATCGAGCGCGACCTGCGGCGGCGGGCGGTTGTCGCCATCGCGCTGGCCGACCAGCATGTAGGTGCGGTCGGCGGCGAAGATCAGCTCCGCCAGCGTGCCGGCGAAGCAGGAGCCGGGCTCGATCAGCGTGACCAGCGTGCGCGAGGTCAGATCGACGCGCTTGAGCACGCGCTTCCATTTCAGGCGGATTTCGCGGGCCAGCCAGTGGTCCTTGTTGGCGTCGAGCAGCTTGTCATAGGCAAGCACCGCGGCCGGATCGCCCTCGGACTTGAACACGATCGCCGCGACGTCGAATTCGTTGTTGCGGATGTCGAGGATCGCGTCGTCAAGCTCGCGCGCCAGCGCGAGCGGCCAGAACGCCGAGCCTTGCGCCACCATCGCGTCGGCATTGGCCGGCGGCGCGGCGTCGCGGCCCGCGCAGCGTGACGGTGGCGATGCGGTCGGCGATCTCGACCGAAACATGCTTGCTGTCGCGGCCCTGCGGCGTGGCCTTCACTTCGAGCGGCGCGAGCACGATGCCCTTGGCGCCGGCGGGACGATCCGACTTCGCGGCAAATTCCTTCGCGCGCGCAGCCACGATCTCGTCGAGCTTGGAGTTCGGCACCACCTCGTCGACCAGCTTCCATTCGACCGCGCGCTTGCCCTTGACGCCCTCCTCCGTGGTGCAGAACACGTCGGCGTGGTCGCGGCGAACCTTGCGCTTGTCGGTGACGCGGGTGAGCCCGCCGGTGCCGGGCAGCACCGCGAGCAGCGGCAGCTCCGGCAGCGACACGGTCGACGAGCCGTCGTCCACCAGGATGATGTGGTCGGCGGCGAGCGCCAGCTCGTAGCCGCCGCCGGCGCAGGAGCCGGTCACGACGCAGATCGTCTTCTGGCCGGAGAACTCGCTGGCATCCTCGATCGCGTTGCGGGTCTCGTTGGTGAACTTGCAGAAGTTGACCTTGTGCGCGTGGCTCGCGCCCGCCAGCATGCGGATGTTGGCGCCGGCGCAGAACACCCGCGGCTTGCCGGAGCGCAGCAGGACCACGCGCACCGCCGGATGCTCGAAGCGCAGCCGCTCCAGCGCGTCGGCCAGCTCGATGTCGACGCCGAGATCGTAGGAATTGAGCTTGAGCTGATAGCCCTCGAACAGCGGCGCGTCCTGGTCGACGTCCATCGTCAGCGTGGCGACGTCGCCGTCGACCGACGAGCTTCCAATGGCGGTAGCGCGACGGATCGGTCTTGAAATCGATCCGGCTGTTGCCGTTGGACAATTTGCGGTCTGCTTCGGCCATGACGCGCCTCAACTCTTCAACCAGGGCGACACGATTTTGTTCAGCTTGGCGAGGCTTTGCTCCACCGACGCGCCGGACGTGTCGAGGCTGGCTTCGGCGCGAGCATAGTCCTGCTTGCGGGCATCGAGAATGGCGATCAGGTCCGCCATCGCCTCGCGGTTCTTCGCCATCGGCCGGAAATCGCCCTGCTTCATCACCCGGCTCATGTGGTCCTCCGGGCGCGCGCTGACCCAGACCGCGTGGGTGCGGCGCAGCAGCAGCGAATAGGTTTCGGGGCTGGACACGATACCGCCCGCGGTCGCGATGACCACACGCTCGATGTTCGGCGATCGACGCGCTCCAGGCACGCCCGCTCGTAACGGCGGAAGGTCGCAACGCCCGACATTTCGATCAGCATCGGCAGGCTGGCGCCGTACTCCTGCTCGATCATGCGGTTAAGCTCGACGAACGGGCAATCGAGCTTCTCGGCGAGCCTGGCGCCGAGCGTCGACTTGCCGGCGCCGCGCAGTCCGACCAGCGCGATGCGTTGTGCGCGATCAGCCGAGCTGGCCTGGCCTGAATGCTTTTCGATGAGGTCGGCGATGGCAGGCAATTCGTCCGGCGGGACCTGGTCCAGCATGTCGACGATCCGCGCGTACACATCGGAACGCCCGCGCGCCATCGGCAGCAATTCGGCGATCGGCGTATCCAGCGCCTCGGCGATGGCGTGCATCACGACGATCGACGGATTGCCGGCGCCCGCTTCGATCTGCGCGAGATAGCGCTCCGAAGTGCCGGAGTCCTGCGCGAGCTGACGCCGGGTCATCCCGCGCTTGGCGCGGCCTTGCCGCAAGCGCCGGCCAAGCTCCTCACCGAATGCCGCGTCGCTCCGGCCGTTGCCGGAAGCAGCTGCGTCCGGTTGCTCGTGGACGGGTTGGTGAGAACGGATCGCCATGGCGTCGGCTGCCCTCTGGCTTTATGCACTATAATTCATGTTCCATAGTGCATGCAAGGCGGTCAGGCGGCGTGTTTTGCTGGCCTCCAGCGCGCGCTTGATGAAATCCACCACGGCCTCGAGCGTCTCCTCCGGCGCCTCCCGGTGCGGCACGTGCTTGGCGTCCGGCAGCGCCAGCACCTCGACCGGGCAGTAGCACTCCTCCTGCGCGATCTCGACCTGGCGCATGGTGCCGTACTGGTCCTGCTCGCCCTGCACGATCAGGACCGGCACGCGGATGTGGGCGAGGTCGTCGGTCAGGTCCCACTGGCGGAAATCGTTCTTGAGCCAGACGTCGGTCCAGCCATGCACCGTGGCGTCGCCGTCGGCGTGATAGCGCCCGAGCCGCTGGCGCAGGTCGGTCGTGTCGTAGGCCTTGCGGACCTCGGCGATCGACGCGCTGGTGACGTCCTCGACGATGAAGTGCGGCGACATCAGCACCAGCCCCGCCATGCGGTGGTCCTGCACGCTGCCGCCGTAGATCGCCGCGATCGACGCGCCGTCGCTGTGGCCGACCAGCAGCCCGCGCTGGAAGCCGATCGCGTCGAGCAGCCGCGGCAAGGTCTTGCGCGCCTCGTCGTGCATGAAGTCGAGCTTGCGCGGCAGCTTCGCCGGGCTCGACTGGCCGTAGCCGAGCCGCGAATAGACGAACACGCCGCAGCCGGTCGCGGCCTGAAGCTTGTCGGGGAAATCGCCCCACATGCCGACGCAGCCGAGCCCCTCGTGCAGCACGACCAGCGTCGGCGCATCGCCGGGCCGCGGCCCGATCATGCGGTATTCGAGCCGCATGTCGCCGAGATCGACAAAACCTTGATCGCTCAACGCAGCCATTGAAACACTCAAATCCCAAGATACCGGTGCTGAACATCCGGCGCGGCGGCGAGTTCCCGCGACGTGCCGGTCCACACCACCCGCCCGCGCTCGATCAGATAGTGACGGTCGGCGATCCTTGTCAGGGCCTCGACGTTCTTGTCGATCACCAGGATCGACTGCCCGGCGGTCTTGAGCCGCGTCAGGCATTGCCAGATTTCGGCGCGGATCAGCGGCGCGAGCCCTTCGGTCGCCTCGTCGAGGATGAGCAGGCGCGGATTGGTCATCAGCGCGCGGCCGATCGCCAGCATCTGCTGCTCGCCGCCGGAGAGCTGATTGCCCATGCTGCCGAACCGCTCGCCGAGCCGCGGGAACAGGTCGCAGACCCGCTCGAGCGTCCACGGGTCGGCGGCGCCGGACCGGTTGGCCGCGGTGGCGACCAGATTCTCGCGGCACGACAGATTGGGAAACACCTGCCGTCCTTCCGGCACCAGGCCGATGCCAAGCTGGCCGACGCGATAGGACGGCAGCGTGCGGATTTCCTCGCCGCCGAAGCGGATCGAGCCGGCGCGCGCCGGCGTCAGCCCCATGATCGAGCGCACGGTCGTGGTCTTGCCCATGCCGTTGCGGCCCATCAGCGTCACCATCTCGCCGGGCGCGATGGCGAGCGAGATGCCGTGCAGCACCTGGCTCAGGCCGTAGCAGGTCTCGATGTTGGTGAGCTGGAGCAGCGGCTCAGACATGCGTCACCGCCTCCTGCTCGCCGAGATAGGCCTGCGCGCACCTCGGCGTTGGCGCGGATCGCGTCGGGCGCGCCCGAGGCGATGACGCGGCCATAGACCAGCACGGTGATCCGGTCGGCGAGCGCGAACACCGCCTCCATGTCGTGCTCGATCAGCAGGATGGTCAGCTCGCGCTTGAGCTCGCGCAAGCGTCTGCACCATGCGGGCGGATTCTTCCGGGCCCGAGCCCCGCCATCGGCTCGTCGAGCAGCAGCATGCGCGGCTTGGTGGCGAGCGCCATCGCCAGCTCGAGCTGGCGGTGCTCGCCGTGGCTCATGTTGGCGACGATCTCGTTGGCGCGGGCGGACAGGCCGGCGCGGGCGAGCGCGGCGCGCGCCGGCTCGCGCAGCGCGCTTTCCTCGCGCGCGTCCTGCCAGAAGTGGAACGAATGACCGGCGTGCGCCTGCACCGCCAGCGCCACGTTGTCGAGCGCGGTGAAATCGAGAAACAGCGACGTGATCTGGAACGAGCGCGCCAGCCCGAGCGCGCTGCGCGTATAGACCGGCAGCGCGGTGATGTCCTGGCCGTCGAAATGCACGCGGCCGGCATCCGGCGCGATCTCGCCGCTGAGCTGTCCGATCAGCGTGGTCTTGCCGGCGCCGTTCGGACCGATGATGGCGTGCAGCTCGCCGGCGCGTCACGTCGAGCACGATATTGTCGGAGGCGAGCACGCCGCCGAAGCGCTTGGTCAAGCCGTCGATCTTGAGGAGCGCGTCAGCCACGGCGGCGCCCCGCGATCAGGCCTTCGATGCCGCCGCGCGCGTAGATCACGATCAGCAGCAGCATCGGGCCGAGGATGAGCTGCCAGTATTCCTTCGCGGCCGCCACCTCCTTGCCGGTCACGACATGGCTGGCGAAGCCGATCAGGTGCGGCAGCGTCTCCTCCAGCACCAGCAGCGCGATCGCGCCGATCACCGGGCCGAACACGGTGCCCATGCCGCCGAGCACCGCCATGACGATCAGGTCGCCGGAGCGCGTCCAGTGCATCAGCGCGGGACTGATGAAGTTGGTGTGGTTGGCGAGCAGCACGCCGGACAGGCCGCACAGCACGCCCGCGATGACGAAGCAGGTCAGCTTGTAGCGGAAGGTCGGAAAGCCGATCGCGCGCATGCGCCGCTCGTTCGAGCGCGCGCCCTGGATCACCAGGCCGAAGCGCGAATTGATCATGCGCCAGACCAGATAGACCGTCGCCAGCAGCAGCGCGAGGCACAGGTAGTAGAAGACCGTCCGGTTCGACAGGTTGATCAGGCCGCCGAAATCGCTGCGCCGCTGGATGGTCAGTCCGTCGTCGCCGCCGTAGCGGTCGAGCCCGTTGGCGACGTAATAGACCATCTGCGCGAAGGCGAGCGTGATCATGATGAAATAGACGCCGCGGGTGCGCAGGCTGAGCGCGCCGACGCCGAGCGCGAACAGGCCCGACAGCACCAGCGCCAGCGGCCACTGCACGAAGCCGCTGTTGATGCCTTCCTTGGCGAGGATGCCGACCACGTAGCCGCCGATGCCGAGATAGGCGGCGTGGCCGAAGCTCACCATGCCGCCGAAGCCCATGATCAGGTTCAGGCTCACCGCCGCGATCGCCAGGATGACGATGCGCGTGAACAGCGTCACCATGAAGGTGTTGCCGGTCACCGCCGAATAGACCGGCAGCAGCACGAGGATCGCGATCAGCGCGACCACGAACACATTGCGCGGGGTGAGCGACGAGCTTCATTTACTCGACGCCGGGAACAAGCCTTCCGGCCGGAAAATCAGGACCAGCGCCATCAGCGTGTAGATCAGCATCGACGACAGCGCGGGCCCGGCGCTCGAGCCGGCGCTGTAGCTCAGGAAGGTGCGCACCAGATCGGGCAGGAACACCCGCCCCATGGTGTCGATCAGGCCGACGATGATGGCGGCGACGAACGCGCCGCGGATCGAGCCGATGCCGCCGATGATGATGACGACGAACGCCAGGATCAGGATGTTCTCGCCCATGCCGATCTGCACGAAGGCGAGCGGCGCCTGCATCATGCCGGCGAAGCCGGCGAGCGCGGCGCCGAGGCCGAACACCAGCGTGTAGAGCAGCTTGATGTTGATGCCGAGCGCGCTGACCATCTCGCGGTTGGACGCGCCGGCGCGGATCAGCATGCCGATGCGGGTGCGCATCACCAGGATGTAGAGCAGCAGCGCGACCGCGAGCGTCGCCACGATGATGACCAGGCGATAGAGCGGATAGTAGACGCCCGGCAGCACCTGGACGGCGGTGAGCATCTGCGACGGCAGCGAGATGGTCAGGCCGGCCGGGCCCCAGATCAGCCGCACCAGCTCGTTGAAGAAGATCAGCAGCCCGAACGTGCCGAGCACGTGGTCCAGATGATCGCGCCCGTAGAGCGGCCGGATCGCGATCACCTCCAGCACCATGCCGGCAATCAGCGTCGCGACGAGCCCAAGCGCGATGCCGGCGACGAAGCTGTCGGTCAGCGCCGACGAAGGTCGCGGCGAAATAGGCGCCCAGCATGTAGAGCGAGCCGTGCGCCAGATTGACCAGGTCCATGATGCCGAAGATCAGCGTCAGGCCGGCCGCCAGCAGGAACAGCAGCATGCCGAGCTGAATGCCGTTCAGGCACTGTTCGATGAGATAAAGCATGGTCCCCGCGATTGTGACCCGGCATCCCCTGCAAGGAGCAAGCCACAACCATCCCCCCAAAAACAAGACGGCAGAAGCACGCGCTTCTGCCGTCCGTCGATCTCAGGATTGCTTGCATTTGCAAACGATCGTCGGATGACGCGCGCTACGCGTCAGTTCGGCATCTTGCACTTCTGAAAGTGCTTGTCCTGGTCGTTCTCGACGATGGTGGCGACGGTCTTCATCCGGAACTCTTCGCCGTCCTTGACCGCTTCCTGCAGGTAGAAGTTCTGGATCGGGATGTGGTTCGGCCCGAACTTGAAGTTGCCGCGCACCGACTTGAAGTCGGCCTTCTCGGCGGCGTCGGCGCATCTCGTCCTTCTTGGTGAGATCGCCCTTGACCGCCTTGACCACGCTGTCGAGCAGCGGCACGGCGTCATAGGTCTGCGAGCCGTAGAACGACGGATCGGTCTTGTGCTTCGCCCTGAAGTCGGCGACGTACTTCTTGTTGGCCTCGTTCGGCAGATCGCGCACCCATTGCTGCGCGCCGGGAATGCCGAGCGCCTGATCCTTCAGCCGCGGCAGCGACAGCGAGTCGATGGTGAACGCGGTGTAGAGCGGGATCTGGCCCTTGAGGCCGGACTGGCGTACTGGGTGATGAACTGGATGCCGGGGCCGCCGGGATAGAACGCGAAGATCGCGTCCGGCTTGGCGTTGCGCGCCTTCGACAGCTCGGCCTGGAAGTCGACCTGGGTCGGCCAGGTGGTCAGCTCGCGGCCGATGATCTTGCCCTTGAAGGTCGCTTCCACGCCCTCGAGCATGTCCTTGCCGGCGGCGTAGTTCGGGCCGATCAGGAACGCGCGTCTTGACGTTCTTCTGGTTCATGTAGAGGCCGATCGCCTGCGGCGTCTGGTCGTTGTTCCACGAGGTCGAGAACACGTACGGCGAGCACATCTCGCCGGAGAGCTGCGAGGCGCCGGCGTTGGTGATGATCGTGAAGGTCTTGGAATCGATGATCGGCTTGAGCGAAGCGAGCAGCACGTTGGACCAGATGATGCCGACGAGGAAATCGACCTTGTCGGACTCGATCAGCTTCTGGACCTTCTGCACGCCGACCTCGGGCTTGACCTGGTCGTCCTCGTAGATGACTTCGACCGGCAGCCCGCCGAGCTTGCGGCCGTGATGGTCGAGCGCGAGCTCGAACGAATTGCGCATGTCGTTGCCGATCGCGGCGACCGGGCCGCTGAACGTGCTGACGAAGCCGATCTTGACGGTCTTCTGTTGCGCCAACGCCGGCGCGACGGCGAGCGCCGCAATCGCGCAGCCGCAAGCAAGAGCTTCTTCATATTCCCGTTCCTCCTGGAATGAAAGTGGTTGGGCCGACCTTAGCGCGGCGACCCCTCGGCGCGCAATTTGAAGCGCTGGATTTTGCCGGTCGCGGTCTTCGGCAGATCGCGCCGGAACTCGATCCAGCGGGGGTATTTGTAGGGGGCGAGCTTCGCCTTCACGTGGTCCTGGAGCGCCCGCGACATGGCGTCACCGGCCTTGGGGTCGCGGCCTTTTCCGGGGATTTGAGCACCACGAAGGCCTTGGGCTTGATCAGCCCGTCGCCGTCCGGCCAGGCCACAACCGCCGCTTCTAGGACATCAGGATGGGTTTGCAGGGCGGCCTCGACCTCGAACGGCGAGACGTACTGGCCGGACACCTTGAGCATGTCGTCGCGGCGGCCGCAGTAGACGAAATAGCCGTCCTTGTCCTCGACGTACTTGTCGCCGGAGCGCGTCCATTCGCCGAGGAAGGTGGTGCGCGACTGCTCGCGGTTGTTCCAGTACATGATCGCGCTGGTCGGGCCGTTGATCAGGAGCTCGCCCATCTCGCCCTGCTTCACCGGCAGGCCGTCGTCGTCGACGATCTTGCAGGCATAGCCGGGCACCGGCTTGCCGGTGGTGCCGTACTTCACGTCGCCGGCGCGGTTGGACAGGAAGATGTGCAGCATCTCGGTCGAGCCGATGCCGTCGAGGATGTCGACGCCGTAGCGGTCCGAGCCAGCGCTTGCCGACGTCCTCCGGCAGCGCCTCGCCCGCCGACACGCAGCAGCGGATTTTCACCTCGCTCTTTTGCGGCGCGTTCGGGCTCGCCAGGAACGCCGCGTAGAAGGTCGGCACCGCGTAGAACACCGTGACCGGATGCTTGCGCAGCAGCGCCGCGACGCCGTCCGGCGTCGGGCGGTCCGGCAGCAGCACCGAGCAGGCGCCGGCCGACATCGGGAACGTCAGCGCGTTGCCGAGCCCGTAGGCGAAGAACAGCTTGGCCACCGAATAGCAGACGTCCTTCTCGGTGAGGCCGAGATACGGCCCGCCATAGAGATCGTCGGTCAGCTTGAGATCGGCATGGACATGAACCGCGCCCTTCGGCTTGCCGGTCGAGCCCGAGGTGTAGAGCCAGAACGCGATGTCGTCGCGCGTGGTCGGCGCGGTCGCCGGATCGGGCGTCGCGCCCGCGATCAGGTCCTCGAAGCTCTTGATGGCCCTGCGCGTTGTCGCCCGACACGATGACGTGCTCGAGGTCGGGACATTCGCCGATCAGCTTGGCGAACTTGCGGATAGAGCGCCTCCGACACCACCAGCATGCGGGCGCGGCTGTCGGCCAGCATGAAGCGGTAGTCGTCCTCGGTCATCAGCGTGTTGACCGGCACCGCGACCACGCCGGCCTTGAGCGCGCCGAGGAACGCGGTCGGCCAGTCGATGGTGTCGAGCAGGCAGATCAGGATGCGCTCCTCGCGCTGCACGCCGAGCGTGCGCAGCGCGCCGGCGAACCGCGCGACGCGGTCGGCGAGCTGGCCGTAGGTCCACGTGCCGCGCGGATCGATGAACACCGGCTTGCCGGCGCGCCCGGCCTTGAGGTTGCGGTCCAGGATGTCGGCGGCGAAGTTGTACTGGCGCGGGATTGCGCCCACCGGATCGGCCGTGGGCACCGCCTGCTCCGCCGCGCGCATGCCGCAGCAACCATTCGCATCCCCCAGAAAAGATGAACTATTATGCCGCCCGGCCATCAGAGCCGCAACGCGCCTTAGTCCGGGAGTAGCGCCATGATCTTCAGCCGCGACCGCATCCTGACCACCCACGTCGGCAGCCTGCCGCGCAACGAAAAGCTGTCCGACCTCCTGATGGCGCAGGAGGAAGGCAAGCCCTACGACCCGAAAGTGCTGGCGGACGAGATGGACAAGGCGGTCCGCCACGTCGTCGAGGAGCAGATGAAGGCCGGCATCGACATCGGCAACGACGGCGAGCAGCGGCGCATCGGCTTCCAGACCTACGTGCCGCAGCGCATGTCCGGCTTCGCCGGCGTGTCGAAGCGCCGCCGCGGCCGCGAGTTCGAGGAATTCCCGGAGCTGCTCGCCTACCTGATGCGCCGCTTCCCGAACCCGCCCAAGAGCCAGCAGGGCGCGCCGGAGGCGCAGGCCGACATCAAGTATCACGACCTCAAGCCGATCACCGACGAGACCACGGGCTTCAACAAGATCGCCGACGAGCTTGGCGCGTTCTCCGAGCGGTTCATGACCGCGGCGTCGCCCGGCATCATCTCGACCACGATGCTCAACGCCTATTACGACTCGCACGACGCCTATCTCGACGCGATCGCGCGCGAGATGAGCAAGGAATACCAGGCGGTCCACAAGGCCGGGCTGATCCTGCAGATCGACGCGCCGGACCTCGCGATGGATCGCACCATGATGTACCGCGATCTCTCCGACAGCGATTTCGTCAAGCGCTGCGAGCGCCACGTCGCCGCGATCAACAAGGGCATCGAGGGCATCCCGCGCGACCGCGTGCGGCTGCACGTCTGCTACGGCAACTGGGAAGGCCCGCACATCCACGACATCCCGCTGGAGAAGATCCTGCCGGCGCTCTACACGGCGAACGTCGGCGCGCTGTCGATCGAGTTCTCCAATCCGCGCCACGCCCACGAATACACCGCGCTGAAGAAGCATCCGCTGCCGAACCACATGATCCTGATCCCCGGCGTGGTCGAGACCACCTCGAATTTCGTCGAGCACCCGGAGGTGGTGGCGCGGCGCATCGAGGAGGCGGTGGCGGTGGTCGGCGACCGCGAGCGCGTCGTCGCCTCGACCGACTGCGGCTTCGGCACCTTCACCAAGCGCGAGTGGGTGATCGAGCCGGTGGTGTGGCTCAAGCTCAAGGCGATCCGCCAGGGCGCGGACATCGCCTCGCCGCGGCTGTGGGGCAAGAAGGTGGCGTAACGACCGCCGAGTTCAGAAATCGTCAGGCTGCTGTCTTGCCGCCGTCGGCCGTGTTCGCGTTAGTCTCCGCCTCGGCGAGATGAAGATACATCTGCTGCAGTCGCAAATATCGCTGACGGGCCTCGTCGTCGTGGGTTTGCTGCACGAGCGCCGCGCACCGCTCAGCCTGCTTCTTGAGATTTTTCGCAGTCGCCATAGCCGCAGCCTCCGACTACCCAACCGCCGCATTGCAGCATGAGATTTGCCGCAATGCAACATTAATGTGACAAGCATCCGCCATCCCAAGCAGCACTCCGCCGCAGGCTGGATTGGCGGGCTATAATGGCAATGACCCTGCGGGCCGCCCGGCCCCAAGCACGATAAGGGAGACCCCCATGGACGACATCACCAAGCGCGACCCGATCCAGATCCGCGCCGAGGACATCAACCCGCGCTACAACTGGGGCCGCGCCCTGCCCGCGCTCGGCATCATGGGCGTCGATTTCGAGGAGCGCGTCGACTACCGCCGGCTGCACAAGTACCGGCTCGGCCGCGCCCGCCAGGCGCTGGAGAATTCCAATCTCGGCGCGCTGCTGGTGTTCGACGTCAACAACATCCGCTACCTGACCTCGACCAAGATCGGCGAATGGGAGCGCGACAAGCTCTCGCGCTGGGCGCTGCTGCCGCGCAACGGCGAGCCGATCATCTGGGACTTCGGCTCGGCCGCCGTGCACCACAAGCTCTACTCGCCCTGGCTCAAGCCGGAGAACTGCCTGGCCGGCCTGGTCGGCCTGCGCGGCACCGTCGCGCCGCAGTTCGGGCTGATGAAGCGCCACGCCGAGGAGATCGCCTCGATCCTCAAGGAGCACGGCGTCGCCAACATGCCGCTCGGCGTCGACATCATCGAGCCGCCGATGATGTTCGAGCTGGAGAAGGCCGGGCTCAAGGTGCAGGACGGCCAGCAGACCATGCTGGAGGCGCGCGAGCTGAAGTCGGCCGACGAGATCGCGCTGCTCAACCGCGCCGCCGCGATGGTGGACGGCGCCTATCAGCTCATCAACGAGCAGCTCAAGCCGGGCGTGCGCGAGAACGACATCGTCGCCGAGGTGAACAAGTTCCTCTACACCCACGGCTCCGACGACGTCGAGGCGATCAACGCGATCTCCGGCGAGCGCTGCAATCCGCACCCGCACAACTTCACCGACCGCATGATCCGCCCGGGCGACCAGGCGTTCTTCGACATCCTGCAGTCGTTCATGGGCTACCGCACCTGCTACTACCGCACCTTCAACGTCGGCCGCGCCACCGACTGCGCAGCGCGACGCCTACAAGAAGGCGCGCGAGTGGCTCGACAACGCGATGGCGCGCATCAAGCCCGGCGCCAAGACGTCGGACATCTGCGCGGCGTTCCCGAAGTGCGGCGAGTTCGGCTTCCCCGACGAGATGAGCGCGTTCGGCCTGCAGTTCGCCCACGGCCTCGGCCTCGCGCTGCACGAGCGGCCGATCATCAGCCGCGTGGTCTCGATGGATCATCCGACCGAGATCAAGGAAGGCATGGTGTTCGCGATCGAGACCTACTGCCCGGCGACCGACGGCTATTCCGCCGCGCGCATCGAGGAAGAGGTCGTGGTCACCGACAAGGGCTGCAAGGTGATCTCGCTGTTCCCGGCGGAGGAATTGCCGATCAGCCATCGGTATTGAGTTGAGTGAGGCACGTATGAAGGTCGGTTCGCTTGCCGCAGTTGCAATCGCGATGTCGATGACCACCGGCGTCACGGCTCAGGCCGCCGACATCAACGTCTTCCTCACCGGCGCGGCACGGCGCGCCTACGACACGCTGGCCCCGCAATTCGAGAAGGCCACCGGGCACAAGCTCATCACGCAGTCCGCCCTGCCGCCCGATCTCATCAAGAAGATGGATGCCGGCGAGCCGTTCGACGTCATCATCCTGTCCTACGACGTCGAGCCGCTCATCAAGCAGGGCAAGCTCGCGGCAGGCTCGCGCACCGTGTTCGGCCAGATCGGCATCGGCGTCGCCGTGCAAAAGGGCGCGCCGAAGCCGGACTTCAGCACGGTCGATGCGTTCAAGCGTTCGCTGCTCAACGCCAAGTTCATCGCAACCTCGGGCGAAGGCAGCAGCGGGCGCTACGTCGCCGCGCTGCTCGACCGGCTCGGCATCGCCGATCAGATCAAGCCCAAGATCAAGTCGGGCGGCGCGGGCACCTCGGCGCGGCTGGTGTCCCGGGCGAGGTGGATTTCGCGGTGTCGGGACTGCCGCCGCTGCTCGGCACGCCCAACATCGAGTGGCTGGGCTACCTGCCGGCCGAGATCAACAACTGGCTCCCCTTCACCGGCGGGCTTGAGCGCCAGCGCCAGGCAGCCCGAGGCCGGGCGCGCGCTGCTGCAATTCCTCACCACGCCCGCCGCCATCGCGGTGTGGAAGGAGAATGGCCTGGAGCCGGTGACGCCGTAGATCACACCCGGCTTGCAGCCGTCACGGAACTGTCATGTTGCCGGGACTATCGTCCGCCAACACGGGGGCGACGGCCATGCTAAGCTCAATGCGACTGATCGGGGCGGCGGCGGGCGCCGTGCTCGCCTCTTATGCCGCGGCGGCGGACATCACCATTCGCGAACACCTCAGCAACGACACGCTCCTCACGCTCGGCACCTACACGTTCGAGGGCGGCAAGACGCTGAACCTGACGGTCGGCATCGGCAGCGGCGCGTTCCGCGGACCGAACGATCCGCCGAACGTGATCTGGACGCTCGGCGACCGCGGGCCGAATTTCACCTGCGGCGAGGCCAAGAACATTTCCGGCGTCACGCCGACCACGTGCGGCGAGGTGAAGAACGGCCGCGTCTATCCTGTCCCTGCCTATTCGCCCTCGATCTACCGGGTGATCCTGCTCGACGACGGCACGTTCCGCGTCACCGACGTCATCACGCTCAAGGACCGCGACGGCCGTCCGCTCAACGGCATGCCCAATCCGCTCAAGGTCGCGACCACCGAGACGCCGCTCGACGGCACCGGCAAGCCGCTACAGCAGGACGTGCACGGCATCGACGCCGAGGGCATCGTCCGCCTCAACGACGGCACGTTCTGGATCGGCGACGAGAACGGCCCGTCGATGGCGCATTTCTCGGCCGAAGGCCGCATGATCGCGCGCCACGTGCCGCGCGGCACCGAAGGCGACTACGCCGGCGCGCGCTACGAGGTGGTCGGCTCGCTGCCCGCGATCCTGGCCAAGCGCCAGGCCAACCGCGGCATCGAGAGCATGGCGGTCTCGCCCGACGAGCGCTTCCTCTATTTCATCGTGCAGAATCCGCTGGCGAATCCGGACGCGGCGGCGTTCCGGCAGGCGCGCAACGTCCGCCTGTTCAAGATCGAGCGCGCGGGCATGAAGGTTGCCGGCGAATACGTCTACGTGATGGACGATCCGAAAAGCTTCCGCCGCGATCCGTCCGACGTGAACAGCGATCCGCGCATCAGCGAACTGATGGCGGTCGGGCTCGACCGGCTGATCGTGCTGGAGCGCACCGAGCAGACCACCAAGCTGCACGAGATCGAACTGGCCGGCGCGACCGACATTTCCGGCAGCAAGTGGGACGACGCGGCGACGAAGCCGACCCTGGAGCAAAGCGACGTGGCGGCGGCCGGCATCACGCCGGTCAAGAAGACGCTGCGTTTCGACACCGCCGATTTTCCGAACATCGTCGGCAAGACCGAAGGCATGGCGCTGCTGGGCGACGGCAGCCTCGCCATCATCAACGACGATGATTTCGGCATCTCCGGCGGACGCACGCAGATCGTCGTGGTGAAGGGAACCGGCATCGCGCGCGAAGTAGGCTCCTGCGACCGGCCTTGCGCGCGGCCGCCGCGGCACGCATTCTACCGCCATGCCGCCCTATGTTCCGAAATACGTCCGGCCCGAAGATGCCGCGCAAAGCCGGGCGTCGCTGATCCGCCGTCTGATCTGGGTCGCCGCCGCGATCCCGCTGCTGTTCGTCTTCTTCGCGTTCGCCTACAGCGACCAGGCGCCGACCGGCCTGCGCAACGGAGTGATCGCGTTCGACCGCGCGCTCGGCTTTCCGATTATCGGATTGCTGGGCATGATTCTCGGCTGACCAACCGGTCAGCCGAAAGGAATCACGTCTCGACTTCTTCGCTCTTCACGATCGAGAAGAACGCCGCCGGCTGGATCGGCTGAAAGCCCGCGGGTGTGGTGATGCCGAGCACCAGCACGCGGATGATGTTGTAGGTGCCCTTGAAGCCCTTGGCCTTGGAGAGCTCGTTGCCTTGCACGTAGGCCATGGTGGCGCCGATGCAGGCGGTCGGGTTGTTCTCTTCGGCGTTGACCTTGTTCATCGCCACGGAATAGTCGCCGTCGAACAGCACGACGAACCGCTCCATCTGCTTTTGCGTGTCGCAGATGACGGTGGTTCCCATTTGAATGTCGGCATTGGACTTGTCGCCGGCAGCGGCCGGACCGGCGAGGCACAAGCAGAACAGAAGGACGCGAAGTGCACCGTTCATGCGAACCTCCTCTGGACGAGAAGCGTGTCGCGAACATCCGCATTCGCTTGGCCGCTCGTACCTCCACGTAAATCAAGAAGCGTGCCAAGGCCACGGAGGTTCTGCCCGGCCATGGTCCGCCCAACTTCTTTACCGACCGTTAACCACTGGCGAAACGCAGGCCGCATATGACATCCCGATGACACTGCGAACGGCGCGCCGGACCGATTTTAGAGTCGCCCGGGGCGATTTCTTCCGATGGAACCGCGGAACTGGAACACCGTGATTCGAGTCAAAAACGAATCAGCGCGATCAAGCCTGCCTGCAAAAGCGGCAGTTCCGGAACGACGGAATGGCCGTATTCACAGCAACTCAACTGCGGCGGCTGTCGCGACGCCTCACGCGCGCGGCGGGCGCTCTGCATCTCGCCGGGTGAGGTGCCATGTCCAAAAAAGGTTGGCGTGCGCATGTCCGGCGGCTATGGGTCGCTGCGCCCATCGAGTTCCCGGAAAAATTTCGTGGTCATGAATCCCACCTCAGAAGCGATGCTGCGCGGATTGCGGGGCCTGTGCCCAGCCTGCAATTCAGGCCGCATGTTCCGGGCGTATCTGAAAGTCGCGGACCATTGTCCCGCCTGCGGCGAGGATCTCTCGCATCAGCGCGCCGACGATTTCCCGGCCTATATCGTCATCGTTATCGTCGGTCACATCGTCGTCCCGCTGGTCCTCGCGGTGGAAACACGCTTCGCCCCGCCTTACTGGGTGCACATGGTGCTGTGGCCGGCGCTGGTGGTGAGCCTCACGCTCCTGCTGTTGCAGCCGGTGAAGGGCGCCATCGTCGCGCTTCAGTGGGCGGTGGGGATGCACGGTTTCGACGAAGCGAAAAAGCAGCGAGCGTTGAAAGCAAATCCTGCCCCCGCCGCCGATTAGGCCGCCGTTACGTCCACGGATCGTAGGTGCCGAACGTCCAGATGTGACCTTCAAGATCGCGGCAGGTGTAGTCGCGGCCGCCGTAACTCTGCGTGGTCGGCGGAATAACGATCTCGGCGCCCGCCGCCTTGGCCTTGTCGTGATGAGCGTCAGGGTTCGCCACCACGAGGTATATCGTCTGCGTGCAGATTCCGACCTCTGCGGGGGCCTTCACCAGCTTCCCGTATTCGGTTTCCTTGTGCGAGCCGAGCATCACCATCGCATTGCCCAGCGTGAGTTCTGCGTGCGCAATGGTGTCACCGTCACCTTTGATGACCATTTTCTTGGCGAAGCCAAAGGCCCCGCAAAGGAATTCGATCGCTGTCGGCGCATCGCGGTACGTGAGGCACGGCATCACGTTGGCCCTGCTGGCAGCCTTTGATGCAGCGGCCTTGCGCACCGCCGTCTTTTTGCGGGCTTTTGTTGTCCTGGAAGACTTGCGTTTTGAAGACTTGCGCTTTGCCTTCCTTGAAGACTTCGCTCGCTTCGACATCGGGGCTCTCCTTTCGTGCCGGACGCCTACCGCTCCTCAAAACAAAACCCGCCGGAGGCCGGCGGGTTCATTCATTTCGAGACGCGGCGGTTACTGGCACATCGCGCGGCTGATGAAGGTCACCGTCGTACACTCGTTCTCGGACTGCTTGCCGTTGAGGTAAGTCCGCACTGGACAGCTTTCAGCGGAGGTGAAGTCCACGCTCTTACCCGTCGTGAACCCTTGTTTGCGGCACATCGCTTCCGCCGCCGCCAGGCAATCCGGCGCGCCGTTCGGCGCCGTCATGCAACGCTCGCGGCCTTGCACAACACGAGCCATTGGCAGCTTGGCCACCGCGCCCATGGCATCCCTTGTGACGTCGGCCGCGGTGACACCGGCGCCGACCGCATTCTTGCTGATCTCCGCAGCGGAATCGCCGATGCTCTTGCGGGTTTCCTCGGCACGCTGATTGAACTCGTCGAAGCTGGTTTTGGCTCCCGCGACGTGAGAGCGGAAACCAGCCGTGCCTTCATCGAACCAGCGGCCGATCGCTTCGAAGAAACCGCGCGTCTCAGGTTTCGGCTGTGTCACCGCGGGCGGAGTGGGCTCAGACGGCGGCACGACCTGCTGCTGGGCAACGGCGATTTGTGTCAGCAGCACAGGCGCGGCGATCAAACCAAGCACGCTGCAGCGCACCCGGCGGACCTGACTGACGACCTTCCGTACCTTGCTCATGGCGCTCAACCGCCTGACGGCCGAAGCCCTCTTTCGATCCTCAAAACCGCCGGAGTTCTGCCGGGACGGCATGGCCAAAATGAGGAACAGAGGCTCGAGGCTCAGGAGAAGTATAGCGCAGGTCTAACGCCGATGACGAGGCGGATGGCGCGGGCGTTATGTACAATCCTACGCATCCCGCGTCCGGCCGCAGACGGCCAAAAAACGAGCATATTGAAGCACATGTGTTGAGCGCGCGGCCCGCCGGAGGTCAGGTGAACGTTTTGAAAAGTGCCCTGAACGCGAAGTAGATCAGGATGAGCGCAACGACACCGGCAAGCGCGATCCATGCCAGCCGCTTCTCGATGAACTCCCGGATCGGTTCGCCGTATCGCCGCAGCAGCCACGCGATCGCGAAGAATTTGCCGCCGCGCGCGACGATGGCCGATGCGATGAACAGCCACAGATCCACCGCCGCCGCGCCGGACAAAATGGTCACGACCTTCATCGGCGGCAGATGCGCCACGCCGGACGTGATGAGCATCAACAGAATGGCGTCGCGGCTCGCCGACGAGCGCAGCAGCTCGAACTTGTCCAGGCTGCCGTAAAACTCGAGCACCGGACGCGCGATCAACTCGTAGGCGTAATAGCCGATCAGCCAGCCGGCGATGCCGCCAAGCACGGATCCGACCGTCACGATCAGTGCGTATCGGTAGGCGCGCTCCGGCCGGGCGAGGCCCATCGGAACGAGCAGAGCTTCGGCCGGAACGAGGAATACCGAACTCTCGACGAACGCAATAAATGCAAGCCACCATTCCGCGCTCTTGCGAGCGGCAAGCGACAGCGTCCAGTCGTAAAGTTTTTTCAGCATCGCGGATTTGCTTAGCGGCGCCTGCCGGGAAAGTCCACGCGCGGCAGCCGTCGGTCAGCGGCGCTTGCGGGAGCGGCGCGAGTCGAGCAGCACGACCTTGCGGCGGGACGAGTCGATGCCGTTCTTCGGCAGTTTCTCGGCGATGCCCATGAGGTCTTCGCGCCGCTTCATCTCATTCCAGACATCGGCCGGGCGCAGATCGGACGCGACCCAGAGCACGACCAGATTGTAGAGAAGGTCCGCGCTCTCGCGCACCACGGCCTCACGATCGCCGTTCATGGCGTCGATCACGACCTCGACCGCCTCCTCCGCCATCTTCTTGGCAATCTTGCCGCGGCCGGCACGAAGCAGCCGCGCGGTGCGGGAGACCGAGGGGTCGGCGTCTTTGGCACTCAGGACCTGCTGGTACAGCCGGTCGAGCGAATCAGTCATGCCACATGCATACACTGGATCGGGTGATTTGTCGGTTAATGACTTCGCTGCGGTGCGCAACGAAAAGGCGCCGCCTCATTGGCGAGGCGGCGCCAGATCACGCAAGCACTATCCCGGCACTTTGTTGTTAGCGATGCCAATGGTGGCGGTGCCAGCCGCCCCAACGGTGACCACCGTGAAACGGACCGCGGTAGGCCGGCGCACCGTACGCGTACGGAGCGGCATAGCCGCCGTAGTACGGAGTGGCGTAGTGCGGTCCGTAATAGGCCTTGTACCGATCACGGGCAGCCTTGGCCGCGATGACCGCGGCAACGGTGCCGAACACCCCGGCGATCGCAGCCGCGGCAGCGGCGTCGCCATGCCGGTGACCGGCGTTCGCCGGCGCAACGCCGAACGAGGTGAGCGCAATCGCTGCCGCGGCGACGGTGGCGATGACGCTTTTTCTGATCGTGAACATTTCTCTCTCCATAGGGACCATGTCCCTGCGTGAGTAAGTACGCACGATGGAAGGAAATGTTCGGGCGGCGAGACCTCGCAGCGGATTATGTTTTCGTAAGGTAGTGCAACAAACGTTCAGAAATGAATTTGCTGCGGCGCACGCGAGATTGCCGACGCAGTCACTCCTCGGCAGCAAGCAGCGTGGCGTTGCCGCCCGCCGCCGCGGTGTTGATCGTCACCGTCTGCTCGGTGGCGAAGCGGCGCAGATAGTTCGGACCGCCGGCCTTCGGACCGGTGCCGGACAGGCCCGAGCCGCCGAACGGCTGCGTGCCGACCACCGCGCCGATCATGTTGCGATTGACGTAGACGTTGCCGTTCGCAAGCCGCGCCACGATCTTGCGCACCGTCGCGTCGATGCGCGAATGGATGCCGAGCGTCAGCCCGGTGCGGTTGCCGGCGATGTCGTCGAGCAGCTTGTCGAGCTCGTCGGCGCGCCAGCGCACGACGTGAAGGACGGGCCCGAACACCTCTTCCTGCAGGTCGCTGGCGCGATCGAGCACGATGATGGCCGGCGGCACGTAGAGCCCGCGTTCCGGGAGCTTCCTCCCGCATCCCACCGGAAAGCGACGCGGCCGGCTTTCGCCGCGATCCAGCGGTCGAGCCTGATCCTTGGCCTCGGCATCGATCACCGGCCCGACATGGGTCGCCGGATCGCGCGGATCGCCCAGCGCCAGTTCGTGCGCCGCGCCGGCGATCATCTCGATCATGCGGTCGGCGACGTCGTCCTGCACGCAGAGCAGCCGCAGCGCCGAGCAGCGCTGCCCGGCCGAACGGAACGCCGAGGCGACGACATCGTCGGTGACCTGCTCCGGCAGCGCGGTGGCGTCGACGATCATGGCGTTGATGCCGCCGGTTTCGGCGATCAGCGGCACGATCGGACCGTCCTTGGCCGCCAGCGCCCGGTTGATGACGCGGCCGACCTCGGTCGAGCCGGTGAAGGCGACACCGGCGACGCGCGCATCGGCGGTGAGCGCCGCGCCGACCTTGCCGTCGCCGGGCACCAGATGCAGCGCGCTCGCCGGCACGCCGGCCTGATGCAGCAGCCGCACCGCCTCCGCCGCGATCAGCGGCGTCTGTTCGGCGGGCTTCGCCACCACGCTGTTGCCGGCGGCGAGCGCCGCGGTCACCTGGCCGAGGAAGATCGCCAGCGGGAAATTCCACGGGCTGATGCAGACGAACACGCCGCGGCCGCGATAGGTCAGTTGATTGGATTCGCCGGTCGGCCCCGGCATCGATTGCGGCGCCAGGCTGCGCCGCGCCTCGGCGGCGTAGTAGCGGCAATAGTCGACCGCCTCGCGGACCTCGGACAGCGCGTCGTCGAGCGTCTTGCCGCCTTCGAGCTGCAGGAGCGCGATCATCCGCCCGCGCTCCGCTTCGAGCAGATCGGCGGCGCGTTCGAGGATCATGGCGCGCCGTTCCAGCGGCGTCGCCGACCAGGCCGCAAAGCCGGCCTGCGCCGCCCTCATCGCCGCTTGTGCCGTGGCGGCATCGGCTTCGCTCACCTCGCCCACGACGGTCGCGCCGTCGATCGGCGACAGCACGGCGCGGGACGATCCCTTGCCGCGCCACGCCGTCGATCACGCGGCGCGGCGCGCGCCTGCGCCGGCGTGCTGCGTTTGACATCGGCGAGCAACGCATCGAGCGCCGCACGATCGCCGAATTCCACACCCGACGAATTGGCGCGCGCCGGACGATAGAGATCGCGCGGCAACGGGATGTGCGGATGCCGTGCATGCTGCGCGTCGCCGATCCAGGCCTGCGGCCGCTTCAGGATTTCTTCGATCGGCACCGAGGGATCGGCCGCGACCGCGACGAACGACGAGTTGGCGCCGTTCTCCAGCAGCCGCCGCACCAGATAGGCGAGCAGCTCGCGGTGACTGCCGACCGGCGCATAGACGCGGCAGGCGGCGCCCGGCGCCTCCGCCAGCAGTTCCTCGTAGAGCACCTCGCCCATGCCGTGCAGGCGCTGGAATTCATAGCCTTCGACGCCGCCGGCCTGCTCGACCACGGCGGCAACGGTGAGCGCGTTGTGGGTGGCGAATTGCGGATAGAGCCGCGGCCGCGCCGCTCAGCAGCTTCCGGATGCATTCCATGTAGCTGAGATCGGTCATCGGCTTGCGGGTGAACACCGGATAGTCCGCAAGCCCGCGCTCCTGCGCGCGCTTGACCTCGGTGTCCCAGTAGGCGCCCTTGACCAGCCGCACCATCAGCCGGCGGTCGAGAGCGGAGGCAATATCGGAGAGCCAATCGATCACCGCGGCGGCGCGCTTCTGATAGGCCTGCACCGCAAGCCCGAAACCGTCCCAACCGGCCAGCGACGGATCGGCCAGCACCGCCGCGATCACCTCCAGCGACAGTTCGAGCCGGTCCGCCTCCTCCGCATCGACCGTGAAGTTGAGATCGTAGGCCTTCGCCTTGCGCGCCAGCTCCAGCGTGCGCGGCACCAGCTCCGCGAAGCACGCGATCGCGCGACACCGCCTCGTAGCGCGGGTGCAGCGCCGACAGCTTGACCGAGATGCCGGGCCGCGCCGGCAGCGCGGCGTTGCCGGCACGCTTGCCGATCGCGTCGATCGCATCGGCATAGGCGTCAAAGTAGCGCGCCGCGTCGGCCGCGGTGCGCGCGCCCTCGCCCAGCATGTCGAACGAATAGCGGAACTCGCGGTGCGAGCCGGCGCGCGACAGCGCCTCCTCGATGTTCTGTCCGAGCACGAAATGCGAGCCGAGCAGCTTCATCGCCTGCCGCGTCGCCAGCCGCACGGTCGGCAGGCCGAGCCGCTTGACCATGCTCTCGACGATGTTCTCCGGCGTCTCGCCGGGATGGATGACGCGCGCGGTGATGCCGAGCGTCCAGGCCGACGCCGAAACCAGGAACGACGACGAATGCTCCGCGTGCGCCCAGTCGCCGGCGGCGAGCTTGTCCTCGATCAGCCGGTCGGCGGTTGCGGCATCCGGGACGCGCAACAGCGCCTCGGCCAGGACCATGAGGGCGAGGCCCTCCTTGGTGGAGAGCGAATAGGCGTGAAGGAAGTCCTCGACGCCGCCGAGACCGCCGGCCCTGGAGCGGATGGCTTCGACCAGGCGCCGGGCCCGGGCGTCGATGCGCTCGTCCGCTTCGGCGCCGAGCCTTGTTGCCGACAGCAACCGGGCCGCGATGTCCTCGTCCGGCGGCGCGTAGGCGGCGCGGAAGGGAAACCGGTCGGGGCGTGCGGATGCGCTCATGGTCGTCAGGTCTCAGTGTAGCAGCACGGGAGCCCATGGCTTGCCCAGCGCAGGAGCACAATGGCATTCGATTGTGCAGAATTGCCCCCCTCTGTGCAGACGGCAGGCAACGCCGCCGTTCTGTCTTGCTCTTTCATTCGGCATGTTCTTTGCTGAGAGCAATGGCGGAAAAAATGAACAGGCGGCATCGGCCGCCGCACCGCCTGCCGTCACCTTAAGAGGAACACAACTATGGGCGTCCTGAACATTGTAACGCTCGGCCGCGCCGGGCTCGCCGCCGCCGCAGTCACGCTGCTTTTCAGCGGTCCTGCCGCCGCTCAACAGGCCATCAAATTCACGCTGGACTGGAAGTTCGAAGGACCGGCCGCGCCGTTCCTCGTGCCGATCGACAAGGGCTACTACAAGGCGGAAGGCCTCGATGTGACCATCGACACCGCCGGCGGCTCGCTCGAGCCGCTCAACCGCATCGCGTCCGGCACCTACGACATCGGCTTCGGCGACATCAACTCGCTGATCAAGTTCCGCGACGCCAATCCGAACGTGCCGATCAAAGCGATTTTCATGGTCTATAACAAACCGGCATTCTCCATCGTCAGCCGCAAGAGCCGCGGCGTGGTGAAGCCGAAGGACCTGGAAGGCAAGAAGCTCGGCGCGCCGGCCCCGGACGGCGCCTTTGCGCAGTGGAAGATCTTCACCGAGGCCAACAAGATCGACGCCTCCAAGGTCACGATCGAGAACGTCGGCTTCCCGGTGCGCGAGCCGATGCTGGCCGCCGGCCAGGTCGACGCCATCACCGGCTTCTCGTTCTCGTCCTACATCAACCTGAAGGACCGCGGCGTGCCGGCCGACGACATCGTCGTCATGCTGATGGCCGACTACGGCGTGAATCTCTACGGCAACGCGATCATCGTGAATCCGAAGTTCGCCGCCGAGAAGCCCGAGGCGGTGAAGAAGTTCCTCAACGCCTTCCTCAAGGGCATCAAGGACACGGTCGCCAATCCGTCGACCTCGGTCGACTCCGTGATCAAGCGCAACGACGTCGCCAAGAAGCCGGTCGAGCTCGAGCGCCTGCAGATGGCGATCAAGGACAACATCGTCACCGACGAGGTGAAGAAGAACGGCTACGGCGCCGTCGACATGGACCGGCTCGACAAGTCGATCGACCAGATCGCGCTGACCTACACCTTCAAAGGCGCGAAGCCGAAGGCAGCCGACATCTTCGACCCGTCGTTCCTGCCGCCGGCGGCGCAGCGCAAGGCGAACTGACGCGAGGAAGCGATCGGGGGCTGACGTCGTGAGCGGGTTCGTCGCCCTCGACGACGTCAGCCACGCCTATGGCGGGGACATCAGCGCCCCCGCCGTCGACGGCCTGTCGATCTCAATCCAGGAAGGCGAGTTTGCCGCGGTCGTCGGCCCATCCGGCTGCGGCAAATCCACCTTGATGAAGCTCGCGACCGGATTGCAGTTCCCGTTCAAGGGAACGGTCCGCGTCGCCGGCGAGGTCGTCGACAAGCCGCTCAAGATCGCCGGCATGGCGTTCCAGGCGCCGACCCTGCTGCCGTGGCGCACCACGCTCGAAAATCTGCTGCTGCCGCTCGAAATCGTGCAGCCGCACCGCAGCGAGATGCGCCGCAATCGCGCCGACTACGTGGCGCGCGCGAAGAACTTGCTCACCTCGGTCGGTCTGCGCGACCAGGGCGACAAATTCCCCTGGGAACTGTCGGGCGGCATGCAGCAGCGCACGTCGCTGTGCCGCGCGCTGATCCACGAGCCGAAGCTCCTGATGCTCGACGAGCCGTTCGGCGCGCTCGACGCCTTCACGCGCGAAGAGCTGTGGTGCGTGATCCGCGACCTGCATGCGGCGCGCAAGATTACGGTCTGTCTCGTCACCCATGACCTGCGCGAGGCGGTGTTCCTCGCCGACCGCGTGTTCGTCATGTCGGCGCGGCCCGGCCGCGTCCTGGTCGAGCGCAAGATCGACTTCCCGCGGCCGCGCGATCTCGAGGTGACGTTCACGCAAGGAATTCCAGGACATCGTGCACGAACTGCGCAGCCACATCGTGAGAGCGCGGCAATGAAGAGCCGTTCGCTCTCGGTCACGCTGGCGCCCTGGCTCTATACGCTGGCGCTGTTCGTGATCTGGGAAGCTGCGGTCTGGATTTTCCAGATCCCGGTGTTCTTCCTGCCGCCGCCGACCGCCATCGCCTACGCGATCTACGAATACTGGCCGGCGATCTATCGCAACTCGCTGATCACGCTGTGGGCGACGATGATCGGCTTCGGCCTCGCGGTCGGCTTCGGGCTGCTGCTCGGCCTCGTGGTCGGCTGGTCGCGCTCGATCTACGCCGGTCTCTATCCGCTGATGATCGGCTTCAACGCGATCCCCAAGGTCGCTGTCGTGCCGATCCTGGTGCTGTGGTTCGGCATCGGCTTCGTGCCGGCGGTGCTGACCGCGTTCCTGATCTCGTTCTTCCCGATCGTCGTGAACGTGGCGACCGGGCTTGCCACCATCGAGCCGGAGCTCGAGGACGTGCTCAAGGCGCTCGGCGCGTCGAAGCTCGACATCATGCGCAAGGTCGGCATCCCGCGCACGCTGCCCTACTTCTTCGGATCGCTGAAGGTCGCGATCACGCTCGCCTTCGTCGGCACGGTGATTTCGGAGAGCGTCGCCTCCAACAACGGCATCGGCAATCTGATGCTGCAGGCGCAGGCGCAGTTCCAGGTGCCGCTGATCTTCGCCGGCCTGGTCGCGCTCGCGGTCGAGGGCATCGTCATGTACTGGCTGATGGCGGTGCTGGAAAACCGCATGACCGGCTGGGCGCAGCGCTCGGGCTTCGCGCAGAACTGAGCTGACTCGCCCTAGCCGACCGACGTCACCTTGGCGGGCTCGATCTGCTGCAACTCACCGCCGACGTGACGGCGCAACCGCAGCGCCGTGGCCAACGTGTCGGCGAGTTGGTCGCGATCCTCCGACTCGCCGCCGGAGCGCACATAGATGCCGCAGAAAAACTCCGGCAGCTTGGGCAGCGGCGCATCCTCCCAGATCACGACGCCGGGCAAGTTGGCGCTGTTGCGGGGCAGCGCGCTGATGCCGATGCCTGCCGCCACCGCGGCGCCGATACCGGCGACGCTGGAGCCCATGAACACCAGTTCGCTGTCGCGGCCGACGGAATTGAGCGTCGCGACCATGCTGCGCGTGAACGGACATTCTTCGCCGTAGGATACCAGCGGGACCGGGCTGGCATCGTCGAGCTTCGTGGTGGCGCCGCGCACCCAGACCAATTCCTCGGTCCAGCAATGGCGCGCTTCGAAGGTCGGTGCGGTCGGCGACACCCAAACCACGACGTCGAGATTGCCGTCGCGCATTTCGCGCAGCATGTCGTCGAGCATGCCGCATCCGACGATGAACCGCAGTTGCGGATGCCGCGCGCGGAAGCATGCCAGACCGTGCGAGATATTGCTGGCGGTAAAGTCGCCGGTCGCGCCGATGCGCAACGTCTGCGACGTCGGCCGCGGCGCGGCGAAATCGAGAATCTGATCGTTGATCGACAGCAGCCGCCGCGCGTAGTTCACCACCAGTTCGCCGGCCGAGGTCAGCGTCACGCCCGGCGCGCTCTTGTCGAGCAGCTCGGTGCCCAACAGCCCCTGCAGCCGCTTGATCTGCGCGCTGACCGCCGGCTGCGTCACGCCCAGCGACTGGGCGGCCTTGGTGAAGCTGCGCAAATCGACGACGGCGACAAGCGTCCGCAGCAATTCGGTAGGAATATTGGTCATCGCCCCTGAACACAATTTAATGCTCGATCATATTCCATTATTCGCATTTCTCAAACCATCCATGTGAAAACGGTTGCTGCATGGCAGAGCAATATCTGTGCCCTACGACATGGAACTGATGTGGCTAAACCATGTTACGATCATGCGACAATGTCCTTTTTATAGCGGCCACCGGCCTTGCGGTGAGACGACTGATTTGATGCCGGTGCCATGAACCTGCTGCGCCTCTATCTCCGCACTTTACGGCTGCTGGGATCGGAAGCCCGCCTCGGCTGGGTGTTGGCGCTCGCCAACGTGCTGCTGGCGGCGGCCCAGTTCGCCGAGCCCGTGCTGTTCGGCCGCATCATCGATGCGCTGGCCGGCGCCCAGGCCAAGAGCGTTGCGCCGGCCTGGAACGATCTCGGCCCTCTGCTCGGAGCCTGGGTCGGCTTCGGATTGTTCACGATCCTGGCCGGCGCCTGGATCGCGCTCCATGCCGACCGGCTTTCGCACCGCCGCCGCCACGCCGTGCTGACCAACTACTTCGAGCACGTGCTGCAATTGCCGCTGAGCTATCACGGCGGCACGCATTCCGGCCGGCTGACCAAGATCATGATCACCGGCACCGACTCGCTGTGGTGGTTGTGGCTCGGCTTCTTCCGCGAGCATCTCGCCGCGCTGGTTTCGCTGATCGTGCTGTTGCCGCTGTCGCTGTTCCTGAACTGGCGGCTGGCGCTACTGCTGATCATCCTTTGCGTCGTCTTCACCGCGCTGACCGCGCTGGTGGTCCACAAGGCGCAATCCGGCCAGACCGCGGTCGAGCGGCACTACTCCGATCTCGCGGAGCGCACCTCGGACGCGCTCGGCAATGTCGCGCTGGTGCAGAGCTATTCGCGCATCGAGGCCGAGGTGGTCGGCGTGCGCAACGTCGTCGCCAAGCTGCTCGGCGCGCAGATGCCGGTGCTGTCATGGTGGGCGATGACCGCGGTGCTGACGCGCGCCTCCACCACGCTGACCATGCTGGCGATCTTCGTCGTCGGCATCGGGCTCTACATCAACGGCCTGACCACGATCGGCGAGATCGTCACCTTCACCAGCTTTGCCGGCCTGCTGGTGCAGCGGCTCGAGCAGGCGGTGGGCTTCGTCAACCGCATCTTCATGGATGCGCCGCGGCTCGTCGAATTCTTCGAGGTGCTCGACACCGTGCCGGCGGTGCGCGACCAGCCTTCGGCCATCGATCCCGGCCGCGTGCGCGGCCTGGTCGAGTTCAAGGACGTGTCGTTCTCCTATGACGGCAAGCGGCCGGCCGTCGCCGACCTCAACTTCACGGCGCTGCCCGGCGAGACGATTGCGCTGGTCGGACCGACCGGCGCGGGCAAGTCGACCGCGCTCGCGCTGCTGCACCGCGTGTTCGATCCGCAATCGGGCGGCATCAAGATCGACGGCATGGACATCCGCTCGATCAAGCTCGCCGCGCTCCGGCGCAACATCGGCGTGGTGTTCCAGGAGGTGCTGCTGCTCAACCGGTCGATCACGGAAAACCTCCTCGTCGGCAAGCCGGACGCAACCGACGAGGAAATCCGCGACGCAATCACCCGCGCGCAGGCGCTCGACTTCATCGAGCGCAATCCGGAAGGCCTGCAGGCGACCGTCGGCGAGCGCGGCCGGATGCTGTCCGGCGGCGAGCGTCAGCGCGTGTCGATCGCCCGCGCGCTGCTCAAGAATCCGCCGATCCTGATCCTCGACGAGGCCACCAGCGCGCTCGACGCCACGACCGAGGCGAAGGTGCAGGCCGCGCTCGACGAGGTGATGAAGGACCGCACCACCTTCGTCATCGCGCACCGGCTTTCGACCGTGCGCAACGCGACCCGCATCCTGGTGTTCGAGAGCGGCCGCGTCGTGGAGAGCGGCACGTTCGACGAGCTGGTGCGGCAGGGCGGCGCATTCGCCGCGCTGGCCAAGGCGCAGTTCCTGGTCGAGGACAAGACGCGCCGTCCGCAGCCCGCAAGCGACAACGTTGCCGCGACCGACGCCGCCGAATAGCTACTTGATCCGCTCGAGAATGCTGACGTAGTTGGCGACCGCCGCGCCGCCCATGTTGAAGATGCCGGCGAGCTTCGCGTTCTTGACCTGGATGTCACCCGCGCTGCCGGAAAGCTGCATGGCGCAGAGCGCGTGCATCGACACGCCGGTCGCGCCGATCGGATGACCCTTGGCCTTGAGGCCGCCCGACGGATTGACCGGCAGCTTGCCGTCCTTCTGCGTCCAGCCTTCCTGCAACGCGCGCGCGCCCTGCCCTTCCGGCGTCAGCCCCATCGCCTCGTACTCGATCAGCTCGGCGATGGTGAAGCAGTCGTGCGTTTCGACCAACGACAAGTCGCCGAGCGCGATGCCGGCGTCGGCCAGCGCGCGCTTCCACGCCTCGGCGCAGCCTTCGAACTTCAGGATGTCGCGCTTGCTCATCGGCAGGAAATCCTGCACGTGCGCGGTCGAGCGGAACGCGATCGCTTTTCGCAAACGCAGCGCGGTCTCGACGTCGGCCAGCACCAACGCGGCCGCGCCGTCGGACACCAGCGAGCAATCGGTGCGCTTGAGCGGACCGGCGACGAACGGATTCTTCTCGCTGACGTTGCGGCAGAATTCGTAGCCGAGGTCCTTGCGCAACTGCGCATAGGGATTGCCGACGCCGTTCTTGTGGTTTTTCGCCGCGATCATCGCCAGCGCGTCGGACTGGTCGCCCCAGCGCTGGAAATAGAGCCCGGCGATCTTGCCGAAAATTCCGGCGAAGCCGCCCTCGATGTCGGCCTCCTCGCGCACGTAGGAGGCTTTCAACAGGTTTTTTCCGATCTCCGGCCCGGGCGTCGTCGTCATCTGCTCGACGCCGACCACCAGAACGATGCGGGCCGACTTCGCGGCGATCGCCCGCAGCCCCTGCTGGACCGCCGCGGAACCGGTGGCGCAGGCGTTCTCGACCCGCGTCGCGCGCTTGAAGCGCAGTTCCGGCGATGCCTGCAACACGAGCGAGGCGGTGAAGTCCTGCGCCGAGAAGCCTGCGTTGAAATGGCCCAGAACGATCTCATCGACGTCGGCGGCGCCGATCCCGGCGTCCGCCAGGGCCCCATTGGCCACCTGGACGATAAGACTTTCGACGGAAGCCCCTTCCAGCCTGCCGAAGGGCGTGTGGGCCCAGCCGACGATACAGCCGGTCATAGCGGCCTCCTTTGCCGAATTTTGGTCGCTTTCCTCTGCGATTTACCACGCCCGAGGGCTGATAAACCATTAAAACAGGTGGCGGCGCAGCCGCTTTGCGTTCCGGTCGGCCTTCGGTTTAGATAGCCCAATTCCGAGCGAAAATTCGTCGCTCCGAGGCCCGAAGGCAGAACACGGACCGCGCCCAGTGCATTTTGTGTCGACGCTTCGTTCCCCATCGATTTTCGCGGCGATTGCCGCTTCAGCCCTTGCGATCTCGATCCCGACGCGCGCCTCCGCCGAGGCGATGCTGCTGATCGAAGCCGACAGCGGCAAGGTGCTGCACGCCGAGAACGCGACCTATCCCTGGTATCCGGCCTCCGTCACCAAGGTGATGACCGCCTATGTGACGCTGAGCGCGGTGAAGGAGCGCCGGCTCACGCTCGACAGCCTGCTCACCGTTTCGGCCCGCGCCGCGGCGCAAGCGCCGTCCAAGATGGGCTTCAAGCCCGGCACCACGGTCACCGTCGACAACGCGCTCAAGATGCTGATGGTCAAGTCGGCGAACGACGTGGCGTACGTGCTCGCCGAAGGCGTCGGCGGCTCGGTCGAGCAATTCGCCGACGAGATGAACGCGACGTCGCGCCGGCTCGGCATGACGCAGTCGAACTGGGTCAATCCGAACGGCCTGCCGGCGGAAAACCAGATCAGCTCGGCGCGCGACCTCGCGATCCTCGGCCGCGCCTTGTGAAGGACTTCCCGGAATATCTGCTCTACTGGAACATTCCGGCGATCAAGTTCGGCAAGAAGGTGATGCGCAACACCAACTCGCTGATCGGCCGCTACAACGGCGCCGACGGCGGCAAGACCGGCTTCATCTGCGCCTCCGGCTTCAACGTGGTGGCCTCGGCCACGCGCAACGGCCGCCGGCTGATCGCCGTCGTGCTCGGTTCGCCCTCCTCGCCGGTGCGCGGCGCCAAGACCGCCGGCATGCTCGAGCGCGGCTTCAACCGCAACGGCCTGAGCTGGCTCAGCCCATCGCTCGGCACCGTCGAGACGCTGCAGCCGATCGCTGCCGCGCCGCCCGATCTGCGCGAGGAGATGTGCGGCAAGCACCGCAAGCGGCCCGCCGCCGAGGATGCCGACGACGACACTCCGACTACGTCGGCCGACAACGCAACGGGCGACTCCAATTCGCCGACCGCGTTCATGCTGTCGAACCTGGCGCCGTCGTCGAACATCAAGAATTCGCAGCTGGTCGCGCCGCCGGGCCCCGTGAACCCGATCGTCGTCTTCACCGGCGCGGGCAAGAAGTCGGCGGAGACGCAGGTCGCCGCCGCCCGCGAAAAGCTCGACAAGAAGAACCCGAAGGGCGCCAAGTCCAAGCAGGTCGCTTCGGCGGATCCGACCGCCGCTGCTGCGCCCGCCGCCACCGGCCAGAGCGCACGCGCCCGCCCCGCAGACGATCTCGGCGGCGCAGCCCGGCGCCTTCGGCCCGCCGCCCGACCGCTTCACTCCGCCGGCACGCGCGCCATGCCTGGCGTCGCGGGCAGCAACTCGTTCATGAGCTTCACGCCCCCGGCCAGCGCCGGACCGGCGCCGCTCACGGCCATGCCCGCTGCAACGCAGCAGACCGCCGCCGTCCCGATGCCGCGGCCGCGCCCGAAGGTCAAAGCCAACTAGGCCGGACCTAGCTTTCGCCTCCGAACGCTCCCTCGCGTCATCGAGACGCTTGTCACGCTGCACGCGACTCTTCGATGCTGGCGCCGAATCGCGGGGCGCGCAGCGGCATGGGTTTCCTGCAGAACCTCAAGGACGACATCGTCTTTGTGCGCGGCGCATTGCGCGCGCTCAAGATGACGACGCACATCGCCAAGAATCCGACGCGCGTGTTCCCGCTGGTCATCGAGGAATTGGCCGCAAAATACGGCGACGCCCCGGCGCTGATCTCGAACCGCGAACAACTCACCTACCGCTCGCTGCCGGCGCGCTCCAACCGCTACGCGCACTGGGCGCTGCAGCAGGGCATCGCCAAGGGCGACACGGTCTGCCTGCTGATGCCGAACCGGCCGGAGTACATGGCGATCTGGATCGGCATCACCAGCGTCGGCGGCGTGGTCGGATTGATCAACACCAATCTGATCGGGCCTTCGCTGGCGCATTGCATCGACATCGCCGCGCCAAAGCACATCATCGTGGCCGCCGAGCTCGCCGCCGGCTTCGCGACGGCGCGATCGCTGATCAAGTCCCCCGCCAGGATCTGGTCGCACGGCGAGAGCGACGAGTTCCCTCGCATCGACCAGGCGATCGAAGGCATGACGGATCGTCCGCTGACGGATGCCGAACGGCCGGTGCTCAGCATCGAGGACCGCGCGCTCTACATCTACACCTCCGGCACCACCGGCCTGCCCAAGGCGGCGAACATCAACCACTACCGCGTCATGCTGGCGAGCCACGCCTTCGCCGGCGTGATGGACACCAAGCCGACCGACCGGATGTACGACTGCCTGCCGATGTATCACACCGCCGGCGGACTGGTGGCGACCGGCGCGACCTTGCTCAACGGCGGCTCGGTGGTGCTGCGCGAGAAATTTTCGGCGCGCGAATTCTGGGACGACGTGGTGCGCTACGACTGCACGCTGTTCCAGTACATCGGCGAGCTTTGCCGCTATCTCGCGCACGCGCCGCCAAATCCCAACGAGACCAAGCACCGCATCCGTCTTTGCTGCGGCAACGGCCTGCGGCCCGATCTGTGGGACGATTTCAAGGCCCGCTTCCGCATCCCGTCGATCCTCGAATTCTACGGCGCGACCGAAGGCAACGTGAACATCTTCAATTTCGAGGGCAAACCCGGCGCGGTCGGACGCGTGCCGTGGTTCGTCTCGCATCGCTTCCCGATCGCGGTCGTGCGCTACGACGTCGAGAAGCAGCAGCCGGTGCGAAACGCCGACGGCTTCTGCGTGCGCTGCGATCCGAACGAGCCCGGCGAGGTGATCGGCAAGATCATCAACAAGGCCTCGAAGCCGGGAAACCGGTTCGAGGGCTATGCCGCGTCCGGGCAGAACGAGCACAAGATCCTGCGCGACGTCTTCAAGA
This sequence comes from uncultured Alphaproteobacteria bacterium, assembly GCA_963838595.1. Taxonomy (GTDB): domain Bacteria; phylum Pseudomonadota; class Alphaproteobacteria; order Rhizobiales; family Xanthobacteraceae; genus Z2-YC6860. Next base: position 49,228 of record CAWIRP010000009.1, read on the forward strand.
AGGGCGATCTCTGGTTCCGCACCGGCGACCTGATGCGCAAGGACAAGCGCGGCTATTTCTATTTCGTCGACCGCGTCGGCGACACCTTCCGCTGGAAGGGCGAGAACGTTTCGACCAGCGAGGTTTCCGAAGCGATCAACGGTTTCCCCGGCATTGTCGATGCCAACGTCTATGGCGTCACGATCGCCGGCCGCGAGGGCCGCGCCGGCATGGCGGCGATCGTCTGCCAGAGGCTGCGACCTCAAGGCGCTGCACGCGCATCTGCGCGCGCACCTGCCCGACTATGCGCGGCCGCTGTTCCTGCGCATCCAGGACGAGATCGACATGACCGGCACGTTCAAGCAGAAGAAGGTCGACCTGGTGAAGGAAGGCTTCGATCCGTCCAAGATCGGCGACGCGATCTATTTCAACGACCCGCAATCCGACGCCTTCGTGCGGCTCGATCCCGCGCTCTACCAGCGCATCGAGAAGGGCGAAGTCCGTCTGTGATCGAATCTCCGCAAGCGGTCCTGGCGTTCTGGCGCAAGGCCGGACCGAAAAAGTGGTTCACCAGGAGCGCCTCGTTCGACCGGAAAATCCGCGCCCGCTTTCTGCCGACCTACGAGGCCGCCGCGGCGCGGGCGCTTTCGCATTGGGAGCGCGCACCGGAAGGCACGCTCGCACTCGCCATCGTGCTCGATCAGTTTCCGCGCAACATGTTCCGCGGCAGTGCGCGCGCCTTCGCCGCCGATCCGCTCGCGCGCCAGGTCGCGCGCCGCGCCATCGCCAAGGGATTCGACCGGCGCGTGCCGCGCGGAGAGCGGCAATTTCTCTATCTGCCGTTCGAGCATTCGGAAGCGCTGGCCGATCAGGAGCGCTGCGTCGCGCTGTTCCGCGCCACCGGCGACCGGGAATCGCTGAAATGGGCGGAGCTGCACGCCGACATCATCCGGAAGTTCGGCCGCTTCCCGCATCGCAACGCCGCGCTCGGCCGCACCACCACCGCCAAGGAGCAGGCGTTTCTCGACGGCGGCGGCTTCTCCGGCTGACCATCCCCTAGACGCTCAGCGAAAAGCGGCCCTTAATACCGTTCAATAACGGAGGAACACGCCATGTCTTTGTGGAATCGGCCCAATTTGCGCGGCCTGCTGATCGCCGCGGCGGCGCTCGCCGCCACGCCCGCGGCTGCGCAGATGGAGCTCAAGATCATCGCGCCGGCCGCTCCGGGCGGCGGCTGGGACCAGACCGCGCGGTCGATGCAGCAGGCGATGGTCGCTTCCGGCGCGGCGAAGAGCGCGCAGGTGACCAACATTCCCGGCGCCGGCGGCACCGTCGGCCTCGCGCAGTTCGTCAACACCGCCAAGGGCGACGGCAACACATTGATGGTGAACGGCTTTGTGATGGTCGGCGCCATCCTGACCAACAAGTCGCCGGTCAGCCTCGATCAGGTGACGCCGATCGCGAAGCTGACCGAAGAGGTGCAGATCATCGTCGTGCCGGCCAATTCGCCGATCAAGACGGCGAAGGATTTGGCGGAGCTTGTGAAGAAGGACGTCTCCAAGGTGACGTTCGCCGGCGGCTCGGCCGGCGGCGTCGATCACATCATGGCGGCGCTGTTCGTCGGCGCATCGGGCGCGGACGCGGCCAAGGTGAACTACGTGCCGTTCTCCGGCGGCGGCGAGTCGCTCGCGGCGATCATCGGCGGCAAGGTGACGGCGGGGATTTCCGGCTACGCCGAATACGAAGGCCAGATCAAATCCGGAAGGCTGCGCGCCATCGGAATCACCTCGGCAGCGCGTATTCCCGGCATCGACGTGCCGACCTTCAAGGAGCAGGGCATCGACCTCGTCATCACCAACTGGCGCTCGGTCGTGGCGGGGCCCGGAATCACCGCGGCGCAGAAGAAGAACCTGGAAGACGCCGTGGAGAAGATGGTGAAGTCGCCGGCCTGGAAGGAAGTCCTCAAGCAGAAGGGCTGGGACGACGCCTACATGCCGGGCGACGCCTTCGCCAAATTCCTCAAGGACGAGCAGGTGCGCGTGCGCAAGGTGCTGAGCGAAGTGGGGCTGGTGAAGTCGTAGTTCTTCCGCGCCTTGCCGGGCTTGTTCCGGCATTCCGCGTCTTCCTCCGGGGTGGGTTCGGGTATGGAATCGGCAAAACCGGGGATCGACCGCGCGGCGCTGGCGATCGCCGCCGCGCTGCTCGCGATCGCGCTGGTGATCCTGTGGGACGCCATGTCGCTGCCCGCGCCGGTCTACGGCATCGGGCCGCGCGCCATGCCGATCCTGGTGGCATGCGGACTGATCGCTGCTCGCCATCGGCAATGCGTATCTCGCCTGGCGCGGCGACTTTCCCGAACGCGAAGACTATGACGCCAAGGCCATCGGCCTGATCGTCGGCGGCCTCGCGCGCTGATCGCCATCATCGGCCTCGACGGCGGCTTCATCCCCGCGACCACGATCCTGTTCGCCGCCACCGCGACCGCGTTCGGCCGCCGCGCCATCCTGACCGACCTCGCGATCGGCTTCGTGCTCTCGCTCGCGGTCTATCTGATGTTCACCAAGCTGCTGAGCCTGTCGCTGCCGGTGGGCCCGCTCGAGCGGCTGCTCTGATGGACGCGCTCGCCGCACTCGGCGCAGGGCCTCACCGTCGCGCTGCAGCCGATGAACCTGCTGTTCGCGCTGATCGGCGTGATGCTCGGCACCGCGGTCGGCGTGCTGCCGGGCATCGGCCCGGCGCTCACCGTCGCGCTGCTGCTGCCGATCACCTTCAAGCTCGATCCGGCCGGCTCGCTGATCATGTTCGCCGGCATCTACTACGGCGGCATGTACGGCGGCTCGACCACCGCGATCCTGATCAACACGCCGGGCGAGAGCGCGTCGCTCGCGACCGCGCTCGAAGGCAACAAGATGGCCAAGGCCGGCCGCGGCGGGCCGGCGCTCGCCACCGCCGCGATCGGCTCGTTCGTCGCCGGCACCATCGCCACCATGGGCATCGTGTTGCTGGCGCCGTGGCTGGTCGAGATCGCGCTGCAATTCGGCCCGGAGGATTACTTCGCGCTGATGTGCGTCGCCTTCGTCACCGTGTCGGCGACCTTCGGCTCGTCGCCGATCCGCGGCCTGACCAGCCTGTTCATCGGGCTGACGCTCGGCCTGGTCGGCATCGACAAGCTGACCGGCCAGGCGCGGCTGTCGTTCGGCGTGCCGGAGCTGCTCGACGGCGTCGAGATCACGACGCTCGCGGTCGGCCTGTTCGCGGTCGGCGAAGCGCTCTACATCGCGTCGCGCCGCAACCGGGGCGAAGAGAAGATCGAGCCGGTGCGCGGCTCGCTCTGGATGACCAAGCGAGGACTGGCAGCGCTCCTGGAAGCCGTGGCTGCGCGGCACGGCGTTCGGCTTCCCGATCGGCGCGCTGCCGGCGGGCGGCGCCGAGATCCCGACCTTCCTGTCCTATTCGACCGAGAAGCGCCTGACCAAGCACCCGGAGGAGTTCGGCAAGGGCGCGATCGAAGGCGTCGCCGGACCCGGAGGCCGCCAACAACGCCTCGGCCGCCGGCACGCTGGTGCCGCTGCTCACGCTCGGCCTGCCGACCTCCGCGACCGCCGCGATGATGCTGGCCGGCTTCCAGCAATACGGCCTCAACCCCGGCCCGCTGCTGTTCGCCGAGCGGCCCGACCTGGTGTGGGGCCTGATCGCCAGCCTGTTCATCGCCAACGTGATGCTGATCGTGCTCAACCTGCCGCTGGTCGGCCTGTGGGTGCGGCTGCTCGCGATCCCGCAGCCGTGGCTCTACGCCGGCATCCTGGTGTTCGCCACCATGGGCACGATCGCCGCCAAGCCTTCGGTGGTCGAGCTCACCATGCTCGCGGTGTTCGGCCTGATGGGCTTCCTGATGCGGCGCTTCGACTATCCGGTGGCGCCGGTGGTCGTCGGGCTGATCCTCGGCCCGATGGCGGAGCAGCAGTTGCGCCGCGCCATGCAGATCAGCCTGGGCGATCCGCTGGTGCTGGTGCAGTAGCCCGATCTCGGCGACGCTGCTGGCGATTGCGCTGTTCGCGCTGGTGGCGCCGTTCGTGCTGAAGGGCATGAGCAAGTTCAAGAAGGACGACGATTAGCCGAGACAAGCCTGATCTGATGAGGAGGCGGCATGGTCGAATCGAGGAAAATCGAGTTTCCCGGTGCGGCCGGGAGCAATCTGGCGGCGCGTCTCGATTTGCCGACGAAGCCGTGCGCCTTTGCGCTGTTCGCTCATTGCTTCACCTGCGGCAAGGATATCTTTGCGGCCCAGCGGATTGCCGAGGCTCTCACAGCTCGCGGTATTGCCGTGCTGCGGTTCGACTTCACCGGGATAGGAGCCAGCGAGGGCGAGTTCTCGAATACCAATTTCTCGTCCAATATTCAGGACCTTGTCGCGGCTGCCGAGTATCTGCGACAGAGCCACATCGCGCCTTCGTTGCTGATCGGCCACAGCTTGGGCGGCGCGGCGGTGCTTGCGGTGGCGCCTCATGTGCCGGAAGCGACGGGCGTCGTCACGATCGGCGCACCCGCCTCGGCAGCGCACGTCACGCATAACTTCGCCGCCGATCTGGCCGAGATCAACGAGAAGGGGACAGCGAAAGTTACGCTAGCGGGTCGCTCCTTCACCATCACCAAGCAGTTCCTCGATGACGTCGGGGCACAGAACTTCCTCGATGGTCTAACGAAATTGAAGAAGGCGCTTCTGGTTTGCCATGCGCCGCGCGACGAATATGTCGGCGTCGAAAATGCAACCCAGATTTTTGTGGCAGCACGACATCCCAAGAGCTTTCTTTCGCTTGATACGGCGGATCATCTGCTGCGAAAGCGGGAGGATGTGATCTATCTTGCTGACGTGATCGCTGCCTGGGCCTCGCGTTATTTGCCGGCCGCCGAGGAGACCGCGGAATTGCCGTCAGGTACGGTCGAAGTGCGCGAGACGCGCACGGGGCCTTTAGTGCAGCGTGTGCGGGCGGGGCGTCATGTGCTCATTGCTGATGAGCCTGTCACGGTCGGCGGCAACGACGCCGGGCCGGGACCCTATGAGTATCTTCTCGCCGCTTTGGGCGCCTGCACGTCGATGACGATGCGCCTTTATGCCGATCGCAAGGAACTCGCCGCCGAACGATTTTCCGTGCGCCTGTCCCATCGCAGGATCCACGCCCAGGATTGTGCCGATTGCGAAACCAAGGAGGGCAACATCGGCGAGATTACCCGCGACATCACAATTGAAGGCGACATTCCGGAAGCCGCGCGGGCACGGCTGATGGAAATTGCTGACAAGCGCCCGGTGCACCAAACACTCACACACGAGATCAAGATACGTTCGCGGCTCGTGCCCTAGACAATTGACGCACGTTTCTTGCGCTGTGCCGCAGGACGCGGATTAGACAACGCTCATGCCCGACTTCCACGGCGTCTTTCCCTATCTCGTCTCGCCGATCGACGCGTCCGGCCGCATCAAGACCGACGTGCTCGGCAAGCTGTGCGACGACCTCATCAAGGCCGGCGTGCATGGACTGACGCCGCTCGGCTCGACCGGCGAGTTCGCCTATCTCAACCGCGAGCAGCGCAGCCGCCGTGGTGCAGGCGTCGATCGAGGCGGCCAACAAGCGCGTGCCGGTGATCGCCGGCGTCGCCGCGACCGCGACCGCCGACGCCGTCGAGCAGGCGAAGGAGTATCAGCGGCTCGGCGCCGACGGCATCCTCGCCATCCTCGAAGCCTATTTCCCGGTGAAGGACGCGCAGATCGAAAGCTACTTCCGCGCCATCGCCGACGCGGTCGACATCCCGGTCGTGCTCTACACCAACCCGCAATTCCAGCGCAGCGACCTGTCGCTCGACGTGATCGCCAAACTCTCGGCGCATCCGCGCATCCGGTACATCAAGGACGCCTCGACCAACACCGGGCGGCTGCTTTCGATCATGAACCGCGCGCCGGACATGAAGGTGTTCTCCGCCTCCGCGCACATCCCCGCCGCGGTGATGCTGATCGGCGGCGTCGGCTGGATGGCAGGGCCGGCCTGCGTCATCCCGCGCCAGAGCGTGCGGCTTTTTGACCTGTGCCGCGCCGGCCGCTGGGCCGAGGCGATGGAACTGCAGCGCAAGCTGTGGCGGATCAACGAGGCGTTTGCCCGTTTCAACCTGGCGGCCTGCATCAAGGCCGGTTTGCAGGCTCAAGGATACGCGGTTGGCGACCCGGTTCCGCCCCAGAGCGCCCTGAGCGCGGACGAACGCCGCTTGTCGAGGCGGTTTTGGCGGAACTTGAAGCCCTGGCAATGGCTTAGCCGGGGTTTCCGCCGAACCGAATGTTAACGCTCCCTTGCTAGGCATGAGGAGCCCGGACCTGTCGTCCGGGCAGCGTGCCTTGCGGGGTGTGTGTAGTGGCGTTGATCGATTCCGAAGCATCGGCTCCTCCGGCGCGTGGTGTGTTCGCGGGCGTGCTCGCTCGCGTGCAGGCCTGGCGCAACGACGCCAGCCACAACTCGATCGCGCAGAAGGTCGCCGGCTCCGCCTTCCTCATTCGCGTCATCAGCGCCGCGCTGGTGTTCGGCTCGCAGATCCTGTTCGCGCGCTGGATGGGAAGCTTCGAGTTCGGCATCTACGTCTATGTCTGGGCGTGGGTGCTGGTGGTCGGCGAGTTCGCCGATCTCGGTCTCGCCTCCGCCGCGCAGCGCTTCATCCCGGAATATTCCAACGCCAAGGCGGTCGACGCTGCTGCGCGGCTTTATCACCGGCAGCCGCTGGCTCACGGTCGCCGCCGCCACCGCCATCGCGATCTGCGGCGTGCTCGCAGTCAAGCTGCTCGAGCCGCTGCTGGCCGACTATGTCGTGCTGCCGCTGATGGTCGCCTGCGTGACGCTGCCGTTCTACGCGCTGATGCAGATGCAGGACGGCATCGCGCGCTCCTACAACTGGGTGCAGCTCGCGCTGATGCCGATGTACGTGATCCGCCACGTCGTCATGCTGGCGATGGTGGCCGCGGCGTATGTGTTCGACCTGCCGACCGACGCGATGACCGTGGTCGGCGTGCTGGCGGTTTCGCTCGCGGTGACCGCGATCGGACAGACGATCGCGCTCAACCGCCGCATCGCCAACGAAATCGGACACGGACCGAAAGCCTACGAGACGCGGACCTGGTTCAGCGGTTTCGCTGCCGATGCTGATGGTCGGCGGCTTCTACCTGATGCTGACGCACACCGACATCCTGGTGCTGCAGCAGTTCCGCTCGCCCGACGACATCGCAATCTACTACGCGGCGTCGAAGACCATCGCTCTGGTGTCATTCGTCTACTTCGCGGTGTCGGCCGCGGTCGCGCACCGGTTCACCGAGTATCACGTCACCGGCGACCGCGAGCGGCTCGCAGAATTCCTTTCCGACTCGATCCGCTGGACGTTCTGGCCCTCGCTCGCCGCCACCGGCGCAATCCTGCTGATGGGCAAGCCGCTACTGGCGTTGTTCGGCCCGGTGTTCGTCGAGGGCTTCCAGGTGATGATTTTCCTCGCGGCCGGCCTGCTGGCCCGCGCCGCGGTCGGACCTGTCGAACGCCTGCTCACCATGCTCGGCGAGCAGCGAATCTGCGCCGCGATCTATGCCTTCGCCTTCGCGCTCAACCTCGGCGCTCTGCATCGTCCTGATCCCGCGTTTCGGCATCGAGGGCGCGGCGCTGTCGACCACCACCGCGCTGGTCGCGGAATCGGTGCTGCTGTTCCTGGTCACCAGGAACCGGCTCAAGCTGCACGCTTTCATCTGGGGCGGCCCGAAGGCGCAATAGCCATGCACGCCCCGCCCAGTCCAACGCTTCGGGTCGAGTGGCGCGCGATCTCCGACCTTCAATCCGATCATCGCAGCAATGGCGCTCGCTCGCCGCGCGCGCGCTCGAGCCCAACGTGTTCTACGAACCGGCCTTCGCGCTGGCGGCCGCGCCGGTGTTCGGCCAAGGCTGCCGCGCGATGCTGGTCGTGGACCAAGGGCGGCACGCTGATCGGCCTGTTTCCTGCCCGCCCGACCGGCCTGCGTCACGGCGCGCTGCCGGCGCTGACCGGCTGGACCCATCCCTACGCCCCGCTCGGCACGCCGCTGGTCGACCGCGACGAAGCCGAGGCCGTCATCTCGGCCTGGCTCGATCATCTGGCGCGACGACCGCGCGGCTGCCCGGCCCTGCTCATGCTGCCGATGCTGCCGGAGACGGCCCATTCGCCGCGCGCTCGACGCGGTGCTGCGCGCCAGCGACTGGCCAGCACGCGCTGTTCGGCCAGCACACGCACGCGCCATGCTCGAACCGGCGCGGCCCGGCCATCAACTGGAGCAGGCCGTGCCGGCCGAGCGCAAGGAGCTGCAGCGCCAGCGCCGGCGGCTCGACGACATCGCGCCGGTGACGTTCACCGCCGCGCGCGACAGCGGGCGATCGCGTCGGCGCTGGAGGATTTTCTGGTGCTGGAGGCCAGCGGCTGGAAGGGCGTCGCGCAGCGCGGCCGCCAACGATCCGGCGGTGCGGCGCTTCGTCGAAACCGCGGTCGGCGCGCTGGCGGCGCGCGGCCAGGCGCGGGTCGACCGCATGATGCTCGGCGAGCGCGCTATCGCCGCCGCGATCACGCTCACCGCCGGCGACACCGCCTGGTTCTGGAAGATCGCCTACAACGAAGGCGTCGCCCGCTTCTCGCCCGGCGTGCAGCTCGCCTATGAGCTCACGCCGATGCTGGCGACGCAGCCCGGTGTCGCGCGGGTCGATTCCTGCGCCACCGCCGACCATCCGATGATCGACCATCTCTGGCACGACCGTCTCGCGCTCTCCGACCGCCTGATTGCGGTGAAGCCGACGGCGATGCCGTTCAAGACGCTGCCGGCCTCGAGGCATTGCGCCGCGGCGCGCTGGAGCTCGTCAAGGCGCTGCGCGGCAAAACGCTCCGGCGGCCGCCGAAGTCACGCCCGCGCGCGCAGCAGCCGGCGGATCACCTTGCCGGTGGTGGTCATCGGCATCTCCGCGATGAAATGCGACCTCGCGCGGGATACTCGTGCGCGGACAGCCGCGTGCGCACGAAGTCCTGGATGTCGGCGGCAAGCGCGTCGGACGCGCGCGACGCCGGACTTCAGCACCACGAACGCCTTGACGATCTCGGTGCGCACCGGGTCGGGCTTGCCGATCGCGGCGGCGAGCGCCACCGCCGGATGCTGGATCAGGCAGTCCTCGATCTCGCCCGGCCCGATGCGATAGCCCGACGAGGTGATCACGTCGTCGTCGCGGCCGACGAAATGGAAATAGCCGTCGTCGTCGACCACGCCCTGGTCGCCGGTCGTCATCCAGTCGCCGATGAACTTTTCGCGCGTCGCGTCGGGCCGCCCCAGTATTCGAGGAACATCACCGGATTGGGCCGCCGCACCGCGATCTGCCCGACCTCGCCGGCCTTCACCCCGGTGCCGTCGGCGCGGATCACCGCGACCTCGTGCCCCGGCACCGGCTTGCCGATCGCGCCGGGCCGCGTCACGCCGATCATGGCGCAGGACGACAGCACGAGATTGCATTCGGTCTGGCCGTAGAACTCGTTGATGGTGACGCCGAGCGCCGACTTGCCCCATTCGAAGGTCTCGGCGCCGAGCGCCTCGCCGCCGGAGCCGACCGTGCGCAGATGCGATGGCGTGGCGGCCGCGCGGGTCCGGCGCCGAGCGCATCATGCGCAGCGCCGTCGGCGGGATGAAGGCGTTGCGCACGCCGTGCCGCGCCATCAGCGCGAACGCCTCGTCGGGATCGAACTTGTCGAACCGCCGCGCCACCACCGGCACGCCGCAATAGAGGCTCGGCAGCAGGCAATCGAGCAGGCCGCCGGCCCAGGCCCAGTCCGCCGGCGTCCAGAACCGGTCGCCGGGCTGCGGGAAGAAATCGTGCGGCATCTCGATGCCGGGCATGTGACCGAGCAGCACGCGATGGGCGTGCAGCGCGCCTTTGGGCTGGCCGGTGGTGCCGGAGGTGTAGACCATCAGCGCCGGATCGTCGGCGGCGGTTGCGAGCGGCGTGAAGTCCGAATGAGAGCGCGCGAGCGTCTCGTGGAAGCCGGACGCGCCGTCGTCCACACCGTCGACCGACAAGACGAGACGCAGGCCGGGCAGCTCACCGCGGATCGCTGCGATCTTGGCGAGGCCCTGCGCGTTGGTGATCAGCGCCTTGGCGCCGGAATTCTGCAACGCGGTAGGCGATCGCCTCACTGCCGAACAGCATCGCGAGCGGCAGCGCGATGGCGCCGAGCTTGTAGACGGCGATGTGGATCGCCGCGACCTCGGGCGCCTGCGGCAGCAGGATCGCGACGCGGTCGCCGCGGCCGATGCCGTGCGCCGCGAGCGCGTTGGCGAGCCGGTTCGAGGTTTCCCTCAGCCAGCCGTAGCTGATGTCGCGCGAGCCGCCATCCGGCTGCGCTGCGACGATCGCCAGCTTGCCGGGATCGCGGTCGGCCCAGCGGTCGCAGACCTCGACGCCGATATTGAATGCCGCCGGCACCTGCCAGCGGAAGGATCGGTAGATCTCGTCGTAGTCGCGGCCCGGCGGCAGCATGCGGCGAAGCTAGAGAGGTCTCGCAACGAGGTCCAGAGCGTGAACGGCACGGTCTCACCGCAGAAAATTTTTTTGCCGCCGCCGCGGAGCCACATTCCGAAGGCCCAAAGGAATTCGGCATTTTCGAGCGCTCACCCGCCGAGACGCCAGACAAAATCTGGATTCGCGGAGACAAGACGCGCGAGTCGTCAGGCATGATCTGGCTTTGCGAACGGACCGCGACAATTTGGCGAGTTCGGGGGAACATTGTCCGATTAACCGGAACCCGTTAGCCTTGTCTTCGCCCCAGTACGGGGACACCGTGTCGTGTGTGTCTTGTAGCGTTGAGTGCGTGCTGTGATCGAAGTCGACGTCGTGCTTGTGAATATGGAGGAGCGGACCGCCTTCTGCTCGGACGGGATCACGCGCGACATTTTCGAGATGTACGACGCCGAGGCGCAGCCCACAGAAGATCCCGATGAGGCGATCGCCGCGGTGGTGAAGGTCGGCGAGGACCAGTACATCGTCCTCAACCTCACTGAAGAAGCCGGACCGCTGAACTAGCCGCGCGGACAGCTTCTGTCCGCGGATGCCGCGGACCTTGAACACTCCAGATCGAAAACGCCTCGCGTGAGGGTGCCGCGCTAGAGCGCGGCCGCCAGCGCGGGCGCGCGCGAGACCTGATCTTCGGAGAAGCGCGGCATCACCTCCTTGGCGAACAGCTCGGCCGAGTCCTTGCAGATGTGCCGCGTCTCGCCGGCCCATTCGCCGAGGAAGCGCAGATGCAAATTGCCGATGCCCTGGTCCGCCAGCGCCTTCACCTTCTTGGCCACCGTGTCGGGGCTGCCCGCGATGGTCGCGCGCATGTCGCCGCCCTTGGCGTAGCTGTCGGGCGCCTGGCCGGGCGCCGGCGGGGCCTTCGGCTTCACCACCGGACCGTCGATCCGGCCGTGCCGCTTCGCGAAGTCGGCGCGGATCGCCAGCGTCTCGGCCTGCGCGATCTTCTCGCGCGCCAGCGCCTCCTCGTCGGTGGCGGCAACCGTCACGCCGATCCAGTCGTAGGAGCACCAGCGCAGGCAGTTGTCCTTCACCTCCTGCGGATGGTTCGCCTCGTCGAGCGCCTTCCGGTAGGTCTGCATCGTCTCGCCGAGGTCGGCGCCGAGCACGCCGACGAACACCGGCCAGCCCTTCTGCGCCGCCTTGATCAGCCCGGCCTCGCGCGTCGCGACGCGGATGATCGTCGGATACGGCTTGGAGTACGGCGCGGGCATGATGCGCCGCTTGATCGTTCCGGTGTTGGCGCCGACCTGGAAGCTGTATTCCGGATCGCCGTACTTGAACGCCCACAGCCTCTCCATCACGTCGAGCGTCTCTTCGCCGAGGCGGCCCGAGGCGTGCGCTTCCGGATCGATGCCGAGTCCGTTCGGCTCGGTGCCCTGCCAGCCGGAGCCGACGCCGAACAGCACCTTGCCTTTCGTCATCTGGTCACTCGAGACCGACTCGATCGACTAGCAGTCTCCAGCATCCATTCGCTGCCCGAGATGCACTTCACCGAGCTCGTTCCCGCGCTGATGGAGTTGCGCCGCGTGCTGAAGCCCGGCGGGGTGCTGCGGCTTGCGCTACCGGACCTCGACAAGGGCATCGACGCCTACCAGCGCAACGACCAGCCTTACTTCAAGGTGCCCGACCAGGACGCCCGAAGAGCGTGGCGCGAAGTTCGTCACGCAGATGATCTGGTACGGCTACTCGCGCAGCCTGTTCACACACGAGTTCATCGCGGAGCAGCTCGAGAAGGCGGACTTCAGCCGGGTCGACCACTGCACCTTCAGGCACACCGCCAGCCCGTATCCCGAGATCGTCGACCTCGACAACCGCGAGCGGGAAAGCCTCTTCGTGGAGGCGGTCAAATAGCCCGGGTCCTGTTCTACCGGGACTTCAAGCGTTTCACCGGCGGCGACCTAAAGGTCTGGGACTACTTCAACCACGTGCGCTCGTCGCCGCACCACTCGGCGCACGTGCGCTTCAGCCGCCGAGTCCGTCTGGGACTCGACCAATCCGTGGAACGCGGCGAAGGAATGCGTGCTCGCCCCCGGCGAGGACGTCGACTTCGACGTCGTCTTCCTGTCCGGCACGGACTGGCGGCGGGTGATCCCGAGGACGAGCGGCCGCGCTACTCCAAGCCGGTCATCAACCTGATCCAGCACGTCCGGCACGGCTGTGAGAACGACCCGCTCGGGCGGCACATGCTCCTGCGCCACAGCGCGATCCGCATCTGCGTGAGCCCGGAGGTCGAGCGGGCGATCCTCGCGACGGGTCGCGTGCGCGGCCCCGTGTTCACGATCCCGGACGCGATCGACGTGGCGCACGTGTCGAGCGCCTCGCCGGCTCGCGCCGCTCGCGACATCGACGTGCTCGTGGCCGCGAACAAGCAGCCCGAGATGGGACGATCGCGTGCGCAGACGGCTGCGCCGCGCGGCCGCAACGTGCAGCTGGTCGACACCCGCATCCCGCGCGAGAGTTGGTCGGCCTGATGGGACGGGCGCGGGTCACCGTGCTGGTCCCGAATCCGAAGGAGGGCTTCTACCTGCCGGCCTCGAGGGAATGGCGGTGGGCACGGTGGTCGTCTGCCCGGACTGCGTCGGCAACCGCTCCTACTGCCTCGACGGCGAGAACTCGTTCCGCCCCGCCTACGACGAGGACGCGATCGTCGCCGCGGCCGAGCGGCGCGCTGGGGAGCCCGGACTGGACGATCTGCGGAGGCGCGCAGCCGCGACGGCGCAGGCCCACGACCTCGCCGGGGAGCGCGCGCCTTCCTCGACATCCTCGACCGCGTCGACGAGCTCTGGGGCGGCAGCATAGGAGCATGGATACGCTCGTTGTCAGCGGCGCGATCGCCAACCGGCATCTGAACTCCGGAGGGGCGTGGGTCCGGTTGAGCTGGGTCCTGGGACTGCGCCGCCTCGGGTTCGACGTGTGGTTCGTGGAGCAGATCGACGAGGCCACGTGCGTGGACGCCGCGGGGGCGCCGGCTCCCTTCGCGGAGAGCGAGAACCGCCGGTACTTCGACGAGGTGGTCGAGCGCTTCGGCCTCGAGGGGCGAGCCTCGCTCCTGTACGAGGGGGGGCGTGAATCGGCAGGCGTGCCGCTGGCGGAGCTGCTCCCGGTCGCGCAGGAGGCGGAGCTGCTGGTCAACCTCAGCGGCCATCTGAGCCTCGAGCCACTGCTTAGCCGCATCGGAGCAAGGCATACGTGGACGTTGATCCCGGTTTCACGCAGTTCTGGCACGCCGATCCGGCGACGGCTTCAAGGTGGGTGGGCACGACTTCTACTTCACGATCGGCGCGAACATCGGCAGCACGGACTGCTCGATCCCGACCGGCGGGCTGCACTGGCGGCCGACTCGGCAGCCGGTTGTGCTCGACGATTGGCCGGTGGTGGCGACGAAGGAACCCGGCGATTCACGACGATCGCGAGCTGGCGCGGGGCATTCGGGCCGGTGTCGATCGGCAGGCGGACGTACTGGGCTGAAAGTCGCACGAGTTCCGCAAGGTTCTGCCGTTGCCCGGCCGGGCAGCGCGGCGTCGTTCGAGATCGCACTGGACATCCATCCCGGTGACGCGAAGGACCTGGCGGCGCTTCGGGAGCACGGTTGGCGCATCGTCGACCCGCACGACCGTTGCCGGTGATCCGGCGGAGTTCCGCCGCTACGTGCAGGGCTCGGCAGCGGAGTTCTCGGTCGCGCAGGGCATCTACGTCGATACGAACAGCGGCTGGTTCAGCGATCGGACGGTGCGTTATCTCGCGTCCGGCAAGCCGGTCCTCGTGCAGGACACCGGCTTCGGGCGGCACCTCCCGTCGGGGAAGGGTTGATGACCTTCGCCGACCTCGAGGAGGCCGTCGAGGGTGCGGAACGGATCGACCCGGGATTACGAGGCCACCGCCGCGCCGCGCGCGCGGTCGCCGAGGAGCATTTCGACTCGGACACCGTGCTGGCCCGCTTCCTCGAGGAAGCGGGGATCGAGCCTTGACCGGCGGAACCGGTCGCCGCCCGCGGGGGCAGAACGCCACGCCGGACAGAGCTCGTGCTGACAAGCGCCTTCCTGCTCGCCCTGGCGGCCGGGTTCGTGGCGCTCGCGGTCCTGTCGTACAGGCTGCTGTGGGAGAACGAGACCGCCTCACCGTCGAACCTGCCTCCGCTGGCGCTGGTCGGCGAGCAGGAGACGGTGTTCAACTACACGGAGGATGCATGCTCCCCGATCGACATCCCCGAGAACGCCCCCGCGCGAGCCTTCCGCGACGCGGCGGGACAGGTCCACCTGATCGCCTCCCACTACGTGACGCGCGCGATGGTCGGGCCGACCCTGGACACGGTGCGCCACGATTGCCGGCGCGTGATGGTCTCGGACCTCGATGGCGACCCGGCGCGCTTCGACGATCGGGAATGGATCACGGCGCCGTACACCCGTGACGGCCGCACGGTTCACGCGCTCGTGCACAACGGTGCCCAGGGCCACAAGCACCCCGGACAGTGTCCATCCGAGGACTACCTGAAGTGCTGGTACAACTCGATCACGCTGGCCCGGTCGACCGACGGGGGCCGCACCTTCACGCACGCCGCGCCGCCGCGCCACCTGGTCGCGTCGGTGCCCTACCCGGTTCCGGCCCGATGCCGGCCCCTTCGGCCTGTTCCAGCCCAGCAACATCGTCCGGGGGCGCGAGGACGGCCCCGGAGAAGGCTTTTACTATGCGCTCCTCCGTGCCGAGGCGCACGATGCGCAGCGAAGCGGCACGTGCGTGATGCGGACCGCCCAGCTCGACCAGCCCGGCTCCTGGCGCGCGTGGGACGGCAGGAGACGATCCAACGTCAGCTTCGCCAATCCCTACAGGTCGCAAGACACGGGAGGCCACCTGTGCGCACCCGTGTCGTTCCCCGAGATCGCCGGGATGACAGACAGCCTGACGTACAACACATATCTCGACAGGTACGTCGTCGTCTCGGCGGCCGGGGCGCAGCAGCGAGGCAGGAGAGGCGTCGTA
>CAWIRP010000010.1:0-143267 GCA_963838595.1 uncultured Alphaproteobacteria bacterium
TGCGACCAACCCGGTCAGCGCCAAGCTCAACAGCGCGCTGTGGGCGGCGCGAACCGTGGCCGAGGGCGGCGACGGCCATCTGCGCTGCAAGCTGAGCAAGGAAGCGGCCGCCAAGACGCTGTCGCTGCTGTTTCAGGACAATTTCTCCGGCCGCGCCGAGATCGGCCTGACCGGCGACGACGATTTCCACGTCAAGGTTTCGCCCGACGGCACCACCTGGCACGAGGGCCTGATCATCGACAAGGACAACGGCCAGGTCACGCTCCCCAACACGGCGATATCGGCAGAGGCCATCCGGCGGAACAACGTGGTGACCCCGCACGAAAACCTCGTCATCAAGTGGGTCGGAAACTCGACTGTCGATGCCGACGCGGACGCGGTCTTGCTGTTCGACGCATCGGGGGCCGGAAAACGGTTTGCAGCGCTCAACGAGACGTTCGACATCGCGGCGACCGGTGCCAATGGCCGCGACGGCGGCTCGGAAGCGGCCTCGACCTGGTATCACATCTGGGCGATCGGCAAGGCCGACGGAACGCTGGATGGTTTGCTCTCAGCGAGCGCGACCGCGCCGACGCTGCCAGCGGGGTACACGTACAAGGGCTATCTCGGCGCGGTGTATAACAACGGGTCAAGCAACTTCGTACCGTTCTTGCAGCGCGGGCGGGATGTGTCGTTCCAGAATACGACGTTAGTCGTAAGCAGCGGTACGGCGGCAATGTTCACAGCCGTCAATCTGACTGCCTATGTTCCGCCGACTGCCACGGCGGTGAGTGGATGGATGGGCATCAGTCAGTCATCAGGTAGTTCATTAGTTTGGATCAGCGTCGCGCCGGAGGGGAGCGGCACGACGGCGTCGTATGGGGAGGTTTTTGTGCAGCAACCGAGTGGCGTCGCATCCGCTCTGCTGCTGCCGTTCGAGTGTCTCATGGAGACTGCGCAGCAGATCAAATATTATGTCGGCGGCTCAAACGCTCAAGGCCGGGTTACGCCGACCGGCTTTCGATTTTGACCAGCGTAGCATCGCGCGCCGGTGCGCCGGAATAGGCAACCCGTGACTTCTGCCGCAGCAGCGGCGCTTCGATATGCCTGTAGCTTGCGGCTGCCGCGGCGATGATGACGGCGATCTGCAGCGCGAACAGCGGCCATGCTGGAATTTGATGCCCCAAAAGCCACAGCCAGTGATCGGCGGTGCGCGTGATCGCGAAGTGATAGAGGTACATGAAGTAGCTGTAGGTGCCGAGCCAACTCAACCACCGCACATCAAAGACCCTGCGAACCCAGCCGTCGTTATAGATGCCATCGAACATGAGCGCGGCAAACAACAGGCCGATATAGCAAAGCCAAAACGCAGTGTCGATGGCTTTTCCCAATTCGCGGTGTTCCACGATCCTATGAGGTAGTCGATCAGAAGGCCGGCGAGGATAAGCCCCGCCCAGAGCGGCGCGGTTGTGCTGAAAGCCCGCAGGCGACGCTCCCACGCGGGCATGTCGTACAGCATCCGGGCAACCGCGCCGATGAACAGGCCGTCCAGGTGCGAAAGCGTAAACAGGAAAATCTCGCCATTCTTTGCCGCGTAGTTCGGCATCAGGTCGATCATCAGGTTCCGGGTGATGATGCTGCCGATGAGGAGCGCGACCGCGACCGGGAGAAGCGCGGCGACGGAAACGAAGCGCACGACGACAGACCAGAACACATAGAACTGTTCCTCGATGGACAGCGTCCATGTGACGTTGATGATCGAATTTCCTGTCATGCCGAAATATTCGTTCAGCAGGCGCATGTTCGACATGAACGTCCAGTATGGCCAGATATTTCCGGGGCCGAAGGCGCTGAGGTAGTAGGCCGGGAACAGCCACGGCACGACGATCGTGAAGATGAACAGCAGAAGCGCCCAGATCGGTAGAATTCGCAGCGCGCGATGCCAGTAGAACGCGCGAAAAAAGTTCGTCGCTCCTTTGGCCCTGACCAATATCCCGGTGATGAGAAAGCCGGATAGCGCGAAGAACAGATCAACGCCGACCCAGCCGATTTGAACGAGCCAGTTGAACGGCTCGAACCACCAGCCCTCGGTATCGCGCCCGCGCGGTGCGAGGTGATGAAGGATGACGAGCATGGCCGCCACGCCACGCAAGCCGTCAAGGGCCGGAAACCGTGGGTTTTCGGCTGTTCCGTAGTGGATTTTCGTCATCCCCCGCAGCTTTGCGCTGCTTCCTCGTAAGTCGCGTTTCTCTCCACTAACCCAAAAGGTGATTGATGACCAGACGACGCCTGCAGGCGTTCGTGGGCGCACGCCGTTTTGTGCTCGTAGGCTCGCCTGCTGATGCAGCCCGTCAGGCCTCTCGTTCGACCCTCGCGATATTTCTTCCTGACGTGACGAGGCTTTGACATGGCAAATCAAAACTACGACGCCGCGCTGCGGCGCCTGCTGGCGCACGAGGGCGGCTACACCAACCACCCGTCCGATCCCGGCGGGCCGACCAATTTCGGCATCACGATCCACGACTACCGCAACTACGTGAAGCCGGATGCGACGGCGGCCGACGTGCGCGCCATGCAACGTCGACGAGGCGAAGGCGATCTATCGCGCGCACTACTGGAACGCGCTGCGCTGCGACGAGCTGCCGGCCGGGCTCGACTACGCGGTGTTCGACTACGGCGTGAACTCCGGCGATCGGCCGCGCGGCGAAGGTGCTGCAGCGGCTCGTCGGCTTTCCCGCGAGACGGCCGCATGACCGACGCACTGCTCGCGGCGGTGCGCAAGCGCGATGCGGCGAGCTGATTGCGCAACTGTGCGACGAGCGGCTCGCGTTTCTGAAGCGCCTGAAGACCTGGCCGGTGTTCGGCGCGGGCTGGGGCCGCCGCGTCGCCGAGGTGCGGGCGGTTGCGCTCGCGATGGCGGATCGCGGACGAAAGTGAAAGGCGCGGCCACCGCATCGGCCGGCAAGGGCGCCGTGCCGGTCAACCGCAGCGCGCAGCAGACAAGCGCCGGGGCGTCATCGCGGCAGGCGCCGCGGCGGCGCAGCAGGCGCATCAGTCCGGCGCACGCGCTGATCGTCGTGATCGCAATTCTCTGTCGTCACCGTCGCGCTCGCGGCCGCCGCCTGGTGGTGGTGGCGCAGACGGCAACGGCATCAACAGGAACGCTGAACATGAAACTCGACTGGAAGGATCTCGCGCAGACCGTGATCGGTCTCGGCGCGCCGATGCTCGGCCTCGCGCTCGGCGGGCCGCTCGGCGGCGCCGCCGGAAAAATTCTGGCCGATGCGCTCGGTGCGGCGACGGCCACGCCCGCCGGCGTCAGTGAAGCGATCGTGTCTCACAACACCGACGCGGCGTTCATCGCGAAGCGGCGCGGCGAGCCGAGAGCGAATGGCTGGCAGCGCTGGCCGCGATCGGCAAGGCGCAGGTCGCCGAGGTCGGCGCGACGCAGCGCGCCGAGATCGTCAGCGACGATCCGCTGCAGCGCTGGTGGCGTCCGGTTTACGCGTTGGAGCTTTCGCTGCTCGAATGTCCGGCCTTCGCTTTAACCTTGCTGCAGGCGCTGTGGTCCGGCCACGAGGCCGGCATCAACGGCTTCGCCAACCTGACCAGCCTGCTGATGGCCTATTTCGGCGCGCGATTCGGCGTGCTCGGCGTCTATGTCAACGGCCGGACCCGGGAAAAGCAGGCTTGCGCGACCGGACAGGTGCAACCATCTGTCGTTGGGCAAGTTGTGAAGGCGCTCGTCAAGAAGAAGTGATAAGGCGTTCATCCAAGGTTCACCGACTGATTCGTAGACAACAGCCATGAACCGGACATTCGCGGCATTTGCAGTTTCGGCGGCCGTTCTGGCCGGTGCCTTGGCGCCGGAGCCGGCTACCGCCGACGAGCAACGCGCCTGCCTGAGCAAGTCCGATCAGAGGGCGGCCATTTCCAACGGCCAGGCGGTGCCGCTGGCTGCGGCGATGCATTCGGTTCGCTCGGTGCGCACCGCCAAGCGCTCCCGCGGCAGCCGGGAGGTCATCAAGGCCCGGCTGTGCCGCGAGGCCAAGGGCCTCGTCTATGTGCTGACAGTGCTCTCCCGGGATGGCAAAGTGACGCACACGAGCGTCGACGCGACCAGCGGCAAGGTCGTCGACATTCGCTGACCGGGAGGTTTTCCCTTGCGTCTCCTCGTGATCGAGGACGATCCCGACCTCAACCGCCAACTGGCCACCGCGCTCACCGACGCAGGCTATGTGGTCGACCGCGCCTTCGACGGCGAGGAGGGGCACTATCTCGGCGAGACCGAGCCCTACGACGCGGTGATCCTCGACATCGGCCTGCCCAAGATGGACGGCATCTCGGTGCTGGAAATCCTGGCGCCGGGCCGGCCGCGCCATGCCGGTGCTGATGCTGACCGCGCGCGACCGCTGGAGCGACAAGGTCCAGGGCTTCGACGCGGGCGCCGACGACTATGTCGCCAAGCCCTTCCATCTCGAAGAGGTGCTGGCGCGCATCCGCGCGCTGCTGCGCCGCTCCGCCGGCCACGCCAAGAGCGAACTGACCTGCGGCCCGGTGCGGCTCGACACCCGCACCGGCCGCGTCACCATCGACGGCAATCCGGTCAAGCTCACCAGCCACGAATACCGGCTGCTGTCCTACCTGATGCACCACGCCGGCCGCGTGGTGTCGCGCACCGAACTGGTCGAGCATCTCTACGATCAGGACTTCGACCGCGACAGCAACACCATCGAGGTGTTCGTCGGCCGCATCCGCAAGAAGCTCGGCGTCGACATCATCCAGACGGTCCGCGGGCTCGGCTATCTCCTCACACCGCTCGATGCGCGCTAACTCCCTCGCGCTGCGTCTGTTCCTGTCGGCGACGGTGTGGACCGTGCTCATCCTGGTCGCGACCGGCTTCGTGCTGTCGTCGCTGTCCCGCCAGGCGGTCGAGCGCGCCTTCGACCGCCGGCTCGGCGTCTATCTCAAGACGCTGATCGCCGACGTTGCCTCCCCCGAAATTCCGAACGAAAAGGCCGGCCAGACGATCGGCGAGCCGCTGTTCGACCTGCCGCTGTCGGGCTGGTACTGGCAGGTCACCGGCCTCGATCCCAAGAAGCCGGAGATGTACGCCTCGCGCTCGTTGTGGGATGGCGTGCTGCCGCGGCTGCAGGACATGGGCGTCGAGCCCGGCTCCGACGGCACCCGCAAGAATTACGTGCCGGGCCAGGAGGATCAGCGCCTGCGTCTGATCGAGCGCGTGATCGATCTTGGCGAGGAAGGACGCTTCCTGGTTTCGGTCGCCGGCGACGCCTCGGAGATCGACGAGGAGATCGTCGCGTTCGACCGCACGCTGGTGATGACGTTTGCCGGACTGGCGCTGGTGCTGCTGATCACGACGCTGTTCCAGGTGCGGTTTGGCCTCGCGCCGCTGAAGCGGATTTCCGACAGCCTCGCCGCGATCCGCTCCGGCGCGGCGGAGAAGCTCGAAGGCTCGTTTCCCGTCGAGATCGCGCCGCTCGCGCGCGAGACCAACGCGCTGCTCGAATCCAACCGCGAGATCGTCGAGCGTGCCCGCACCCACGTCGGCAATCTCGCGCACGCGCTGAAGACGCCGCTGTCGGTGATGGTCAACGAGGCGAATGCGCGAGCCGACGATCCGCTGGCCGCCAAGGTGACCGAGCAGACCAACATCATGCGCGAGCAGGTGACGCGCCATCTCGAGCGCGCGCGCCTTGCGGCGCGTGTCGCGGTGGTCGGCACGCTTACCGACGTGGTGCCGGTGGTGCAGTCGCTGGTGCGCACCATGGAGAAGACGCACCACGGCAAGGATCTGGCCGTGGCGCTCGACCTGCCCGGCGAGGCGCGGTTTCGCGGCGAGCGGCAGGATCTGGAAGAGATGGTCGGCAATCTGGTCGACAACGCCTTCAAGTGGGGGAGCGCCCGGGTCGGCATCGAGGTCGGCGTCGAGAATCCGGAGCCCGGCCGCAATGTGGTGCGCATCATGGTCGACGACGACGGGCCGGGCCTGTCGCCCTCGGAGCGCGAGCAGGTGGCGCGGCGCGGCCGGCGGCTCGACGAGACCAAGCCGGGTTCGGGGCTGGGACTCTCTATTGTCGTGGAGCTCGCGGCGCTCTACGGCGGCGCGCTCAATCTCGGCAATTCGCCGATCGGCGGCCTGCGCGCCGAGCTGATGCTGCCGGCGGGGTGAGCTACTTCTTCTTCGCCACCCGCTTCGGCGCTTTCTTCTTTCCCGCCGCCTTCCGTTTCCCCGCCTTCTTCCACAATTCCTTCGACGCCAGACGCGCGCCGTCGGTCAGCGCCTTGAGCTTCGCCCAGACGATCGACGGGTGAACCTCCTTGCTGCCTGCGAAGGTCGCGAAGCCGCAGTCGGAGCCCGCGATCACGCGCTCCTTGCCGACCAGCGAGGCGAAGCGGCCGATCCGCTCGGCGACCAGCTCCGGGTGCTCGACCAGCACGGTCGAATGGCTGATCACGCCGGGGATCAGGATCGCGTCCTTCGGCAGCTTGGCGTTGCCCCAGATTTTCCACTCGTGCTCGTGGCGCGGGTTCGCCGCCTCGAACGAATAGGCGCCGGCCTTGATCTTCAGAATGATGTCGATCAGGTCCTTCACCTCCATGTCGTGGACGCGCGGACCCATGTTGATGCCGTAGCAGGTGTGGTGGCGGATCTTTTCCTTCGGGATGCCGCGCAGCGCATGGTTGAGCACCTCGACGCGCTGGTTCGCCCACTTGCGGCAGTCGGCGATCGAGGCGTTCGGGCTCACCAGATAATGCGAGACGAGCCGCGGATCGTCGATCTGCAGCAGCAGGCCGGCATCGACGATCGCCTTGTATTCCTCGTGCATCGCGTCGGCGATGGCGACGATGTAGTCCTCCTGCTTCTTGTAATAGGTGTTGCGCTGCCATTCCTCGACGTTCGACGGCGAGATCGAAGGCATGAACGCCTCTTTCACGCCCGCCGCCTTCATCGCCGCCTTGAGGTTGGCGATGTCGCGCTGGAGCTGCGCCTGGCCCTTGTAGGTAACCGGCGCTGTGCAGACGGTGCGGCGCTGCCGCGAGCCGACGTGGCCTGCTGCGTAGAATTCGGGGAACGCGATCGCCTCGCGCGAGCCGGCCCAGGGGCTGCGGTTCGGCGTGTCGGCGTCGGGCTCGAAGCCGCCGAGCCGTTCGTTCACGTAGGTGACGAAGCTCGGCTTGGAGTATTCGCCGTCGTCGACGATGTCGATGCCGAGCTCGACCTGCTTGCTGACGATCTCCTGCACTGCGCCGGGCAGCCGCGCCTCGCGCGCCGCTTTGTCCGGCTGGTCGGCGAGCAGCATGTCGAGCAGATCGGCCGGTCGCGGCAGCGATCCGGCGTGGGTGGTGAGGATGCGGCTGGTGCTCTGTTGCATGGGAAATGTCCGGTCAGAGTTTGATGTTCGCGGTCTTGATCACCTTGGTCCAGCGCTCGGTTTCCGCGGTGACGAAGGCGCGGGTCTGCGCCGGCGTGTTGCCGACCGGTTCGCAGGCCTGTTCGCGGAACTTGGCGGCGATGTCGGGATCCTTCAGCGCTTCGGCAAAATCGGCGCTCAGCTTGTCGGCGATCCCCTGCGGTGTCTTCGGCGGCAGGAATGCGCCGACCCAGCTCGACGATACAAAGTCGGGCAGCGACTCGGCGAGCGTCGGCGTCGAGGATAGTGCTGCCATCCGTTTTTCCGTTCCGACTGCGAGCAGCTTGAGCTTGCCTTCCTTCGCGAGATTGAGCGACACGCCGAGATTGTCGAAGAACAGATCGACGTCGCCCGCCACCATGCCCTGCAGCGCCGGCGCCGAGCCGCGATACGGCACCTGCACGAACTTCACGCCGGCCGCCATCTGGAACCATTCGGAGGTGAGGTGCGAGGTCGAGCCGTTGCCCTGCGTCGCGGCCGTGACCTTGCCGGGGCTCTCCTTCGCATAGGCGATGAATTCGGCGACCGTGTTGGCCTTGATCTTGTTCGGGCTGACGAACAGCCCGGTCGGGATCGTCGCCATGATCGTCACCGGCACGAACGCGGCCGGATCGAATGGCAGCTTGGCGTAGAGGCTCTGGTTGACGGTGAGCGGCGAAGGCGCCGTCACCATGATCGTGTAGCCGTCGGGCTCGGCGTTGAAGACTTGTTCGGCGCCGAGATTGCCGGCCGCGCCCGGCTTGTTCTCGACCACGATCGGCTGGCCCCATTTGCGGGTGAGACGTTCCTGCAGCATGCGCGGCAGCACGTCGGTGATGCCGCCGGCCGGGTAGGGCACCACGATCTTGACGGTGCGCGATGGATAGGCCTGGGCATGGAGGCGTCTGGAGGTGCCGGCGAGCGCCGCGGCACCGATGCCGCCAAGCAACGCGCGCCGCGAAAACGCGTCGTGTGAGCGTTGTTTCATGGTCTCCTCCCTGGCCACGAAGGCTATCGGGTCCGCGGCGGTTCTGCCAGCGTGGGCAAGGGGTTGCGTGGCGTTGGGCAGCCGCATTTCGGACTTCTGCGCCACCGAAGTTTCGCCCCATTCGCTGCCTCTAGCTGGCTCCTTAACTCTGGCCCGTTGCGGTGCTGTGGAGTACACGCGGGACGAGATCGCCGAATCGGCGAGGGGACTTCGATGCTGTCCAGGATCATGGCTGTCGCGCTGATGGGCATGGCCGTCGGCGCGTGCGCCGGCAGCGGCAGCAATCCCTTCGCCTCCGCGCCACCGCCGTCGGCGACGCTGGCCAACGAACCGCCGCCGACACTTGCCGACTGGCCCGATGCCCGGCGAGACGCCGATCGAGCGGACTCCCGCACCGCCGTCGCCGGCGGTCGCGAACGCAGCGATCGGCGGCATGTTCGGTGCGGTCGGCGCTGGCCTCGACGACGACGACAAGCAGCGCGCCTATGCCGCGCAGGTCCAGGCGCTGGAATCCGGCGGACCGGGCGCGCCGGTCGGCTGGAAAAATCCGGATTCCGGCCATTACGGCTCGATCGTGCCGGGCCCGACCTTCGATCGCGGCGGCAACAAGTGCCGGCAGTACACTCACACTATTTATATCGACGGCAAGCCATCGACCGCGCGCGGCGCCGCCTGCCGCAGCGCAAACGGCCGCTGGATACCGGCCGGCTAACGCACAATTGTTGATTTGATCGGGTGGCGCAACGCCGCCCGTGGCATGTTCGGGCGCATGATTCCCGAACCGCCCCGGCGATCCTTTCGTTTGTTCGCGACGATCGGACTTTACGCACTCGGCTTTGCCGTGCTCGCCGCGCCGTGGCTGTCGGGCCGCGTCACCATCCCCTGGGACGCCAAGTCGAACACCTTCCCCAATCTCTCCTTCCTCGCGCGCTCGCTGGCGCAAGGGCAGTTTCCGTTCTGGACGCCCAACGTCTACGCCGGCTGGCCGCAGATCGCCGATCCCCAGTCGGTGATCTTTTCCCCCCTCCATTTTGCGCTGGCGCTGATCGATGCAACCCCGAGCTTTGTCGCGGCCGACGCCGTGGTGTTTGCGCTGCTCTTCATCGGCGGGCTCGGCGTCATTCTGATTTTCCGCGAGCGCGGCTGGCATGAGGGCGGCGCGCTGGTCGCGGCGCTCGCCTTCGCGTTCGGCGGCTCGAACGCCTCGCGCATCCAGCACATCGGGCAGATCGAAAGCATCTGCTGGCTGCCGCTGGCGCTGTTCCTGCTGATGGTCGCGTTGCGGCGTGCGTCATGGCCGTGGGGCGCGGCGGCGGGACTTGTCGCCGGGTTCATCGCCATCGGGCGCGATCAGGTCGCGCTGCTCGGTCTCTATGTGCTGGCGGCCTATGTGCTGTGGCACTGGCTCGATGGCGAGGGCCGCCGGCGAAGGCTTGTCGCCAGCGTTCGGCCGCTCGCGGCGGGAGCGATCGTCGGCGCGCTGGTGATCGCGGTGCCGGTGCTGCTCACCGCGCTGCTCGCCGCGTCGTCCAACCGGCCGGAGGTCGGCTACGACATCACCATCCGCGGCTCGCTGCATCCCGCCGACCTGCTCACGTTGGTGTTCGCCGATCTGTTCGGCGCCGCCGATCCCAAGGTGCCGTACTGGGGGCCGCCCAGCTTTCCGTGGCACGACGCGTTCGGTTCGACCGACCTGTTCCATGCGCAGAACATCGGCCAGCTCTACGCCGGCGCGCTGGTGATCGTCGCGGTGATCGGCTTCGGCATCGTGCGCGGCCTGCTGTGGTCGCGCGACATCCGCTTCTTCACCGCGATGCTGTTGGTGACGCTGCTCTATGCGCTCGGCAAGTACACGCCGGCGTTCTGGGCGATGTACGAAGTCCTGCCCGGCGTGTCGCTCTATCGCCGGCCGGCGGATGCGACGTTTCCGTTCGGCCTGATGCTGGCGATCTGCGGCGGCTATCTGGTGCATCGCTGGCTGATGGCGACGGTGCCGCCGCCCGCGCACTGGCAGCGCATCGCCGAGATCGTCATCGCTGTTGCGCTCGTTGGCGGCTCGATCGCGCTCGCGATCACGATTGGCACCTGGCGCGAGGCGATCCTTCCGATCCTGATCGGCGATCGTGATCGTCGCCTGCGCCATCGGCGCGCTGCGGCTGGCCTATCGTCTCGCCGCCACCAACGCGCTCGCCGCCGCCGCGGTGCTGGCGGCGTTCTCGACCGCCGATCTCGCCTGGAACAACCGGCCGAACGAATTCGACCGGGCTGCCGCCGTCGCACTACGACGCGCTGCGCCCGGACACGACGAACGAGACCGTCGCGCTGCTGAAGGAGAAGCTCGCCGCCACAGCGGCGCCCGACCGGCGCGACCGCGTCGAGCTGATCGGCATCGGCTATCACTGGCCGAACCTCGGACTGGTGCACGGCTTCGATCACCTGTTCGGCCACAATCCGCTGCGGCTCGCCGACTTCGCGCGCGCGACCAACGTGGCGGACACCGTCGCGGTGCCGGACCAGCGCCAGTTCTCGCCGCTGCTTCCCTCCTACAATTCCCCCCTCGAAAACCTGTTCGGCGTGCGCTTCATCGCCACCGGCGTTCCGATCGAAGCAGATCGACAAGCGCCTCAAGCCGGGCGACCTGCCGCAGATCGCGCGCACCAAGGACGCCTACGTCTACGAGAATCCAAACGCGCTGCCGCGCGTCATGCTGGTCGGCGACTGGCGGCTCGCGAACTTCGCGGACTTGCTGCGCACCGGCCAGTGGCCCGATGCCGATCCGCGCCGCACCGTGCTGCTGGAGCGCGCGCCGCGTCCGGCGTTCCCGCCGGTGGCAGCGGCGGCTCGGCGCGCATCGTCGACTATCGCAACAACGAGGTGGTGATCGAGGTCGATACGCCGGCGAGCGCGATGCTGGTGCTCAACGACGTCTGGCATCCGTGGTGGAGCGCGACGCTCGACGGCCAGCCGGCGGAAATCCTCAAGGCCAACGTGCTGTTCCGCGCCGTCGCGGTGCCGCCGGGCAAGCACACGGTGCGCTTCACCTTCAATCCGGTCAGCGGCGCGCTGGCGCAGCTTTGGGACAAAGTCAGCGCGCGGTGGCGCTGAAGCTCTTGAACACCATGTCCGGCGCGCTGGTGTTGTGCCGCGACGGCGCCAGCCGTCCCGCCCACAGCTCGGCGACGCTCGCGCGCGTGAAGCTCATCACCGGAGCGCGCTGCCACGCCGCGTCGTTCCTGCGCCGCCAGCCGACCAGAGCCACGTCGGAGTTGCCTTCGGTGACGAACATCGAGCGCAGCGCCGCGAACGGCCGAGCGTTGTCGATGGTCTGCCCGAGCGTGACGTCGAGCACGATGCGCTCCTGGTCGAGCTTGTCGAGCCGCAGCGTCGCTTCGCCGCCGCGCGCGAAGTTGGTCGTGAAGGTGCGGGTCGCCGGATCGAACGCGATTTCGTGGATGTCGACGAACGGCCGGCCTTCGACCTCGACCGGCCCGACCAGGAACGACGAGCCGTAGGCGCTCCAGCGCAGGTTCTGCGGCGGCAGCGGCCGCGCCCGCCAGTAGCCGTCGGCGGGATAGAGCACCAGCACCTCTTCGGCGCGCTCCTGGTAGCGCGTCCACAATTGCAGCAGATGGAAGCCGGTTTCGACGCGGTTGCCGACCCGCACCGGCACCTGGTTGGGCCGCCAGAAGCTCGGGAAGGTGAGGCCGACGAGCTGCCACTCTTCCGTTTCGTAGATCGTCAGCCGCCGCTTCTCGAACTTGAACGACGGGTCTTTCGACATGTCGCAACTGGTGAAGTCCGGCGCCCAGCGGTCCAGCACGATGGTGCCGATGTAGGCGGGGTGCTGCGCCTCGATGGTGAAGCGCCGCACGTCGCCGGAATGCAGCTTGAGATAGACGTTGTCCTTCTCGGCGCAGAGCGTCGGCTCGCTGCCGTTGATGGCTTCGACCGCCAGCGTGTCCTGCGCCCGCGCGGGCGAGAGGGCGGCGAAGACGATGACGAACGCTGCGAGCGCGGCCTTGAGCATGGTCAGCCCGATCGTGCGGCGTTGAGCGCCGGCAGCGACAGCGCCGCGAGCGCGACGGGTGGCGCGGTTTCTTCCGGCAGGCGGCCGAGGCCAATGCGCGCGAACGTCATGCCGAGCCACGGCATCGCGGTGAACACGGCGAGCGGCACCGCGAGCAGCGGGCCGCCGGCGATCAGCAGCGCGTAGGGGATCGCGCTCGGATGCGTGAAGGCGAGCAGCGCGACGCAGCCGACGCCGAGCAAGGTGTGCGGCCAGAACTGCCGCCACGCCGCCGACCACGGCACGGTGTGGTCGTCGCGCACCTGTCCGATCCAGCCGACGGTCTTGCCGAACGGCAGGCCGGCGAGGAACAGCGTGTGCGAGAACCACATGATCGGCGACAGCAGGATGAAGAAGATCGTCTCCGACACGACGCTGGCGAGGAAGCGCAACGTGCCGCCGAACGCGCGGCGCAGCTCCGATCTCGTCAGCACGTCGAGCACGGTCGCGATCTTCGGCGCGAACCACATCACCAGGATGATGACCATCAGCCAGGAGCCGATGGTCGGGTCGATGAAGTCCGCCGGCGTCGGCGCGAACGCGACCGCCAGCGTGCCGACCACCAGCATGCCGATCCAGGCCGGCGAGCCGAGGAACATCAGCATGGCGAAGGCGAGCTGGAAGCGGCTGACGATCTGCATGCCGGGCTGGAACAGGAAGTGGCCGTATTGCAGCGTGCCCTGCGTCCAGCGCTGGTCGCGGCGCAGGTATTCGATCAGCGTCGGCGGGTTCTCCTCCCAGCCGAGATCTTCCTCGGGCAGCACGCGCACGTCGTAGCCGGCGCGCCGCATCAGCGCCGCCTCGATCTGGTCGTGGCTCAGCACATAGCCGCCGAGCACGCCGCCCTCCGGCAGTTTCGGGATGTGGCAGTGCGCCTTGAACTGCGCGATGCGGATCGCCGCGTTGTGGCCCCAGTAGGGACCGCAGTCGCCCTGCCACCACGCGCTGCCGATCGTCCAGGAGCGCATGCCGAGCCGCATGCCGAACTGGAAGATGCGCGCGAACGCGCTGGTCGAGGGCAGGCCGACGACCAGGCCTTGCAGGATGCCGAGCCGCGGCTCGTTCTGCATGATGCGGACCATGCGCAGGATCGCCGCCGCGGTCATGAAGCTGTCGGTGTCGAGCGTGACGGCGAATTCGTGCCGGTCGCCCCAGCGCTCGCAGAAGTCCCAGAAGTTTCCGGCCTTGAACGCGGTGTTCTCGGTGCGGCGGCGATAGGTCACCGCAATGCGGCCGCGCCACTTCTGCTCCAGCGAGCTGAAGTGTTTTTCCTCCAGCGCGGCGACGTCGCGATGGCTGGTGTCGCTCAGCACATAAAGGTGAAAGCGGTCGCCGACGCCGGCGGCGGCAATCTCGACCATCATGGCGTCGAGGTTGCGCACCACGCGCTCGGGCGGCTCGTTGCGCACGAAGATCGTGATCGCGGTCGACGCGGTGATCGGTTCGTCGCCGCGCACGCCCCGCGCAGCCGGGTTGACGACGCTGACCGGATCGGCGGCAAACCGCATCACCAGGAAGCCGATGGTGGCGTTCCAGAACCCGATCACCGACCAGGGCAGGGTGCAGCCGAACAGCACCAGAAGAAGGACGTCGACCGCGCCAAAACCGCCGGCCGAAAGCGCCTTGGCGGCGAGCGCCAGAAGGCCCGCGATGGTCGACAGCACCAGCGCCGCGAAAAGCACCCGGCGGCCGAAAATACTCGTTTCGGAACTGGCACTTAGACTAGAGTCCGTGGTCGCCCGCTGCAGCACGCTGCACAATTTCCATGTCTCTTCGCCGCGTGCAGGATATAGCGGGGAGCGGGGCGCAAAGTCCAATGCAAGGAGCGGGGCGTGGCGGGGGCTGAGACGGCGCGGGCGCTCTGGACCGTCGCGCCGGGACGCGCGGAAATCCGGCCGGAGACGCTCGAACCGCTCGGCCCGGGCGCCGTGCGGGTGAGGGCGCTGCATGGCGCGCTCAGCCGCGGCACCGAGGCGCTGATCCTGGCGGGGCGTGTGCCCGAAAGCGAATACGAGCGGATGCGCGCGCCCTTTATGGGCGGCACGTTTCCGTTCCCGGTGAAGTATGGCTACGCCACGGTCGGCCGGGTGGAGGCGGGGCCTGCCGAACTGATCGGCCGCGCCGTCTTCACGCTGTATCCCCATCAGACCTTGTTCGACGTGCCTGCCGCAGCGGCGATGCCGTTGCCGGACAAGGTGCCGCCCGCGCGCGCGGTGTTGGCCGCCAACATGGAGACGGCGCTCAACGCGCTCTGGGACGCGGCGCCCGGTCCGTCCGGCCGCATCGCGGTGGTCGGCGCCGGCGTGGTCGGCGCGCTGATCGGATTTCTCTGCGGGCGCATCGCGGGAGCGGACGTGACGCTGGTCGACGTCAATCCGGCGCGCGCCGGGATCGCGAAAGCATTCGACGTGAAGTTCGCGACGCCCGACGCTGCACCCAAGGATTGCGACTTCGTCTTCCACACCAGCGCCAGCGCAGCCGGGCTTGCGACCGCGCTCGATCTCGCTGCCGACGAGGCGACCGTGCTGGAGCTGTCCTGGTACGGCGCGGGCGATGTGGCGGTGCCGCTCGGCGGCGCGTTCCACAGCCGCCGCCTCAAGCTGATCTCCAGCCAGGTCGGCAAGGTCGCGCCGTCGCGCCGCGCCAACGTCACGCACCGCCAGCGGCTGGCCGCCGCGATCGAGTTGCTGGCCGACGCCCGGCTCGATGTGCTGCTCGCGCCGCCGGTCAAATTTGACGATCTGCCCGTGCAACTGCCGAAAATTCTCGCGCCCGGCAGCGGCGTGCTATGTCAACGTATCGACTACCTCTAGGCCCGGAGCATTGCCGTGTTTGCCGTTGAAGTCCGCGACCACATCATGATCGCTCACTCGTTCCGCGGCGCCGTGTTCGGCCCGGCGCAGGCGCTGCACGGCGCGACCTTCGTGATCGACGCCTGCTTCATCGCGGAAACGCTCGACGGCAACGGCATCGTGATCGACATCGGCCGGGCGCACGAGGCGCTCAAGGCGGTGCTCGGCCCGCTGAACTACCGCAACCTCGACAACGTGCCGGAGTTCAAG
Source organism: uncultured Alphaproteobacteria bacterium (assembly GCA_963838595.1). Classification (GTDB taxonomy): domain Bacteria; phylum Pseudomonadota; class Alphaproteobacteria; order Rhizobiales; family Xanthobacteraceae; genus Z2-YC6860. Next base: position 15,511 of record CAWIRP010000010.1, read on the forward strand.
GAGCTCAACACCACGACCGAATTCCTCACCAAGCACATCTTCGACCGGCTGGCGGAAGCGGCGCGCGGCAACAAGCTCGGCCGCGAGGGCCGCGAGCTGAAGGCGATCCGCGTCACCATTTCGGAATCCCACGTCGCGCGCGCCTGGTACGAGGCCGATCTGTGGTGAGACGCGTTGCGTTCGCGGTGCCCGGCGATCTCGCAACGCCGACCGGCGGCTATGGCTACGACCGGCGCATGATCGCGGAATTGCAGAAGCTCGGCTGGCAGGTCGATGTGGTCCTGCTGGGTGACGGATTTCCGCGGCCGAGCGCGGCGCAGAAGGCGTATGCGGAGAGAGTGCTCGCGGCGGTGGAAGGCAATCATCCCGTCGTGATCGACGGTCTGGCGCTCGGCGTGCTGCCGGAAGCGGCGGCGGCGGTGCAGGCGAAACGGCCATTGATCGCGCTGATCCATCATCCGCTGGCGCTGGAGACGGGTTTGTCGGCTGCGGACGCGGACGCGATGCGCGCGAGCGAACGCGCCGCCTTGGCTTCGGCGGACGCGGTCATCGTGACCAGCGCGCCGACCGCGCGGCTGCTGGTGCAGGACTACGGCGTGGCGGACGGTCGCATCACCGTGGCGCGGCCGGGCACCGAGCGCGTCCCCGTCGCGCGCACAAGCCGCGATGGCGTCGTTCGGCTGCTTTCGATCGGCGCGCTGGTGCAGCGCAAGGGCTTCGACGTGCTGATCGCCGCGCTGGCGACGCTCGCCGATCTGCCGTGGCGGTTGACCATCGCCGGCGACCGCACGCGCAATCCGGAGGTCGCGGCGCGCGTCGATGCCGACATCGCGCGGCACAAGCTCGGCGACCGCGTGCAGGTGCTCGGCGCGGTGTCGGACGGGCGTATCGCGGCGCTTTACGGCGAGGCCGACGTGTTCGTGCTCGCCTCGCGCTTCGAGGGCTACGGCATGGCCTACGCCGAGGCGCTGGCGCACGGCCTGCCGGTGATCGGCACGACCGGCGGCGCCACGCCGGAAACAGTGCCGGCCGATGCCGGCGTTCTGGTCGCGCCCGACGATGTGACGGCGCTGGCCGTGGCGTTGCGCCGGCTCATCTCAAATCGGGCCGAGCGCGAACGAATGGCCGCTGCCGCGCGCGCCGCGGCGGCGGCGCTGCCGACCTGGCAGGATTCCGCGAAACTCTTCGCTGCAGCGATCGAGGCTGCCGCATGAGCGGTTTCTCCGCCTCATGGCTCGCGCTGCGCGAGCCGCACGATAAGCGCGCCCGCAACGCCGAGGTGCTCGACGCGGTGGTAACGGCGTTCGCCTCGCATCTGTCGCTCAACGTCGCCGACATCGGCTGCGGCACCGGCTCGACCTATCGCGCGCTGTCGCCGCGGCTGCCGCCCACGCAGCGCTGGCGGCTCTATGACAACGATCTCAGCCTGCTCGCCCGCGCGGCCGGGCCGGCGAACGTCACCACCGTGCCGCTCGATCTCGCGCACGATCTCGAAGCTGCGCTCGACGGCGCGGTCGATCTCGTCACCACGTCGGCGCTGCTCGATCTGGTCTCCGCCAGTTGGCTGGAGCGCTTCGCGACCGAGGCGGCGGCGCGCCGCCTGCCGGTCTACGCGGCGTTGAGCTACGACGGCCGCGCCAAGCTCGATCCGGTCGACGATTTGGATGTGAAAGTCGTCGCGGCGGTGAATGCGCATCAGCGCACCGACAAAGGCTTCGGCCCGGCGCTGGGACCTGCGGCGGCGCAGGCCGCAGTCGAGCAGTTCGAACGGCTCGATTATGCGGTGATGCAGGGTGTGTCGGACTGGGTCTTCCAGCCCGGCGACCGGGAAATCCAGACCGAGATCCTGTCAGGCTGGGCGAGCGCCGCGCGCGAGATCGGCGATCTGCCGCTCGACCAGGTGATCGGCTGGCTGACGCGCCGCCGCGAACTTGTTTCGAGCGGCCGCTCGACGATCCGGGTCGGTCACGTCGACTTCTTCGCGCGCCCAATTGGGATGCGCTGAGCCGACAGATCGACATCGAACAGCACTTCGTCGTCGAGCCGGTGCGTGCGAACCGGCGCGCGCAATGCCTGGTCGGCGCGCTCGATCGGCGGCAGCGCGATGCCGGACGCGACCCGAGCCGAGGATGATCGGCGCGACCACGACATGGAGGCGGTCGAGGCATCCCGCCGCCAGGAACCGCGACACGGTATCGGCGCCGCCTTCGATGAGGATGCGGCGCAGGCCGTGCTCGGCCAGCGCAGCGAGGATGGCGGCCGGTTCGATCCCACCGCCGGCTTTCTCTAACGTGATGACTTCCACGCCGGCAGGCATCGACGAGGGGACCGTCGTCACGATCAGGCGGCGCGCGCCGTCGACGTCGAGCAGCCTGGCCTTGGCCGGCAGCCGGCCGCTGGGGTCGATCACCACCCGCGCCGGGTTGGGGCCGGTCACGTGGCGAACCGTGAGTTGCGGATCGTCCGCGGTCGCAGTCCCGACCCCGACCACCACGGCGTCGACCAGCGCCCGCAGGCGGTGCAGATGCGCGAGCCCTGCTGGACCGTTGATGTAGTGCGAATGCCCGGTCGGGGTGGCGATCCGGCCGTCCAGCGACTGGCCGATCTGGCCGACCACCACCAAGCCGTCGGCCTGCCCGGCCCGCAGCGGCCCGAAAATTTCTTCCCAGGGCAAAGGCAGAGGAGCCGCGGAATTCCGAAACATTTCGGGAACGCCCGCCCAGGAATCGCCCCCAAAAGACGTCGGAGAAGCCACCGGAGAATCCATGTCCTGACTGATTTCGGCCGCGAGCCCTGCTTAAGTTCTGGACCGTGCAGCGGGGCTCAAAAAATGCCGGAACCTTTTACGGTCACAATAACTTGCTATGGGGTGCCGGGGGAATGGCAGGCCCCCACCCAGGTGTTCTATGATTACCCATTAGGCAGGGCGTAGGGGAGTTGTTTTCTGTAATGCGTAAAGTTGGGGGCGATTTGAGTTCCATTCTTTTCGGTACCAGTGAAAATGTTGGCGTCGGGCGAGGCTTGGCCGAGTTCCGCGCCGGCCGGCCGGTGCTGATGTCGAACGGCGAAATGCTCATCACGTTGCCGGTCGAGGGGCTCGACGCCAAACGGCTGGCGGCGTTCCGCGAGCTGTGCGAGCCGATCCGGCCGCGTCTCGTCATCACCGGAACCCGCGCCCGCTCGCTCGGCATCGACGCCGACGCGCCCGTCGCGCTGGAACTCACGCCGGACATCGATGCGCGCACCATCCTCGCGCTGGTCGCGGACGCCAACGCCGATCACGACCTGATGCCGGAACCCGCGGGCTCCGCCGCGAACGCGGCGATCGACCTGGTCAAGCTCGCGCAGGTGCTGCCCGCGGTGCTGGTCGCCGACACCACGCCGGAGCGCGCCGCCAAATTCGATCCGCCGATCGTCACCGTCGAGGCGAGCGCAGTGGCGCGGTTCCGCGCCCAGCCACTGAAACCCTGCAGATCGCGGGCGACGCGCACGTTCCGCTCGACACCGACGTGCGCACCCGCTTCGTCGTGTTCCGCGACCAGTTCGGCGACGATCCGGTGGCGGTCATCGTCGGCACGCCGGATTTCTCCAAGCCGGTTCCGGTGCGCATCCACTCGGCCTGCCTGACCGGCGACGTGTTCGGCTCGCGGCGCTGCGACTGCGGCGATCAGCTTCAGCTCGCGCTGACCCGCCTGCAGGAAGCCGGCGGCGGCATCATCCTCTATCTCGCGCAGGAAGGCCGCGGCGTCGGCCTCGCCAACAAGATGCGGACCTACAAGCTGCAGGACGGCGGCCTCGACACGGTCGACGCCAACACCACGCTCGGCTTCGACGACGACGAGCGCGAATACGGCGTCGCGGTCCGCATGCTGCAGATGCTCGGCTGCGCCCGCGTCGTGCTGCTCACCAACAATCCGGCCAAGCTCGATGGGCTCGCCAAGGCCGGCATCGAGATCACCGGCCGCATGCCGCTCGAAACGCCGATCAACGCCGACAACCGCCGCTACATGACGGCGAAGGCGGCGCGCGCCGGCCATCAGCTCGGCCATCTGATGTCGGCGCTCGCCGAGGCGAAGGAGAACGAAGAGAAGGCGCCGCCGCTCGCGCCCTGACGTCCGGCGCGGCGCTGCGGCGCTGGATACGGGGGCGATGATGTCCATGCTCGGCTACGGCGGAGAAGCGCCGGCCTATACCGCCACTGCACGCGCGTTGCACTGGCTCACCGCGGCGCTGGTGCTCACCATGATCCCGATCGGGATCGTCATGGCCAACTTCAGCCTCGGTCCGACCGGCGACGTGCTCTACGACATTCATCGCTCGATCGGCGCGGTGCTGATCCCGATCGTGCTGGTCCGGCTGGCGTACCGCCTGACCAATCCGCCGCCGCCGCTGCCGGACGACATTCCGGCGATCCAGCAGCTGGCCGCAAACCTCACGCACTGGGCGCTTTACATGCTGCTGATCGTGCAGGGTTTCGTCGGCTGGATCGCGACCTCGGCCTATCGCGCGCCGATCAAGGTGTTCTGGCTGTTCGAACTGCCGCCGATCTGGCCGGTGGATCAGCCGTTCTCGGAAAAGATGTTCGCCGTGCATCGGGGGCTCGGCATCGCACTGGCGTTGCTGATCTGCGTGCACATCGGCGCTGCGCTGTTTCACCATTTCGTCCGCAAGGACGACGTTCTGCTGCGCATGGTCGGCCGCTGAGGCATGTCCGTCCCGAGCCGCACGATCGATCTCGGTCGGGAGATCGCGGCCAAGCTCAATGCGACGTCGACGCTTTGCCTGCCGCTCGGCTCGACCGAGCAGCACGGGCCGCATCTGCCGCTCAACACCGACACCGTGATCGCCGAGGCGATCACGTCGCGCATCGTGGCGCGATGGGGCGACACTTACGATCTCTGGCAGTTGCCGTCGCTGCCGATCGGCCTGTCGCGCGAGCACGCCTGGGCGCCGGGCACGCTGTCGCATTCGGTGACCGCGATGACGGCGATGCTGCGCGACAAGGCGGCCGAGATCGTGCGGGCGTCGCCGGCGCGCAATCTCCTGATCGTCAACGGTCACGGCGGCAACCGCGGCATCCTCGAAGCGGTCGGCTATGAGCTCGCCGGCGACTTCGGCCTCAACGTCTGCTCGCTGCATCTCGGCGCGCTGATCAGCCCGGTGCCCGAGCGAGGGCTGCCGGAAATCCACGCCGGCAAGGACGAGACCTCGGTGATGCTGGCGCTGGCGCCCGAACTGGTGCGCCGCGAGCGCATGGCCGAACTGACAAATCCGCCCGATGCAGCGGCGGTCCGCGCCATCATTCTCGACCCGACGGTGAGCTGGCCGTGGTCGAGCGGCGATCCGCGGATCGCCGACAACGGCGTGATCGGCGACGCGCGCACCGCATCGGCGGAGCACGGCCAGGCGATCATCGACCGCGTGGTCGAGGCGGCCGGCGGCGTGCTCCGCCAGCTTCGCGAAAATCAGATCCTACGGCGCTAGGACTGCTCGACAGCGCTGGCGGGCTGTCTTGCGAGCATGTTCAGATCGTGCGCCTTGCGGCCGCCGCGCTCGATCGTGGTTGGCGCATCGCCGCGCGCCACCAGTTGTCCGGCGAGATCGAGACAGCGCTTGACCAGCATGTCGGCGCCCTCCGCCAACTCCTCTGGAGTCGCGCACGACCTGCACGTTTTCTTCCATGTCTTCCGCGGACCAGCCGCGTGAGTGCGCGATGTAGGGAAATTGCGGAAAGATGAAACCGAGCTCGGCGAAGAAGCCGAGCATCTGCCCGGCCACGCCCTGAATGTTGTCCTGGCCGCCGACGATGATGAATCCCGCCACCTTGTCGCGGATCAGCACCTGATTGCGGATGGTGATGGCGTTCTGCACGCAGTTCAGCCGCTCGGCCATCTTGAAGTAGAGCGACGAGGCTGCGCCCCAGCGGATCGGTGAGGCGATGATGATGACGTCCGCCCAGTGCACCAGCGCCTCATAGACCTGGTCCATCTGGTCGGCTGAATCCATCTGCGTGATGGAGCAGGGCCAGGTGCAGGCGCGCGCCGCCTTCGAATAATAGCCTTCGCAGGCGCGAAACTTGAGAGCACTGAGACGGATCATGCGCGTTTCCGCTCCGCGCTGAGACGCGGCGGCGATCGCGTGGCCGAGCAGGTGGTCGGAGCCCGAAAAACGCGGATTGGCTTCGTCCATCGCCGTGGTCGATATGCCGGCGAGACGCAGCGGTCCGGGCGCGCGCTCGATCTTGCGCGACAGCGGATGCGGGTCGTGCGGCTTGCGGGTGCGCTTGGTTGCCGACGCCACGTCGATCAGGACACGGCCGTTCTCGACCTTGACGGCGTAGGCCGGGACGGCGTCCTCCTCGAAACCCGGCTCGCCCTTGCCGGAGCAGCGGTGGAATTTCCAGTTGTGCCAGGGGCAGGTGACGTAGTCGCCATCGAGCCGGCCGCTGCCGAGCGGCCCGCCCACGTGATTGCAGACGTTCGACACCACGCCGAACGTGCCGTCCTTGAATGACAGCGCGAGTTCCCGCTGCTCGACTGCGATGCGGCGCAATGGGCTCGCCGATAGTTCATTGGCCGAGCCGACGTCGATCCATGTCTGATCAGGCATGACTGGCTCTCCTGAAGTGCGTATGCCGCCGAGTGTAGCGCCATTTCATCGTCCCTAACGAAGTCTTAACGGCACGGGTGGTATCAGGAATTCGTCGCAATCTGGGGTGTGGTGCCAGCATGGCCGGGGTGGGTCAGCCGGCGGTCGAACGCTTGCGGGAATTTCTTCGGGACTTGAATCCCGGTGCACGCGCTCTGCTGATCGCAGAGCTCGAACGCGGCATGCTGCGCGGCGAGGACATGGCCGGCTCCGAGCTCATCCTCACCGAATTGCGGCGCAGCATGCGCGAGAGCCACTCGCAGTCGCGACGCATCGGGGATCATGCGCGGCTGTTCTTCAATCCGCTCGAGCCGTTCTTGGTCGATGACGTTGCCGATCACAAGCATTACGGGCGCATCGCGCGCTCGTCGCTCGAGCCGATTTGGCTGTGGCTCAGCAACACGGTGATGCCGGACGAGGCGCAGACGTTTTCCGAGCAAGTCGAGAGCGCGCTGCTCGGCAATGACAGCGATCAAGCCCAGCATCTTGCCCGGGTGTTCCAGGACAGCGCGCTTAACCACCTTCAGGGCATGCTTGGGAACGCGGCCAGCGGCGACAAGACGCAGCGGCGGATCAACGGCCAACTCGGCACGCCCCGCGCGCTCGATGATGTGAAGACGCTGGTCGGCGTGCTCAAGTCGCGCGACCAGCTCGCCATGATGGGCGCCCAGCTACCGGGTCATATCAAGACGCTCACCGGCGCCTCGCTGGAGAACGTCAAGGCGCAGCTCGATTCCAGGCTGAGCGCGCATCCCGACATGTTCGTCTACGGGCTGGTGCTGGTGATGGGCCGGCTCGCGGCGTCGTGGCAACTGGTCCGTCTTGCCACCAAGGCGGCCGGCAGCGATGTCGCGGCGCGCATCGCGGAGACGCCGTACAGCGTCGCCGTGCCGATGGTGCTGACCGAAATCGGCGCGGATGGTCGCCGAACTCAACACCGATCTCAAAAACGAGCGTGGCCTCGCGGTGACCGCGCTGCTGCGGGACATCCACGACGCGCTGCGCGGGCTGCGCTCCGAGCTGGACCTGTCGGGCGATGCGGCCTGGGCAAAGCAGCTCGCGACCATCCGCGGCGACATCTCCAACCTGCTGTCCAGCGAGATCAATCTCATGCCCGGCCGCGTGCGTCGCCTGATGCGGCCGCGTCCGGTCAAGGAGATCGCGCCGGGCGCGACAGTCGACGCCGAAGAGGTGGCGGAGGCGGAATCGCTGGTCGGCTTTGTGATGGCGTGCCGCAACTACGCGAGCGAACTTGCGATCAACGAGATCACGCAGCGCACCTTCACCGAATTGCAGCAATGTCTCGACGCCGGCACCAAGGCGTTGCTCGACGCGCTCCGCAGCGCGGGCGACAATGAGCGGGCGTTCCGGCAATCGCAGGTCGACGCCGCGGTGCGCTTCTGCGGCAAGGTGTTCGGCCAGGAGTATGCGTCGCTGCTCACCAAGGCGGCCGACGTCGCCACCCACGGCGATCGCAAGCGGGCCTGATCGCTCCGCCGAACTCAGGCCGCGACGCTGATCGTGCCCTCGCGGTTGTCGACCATCACCGGCGAATGCAGATATTCGATGGTCGGCGGCGTGCCGTATTTGCTTTCGACGAATTTCACCCACTCCGGCGTGTAGACCCGTTCGGCGTCCGCGCGAGACGCCCAGGTGTAGATGCCGCCAGCGCGCCGGCCATCCTCGCTCATGAAGTAGTTCTTTCGCAGCAGGCCGGGGATGCCCTGGTATTTCGGGGCGGTGGACTGGAACGTCTTGGTGATCTCAGCGAGCGTCGTCTGCTGCGGCAGTTGAAATGTGACGATGGTCACGATCATTTGCGCCTCCTGGGCCGGTTGGATGTTGGCCGCGGGCCGATGGCTATTTTGCCGGCTGCGTCCCTGATGTAAACCCATCCGCGATGACGCTCTGGTTCGTTTTGGCGCTGATGACGGCGGCGGCGATTTTCGCCGTGCTTTGGCCGTTGGGCCGCCGCACTCCGAGCGGGTCCGGCAGCGATGTCGAGGTCTATCGCGATCAGCTGGCGGAACTCGATCGCGATCTCGCCAACGGCCTGATCGGCGAGCGCGAAGCGGAAGCCGCGCGCGTCGAGATTTCGCGCCGGCTGATCGCGGCGGCGGAGAGCATAGCAGCGCCGCAGGCCCCCGGCGCGGCCTGGCGCCGCCGTGCGGCCGCGATTGCGGCGCTGGTGCTGCTGCCGGTTGGCGCGGCCACGCTCTATCTCATGCTGGGCTCGCCGCAACTGCCGGGGCAGCCGCAGGCGGCACGGCGCGACGCTCCCGTGGAAGAACGCTCGATCGAGGCGCTGGTGGCGAAGGTCGAGGCGCATCTCGAATCCAATCCTGAGGATGCCCGTGGTTGGGAGGTCGTCAGCCCGGTCTACATGCGGCTTGGCCGCTTCGATGACGCGGTGAAGGCGCGGCGCAACGTGTTGCGATTGCTCGGCGCCAACGCCGCGCGCGAGGCCGATCTCGGCGAAGCGCTGACCGGCCTTGCCAACGGCGTCGTCACCGCGGAGGCGAAGGCTGCGTTCCAGCGCGCGCTGCAATTCGACGCGACGGATTTTCGTTCACGCTACTTCATCGGGCTGTCGGCGGAACAGGACGGCAAGCGGAAGGAGGCGGCCGCGCTCTGGAGCGAACTGCTTGCAGAGGCGCCGTCGGATGCACCGTGGGTGCCCTTGGTGCGGGAGTCGCTGGCGCGTGTCGATGCGAGCGTGCCACCGCTCAAGGGGCCGAGCGCGGACGATGTCGCCGCCGCGAGCGAGCTTTCGCCGGAGCAGCGCACGGACATGGTTCGCGGCATGGTCGAGCGCCTGGCCGAACGGCTATCGCGCGAAGGCTCCGACGTCGAGGGATGGCTGCGGCTGCTTCGCGCCTATATGGTGCTGGGCGATCGCGACAAGGCGGCCAATGCCGCAAACGATGCGCGCAAGGCGCTCGCGAGCGAGCCGGACAAGCTGCGGCGCGTCGAGGAACTCGCCGAAGGCCTCGGGCTCAAGGGCTGACGGGGCAGCAAGGGTCTACGGAGTAGAATGTGACGCGCAAGCAGCGGCGGTTGGTTCTGATCGGCAGCGGCGTCGGCGTGCTGGCGCTCGCCGCCGTGCTGGTGCTGAGCGCGCTGCGGGATTCGATCGTGTTCTTCAATTCGCCGACCGACGTCGTCGAGAAGAAGATCGCGGCGGGCACGCGCATCCGGCTCGGCGGGCTGGTCAAGCCCGGCACTCTCACGCGCGGCGAGGAGCTTGTGGTGCGCTTCGAGGTCACCGACGGCAAGAGCGCGATTCCGGTCGCGTACAAAGGCATCCTGCCGGACCTGTTCCGCGAAGGGCAGGGCATCGTCGCGGAAGGCGCGCTCGATCCGGCCGGGCTTCTTCAAGGCCGAGACCGTGCTCGCCAAGCACGATGAGACCTACATGCCCAAGGAGGTGGCCGACGCGCTGAAGAAGCAGGGCCACTGGAAAGACGACTACGAGAAGAAGAAATGATCGCCGAGATCGGACATTACGCACTGGTGCTGGCGCTGGGGCTCGCGCTCGTTCAGGGCGTGGTGCCGCTCGTCGGCGCGCTCAAGCGCGACGACACGCTGATGGCGGTGGCGGGCCCGACTGCGCTCGCGCAGTTCGCCTTCATCGCCATCGCCTTCGCGGCGCTCGCGGCGTGCTACGTCGGTTCCGACTTCTCGGTCGTCAACGTGTTCGAGAACTCGCATTCGGCGAAGCCGCTGATCTACAAGATCACCGGCGTGTGGGGGAATCACGAAGGCTCGATGCTGCTGTGGGTGCTGATCCTTGCGCTGTTCGGCGCGCTGGTCGCGCTGGCCGGCGGCAATCTGCCGGCGACGCTCAAGGCCAACGTGCTGGCCGTGCAGTCCTGGATCGCCGCGGCGTTCGTCCTCTTCATCCTCGGCACCTCGAATCCTTTCCTGCGCATTCCCAACGCGCCGTTCGAGGGCCGCGACCTCAATCCGATCCTGCAGGACATCGGCCTCGCGGTGCATCCGCCGCTGCTCTATCTCGGCTATGTCGGGCTCTCGATCTCGTTCTCGTTCGCGATCGCCGCGCTGATCGAAGGCCGCATCGACGCCGCCTGGGCGCGCTGGGTGCGGCCGTGGACGCTGGCCGCGTGGATGTTCCTCACGCTCGGCGTCGCGATGGGCTCGTACTGGGCCTATTACGAGCTCGGCTGGGGCGGCTGGTGGTTCTGGGATCCGGTCGAGAACGCCTCGCTGATGCCGTGGCTCGCTGCGACGGCGCTGCTGCACTCCGCGGTGGTGATGGAGAAGCGCAACGCGCTGAAGGTCTGGACCATCCTGCTGGCGATCCTGGCGTTCTCGCTGTCGCTGATCGGCACCTTCCTGGTGCGCTCCGGCGTGCTCACCTCGGTGCACACCTTCGCCAGCGATCCGACCCGCGGCGTGTTCATCCTGGCGATCCTCATCCTGTTCATCGGCGGCGGGCTCGCGCTCTACGCCTGGCGCGCGCCGGCGCTCAAGCAGGGCGGGCTGTTCGCGCCGATCTCGCGCGAGGGCGCGCTTGTCTTCAACAATCTGTTCCTCACCGCGGCCTGCGCCACCGTGTTCGTCGGCACGCTTTATCCGTTGGCGCTCGAAGCGTTGACCGGCGACAAGATTTCGGTCGGTGCGCCGTTCTTCAATCTCACCTTCGGTCCGCTGTTCGTGCCGATCCTGCTGGCGATGCCGTTCGGGCCGCTGCTGGCCTGGAAGCGCGGCGATGCGCTCGGCGCCGCGCAGCGCCTGATCGCTGCGGCGGCGCTGGCGCTGGTGGCGGCCGCGGCGATCTTTGCGGTCACCGGCGGCGGGCCGGTGCTGGCGCCGTTCGCCATCGGGCTTGCGGTGTTCGTCATGGCGGGCGCGGTCACCGATCTCGTCGAGCGCACCGGGCTGTTGCGCGTTGCGCCGGCGGTGGCGCTGAGCCGCGCGCGCGGCCTGCCGCGCTCGGCCTGGGGCACCGCGATCGCGCATTTCGGCGTCGGGGTGACGCTGCTCGGCATCGTCTGCGAGACCACCTGGGGCATCGAGCGCATCGTGTCGCTCAAGCCGAACGACGTCGTCTCGCTGCGCTCCTACGATCTGACCTTCGACGGCCTGACCACGCGGCAGGGGCCGAACTACCGCCAGCTCACCGCCAAGTTCACGGTGCGGCAGGGCGGCGTGGTGATCGACGTGATGGAGCCGTCGAAGCGCAACTTCGCGACGCGCCAGACCTCGACCACCGAGGCGGCGCTGATGAGCCGCGGCGCGAGCCAGCTCTATGTTTCGCTGGGCGACGCCAACGCCGACGGCTCGATCGCGGTGCGCATCTATCACAAGCCGCTGGTGCTGTTCATCTGGCTCGGCGCGGTGGTGATGGTGATCGGCGGCGCGCTCTCGCTGACCGACCGGCGGCTGCGCGTCGGCGCGCCGAAGCCGGCCCGCAAGGCCGGCGGCTCGCTGCAGCCGGCGGAGTGACGCATGATCGCGCTGCGCTCCATCGTGCTGGCGCTGGCGCTGATCGGCACGGCGCCCGCTTTCGCCGTGCAGCCGGACGAAGTGCTGTCCGATCCGGCGCTGGAGGCGCGCGCGCGCGCGCTGTCGCGAGAGCTGCGCTGCATGGTCTGCCAGAACCAGTCGATCGACGATTCCGACGCGCCGCTGGCCCGCGATCTGCGCCTCCTGGTGCGCGAGCGTCTCACCGCCGGCGACAGCGACGCCAAGGTGATCGACTTCCTGACCGCGCGTTACGGCGAGTTCGTGCTGCTCAAGCCGCGCTTCAACGCCGGAACCGCGCTGCTGTGGCTGGCGCCGCTGATCGCGCTGGCGATCGGCGGCTTCGGGGCATTGTTCGCGCTGCGGCGTCGCCGCGGAGCCTCGGAATCGGTGGAGGCGGCGGAGCCCGCGCTGACACCGGCCGAGCAGGCCCGCGTTACGGAACTGCTGGGACGCGTCGAAAAGTAGGCGCCGATTGTCGGTAAGCCATTGATCCGACGTATAAATCGTCAATCCACAACATTACAAAAGATTAATCCCGCCGCCACGCGCGGTAAGGCGGCAATTCCCATCTTGTCTCCAACAAAGGGCGCCGGGGGGCGCTCAACGGAATCGTTCGGAGACAGAGAGACATGACGACCATCAACCAGCAGAAGGGCGGCCTTTCGGCTCGCCGTCTCGCTCTTCTCGCCACCACCGTCGCGGGGCTCAGCGCCGGCGCGTATTTCGTCGCGCCGGGCGTGACGTTCAACACGCCCGCGGCGCTGGCGCAGAATCTGTCGCAGGAGGCCAAGACCGTTCCGGCGCCGATCGGCTTTGCCGACATCGTCGAGAAGGTGAAGCCGGCGGTGATCTCGGTTCGCGTCAAGTCCGAGGCCACGCCGCAGCTTTCGTCCGATCGCGAGCTGCCGTTCCCCAAGGGCTCGCCGATGGAGCAGTTCTTCCGCCGCTTCGGCATGCCTGATGGGGTGCCCAATGCGCCGCGCGGCCGCAATCAAGTCAGCGGCCAGGGCTCGGGCTTCCTGATCTCGGCCGACGGCTATGCCGTCACCAACAACCACGTCGTGGAAAACGCCTCGACCGTCGAGGTCGCGTTCGACGACGGCAAGACCTATTCGGCCAAGGTGATCGGCACCGATCCGCGCACCGATCTCGCGCTGATCAAGATCGACGGCAGCAACTTCCCGCACGTGCGGCTCGCCGACAAGGCGCCGCGGGTCGGCGACTGGGTGCTCGCGGTCGGCAATCCGTTCGGCCTCGGCGGCACCGTGACCGCCGGCATCGTGTCGGCGCGCGGCCGCGACATCGGCGCGGGTCCGTACGACGACTTCCTGCAGATCGACGCGCCGGTGAACAAGGGCAACTCCGGTGGCCCGACCTTCAACACCGACGGCAGCGTGATCGGCGTCAACACCGCGATCTACTCGCCGTCCGGCGGCTCGGTCGGCATCGCCTTCGCCATTCCGGCGGAGACGGTGAAGACCGTGGTCGCCCAGCTCAAGGACAAGGGCAAGGTCGCGCGCGGCTGGATCGGCGTGCAGATCCAACCGGTGACCAAGGAGATCGCCGACAGCCTCAACCTCAAGAACAACGAGGGTGCGCTGGTCGCCGAGCCGCAGAAGGACAGCCCGGCGGTCAAGGCCGGCATCGAGGCCGGCGACGTGATCGTGTCGGTCGATGGCGAGCGGGTGAAGGATGCCCGCGAACTGTCGCGCCGGATCGGCGGCATGGCGCCGGGCGCCAACATCAAGCTCGGCATTCTGCGCAAGGGCAGCGAGAAGACCGTCAACCTGACGCTCGGCGAGTTGCCGGCGCAGCGCGAGGCTCGCGCCGAGCAGCGCCGCGACTTCCAGGATCGCGATCAGGACATGGATCGCGACCAGGGCACGTCCGACCGCGATCGCGGTGAGCAGCGCGGCGACCGCAACGACCGCAGCCAGCAGCGCGCTGATCGCAACAACGATCGCAATGATCGCAGCGAGCAGCGTGCGACCGCGCCGATCGCGACGTGCCGGCCGCGGACGGCCCGCGGCTCGGCCTGTCGCTCGCGCCAGGCGGCAACGAGCCTGGTGTTGTGATCGCCGAGATCGATCCGAACGGTCCGGCCGCCGACTTCGGCTTCCAGCCGGGCGACGTCATCCTCGACGTCGCAGGCAAGACCGTCGCAACGCCCGCCGAAGTCCGCAAGGCGCTGTCCGAGGCCCGCGCCGACGGCAAGCGCAGCGTGCTGATGCGAGTGAAATCCGAGCGGGGGACGCGGTTCGTCGCCATCCCGCTCAGCCGCGCGTGATCTGCGGCATGTGAGTGCGTAGCGCCGGACGGGACGAACCATGATCGTTCGTTCCACAAATCCGGCGCCAGAGTTGGGAGCGTCCCGTCGGCATTCGTCGCCCCCGCCGGCGGAGCGAACCCGGGGGACGGACGACAAGTCCGTCCCCTCAAATACCGCGCTTCGTTCCCCGGCATTCGTCGCCCCCGCCGGGAGCGAGGTCGGTCGAGGGGCGGCGGAGCAATCCGCCGCCCCTCGCAGCGGTTCCGGCGAAGCCGGTGCGAGGCCCAGCGCCATCCCCAAAACTCCGCTAGACTTGGCCGCCCTCGACCGGACCGCCATGCGACTTCTCATCGTCGAAGACGACCGCGACGCCGCCGACTACATCGCGCGCGCTTTCCGCGAGGTCGGCCACGTGGCCGACCAGGCCGCCGACGGCGAGGAGGGGCTCGCGCTCGCGCTGGAGCGCGAATACGACGTGCTGATCGTCGACCGCATGCTGCCCAAGCGCGACGGCCTGTCGCTGATCGGCGAGCTGCGCAACAAGGACGTCAACACCCCGATCCTGATCCTGTCCGCGCTCGGCCAGGTCGACGACCGGGTCAAGGGCCTGCGCGCCGGCGGCGACGACTACCTGACCAAGCCGTATTCGTTCTCCGAGCTGCTGGCCCGCGTCGAGGTGCTGGCGCGCCGCCGCGGCGGCCGCGGCGAGGAGACGGTCTACCGGGTCGGCGATCTCGAGCTCGACCGGCTGTCGCACCGGGTGTCGCGCGGCGGCTCGGAGATCGACCTGCAGCCGCGCGAGTTCCGGCTGCTCGAATACCTGATGAAACACGCCGGCCAGGTGGTGACCCGCACCATGCTGCTGGAGAACGTGTGGGACTATCACTTCGACCCGCAGACCAACGTCATCGACGTGCACATTTCGCGGCTGCGCTCTAAGATCGACAAGGGATTCTCGCAGCCCTTGCTGCACACGATCCGCGGCGCCGGGTACATGGTCCGTGACGCAAAATGACTCGCCATGCCTCGCGTCAGCGGGGTGGATGAGGCCCGAAGCAGCGGCGTCCCCGCCGTTGTAGCGCGCGACGATGCGCCGCCTCGGCGCAGATTCTCGTTCCGCAGCCTGATCAATCGGATTCCGTGGCCGCAGGGCCCCTGGGCCATCGCGTTCGGCAAGCTGCTCCGCACCACGGCGTTCAAGCTGACGCTGGTCTATCTGACGGTGTTCGCGCTGTTTGCCGCGTCGCTGCTCGGCTATTTCGCCTTCAACACGCGGCGTCTGATCACCGAGCAGATCACCCGCACGGTCAACGCCGAGATCACCGGCCTGACCGAGCAATACAACTCGGGCGGCATCCGGCGGCTGGTGTTCGTCGTCGATGCGCGCGCGCGCCGGCCGGGTTCGAGCCTCTATCTCGTCACCACGTTCAACGGCGAAGGGCTGGCCGGCAACGTCGGCTCGCTGGCCGAAGGCGTGATGAACACGCCGGGCTGGACGGAGACGGTGTATCGCCGGCTCGACGATCCGGAAGGCACCGAGCATCACGCGCTGGTGCGGGTGTTTCAGCTTCCCGGCGGCTTCCGCCTGCTGGTCGGCCGCGATCTCGAAGAGCGCGAGCGGCTGTTCGACATCGTCAGCGCCGCGGGCCAATGGTCGATCGCGGTGGTGATCGTGCTCGGTCTCGCCGGCGGCTTCTTTGTCGCGCGCCGCGTGCTGCGCGCGCGTCGATGCCATGACCGAGACCACGCGCACCATCATGGCGGGCGACCTGTCGGGCCGGCTGCCGGTCGTCGGCAGCGACGACGAGCTGGACCGCCTGGCGGTCAATCTCAACGTGATGCTGGAGCGCATCGAGGCGCTGATGCGCGGCTTCAAGGAGGTCTCGGACAACATCGCCCACGATCTGAAGACGCCGCTGACGCGGCTGCGCAACCGCGCCGAGGAGGCGCTGCGCATGGGTAAGTCGGACGGCGACTATCGCGCCGCGCTTGAAGGCACGATCGAGGAATCCGACGAGCTGATCCGCACCTTCAATGCGCTGCTGATGATCGCGCGCGCGGAGTCCGGCGGCGCCAGCACCCACATGGCGGAATTCGACGCCGCCGACATCGTGCGCGGCGTCGGCGAGCTCTACGATCCGCTGGCCGACGAGAAGGGCGTGGCCCTCAAGATCGAGGCGGCCGAGCCGGTGCCGGTGCGCGGCAATCGCGAGCTGGTCACCCAGGCGCTCGCCAATCTGGTGGACAACGCAATCAAGTACGCCGCGCAGCGCGCATGGTGGAGCCGGCGAAACGCCGCCCTCGATCGTGGTGACGGCGCGCAGCGACGGCGATCAGGTGCTGCTGACCGTCGCCGACAATGGACCCGGCATCGCCGAGGCCGACCGCGGCCGTGTGGTCGAGCGATTCGTCCGTCTCGAAGCCAGCCGCTCGGAGCCCGGCTCCGGCCTCGGCCTGAGCCTCGTCTCGGCGGTCGCGCATCTGCACGGCGGCGAGCTCAAGCTTGAGGACAACGCCCCGGGATTGCGGGCCGTGCTGGCGCTGCCGCGCGCCGGCCGGCAGTTGCCGACACCGGCCGATTGAGGCGGCTCTCCCTTTTCGCAACCGGCTGCGCTAACCCTGCCCCATGAAACGGGCGGTGAAGCGCAAGGCCAAGCCTGCCGAGAGGGCGCGCCAAGACGCTCGCCGAGCAGGTGTGCGATGCGCCCCGCCTGTCCGCGCCGAAGGAGGCGAAGGCCCGCGCTCGGCGAATGGCTGGCGGAAATCGGCCGCACCGAGCCGGGCAAGGCGCTCAAGAAGCTGATCGCCGCGTCACCCAAGGTCGAGGCGCTGCTGACCGGCCTCGCTGACGGCTCGCCGTTTCTCTGGGACCTGATTGTCGCCGATCCCGCGCGTCTGGTTCGCATCCTCGACGCCGATCCGGACGCGCATTTCGCCGCGCTGCTGAGCGACACCGCCCGCGCCGTAGCCGGCACCAAGGACGAAGACAAGGCGATGCGGCTGCTCCGCCTGATGAAGTCGGAGGCGGCGCTGCTGATCGCGCTCGCCGACATCGGCGGCGCCTGGCCGGTGATGCGCACCACCCGCGCGCTGACCGAGCTTGCCGATACGGCGGTCTCGTCGGCGGTCGGGTTTCTGCTGCGCGATGCGGCGCGACGCGGGCGCTTCAAGCCGCGCAACGCTGCGCAGCCGGAGCAAGGCTCGGGCTACATCGTGCTCGCGATGGGCAAGATGGGCGCCTACGAGCTCAACTATTCGAGCGACATCGATCTCATCGTGTTCTACGAGCCCGAAACCGGCGCACTGGCCGACGACGGCGAGGCCGCGGCATTCTACGTCCGCATCACCCGCGGGCTGGTGAAGCTGCTGCAGGAGCGCACCGGCGACGGCTACGTGTTCCGCGTCGATCTGCGGCTGCGGCCCGATCCGGCATCGACCCAGATCGCGGTCTCGGTCCCGGCGGCGCTCAACTACTACGGCAGCGTCGGGCAGAACTGGGAGCGCGCCGCGATGATCAAGGCGCGGCCCTGCGCCGGCGACATCGCGGCGGGCGAGGCGGTGCTCAAGGAGCTGTCGCCGTTCATCTGGCGCAAGTATCTCGACTACGCCGCGGTCGCCGACATCGAGGCGATGAAGCAGCAGATCCACGCCTACCGCGGCCACGAGGACATCGCGGTCGAGGGCCACAACATCAAGCTCGGCCGCGGCGGCATCCGCGAGATCGAGTTCTTCGTGCAGACCCAGCAGCTCATCGCCGGCGGCCGCCATCCGGAGCTGCGCGGTCATGGCACGCTGGCGACGCTCGCCACGCTGGTCGAGGGCGGCTGGATCGACGCCGCCGCGCGCGCGGACCTGGAGGCCGCCTACCTTTTCCTGCGCACCATCGAGCACCGGCTGCAGATGGTGGCCGACGACCAGACCCACACGCTGCCGGCCGACCGCGAGGCGCTGGAGCGGTTTGCGCGCTTTGCCGGCTACAAGGATCGCGACGCGCTCGCCGAGACGCTGCTGGGCCATCTGCGCAAGGTGCAGCGGCACTACGCCAAGCTGTTCGAGGTCGCGACGACGTCACGGCCGGAGCAGGCTGCGCTGTCCTTTCCGGAGAAGGCCGACGACCGCGAGACGCTCGACCGGCTCGGCGAGATGGGCTTCAAGAAGCCGCTTGAAACCTCCGCCACGGTGCGGCGCTGGCTGTCCGGCGCCTACCCGTCGCTCAAGGGCGAGTTCAGCCGCCGCCAGTTCGGCGAGCTGGTGCCGCTGTTGATCGAGCGGCTGTCGCGCTCCGAAAGTCCCGATGCGGCGGTGATGGCGTTCGACCGCTTCCTGGCCGGGCTTCACGCCGGCGCGCGGCTGTTCGCGCTGCTCAAGCAGAACCCCGATCTGGTTTCGCTCGTCGCGCTGATCCTCGGCACGGCGCCGCGGCTCGCCGACATCCTGGCGCGATATCCGGAGGCGATCGACGCGCTGCTCGAGCCGAGCTTCTTCGGCGCGCTGCCGGACGAAGCAAAGCTGTCGGCGGAGCTCAAGCGGTCGCTCGACGAAGCTCAATCGTACGAGGATTTCCTCGACCGGCTGCGCATGTTCGCGCAGGAGCACATGTTCCTGGTCGGCGCACGCATTCTCTCGGGCACCGTATCGGCGGAGCAGGCGGGCGACGCCTTCGCGCGGCTGGCCGACGTGGTGATCCGCGCGCTGCACCGCGCCGTCGAGGATACGTTCGCGAAGAACCACGGCCGCATCAAAGGCCAGAAGAGCGCGCTGCTGGCGCTCGGCAAGCTCGGCGGCCGCGAGATGACGGCGACCTCCGATCTCGATCTCATCATCGTCTACGACTTCGACGAGGAGCATCCGCAGTCGAACGGCGAGCGTCCGCTGTACGGCGCGCAGTATTTCGCGCGGCTGACGCAGCGGCTGATCAGCGCGCTGTCGGCGCAGACGAACTACGGCGCGCTCTACAGCGTGGACATGCGGCTGCGCCCCTCGGGCCGCGCCGGCCCGGTCGCGACGCGGCTCGACGCGTTCGCGAGCTACCAGGAAACCGAGGCCTGGACCTGGGAGCACATGGCGCTGACGCGCGCGCGCGTCGTGTCCACGTCATCCGGCTTCGGCGAAGAGGTCGAGCGAATGATCCGGAAAATCCTGACCCGCAAGCGCGACGCGGCGGTGATCGCCGAGGACGTCGCCGACATGCGCCGCGCCATCGCCACCGAGAAGGGCGAAAGCACGCGCTGGGACCTCAAATACGCGGCCGGCGGGCTGATCGATCTCGAGTTCATCGCGCAGTACCTGCAATTGGTGCACGCCGCCGATCAGCCGGACATCCTCGATACGTCGACGGTGCGGGTGCTCGACAAGGCGTGGCGGCTCGGCCTGCTGCCTGCCGAGGAAGCCGACGTGCTGCGTCCGGCCGCGGCGCTCTATCACAACCTCACGCAGATCCTGCGGTTGTGCCTCGCCGGGCCGTTCGATCAGAAGACGGCGGGCGCGGGGCTGCTCGGACTTCTGGCGCGCGCTGCGGACCTGCCGAATTTTGCCACGCTTGACGCGCATCTCGCCGACACGCAACAGAAGGTGCGCGCGAGTTTTGAGCGAATCTTGGGGACAAAAGGCTCCGGTCCCAAGGCTTAGCTCTGGTATTCAAAATGCCTGAGTAACGGCTGCGTCATCACCTTGCCGCCGGTTGCTGCAATTGGTGTAGCATGCCGCACGAAATCAATTGGTTCAGGAAAGCGTCATGCATAGTGGGAATGGGATGAAGCCGCGAATTGTGGCGCTCGCATCGGCGCTGGTGACCTTTGCACTGATCGCGCCTGCGCACGCGCAAAGCCCCAAGCAGAAGCACGACGGCAAGATCGTCTGCGGTTCGTTTTCCGGCGATCCCAAGAAGTATCCGGCGTGGAACGACAACATGGACATCGTGATCGACCGCGGCGTGCTGACCGCCACGCCGGCGCGGCCGCAGGGTCAGGTCATGACCGGCACTGTGGCGCCGTCCGGCGCGGTGCTGATGGCGGGTGAGGGCGGGCTGCCCGGTCAGCCGCCGGAGTGGACCTATGAATTCGCCGGCAAGCTCAATCCGAATGGGCCGACCGTGCTGCGCGGCCAGCTTGCCAACATCATGGGCGGCGGCGCCAAGCGCTCCTGCTCGATTTCGTTCGAGCCGCCGCGCTAGGCAGCCACGGATCGAGCGCTTCTTGACGCTTTCGATCAGCGAGGCGCGGCGCACGTAGGCGCGGTGCGCGGCCGGATCGTCGGCGGTGCGGCGAAGCTGCTCGAAGTCCCGCGCGCGGGCGTTCGGGTCCTTTTCTTCCATCCGTTTCTTGTTGGCGATGGTCTGCTGCTGCACGAACTCGATGTTCAGCGGCCGGCGATGCCTGTCGTAGTCGTCGAGCACGCTCTCCGGCGCCTCCTTGCGGATCACCTGGCCGAGCAGCGTTGTGATCTCGACGGCATCGTGGATGCCGAAGTTGAGGCCGAGCCCGCCGAGCGGGTTGTTGACGTGCGCGCTGTCGCCGGCGAGGAATACGCGGCCCTTGCGGAAGCTCGCCGCGACGCGCTGGTGCACGTTGTAGAGATTGCGGTGAACGATCGGATAGGGACTGCCCTTTGGCAGGAAGCGTTGGAGTCGTGCTTCGGTCGCCTCCGGGTTCATCAGTTCGTCGTCGGTCTGCTCCGGCTTGGTTGCGGAGAGCACGCGCCACAGCGGCCCTGCGCCGTCGCCGCTGACCTTGAAGATCGAAAACCAGTCGTTCGGATCGGTGATGTAGTTGCGCGTACAGCCCGGATACATCGTACCGATATCGTACGAGGTGGTGAGGATCAGGAATCGCTCCGGGTGCGTGTAGCCTTCGAACTCGATGCCCAGCGCCTTGCGCACGGTTGAGCGTCCGCCGTCGGCGCCGATCAGGTAGCTGCCGCTCACCTTGCGCGTGCCGTCCGCCGTCTCGACCTGGATCTCGACGCCATCCGCTGATTGGGATAGTTCGGTGACGCGGGCCGAGAATTCGATCGTCGCGTGCGAAAAGGCGCGCAGCCGCGCGATCGCCATGGCGGCGAGCTTGTGCTGCTCGCACTGCACGGCGAACGGGTAGGGCGTCTCGTCCTTCAGGCGGCCGAAATCGAATTCGGCGACGATGGTCTTGGACTGGCGATCCCAGATGCGGAACAGCGGCTCGACCAGGCCGCGCTCGATCACCTCGTCGACCATGCCGAGGCCGGCCAGCATCTCCAGCGTCGCCGCATGGGTGGTCGCGGCGCGCGGCATGTCCATGACGCGCGGCTCGGCCTCGAAAACATGGACCGGGATGTTCTGGCGGGCAATGGCCAGCGCGGTGATGAAGCCGACCGGGCCACCGCCGGCCACGAGTATGGGTTGCATATGTCGTCTCTCGTACGGCGAATTAGATCATGCACGCGCGCATGGCGCCATTCCTTCGTTGCGCAGCGGCAATGTCGTATAGGCTGGCGCGATGAGCAGCGAACCGCAACTTGTGACCGTCGCGCCCGGTGTCCATGCCTGGATCGGAGCGGGCGGCGATTCCAACGCCGGCGCAATCGAAACGCCGGACGGGCTTCTCGTCATCGACGCGCAGCAATATCCGCGTCTGGCGCGGCAATTCCGCGATGCGCTGGCCGCGCGAGTGAACAAGCCGCTGCGCATGTTGATCGACACGCACTGCCATCTCGATCACACCCACGGCAACGTGGTGTTCGAAGACCTGCCGATCCTGGCGCACGAGAAGACGCTGACCGCGATGCACGGCGCGCTCGGTCCTCGTTCGGGTGATCGCTGGACCATCACCGATTTCCCAACCAAGTTGCGCATGCTGTTCGGGCAGAACATCATGGAACTGGTGCCGGACGGCGACCCGGCGCAGGCCTGGTTCAAGCAGCGCATCAGCCTGCCGGACTACGACACCGTGACGATCCTGCCGCCGACGCAGACGTTCGCCGACCAGTTCGCCTTCCATCTGCCGAACGAGACCGTGCATCTGCACTACTGGGGGCCGGCGCACTGCGACGGCGACATCGTCGTCTATCTGGAGAAGGCCAGGGTCGTATTCCTCGGCGATCTTCTGTTCCACGGCCGCTTTCCCTGGCTTGGCGACTGCGACCTCGACGGCTGGATCGACCGGCTGGCGCGCGTGCTGAAGCTGGACGTGGCGGTGGTCATTCCCGGGCACGGCGTGCCGACCGATCTTCAGTCGGTCGCGCGCTTTCGCGACATGCTGATCGCGTTGCGCGGCGCGGTGGCGGACGCCATCAAGGCGGGATGGTCGGAGGAGGCGGCGGTGCGCGACGTGCACCTGCCGCAATACGCGAGCATCAACCGCTACAAGGACTGGATGCCGCTCGATGTGAAGGCGGCGTACCGCTACCTGAAGGGCTAGTTCAGCTTCACGCCGGCGCTGCGCACCGCGTCGCCCCACGCCGGAATTTCCGACGCGATCATCTTGGCGAACTCCGCCGGTCCGTAGCCGAGCGGGTCGTTGCCGGCCTTGACGATCTGCTCGACGAACTTCGGGTCCTTCACGGCGCTTCTCCATCTCGGCGCCGAGCTTGTCGACGATCTCCTTCGGCGTGCCGGCCGGCGCCATCATTCCGGTCCAGGACACCGCATCGAAGCCGGGATAGCCGGACTCCGCGATGGTCGGCAGATCGGGCAGCATCAGCGAGCGCTTGGCGCCCGACACCGCCAGCAGGCGGATGTTGGGATTGGTCGCCTGGGCGTAGGCTTCCGACACCGGAATGAACATGGTCGGGATATGTCCGGCGATCATGTCGGTCAGCGCCGGCGCGGTGCCGCGATAGCTCACGTTGGTCATGTCGATCCCGGCGCGCTTCTGGAACAGCGACATGATCAGGTTGCTGGCGCTGGCGGGGCCGCCGCCGCCGGCATAGGCGACCTTGGCGGACTGCGCCTTCACCCAGGCGACGAACTCCTGCACGTTCTTCGCCGGCACATTGGAATTCACCAGCAGCACCTGCGGACCGGCGGTCATCGCGCCGATCGGCGCCAGATCCTTCTGCGGGTCGTACGAAACCTTGGCGGCGGCCGGGACGATCGCGACCACCGAGGTGCTGGCCCACAGCAGCGTGTAGCCGTCCGGCGCGGCGCGGGCGACCGCCTCGGTTGCGACGATGCCGTTGCCGCCGACCCGGTTCTCGACGATCACCTGCTGGCCGATGGTCTCGCTCAGCCGCGCCGCCATCAGGCGGCCCATCACGTCGATGTTGCCGCCAGCCGCGAAGGGAACCAGCAGCCGCACCGGCCGCTGCGGCCAGCTTTGCGCCTGGGCGGACTCGGCGAGGATGGTACTGGCGAGAAGGGCGATCAGTGCGCCGAAGCGCAGCATGTTTTTGCGTTTCATGCCGGCACTCTATGGCGCAGTTGCCGCGATCCGCAACCGCGATCGCATGCACGCAAGTGTCGCATGCGCATCTGCATAATAAATCGGCGCCCGTGGCTAGGCGGGCGCCGATTCCCAGTCCCCGTTCCGACGTCACGCTTCAGGCAACAAGTTTTTTGACGCCTTTGTTTTGATCCGGTTTGCCGTCGAGCGGGAAGCGCACGACGACGATCGTGCCGGCGCCGAACCGCGAGAAAATCCGCATCGCACCGCCGTGCAACTCGACCAGCGACTTGGCGATGGCGAGGCCAAGGCCGGAGCCGTGATGCGTCTTGGTGAGCTGGCTCTCGACCTGTTCGAACGGACGCCCGAGCTTTTGCAGCGCGTCGCGCGGAATGCCGATGCCGGTGTCCTGGATCGAGATCGAGACGGCAGTTGCGCGACATCCGTCCGCGCACCGAGATTTCGCCGTCCGCCGGCGTGAATTTCACTGCGTTGGAGAGCAGGTTGAGCGCGATCTGCTTCACCGCGCGCTTGTCGGCCTTGAAGTGGATACCCTCGGCGATGTGCGACGTGACCTTGAGCCGCTTGTCCTGCGCGCGCGCCGTCACCACGCGCACCGCGTCGGTCAGCACCGGATCGAGCTCCACGTCTTCCAGATCGAGCTTGATGCGGCCCGCTTCGATCTTGGACATGTCGAGGATGTCGTTGATGACGTCCAGCAGGTATTGCCCGCTGTGCTTAATGTCGCGGCAGTATTCGTAGTACTTGTCGGCGCCGAGCGCGCCGAACATCCCGGATTCCATGATCTCGGAGAAGCCGATCACCGCGTTGAGCGGCGTGCGCAGCTCATGGCTCATGTTGGCGAGGAATTTCGACTTGGTCTGGTTGGCTTCCTCGGCGCGGGTCTTTTCGTCGGCGTATTTCTGCGCCATTTCGCTGAGCTGGCGGGTCTGGGTCTCGAGCTTGTGCTGTGAGTTGCGCAGGTCGGTGATGGTCGCCATCAGCCGCTGCTCGCTGTCCATCAGCTTTCTTTCGTGCTGCTTGAGCGGCGTGATGTCGGTGCCGACCGAGACGTAGCCGCCGTCTTTGGTGCGCCGCTCGCTGATTTGCAGCCAGTGGCCGTCGTCGAGTTGCGCCTCGAAGGTGCGCGCGCCGGGAATGGTCGGACCTTCGCTCATCACCTTGGTGCGGATCACATGCTTGCGCCCAGCCGAGACGACGTCCTCGTAAGAGGTGCCGGCGGCGATCGCGGCGTCGGAGAGGTTGTGCAGCTCCTGGAAATTGGAGTTGCACAGCACCAGCCGGTTGTCGGCGTCCCAGAGCACGAAGGCCTCCGGGATGGTTTCGATCGCGTCGCGCAGCCGCAGGTCGGCGGCCGCGGTCTTCTCGACCAATGTCTTCTGCTCGGTGACGTCGACCGCGATGCCGATCAGGTGCAGGCCCGGCTCGCTCGGCTGCCGCACCATCTCGCAGCGCACGCGCAGCCAGACCCATTTGCCGTTCGCGTGCAGCATGCGGAATTCGTGGTCGATGGCGTTGGCGGTGGCGTCGGCGAGCTGCTCGGCGACCTCGTAGAGCTTGATGTCGTCGGGATGCGCGAGCTGGCTGACCTCGCCGAACGTCATCAGCTCGTCGCGCGGCGTGAGGCCGAGGATCGCGAACATGGAATGCGACCAGTAGATGCGGCCGCGCGCGATGTCCCAGTCCCAGAGGCCGCAGCGGCCGCGGTTGAGCGCGGTGTCGATGCGGCTGCGCACCGTGTCGTAGATGAAGTCGGCTTCGCGCGCGCGCGTCGCCTGCCAATGGAAGGCGAAGCCGAGGATCAGCAGCACGAAGCCGGTGGTGGCGGACAGCGTCACGGTCAGCGTGGTGTCGGCGCGCCAGCGCGCCAGCGCGTCGGCGCGCGACTGCATCACCGCGAGCTGGCCGCGGCCGGGAGCCAGCGTGCGCACCGTGGCGAACGCCCGGTTGCCGTCGGCGAGGGGGATTTCGACGACGCCCGCGCTTGCTCCCAGAATGGTCAGCGCCGGCACGTCGCCCAGCACGTCGTTGAGCTTCTGCCCGATCGGCGCGCCGACCGGCGGGATCGCGGCGGTGACGATGCCGTCGGCGTTGCTGAGCAGGATGATGCGGCCGAACATGGTGGCGCGCGCCGCCAATGCCCGTTCCAGGATTTCGCGCCGCGCGCTCTCGGCGCTTTCCGATCCGGCCAGCCGGTTGAATCGCTCGGCGGCGAAATCGGCAATATCAAGGATGTCGTGGATCGCGTCGGCGATCGCCTGGCGGCGGTGATCCAGCACCTGGACCACCGAGCCGACGCCGATGGTGAGCAGGAAGGCGATGATCAGCGCGGGGACGGCGCGGCGCAGCGCGGGTTCGGCCGTGAGCAGCCGCCGGTAGGCGGGCTTGGCGATCGACTGCGCGAGACCCTTGATGGAATCCGGTCGCGCAGACGCACTCGCCACTTCGGCGCGCGCCATTCAGGCCCCCGTCTGAAATTGAATCCCCAGAAACTGCCTTCGGAGCGATGTGCTTGATCGCCCCGAATCACGGTCATTTGAATCGATGCGTGGAGTCGTGTCGAGAGTCGGAGTCAATATTTTTCGTTAACATATCAACTGAAATCGCACCTGAGTCTAAAATGCATCGCGTCGCCAGAACGAGAGTCGCATCAACGGCTTACGCGGGCAGTTCCGTTGCTGGCGCTGTGGCGAAATCCTACTCGTCTGCAAGCGCGCGTTGCGCGATGTCGCTGGCATCGCGCGACAGGTTCGGCTGCGTAGCGACTCGCCGCAGCGCCGCCTCGGCGCGGCCGCGCCGGACCGGCTCCAGCATGCGCCAGCTCTTGAACGCGGAGAGCATGCGCGCCGCCACCTGCGGGTTGGCGGGATCGAGCGCCAGCACCGTGTCGGCGACGAACTCGTAGCCTGCGCCGTCCGCCCGGTTGAACTGGGTCTGGTTGCCGACCGCGAACATGGTGATCAGCGAGCGCACGCGGTTCGGATTCGACATCGAGAACGCCGGATGCGCGGTGAGCGCGCGCACCCTCGCCAGCGTGGTGGCATGCGGCGCGACCGCCTCCAGCGCCGAACCATTTGTCGAGCGTCAGGGCGTCGTCGCGGTAGCGCTCGTAGAACGCCTCCAGCGCGGCGATGCGTTCCGGGCCGTCGTGCTGGTTGAGCGTGGTCAGCGCCGCCATGCGGTCGGTCATGTTGTCGGCAGCTTTGAATTGCTCGGCGGCGAGCCGGATCGCGTGGGATTCGGCGGTGGCGGCGAGCAGGTCGAGGCTGATGTTCTTGAGCGAGCGGCGGCCCGCGCTCGCCGCGTCGGGCGTATAGGGACCGCTCGTCGTCATCGCGCGATAGGTCTTGGTCAGTTCGGCGTTGAGATGCAGGCCGATCAGCGCGCGCAGTCCGGTGCGGGCGCGGAAGATGGCGTCCGGATCGACGTCCTTGCCGATCTCGCGCGCGATGTCGGCTTCGCTCGGCATCTGCAGCGCTTCGGCGATGAAGGCCGGCTCAAGCGAATTGTCGGCGAGGATCGCCGCCAGCGCCTGGAGCAGGCCTTCGTCGATATCGGGATCCTGTCCGGCGCGCAGCCGCGCCACGTTGCCGGTGAGCAGTCCGGTGGCCAGCGTCTGCACCGCCTGCCACCGGTTGAACGGATCGCTGTCGCGCGCGGCGAGCGCGCGCAGGTCGTCGGAGCTGAGCTTGGCGTCGAGCCTGATCGGCGCGGAGAAGCCGCGGTTGATCGACAGCACCGGCTGCTCAGTGACGCCGGTGAAGGTGAAGCTCTGTGACGGCTTGTCGAGCACCAGCACGCCGCGCTCGGGCGACGAGCCTTCGGCCAGCTTGAGCGGCAGGTCGCCGGATTTTCCCACGAGGCCGATGCCGAGCGGCACCACCTGCGGCTCTTTCGTCGGTTGTCCCGGCGTCGGCCGCGTCGTTTGCGCGACGTCGAGCTTGAATGTCTTGGCGGCCGCGTCGTAGCGGCCGGTGGCCGTGATCTCCGGCGTGCCGGCTTGCGAATACCAGCGCATGAACTGCTTGAAGTCGCGGCCGCTGGCGTCGGCAAAGCACTGCACGAACTGCTCGATGGTCGCGGCTTCGCCGTCGTGACGCTGGAAGTAGAGGTCCATGCCTTTGCGGAACAGTTGCGGGCCGATCAGCGTCTTGATCATCCGCACCACCTCGGCGCCCTTGTCGTAGACGGTCGAGGTGTAGAAGTTGTTGATCTCGCGATAGAGCTCCGGCCGCACCGGATGGGCGAGGGGACCGGCGTCCTCGGTGAACTGCACGGTGCGCAAGCCCCGCACGTCGCCGATCCGCGCCACCACGCGCGAGCGCTCGTCGGACGTGAATTCCTGATCGCGGAAAACGGTGAGGCCTTCCTTCAGGCAAAGCTGGAACCAGTCGCGGCAGGTGATGCGGTTGCCGGTCCAGTTGTGGAAGTACTCGTGCGCGATGATGGCTTCGATGTTGACGAAGTCCTGATCGGTCGCGGTGTCGGGCGAGGCGAGCACGTATTTGTCGTTGAAGACGTTGAGCCCCTTGTTCTCCATTGCGCCCATGTTGAAGTGGCTGACCGCGACGATCATGAAGATGTCGAGATCGTACTCACGGCCGAACGCCTGCTCGTCCCAGCGCATCGAGCGCTTGAGCGAGTCCATCGCGAAGTCGCACAGCTTCTCCTTGCCGGGCTCGACGTAGATGCGCAGCACGACCTTGCGGCCGGACATGGTGGTGAACGTGTCCTCGACGACGCCGAGCTTGCCGCCGACCAGCGCGAACAAATAGGACGGCTTCTTCCACGGATCGTGCCAGACCGCGAAGTGCCGGCCGCCAGGCAGGTCGCCGCTTTCGGTGAGATTGCCGTTCGCCAGCAGCACCGGCGCTTCGGATTTGTCCGCCTCGATGCGCGTGGTGTAGACCGCCATCACGTCCGGCCGGTCGGGGAAGTAAGTGATGCGGCGGAAACCTTCGGCCTCGCACTGCGTGCAATAGGCGCCGGACGCGCGATAGAGCCCTGAGAGCTGCGTGTTGGCGGTCGGGTCGACCAGCGTCTCGATCTCCAGCGTGAACGGACGGTTCGGTGGCTGCGGGATGGTCAATCCTTCCGGCGTCGCGGCGTAGCGGTCGGCGGAGAGCGCCTCGCCGTCGAGCTTGAGCGAAACGAGTGTGAGCCCATCGCCGTCCAACTTGAGCGGGGCGGGGGCGCCTGCCGTCGTGTTCGGCTTGAACTTGATGGTGGCGCGGACCGGGGCTTTGGTCGCATCGAGCTTGACGTCGAGATGAACGGTCTCGACCAGCCAGTCGGGCGGGCGATAATCGGCGAGACGGACGGCGCGGGCTTCTTCGGTTCGCATCATATTGGGCACACCTGGGTGGGCAGCGATCTAGCCCGGATCGGTGGGCCAAGTCACGTGATGGCACGTTGCTAGATCGAAATGTGGGGAAGGACTAGCATCGCCGCAATACAAACGATCCAAGGGAGGATCCCATGACCTACCAAACATTCAGTTCCGGATGCCCATGCTGTGTGCCTCGCGCGGCCTGTCGCGGCGGCAGTTCCTATGCACCACCGCGGCGGCGACCGCGGCCGCTCCCGCGCTCGCAACTGCATTCGGCGCCGGCGAGGCGCAGGCGGCGCCCAAGCCAGCGGCGGGTCGGCCAATTCTGCTCAAGGGCGGCTGCGTGCTTTCGCTCGACAAGTCGGTCGGCGATTTCGAGCAGGCGGATGTGCTGATCGAGGGCAGCAGGATTTCGGCGGTGAAGCCGGGTATCAGCGCCGCCAATGCCCAAGTGATCGATGCATCGAAGTCGATCGTGATGCCGGGCTTTGTCGATACACACCGCCACATGTGGCAGGGCTTCCTGCGCAACGTGCTGCCGGATGGGTCGCTCGAAGACTACCGCAACGTTGTGCAGCGCAAGTTCGGCGCGACCATGACACCGGATGACGTCTATGCCGCCGATCTGGTCAGCGCGCTTGGCGCGATCGATTCCGGCGTCACCTGCGTGCTCGACTGGTCGCATATCGGAACTTCGCCCGCACACACCGACGCTTGCATCAAGGGATTGCAGGACTCCGGTGTGCGTGCGGTGTTCGCTTATGGCGCAGGCCAGAACGAGACCGGCCGGGTCATGGAGATTGCAACAGCCAAATATCCCGGAGACATCGCGCGCCTGCGCAAGCAGTATTTCTCCAGCGACAATCAACTCGTCACGCTCTATCTCGCGGCCCTCGGAGGCACGCCCGAGGCCACCCTTTCGCAGTTCAAGGCGGCGCGCGACGTCGGCGCCCGGATCAGCATCCACGTTGGCGTGGGTGAATTCGGCCGCAACGCGCTCCTGGAGAAGCTTCATGCGGCCGGCGGGCTCAAGGACGACACGACCTACATCCACTGCTGCACGCTCAACGACACCGAGTGGAAGCTGATGAGGGACACCGGCGGCACGGTCTCGATCGCCGGCTATGTCGAGACGCTGATGGGCCACGGCAACCCGCCGACCCAGAAGGCGATCGACATGGGTATCCGTCCGTCGCTGAGCGTCGACGTCGAAACCTCGGTGCCGAACGACTTCTTCACGCAGATGCGCACCGTCTTCTCGCTGCAGAAGAACGAGGTGTGGGCGAGGCGTCTCGCCGGCGACAAGAATCCGCCGAAGTTCCTTACGGCGCGCGAGGTGCTGGAGTTCGCCACCATCGAGGGGGCACGCGCCAACGGCCTCGACAAGAAGATCGGCTCGCTCACCCCCGGCAAGGAGGCGGACATCATCATGCTGCGCACCGACCGGCTCAACGTGATGCCGATGAACAACGCGGTCGGCGCGGTGGTCACCAGCATGACAGCGGCGAACGTCGACACCGTGCTGATCGCGGGCAAGGTCATGAAGCGCAACGGCCAGCTGGTCGGCGTCGATATGAACCGGGTCGCGCGCCTCACGCGGGAGGCGCAGGCGCGCAACTACAAGGCGGCGGGGATTCCGGACAAGCGCATCTAGGAAGGTGCTATTCTGCGGTGGCCGGGCCCGGTTGGCCCGGCCACGTTCATGCGAGATTGCATATGGCCGACAAGTTCGACGTCGTCGTCGCCGGCGCCGGGCACAACAGCCTGGTCGCCGCCGCGTATCTTGCGAAAGCCGGCTACCGCTGTCTGGTGCTGGAGGGCGCGGCGTCGCCGGCGGCAATGTCGTCACCGAGGAACTGACGCTGCCGGGCTTCCGCCACGACTCGTGCGGCACCGCGCACGTCATCCTGCAAGACAGTCCCGATGATGCGGAACGACGAGCTTGGGCTCGCCGACTACGGGCTCGAATACATCCACCCGGAGATCGTCTGCCACGCGCCGTTCCTCGACGGCAGCTATCTGACGCAGTACCACGACATCGACCGCACCGTTGAGCAGTTCGCCAAGTTCTCCAAGAAGGACGCCGACGCCTACCGGCGCATGTACAACGAGTACGACGCGATCAAGCCGCTGTTCGACGCTGCGTCCTACACGCCGATCGGCTTCGGCAAGCCGATCAACGACCGCCTCAACGAGCATCCCGACGGCCGCAAGTGGCTGCGCCGCCAGGCGCAGTCGGCCTGGGAGATCATCCGCGACAATTTCGAGGACGATCACTCGCGCTGCTTCATGCTCTGGATGGCGTTCCAGACCGTGACGCCGCCGGAATGGCCGATGACCGGGCGGCTCGCCTATTCGCTGGTGTGGGGGCGGCAGCGCTGGAGCTGGTGCATCCCGAAGGGCGGCTCGGGCGTGCTCACCGAAGTGCTGGTGCGGCTGATCGAGGACCACGGCGGCACCATCCTGACCAACAAGAAGGTCGAGAGCCTGATCGTCGAGAACGGCAAATGCACCGGCGTCGAATGCGCCGACGGCAGCTCATACCGCGCCGAGAAAGCCGTGCTCTCGACCATCCACATCAAGCACCTGATCGACATGGCGCCGCGCAAGGCGTGGGCCGACGACTTCGTCGAAGGCGTCGAGACCTGGCAGGCCGGCCCGACCTTGTTCGTGCAGCACTACGCGCTGAAGGAGCCGATGACGCTCAAGGGCGACGGCGGCAACATCACGCCGATCGCCTGCGCCATGCTGTCGACGCCGACGCGGGCGCTGCGCATGGGCTACGATTTCGCGCGCGGCGCCGCCAACGTCGAGGAGCCGGTGCTGCTCGCGGTCAGCCCCTCGATCGGCGATCCGAGCCAGGCGCCGCCCGGCCATCACACGCTGAAGATCATCGGCATGCAGCCCTATGAGCTCAAGGAAGGGCCGCAGCACTGGGACACCATCAAGGACGAGGTCGCGCAGGCCAATCTCGACTGGCTGCGCCGCTTCTCGCCCAATCTGACCGACGACAAGATCCTGGCCCGCGTGGTCGAAAGCCCGCTCGATCTCGAGCGCCGCAATCCGCACAACTGGCGCGGCTCCTGCCACGGCGGCGCGCAGAACGCCGCGCAGGCCGCGGCGCTGCGTCCGGCCGCAGGCTGGGCCCAGCACCGTATGCCGATCCCCGGCCTCTACCAGACCGGCTCGACCACCCATCCCGGCGGCTCGATTTCCGGCGGTCCCGGTCGAAATGCCGCTGTGGTGATGCTCAAGGATTTTGGTAGAACTCTCGATGAGGTGGTGGCCAAGAAGGGGGCGGCGAAGCCGCTTGCCACCGCGCCATGCCAAATAACGCAATCAGAGTGGGAATTCAGGGAGGAATAGCATGAGACAAATCGGTCGATGGATGCTCGGTCTTGCCGCCGTCGTGGCGGCCGGGCTTGCGACACCTGCGTCGGCGCAAAGCTGGCCGACCCAGCGCGTCACCATCGTGGTGCCGTTCGGCGCCGGCAGCGTGACCGACATCCTGGCGCGCATCTTCGCCGACGAAATGGGCCGGCGCTGGGGCCAGCAGGTGATCGTCGAGAACCGGCCCGGTCTCGCCGGTACCGCCGCGGTCGCCAAGGCGACGCCTGATGGCTACACGCTGATGGTGACGTCCAACGGCCACACCGTCGCCGGGCTCGTCGCCAAGGACGTGCCGTTCGATCCGGTGAAGGATTTTGCCGGCATCACCCGGCTCGGCTCCGCGCCGCTGTTCCTGATCTCGCATCCGGACGTTCCGGCCAAGACCCTCAAGGAGGTCATCGACCTCGCCAAGAAGGAGCCCGGCAAGCTCAATTTCTCTTCGCCCGGCCTCGCCAGCACCACGTTCATTGCCGGGGCGCAGTTCCGCCGCGTCGCCGGCATCAACATCGTCCATGTGCCGTTCCGCAGCGCGCCGGACGCGGTGACGGCGGTGATCCGCGGCGACGCGCAGTTCTACTTCGCGCCGATCAACCTGGCGCGCGACCAGTCGCAGGCCGGCAAGGTGCGCGCCATCGCGGCCGCGACCGCGCAACGCATTCCGGAGTTGCCGGAGACGCCGACCTTTACCGAGGCGGGCCTCAAGTTCGTCTACGACTCCTGGTTCGGGCTGATGACGCAAGCCGCGGTGCCGCAGGCGATCCGCGACAAGATCAGCAAGGATTGGGCCGACGCGATCAAGACGCCGGATATCCAGAACAAGCTCAAGGCGCAGTTCCTGATCGGCGTCACCGACACGCCGGCGGCGATGGACAAGATCGTTCGCGAGGAAACCGCGCAGCTCACTGAGACGTTCAAGGCGGCGGGCATCGGTTCGCAATAGCCGCTTCGACGGCGCAGTCGAACGGCCGGCAGCCCGCGCTGCCGGCCGTTTTCGTTTTCGCGCCCCTCTAGGAATGCGGCGCGTTTGGCGCGAGACTGTCCGCAACGCAAGAACATGGGAGGACGGCATGAGCACGCAACGCCTTGTTGGTCTCGTCGCGGCGGTCTGGATCGCCGGAGCCGGGTTCGCGTTCGGGCAGGGCGCCTATCCCAATCAGACTGTGCGCATCGTTGTGCCGTTCTCGGCCGGGAGCAGCACCGACAGCCTCGCCCGCGTTCTCTCCGACGAACTGACCAGGTTGTGGAAGCAGACCGTGGTGGTCGAGAACCGCCCCGGTATCGCGGGCACCAACAGCGTGGCGAAATCCGCGCCCGATGGCTACACACTGATGCTCACTTCGAACGGCCACACCATTGGCGCGGTGGTGAACAGCAATCTGCCGTTCGATCCGGCCAACGATTTCACCGGCGTCACGCCGGTCGCCAGCGTGCCGCAGGCGCTGATCGTGCCGCCGAACCTGCCTGCCAAGAATCTCCCCGAATGGATCGCGCTCGCCCGCGCCGAACCCGGCAAGATGAACTTCTCCTCGGCCGGTCTCGCCAGCACGTCCTATCTCGGCGCCGAAATCCTCAAGCAGACCGCCAAGATCAACATCGTGCACATCCCGCAGAAGGGCGCGCCGGAGGCGGTGACCAGCGTGATGCGCGGCAACTCGCAGCTCTTCTTCCTCAGTGTTCATCTCGCGACCGAGCTTCACGAGAGCGGCAAGGTGCGCGCGATCGCGATCGCGAAGGACAAGCGGACAGCCGTATTGCCGAACGTTCCGACCATCGCGGAGTCGGGCCTGCCGGAATACCAATACGATTCCTGGTTCGGCGTGCTGGCGCCGGCCGGAACGCCGAAGCCGATCCTAGACAAGGTGAGCGCCGACATTGGCCGCGTGCTGCAAGAGTCCGAACTCGCGGCGCGGCTGACCAAGCAGGGCGTCGAGATCAACGTGACGACGCCCGATGTGTTCGACGGCAGCTCAAGGATGAGGTGAAGCGCAATTCGGCGATGCTGCGCGCGGCGGGGATGCGGGAAATAGACTTCAGGCTGTCGCCGCGGCTCCGCGTGCCCGATCACGCGCTTAATTGACGGCGCGCGGCGCCGTAGCGTGCGCTCCACCTCGTCGACCTTTTCGTGCACTGCCTGCACCGTGAGCATCGGGTCGACCCGGCAGTGGAAATTGACGATCTCGCCTTCGTCGGTTTCGCGCACCCGGACGTTGTGAATATCGCGGACCGTGCCGCCTTCGGCGGCGATTTCGGCCAGTGTCTCCTGCACCGCGCGGACGCGTTCGGGCATGGCCTCGCGTCCTGCGGCGTCGGCCTGCAAGCGGCTCGATGTGGGTCTCGACCTCGACGTCGGTGCCGAGCTCCTCGCGCAACGCCGCTTCCAGCCGGTCGGCGATATCGTGCGCGCTGCCAAGCGGCAGCTTGCGGTCGACCTCGAGATCGAGCGACACCGACAGCTTGCCGCGGATGTCGTGCACCGTGACGTGATGCACCGCGAGTGCCTGGTTGCGCGCGATCACCATGACGCGCTCGATCACCAACTCGTTGTCGAGCGCGCGCGGCGCGATCGTGACGCTGACCTCGGCGCGGGGCAGCTCGGTTTTGATCGCCTGCGCAAGCTCACGCTTGAGTCCTTCCACGCGGTCAAGCGGCAGCGTCCGGCTCATCGCGGCGGTCACCTCGACGAACAGCTTGTCGCCGACTGGCCGGATCCGAACCTGGTCGAGCCCGATCACGCCGCGCACCGCCTCCGCGGCTCGCTCGACGGCGGTGGCGGAGCCCGGAGGCGCGGCGTCGGTGAGCGTATCGATGGTGCGGCGGCCGAGCCGCCAGCCGGCGACGCAGACGAACACGGCGACGACCAGCGCTGCCGCGGAATCCGCCCATGGAAAGCCCGCCGCGATCCCGCAAAGGCCGATCAGGACCGCAATCGACGACCACATGTCGGAGCCGAAATGCAGCGCGTCGGCTTCCAGCGCTTCGCTCGCGGTGTCGCGCGCTACGCGATAGAGCAGCCGCGCGCGGAAGAAATCGACCACGATGGACACGACGATCACACCAAACGCCCAGATCGTCGCTTCGACTGCGTGGCCGTGACCGCCGAACAGCCGGGATGCCGCCTCCCAGATCACCACGCCGGAGAGGACGAACAGCAGCGCAGTCTCCGCGAGCGCGGTGACACTTTCCACCTTGCCGTGGCCGTAGTGGTGCTCGGCGTCGGCCGGCTTGCCGGAAATCCGCACGGCGAAATAGGTCATGATGGTGGCGAGACAGTCGATCGCCGAATGCGCGGCCTCCGACAGCAGCGCCAGCGAGCCGGAGAGAAAACCGACCACGGCCTTGGCGATCGTAAGTCCGGCCGACACGGCGATCGAGCCGAGCGCGACCTTTTCCTTCTCGCTTTGCATGCGCTGTAGCTAAGCCCGAGACAACGATTGCGTCCAGCTTTGATGCGGCAATTGCAACTGATTGGCGGTCTGAAATCGGCTTGTTCGAAACCTGTCGTGCACCTAATGTGAGGCCAGAAAATCTGAGGGAGGACTTCGATGGCTTGGTTTGTCCGCTGCGCGTTTGTCGCGCTTTCGCTTGTGACGATCGCTCTCGGTTCGCCGGCGCAGGCGCAGAGCTATCCATCCAAGAACATCACCATCGTGGTAGCGCTCGGTCCCGGCAGCGGCATGGACATGCTGGTGCGGCTGTATGCCGAGAAGCTGTCGCAGGCACTCGGCAAGCCGGTGATCGTCGAGAACAAGCCCGGCGGGGCGACGATGATTGCAGCCGCACAAATCGCGACCTCGCAGCCCGACGGCCACACGCTCGGTGTGCTCACGAGCTCGGCGCTGGCGATCAACCAGCATCTCTACAAGCAGATGAATTACAGCCCGGACAACGATTTTACGCCGATCTCGCTCTATGTGAAGTCGCCGCTGATCCTGGTGGTCAATCCGAACGTGCCGGCGAAGACCGTTCCCGAGTTCATTGATCTTGCCAAGAAGTCCAAGCCGCCGCTCACTTATGCCTCGCTCGGTGCCGGCGTGTTCCAGCACATTGCAATGGAACTCGCCAAGCAGCGATTTAGCTTCGACGCCACTCACGTGCCGTACAAGGCCACGGGCCAGTCTGTGACCGATCTGGTTGCCGGACACGTGGCCACCGGTTTCGTCGAAGCCGGCGCATCGATCCCTGTGATCAAGGACGGCAAGCTGCGCGCGCTCGCGGTTTCGTCCACGACTCCGCTGCCGCTGCTGCCCGAGGTGCCGCCGTTCTCGCAGGTTTCCGGCGCCTCCGATTTCGAGGCGGTGTCCTGGCATACGCTGCTGGTGCCGTCGAAGACGCCGAAGGAGATCGTCGATCGGCTGCACGCCGAGATGAAGAAGATCATGACTGACCCGGAGATGACCAAGCGGGCAGCCGACATTGGCCTGATTCCGATCGAGTCGCCCTCAGTGGCGGGCATCAACGACTACATTAAGTCGGAACGCGCAAAGTGGGGTGCGCTGGTCGACAAGCTGGGCCTTAAGGGCACCATGTAACGCGGTTGCGTTGTTGGTCTTCGTTTAGGGGCGCCGACAGGCGCCCCTAATTTTTCTTTGGCGAATTAGAAAACCTCCAAACAGAGCCAGTTTGGAATCGACCTAAATCATTGTCTTTGCAACGTGTTTCGTTCTTGGTTACGAACGCGACAGACGTTCTCAGGTCGCTGTTCTGCGGCACGGTTCGGAGCGGGCCATGCGCGCTCGGCAGGTTTCTCATGAGGCAGAAGTTGACGCTGGGCAGCCGCGCGTTCTGGCTGAGACAGATGCGTCAATGGCACTGGATCAGCGCCGCGATCTGCCTGATCGGCATGCTGCTGTTCGCCGTCACCGGCATCACGCTCAATCATGCGTCGAAGATCGAGGCGAAGCCCGTCGTCAGCGCGGTCACAAAAACGCTGCCTCCGGCGTTGCTGCAACAACTCAAGTCCAACCCGCCGAAAGGCAAAGGGCCTTTACCGTCGGCCGTGGTGGACTGGATATCAAACCAAATATCGGTCCAGGCCGCTGGCCGCGAGGCCGAATGGTCCGCGCAGGAAATCTATGTCTCGCTGCCGAAGCCCGGCGGCGACGCGTGGTTGAGCATCGATCTCGGCAGCGGAGAAGCGCGTTACGAGCGCACCGACCGCGGCTGGGTCTCTTACCTGAACGACCTGCACAAGGGCCGCAACACCGGCGCGGTGTGGTCGCTGTTCCTGGACGTGTTCGCGATTGCTTGCGTGGTGTTCTGCGCCACGGGACTGGTGCTGCTGCAACTGCTCGCCAACGGACGTCCTTCCACATGGCCGCTGGTCGCGCTGGGGCTCGTGATTCCGGCGCTGCTTGCAATCTTCTTTATTCACTGAGGTAACTATGCGCGTTGCACTTTCCGCGGCTCTATCGGGCGTGATGGCTGCTCCGGCGCTCGCCGCGGACGTGACGCTGACGGTCAGCATTCCGCGGCTCAACGTTGCGGAATATCACCGGCCTTATGTTGCAGTATGGCTGGAGCGTCCCGATCAGAGCTTCGTCGGCAACGTCGCGGTCTGGTACGACCTCAAGCTGAAGGACAACGAAGGCACCAAGTGGCTCAAGGACATGCGGCAGTGGTGGCGCCGCATCGGTCGCGATCTGAAGATGCCGGTCGATGGGTTGAGCAGCGCGACACGGCCGCCGGGCGAGCACAAGGTCGCGGTCGACACCGGCAAGGCGCCGATCGCCGGTCTCTCCGACGGCGAATACCACCTGGTCATCGAGGCGGCCCGCGAAGTCGGAGGCCGCGAAATTCTGCGCATCCCGTTCCGGTGGCCGCTGAAGGCCGCCGAAAGCCTGAAGGTTCAAGGCGGGCACGAACTCGGCGAAATCGTGCTCGATCTCAAGCCGTGAAATGACGGAGCTTTGACATGAAGATCTCCTGGAAGTGGGCGGCTCTCGCGTTGTGCTTGTGCGTTCCGTTGACGGCCCATGCGCACCGGGCCTGGATGCTGCCGTCGGCCACCGTGCTGTCCGGCGACGATCAATGGATCACGGTGGATGCGGCGGTCTCGAACGACCTGTTCTACTTCGAGCACTTCCCGGTGCGGATCGCCAATCTTGGAGGCCCGGCGGCGGAATTGCCTGGGTTGCGGGGCCGCGCGGCGGAACTGACCGTCACCGCGCCCGACGGCTCGAAGGTGCCGCACCAGAACGGCAGCATGGGGCGCTATCGCAGCACGTTCGACGTTCAGATCAAGCAGAAGGGCACCTACAAGCTGGCGATCACCAACACCGGCGTGTTCGCGAGCTACAAGGAGAACGGGCAGGTCAAGCGCTGGTCCGGCGCGCCAGAGAATTTTGCCAAGGAGGTGCCGCAGAACGCGGAAGAGTTGCGCTCGACCTACAATCAGAGCCGGATGGAGGTGTTCATCACCTCAGGCAAGCCCAGCACCGAAACGCTGAAGATCACCGGGCAGGGGCTCGAGCTTGCGCCGGTCACGCATCCGAACGACCTGATCGCCGGTACGCCGGCCGTGTTCCAGCTTGTGCTCGACGGCAAGCCCGCGTCCAACGTGAAGGTCTCCATCGTTCCGGGCGGCAACCGGTATCGCGACAAGCTCGGCGACATGAATCTCACCAGCGATGCCGATGGAAAGATCAGCATCAAGTGGCCCGAACCCGGCATGTACTGGATGGAAGCCGTGGTGCGCGATGACAAGGTGCCGGTGAAGGAATTGAAGCAGCGCCGCGCGGCTTACGTCGCTACGCTTGAGGTGTTGCCGCCCTGACTTGCGCGCGAGCGTGAGCGGCCTATCCGCAATGCGGCGCGTGCTCGTCCCGCTCGACCTTCCGCCGGTCGTGCGTGCGCCTGTTCCACGAGATGCGTCCGTGCACGAGTTGCACGGCGAAACCATGGGCACGACCTGGTCGGTCAAGCTGGTGGCGCCGGCACGGCATCCGCTTGCACCCGGTCCGTGAGCGCATCGAGCGCACGCTCGACCTCGTCGTCGCGCAGATGAGCACGTGGATCGCGGAGAGCGACATCAGCCGGTTCAATCGCGCCGCGGCCGGGACATGGTGCGAGCTGCCGGCCGAGTTTCATGAGGTGCTGAAGTATTCGCTCGCGGTGTCGGAAGAAACCGGTGGCGCGTTTGATCCGGCCGCGGGCGCGATGGTCGACCTTTGGGGATTTGGGCCCGCGGGTGCGCGCAACGGTCTTCCCGGCGAAGAGGAGATCGTTGCTGCACGACGTGAACGGCAACTCAAGCTCGCTAGCGGACGGCGCGCGCTTCAGCCCGGCGGCGTGAAGCTCGATCTGTCGGGCGTGGCGAAAGGTTTCGCGGTCGATCTTGTTTCGGAGCAGCTCGGCCGGCTGGGGCTCAACGATCATCTGGTCGAGATCGGCGGCGAGCTTCGCGGCAGCGGCGCGAAGCCGGACGGGTCGCCGTGGTGGGTGGCGCTCGAAGGTCCGGCGGAGACGGTGGTTGCGCTGCACGGTTTGTCCGTCGCCACCTCCGGCGACAGCCAGCGATATTTCGAGATCGGCGGCCGGCGCTTTTCTCATACGATCGATCCGCGCAGCGGCTATCCGGTTCCGCAGAGCATGCACGAGTGTCACGGTGCTGCACCGCCGCTGCATGTGCGCCGACGCGCTGGCGACCGCGCTCACGGTGCTGGGACTGAATGCGGGCCTCGAATACGCGGAGCAGCGCGGCCTGGCGGCGCGTTTCATCGTCCGAAATCCCGAGCGGACCGCGGGAGCATGCCACGTCCGCTTTTGCCGCGATGCTGAATTGACCGCGGCGTCCCCTGCGGCGGATGATGCCCGTTCACAGCAAGAGGCATCGGCATTCACATGGCTGGAAGGCTGCAAGACAAGGTCGCGCTGATCACCGGCGCGGGATGCGTCGGTCCGGGATGGGGCAATGGCCGCGCCACTGCCGTGCGCTTCGCGCAGGAGGGAGCAAAAATCTTCGCGGCGGACAAAAGCCCGAAGGCTATGGAAGAAACCGTCGCGAGGTGCCGCGAGGTGAGCGAGGAAGTCACAACCTTCGAGGGTGACGTGACCGACAACGCCTCGGTGATGGCGATGGTCGAGGCCTGCATGAAGGCGTACGGCCGCATCGATATCCTCGTCAATAATGTAGGCGGATCAGCGGCCGGCGGCCCGGTGGAAATGGCGGAGGAGGTGTTCGACGCGCAGCTCGACTACAACCTCAAGAGTGTGTTCCTGACCTGCAAGCACGTGCTGCCGATCATGGAGCGGCAGGGCGGTGGCGCCATCATCAATCTGGCCTCCACATCGGGCACCCGCTGGACCGGCTCGGCGCAGGTCGGCTACGCCACCTCGAAGGCCGCCGTGATCCAGTTCTCGCGCGTCACCGCCGTGCAGTACGCCAAGAAAGGCATTCGCGTGAACACCGTGATCCCGGGGCAACTCCACACGCCGATGGTCGAGGTGCGCCTCGCCAAGCAGCGCACCGGCGGTGACGTCGAAAAATTGCTCGAAACGAGAGTTAAGCGCATTCCGTTGGGTTTCATGGGCGACGGCCGCGATACGGCGAATGCCGCTCTGTTTCTCGCGTCGGACGAGGCGCGCTTCGTCACCGGTACGGAGATTTTGGTCGATGGCGGGATGTCCGTGCGCTGCGACTGAGTGAATTCCGGCATTGGAGAATGGAAAGCTTGACCTCACCCCGCCTCGCGAGTCGCATTCAGCGTTGCATTGATTTTTTCGCGCTGTGGCTTGTCGCTGCGGTGGGCTTGGCGGCGGTCGTTCCAACGCTGGCAAACGCGCAGTTGCGCGGTCACGGCGGACCGGTGCGCGCCTTGGCCGTTTCTCCGGATGGCGTCATCGCGCTGTCGGGCAGCTTCGACACCTCCGCAATCCGCTGGTCGCTCAAGAACAACGCCGCGGAGCAGGTGCTGCGCTTTCATGAAAGCGCGGTGAATGCGGTGGCGATCGCGCCGGACGGCCGCCTGATTACGGGCGGCGAGGACGGCCGCGTCGCGGTGTGGAAGCCGGGCGACGCGCAACCCGCGACCGTATTCGAAGGCCACACCGCGCCGGTCGTCTCGCTCGCGGTGTCGCCGGACGGCTCGACCATCGCCTCGGCGTCGTGGGATCGAACGGTCCGGCTCTGGCCGATCGGCGGCGGTGCCGCGCGCGTGCTTGAGGGGCACAATCAGAACGTCAACGGCGTGGCGTTCACGCCGGACGGCAAATCGCTGGTCAGTGCCAGCTACGACCTGACCGTGCGCATCTGGCCGCTCGACGGCAGCGCGCCGACCATCACGACACTTGCCTTCGCCGCTCAACGCCGTCGCCGTCGCACGCGATGGCGAGATCGTCGCTGGCAGCGCCGACGGCCGCGTGTTCTTCCTCGCGCCGAACGGCGAGCTTCGTGGCGAGATCGCGGCCAGCGAAACGCCGATCATCGCCATCGCGGTGACGAACGATGGTGCGCTGGTTGCCGCCGCCGGCATTCGCGGCTCGGTCGCGATCGTCGATCGAGCCACGCGGCAGTTGCAGCGCACGCTGGTCGGGCCCGGCCTGCCGGTGTGGTCGGCGGCATTCCTGCCCGACAACCGGACGCTCGTCACCGGCGGCACCGACCGCATGGTGAGGCGCTGGGACGCCACGACCGGAGATCACATCGGCTCGGTGCCGGTCAGCGGCGTGGACGATCCGCTTGCGGCCTACGGCGACGACCGCGGCGCGCAGGTCTATCGCGCCTGCATCGCCTGCCACACGCTGTCGCCCGACGAGGGCAATCGCGCCGGCCCGACGCTGCACGGCATCTTCGGACGCAGGATCGCGTCGCTGCCCGGTTACAATTTCTCCGAACCGCTCAAGAAGATGGCCATCGTCTGGACGCCGGAGACGGTCGCGAAGCTGTTCGAGGTCGGCCCGATGGCCTACACGCCCGGCACCAAGATGCCGGAGCAGGTGATCGGCTCGGCGGACGACCGCAAGGCGCTGGTGGATTTTCTGGCGAAGGCGACGAAGTAGCTTTCAGCTCTCGCCTTTGTTCTCGTGCTGGCGCTTCAGCTCCTCGCGCTCGCGCAGATAGTCCTCGGTGGTGCGCGGGTTCGGGCGCGGCGCGCCGTACGGATCGAAGTCGGTCTCCGACATCGCGATGACGCGGCAGTCCTCGCACATCTTGATGACGTCGAGGCGCTGCGCCGAGTTCTTGTACATCCAGTGCTTGCCTTCGAGCTTGGCGGTGACGCGCTCGATGGTGCTCTTGACGCCGAACGGCTTGCTGCAGCGGATGCAGTGGAACGGCTCTTCTTCCTTGAGGACGCGCGCCTGCGCGGTCGCGGCGCGGAAGTCGATTTGCGGTGTGAGGCTGATCACCTTCTCGGGGCAGGTCGCCTTGCAGAGGCCGCACTGCACGCAGGCGTCCTCCGTGAAGCGGAGCATCGGGCGTTCGGGATCGCCCGACAGCGCGCCAGTCGGGCACGCCGAGACGCAGGCGAGGCAGAGCGTGCAGCCCTCGACGTTGACATTGACCGTGCCGAACGGCGCGTCGGCTGGCAGCGCGATCACATCGACGGGTGCCGGCGCGGCGCGATGCAGCTCGCGCAAGGCAAGGCGAAGCACGTCGCGCTTGGCGCCGACCGGGGCGAAGCTCGCCGGACGCTGCGACGGCTCTTCCGCCGCGATCTCGCGCAGCGCTGCGCCGAGCGCATCCGGGTCGTCGGTCTCGATCGTGGCGACGCGCGCGCCCGCGAAACCGAGACCGGCGAGGATCGGCTGCGCCAGCGCAATGGTCTTGGTCAGACCCGTTACGTCATGCCGCGGCTTGGCGCGCAGCAAGAAACGCATCGCGCTGGCGCCATACGCAAACGCCGCCGACACCGCCTCCAGTCCAACCTGCGTCAACTCGTTGACCGCGAGCGGCAGCACATGCGCGGGCAGGCCGTCGCCGTGGCGCGCCAGCGCATCGATCAGCGCGGTGCCGTGATCTTCGTCGTGCAACAGGACAATGGGATTCTTGCCGCCGGCCTCGCGATAGGTCGACAGCAGCACGCGCAGCTTGCGCATCAGCGCGTCGGCGGGCGGCAGCGCGTAGGCACGCGGCGCCGGTCGGGCAGGCCGCGGCGCACTGGCCGCAGCCGGCGCAGACCTGCGCGTCGATCGCGACGTGCTCGCCGGCCGGCGCGATGGCGCCGGTCGGGCAGAGGTCGAGGCAGCGATGGCAGCCGACGATGCGCGAGCGCGAATGCGCGCAGAGATCCTCGGTGAAGGTGATGTAACGCGGCTTGTCGAACGTGCCGGTGAGATCGCGCGCCTTGAGCACCGCGCGCAGCACC
The DNA here is from genome assembly GCA_963838595.1 of uncultured Alphaproteobacteria bacterium. Taxonomy (GTDB): domain Bacteria; phylum Pseudomonadota; class Alphaproteobacteria; order Rhizobiales; family Xanthobacteraceae; genus Z2-YC6860. The sequence goes on from CAWIRP010000010.1 coordinate 59,314, forward strand.
GCGGCGGGATCGCCCGGATCGGCGCGCAGATAGCCGTCGCGCAGGTCAGCCGCCGGAAACAACGCCGCCTCGCCGGAGAGATCGAGCACGATGTCGCACTTCGACACTGCGCCGTTGCGGGCCGCGCCGAAGCTCAGCGCGCCGCGCGACGATGGGGCAGGCTGCAGCGTAGTCGTCGACCACCAGCTCGAACGCGCCGAGATGGCCCTTCGCCGATTTGATCGTGCCCTTCACCACCGGAAATTCGGTGACGCGCTGCGGCGCGAGGCCTCCGGGCTTGGTGATCAGCACCGTAACGTCGAGGTGATCCTTCAGCAGGTTCGCCGCCTCGATCGCTTGCTCGTCGCGGCCATAGACCAGTGCCACGCCTTCGCTGTTGAGCGTGACGAACGGCACCTGCGGCAGCGGCTCCGCGGCAGCGGCGAGCAGCGCTGCCATCTTCGGCCCGGCCTTGGCGGCATCCTTCGACCAGCCGGCGGTTTCGCGAATGTTCGCGAATGAAATTGCGGCGTCGTCGCCGGCCAGCTCGGCGAACAGCGGCGCCTCCTGGGTGCAGCCGACCACGATCTCGCCGCCGCCCTCTGCCAGCTTGCGGAAGCGTTCGACCTCGGCGCGGCACATGTACCGTCCGGTCACGACATCCGCGCCGCGGCAGCCGCGCTCGATCGCGGCCGCGTCGAGCGGCATGGTGTCCTCGCAGGAACACACCAGGATGGTGCGTTTTTCCGCCATTTCGTCTCCGGTTTCGGGGGCGGCATGCCGCCCCCTGGCCGCCGCTCGCGCTAGGTTATAATGATCCCAAACAGAAAGCGCCACGCGTTATGCCGCCGGAATCACGACTGAATTCGCTCTCCAAGCCTGCGCTGGCCCTGCCGCCGGGCTTCAACCTCGTGACCTTGCGCGAGGTCGGCGACGCGTTTGTCCATGCCAGGACCCATGCCGCGGAACTCGGCGCCGGCACGCTCGTCTATGTCGGGCGGTTCGATCTCGCCGAATTCGCCGTGGTGCTGGAGCCTGACGAGCCGCTGCGCACGGCGCGGCGCGCCGTCTATGCCGGCCTGGCCGCGCTCGCCGACGCGCTGGCCGCGCATGCACCGCCGGAGAAGCCGATCGAGTTCGTCTGGCCGGGCACCATCGAGATCGACGGCGGCGTGGTCGGAGGCGGACAGCTCGCGTGGCCCGACACGCCGGAGGATGAGCCGCCGCCGTGGCTGGTGTTCGGCGGCATGATCCGCACCGTATCGATGGCCGAGGGCGATCCGGGCCTTCGGCCGCTCTCCGCCGCGCTCGAGGACGAAGGCTTCGACGATTTCGGCTCCGCGCGGCTGGTCGAGAGCTTCGCGCGTCATCTCATGGTGCAGGTCGATGGCTGGCAGGACGAAGGCTTCGCCGCGGTGGCGCGGGATTATCTGCCGCGTCTCAAGCCGGAGAAAGGCGTGAGCCGCAGCATCGACGACAATGGCGATCTGCTGGTGCGGCGCGTCGGCAAGGCCGACGTCGAGCGCCGCAAGCTTGTGCCGCTGCTGCAGGCGCCGCCGGCGTGGCTCGATCCGTCGACCGGAGGCCCGCGTTGAAACTCCTTCGCACCATCCGGCTCGATCCCTCGGACACCTTCATCTTCGCCACTGCCGCGGAGCCGGGCGAATGGGCGGTGTCGGGCGCGTTCGTGTTCTCCGACGACGATCCGGCCAAGCTCGAAGGCAAGGCGCGCTCGGCATTCCGCGGCGGCTTCCTCGGCGTGCAATCGCTCGGCTGGTCGACACTGGTGCAGATCGTCGAGGCGAGCGAGCAGGACCGGCTGGCTGCGATCGACGCGCTGGCGAAGCAGCTCGTCGCGCACTTCGGCGCGCCGAGCATCGAGGAAGCGGTGGCAGCCGCGGAGGAGGAGTTCGCCTTCACCGAGTCGCTCTGCAACCAGCCGGCCGACACGCTGATCGCGGTGCATCGCAGCTTCGAGGACGGCGAGATCCGCGAGGCGTTCCGTACGTTGCGTCCGAAGGATGGACCGAAGCCGCTGCGCGCCTTTGCGTTCCTGGAGGTTGAGGGCGAGGAGGAGCCGGAAGAGAAGGTCGATCTGACGACCCTGATCCAACAGGCTCAGGACAAGACGAAGTGATATGATCGGCACACCATGAACACGCCGGCTAACAAAGACTTCTGGCTGTCCTGCGGGCACCATCTACTGGACCTCGATGCAGGTGGCGGGCTGCTGGTCACCGACGATTTCATCAAGGCCTATCTGGCGCGGCCGGAGCTGACGCCGCCGCCCGAAGCCTGCGACGCCGAGCGCGCGCTTTACGCCGCGCTGTTCGCCAATCCGCGCCGGACGGTGACGCAGGCCGAGATCGCGAACATCGCCGACGCCGACGCTCGCGAGAACTGGCAGGTGATGGTTGCGTTCCGCGACCGGCTGATGGCGAACCGCACCATCGAGGCCGCCTATCTCGATATGATGCGCGGCGCCGGCAAGACGCCGCATATTTTTGTCAACCAGCTCGTTCACGTCATCCTGCGCAACGTGCTGGACGATTGCGGCGATCCGTTCGTGCTGCGCGCCGCCGAGACGTTCTTCCGGCCGCAGCGCATGACCCAGCACGAAGGCTCGCTGATCGCCGCCGACGAGGAAGTGATTGCCGGCAAGAGCGCGACGCCGGCTTCGCCGCTGGTTTCCATGCTCGGCATCCCGCCGGAAGCGGAGATCGACATCATCAACGACGACAACGCCGAGCATTATTTCGCGCACAGCGACCAGTTCCACATGGCGATCGATCTCACCGCCGGGCGGCGCGGGCTCGCCGCGCTCGGCACGGTCATCGAACGCTGGATCGGGCACCTGCTGTCGGTCGAGGTCGCCGTCGAGCCGCTCACCGAGCTGCGCGACGTCAATCTGACCTGGTACGTCGGCCTCGATGCCGAGGCGACGCGGATCGGTGATGTGCTGTGGAACGGCGAAGAGCTCGACGAAGCCGCGCAACAGCGCGTGGTCGGGCTTTTCCGTTTGACGTTCCGCGATCCCGGCGTGGCGCTCGACAAGGTCCAGGGCGAGCCGGTGTTCCTCATCCTGGCGATGGACAAGGACAAGATCCTCCGCATCAAGCCGCAGAATCTGCTGACCGGCCTGCCGATCAAGCATCTGGAGGCGGTGACGTGAGCGCGCTGGTCCGCATTCGCGTGGGTGTGGTGGTGGAGCGCCGCAAGGCGATGAGCCAGTGGGCCGATTTCGTCTGGCAGCCGGTCGCGGTGCTGCCCGACGCGCCCGACACCGAGCCGTGGACGGTGCTCAAGCATGACGGCGACCGCACCTCGTTCTACGCCGGTCCTGCGATCGTCGAGTTCCACACCACCGAGACCTCGCACTACCGCGACAACCTCGCGGCGGACGCCCAGCTTTGGGTGGTGCTTCGCCCGACCGAAGCGGCCGATCCGGCCTACCAGATCGCGTGCGTCACCGCGGATCCGTTCGAGGGTGAGAGTTACACCGAAGCCGGCAACGACATCGTGGAGTCGGTGCCGATGCCGGACACGGTCCGCGACGCGCTTGAAGCGTTCGTCGCCGAGCACCATGTCGAGCAGACGTTCTACAAGCGCAAGCGCGACCGCCCCAATACGGAGGCGCTCGGCCGGCGCTCCCGCACCGGCGAGGACGATTGATGAGCGAGCCGGAAAATTTCCTGAGCCGCTGGTCGCGGCGAAAGCTCGAAACAGAGCAGGAGAGTGGCGCGCCGCCAGAGCATGCCGACAAGGCACCGAGCACCGCAGATCAGCCGCCGAATACGGACCGAACATCGCCGAACAAGCCGGAGCAAGGCGCTGTTCCGGCCGAGCCGCCGGCATTCGACATCACCCAACTGCCGTCGCTCGAATCGATCACCTCGGAAACCGACATCCGGCTCTTCCTGCAGAAGGGCGTGCCGTGCTCATCTGACCCGTGCGGCGCTTCGCCGCGCGTGGAGCGCCGATCCCGCCATCCGCGATTTCAAAGAGATGGCGGAGAACCAATACGACTTCGCCACCGGCTCGGACCTGCCGGGCTTTGGTTCGCTGGACGCCTCCGCGGACGACATCCGGAAGATGGTCGCGGACGTGTTCGGCGACGGTCCTAAAACGCTGGTCGAACAACAATCAACGACGCCGCCCGAGGGTGAAACGCCAGCAGAAACGGGATCATCCGAGATCGCCAAGCCCTCGGCCGAACTCACCTCGTCAGAAGACATTGCCGCCTCGCCGCAAGATCAGCGGCCGCCAGAATCCGCCCCGGCCGAACCTGTAAAAGACGTTGTGCATCGCAATAAAGTAACTGTTGCGGCGCAACAAAGTAATACGGAAGTCGAATACGATCCTATGCCTTCGCGCCGGCCGCATGGCCGTGCATTACCACAATAATTCTTGAGCCATAGCCTCTCGCTATTGACCATTTGGGCCACGCAGCCCTACGCTTTGGAACCGTTCTTATTCGAATCTGGCTGCACGGTTCTTAGGCAGATGCGCGACTCCGGACTCCAGGAAGCAATCCGCGCCGTTGGCGGCGTCAGCGAGCTCGCGCGCCGAATAGGTATCTCGCAACCTTCGGTTTCGAACTGGGATCGCATCCCGGCAGAGCGCGTAGCCACCGTCGAAAGTGCGACCGGGATCAACCGCGCGGTCCTGCGGCCTGACCTGTTCGGCGCCCCCGCCGGCGGCGACGTCGAGGAGATCGATGCCGCGCGCGCGCAGGAATACGCGTTGCTCGCGGCGCTGCTCGCGCGTGCGCCCGACGCCGCGCTGCTCAAGCGGCTCGCCGAATTGCGCGGTGACGCCACGCCGCTCGGTCTCGCGCACGTCGCGCTCGCGGAAGCGGCAAGCGAGGCGAGCGTCGAACAGATCGAGCGCGAATACTTCGATCTCTTCATCGGGATCGGCCGCGGCGAGCTGATGCCGTATGGCTCTTACTATCTGACCGGCTTCCTGCACGAGAAACCGCTGGCGCGGCTGCGCGCCGAGCTGGCGACGCTCGGCATCGAGCGCGCCGAGGGCGAAGTCGAACCGGAAGATCACGCCGCGATCCTCTGCGAAATCATGTCGGGGCTGGCTTCGCGGCGGCTCGGCACGCATCCGGGCGCCGACGAGAAAATCTTTGAAAATCATCTGGCGCCGTGGATCGGGCGCTTCTTCAACGATCTCGAACGTGCCGACGCGGCGAAGTTCTATCGCTCCGTTGGCGCGCTCGGACGCGTGTTCATCGACATCGAGACGGAGGCGTTCTCGCTGCCTTCTTAAAAACAGCGGACGCCGACGGAACATCAGGAGGAAACGGCAATGACAACAGAACGCAAGGCAGTGGGACGCCGTGAGTTCCTTCGTGCGCTCGGCGCAGGCGCGGGCGTTGCGGCTACCGCCGCCGCCCCGCTCGCCACGTCCGCCAAGGCGGACACCGAGAGCAACGATGAAAAGCGTAAGGCCCGTTACAAGGAAACCGATCACGTGAAGAAGTTCTATTCCGTGAATCGGTATCCGACGAAATAAGGAGGCGCCCGTGCTCATCAAGCGAACAGAACGTCAGGCACGCCGCGGCACGCTCGCCGCCTCGCTGGCCAGCCAGTCCGGCGGCGCCCTCGATCGCCGCTCCTTCCTGCGCCGCTCCGGCCTCGCTGTTGGCGGTCTCGCCGTGGTCGGCGCGCTACCGTTGACCAGTGTCCGCAAGGCCGACGCCGCCGCGGGGCCGCAGGCCGGCGTGGCGATGACCATCCGCAAGAACATCTGCACGCACTGCTCGGTCGGCTGCACCGTGATCGGTGAGGTGCAGAACGGCGTCTGGGTCGGCCAGGAGCCCGGCTGGGATTCTCCGATCAGCCGCGGCTCGCACTGCGCCAAGGGCGCCGCGACCCGCGAGCTGGTGCACGGCGACCGCCGCCTGCGCTACCCGATGAAGCTTGAGAACGGTCAGTGGAAGCGCATCTCCTGGGACGTCGCGATCAACGAGATCGGCGACAAGCTGACGGAGATCCGAGGCAAGTCCGGCGCGGATTCGGTGTACTGGCTCGGCTCCGCCAAGTTCACCAACGAAGGCGCCTACCTCAACCGCAAGTTTGCGGCGTTCTGGGGCACCAACAACTCGGACCATCAGGCCCGCATCTGCCACTCCACCACCGTCGCCGGCGTCGCCAACACCTGGGGCTACGGCGCGATGACCAACAGCTACACGGACATCCGCAACACCAAGACGATCATCTTCATGGGCTCCAACGCCGCCGAGGCTCATCCGGTGTCGCTGCAGCACATCTTGGAAGGCAAGGAGATGAACCGCGCCAAGATGATCGTCATCGATCCGCGCATGACGCGCACCGCGGCGCACGCGACGGAGTATGTCCGTATCCGCTCCGGCACCGACATTCCGGTGATCTGGGGCATGCTGCACGTCATCTTCAAGAACGGCTGGGAAGACAAGCAATTCATCGAGCAGCGCGTCTACGGGATGGATGACATCCGCAAGGAGTGCGAGAAGTGGAACTCCTGAGGAGGTCGAGCGCGTCACCGGCGTGCCGCCCGCGCAGCTCGAGCGCGTCGCCAAGGCGTTTGCCACCGAGAAGCCGGCCACGCTGATCTGGTGCATGGGCGCGACCCAGCACACGGTCGGCACCGCCAACGTGCGCGCGTTCTGCATCGCGCTGCTCGCCACCGGCAACGTCGGCTCGTCCGGCACCGGCGCCAACATCTTCCGCGGCCACACCAACGTGCAGGGCGCGACCGACCTCGGCCTCGATATCGTGACGCTGCCGCTCTACTACGGCCTGGTCGAAGGCGCGTGGCGGCATTGGTCGCGGGTCTGGGAGGTCGACTACCAGTATTTCGTCGACCGCTTCGACACCATCAACGGCGCCGACGGCAAGCCAATGAAGACCATCTTCACGCCGGGCATCCCGTCGACCCGGTGGTTCGATGCGACGCTGTACGACAAGAAGGACGTGTCGCAGAAGGACAACGTCAAGGCGATGATGGTGTTCGGCCACGGCGGCAACACCGTGACGCGCATGCCGCAGGCGCAGAAGGGCATCGAGGCGCTCGACCTGCTGGTCGTCGCCGACCCGCATCCCACCACCTGGGCGGCGCTGGCGCCGGCTCGCAAGAACAACACGTACTTGCTGCCGATCGCGACCAGCTACGAGACCGCGGGCTCGCGCACGGCGTCAAACCGCGCGATCCAGTGGGGCGAGCAGATCGTCAAGCCGATCTTCGAGTCCAAGGACGACAACGAGGTGATGTATCTCCTCGCCAAGAAGCTCGGCTTCGCCGACCTGATGTTCAAGAACATCAAGGTCGAGAACAACGTGCCGGTGGCCGAGGACATCCTCCGCGAGATCAACCGCGGCGGCTTCTCCACCGGTTACTGCGGCCAGTCGCCGGAGCGACTGAAGTCGCACATGGCGAACCAAAAAGACTTCGACATGCTCACGCAAAAGGCCACGACCGGCCCGAACGCGGGCGACTACTATGGTCTGCCGTGGCCGTGCTGGGGTACGCCGGAACTCAAGCACCCCGGAACCCCGCTGCTCTACAACACCAATCTTTCGGTGAAGGACGGCGGCGGCACATTCCGGCCGCGCTTCGGCCTGGAGCGCGAGGAGAAGCTGCCGGACGGCACGACCCGCAAGGTCAGCCTGCTCGGCAACGGCTATTACTCCAAGGACTCCGAGATCAAGGACGGCTATCCGGAGTTCACCTACGCCGTGCTGCAGAAGCTCGGCTGGGACAAGGATCTCACCGCAGCCGAACTGGCGACGATCCAGAAGATCAATCCGGCCAATCCGGGCACGGTGTCCTGGGCGATCGACCTCTCCGGTGGCATCCAGCGCGTGGCGATCCTCCACGGCTGCACCCCCTATGGCAACGGCAAGGCGCGCGCCAATGCGTTCGGCCTGCCCGACGCCATCCCGGTGCACCGCGAGCCGATCTACACGCCGCGTCCGGACCTGGTCGCGAAGTACCCGACGCTGCCGAACCGGCGGGAGTTCCGCATGCCGAACGTCGGCTTCGACGTGCAGAAGGCCGCGGTGGAGAAGGGCATTGCCAAGCAGTTCCCGCTCATCCTCACCTCCGGCCGTCTGGTCGAATACGAGGGCGGCGGCGAAGAGACACGATCCAACAAGTGGCTCGCCGAGCTGCAGCAGGACATGTTCATCGAGATCAATCCTGCCGACGCGACCGAACGGGGCATCAAGGACGGGCAGTGGGTCTGGGTCACGGGTGCCGAGCTCGAACTCGAAGGCCCGCATGAAGGCGCTCGTCACGGAGCGGGTCGGCAAGGGCGTGACCTGGTGTCCGTTCCACTTCGCCGGCTGGTTCCAGGGCGTCGATCAGCGCGACAACTATCCGAAGGGGACCGATCCGGTGGTGCTGGGCGAAAGCGTCAACGTCCTGACGACCTACGGCTTCGACCCGGTCACCGGAATGCAAGAACCCAAAGCGACCCTCTGTCAGGTCAGAGCGGCATAAGGAGCAACGGTCATGGCACGGATGAAATTTCTCTGCGACGCCGATCGTTGCATCGAATGCAACGCTTGCGTCACCGCCTGCAAGAACGAGCATGAGGTGCCGTGGGGCATCAACCGACGCCGGGTCGTCACCATCAACGATGGTAAGCCTGGGGAACGTTCGATCTCGATGGCCTGCATGCATTGCACCGACGCGCCCTGTGCGGCGGTCTGCCCGGTGAACTGCTTCTACACGACCGCCGACGCGGTGGTCCTGCACTCCAAGGACCTCTGCATCGGCTGCGGCTACTGCTTCTATGCGTGCCCGTTCGGCGCGCCGCAGTATCCGAAGGTCGGCAACTTCGGTTCGCGCGGCAAGATGGACAAGTGCACCTTCTGCGCCGGCGGCCCGGACGAAGACAGTTCGTCGGCGGAGTACAACAAGTACGGCACCAACCGTCTCGCCGAGGGCAAGCTTCCGCTCTGCGCCGAGATGTGCTCGACCAAGTCGCTGCTCGCCGGCGACGGCGAGATCATCGCGCAGATCTACAAGGAGCGCGTGGTCCGGCGCGGCTACGGTTCGGGCGCCTGGGGTTGGAAGACGGCCTACAAAGAAACAATCGCGACCTGACGGTCGGCGACCGGGTGGTGCCGCCGACGATGCGGCACCGCCCGGTCCAAGTTCTAAGCGGGGCACAGGGAATTCAGGGAGGACGTGGCATGGCGAGATATTCTTGCACACGCTCGTTTCATCGTCGGCGCGCTGGCGCTGATGTTCGTGGTCGTCTTTGCAGCGCCGGTCTCGGCGCAGCAGACGGTTCGCAATCGCAGACGCCGCTGCAGCTCAATCCGACTGCTTCCGCGGTGAGCGAAGACAAGTTGCTGCAGCAACTGCGCATTATCGACGGCCGCGTTTCCATTCCCGACAAGAAGTCCGGCAATCTTGAGCAGCCTGCGGGCCGCGACTGGCGCGAGTTCCATCAGAAGACGCTGCCGTGGATCGCCGCCATCGCCATCCTCGGCATGCTTGCCGTTCTGATGATCTTCTATCTCTCCCGCGGCATGGTGAAGATCGAGAAAGGGCGTTCCGGTCGCACCGTGGTGCGCTTCAACGGCCTGGAACGCTTTGTGCACTGGATGACTGCCACCTGTTTCATCATCCTGGCGCTATCGGGCCTCAACATCACGTTCGGCAAGCTGCTGCTGGTGCCGATCTTCGGACTCGACGCATTCGCTGCCTGGTCGCAATGGGCCAAGTACGCGCACAACTACCTCAGCTTCCCGTTCACCATCGGCGTCGCGCTGATCCTGCTGATGTGGATCGCCGGCAACATTCCGAACAAGGTCGACGTGGAATGGGTCAAGCGCGGCGGCGGCATCGTCGGCAACGACCATCCGCCGGCGCAGCGCTTCAACGCCGGCCAGAAGATGATCTACTGGATCGTGATCCTCGGCGGCACCGCGTCCGCGATCACCGGCTACCTGCTGATGTTCCCGTTCTACGGCAACGGGCATCGAAGGAATGCAGACGGCGCAGGCGGTCCACGGCATCGTCGCGGCGTTGTTCATCGCTGCCATGCTCGGCCATATCTACATCGGCACCATCGGCATGGAAGGCGCGTTCGAGGCGATGGGTGAGGGCACCGTCGACGAGAACTGGGCCAGGCAGCACCACGCGCTGTGGCTTGAGGAAGAGAAGCGCAAGGGTGCGCCTGCTGGCGTTACGCCACGCGGCGCACCGGCCGAATAGTCTCAGGCCATATTTCAAAAATGCAGCGCCCGGCGGTTTCCGCCGGGCGTTTTGCTTGACGGGAAGTTCGCCCCTTTCGCTTCGGCGAGATTTGCGCCACATACGCGTTCGTGCCAGTCACATCGGTGCGCAACGTCGAGCCAAAATCGGCAGAAGACCTGTCTTTATAAGTATCTGATATGACTTATGTTTATGGAAATATAAGCCCATGGCGCTTCTGCGTCGCGCCGATGATGGAATGGACCGACCGGCATTGCCGTGCGTTCCATCGCCTGCTGACGCGCCGCGCGCTGCTCTACACCGAGATGGTGACGACCGGCGCGGTGCTGCACGGCGACCGCGAGCGGCTGATCGGCTTCGATCCGCAGGAGCAGCCGGTCGCGCTGCAGCTCGGCGGCAGCGATCCGCAGGCGCTGGCGCAATGCGCGCGCATCGCCGCGGATTTCGGCTACGTCGAGGTCAATCTCAACGTCGGCTGCCCGTCGGACCGCGTGCAGGAGGGCCGCTTCGGCGCCTGCCTGATGGCGGAGCCGGCGCTGGTCGGCGATTGCGTCGCCGCGATGAAGGCGGCGGTCGCGATTGCCGGTCACGGTGAAGTGCCGCATCGGCATCGACGACCAGGATCCCGGAGCAGGCGCTCGAGGCGATGACCGACGGCGGTGGAGCAGGCCGGCGTCGACGCGCTGATCGTGCATGCGCGCAAGGCCTGGCTGTCCGGGCCTGTCGCCGCGCGAGAACCGCGACATCCCGCCGCTCGACTACGACCTGGTGTATCGGCTCAAGGCGGCGCATCCGCGCCTTCCGATCGTCATCAACGGCGGCATCGCGACGCTCGAGGCGGCGCGCGAGCATCTCGCGCATGTCGACGGCGTGATGATGGGCCGCGCCGCCTATCAGGAGCCGTGGCGGCTGCTGGCGGTCGATCCCGCTGCTGTTCGGCGAGGCCGCGCCGCACGCCTCGCTGAAGGCAGGCGATCGAGGCGCTCTATCCCTACATCGAGCGCGAGCTCGCGCGCGGCGCGCGGCTGCATTCCATCACCCGCCATCTGCACGGCGCGTTCCACGCGGTGCCCGGCGCGCGCGCCTATCGCCGGCATCTGGCGACGCAGGCGGTGAAGCCGGGCGCCGGCGTCGCAGGTGCTTGCCGAGGCGCTCGCCATGGTCCTGGACAGGCCCGCCGAATTGGCGCACACCGCCGCGGCCTGACGCCTCGAGCCGTCCGTCCGGACCGGCTCTCTTCGGAGAATGCGATGTTCGGTGTCCCGCTCGGCGAGCTCGCCGCGCTCGCGGCCGCGATCGTCATCGGCGGCGTCATCACCGGCCTGCTGGCCGGCCTGTTCGGCGTCGGCGGCGGCGCGATCATCGTGCCGGTGCTCTACGAGATCTTCCGCGCGCTCGGCGTGCCGGAGGAGGTGCGGATGCAGCTTTGCGTCGGCACCTCGCTCGCCATCATCGTGCCGACCTCGCTCCGCTCGTTCCTGGCGCATCGCGCCAAGGGCAACCTGCCGGTCGAGATCATCCGGCGCTGGGCGCCGTCGGTCATCGCCGGCATCGTGGCCGGCGCGGTGATCGCGGCCTTCGCGCCGAGCTGGGTGTTCAAGCTCGCCTTCGTCGTGGTCACGTCGCTGATCGCGATGCGCATGCTGTTCGGCAACGACAACTGGCGGCTCGGCGACACGCTGCCCGGCGCCGCGCTGATGTCGGTCTATGGCTTCATCATCGGCTTCTATTCGGCGGTGATGGGCGTCGGCGGCGGCTCGGTCTCGACCCTGGTCCTGATGCTCTACGGCACGCCGATCCACATCGCGGTCGGCATTTCCGCCGGGATCGGCGTGCTGATCTCCATCCTCGGCACCATCGGCTTCATGATCGCCGGCTGGCCGCAGCAGGCGCTGATGCCGCCGCTCTCGATCGGCTATGTCTCGCTGATCGGCGTGGTGCTGATGGCGCCGATTGCCGCCTACGTCGCGCCTTCGGCGCGCGGCTCGCGCACCGCCTGCCGAAGCGGCGGCTGGAGATCGCCTTCGGCCTGTTCCTGCTGGCGGTCGCGGTGCGCTTCCTGATCAGCCTGTCTGTAGACAGCTCAGCGGTAGCCGCGCATGATCAGCTTGTCGCCGCGCACCTCCCAGCTTTCCAGCCGGTTGAGGAAGCTCATGCCGAGCAGGTTGGTCGCGCAGCTGCCCGGGCTGCGCGATCAGCGCCGGCACCGAGCGCTCGACGATGTCGCCGACCGCGAGCCGGTCGAGCGTGACGGCGGCGGCGCGGGTGCGGCCGTTGGCGGTGTCGACGTTGACGTTGTAGGCCAGCACTTCGAGCGGCAGGCCGGCGGCCTTGGCGGCCTCCTGGGTGAGCACGACGGCGCTCGCGCCGGTGTCGAGCACCATGTTGGACGCGCGCGCCGTTGACCTGCGCCGAAACCTGGAAGTCGCCGGTCGCGGCCGCGCACGATCTCGACGGTGCGCACGCCGCGGCTCGCGGCGCGGCCCGGCACGAACTCGGCCAGCACGCGGTCGCCGACGTCGCGCAGTTCCATCCGGTAGGTGTAGCCGAGCGCCAGCACCAGCCCGACCACGACCCAGAACAGCGCCGCTTCCAGCGCCTGCGAGAAGCGCTCGCGGAACAGCACCAGCACCGTGCCGCCGAGGAACACGATCAGCGCGAGGTTGTAGACGAGCGACGCCGAAATCGTCGGTCGACATGTTCATGCGACGGCATGCCGATCGTGCCGGCGTCGTGGCGCGCGATCAGCACGACCAGCGACGAGCGCGAGGCCGATCAGCAGGATCCAGAGCAGGCGGCGGCGCACGGTTCAGGTCCTCACGATGCGGCGGCTTTGGCGGCTTGCCGGCGCATGCTTTCGAGCCGCTGCGGCAGCTCGGCCATGATGCGCGAACGCTCGCCGTCGGTGAACGCCGTCCAGTTCGCGATTTCGCCAAGCGTGCGCCCGCAGCCGAGGCAAAGCCCGGAATCGTGCTCGACGATGCAGACCTTGATGCAGGGGGTTTCGATCGCGGCCATGACGGGAATCAGCGTGTCGCGCCCAAAATAGGGCTCGCGGCGGGGAACGCAATCGCGGAAGGCGCGAAAGGCCTCAGGCGCGCATCCGGAACAGCGAGCGCTTGTCGCCTCGGTCGGCCTTTGCCTCGGGCTGGACCGGCGGCGCCGGCTCGGCGATCGGCGGCAGCGCGGCCATGACGCGCTCCGGCGGGAAGGTCGCGATCAGCTCGGTGCCGATGCGCACCTTGGATTTGAGCGTGAAGGTGCCGCCGTGCATGTCGACCAGGCTCTTGGCGATCGGCAGGCCGAGGCCGGCGCCTTGCTCGGCCGACTTGATCGCGTTCGAGCCCTGGCCGAACGAGGACAGCACGACCGGGATTTCCTCCTCGGGAATGCCGGGGCCGGTGTCCTTGCAGCTCATGTACTGGCCGCCGGCCGCGGTCCAGCCGACCTTGAGCCAGATTTCGCCGCCCGGCGGCGTGAACTTGATCGCGTTGGACAGCAGGTTGAGGCAGATCTGGCGCAGCGCGCGCTCGTCCGCCCACATGCGCGGCAGGTCGGCCTCGAACACGTCGTGGACGGTGATGCCGCGGTTCTGGGCGCGCAGCTTGAGCAGATGGTGGCAGTCCTCCACCACCGTGGTGAGCATCACCGGCTCCTCGTTGAGCTCGTAGCGGCCGGCCTCGATGCGCGACAGGTCGAGGATTTCGTTGATCAGGCCGAGCAGGTGCTGGCCGGAATTGTGGATGTCGTTCGAATATTCCTTGTAGGCCGGCACCGCATGCGGCGCCGAAAATCTCGCCCTTCATCACCTCGGAGAAGCCGAGGATGGCGTTGAGCGGCGTGCGCAGCTCGTGGCTCATCTGCGCGAGGAACTGCGACTTGGCGATGTTGGAGCCTTCGGCGCGGCGGCGCGCCTCGTCGGAGATCGCCTTCGACTGTTCGAGCTCGCCGATCAGCGCGTCCTTTTCGGCGCGCGCCACCAGCGTCGCGAGGCCCGACGAATAGAGCCGGTAGGCGAGCAGGGTGAAGTAGCCCTGCGCGGCGACCGCCATGATGCCGAGGATGTAGTTGTGCAGGTCGCCCTGCAGCGCGAAGTTGAGCGCGACCGCGGCGGACACCGGAATGGTCGCCGCGAGCACCGCGATCGGCAGGCTCGACGCGAGCATGCTCGACACCGCGACCACCATCAGCATCACGAACAGCATGAAGGTGCTCGAGCCTTCGTCCTGGCCGAGCGGATGGATCAGGTTGTACATCCAGGCGAGGCCGTAGAAGAGGTCGAGGATGATGAAGCGCAGCCGCCAGGCGCGCAGGTTCATGCCGTTGCGGCGACTCGCTGAGGAACTGCCGGCACTTGGTGACGATGACCGCGTGGATGACCAGCACCGCCGCGGTCCAGGCGCCGGCCATCACCGCGCCGGTCCACAGGCTCGACAGGAAGCCGACGGTGCCGACCAGCAGCAGGATCACCAGCGATGCCGACAGCCGGTTCTCGGCGAACTGGCGCAGCAACTCGTAGTCGAAGGCGGCGCGCGTGCCGGTGGTCGAGGTCAGCATGTCGCGGGCTTCGCGCACGCGCTGCGCGGCCAGCCGCCGGCGCTTGGCCAGCGGCTTCTCGCTCGGCATCGGGATATCGCGCTTTTCGGTTACGCTCACAGGTACGCCACTGACCGCGAAAAATCGCGTCAAAGTCGCGCAAAAACCTTAAGACCTGGCTTAAACCGGCTATAAATCCCATGGTTAACGGCGGATGATCCATGAAGCTCTATGACGGCGGCCGGGCGCCCAATCCGCGGCGGGTGCGGGTGTTTCTGGCGGAAAAGGGCATCACGCGTGCCGACCGAGCAGGTCGATCTCGGCGCGCATGGCGCACAAGTCGGCCGCGCTTTACCGCGATCAATCCGCTGCAGCGGGTGCCGGCGCTGGTGCTCGACGACGGCACCGTCATCACGGAATCGATCGCGATCTGCCGCTATTTCGAGCTGCTGCATCCAAAGCCGCCGCTGTTCGGGATTGAGCCCAAGGAGGTGGCGACGATCGAAATGTGGCAGCGGCGGATGGAGCTGCATCTGCTGCTTCAGGTCGGGCACGTCTTCCGCAACTCGCATCCCGCCATGAAGGAGATGGAGGTGCCGCAGGTGCCGGCCTGGGCCGAGGCGAACAAGCCGCGCGTCATGGATTTTCTCGACGTGCTCGACAGGGAGCTGAAGGACCGCCCGTTCGTCGCCGGCGACCGCTACAGCGTCGCCGACATCACCGGCATGATCGGCATCGATTTCATGAAGCCGGCGAAGCTCGCGGTGCCCGAGAGCTCGCCAACGTGAAGCGCTGGCACGCCGACGTGTCGGCGCGGCCGAGCGCCAAGGCTTGACCATGCGGCTGACCGTGATCGGCTGCAGCGACGCGTTCGGCTCGGGCGGGCGCTTCAACACCTGCTTCATGGTGCGAGGGCAGCGACGAGCACCATCCTGCTCGACTGCGGCGCGTCCACGCCGGTCGCGCTGAAGGTGCGCAACGTCGATTTCAACTCCATCGACGGCATCGTGCTGAGCCATCTGCACGGCGATCATTTCGGCGCGCTGCCGTTCTTCATGCTGGAATCGCAATTCCACCTGCGCCGCGAGCGGCCGCTGACCGATCGTCGGGCCGCCCGGCACGCGCGAGCGGGTCATCGCGGCGATGGAGGTGTTCTTTCCGCGCTCCAGCAAGAACGCAGTGGCGGTTTCCGTTCGCAGATCGGCGAGATCACGCCCGGCGTGCCGGACGAGGTGCTGGGCTTCGCGGTGCGGACCGCCGAGGTGATCCATCAGTCCGGCGCGCCATCGACCGCGGTGCGGCTGACCGAAGGCGGCAAGATCGCTCGCCTATTCCGGCGACACCGAATGGACCGACGCGCTGATCCCGATCGCCGACGGCGCCGATCTCTTCATCATCGAGTGCTACGACTACGCGCGCAGCCTGCCCGGCCACACCAGCTTCGCCACGCTGCAAGGAAAAGCGCGCCGCGCTGCGCGCCAAGCGCATCATGATCACGCACATGAATCCGACCATGCTGGCGCGCCAGGACGAGGCGCGCGCCGCCGGACTGCATCGTCGCCGAAGACGGACTGGCGATCGACGTCTGAGCGCGGTCAGCCGACGCTGCTTGCCGGGCGGGCCGGCGTGCGGCGCGCCGCTCGGCAGGTCGTACTGGTTCGCCGGCAGGGTGTCGAAGAACTCAAGCACCTCCGAGGTTTTCACCACGTCGGCGTACTTGGCGTTCATGTCGCACAGGTTGATGGCGTGGCTCGCCTGGCTGCGGTCGAAGCAGCCTTCCTCGGCGAGCGTGATGCGGTAGTTCAGGCTGAAGGCGTCGAGCACGGTGGCGCGCACGCAGCCCGACGTGGTGGTGCCGGTGACGATCACGCTGTCGCAGCCGAGCAGCGTGAGATAGCTCGTCATGTTGGTGCCGAAGAAGCCGGACGGCTTCTGCTTGTAGATCACGATGTCCTTCGGGCCGGGCGCGATCTCGGCGACGATCTCGTTGCCGTCGATGTTGGTGCCGGCGCGGTTGGAGCGGTCTTCGCTGGAGCGGTTGTTCTTCCAGCTCCAGCTGCCGTTGTCCCAGTTGTCGGCGCGCCGCACGCCGGTGGTGTAGATCACCGGAATGCCCTTGTCGCGCGCCTTCTCGATCAGCGATTTGAGATAGGGCATCGCCACCCAGGCGTCCTCGCCGCAGGAATTGCGCCAGCGCTTGATCGATTCCAGGATCGGCATCGGCCGCTCGTCGCAGAACGCGTAGTTCACGTCGATGATGAGCAGCGCCGGACGCTTGCCGAAGCCCTGGCGCGCGGCGTAGCCGGAGGTGCCGAACACCGCCTTGTCGCGCTCGGTGAGGAATTTGTTCCAGATCGGTTCGGACATCGGCTGGCCTCCTGCGTCTCGTCTGCGTCGAGTTTAGGGTCAGCGATCCAGCCTCGCAAGCAGGCTCGACGTGTCCCAGCGGCTGCCGCCCATCTTCTGCACCTCGGCGTAGAACTGATCGACCAGCGCCGCGACCGGCAGGTTGGCGCCGTTCTTGCGCGCCTCGCCGATGCAGATCGACAGGTCCTTGCGCATCCAGTCGACCGCGAAGCCGAAGTCGTACTTGCCGGCCGCCATGGTCTTGTAGCGGTTCTCCATCTGCCAGGACTGCGCCGCGCCCTTGGAGATGGTGGCGATCAGCTTCTCGATGTCGAGGCCGGCCTTCTTGGCGAAGTGAATGCCTTCGGCGAGGCCCTGCACCAGGCCCGCGATGCAAATCTGGTTGACCATCTTGGCGAGCTGGCCGGAGCCGGGCGTGCCCATCAGGTTGCAGGCGCGCGCATAGGCCGCGATCACCTTCTCGGCGCGGCGCGAACGGCTCGGCGTCGCCGCCGCACATCACGGTGAGCACGCCGTTCTCGGCGCCGGCCTGGCCGCCGGACACCGGCGCGTCGACGAAGTCGAAGCCGCGCTTCTTCGCCTCGGCGTAGAGCTCGCGCGCCACCTCGGCCGACGCGGTGGTGTGATCGACGAACACCGCGCCCTTCTTCATGCCGTCGAACGCGCCGTTGGCGCCGAGCGCGACCTCGCGCACGTCGTTGTCGTTGCCGACGCACATCATCACGAAGTCCTGGCCTTCGGCGGCCTCCTTCGGCGTCTTGGCGGCTTCTTGCCGCCGAACTGGCTGACCCACTTGTCGGCCTTGGCGTCGGTGCGGTTGTAGACGGTGACCTCGTGGCCGCCCTTGTTCTTGAGATGCCCGGCCATGGGGTAGCCCATGACGCCAAGACCGAGAAACGCCACCTTCGCCATCGTCTCCTCCTTGTGCGCGATTGCCCGATCAATATCTTGCGGGCGCGGCGTTGACCAGAGTGCGGGCGGCTCTATGGTGGCGCCCGCAATTGCGCTAGGAAACGCACATGGCGGTCACCAAGGACCAGGTGCTGGACGCGCTCGGCAAGGTCGCCGCGCCGGACGGCACGCCGCTGCCCAAGACCGGCACGCTGTCCGAGATCGTCGCGGGCGACAAGGTGTTCTTCTCGATCAACGTCGATGCCGCGGTGGCGCAGGCCTGGGAGCCGGTGCGCAAGCGCGCCGAGGAGGCGGTGAAGGCGATCCCCGGCGTGCAGTCGGCGATGGTGGCGCTGACCGCCGAACGCAAGGGCGGCGCGCCGGGCGCGCGGCCGCCGCAGGCGCGCCCGCGGCGCGTGGCGCCGCGCCGCGCGGCGAGCAGGGCCGCAGGGCGTGCCGGGCGTCGACGTCGATCATCGCGGTCGCCTCCGGCAAGGGCGGCGTCGGCAAATCCACCACCGCGGTCAATCTCGCGCTCGGGCTGCGCGACCTCGGCATGAAGGTCGGCATCCTCGACGCCGACATCTACGGGCCGTCGCTGCCGAAGCTGCTCGCGATCCGGGAGAAGCCGCAGACCGTCGGCGGCACGCGGCTCAAGCCGATCGAGCGCCACGGTCTCACCGTGATGTCGATCGGCTTCCTGATCGAGGAAGAGACGCCGATGATCTGGCGCGGCCCGATGGTGATGTCGGCGCTGACGCAGATGCTGCGCGAGGTCGAGTGGGGCACGCTCGACATCATGGTGGTCGACATGCCGCCCGGCACCGGCGACGCGCAGCTCACCATGGCGCAGCAGGTGCCGCTCAAGGGCGCGGTCATCGTCTCGACGCCGCAGGATCTCGCCCTGATCGACGCGCGGCGCGGCATCGCCATGTTCAAGCGCGTCAACGTGCCGGTGCTCGGCATCGTCGAGAACATGAGCACCTTCATCTGCCCGAAGTGCGGCGAGCGCTCCGACATTTTCGGCCACGGCGGCGCGCGCCGCGAGGCCGAGCGGCTCGGCGTGCCGTTCCTCGGCGAGGTGCCGCTCGACATGGCGATCCGCGAAACCTCCGACGCCGGCCTGCCGATCGTGGCGACGCAGCCGGACGGCCCGCATGCGGCGGCCTATCGCGCCATCGCCGAGCAGGTGCGCGACCAGCTGGGTGCCGGGGGCGCCGCCAAGCCGGCGCCCAAGATCGTGATCGAGGCGTAGCGACGCCGCGCGGCCGGCATTCGTTGCGCCGGCTACGACTTTCGTCTTGCCCACAAAACCAGCGTCTCGAGGCTCGCAATTGCCCAGCGAAGCGGCGGCTGGCCGCGTTGCGCCTGCGGCATGCGCCCGTTACAGTTGACGATCTGCGTTTGTACCTCGGAGGGGAGGGTAGCATGCTGAAACTCAAGAGGCGGATTGTCGTTCGTCGTCGCCGCCGCCGCGGCGCTGTGCATTGCCGCACCGGCAAGCGCGCAGCAGACCAGAACTCTCAAGATGCAGTCGACCTGGCCTGCCAGCTTGACGCTGCAGGACAATTTCAGAATGTTCGCCGAGCGGGTCGACAAGCTGACCAGCGGCCAGATCAAGATCGAGGCGCTCGCCGCCGGCCAGGTCGTGCCGCCGTTCGAAATCCTCGACGCCACCCACAAGAAGGTGATCGATGGCGGCCACGGCGTCGCCTACTACTGGGTCGGCAAGAACAAGACCGCGACGCTGTTCTCCGCCACGCCCGCCGGTCCGTTCGGCATGGACCACTTCGACTTCCTCGGCTGGCTCTACGAAGGCGGCGGGATGGAGCTCTACTGGGAGTTCTACCGCGACATCATCAAGCTCGACGTCGTGGCGTTCCCGGTCGGCGGCTCGAGCCCGCAGGCGTTCGGCTGGTTCAAGCGGCCGATCAAGAACATGGCCGATCTCAAGGGCCTGAAGTGCCGGCAGACCGGCATCGTGAACGAAATCTACACCCGCATGGGCATGACCACCGTCAACCTGCCGGGCGGCGAAATCATTCCGGCCGCGCAGCGCGGCGTGATCGATTGCGCCGAATGGGTCGGCGGCGTCGAGGATCTGCGCCTCGGCCTGCCGACGGTGTTCAAGTATCACTACACGCCGGGCATGCATGAGAGCAATTCGATGCTCGAGCTCATCATCAACAGCGATGTCTGGAAGAGCTTCACGCCGCAGCAGCAGGAAGCTGTGCGCGCCGCGACGTTCGACACCTTCATCCGCTGGGGCATCAGGTGGCAGAAGCAGAACGCCGACGCGATCGAAGAGATGCGCGACAAGCACCAGGTGCAGCTGCTGCGCACGCCGCCGGACATCCTGATCGAGTTCATGAAGACCTGGGACATTATGGCCGCTGAAGAATCGGCGAAGGATCCGTTCTTCAAGAAGGTCTACGAGTCGCAGCGCGCGTACGCCGCGAAGGTCGTGCCGGCGAAGCGCTTCATGTTCCCGCCGTACTCGTTCGCGGCCAACTACTACTGGCCGGAGAAGAAGTATGGCGCGACAGGACCAGATCCGAAGACCAAGCGAAACGCGGGAGCGGAGCCAATCCGCTCCCGGTCTCCGCGTTTCAGGCGGATGTGAATGATAGGCTTCTCGCCGCAGATTGTTGCGCTCACCGGGACGGATCGACCGCTTTACGGATGCGATCGGCTTCGCCGTGGCCTGGCTGAACGTGCCGCTGGTGCTGGCGGTGGCCTACGAAGTGATCGCCCGCTATTTCTTTCAACGCGCCGACGATCTGGGCTTACGACGTCACGTACATGCTTTATGCGGCGATCTTCATGCTTGGCGCCGCCTACGCGCTGCACAAGGGCGCGCACATTCGCACCGATTTCTTCTTTGAGAGCTGGTCGACCCGCACCAAGGGGCTGATCGATTCGATCGCTTACATCGGCTTGTTTTTTCCGTCGCTGATCGTGTTCTTTTTCGTCAGCGCCGATGACGCCTGGTACGCCTTCGTGCTTGGCGAGACCTCCGAACAGACGCCGTGGCGTCCGCTGCTGTGGCCCTTCAAGACGATCATTCCGCTCACCTGCCTGCTGCTGATCATCCAGGGCGTCTCCGAGGTGATCAAGAGCCTGCACGCCGCGCTTACCGGCGTCGAGCTCGAGCACAAAGAGAAGGTCGAGGTCTAGGGCGATGACCGGTCAAGAAGCCCTCGGCATGGTCATGCTCACCGTGATGATCGGTGCGATCTTCATCGGCTTCCCGATCAGCTTCACGATGCTGTTCCTGGCGTTCGTGTTCGGCTATTTCGGGCTCGGCAAGGTGGTGTTCGATCTGGCCTACTTCCAGACCCTCGGGCTGATGAAGGAGGAGGTGTTCGCGGCGGTGCCGCTGTTCATCTTCATGGGCTTCATCACCGAACAGGCCGGCTTGATGGAGCGCCTGTTCCGCGCCTTCCGCAATCTGCTGGCGCCGATCCGCGGCTCGCTCTTCGCGGTGGTCATCCTGACTTCGACCGTGTTTGCCATGGCGACCGGCATCGTCGGCGCCGCCGTCACGGTGCTTGGCATCATGGCCGGCCCGATGATGATCAAGGCGAAATACGACGCCAAGCTTTCGGCGGGCGCGATCACGGCCGGCGGCACGCTCGGCATCCTGATTCCGCCATCGGTCATGCTGATCGTGATGGGACCGGTGCTCGGCGTTTCGGTGGGCGACCTTTATTCCGCCGCCTTCGGGCCGGGCTTCATGCTGGCCGGCATCTATCTGGTCTATCTGCTGACTCGCTCGTTCATCAACCCGACGCTCGGACCGCCGGTGCCGCACGAAGAGCGCATCCACAGCGTTGCGCAACTTCTTTGGGAGGTTGTGGTCGGCGTGGTGCCGCTGTTCTTGCTGATCACGGCGACGCTCGGCTCGATCCTCATGGGGCTTGCGACGCCGACCGAGGCGGCGGCGGTCGGCGCGCTCGGCGCCTTTATCCTGGCCGCTCTGCTACGGGCGCGTGACCTACGCCGGCGCCCGGCAGGCGGTGCTCTCGACCACCGCGACGTCGAGCATGGTGCTGCTGCTGGCGGTGACCTCGAACATTTTCGGCGCGGTGTTCTCGCGGCTGGGCACCGCCGACTGGGTCACCAAGTGGATGCTGAGCTTGCCGCTGTCGCCGGTGATGATGCTGATCTTCGTGGTGATCCTGCTGTTCCTGCTGGGATGGCCGTTCGAATGGCCGGCGATCATCCTGGTGTTCCTGCCGATCTTCTATCCGATCGTCGACGCGCTGCGGCCGCAGCTCGGCCAGACGCTTGGGCATTCATCCCGACTCGGTCATGCTGTGGTTCGGCGCCGTGGTGGCCTTGACCATGCAGACCGCCTATCTGTCGCCGCCGGTCGCGATGTCGGCCTATTACCTCAAGCAGGTGGTGAAGGACTGGTCGCTCGGCACGATCTACAAGGGCATGTTCGAATTCATGGCGTTGCAATGCATCGCCATCGCGCTGCTGGTGGCATTCCCCGCGATCGCGACCTGGTTCCCGGAACACCAAAGGCACGAGGCCTCGAAGGTGCAATACGAAAAGGTCGACGACAGCAAGAACATCCTGGAAGAGGATCCGTTCGAGCAATATCGCAGCGGCAGCAGCAGCAACAGGGCAATTGATGCGGCCGCTACGCGGCCGGCGTCGCCTTGCCGGTGATCTCGCGCCGGCGCACCGCCTCGCGATGCAGCGCGTAGAGGCCGCTGCCGACGATCAGGACGGCGCCGGCGACCGACCAGCGCGTCCGGCAGTTCGCTGAACACCAGGTAGCCGGCGATCGCCGAGGTGAGCAGATAGCTGTAGCGGAACGGCGCCACCACCGAGATTTCGACGCCGCGGAACGCCATCGCCATCAGATAGGTGGCGATGCCGACGAACACCGCGGCGCCGGCCAGCATGGCGACATCGCGGGCCGGCACGGCATGCCATTGCTCGGTCGGCGCGAACAGCAGCGCCGACCACGATGATGGCGATCGATCCCATGAACGCGATCACGATGGTCGGGATGCTGTGGTCGATCTGCCGGGTCTGCGTCTCGCGCAGCGCCGACGAGGTCGCGGCGAGCAGCGCGACCAGCGCCCAGACGTCGAACGCCGACGGCGTCGGCTTGACCACGAACAGCGCGCCGATGAAGCCGACGCACGATCGCGGTCCAGCGCCGCCAGCCGACCGTCTCGCGGTAGAACAGCACCGAGAACGCGGTGAGGATCAGCGGCGAGACCTGAAGCACCGCCGCGAGGTCGGCGAGCTTCATGTGCACCAGCGCGACGACGAAGCAGGCGGTCGACAGGCCGTCGCACAGCGAGCGCAGCATGATCGGCCGGCTGATCGACGCGGCGCAGCTCCCTGGCGTGGCCCAGCGCCAGCACCGACCGCGCCGATCAGCAGCGTGGTGAACAGGCCGCGGATGAAGATGACTTCGCCGATCGGATGGTTGCGCGCGATCTCCTTCACCATCGCGTCGTTGACGGTGTAGGCGACCATGCTGCCGCAGATCGCAAGGATGCCGCGTTGATTGGCGGAAAGAGGACACGGGGACGGGCGACGGGCGGCGTCAGCCGCCGGTCACGCTCATGTGGCGCGACAGCGCCGGGCGCTTGTGGCGGCGGTCGATGACGAAGTCGTGGCCCTTCGGCTTGCGCAGGATCGCCTCGTCGATCGCGGCGTAGAGCAGGTCGTTGCCTTCCGAGGCGCGCAGCGGCGCGCGCAGGTCGGCCGCGTCCTCCTGGCCGAGGCACATGAACAGCGTGCCGGTGCAGGTGATGCGCACGCGGTTGCAGGATTCGCAGAAGTTGTGCGTCATCGGCGTGATGAAGCCGAGCCGGCCGCCGGTTTCCTTGACGCGCACGTAGCGCGCCGGGCCGCCGGTCATGTAGTCGATCTCGTCCATGGTGAAGCGCTCGGCGAGCCGCGCGCGCACGATCGACAGCGGCAGGTATTGGTCGAGCCGATCCTCGCCGATGTCGCCGAGCGGCATCACTTCGATCAGCGTGATGTCCATGCCGCGGCCGTGCGCCCAGGCGACGAGGTCCGCGAGTTCGTCCTCGTTGACGCCCTTGAGCGCGACGGCGTTGATCTTGACCTTGAGCCCGGCCGCCTGCGCGGCGTCGATGCCGGCGATCACCTTGTCGAGATCGCCCCAGCGGGTGATGGCGCGGAACTTGTCGGGATCGAGCGTGTCGAGCGAGACGTTGATGCGCTCGACGCCGTGCGACTTGAGCTCGGCGGCGTATTTCACGAGCTGCGAGCCGTTGGTGGTCAGCGTCAGTTCGTCGAGCGCGCCGGTCTTGAGGTGGCGCGACAGCGAGGACACCAGCGTCATGATGCCGCGCCGCACCAGCGGCTCGCCGCCGGTCAGCCGCAGCTTGCGCACGCCCTTGGCGACGAACGCCGAGCACAGCCGGTCGAGCTCCTCCAGCGTGAGCAGGTCGGCCTTGGGCAGGAAGCTCATGTGCTCCGACATGCAATAGACGCAGCGGAAGTCGCAGCGGTCCGTCACCGACACGCGCAGATAGGTGATGGCGCGCGCGAACGGGTCGACCAGCGGCCGCACGGGCCGGTCGGCGGGCCGGTCAAGTTCGATCGTGGACGTCGAAAAACTCATGCTTTTCCTGAGGAAGGCCGCGATTGTGACGGATCGGGAGCCAAGCGTCCAGGGTGCTATATATAGGCTGAAATCGGTCTTCCGGGAGATGCAGAATGGCTGCCTCCGATCCGCGTCCCTGGCCGACCGAACTGCGGCTCGCCAAGGACCGCAAGGCGCTCACGGTGAGCTTCGACAACGGCGAGAGCTTCTCGCTCGATGCGGAATATCTGCGGGTGCACAGCCCCAGCGCCGAGGTGCAGGGTCATTCGCCCGACGAGCGCAAGACCGTGCCCGGCAAGCGCAACGTCGCGATCCTCGAAGTGCAGCCGGTCGGCAATTACGCGGTGCGTCTCGTGTTCGACGACCTGCACTCAACCGGCATCTTCAGCTGGGACTATCTGTCGGAGCTCGGCCGCAACCGCGAGCGCAAGTGGCAGGACTATCTCGACGAGCTGGCCGGCAAGGGCCTGTCGCGCGATCCGCCGAAGCGGCATTGAACCGCGGAGCGTGCGCTATTGCACGACCACCTTGGTGCCGACCCTGACCCGGTCGTAGAGATCGACCACGTCGTCGTTGGTCATGCGGAAGCAGCCCGAGGACACCGCCTGGCCGATCGTCTCCGGCTCGTTCGAGCCGTGGATGCGATAGAGCGTCGAGCCGAGATACATGGCGCGCGCGCCGAGCGGATTGTCGATGCCGCCCACCATGTGGCGCGGCAGGTCGGGGCGGCGCTTGAGCATCTGCGGCGGCGGCGTCCAGGCCGGCCATTCCTTCTTCTGCGTGACCGTCTTCACGCCCTTCCAGGTGAAGCCGACGCGGCCGACGCCGATGCCGTAGCGCATCGCGCGGCCGTCATCGAGCACGTAGTAGAGCCGCCGCTCGGCGGTGTTGATGATGATGGTTCCCGGCTTCTCGGTGCCGGCGTAGCTCACGGTCGTCTTCGGGATCGCGTCGTTCCAGCCGCCGAAGAAACCGTAGCGTCCGGCTGCGCGGCGCGCCGCCCATCAGCATCTGCCGCTGCTCGTCCATTTCGTAGCCCTGCGCGCCGGTCGGACCGGACTTCGGCGGCGAGCAGTGCGGCGGCCAAGCTCAAGGCGGCAACGAAACGCAACAAGCATCTCAAATTCCCGTATTTGCGACAAGCGAGGCTGAAAATGGTGGGCGCTGTAGGGATTGAACCTACGACCTCTCCCGTGTGAAGGGAACGCTCTCCCGCTGAGCTAAGCGCCCGACCGTTGAGGCGGATTTACGGTGCGGGGTCGGGCCAAGTCAAGGAAAACGGCGGCAATTACCGGCTGGGCGGCGGCGGCCACGCGGCCGCGGGCGCGGGCGCCGGAGCGGCCGGGGCAGGCTGCTGCTGTTGCGGGGCAGGGCGCTGCTGTTGCGCCACCGGCTGCTGCCGCGGCTTGGCGGCGCCGTGCGCCGCCGTGGCCGCCGGCGGCGGAGGCGGGTCGGCCTGCAGTTCCACGAAGACCGGATTCGGCACCAGGCGCGGCGCCGGGCGCGGTGCCGGTGTTCGGGTCGACCGCTTCGGTCGATGCGGAGATGCGGACCGGGATGGTCTGCGACTGATAGCCGTTCAAGCGCGAACGTCACGGTGAATTCGTTGCTGGTGACCGCCAGCGCGCAGGGCGTGCGGCAGGTCTGTCCGGTCGAGGTGCGCGCTTCGGCGCCCGCCGGCTCGGATTCGAACTGGATCGTGGTGGTCGCCGGGCCGAAGCCCGGGAACGAAAAGCTCGGCATGCTCGGCATGCCGGAGCATCCGGCCAGGCTCAAGCCGCAGGCTGCGATGGCGACGGTTCGTTTCATGATCGCATCCGTCTATTGCTGCGGCCCGCGGCCGCGTCCGCCGCGCGCCAAGGCGCGTGCGATCGCAGATAGAATTCCGCTCAAATGTGCCCTGACCAGGGTAAACGGTCGGTTAATGCGCCCGATACGGCGCAATTCGGAACTGGATCACCGAATTTGGCCGCATTTCACGCGCCTCAGTCCGGCCAAGGCGGACACCGCGGCCGGCAGGTCGGCGAAATGGCTGATCACCCGGTCCGGGCCGAGCTGCGTGACCGGCATCTCGGTGTAGCCGAAATCGACCGCGATGACCGGCACGCCGGCGGCGCGCGCGGTGTCGATGTCGGTCGCTGAATCCCCCACCATGATCGCCCGCGCAGCGCTGCCGCCGGCCTGCGCGATGGTCCGCCGCAAGATGTTCGGGTTCGGCTTCTGCACGCCGAATGTGTCCTGGCCGCAGATCGCGGCAAAGCGTGCGCTCAGACCGAGCGCGTCGAGCAGCAGGCGCGACAGGCCTTCGAGCTTGTTGGTGCAGACGGCGAGAATGCAGCCTTGCGCGGCGAGCTGGTCGAGCGCGTCGATCAAGCCCGGAAACGGCCGCGACCGGTCGGCGATATGCTCGGCGTAGTAGGCGATGAAATCCTTGAACAGCCGGTCGACGTCGGCTGCGGTGAATGCGCGCTTCTCGAACGTCAGCCCCGCCTCGATCATGCGGCGGGCGCCGCCGCCGATCATGGTCCGGGCCTTGTCGTAGGGGACGGGGGCCAGCCCTTCGCGCGCGAGAATGACGTTCAAGGTGTCGACCAGGTCGGGCGCGGTATCGACCAGCGTGCCGTCGAGGTCGAAAACGATGGTCAGGGGAGGCATGTTTTTCGGCTATGCTGGCATGACGGGAAGGCGGCTAGATAGGCGCATTATTGGCAACCACGCCCGCCGAACTCATGGACATCGAAGCGCAGAAACGTCAAGCCGCCGCTCGCGCGCTCGACTGGGTGCGGCCGGGCATGCGCCTGGGCTTGGGCACCGGCTCGACCGCCAAGCACTTCGTCGAATCTGCTCGGCGAACGGGTGCG
Source organism: uncultured Alphaproteobacteria bacterium (assembly GCA_963838595.1). Classification (GTDB taxonomy): domain Bacteria; phylum Pseudomonadota; class Alphaproteobacteria; order Rhizobiales; family Xanthobacteraceae; genus Z2-YC6860. The sequence goes on from CAWIRP010000010.1 coordinate 86,773, forward strand.
CGCCGGCCTCGACGTCATCGCCGTGCCGACCTCGGAAGCGACCCGCGCCCAGGCCGGCGGCCTGAACATTCCGCTCACCACGCTCGATGAGACGCCGGCACTCGATCTCACGGTCGACGGCGCCGACGAGATCGCGCCGGACCTCACCCTCATCAAGGGCGGCGGCGGCGCGCTGCTGCGCGAGAAGATCGTGGCCGCGGCCTCCGCCTCGATGATCGTGATTGCCGACGACAGCAAATGGGTGCCGGTGCTGGGCCGCTTTGCCCTGCCGATCGAGGTGGTGCCGTTCGGGCTTGCCGCCACGCAGCGGGCGATCGATGCGGCCGCCGCCGCCGCCGGCGCGCCGGGGCCGTCGAAGCTGCGCAAGGACAAGAACGGCCACGCTTTCGTCACGGACGGCGGCCACTGGATACTCGATGCCGCGCTCGGCCGGATTCCCGATCCCAAGGCGCTCGCCGGCGGGCTTTCCGCCATCCCCGGCGTGGTCGAACACGGTCTCTTTATCGGGCTGGCGCATGCGGTCATACTGGCCGGGAACGCCGGCGTCCGCGTCGTCGAACGGCCTTAAATCTTCAATGGAGTTTCTCATGATCGCCTCCCATCTCACGCGTACGCTGTGTGCTGCAGCGCTTGCATGCCTGGCATTCGCGCAGGATGCGCGCGCGCAAACGGCGGCCCAGCCGTCGGCGGCGGCCGTGGCGTTGGCCAGGGAGATCGTCGAGGCGAAGGGCGCGACTCAGCATGTTCGATTCCGTGATCGTCGGCGTGATCGAGTATCACAAGAGCGTGCTGCTTCAGTCCAATCCGAATCTTGCAGAAGGATCTGAACGACGTCGCGACCAGGCTGAGCACGGAATTCGCGCCGCGCCGCGCCGAATGTGCAGGCCGAGATCGCGCGCGCCTATGCGAGCCGCTTCACCGAACCGGAACTCAAGGAAATTCTGGCGTTCTACAAGACGCCGCTCGGCAAGAAGCTGATCGTCGAAGAGCCCAAGGGCGTGGACGAGGCCACCAAGCGCGTCGACGCCTGGGCCAACAAGTTTGCCGAAGAGGTCCTGGTCAGGATCCGCGCCGAGATGAAGAAGAAGGGCCACAACCTCTAGTCCGCGGCCGGCACGGCGCGCAGGAACGAACATGCCGCAAGAGGTCGATCTTTTCGTCATCGGAGCCGGCTCCGGCGGCGTGCGCGCCGCGCGCATCGCGTCGGGCTACGGCGCGAAGGTGATGATCGCCGAGGAATACCGGGTCGGCGGCACCTGCGTGATCCGCGGCTGCGTGCCGAAGAAGCTTCTGGTCTATGCCTCGCGCTTTGCCGACGAGTTCGAGGACGCCGCCGGCTTCGGCTGGACCGTGCCGCAGCCGTCGTTCGACTGGCCGACGCTGATCGCCAACAAGGATCGGGAGATCGCGCGGCTCGAGAGCGGCCTACATCGTCGAACCTGGAGCGGGCCAAGGTTGCGATCGTCAAGAGCCGCGCGGTGATCGTCGATCCGCACACCGTCAAGCTCACCGCGACCGGCGAGACCGTGCGCGCCAAGCACATCCTGATCGCGACCGGCGGCGCGCCCTCGCTCGGCAAGGAGATCGAGGGCTACGAGCACATCATCTCGTCGAACGAAGCCTTCCATCTGCACGGAATTGCCGAAGCGCATTCTGATTCAGGGCGGCGGCTACATCGCCGTCGAGTTCGCCGGCATCTTCAACGGGCTCGGCTCCGAGGTGACGCTGGTCTATCGCGGCGACAACATCCTGCGCGGCTTCGACGACGACGTGCGCAATCATCTGCGCGCCGAAATGGAAAAGCGCGGCATCAAGATCGTCACCAAGGCGATCGTCGAGGGCATCGAGAAGGTCGATCACGGCCTTTGCGTCATGCTGTCCGATCACGAGGACATCGTGGTCGACAAGGTGATGTTCGCGACCGGCCGGCGCCCCAACGTTGCGGGACTCGGACTCGAAGCCGCCGGCGTGAAGCTCGACAAGAAGGGCGCGATCGAGGTCGACGAGTATTCGCAGACCTCGGTGCCGCACATCTACGCGGTCGGCGACGTCACCGACCGCATCGCGCTGACGCCGGTCGCGATCCGCGAGGGCCATGCCTTCGCCGACACGCGTGTTCGGCAACAAGCCGACGCGGGTCGATCACCGCGACGTGCCGACCGCGGTGTTCTCCGAGCCGGAGGTCGGCGTGATCGGGCTGACCGAGGCGCGAGGCCTGCGCGCGAGTTCGACAAGGTCGACATCTACAAGACGTCGTTCCGGCCGATGAAGGCGACGCTCGTCCGGCCGCGACACGCGCATCTTCATGAAGCTGGTGGTCGACGGCAACACGCGACCGCGTGGTCGGCTGCCATATCGTCGGGCCGGACGCCGGCGAGATGATCCAGCTCGATCGGCATCGCGGTGAAGATGAAGGCCACCAAGGCCGATTTCGACGCCACCATGGCGGTGCATCCGACCGCGGCCGAGGAGCTGGTGACGATGCGCGAAAAGGCCGACAGCCACGTCCGCGCCGCCGCCGCGGCGGCCGAATAGATTTGTTTTTCAGCAGCTTGGCGTGTATAAGCCCGGCATTCCGTGAAGGAGTGCGTGCGGTGGCCGAGCGTTGGACCCGCGACAATTGGCGCAAGAAGCCGATCGTCCAGGTGCCGGAATATCCGGACCAGGCGGCTTTGTCGGCCGTCGAAGGCCAGCTTGTCGGCCTATCCTCCGCTGGTGTTCGCCGGCGAGGCGCGCAACCTCAAGGCCGCGCTCGGCCGGGTGGCGCAGGGCGAGGGTTTCCTGCTGCAAGGCGGGGATTGCGCCGAGAGCTTCACCGACCCGAGCGCCAACAACATCAGCGCCAACAACATCCGCGACTTCCTGCGCGTGTTCCTGCAGATGGCGGTGGTGCTCACCTACGCCGCCTCGGTGCCGGTGGTGAAGGTCGGCCGCATCGCCGGCCAGTTCGCCAAGCCGCGCTCCGTCGCCGACCGAAAAGAAGAACGGCCAGGAGCTGCCGAGCTATCGCGGCGACATCATCAACGGCCCGGAGTTCTCCGCCGCGGCGCGCACGCCCGACCCGGCGCGGCTGATCGAGGCCTATCGTCATTCCGCCTCGACGCTGAACCTCGTTCGCGCGCTCACCCACGGCGGCTACGCCAGCCTCGGCCGCGTCCACCAGTGGATGCTCGATGTCGATCCGCGCAGCGCGCAGCGCTACCTCGAACTCGCCGACCGCATCTCCGAGGCGCTCGCCTTCATGCAGGCCTGCGGTCTCGATCTGGAAAGGCATCCCGAGCTCAAGACCACCGATTTCTACACCAGCCACGAGGCGCTGCTGCTCGGCTTCGAGCAGGCGCTGACCCGCGAGGACTCGACGCATCCCGGCACCTGGTGCGCGACCTCCGCGCACATGGTCTGGATCGGCGACCGCACGCGGCAGCCCGACCACGCGCACGTCGATTTCTGCCGCGGCATCATGAATCCGCTCGGCCTCAAGTGCGGACCGTCGAGCAAGGTCGACGAGCTGCTGCGCCTGATCGACATCCTCAATCCGGAGAACGAGCCCGGCCGGCTCACGCTGATCGTGCGGCTCGGCGCCGACAAGGTCGGCGACATGCTGCCGGCGATGATCCGCGCGGTGAAGCGCGAGGGCAAGTCGGTGGTGTGGTCGTGCGATCCGATGCACGGCAACACGATCACGTCGAAGAGCGGCTACAAGACCCGCCCGTTCGACCTGATCCTGAAGGAAGTGAAGTCGTTCTTCTCGGTCCACGCCGCGGAGGGCACGCACGCCGGCGGCGTGCACCTGGAGATGACCGGCCAGCACGTCACCGAGTGCACCGGCGGCGCGCACGCCATCACCGACGAAGGCCTCAACGCGCGCTACCACACGCTGTGCGATCCGCGGCTCAACGCCGAGCAGGCGATCGAGCTGGCTTTCCTGATGGCCGACCTGCTCAAGCAGGAGCGCGCCGCCAAGGCCAAGCCGCTGCCGGCGGCCTGCCGGGCTTTAGGGCGTGTACTCATAAAGTACGCCGTTGGGATGTCCGCTTTTACTCGGAAAGCAGACATTCATGGCGTCGCTCAGCATGTCCGCTAAGTGCCAATAGACTGCCGTCAGCGCGCTACCGTCAGTTTCGCGGAGATTTAGCGGCGTACTTCACACTGCGTGATTGTTCGGCCAGAACGACACTGCAACAACGAGCATGGACTTGCAACGGTGGCCGTTGTATTCAATGAATCCCAATTCTCGAAACTTATTCATGAAATGGCTCACGCGCTGACCGAATTGCGCCAATCATCTCCGAAGTGTTTCTTGGCCTAATTTTCGCGGTGATAGGCTCCGGCCGACCCGTCTTTGCCAAAGTCGGCCATCAGCAGCAGCGACCCGAGCAAGCCGTTTCTGCGTTGAATTAAAAAGCGGTCGACCAAGTCTTCTTCAACCCGTCGCACTGCCTTGCCAAAACGTGCGACAGCAACATCGTTTGAGAGCGCGGGCTCGATCCTGAAGGACGCCGCATTATTGCGTTCTTTTCCAGCTCACACGTGACGCATTCCGACATGTGCCACCGCGATCGCAAGCCGTCTGGGCTGTCCGATCAAGCACGCTCATGCCAAGGCCGTCCATCATGACCGGCTGAAATCGGCGACAACCGCTGTCGTGCTTGTCCGTTCAGCGGCCAAAGCTGACCGCAGACCGTGACGATCCAATCCCGGGACAGCTACGCAGCGGCGGCGTCACCTTGCGAAGGATGCGTTTCTGTCTCTCGATGAGTCGCAATGAGGCGCCACCGTGAGCCGGCCGGCTCCAAAAGCGCGGCAGCGCTCCAGCCGAGCGCCAGCCTTGGTTTGTCGGCCTGTCCGCTTTGGCTCATCGACGGCTCCGTTTGAAATGGGCGACCAGTCCAATCGGCAGCGCTCAACATGCAATCATCGGCGAGTCAGAATCCGCACAGAGCACGTGTCACCCATCGACGCTGTTATCGCGTCGGCGGCTCGTGGCGGCAGGACAAGGCTTGGGCCGGCCTCGAGGCTGTGCACAACCGAGACAAAGCCCCAGCGAGCGAGCAGCTGAATAGCCACAAACGCTATGCCGCGGCGCATGACTCGCGGCGTCAGGCGACTGACAGCGGCTCGCTCAACCGCGCGCAGAACGTCATCTGGTACCGCGATCGAGAGAGGAACTCGCGACGATACGGCGCAAACCTCCCGCCAAAGCTTCGGTTACAGCCAGCCGGTCATCACACCGGAAAGCACGTCGGTTGAACAAATCCCGGCGGCGTATCACATTCGGACCGCTCAGCTTGCACCTGGAGAATTCGGCTTGCACGACCGGCTGCGCCCACGTCGTAGATGCCGTAGCCATGCGGACGACCAGCAGCGGTTCAACTCGACCAGGGGCGGGACCACGAGTCGGTGTCGGACCGGTGGACGCAAGATGGCAGTATAGCTCCGCGCTGTCCCACTCGCATGCTTGTCAGGGCAGGCCCGATAGGAGACCGCCGGACGAGTTCGCCCCGCACACCGTGGACCGACGTGGCTCGCCGTTAACTCGGTGCAGAACCATCGCAATCGCCTGTGCCGATTGAGGTCGCAAAACGAGTTCAGGACCGATGATATCCGCGCGCGATGTTTCCTCGAGGCAATAGGGAGCAAGCTCTTCCGTGACGAGACTGTGCAGTTTGGCTCCCGCCCAACGTGATTTCAGCGAGCAGCGTATGAGCATTTGAGAGCGCTTGCAGACGCCCCTCGATTGCCGCCTTGAACTCGTCGACAGTGTCAGCTTGCGTGAGATGCACAGTCGCCTGCACGAGTGCCAGCAAGTTCTTCGCACGATGATCAACCTCGCGCGCGAGCATCGTCGCGCGCTCTTCCGCCTGCTTACGTTCGGTGATGTCCTGGAAGCAGTTGACAGCGCCGACAATGTTTCCACCGCTCATCCCTGACCGCCTCGATGTCAACGAGCGCGACGCCGCGCAAACCGTCCGGCCGCTCAATGTGGACCTCCTGTTGGCGCACGGAAACACCGCTGCGCAGTACGTCGGCCATCGGGCATTGATGGTGCGGGAGCAGACTGCCGTCGGGGCGGTACATCCGAACGACCCGCAAAACCGTTCATTGGGATCGCCGAGTTTAGGCGACCGGCCCCATAGCTCGGCAGCGCGGCGATTGTATCGAAGAACCAGACCGTCCCGGTCGCAAACATAACCGGCGAACGGCAGTTGTTCGAAAAGCCGCGCGGGCAATTCGAAGGCTGACGTCGCCACGCAAACCGATGGCGATCCTGGCTACATTCGCGATCGCCTCGATGGAGGTCCTCACGCGTTGGCGAAGAAAGGAACGTTGCGTGTCGGAAGATATATTGCTCATGGGCCTGACGCGGAACCGAACCCGGATATGCAGCTATGCAACGGCATTCGTGCGTGAGTCTGGTCAAAACAGACCACTTTTCGAGGATTCCGAAAGCGGATCCTCTGTGACGCGGGGGAGTCGATCTATGCCATGCCAAAAAACCCAACCTGTGCGAACTGCGGCCGTCCGATGAGGAAACGGCTGCGAGTTCGAGTCGCGTCAGCACGTGGGAGATCAGCGTCTGGAGGGCACGGGCTGCGGCGTCATCTTCTATACGGAAGACCATGTTCCCCGACCGGGCTGCCCGAGGTCGCGCCGGGCGTCTAACGCCCTACAGGATCAGTTCGACCTTGAGCGTGCCCGCACCGTCGAAGTTGCGGCGCCGTTGCCCCGCTCTAAGCCGTCCGGCCGTCCTCGTAGAATCCTGACCACGCCTCCGTCCGGCTTGATGATTGTCACGGTCTCGCCAGGGTTCTTCGCCTTCAGGACGTTCGCAGCCTCATAGGCGGGAGCCTCAAGGTCGCGGGATGGCCGGAACGCGCCGTTGATGTTGATGGCGAAGCCGGAGCGCTCAGATTTCTGCATCGCCATGACGTAGCAGATTCTGGACTTTGAATGTTCGCTTTGGGTCATTAGCGGACATATTGACGAGACCGCGAGATGTCCGGTTTACCACTGAAAGCGGTCGTTTTGGCCGACGTGCACTCGCGGATGCGCATGCGTCTTCAGCCGGGACGACGCGGGGCGTCGCGTTCGCTCCTCCGGCGGCTTGATGTGGCGGAACGAGTACAGCAGCGCCACGTCGTAGACGATCTTGAGAACGCCACACACCACCAGCGGCAGGCCTGAAAACGCCGTGGTCAGCAGCACGCCGGCCATCGCCGGGCTGATGGAGGAGGCGAGGCTGCGCGGCACCGCCGTGACGCTGGCCGCCGCGGTGCGTTCGGCGGGCGTCACCACCGCCATCACGTAGGATGTCCGGGTTGGAACGTCCATCTGCGACAGCGCGGAGCGCAGCAGCAGCAAACCCAGCGTCAGATAGAGGTTTGTCGAGAACGCGGCGATGATCAGAAAGACGCTCGACGGAATGTGCGTGTAGACCATCGTGTTGATCAGGCCGATGCGTTTGGCGAGCCAGGCCGCGACCGGATAGGAGAATGCGCTGAACACGCCGGTCCAGAAGAAGAACAGGCTGGCCGCGGACAGCGACAGGTCGAACCGCTCGAACAGCCACAGCGCCAGCAGCGATTGCACGACGAAGCCGCCGGCGAAGGAATCCAGGCTGAACAGCGCGGCGAGCTTGTAGACCGTGCCGCGCGACGGCCCGAGCGGCGCGGCGGGCTTGTCTTGTTGCGGCTTCATGTGCGGCAGGCGGGCATAGAGCGCGGCGCTGACCAGGCCCAGCGCGGCGTAGGCGTAGAACATCAGCCGGAAGGCGCCGATCCGCTCGATGCCGAGCGGCGCCAGCAGGTCCGGCACCGCGGCCGCCAGCGAGCCCACCGCCGCGGACAGCGCGCCGATCAGGCTATAGCGGGCGAAGGTGCGCGTGCGTTCGTCGTCGGGGACGTTCTGCGCCAGCATGGCGTGTTCCAGCGGCACCAGCACGCCGGAATCGCCGGTCGATGGATTGATGGTGCCGAGGAACGCCACCAGCAGGATGAATGCGATGTGCTCGGCCTGCGGAAACGCGACACCGGTGGCCACCATCAGCGCCGCGCCGACCAGCAGCAGGTTGCGCATGTCGTGGCGAGGCGCGACGAAGCCGATCGCCAGCGTCATCAGCGACGTGCCCAGCAGCGCGGCCGTGGCCACCACCCCGATCTGCACCGGGGTCATGCCGATCGCCGACAGGTAGGCCGGCAGGATGATGATCGCGAAGCCGTCGCCGAAGCCGCGAATGCCTCGCGCTGCGTAGAGCAGGAGGACGTTGGAATTCATGCCGGTGAGGGGGCTGTGTCCATCCATGCGCAATCTCCTCGAAATCCGAGTGTTGCGCAGAGCTTGAACGGCGCGCCCGTTTGAAGGGGAGCCTGCGATTTCCCCGTCAATAAGGTTATTTCGTTGTGCCGCTTGAAACAACAGGCGAGAAACCCGGATACAGCCTTGCCGCCATTTCGATGTTAGGGTGCGGGGCCAAGGGCTGCCGGATATCGATGACCCACCTCGAGCATTTCTTCCACGCTTTCCGCAATAGCTGGCGCGGTTTGGTGGCGATCACCAAAAGCGAGAAGGCGTTTCAGCAGGAGCTGGTCGCGCTGGCGATCGGCATCCCGCTCGCCTTCGTGATTGCGTCGGACGCTTGGCGGTGCGTCATGCTGATTGCGGTGCTGGTGCTGCTGCTGATCGTCGAACTGCTCAACACCGGCCTTGAGAAGCTCGCCGACGTCATCACGCGCGACCACCATCCGGGCATCGGGTGGGTCAAGGACATGGGCTCGGCGGCGGTCGGTTTGTCGCTGTTGCTGGCCGGTCTGGTGTGGCTGGTCGCGCTCGCCGAGTGGCTGCGGCTGATCTAGACGGCTTGCCGTGTCGGTTTAGCGTTAATCCAACGTAGCCGCCGCGCGGACGAAGTTCCATCACGGCTCTTCGCAAAAGGCCCGTGTTTGCGGGCTGCCATTGTGACACGCCTAACGAATTGCGAAGGCGCCGGGCGGCGCGTTTGGCTCCCATTAATGGTGATGCGCTGAGCGCTGCCGCGCGCCCGCTCTGGCTCAATGAATTGAAAACAATCCGCTTCAAATTTTACGCATCCGAGGACGGGGTGTGCCGTGAAGCGTTGGAAATGTGCTGCTGCGATGTTCGCTCTTGCGCTGTCTGCGGCGGCTGCCGCTGCGCAGCCGGCCGATCGATATGACGGTCCGCAGTGGCCGAACATTTCATCGGATCAGCCGCAAGCCGGCGCTCCGGCACAAGCACGCGCCTCAGGCGATGGTCCCCGTTGGCCCAACCTTCGCCTCGACGATGTCGAGTCCAAGGGCCTGAATCCAAGCCCGGGCTTCGTCGATCCGGAACAGGTCGAGGCCCGGATCATGGGGCGCCAGCCGCGCGTTCCGGCAAAACCGGTTGCTGCGGAGCGAACGCTGCCGGCGCTCGCTGAGTCCGACAAAGGCTACGATGCCAACGCCAGCGTCGCCGCGCGCTGGCCCAATCTGCTGCCCGAGAAGCCAGTGTCGCCGTTCGCTTTCGAAGTCGGCACCCGCTATTGGTACTCCAGCGGCCAGATGAAGTTCGGCTTTGCCAACGGCAATCCGTTTTTCGGCGTTCCGACCTCGACGCTCGACTGGCTCGGCCTCAACGCGCACAGCGGCGAGCTGTTCGCCCGGATCGATCACAAGCCGACCGGCTTTTTCGTCAAGGGCGTCGCCGGTCTCGGCGCGCTCGTCGATGGCGAAATCATCGATCGCGATTTCTCTCTTGGGCAGTTCACGTTCTCCGACACCACGAGCAACGTGAAGGACGGCAGCCTGAAGTTCGCGATGTTCGACGTCGGCTGGGGCTACTCTCCGATCGGCGGCGTCAAGCTCGGCTTCTTCGTCGGCTATCACTACTGGTACGAGAAGGTCACGGCGTATGGGCTTATCTGCAATCAACCGTCGTTCCTGGGCTGCACCTTCCCGGGCGAGGTCCAGGTCGGCTTCGACACCGCAACGCTGCGCTATCAGCCCACCTGGCACGCCGCCCGCATCGGCTTCACCGGCCAGATCGCGATCACCGAGCGCTTGTCGTTCAGCGCCGAGCTCGCCGGCATTCCGTATGCGTCGGTGCAGAACAAGGACAGCCATCTGCTGCGGCAGGACTTTGCCGACCTTGGACCGGCGCCGAACGTCATCGCCAACAGCCGGTATGCGATCGGTGGCGAGGCCGAGCTGATGCTGAATTACGCGGTCACCCCCAACATCGAGATCGGAGTTGGCGGCCGTTACTGGGGTCTGACGGCCCGCAGGGGCGAGGTGCTCTTCGGCCCGGTGTTCAACAGCGTCAACAACAACAACTCGCTGAACCGGTTCGATCAGCAGCGGTACGGCGTGCTGCTTGCGGCCAAGGGCAAGTTCTGAAGGCAGGGATGCACGCCGCGCATTGCGGGGACGCGTCCCGGCGCGGTACATGAGCCTATGGCTCCTCGACCTGCCGACACCCTCAATATCGCGCTGGCGCAGCTCAATCCGACGGTCGGCGACGTGGCCGGCAACGCCGAGAAGGTGCGCCGCGCCCGCGACCAGGCGGCGGCGCTTGGCGCCGATCTGGTGGCCTTTCCCGAGTTGTTCCTGGCCGGCTATCCGCCGGAGGACCTGGTGCTCAAGCCGGCGTTCCAGGCGGCCTGCCGGGCCGCCGTGGAGGCGCTGGCGCGTGAAAGCGCGAAGGGGCCTGCCGTGCTGGTCGGCACGCCGTGGGTCGAGGGCGGCAAGCTCTACAACGCCTATGTGCTGCTCAGCGGCGGGGTGATCGAGGCGGTGCGCTTCAAGGTCGACCTGCCGAACTACGGCGTGTTCGACGAGAAGCGGGTGTTCGAGCCGGGCCCGATGCCGGGACCGATCCTGATCAAGGGCGTGCGGATCGGCATTCCGATCTGCGAGGACATCTGGGGGCCGGAGGTCGTCGAATGTCTCAGCGAGACCGGCGGCGAGATTCTGCTGGTGCCGAACGGCTCGCCGTATTGGCGCGGCAAGACCGAGCACCGGCTCAACATCGCGGTGGCGCGCGTCGTCGATTCCAGGCTGCCGCTGATCTATCTCAACATGGTCGGCGGCCAGGACGAGCTGGTGTTCGACGGCGCGTCGTTCGTGCTGAACGCCGATCGCACGGTGGGCGCGCAGCTCCCGGCATTCCGCGAAGAGGTCGCGCTGACGCGCTGGCGGCGCGACGCCGGCGGCTGGCACTGTGCGGGGGAGCAGGCTGCCGCGCAGGTGCCGGAGGGCGACAAGGCGGACTATTCCGCCTGCGTGATGGGACTGCGCGATTACGTCGACAAGAATGGATTCAAGGGCGTGGTGCTCGGCCTTTCCGGCGGCATCGACTCCGCGCTCTGCGCGGCGATGGCGACCGATGCGTTGGGCGCGAAGCGCGTCCGCTGCATCATGCTGCCGTATCGATACACCTCGCAGGAGTCGCTCGACGATGCCGCCCGCGTCGCCAAGGCGCTCGGCGTCACTTACGACATCCTGCCGATCGAGCAGGCCGTGCTCGGATTGGAGGCGGCGCTGAAGCCCGCGTTCGAGGGCCAGAAGCGCGATGTCACCGAGGAGAACCTGCAGGCGCGCGCCCGCGGCACCATCCTGATGGGCATCTCCAACAAGTTCGGCCTGATGGTGGTCACGACCGGCAACAAGTCGGAAATGTCGGTCGGTTACGCCACGCTCTACGGCGACATGAACGGCGGCTTCAACCCGATCAAGGATCTCTACAAGACCGAGGTGTTCCGGTTGTCGCGTCTGCGCAATGTCTGGAAACCGGAGGGCGCGTTCGGAGCCTTCAGGGGAGGTGATCCCGGACAACATCGTGACCAAGCCGCCGACCGCGGAGCTGCGCGAGAACCAGAAGGACCAGGACACGCTGCCGCCGTACGACGATCTCGACCAGATGCTGGAACGTCTGGTCGAGAAGGAGGAGCCGGTCGCTTCGATCGTCGCGGCGGGCTTCGATCGCGACACGGTGATGCGTGTCGAGCGCATGCTCAACCTCGCTGAATACAAGCGCCGGCAGGCCGCGCCGGGCGTGAAGGTGACATTGAAGAATTTTGGCCGCGATCGCCGCTACCCGATCGTCAACCGGTTCCGCGATCCCGGCACGCCGCTGCCGGAGCCGGATAAGTCACTGCTCAAGAACGGTGGCGCGGCGAAGACCGAAGCGTTCGATTTCTGATTGCCAGATGGATTGGTCGAAGCGCTGCGGCGCACTCGGTTCATCTCTCCCCATAGCCCGTCGAAGACGGGCGTGAACGCCTTGTGTGGGAGAGGTCGGCACGCGCATAGCGCGTCGAAGACGCGCGTGAACGCTTATGGCGTGCCGGGTGAGGGGTTACGGTCTATCGAGAAAGCGAGACCCTCACCCCAGGCAATGTCCGCTTCGGGGGTTAAGCAGACGTCGTGACTCCGGAGTGTGATGTCCGCTAATGCCCCAAAGCGGACATCGGCGGAGTTTGAGCCTCGACTGCTCGGCGTACCGACAGCGACTACTTCGCAGACTCTGGAAACACCGGCAATTTTTCGACGTCACGCGCGTCGTGCTGAATAATGACCTTAGCTTTTAGGTTCGATGCGATACTCTTGATGCGCTCCATCGAAGCTACAGACTGTGCGCGGTCGTAATTGAACCCCGGCACACCGAACGCATCATAGTTCTCGCGGAAATGCATTGCGTCGCCGCTGAGGATCACCGCTCCGGTCTGCGGTAGCTTCACGAGCAGGACTTGATGGCCCGGCGTATGCCCAGGCGTGCGCAGCACGATCACACTTCCGTCCTCGAAAACATCCTTGTCGAGCGTGAGCGGCTCGACCTTGCTCTCGCCCTTGATCCAGCTCTCGAACGGCCTGAAGTTCACTCCCGTGGCAGGCTTCGGGGCGGTGATCGCCTCCCATTCCTTGGCGCCGATCAGCACCGTCGACTTTGGAAACGACGCAACTTGGCCGGTGTGGTCGGCGTGATAGTGGCTGATGCCGACATACTTGACCTGCTCGGGCTTGACGCCGATCTTCGCGAGCTGATCGACGATGCTTACCTTCGGTGCCACGTTGGGCGCCGTCATGGCATGGCCGGTGTCCCACAGCAGATAGTCGTTATCGTGCTTGATCAGATAACAGCTAAACACGAACTGAAGCTTGAGATCGCCGTAGGCATAGGTGTCCGAGAAGCGTTGATTGACCGCAGTTGGCGCCTGCGGGGTGCCGCAGTCGAGACGAGTGAGCGCCATGTCCGGCGCCGCCTGCACCGGCGCCACGAGGCAGCCGAGTGCGCAGGTGATGGCTGCGAGAATGGTCATTGTCCGATTCATGGCTTTCTCCGTTCAAATGCCAGCCATACTGGGTACGGCGCTCAAGGCATTAACACCTCGAACTGGGCAACAGCGCAAGCAGACTACACCCGTCTAAAAGAAGACGAAATGTCTCCTCCTGGCTCTTAGCAGGCATCGCGGCCCAGCCGACTGATGTCCGCTTTTGACCCAAAGCGAACATCGGTTGGAGTCACGGCAAAACCATGTTTCAGGCTCGCCCGAGCCCTTCCGGAGTATCAGTCTGAGCAGTTACGATGCCTTTCCTGACCCCGGGGGTGGGTATGAGGCGCGGCAAGACGAGCGGCAAAGCGGTCAAGAAGCGGCCTCGGCGAGCCACAAGGTCAAGGCGCTCCGTGCGTTCGGCTGTCCGAAATGGGGAGCGGTCCGTTGCCGATCTTCGAGCGCAAGTCGCGGCCCTGACGAGCGAACTCGACGGCGCGCGCGAACGCCAGACCGCGGCGTCCGAGGTGCTACAGGCTATCTCGCGTTCGCAAGGCGACCTCGAACCGGTGTTCCGCACCATCCTCGAGAACGCGACCCGCATTTGCGAATGCGAATTCGGTACGGTTCTCTCGTTCGACGGCCAAGCGTTTCGCAACGTTGCCATCCATAACGTGCCGCGGGCATTTGTCGAACGGGAAAAAGGTGCGCCGATTGTGCCGCTTGCGAACGCGCCGCTCGAGCGCCTCAGGCAGACGAAACGACCGGTGCACGTCGCCGATCTCAAAGCCGAGCAAGCTTACGAGGCCGGCTTCAAACCGCTTCGCATGTTGGTTGATAGCGGCGGGGCACGAAGCCTTCTCTTGGTCCCGATGCTCAAGGATGGCACGCTGGTCGGCGTGATCAGTGGCTACCGCAAAGAGGTACGGATCTTCAGCGACAAGCAAATCGAGTTGCTGGAAAACTTCGCCGCCCAGGCCGTGATCGCCATCGAGAACACGCGGCTGCTCAGCGAGTTGCGTCAGCGCACCGACGATCTATCCGAGTCGCTGGAGCAGCAAACAGCGACGAGCGAGGTGCTGAAAGTCATCTCCAGCTCACCGGGCGAATTGGAGCCGGTGTTTCAGTCGATGCTGGAAAACGCAGTGCGCATCTGCGAGGCGAAGTTCGCAACTCTCTGGCGGGTTGAGAATGGCACTGCCCGGATGGCCTCTATTCTCCACATAAATCCGGAATTGGCGGAGTTCCTGAGGCGTGGCGAGCACAAGCCCGGTCCGCTGCATCCCATGAGCCGCGTCATCAAGTTTCGCCAAACTCTCCACATCGCCGACTTTCGAACCGACCCGTCTTACCTGGAGCGCGACCCGGTCGCGGTGGCTGGCGTGGAACTTGGCGGCATCCGGACGCTGGTCGTGGTGCCGATGCTCAAGGATGGCGATTTGGTCGGCGCCATCGCGATCTTCCGTCAGGAGGTCCGCCCGTTCACCGACAAGCAGATCGAGCTGGTACAAGAACTTCGCCGCCAGGCCGTGATCGCCATCGAGAACACGCGGCTGCTCAGCGAATTGCGGGAATTCGCTGCAGCAGCAGACCGCCACCGCCGACGTGCTCAAGGTGATCAGCCGCTCGACGTTCGACTTGCAGGCGGTGCTGAACACGCTGGCCGCATCGGCAGCGCAGTTATGTGAAGCTGAAATGGCCGCAATCCTGCGGCCTAAAGGACAGGTTTTCGAGCAACTGGCGGGATACGGCTATCCGCGTGAACTGATCCAGTTCATGGATGACAACCCGGTTCCGCTTGGCCGTGGCACCGTGACCGGTAGAACCGTGGTTGAAGGCAAGGCCGTGCAAATCCCGGACGTCCTCGCGGATCCGGAGTTCAAATTCACCGGCGCAGCGAAGATAGGCGGTATGCGCACCATGCTGGGTGTGCCGCTGCTGCGCGAGGGAACTCCCATCGGTGTTGTCGTGCTGTCTCGCCGGGCCGTGCGGCCGTTCACCGAAAAGCAGATCGAGCTGGTATCAACCTTCGCCGACCAGGCGGTGATCGCGATCGAGAACGTGCGGCTGTTCGACGAAATCCAGGACAAGAGCCGCCAGCTCGAGGAGGCCAGCAAGCACAAGTCGCAGTTCCTCGCCAACATGAGCCACGAGCTGCGCACCCCGCTCAACGCCATCATCGGCTACACCGAGCTGATCATCGACGGCATCTACGGCGAGACGCCGGAGAAGGCGCTGGCCGTGCTCAAGCGCGTCGAGAGCAACGGCCGCCACCTGCTCGGCCTGATCAATGACGTGCTCGACTTCTCCAAGATCGAGGCGGGCCAGCTCAAGCTGGCGCTCGCCGACTATTCGATGAAGGACGTGGTCTACAAGGTGTACAGCGCGGTCGAGCCGCTGGCGGCGAAGAAGAACCTCGACTTCAAGGTCGACGTGCCGCCCGACATGCCGGCTGGCCACGGCGACGAGCAGAAGCTGACCCAGGTGCTGCTCAATCTGGTCGGCAACGCGATCAAGTTCACCGACTGCCGGCGAAGTGGCGATCAAGGTCGCGCCGGCCAATGGCTCGTTCAGCGTGGCGGTGCATGACACCGGACCGGGAATCGATCCCGCCAATCAGGAGAAGCTGTTCGAGGAGTTCCAGCAGGCCGACAATTCGATCACCAAGGCCAAGGGCGGCACCGGGCTCGGGCTCGCCATCTCGCGCCGGATCATCGAGATGCACGGTGGCCGCCTCTGGGTGGACTCCAGCCCGGGCAACGGCTCGATCTTCACATTCGAGATTCCCACCGTCGTCGAGCAAGCGAGCCCGTCATGAGAAGCGCATCCTGCTGGTCGAGGACGAGGAGGACAACATGCAGATCCTCCGCGATCTGCTGGCGCCGGGCTACGAGTTGGTCGAGGCTGACAACGGCGAGAAGGCGCTGGCGGAGGCGGCGAAGCAACGGCCGGATCTCATCCTGATGGACATCCAGCTGCCGATCATGGACGGCTACGAGGCGACGCGCCGCCTCAAGGCCGACCCGGCGCTGCGCTCGATCCCGATCATCGCGATCACGTCCTATGCGCTGGGCCAAGATGAAGCGCAGGGCGCGCGCGGCGGGGTGCGACGACTTTGTGGCCAAGCCTTACAGCCCCCGTGTGCTGCTGGCGAAAATCCGAGAGTACGTGAGCTAGAACTCGAATTGGCCGACATGTCCGCTATTGGCACTTAGCGGACATCGACCCGCCTAGCGGTCCGGTGATCTAAGCTGGTTCAGCCCCTATCAAAGCACTCGGTTGAAGCGCACGATCCAGCTCCTGGGGGACGGACATGAGGCGGCGGGAATTTCTCGGTGCTCTCGGCGGCGCGGCGGCTGTTTGGCCGCTCGCAGCGCGCGCGCAGCAGCACAAGCCGGTTATTGGCTTTCTCGGCGCGACTTCGCTTGGCAAAGAGACCCGCGCTTTGGTCTCGCTTCACCAAGGTCTCAAAGAGATTGGTTACGTCGAAGGCCAGAACGTTTCGATCGAGTATCGATGGGCGGAGGGTCGATACGATTTGCTCCCTGCACTGGCGGGCGATTTGGTGCGCCACCAGGTGGCCGTAATTTTCGCGCCCGCTAGCACCCCCGCGGCGCTGGCGGCCAAAGCTGCAACGCAGAACATACCGATTGTCTTTACGATCGGATCCGATCCAATCGCCGCTGGGCTTGTCGCCAGCCTCGCCAATCCGGGCGGCAATGTCACAGGCGTGTCAATCCTGATTAATCTGTTGTCGGCGAAACGGCTGGAACTGCTGCGCACGCTTCTGCCGAACGCAAAAAACATTGCGGTGCTGATAAATCCGAACAGTGCAAATGCTTGGCCTGATCTGAAGGAAACACAGGCTGCGGCACAGGCACTCGGGCTGCAACTCATCGTCTTCAACGCCACCACAGAAAGGGAGATCGACATTGCCTTTGTAAGCCTGGCAAAAGAACGGGCTAGCGCAGTTTTCGTCCTCGCCGATGGGTTCTTCCGAAACCAATATGAGCAACTCATTGCATTGGCCGCGCGACATGCGATTCCGACAAGCTATCCTTGGCCCGAATTTGCCGCGTTCGGGGGCCTGATTGGCTACGGTGCCAGTAACCCGGATGCTTGGCGGCAGGCCGGTGTTTATGTCGGCCGGGTCCTCAAAGGCGAGAAGCCCACCGACCTCCCGGTGATGCAGGCCACCAAGTTAGAGTTCGTGATCAATCTCAAGACCGCAAAAACACTCGGACTCGAAATTCCACCGACCCTGCTCGCGCTCGCCGATAGCGTGATCGAGTAAAGAGTTCTAATTGTTGCAGCGCATATGGCAGCTATTGGCACTTAGCGGACATGACACGACACCATTTCTGCGGGTCTGCCGCCAGATGATCTTGCACAGCACCTCGTTGGACCATTGCATCCGAGCTTTTGTGCAGGCCGTCCTTGCAAAGCCCCCACATGGAAAGGGAGCCCGCTGCCGTTGTGGCTATCGGTTCGGACAAGCAGAGCGATACTTTAAAAATCAGCGCGCGATGAAGGTCGGGCCGACCTGGCGCACCGGCTTGTTCGGATCGCGCGTCACCTTGACCGGCGCGTCGTCTGCCTTGGTCTCCGGCACGTCGGGTGCGGCCGGCGTGGCCGCGGCCTTCGGATCGGGCTTGGCGGCGGGGCGTGGCGGGATTTCGAGCTTGATCGGCTTGCCCTGCGCATCGACGCGCGGCCGCGACATCTGCTTGGCGCGCTCTTCGCTCACCACGACGTCGCCGGGCTGCACGGTCGGGTCCTGACCGGCCCTGAGCGCCTGTGACGGTCCGCCCTTGCAGGTGCAGGCATTGTCGAACGACGTGCGGTAGCGAAATGCGTTGGGGATGGCGGTGTAGAGCTGGCCACCTTGCGAGACCGCCTGGTTGATGTCTTCGCCGGGGTTGCGGTGGGTGAAGAGCTGCGCTTCTGCTGCCGGGCACGAAGCCTGGCACGTCTTCTCGTCCTCGGGGAATTTGCTGGGTCCGGCCGAATACGAGACCGGGTAGTAGTAGCCGTCGCACATGCGAACGCAGACGGTGCGATAGCCTGAGCCGGCCGGCGTGTTTTCGCCCTGCACCGTGGTGTTGCCCACGACGCTGCCCGCTCCGAACAGCGACTCGAACAGATTTCCGCGCTGCTGCGGGGGCTGCGCGGCGGCCTGCCGGTACTGCGGGCCGCAGTCGTTCTGCGCCAGCGCGCCGATCAGCGCGCGGCGCTGGCCCTCGCGCTCCGGGGCGGGGTCGCTGCCCTGCAGGCGCGCCAGGTCGCCGTTGATGCGGTCCAGATTGCCCTTCATCTGCTGGATCTGGCCGTTCAGCGGACTGCACGAGGCCGACTGGTTGGTGAAGATCGAGAAGAACCCGCCGCCTTCGCAGCCGGCCTTCTTGGCCTGCGCATTCAGACGGTCGAGCTGCGCCTGCTGCTGCTGCGCCGCGGTCTCGTATTTCTTGATCTGCTCCTGGCGGGCCTGGTCGGGGCCGCTGCTCTCGAACGTCTGGAGTTGGGCCTCCAGCCGGGTGCAAACGTTGTTGCTCTGCTGCGGGGATTGCGGCGCCATCTGCTGCTGCAGCGGCGGTTGGCCCTGCGCCAGCACCGTCATTGCCGGGGCCAGCGAGAGTATGGCGGGCAGCACAACGGCGGTCAGCCTGCTGCTCAATGTCAGTGTCATTGCGATTCCCATCCCCCCGGTGAGATTCGCCCACGGACCGGCGGCGGAAAGTGATTCTCGATGGTGGCGCAAATGTGGAGGGGGGTGATTGCACAGTCAAGCATCGGCAATGGCTGCCTTTTCCGGCCCCAATCCGGTCGGTGGACGCTTCGATTCGGCGCGCAGGTTCCACAGCACGCCGCAGATGATCAGGGCGGCGCCGGCGAACACGAAGATGTCGACGCTTTCGCCGTAGAACATCCAGCCGACCGCCGCGATCACCGGGATGCGCAGGAAGTCGATCGGAACCACCACGGTGGCGTCGCCGGCGCGGAACGCGTTGGTGAGGCAGAAGTGCGAGGTCAGGCCGACCGCGCCGAGCGTCAGCGGCGGGCAGGATGGCGCCGGCGTCGAGCTTGCCGAGGAACAGCGGATCGCTGCCGGCCAGCGCCATCGGCAGTTGCATGGCGTTCATCCAGAAGATGATCGCGAAGGTGCTGACATACGCGGTCAGCATCTTGGTCTGGATCAGCGAGATGGCGAAGGCGAGCGCCGCCGCCAGCACCAGCAGCGCGGCCGGCTGGAAGCTCGAAAAACCGGGCCGCACGATCACCAGCACGCCGAGAAAGCCGAGCACGATGCTGCCGGCGCGGCTCCTGGTCATGCGCTCGCCGAGCAACGGAATGGCAAGCAGCGCGACCCAGGCCGGCATGGTGAATTCGAGCGAAAACACGGTCGCGAACGGCAGCAGCGTGACCGCGAGCGTCCACAGGAACGTGCCGACGAAATGGATGCTGTTGCGGGCGAGGTGCAGCCCCATGCGCTTGAACGCGAGCTCCTTGCGAAGTTCCGCGCTCGCCGCAATCAGGATCAGCAGCACCATCAGGCCGAAGCCGGAGCGGATCGACAGGATTTCGAAGGTGCTGAGATATTTGCCGAGCTCGCGAACAGCGACCGCGCTCGCCGAGAAGGAGAGCAGCGCGCCGGTCATCCAAAGTACGACCAGGCCGAGTCTTTGTTGCGCCACGGTATGAATCTTGCGGTTGAGGGAGGAGGGAGGCCTCTCTAACCCATGATCCTCATGCGGGATACCGCATTTCAGAACAGATCGTGTGCGCGTAGCGAATGACCCGACGCCGTTACTCCGCATCCGGCTGGTTCTCCGGCCGCGCCTTGTCGAAGGCCGGAAGCTTGAGGCAGGCGGCATCGACCGCGACGATGTTCGGAAACTTGTCGAGCGGAACCTTGAGGCGGCGCGCGTTATAGACCTGCGGCACCAGGCAGATGTCCGCGAGCGTTACCTCGTTGCCGAATGAATACGGCCCCGGCTTGAGCATCGCTTCGAGCGCGGAGAAGCCCTGAAGGATCCAGTGGTGATACCAGGTGTCGATCGCCGGCTGCTCATGCTTGAGCTCGACGTTTCAGGTACTGCAGCGCGATCAGGTTGTTGAGCGGGTGGATGTCGCAGGCGATCAGGTCGGCGAGGGCGCGGACCTTGGCGCGTGCAACAGGATCGGCCGGCAGCAGCGGTGGCTTGGGATGCGTCTCGTCGATGTATTCGATGATGGCGAGCGATTGCGTGATGATATCGCCGTTATCGAGCGCGAGCGCCGGCACGCGGCCCTGCGGGTTGACCGCGCGGAACGGCGCGGAGTGCTGTGCGCCACCGTCCTTGGTCAGGTGGATCGGGATCGCCTCGTAGGCGAGGCCCTTGAGGTTGAGTGCGATGCGGACCCGATAGGCCGCGGACGAACGGAAATAGGTGTAGAGCTTCACGGCAACTCCCGGCGGTTATGCACCGGCAGCTTAGCCCTCGCGGCGCGTCTTTGCGACCTCGGCCGCGAGCCTGGACGAGCTTTCGATGAGCCGCTCGATGGCGCGCTCGAACGCGGCGCGGTCGGCGGGCTCGATCACCTCGGCGAGCCGCTTGGCGAAATCGAGCGCGATCGGCGCCATGTCCACGTAGATGGCGCGGCCGGCCGGTGTCAGCGACAGGAAGGATTCCCGCAGGTCGGCGCGGTTGGCCCGTCGAGTGAGCAGCTTGCGCTTTTCGAGTTGCGCCACCGCCCGAGACACCTTGGTCTTGTGCATGTGGCTGTGGGCGCCGACGTCCTTGCCGGTCATCATGCCGTATTGGCCGAGCGTCACCAGAACCCGCCATTCCGGCACGCCGATGCCGTAGCGCGTGGCGTAGAGCCGCGACAGCGCCTGCGACACCACGCTCGCCACCACGTTGAGCCGGTAGGGCAGGAATTCTTCGAGTTTCAGCGGTGCCTGGTCGCCGCGGCCATTGGAAGACGCGTCGTCGGCCGCATCGTCGGCCGTGCTGGTCTCTGTCACTGTCCCGTCCCCCTCGGGCTTGATCGCGCAGGTATAGTCAGGCCCTATCGCGATCCCCGAAACCTTGGCCGAAGTTGAGGTGGGGTGCAACGGGCCTTTAGATTAGCTCTAATGAAGGGGAATAAATTACGGCAACGCGGCGCGACCTGCCTGAAATACTGGATTTTGGTTGCGATTGAAACTATTGTGCGTGATCAAATTGCAGTGGTCCAAGGAGTAGCCATGGCGGCGCTCAAATACATGTCCGGGTTCGGCAACACCTTCGAAACGGAGGCGTTGCCTGGCGCGCTGCCGATCGGGCGGAACTCGCCGCAGAAGGTGAGCTACGGCCTCTACGCCGAGCAGATTTCCGGCTCGCCGTTCACGGCGCCGCAGTCGACCAACGAACGCACCTGGCTCTACCGTATTCGCCCGACGGTCCGGCACACCGGCCGCTTCCAGAAGATCGACCGCGGCGCGATCCGCACAGCGCCCGAGCGCGACGACACCGAACTGCCGATCGGGCAATTGCGCTGGAGCCCGACGCCGGTCCCCAAGAAGGGGCTCACCTTCGTCACCGGCATGCACACCATCACCACGGCGGGCGATGCCGAGGCGCAGACCGGCATGGCGGCGCACGTGCTGCTGATCACCAAGTCGATGGAGCGCGAACACTTCTTCAATTCCGATGGCGAGATGCTGATCGTGGCGCAGCAGAACAAGCTGCGCTTCCGCACCGAGTTCGGCGTCATCGAGATCGAGCCCGGCGAAATCTGCGTCATTCCCCGCGGCGTGATCTTCCGCTGCGAGCTGATCAACGGACCTGCGCGCGCCTACATGTGCGAGAACTACGGCGGCGCGTTGACGTTGCCGGACCGCGGGCCGATCGGCGCCAACTGCCTCGCCAACGCGCGCGACTTCTACACGCCGGTCGCTGCCTACGAGGACAGCGAGAAGCCATGCACGCTGATCGTCAAATGGGGCGGCGAGCTTTATCGCACCAAGGTGCCGCATTCGCCGCTCGACGTGGTCGCCTGGCACGGCAACTACTATCCCTACAAATACGACCTGCGGCGCTTCTCGCCGGTCGGCGCGCTGCTCTACGACCATCCCGATCCGTCGATCTACACGGTGATGACCGCGCCGTCGGACACGCCGGGCACCGCGAACGTCGACTTCGTCATTTTCCCGGAGCGCTGGGCGGTGGCGGAGAACACGTTCCGGCCGCCGTGGTATCACCGCAACATCATGTCCGAATTCATGGGACTGGTTTATGGCGTCTACGACGCGAAGCCTGAGGGCTTTGTGCCCGGCGGCATGAGCCTGCACAACCAGATGCTGCCGCACGGTCCCGACGCCGACGCGTTCGAGCACGCCAGCAACGCCGAGCTCAAGCCGGTCAAGCTGACCAACACGCTGGCCTTCATGTTCGAGTCGCGCTATCGCCAGCGCGTGACGAAATACGCGGCGACGTTGCCGACCCGGCAGGACGACTACATGGACTGCTGGAAGGGACTGAAGAAGCACTTCAACCGGAAAAAGCGTATCCCAAAATGAAACTGGCTTCTCTCAAGCACGGCCGCGATGGACGGCTCGTGGTGGTATCGCGCGATCTCACGCGTGCGGCCGATGCGTCTGCGGTCGCGCCGACCTTGCAAAAAGCGATCGACGATTGGGCGCAGGCCGTGCCGCGGCTCACCGAAATCGCCAACTCGCTGGAGGCCGGGCGGATCGCTCACATGCCGTTCGATCCGAAGCAGTGCGCGGCGCCGTTGCCGCGCGCCTACCAGTGGGCGGACGGCTCGGCCTTCGTCAATCACGTCGCGCTGGTCCGTCAGGCGCGCGGCGCCGAGGTGCCGGCGACGTTCTGGACCGATCCGCTGATGTATCAGGGCGGCTCGGACAGCTTCATCGGCGCGAACGATCCGGTCGCGCTCGCCGACGAAGCCTGGGGGATCGACCTCGAGGCCGAGGTCGCCGTCATCCTCAGCGACGTGCCGATGGCGACGCCACGCGAGAAGGCCGCGCAGCACATCAAGCTTCTGATGCTGGTCAACGACGTCAGCCTGCGCAACGTGATCCCGCCGGAGCTGAACAAGGGCTTCGGCTTCTTCCACGGCAAGCCGTGGACTGCATTCTCCCCCGTCGCCGTGACTCCGGACGAACTCGGGGCGGCTTGGGACGGCGGCAAGGTCAACCTGCCGCTGCTCTCCGCGATCAACGGCAAGCCGTTCGGCCGGCCCAACGCGGGCGTCGACAACACATTCGATTTTCCTGCGCTGATCGCGCACGCGGCGAAGACGCGTCCGCTCGGCGCCGGCACCATCATCGGCTCGGGCACGGTGTCCAACAAGGATTCCGACGGCAGTCCGGGCCGGCCGGTCGGCGAGGGCGGCGTGGGCTATTCCTGCATCGCGGAAATCCGCAGCGTCGAGACGATCCGCGCCGGCAAGCCGCAGACGTCCTATCTCAAGTTCGGCGATCGCGTCCGCATCGAGATGAACGACGCACAGGGCCGTTCGATCTTCGGCGCGATCGATCAGGAGATCGTGCGTTTCGGCTAGGGATTGATTCAGCTCCGCTGAATCAATCTCGTCGCTTAATCTTCTTGTGGAGCATGATCCTTTCCGAAAACCGGTCCCCACTTTTCGGGGATCATGCTCTGGGTGCAGTGCAGCGTTGCCGCGAATCCAATTCGGTGCCAGAATTGCCTCCTCACGGCTGGGGAGGACAACAATGGCAATTCTCGATGCGGAAGCTTCCAAGTATCGCGACATTGCGCTGCTGATCGGGCGTATCCTGCTCGGCGCGCTGTTCCTGATCGCTGCCTACAACAAGGCGAAGGGCTACGGCGGTGCGGTGGGCTATTTCACCAAGCTGGGCGTGCCCGCGGCGGGCATTGTCGCACCGCTCACGATCCTGTTCGAGGCAGCGGCCGGCATCCTGCTCATCATCGGCTATCAGACCCGGCTGGTCGCAATTGCGGTCGCTGCTTTCTGCGTCGCGACCGCGCTGATCGCGCACACCAACATCGCCGACGGTAACCAGCTCAATCACCTGCTCAAGAACCTGGCCATCGCAGGTGGAGCTCTTGCGTTGTTTGTCAGCGGCGCCGGAGCGCAATCGCTCGACGCCAAGAGGGGCTGACGCCCATCCTCACTGGGCGGCTCCGGCGCAGTCTGACGCGCCGGCCTTGCCGTGCTAGCCTTCTCACGCCTGCCGCCATCAAACGAGCGGCCGGGCTTTAGGGGGTTGCGCCATGTCGATGTCCGGTACCGGAGGGTCGCGGTATTACATTCCCGCACTCGCGAATATTTACGCTACGTTCGATTCCTACATGCTGCCGCTGCTGCGGGCCACGCTCGGCCTGATCCTTATCCCGCACGGCTGCCAGAAGCTGTTCGGCTGGTTCGGCGGGATGGGATTCGAGAAGTTCGCCGCACTGTTCGACAAGCTCGGCTACAAGCCGGGCGCGTTCTGGGTCGCGGTGGTCGCGCTGACCGAAGTGGTCGGCGGTTTGATGCTGGTGTTCGGCTTCTGCACGCGGTTTGCCGCGCTGGCGGTGGCGATCTTCATGATCAACGCGGTGTGGTTCACGTCAGCCAAGGGATTCTTCTGGACCAACGGCGGGGCTGAATTCTCGATCCTGCTGCTGGTGGTCTCGCTGGTGTTCCTGGTGCGCGGCAGCGGCAAGATGTCGATCGACGAGAAGATGGGCAAGGAGCTGTAGTAGCCGCCCTATCGCGCAAGTCGGGCGCCGCCGTCAGGCCGGCATCCGCATGGCGTTGAGCATCGCGTTGCACGTCTCGGCGCAGGTGGCGCACGCCTCTGCGCACACCTGGCAATGCCGGTGGCGCTCGGCGTGGCGCGCGCACTCGCCGGCGCAGGCACGGCAGAACGCGATGCAGTTCGCCAGCAGGGCCTCCAGCAGTTGCCGGTGTCCCGCCTTGTTGGCGCGCGACATGATGTTGCCGGTCGCGCTGCACACCGCGGCGCAGTCGAGGTTCAGGCGGATGCAGGCCACGAGGTGTTCGATGTCGCGCTCGGCAAGGCAGGCATCGGCACAGGCCGTGCATGTCTCGACGCAACTGAAGCAGGAGTCGATGCAGCGGCTGATCGCCTCGGCATTCGCCGGCTTTTCAGGGTGCGACCGAAACATGGCGCGGACGGCGATGGCGGACATGGCTCTCTCCTCTCGGCGTCCCCTGCGCCGTGGAGAACCCGTGGGTCCGACATTGGTTCCGGATGGAACCGGTTTTGCGAAAGTTCCCGTGAACTTGGCTACCCGAATCGATATCGCAGCCCGGCTGCTTCAGCGGTGAGAGGCTTGGTCAGGAGTTCCGACGTCAGTATCGGGTCGGCGAAATCAGCGCGAGCAGACGATCGCGACGTACTGGTCGCAGTTGCCGCCACGGCAGGTCTGCGACGTGCTGGTCGGGATTGCACCGGTGATCTCGTCCTTGTCGACCTTCTGGAACGACACGGCCTGCTGGAAGTCCTTCGACTTGCAATAGGCGGCTGCGGCCGCCGAGCCGCAGGGCGAGCCGTTGGCAAGGCAGCGGTCGACACCGTAGCCGTCGCCGCTGTTCTCGATGATGAAAATTCGCCGCTCGGCCTGTGCCGCGGAGGCGGCGAGTACGAGTGCGGCAAGAGCGATCATCAGGCGCATGGGGCGGCTCGCTGGTTGCGGAGGGGCCTTGCTTAGCCCGACGGGAACAATGCGAGCAAACCCATTAAGGTCGCGTTAACCGCCTCATTCTTGGGCTTTCTGAACGGGCTTTGGCGGCCTTGACGGGCCACCCGCGCCTGGCCCATTGTCCGCGCCATGAACGGCCTTAACGTAATCTGCGGCATTTGCCGGGAAATTATTCGCTAGCGAAATCGCTGGCGCGGCCGTCTTTATTCTCCGATCGAGACCAATGGACGCCCGGCCAGCAGGCCCAGGGTTCCGTATGGATTTGAAACTTTACGATACGCTCACACGCGAAAAGCGGACCTTTGCAGCCGCTCGATCCCAAGCGCGTGCGCATGTACGTGTGCGGGCCGACGGTCTACGACTTCGCGCACATCGGCAACGCACGGCCGGTGATCGTGTTCGACGTGCTGTACCGGCTGCTGCGCCATCTCTACGGCGAAAGCCATGTCACGTATGTGCGCAACATCACCGACGTCGACGACAAGATCAACGCGCGCGCTGCCGAGCGCGGCATTTCGATCCGCGATCTGACCGAGGAGACCTACAAGAACTTCAAGGAGGACGTCGCGGCGCTGGGCTGCCTGCCGCCGGACGTCGAGCCGCGCGCCACCGAGCACATCGAGGAGATGAAGACGCTGATCGAGCGTCTTGTCGCGAACGGCAACGCCTACGTCGCCGAGGAGCACGTCCTGTTCAGCGTGCCGTCGATGAAGAATTACGGCGCGCTGTCGAAGCGTCCGCTCGACGAGATGATCGCCGGCGCGCGCGTCGACGTGGCGCCCTACAAGCGCGATCGCGATGGACTTCGTGCTGTGGAAGCCGTCGAAGCCCGGCGAGCCGTCATGGCCGTCGCCATCCGGAATCGCAACGCCGGGCCGTCCCGGCTGGCACATCGAATGCTCGGCGATGTCGTGGAAGCACCTCGGCGAGACCTTCGACATTCACGGTGGCGGTATCGATCTGGTGTTTCCGCACCATGAGAACGAGATCGCGCAATCGTGCTGCGCGTTCCACACCAAGGTGATGGCGAACTTCTGGATGCACAACGGCTTCTTGCAGGTCGAAGGCGACAAGATGAGCAAGAGCCTCGGCAACTTCATCATCATTCGCGACGTGCTGAAGGATTGGCCGGGTGACGTGGCGCGGCTCGCGATGCTTGGCAGTCATTACCGCCAGCCGATCAACTGGACCGTGAAGGGATTGGAGGAGGCGGAGAAGGCGCTGTCGAGCTTCTACGATGCCGCTTCCGCCGAGGCCGAGCCGCGGCCTGCGCCGGCCGTGCTCGACGCGCTGCTCGACGATCTCAATACGCCGAAGGCCATCGCCGAAATGCACAGCTTGAAAAATGCCGCCGGCCGCAAGGCGCTGGCCGGCACGCTGGGCTTCTTCGGCTTCCGGCCCGATGAGTTGAAGTCGTGGCAGGCGAGCCGCGCGCCGAAACCCGCGCTCGCGGCCGACGAGATCGAAAGCCGGATCGCCGCCCGCAATGCCGCGCGCAAATCGAAGAATTTCGCCGAGTCCGACCGCATCCGCGACGAACTTGCCGCGATGGGCATCGTGCTGAAGGACAGCAAAGACGGCACCACCTGGGAGGTCGCGCGATGAACGCGACGGCGCACCCAAAGCTCGCGCTGCGGCCGTATCTGCCCGCCGACGCTGCCTTTCTGGCCGACATCTTCCGCAGCAGCATCGAGGAGCTGACCGGCGACGACTACACGCAGGAGCAGCAGGAGGCCTGGGCCGCCACCGCGGACGACCTGACCGAATTCGCGGTGAAGCTCGGCTCGCGGCTCACGCTTGTTGCGACCCTGGAAGGCTCGCCGGTCGGTTTCGCCGCGCTCGAAGGCGCCGACAAGATCGACATGCTCTATGTGCATCCCGCGGTGACGGGGCAGGGCGTCGCCGCCATGCTGATCGACGCGCTGGAAAAGCTCGCGGGCGCGCGTGGCGCCGCCAAGCTCATCGTGCAGGCGAGCGACACCGCGAGCGGCTTCTTCCAGCACCGCGGCTTCGTCCCGCAGACCCGCAATACGGTGCTGCGCGGCGACGAGTGGCTCGCCAACACCACCATGGAAAAGAAGCTGAAGGAGACGGCGTGATGATGAAGCTTCGAACCCATCATGTCGTCCTTGCCGCGATTACCATCGTCGTCGCCGTCGCGATGGCGCTCAACTATTACCTGTGGTGAGTCGCATGTCCCGCGAACGTCTCTATCTCTTCGACACCACGCTGCGCGACGGCGCGCAGACCAACGGCGTCGATTTCACGCTGTCCGACAAGCTCGCCATCATCGCCCTGCTCGACAGCATTGGCATCGATTATGTCGAGGCCGGCTATCCGGGCGCCAATCCGGTCGACACCGCGCTGTTCTCCGAGATGCGGCTGCTCAACACGACCTTCACCGCGTTCGGCATGACGCGCCGGCCCGGCCGCTCGACCTCGAACGATCCGGGGCTGGCCGCGCTGCTCGATGCCAAGGCCGAGGCGATCTGCTTTGTCGCCAAGTCGTGGGACTATCACGTCAAGGTCGCGCTCGAGACCACGCTCGACGAAAATCTCGCGTCGATCCGCGACAGCGTGCGCGCCGCGATCGCCAAGGGCCGCGAGGTGCTGCTCGACTGCGAGCACTTCTTCGACGGCTACAAGGCCAATCCGTCCTACGCGCTGGCCTGCGCCAAGACCGCCCACGAGGAGGGCGCGCGCTGGGTCGTGCTGTGCGACACCAACGGCGGCACGCTGCCGCACGAGGTCGAGGCGATCGTTCGCGAGGTGGTGAAGGTGGTGCCCGGCGACCATGTCGGCATCCACGCCCACAACGACACCGAACAGGCGGTGGCGAACTCGCTCGCGGCGGTGCGCGCCGGCGCGCGGCAGATCCAGGGCACGCTCAACGGGCTCGGCGAGCGCTGCGGCAACGCCAATCTCGTTTCCATCATCCCGACGCTGAAGCTCAAGCCGGAGTTCTCCAAGAAGTTCGAGATCGGCGTGTCGGACGACCAGCTCAAGCTGCTGGCGCGGGCCTCGCACCAGCTCGACGAGCGGCTCAACCGCGCGCCGAACCGCCACGCGCCCTATGTCGGCGAGAGCGCGTTCGCGACCAAGGCGGGCATCCACGCCTCCGCGATCATGAAGGACCCGGCGACCTACGAGCACGTCACGCCGGAAACGGTGGGCAACCGCCGCAAGGTCCTGGTGTCCGACCAGGCCGGAAAGTCGAACGTGCTCGCCGAATTGGAGCGCATCGGACTCAAGGTCAACAAGGACGACCCGCGGATCGGCCGTCTGCTTGAGATGGTCAAGGAGCGCGAGGCGATTGGCTACGCCTACGAGACCGCGGACGCCTCGTTCGAATTGCTGGCGCGGCGCATGCTCGGCACGGTGCCGAAGTTCTTCGACGTCACCTATTTCGACGTGAAGGTGGAGCAGCGCGGCAACGGCAATGGCGGCGAGACGCTGACCACGGCGGTGGTCAAGGTGAAGGTCGGCGACGAGATGCTGATCTCGGCCGCCGAAGGCAACGGTCCGGTCAATGCGCTCGACGTCGCGCTGCGCAAGGACCTCGGCAAGTACCAGAAGTACATCGAGGGTCTGAAGCTCACCGACTACCGGGTGCGTATCCTCAATTCGGGCACCGAGGCGGTGACGCGCGTGCTGATCGAGAGCGAGGACGAGAACGGCGAGCGCTGGACCACGATCGGCGTCTCGTCCAATATCATCGACGCCTCGTTCCAGGCGCTGATGGATTCCATCATCACCAAGCTGTTGCGGGCGGGCGCGCCGGCGTAAGCTTGCCGCCATGTGCGCCATCATCTGTTGCCGCCGTTCCGCGCTGGGCCTCGCCGCGGCGGCCATTGCCGCGCTGACGGCCCGCGCCAAGGCGGCGCCGGCCGAGCATCGCGAGTTCATCGCCGCTGCGTTCAAGATGCGCGACGACGCGGTGCGCGCCGGCGATCAGGCCTATGGCGCGGTGGTGGTGAAGGACGGCCGCATCGTCGGCTTCGGTCCGAGCCGCGTCGTGCTCAAGAAGGACTGGACCGCGCACGCCGAACGCGAGGCGATCCGCGAGGCTCAGGCGAAGCTCGGTCGCAGCGATCTTTCGGGCTGTCTGCTGTATTCGAGTTCGCGGCCGTGCTCGGCCTGCGAGGCCGCCGCTTATGACGCGAAGATCGCGCGGATGTATTTCGGCGCTGATGCGACCGACGCCGGAGCGCCGAGAGAAAGCATCATGATCGATCACATCTCCATCGCGGTGCGCAATCTCGAAGCCGGCGGACGGTTCTACGAGGCCGTGCTTGCGACGCTCGGCTACAGCAAGATGATCGTTCGGACGACCACCATCGGCTTCGGCAAGAAGTATCCGGATTTCTGGATCAACGCTCGCCCCAACATGGCGACGCCCGATCCGGACGGCGGCGTGCACATCTGCCTGCGTGCGCCCGAACGCAGCGGCGGTCGATGCGTTCCACGCGGCGGCGCTGAAGGCGGGTGGCCGATCGGACGGCGCGCCCGGTCCACGGCCGGAATACACGCCGGGCTATTACGCGGCGTTCGTCTTTGATCCCGACGGAAACCGGATCGAAGCAGTGACGTTCATCGACGCGAAGCGATAAATCTCACAACTGCTCGACGTCGGCCGTCTTCATTTCCTTCTCGGCCTCGCTCGTAGCGGCAGCGGCCGCCTGAAGCGTCGGCAGGATGTCTTCCGCCTTGTCGGCGACCAGATAGTTCACCTGAAGGCCGGGGCGGATGAACTGCAGCGTCTCCATGTGATCGAGCAGCTTGCAGAGCGGATCCCAGAAGCCCTTGATGTTGGCGAGCAGGATCGGCTTCTTGTGCCGGCCGAGCTGCGCCCAGGTCATCTGCTCGACCAGCTCTTCCAGGGTGCCGACGCCGCCCGGCAGCGCCACGAACGCGTCGGCGTGCTCGAACATGAGCTGCTTGCGCTCGTGCATGTCGCGCGTCACGACGACTTCGCCGCGCCGCATCGCATGCTCGCGATTGATGAGGAATTTCGGAATGATGCCGACGACCTCGCCGCCGTGATCCAGAACGGCTCCGGCGATCTCGCCCATCAGCCCGACCGAGCCGCCGCCGAACACCAGGCCGATGCCGTTCTCGCCCATGATCTTGCCGAACGCGCGCGCAGCGTCGACGAAAGCCGGATCGCTGCCGGGGCCCGACCCGCAGTACACGCAGATTTTCTTGATGGTTGCCATGGACGCTATATCGAAACTTTGGCGGGAAATCTCAAGCCCGCCAGTGTTTTACTCCCGGAAATCTCCTATATGAGGGCCGTTCTGACGGTCCCGCGTCCCGCGGCCCGCCAGTTGCCGGGCTGGAGATGAGCGACACCCATCAGCGATCGCCGCATGCGATGAGACGCGAGGTCTCGGCCGACGGCGGCGCTCTGTTCACGACGCTGCGCCGGCTGTGGCCGTATATCTGGCCGTCCGACCGCGTCGACCTCAAACGGCGCGTGATCTGGGCGACCGTGCTGCTGCTGTTCGCCAAGCTCGCCACCGTCGCGGTGCCCTTCACCTTCAAATGGGCGGTCGATGCGCTGGCCGGGCAGGGCACCGCGCCGGTCGCTGCCGACAACTGGCTGGCCTGGGCGATTGCCGCGCCGATCGCGATGACGCTGGCCTATGGCGGCATGCGCATCCTGATGGCGGGCTTCACGCAGTTGCGCGACGGCATGTTCGCCAAGGTCGCGATGCACGCGGTGCGCCGTCTCGCGCTGATCACCTTCGAGCACATGCACCAGCTTTCGCTGCGCTTTCATCTGGAGCGCAAGACCGGCGGGCTGACGCGCGTGCTGGAGCGCGGCCGCAACGGCATCGAGACCATCGTGCGCATGGTGATCCTGCAGGCGGCGCCGACCGTGGTCGAGCTCGCCTTGATCGTCGGCGTGCTGCTCTACCAGTTCGACTGGCGCTACGTGGCGGTGATCCTGGTCACCGTCGCGCTCTACATGTGGTTCACCTACGCCGCGACCGAATGGCGCATCGGCATCCGCCGCCGCATGAACGAAAGCGACAGCGACGCCAACACCAAGGCGATCGATTCGCTGCTCAACTACGAGACGGTGAAGTATTTCGCGGCGGAGGCGCGCGAGACGCGGCGTTACGACCGCTCGATGGAGCGCTACGAAACCGCCAGTGTGAAATCCTACACCTCGCTCGCCGTGCTCAACGCCGGGCAGGCTGCGATCTTCACGGTGGGGCTCGCGGCCGTCATGGTGATGTGCGCGCTCGACGTTCAAAGCGGCAAGAACACGGTCGGCGACTTCGTGATGATCAACGCCATGATGATCCAGCTCTACCAGCCGCTGAATTTCATGGGCATGGTCTATCGCGAGATCAAGCAGGCGACGGTCGACATCGAGACCATGTTCGGCATTCTCAACCGCCCGGCCGAGATCGTGGACAAGCCGGACGCCAAGCCGATTGCGATCGGGCAGGGCGCGATCCGCTTCGACAACGTCAAGTTCGCCTACGAGCCGGCGCGGCCGATCCTCAAGGGCGTGAGCTTCGAGGTGCCGGCCGGCAAGACGGTCGCGATCGTCGGCCCGTCGGGAGCCGGCAAGTCGACGATCTCGCGGCTGCTGTTCCGCTTCTACGACGTGACCGACGGCCGCATCCTGATCGACGGACAGGATGTGCGCGACGTCACGCAGGTGTCGCTGCGAGCGATGCTCGGCATGGTTCCGCAGGACACCGTGCTGTTCAACGACACCATCCGCTACAACATCCGCTACGGCCGCTGGGAGGCGACCGACGAGGAGGTCGAGGAGGCGGCGCGTCACGCGCAGATCGACAGCTTTATCCGCATGTCGCCGCACGGCTACGAAACCGAGGTCGGCGAGCGCGGGCTGAAGCTCTCCGGCGGCGAGAAGCAGCGCGTCGCGATCGCCCGCACCATCCTCAAGGCGCCGCCGATCCTGGTGCTCGACGAGGCGACCTCCGCGCTCGACAGCCACACCGAGCAGGAAATCCAGGATGCGCTGGAGCGGGTGTCGCGCAACCGGACCACGCTGGTGATCGCGCACCGGCTTTCCACCATCGTCGGCGCCGACGAGATCATCGTGCTCGATCAGGGCGTCATCGTGGAGCGCGGCGCGCATCATCAGTTGCTCGCCAAGGGTGGGCTTTACGCCAGCATGTGGAACCGGCAGCGCGAGGCCGCCGAGGCGCGCGAGAAGCTCGCCCGGGTCGAGGACAACGACACGGCACCGAATCGCAATCCGCCGCCGGTCGACGATCCGTTGATCGAGGCGGCGGTCGCTCGCGCCGCTCCCGGCGGCCACCGCCGCGGAGTAATTCAGAATGTCCATCGTCAATTCGATCCGCTCGCAGATCGCTCCCATCCATCCGGAGGGCTATCCGTTCATCGGCGGCTTTGCGCTGATCAGCCTGATCCTGTTCTGGGTCTGGACGCCGCTCGGCTGGCTCGGCGTGGTGGCGACCGCGTGGTGTGCGTATTTCTTCCGCGATCCGGCGCGCGTGACGCCGATGCGCGACGGTCTGGTGGTCGCTCCGGCCGACGGCCGGGTCAGCCTGGTCGGCCGCGCGGTGCCGCCGGAGGATCTTGGTCTCGGAACGAGCCCGCTGCCGCGGGTCTCGATCTTCATGAGCGTGTTCGACTGCCACGTGAACCGCAGCCCGGTGTCGGGGCGCATCGAGAGGATCGTCTATCGCAAGGGCCTCTTTCTCAACGCCGATCTCGACAAGGCGAGCGAGGACAACGAGCGCAATTCCTTTCTCATCGCGACCGCAAATCGCCGCATCGCTGTGGTGCAGATCGCCGGATTGATCGCGCGACGCATCGTGCCGTTCGTCAACGAGGGCCAGACCGTGGCGGCGGGCGAGCGCATCGGCATGATCCGGTTCGGCTCGCGGGTCGACGTCTATCTGCCCGAGGGCGTCGCGCCGCTGGTGGCGGAGGGCCAGACCGCCATCGCCGGCGAGACCGTGATCGCCGATCTTGCGGCCCAGAACCCAGGCCGCACCTACAAGGTCGGCTGATGGTTAACGCTGGCGGAACCCTGCCGTGGCGGGGCCGCAGGAGAGCCGCTATATTGGCGGCATGAAACTTTCACCGCCGACCGCGACCGGCAGCAGGCCCAGCGCCAGCGTTTCCGCGCCATCCCGGTGCGTTCGCTGCTGCCCAACCTGATCACGCTGCTGGCGCTCTGCGCCGGCCTGACCGGCATCCGGCTCGCCTTCGAGGGCAAGCTCGAACTGGCGCTCGGCGCCATCGTGTTCGCCGCGGCGCTCGACGGCATCGACGGCCGCCTGGCGCGCCTGATGAAGGGCCAGTCGAAGTTCGGCGCCGAGCTCGACAGCCTCGCCGACTTCATGAACTTCGGCTGCGCGCCGGCGCTGTTCCTCTACCTGTGGGGACTGTACGAGCTCGGCAACGTCGGCTGGATCGCCGCCATGGTGTTTGCGATCTGCGCGGCGCTGCGGCTCGCGCGCTTCAACGTGATGATCGACGATCCGAACCGGCCGATCTGGGCGGGCAACTTCTTCACCGGCGTGCCGGCGCCGGCAGGCGCGCTGGTGGTGCTGCTGCCGATCTATCTGAGCCTGCTCGGCCTGTTCAAGGCGCCGGCCGCGGTGACGCTGATCTACACGCTGGCGATCGCCGGGTTGATGGTGTCGCGGCTGCCGGTGTTCTCCGGCAAGCGGGTCGGCAAGCGCGTGCCGCCGGAGATGGTGCTGCCGGTCTTCGTCGTGGTCGTGCTGTTCTTCGCGCTGCTGATCGCCTATCCGTGGTGGGTGCTCTCGATCGGCACGCTGCTATCTCGCGGCGCTGCCGCTCGGCTGGATGTCGTATCGGGAGCATCAGCGCCGGGATGCCGCCGCGGCTGCTTCGCACGGCGCCCCGGCGGTCGATATCGACCAGACGGTGCCGCCGCAACCGCCGCAGGAGCCCGAGCGGCCGACGCGCCTCAACTGAGCGGCGTCTCTCCCGGATCACCCCATGCCTCGCGCCACCAGCGTCCAGCCGGCTGCCCACCGCAAGGGCGGCACTGTCGTCGACACTCTGATCCTGCCTTACGCGCAGCGGCAGGTGAAACAGGGCTTCCTGTTCGGCGTCAAAGGCATCTGCGTCGAGATCGATCTCGCGGAGCCGGCGCGGCTGCGCACCGACGATGCGCTGGTGCTCGACAACGGCGAACTGGTCGAGGTCGTCGCTGAAGCCGAGCCGCTGATCGAGGTTCGCGCGCCCGATCTTGCCGCGCTCGCGCGGCTGGCCTGGCATCTCGGCGACCGCCATGTGCCGGTGCAGATCCTGGAGCGGCGGCTGCGGCTCGCCCGCGATCCGGCGATCGAGACGCTGCTCGAGAGCCTCGGCGCCAAGGTGGCCATGATCGATGCGCCGTTCGAGCCCGAAGGCGGCGCCTACGAAGCTGCGCAGGAGCATGGTCATCACGACCATCATCACGGTCACGACCATCACGATCATAGTCACGACCACCATCACCATGGTGATGGCCACGACCACGACCATGATCATCATCACGATCATGGCCACCACAGCCATAAGCACGATCACGGCAAGGGCTGATGGCGCGCCTCAAGGACAAGCTGGTGCTGATCACCGGCGCCGCGGGCACCGTCGGCTTGGCTGTGGCCGAAGCGGTGAAATCGGCAGGCGGCATTGCCATCACCAGCGATCTGACGGGTCAAGGCGCGGACTATGTGCTCGACGTCACGTCGGAGCGCGACTGGCTCCGCGTTCTTGGCGAGATTGGAAAGCGTCATGACCGGCTCGACGGTCTGGTCAACGCAGCGGGTTTGGCGGTGCTCGGCACCATCGACGACACCGATTTCGCGACCTGGCGGCAGATTATGTCGGTCAATCTCGACGGCACGTTCCTCGGCTGCAAGCACGCGCTGGCGCTGCTCAAGCGCCGCGGCGGCTCGATCGTCAATGTCTCGTCGGTCGCCGGTCTGATCGGCGGCCACAATTTCGCGGCCTACAACGCCTCGAAGGGCGGCGTGCGGTTGCTGACCAAGTCGGTGGCGCTGTATGGCGCGCGGCTCGACCCGCAGGTCCGCTGCAATTCGGTCCACCCGGCCTTTCTCGAAGGGCCGATGATCGACTCCATCCTCGCCCAGACCGATTTCCCGGAAGGCGCACGCTCGCGGCTGACGCGCGACATTCCGCTCGGCCGGTTCGGCACTGCCGCCGAGGTCGCGGACATGTGCGTCTATCTGCTGTCGGACGAATCCCGCTTCGTCACCGGCGCCGAATTCGTGATCGACGGCGGCTTGACCGCGCGCTGATTCAGGCGCGCGTGCCGCGGCGGTGCAGCCGCTTCGAATTTGCCTTCACGCGGCGAAACGCCGGCCGCAGGCCCGCCGCGGCGATGTCGGCCGGTGCTCCGGCGAGATCGTCGAACTGGAGCCGCCCGGTTGCCGCCTCGCCCGCGATCCGCAGCGCCTCGACCTGTGCATCCCATGCGCCTTCGAAAACGGCGGCGGCCTTTTCGCTCACCATCCGGCCAAGCTCGGAGGGAGCCATGCCGGCGGCAAACATCGGCAGCCGGTACCACAGCGTCATGAACGTGTGCATGCCGGCGAGGCCGACCTCGGCGGCGAAAAGGGACGATTTGCGCTTGCGGGAGCGGGACATGCGGAAGGTCTAACACACCTTCGAGCGGTCCGGTTCCGAAATCAAGCCAGCACCAGCGGATGGCCGGGCATCAGATCGTAGGGGTGTCCCCAGCCCGGCAGCGCCTTGATGCGGTCGAGCCAGGTGCCGATGTTCTTGTGCGTGCCGGCAATGTCGAAGCCGAATTCGTCGGCCGGATAGTAGAGATACGCGCAGAGCGAAATGTCGGCGATGGTCGGCCTCGCGCCCAGCATGAATGGCCGGTCGGCGAGGCGCTTGTCGACGATGGCGAGGTTGTTGTCGATCCGGCCCTTGAGGAACGCCATCACCGCCGGATCGCCGGGCGGCCGCGCGAAGTTCTTCAGAAACCGGTACGGCCCGAGGAAGCCGTTGACCTTCTGGTTGTCGAAAATGATCCAGCGCAGCGCTTCGAGCCGCTCGTCCTCGCCCTCGGGCTTGAATTTGCCGCTGTGGTCCGAGAGGTAGGTGAGGATGACGCCGGACTGGGTGAGCTTCTTGTTGCCGTGCACCAGCACCGGCACCTCTCCCATTTCGTTGACCTCGGCGCGGTACTTCGCGCTTCGCGTCTCGCCGCCCTTGAAGAAGTCGACGTAGATCGGCTCCCAGTCCGCCTTGATCAGGTTGAGCATCAGCGCGGCGCGATAGGCGTTGCCGGACTGGGCGAAGCAATAGAGCTGATATTCGGACATGACGCTCCCTCAATCAGCGCGTCAGCGTGACCGGATCGCCGGTCGTGGCCTTGCCGTCAAAGCGCACACCGCCTGCCGCCGAAAGCTGCGCCAGCGGCTCGCTGTTGTGATCGCGGATCGAAAGGCCGTTGGAGTCGAACGTCCATTTCCGGCTGGTGAAGAACTTGCCGGGGCAGCCGCCCTCCGGCGCGATGGTGCCTTCGGCGTCGGTCGGCGCGCCGGAACGGAACGTCATGTTGCATTGGCCGCGGCCGGGCTGCGCCAGCATCCAGCGCCCGGCCATGTTGACGGGCGGCTGAGCGGGCCGTGCCTCTGACGCCGGTCCCGTCGTGCCGGCGCCGGTCAGACTGGGAAGACCGTCGGTGCGGCAACCCGCCACGCCGATCGCGAGAATCGCCAGGATCGAACCCTGCGTTGCGCTGCGGAGCCAGGCCATCACGTCACGTCATCTCATGGTCGGAATGACGAACTCCGCACCCTCCTTGGTGCCGGAAGGCCAACGCGCGGTCACGGTCTTGGTCTTGGTGTAGAAGCGGATTGAGTCCGGACCGTGCTGATTGAGGTCGCCGAAGCCGGAGCGCTTCCAGCCGCCGAAGGTGTGATAGGCGAGCGGCACGGGGATGGCGAAATTCACGCCGACCATGCCGACCTGGACGCGGTTGGTGAAGTCGCGCGCGGTGTCGCCGTCGCGGGTGAAGATCGAGACGCCGTTGCCGTATTCGTGGTCGGAGGGCAGCCGCACCGCTTCCTCGTAGTCCTTGGCGCGCACCACCGAGAGCACGGGCCCGAAAATCTCTTCCTTGTAGATTTTCATGTCCGGCGTGACGTCGTCGAACAGGCAGCCGCCCATGAAGTTGCCGTTCTCGTAGCCCTGGAGCTTGAAGTTGCGGCCGTCGACCAGGAGCTTGGCGCCTTCCTTGACGCCGGTGTCGACGTAGCCTCTCACCTTGTTGAGGTGCGCCTTGGTCACCATCGGGCCGTAGTCGGCCTGCGTGTCGGTCGAGGGGCCGATCTTGAGGCTCTCGACGCGCGGGATCAGCTTCTCGACCAGCGTGTCGGCGGTCTTCTTGCCGACCGGCACCGCGACCGAGATCGCCATGCAGCGCTCGCCGGCCGAGCCGTAGCCCGCGCCGATCAGCGCATCGACCGCCTGGTCGATGTCGGCATCCGGCATCACGATCATGTGGTTCTTGGCGCCGCCGAAGCACTGCACGCGTTTGCCGTGCGAGGTGCCGGTCGAATAGATGTACTGCGCGATGTCGGACGAGCCGACGAAGCCGATCGCCTTGACGCGCGGATCGGTGAGCAGCGTGTCGACCGCTTCCTTGTCGCCGTTGACGACGTTGAGCACGCCCTCGGGCAGGCCGGCCTTGATGAACAGCTCGGCGATGCGCATCGGCACCGACGGATCGCGCTCCGACGGCTTGAGGATGAAGGTGTTGCCGCAGGCGATGGCGGGCGCCGCCTTCCACAGCGGGATCATGGCCGGGAAGTTGAACGGCGTGATGCCGGCGACGACGCCGAGCGGCTGGCGCACCGAATAGAGGTCGATGCCGGGGCCGGCGCCCTCGGTGTATTCGCCCTTCATCAGGTGCGGGATGCCGCAGGCGAACTCGACCACTTCGAGGCCGCGCTGGATGTCGCCCTTGGAGTCGGCGAAGGTCTTGCCGTGCTCGGAGGAGAGCAGCCGCGCGAGGTCGTCGTATTCGGCCTGGATCAGTTCCAGGAACTTGAACATGACGCGGGCGCGGCGCTGCGGATTGGTCGCGGCCCAGGCCGGGAAGGCGGCCTCCGCGTTGGCGATCGCCTTTTCGACCTCGGACTTGCTGGCGTAGGCGACCTTGGCCTGCACCTCGCCGGTGTTGGGGTTGAACACGTCGCCCTGGCGGCCGGACGTGCCCTTCACGGGCTTGCCGCCGATGAAATGGCCGATCTCACGCATTGCTTCTCCTCCTGGCGGCTTCGACGCCGTCAACACAATCGTTAACAGTCAGATAGCGCACGCCGCGGGGCGCGGGAAGCCCGCCAAAGGCCGTATGCGCTCAGACCGCCCAACTGGTGACGGTCCGTTAGCCTTTAGAGTCCGTTAAGCGCTGCGCGTAGGGTCACTGACGGTGCCATTTCAGCGGCACGCGTGCGTTTTGTGGAGTGTTCCATGGATATCGCAACTGGCGCGGGCTTGGCTTTCGGTTTGCTCGTTCTCTACACCATGATCGCGATGGGCGGCGATCTGCGGATGTTCGCTCGATCTGCACGCCTTCATCGTGATCTTCGGCGGCGCGACCGCCGCGACCCTGATCC
Source organism: uncultured Alphaproteobacteria bacterium (assembly GCA_963838595.1). Taxonomy (GTDB): domain Bacteria; phylum Pseudomonadota; class Alphaproteobacteria; order Rhizobiales; family Xanthobacteraceae; genus Z2-YC6860. The sequence goes on from CAWIRP010000010.1 coordinate 126,351, forward strand.
GCTTCCCGCTGTCCTCGATCTTCCACGGCCTGCCGCTCGGCATGAAGTTCGCGTTCACGATGCGCCGCTGGACGCCGCGTGAACTGGTCGACGAAATCGCGCGCCTCGCCGAGGTCGCGCGCAAGGCCGGCCCGATCGGTCTCGAAAAGGAAGAGATCGAGGATCCGTTCCTGGCCAAGGGCATGCGCTTCATCGCCGACGGCTACGATCAGACCTTCATCCGCGACAACCTGGAGCGCGACCGCGACATCTTCCTCGCCCATCTCGACGAGGGCCAGAAGATCTACCGCGCCATCGGCGACTGCGCCCCGGCCTTCGGCATGATCGGCACGCTGATCGGCATGGTGCAGATGTTCGCCAACATGACCGATCCTTCGAAGCTCGGCCCCTACATGGCCGGCGCGCTGCTCGCGACGTTCTACGGCGCCGCCGTCGCCAACCTGTTCTGTCTGCCGATCGCCGACAAGCTGCAGCTCAAGCTTCACGACGAGGACATCAACCGCACGCTGATCATCGACGGCGTGCTGATGATCCGCGAGGCGAAGAGCCCGACGCTGGTGCGCGAGATGCTGCTCGCCTATCTGCCGGAGAAGCACCGTCACACCGAAGAGGAAGACGCGAGCTGGCGCCGGCCTGAAGCGGGCTCGGCGTTAGCGGCGGGCTCAGCGTCGATGGCGAAGAAGAAAAAAGGTGGCGATCACGGCGGCGGCGGTCACGGCTGGTTCGTGACCTTCGCCGACCTGATGGGTCTGCTGGTCGCGTTCTTCGTGATGCTGGTCGCGTTCTCCACGCAGGATGCGGCGAAGCTGCAGGTGGTCGCCGGCTCGATGCGCGACGCCTTCGGCGTGCAGGACAAGATCCGCTATTCCGGCATCATCGAGATCGACGGTCTGCCGACGCGGCCGCGCCTGAAGAACGCCGCCCGCATCTCGCCCGGAGGATGCCTCGGCCACGCCGACGCCCGATCAGGGTGGACGCAATCAGCAGTTCGGCGCCAAGCTCCAGGAAGACAGCGCGTTCGCGCTCGCCGCGGCGTCGCTGCGGCAGGCGCTGCAGGACATGCCGGAGATCGCGGAAATCTCGAAGAACATCATGATCGAGGAGACCAAGCAGGGTCTCAACATCGAGATCGTCGATCAGAACGGCAGCTCGATGTTCCCGGACGGCTTCGAAGGAGCCCTATGAGCGCACGCGCCGCGTGGTGCAGCGGCTCGCGTTCCAGTTCAAGGCGCTGCCCAACCGCATTTCGATCGCCGGGCATACCGCGGCGACCAGACGCCCCAACCGGCCAGGCTACGGGCCGTGGGACCTGTCGGCGGACCGCGCCAATGCGATCCGCCGCATCCTGGAAGAGGAGGGCGTGCCGGGCACCCGCTTCGCCATGGTCGCGGGCCGGGCCGACACCCAGCCGCTGTTTCCCGACGATCCGTTCGTCGCCGCCAACCGCCGCGTGACCATCACCCTGATGCGCGAAGCGCCGCCGATTCCGGTCGGGTTTCAAGCCCTGATTTCGCACGGTCTGGGAACGTGCCGCCCGCTGTATTGAATTCTCACGGGCGGGGTATATAACCCGCGCTCTTTTCTGCGTTGCGGCGAAGGCTGATCTCGATCCATGAGTGTAGTCCCAGGCGAGGACACATCGCGTCCGCACGCGGCCGCCGCTGCAAGTCCGGCCGATTCAAGCTTCTGGGCGCTGACGCTGGGCAGCGTCGGCGTCGTCTATGGCGACATCGGCACCAGCCCGCTCTACGCGTTCCGCGAGGCCGTGATGGCGGCGTCGGAAGCCGGCCCGGTCACCCGCGACACCGTGCTCGGCGTTCTTTCCATGATCCTGTGGGCGCTGATCGTGGTGGTCACGATCAAGTACGTGCTGATCCTGCTGCGCGCCGACAACAACGGGGAGGGCGGCACGCTCTCGCTCACCGCGCTCGCGGCGCGCGCGCTCGGCCGGCGCACGCCGTTCGTGCATGCTGCTCGGCGTGATCGGCGCCGCGATGTTCATCGGCGAATTCGATGATCACGCCGGCGATCTCGGTGCTCTCGGCGGTCGAGGGCCTCAAGCTGGTGACGCCGGCGTTCCAGGACTACGTCATTCCGCTCACCATCGTGATCCTGGTCGCGCTGTTCGCCGTGCAGTCGCGCGGCACCGCATCGCGTCGCCTCGTTCTTCGGCCCGGTCATGATGGTCTGGTTCGTCGCGATCGCGCTGCTGGGCCTGCTGCACGTCGCCGACGATCCCGGCGTGTTCGCCGCGATCAATCCCTGTACGCCATCGAGTTCGTCTCGACGCACGGCAACATCGGCCTGATCACGCTCGGCGCGGTGTTCCTGGTCGTCACCGGCGGCGAGGCGCTCTACGCCGACCTCGGCCATTTCGGCCGCAAGCCGATCCAGTTCGCCTGGCTCAGCCTGGTGCTGCCGGCGCTGCTGATCAACTATTTCGGGCAGGGCGCGCTGGTGCTCTCCAATCCGGAGGCGATCAAGAATCCGTTCTATCTGCTGGTGCCGGCGCCGCTGCTGCTGCCGATGGTGGTGCTTGCCACCGCGGCGACCGTGATCGCGAGCCAGGCCGTCATCACCGGAACGTTCTCGCTGGTGCGCCAGGCGATCCAGCTCGGCCTGCTGCCGCGCTTCGCGATCGTTCACACCTCGGCGGAATATCACGGCCAGATCTACATCCCGCGCGTGAACTGGATGCTGCTGCTCGGCGTGCTGCTGCTGGTCGGCATGTTCCACACGTCGAGCGCGCTCGCCGCGGCCTATGGCATCGCGGTCGCCACCACCATGGTGGTCGACGGCATGCTCTGCTTCATCGTGGTCTGGAAACTGTGGCGCTGGCCGGTCTGGCAGGCGGCGCTGCTGGTGGTTCCGCTGATCGTCGTCGACTTCACGTTCTTCTCGGCCAATCTGCTCAAGCTCAACGAAGGCGCCTGGCTGCCGCTGCTGTTCGGCGTCGCGCATGGTGACGCTCATCCTCACCTGGCAGCGCGGCACGCGCATCCTGAGCGAGAAGACGCGCAAGTCCGAAGTGCCGCTCGACATGCTGCTCAAGAGCCTGGAGAAGAAACCGCCGCACATGGTGCCCGGCACCGCGGTGTTCCTCACCAGCCATCCGGAGTTCGCGCCGACCGCGCTGCTGCACAACCTCAAGCACAACAAGGTGCTGCACGAGCACAACGTCGTGCTGACCATCATCACCACCGACACGCCCAGGGCGCGGCCCGAGGAACGCGTGACCATGACGCCGATCTCGCCGCACTTCTCCAAGGTGTCGCTGAAGTTCGGCTACATGGAAACGCCCAACGTGCCGCAGGCGCTGGCGATCGCGCGCCGGCAGGGCTGGAGCTTCGACATCATGTCGACGTCGTTCTTCCTGTCGCGGCGCGCGCTCAAGCCGGCGGCGCATTCCGGCATGCCGCTCTGGCAGGACCACCTGTTCATCTGGCTCGCCAAGAGCGCGTCCGACGCCACCGACTTCTTCCAGATCCCGACCGGCCGGGTGGTGGAAGTGGGGACCCAGGTCACGGTCTGAATTCTTGCACAACATTGAGGCGGGGCGCGTTGTGGCTGCGCCACGCCCGAATTGACTTTTTTCGGCGATGCTGGTGGCTTGTGCGCCGAGGAACTCCGATGTCCGAACCCAGAAATCCTCCGGTCCGCGACCTGACGCCCGAGGACGTCGCGCGTGGTCTTGCCGAAGACCGCATGATGCTGGTCGACGTGCGCGAGCCGAACGAGATCGAGGTCGAACGCTATCCCGGCGCCTTCGTGGTGCCGCTGTCGACCTTCGATCCCGCCGACATTCCCGATCCGCAGGGCCGCGAGGTGGTGTTCGCCTGCCGCTCCGGCCGCCGCTCCGTCACCGCTTCGCAGGCGGCGCAGGCCGCCGGCCTGCCTTACGACGCGCATCTGGCCGGTGGAATTCTGGCCTGGAAGGCCGCGGGATTGCCGACCGATAGCTGAGAGATCCTATGCCAACCGCTGGGGAGACCGATTTGATGCGCCGCGCGATCGTGGTTTGCACTTTTGCGTTGCTGATGACTGCCGCTGCTGCATCGCCCGGCATGACGCAATCGCGCGTCCTCAACGTCTACAACTGGTCGGACTATATCGAGCCGACGGTGCTCGAGGCCTTCACCAAGGAAACCGGCATCAAGGTGCGCTACGACACCTTCGATTCCAACGACACGCTGGAAACCAAGCTGCTGGCCGGCAAGTCCGGCTACGACGTGGTGGTGCCGACCGCCTATTTCCTGGAGCGGCAGATCAAGGCGGGCCTGTTCCAGAAGCTCGACAAATCGAAGCTCGCAAACATCGGCAACGTCTGGCCGGAGATCGCCAAGCGGCTCGCCACCTACGATCCCGGCAACGCGCACGCCGTCAACTACATGTGGGGCACCACCGGCATCGGCTACAACGTGAAGAAGGCGCAGGCGATCCTCGGCCCCGACGCCAAGCTGCCCGACGCGATGGCGTCCTGGGACATCGTGTTCAAGCCGGAGAGTCTGGCGCGGTTCAAGGACTGCGGCGTTCACATGCTGGATTCCGCCGACGACATCCTGTCGGCGGCGCTCAATTATCTCGGTCTCAACCCGAACTCGAAGGCGCCCGCCGATCTCGAAAAGGCCGGCGCGCTGCTGATGACGGTGCGGCCGCACGTGCGCAAGTTCCATTCCTCGGAATTTCTCAACGCGCTGGCGAGCGGCGAGATTTGTCTGGTGCTGGGCTGGTCCGGCGACATCAAGCAGGCGCAGAAGCGCGCCGCCGAGGCCAAGGCCGGCGTCGAGATCGGCTACGTCATCCCGAAGGGCGGCGCGCAGATGTGGTTCGACAGTTTCGCCATCCCGAAGGATGCGAAGAACGTCGCCGAGGCGCATGCCTTCATCGATTACATGCTGCGGCCCGAGGTGGCGGCGAAGAACTCGAGCTTCATCGCCTACGCCAACGGCAACCTCGCCAGCCAGAAGTTGATCGACAAGGCGGTGCTGGAAGATCGCTCCGTCTATCCGGACGAGGCGACGCTGGCGCAGCTCTACATCATCACCGCGAACGACCAGAAGACGCAGCGGCTGATCAACCGGCTGTGGACCAAGGTCAAGACCGGGCGATGATTCTTACCGCCAGCGGCGGTGCAGCCACAGCCATTGCTCGGGGTGCTCGCGCACCCAGCCTTCGATCACGTCGTTGATCATCTGCATGGTCGCGGCGATGTCGACGTTGCCCTGCGCGTCGCGCACCGCCGACATCGGCTCGGTGAGATGCAGCCGGAATTTGTTGTTCGGGTGCCGCACCATGTGCACGCCGTAGATCGGGCAGTCGAAATGCTGAGCGAGCCGCGCGATCAGCGGATTGGTGCGCGCCGGCCGCCCGAAGAACGTCACGTCGACACCCCTGGTGTAGTACTGGTCGACCAGCATGGCGACGTGCGAGCCGCGTTGCCAGCGCGTCGGCGGCGCGGGTCGGCGCGTCGAGCCCGGTGCGGATCAGCTTGCCCATGATGCCGCCGCGCATCCGGATCACCGCGTCGGCGATGGCGACGATGTTGGGCGGCCGGAACACCACGGTCGAATCGACGCCGTAGACATTGGCCGCGACCGCCGGCAGCTCCCAGTTGGCGCAATGCGCGGAGAACACCAGCGCCGGCTTGCCGTCGTCGCGCATCTGCTGCATGCGGCGATAGGCATCGTCGGAATCCAGCAGGTGGCCGCTGCCGGGCCGCGACGGATCGTGGTCCCACAAATGGTCGAGATGGGCGAACTCGGCGCCGACCCGGCCGAGGTTTTCCCAGACTCCGGCGAGGATGCGCTCGATCTCGTCGGCGGACTTTTCCGGGAATGCGGCGGTGAGATTGGCGCGGCCGGTGCGATGCTCCGGCAGCAGCGGGCCGACGCGCCGCATCAGGGCGCCGCAGAAATTCGAGAGCCAGTCGACCGGGAACAGCCGGATCGTGCGCAGCAACACGGTGGTGAGCACGCCGAGCAGCTTGTAGCCAATGCGCTTGAGGATGAATCCCAGGTTGCGCAGCATCGTGCTGCCTAGAACCGCACGACGATCTTGCCGAACACCTGCCGGCTCTCCAGCCGCGCCAGGCCGCGCTCCAGATCGGCGACCGGCACTTCGGTGTCGATCACCGGCGTCATGCCGCCGGCCATCTTGGCGAGGCTGTCGCGGATGTTGCGCATCGACGCGCCGAACGAGCCGATGATGCGGTACTGCTGCTGGAACAGCTGCATCAGGTTGAACTGCACGGTCGGTCCCGCGGTCGAGCCGCAGGTGACGAGCCGGCCGCCGCGCTTGAGCACCAGCAGCGATCCGTTGAAGCCTTCGCCGCCGACGTGCTCGAACACCACGTCGACGCCCTTCTTGTTGGTGAGCTTGCGGGTGATCGTCTCGAACCGCTGCGTGCGATAGTTGATGACGTGGTCGGCGCCGAGCGCCTTGGCCTTCGCGGCCTTCTCGTCGTCGCCCACCGTGGTGATGACGGTGCAGCCGATTGCCTTCGCCATCTTGATCGCGACGGTGCCGATGCCCGAGCCGCCGGCCTGCACCAGAATGGTCTCGCCGGGCTCGAGCTTGGCGTTGTCGAACAGCATGTGCTGCACGGTGGAGAAGGCGATCGGCGCACAGGCGGCATCGATCAGGCCCACGCCCTTCGGCACCGGAATGACCAGCCGCGCCGGCATGTTGAGCCGGTCGCGGGCGAAGCCGTCGAGATGGAAGCCCATGATGCCGCCGACGTTTTCGCAGAGGTTGTCGCGGCCCTCGCGGCAGGCCTTGCAGGTGCCGCAGGTCATGGCGCCGTACATCACCACCGGGTCGCCGGCCTTGAAGCCGGTGACGCCCGCGCCCACTGCGGCGATCTCGCCCGACGCTTCGGCGCCGACCACGAGCGGCAGCTTGCGCTTGGCGAACGCCATGCCGCGAAAGCCCCACAGGTCGAGATGGTTGAGCGCCACCGCCTTGATGGCGATCTGCACCTCGCCGTCGCCGGGCGGCGGCGGGTCGGGCACGTCGGCAAGTTCGAGCTTGCGGTCGGCGACCAGGGTGAGAGCGCGCATGACGACGGTTGGCGGCCTCAGGCCGGCTCCAGGCCCATCACCAGCGAGACGTTCTGTCCGCCGAAGCCGAACGAGTTCGAAATGGCGTGCCGCAAGTTCTTGGCGTCGCGGGCTTTGTTGGGCACCACGTCGAGCGGGATCGCCGGATCGGGAACGTTGTAGTTGATGGTTGGCGGGATGCGCTCGCTGCGCAGCGTCAGCAGCGTGAACACCGCCTCGATCGCGCCCGCAGCGGACAGCGTGTGCCCGACCATCGATTTGTTGGATGAGATCGGGATCTTTCCGGCCCGCTCGCCGAACACGGCGGTGACGCCGAGGCACTCCATCTTGTCGTTCTCCGGCGTGCCGGTGCCGTGCGGGTTGATGTAGTCGATGTCGTCCGGCGTCAGGCCGGCGTCGCTCAACGCGTTGCGCATGCAGCCGACAATCGGCTTGCCGTCGGGGCTCGATCGGGTGCGGTGGAACGCGTCGGCCATCTCGCCGCAGCCTTCGACCACGCCGAGAATCTTGGCGCCGCGCGCGAGCGCGCTTTCCATGCTTTCCAGCACCAGGGCGCCGGCGCCTTCGGCCATCACGAAACCGTCGCGGTTCTTGGAGAACGGCTTGGCGGCCGCGCCCGGTTCGCCGCTCCACGTCGACAGCGCGGACAGCAGCGAGAAGCGGATCAGCGATTCCGGATTGACCGAACCGTCGGTGCCGATGCACAGCGCCGTGTCTGTCTCGCCGCGGCGGATCGCTTCGACGCCGAGCTGGATCGCGGTCGCGCCCGATGCGCAGGCGGTCGACAGCGAGATCGGCGAACCCTTGGTGCCAAACTTGTCGGCGATCGTGTTGGCGACGGAGCCGAGCTGGAAACGGTCATGCATCGCGGAGAATTTGCCGGTCGCAGCTTCCCGCAGCAGATCGGTGTAGTTGACCGATGCATTGCCGCGCGACGCGGCCGCAACTTCCAGCCGCTGCGGCCATTCGATCTCGATCGGCGGGACGGCGAGGAAGAGGGGGCCCGGAAAATCGCCCCGCGTGCCGATGCCGGATTCGCTGACCGCCTCTTCGGCGGCGAGGTCGGCCAGCCGCTCGGACAGCGCGGCGGTGCAGTACGGCTTCACGTCGAGGAAATCGACGGTGCCCGCCATCTTGGTCTTGAGGTTGTCGGTCGGGAAACGGCTGATGGTCTTCACGCCGGATTGTCCCGCAGTCAGCTTTGCCCAGTTCTCGGTCTTGCCGGCGCCGAGCGAGGTTACGACACCCATGCCGGTCACGACGACGACCGGCCTGTTCTGCTTGTCCTTGGTGGACGGCATATGGTCCTCCTTCAGGGCGCCGCTTCGACCAGCGCGATGCCCTCGCCCCAGGCGTGGCCCACGCTCGCGACAACGGCCTGGGCGAGCGGGCCCTGCATGGGCCGCTCGACCCCCAATTCATCGCAGGGTGGAAATAGGGTACCACGGTTGATCGCCAAGGCCGCCAGGGCCAGGTTCATGGCAAATTGCGGCTCGTCGGCATGCCCAATGAACGATCCGCTGGCGCGGACCGGCACCTCGGGGTGCATTGCGTAGAACGCGCGCTCTTCCCCGGTCGCGGGCTCCGCGCCGCTGGCGCCGGTGATGACCGCGTGGCTGCCCGGCTTCAATCGGCCGGCAAGCTTCTGCCAAAGCTGCTCCAGTGTGGCGGTCACCTGGCCCGGCTTGCGGCTGCCGCGGTCGGAGAGCACGGCGCTCAGCTTCGCCAAGCGCTTGGCGCCGCGCGCGTCCGCATGGCCGCGTTCTTCGAGCACCAGGAAGGCGCCGAACGAGCCGAGCGCCAGCCCGCCCTTCGGCCCGCGCTCCCACACCGGGGCGAATGTGTCCTTAAGGTTGTAGCCGCCGAATTCCTTGATCAGCAGATGATCGGGGCGGTCGGCGTTGAACGCGCCACCGACCAGCGCGATGCTGCTTTGCCCGGCGGAAATACGCGACAGCGCGATGCGCATGGCGTCGACGCCGGCGGACTCTTCGCCCATGAAGGTTCGCGACGAGCCCGTGACGCCGTGAACGATCGAGATGTTGCCGGCGAGCAGGTTGGACAGTTGCGCCAGGAAAAGCGTTGGGCGCAGGTCGCTCATCAGCCGCTCGTTGAGCCACGCTCCAGGACTGGCGGCTGCCGGCATGCCGGTCATGATGTTGGCATCGACAGCCAAATCGCGTTCGCCGCCACCTGCGGCAACGATCATGTCCATGTTGGAGAGGATTGTGGCGTTGCCTTTCACGCCGGCGCTGTCGAGCGCCAGACCGGCCGCGTAGGCGCCAGTGCGCTGCCACGGCTCCATCTGCCGCTGGTCGCCCTTTTTCGGGATCTGCTTGTCGAAGTCGACCGGAGCGAGAGGATGGATGATGTAGGGTGCCAGCGAGGTGGTGTCCGCCTTCGGGCGGGACTTGTTCAGCGCGTCCCAATGTACGTCAGGCCCTTCACCGAGGCAGGATACGATCCCGATGCCGGTGATCCAGGCCTCGGCCTCAGCCATTGGCGACGGCCTCCATCGGCAAGGCGAGACGCTGCGCCGCCTCTTCCATGCCGGAGCGGAACTGCTGGCTTGGGAACGGCATTAGGCGAAGCGTGATGCTGGCGTCGCAGATCGGCTTGCCGTCTGCGGTGATCGCGGCGTCGGCAATCATGAAGCCCGAGCCTTCGTGGACGAGCTTCGACGACACAGTCAGCATCTGCCCCGGCGTCACGAAGGTGCGAAGCTTCGCTTCCTTCACCGCGGCAAGAAACGGCATCTTGTCGAATTTGGTGCGCGCGATGATCAGCCAGCCCGAGGTCTGCGCCATGGCTTCGATCAGCAGCACACCCGGCATCAGGGGGTGACCGGGGAAATGGCCTTCAAAAATGGTGCTTGTGGCGGGCACTGCCGCCTCGGCGCGGATCGTCAGGTTGGCAAGGTCGAGGTCGATGATCCGGTCGATAAGCTGGAAATACTCGATCCGCATTGGCCCTCTGACGTTGGACTCGCCGGTCAGGCACCCTTGGCGGCGACCAGGTCGTCGATACGGGCGCAGAGGTTCTTCAACACGAAGTACTGCTCTGTGGTTGCCTTGCCGTCATTGACTTCCTGGGTCCAATGCTCGAGCGGCAGCTTAATGCCGAACGCCTTGTCGATGGCGAAGGCAATATCGAGGAAGTCCAGGCTGTCGATGCCCAAATCGTTGATTGAATGGCTTTCCGGCTTGATCGTCTCGCGCGGGATATCGCAGGTTTCCGCGATGATGTTGGCCACGGTTTCGAAGGTCGAGGGCATCGCAAGTCTCTGTTGGAGAAGAAGGATTTTTGGCCGCGCGGCCCGCGGGGCAAGGCGGAAGACAGGGGCCGGTCCCGGTCCCATCCCCCACGGCAAGCCGAGTGCCCGTATAGCGAACGGGGCCCCTGAGTTCAATGGTGGCGGGCCTTGCCTGTGCGTGATGGAGGTACGGGTGATAAGGACCCCGGCGGGCCCGATGCGGGCGGTCAGATGATCCGGCTGCGCACCCAGGAGGTCGCGATTTCGGCCACGATGACGACCGCGAATATGACGCACAGGACCAGCCCGGCCTGGTCCCAGTAGAGGTTGGAGAGCGCGGTATCGAGCGCCATACCCAGCCCGCCGCCGCCGACCAGCCCCAGCACCGCGAATTCCCGCACATTGATGTCCCAACGGAACATGGCAAGCGCCAGGAATGCCGGTTTCACCTGCGGCCAGATCCCCTTGATGAGCACGGCGAGCGGCGGCGCGCCGGTGGCCTTCAGCGCCTCGATCGGGCCGGGCTTTGCCTCCTCGATCGCTTCGGAGAGGAACTTGCCGGTGAAGCCGATCGAATGGACGGCGATCGCCAGGGTGCCGGCGAGCGCCCCGGGGCCGAACACCGCGACGAAGAACAGCGCCCACACCATGGCGTGGATCGAACGGGTCGCCACCAGGATGAACCGCCCGATGCTTTGGACGATGACGGACTGCGTGACGTTGCGCGCCACCATCAGGGCGACCGGCGTCGCCATGGCCACCGCCAGGATGGTGCCGAGCGTCGCGGTGTGGAGTGTCTCCATCAGCGCCGGATGGACCACCTTGGGGTACCAGGCCCAGTCGATCGGCCACATCCGCGCGAACAGGTCGGCGGTCTGCTGCGGCGCGTCGTAGAGGAACTCCGGGATGATCTCGATCGAGCGCAGCGACCAGACGATGGCGATCAGCGCGATCAGGTAAAACACCGAGCGCATGATGCGCTCGGCGGGCGAGAAGCGCTGCCACTGGCGAAGCGGTGCGGCCGGAGCGGCGACGCTCATTGGAACAGCCGGCGCATGAGCCCGGACAAGATCTCGCCAACCATCACCACCGCGATGATCGCGAGCACGATGGTCAGCACGAAGTCGTAGTCGAAGCGCTGGAACGCGGTGAACAGCGTCGCGCCGATGCCGCCGCCGCCGACCAACCCGACCAGCGCGGAATTGCGCAGATTGGAATCGAGCTGATAGGCGCAGAAGCCGACGAAACGCGGCATGACTTGCGGCACCACGCCCATCACGATCACCGAAAGAAACGACGCGCCGGTCGCGCGCACGGCCTCGACCTGGTTCATCGACATTTCCTCGACGGCTTCGGCAAGCAGTTTGGAGAGGAAGCTCATCGACGCGACGATCAGCGCCAGCACGCCGGCCAGCGCGCCGAAGCCGACCGCTTTGACGAACAGGATCGCGACGATGATGGGATGGAACGTGCGCAACAGCGCGATCAGTCCGCGGCAGAACCAGGCGAGCGGAGCAGGGCTCAGGTTGCGCGCCGCGGCGAGGCCCAGCGGCACCGCCAGTGCGACGCCGAACACCGTCGAGAGCACGGCGATCTGCAGGCTCTCCGTCATGCCGGCGTAGAGCAGGTGCAGCTTGTCCGGCGCCACGTTGGGCGGAAACATCCGCGACAGGAAGCGCCCGCCGTGGTCGAGACCGATGATGAAGCGCGCCCAGGTGAAATCGAGCGTCTGGGCCGCATAGATCACGTAGATCGCAAGCAGACCCAGAGATATCCGCGCCGGCCAGTTCGGCGGAAACGCAACGCGGCGGGCGGCCGGGTATGACGCGCTCATTCGAGCCAGCCTTCGCCGCCGTAGATTTCCAGCAGATGGCTGTCTTCCAGCTCACGCGGCGGGCCGTCGAACACGACTTCGCCCTTCGACATGCCGACGATGCGGTCGGCGTAGCGCTTCGCGAGCGCCACGTTGTGGATGTTGACGATCACCGGGATGTCGCGCTCGCCCGCGCGCTTGGAGATCAGCTCCATGATCTCGACCGAGGTCTTGGGATCGAGCGAGGAGGTCGGCTCGTCGGCGAGGATCAGGTCGGGCTCCTGCATCAGGGCGCGGGCGATGCCGACGCGCTGGCGCTGGCCGCCGGAGAGCTGGTCGGCGCGCTGGTTCGCGAGTGCGCCGAGGCCGACCGCATCGAGCAGTTGGAAGGCGCGGTCGATGTCCTTGGGATCGAACCGGCGCAGCCACGCCCGCCACACCGCGACGTAGCCGAGGCGGCCGGTCAGCACGTTCTCGATCACCGACAGGCGTTCCACCAGGTTGTATTCCTGGAACACCATGCCGATGCGGCGGCGGATCCGGCGCAGCTCGCGTCCGTTGAGCTTGGCGATGTCCTGGCCGAGGAACAGGATTTCGCCGGAGGTCGGATCGACCAGCCGGTTGATGCAGCGGATCAGCGTGGATTTACCGGTGCCGGACGGACCGATGATCGCGGTCATGCCGCGGCCCTCGACCGTCAGCGAGACGTCCTTCAGCACCGGCTGACCGGCGCGGTATTCCTTGCGCAGGTTGCGGATAACGAGCGAGCGGCCGGCGTTGCCGCCGGCCGCGTCGGACTTGAATGGCGCCGAGGCGTCCATCACGGGCTATTGCTTCGGGGCCTGTTGCTGCTGCTTCTTCTTTTCCAGCGCGTCCGCTTCGCGCTTGGCTTCGGCGTCATAGGCCGACTTGTTGTACGGCGTGCCGGAGTCCTCCGCGATCTTGCGCACCACCGCCCAGTCCTTCTGGTAGGTGATCGGATAGAAGCGGTCGTCGTTGTTGAACTCCTTGCGCATCGATTCCGGGAAGCGGAATGCGTAGAAGCAATCGACCAGCTTCTTGGCGAGCTCCGGCTTCAGATCGTGCGCGTAGGCGAACGACGAGGTCGGGAAGATCGGGCTCTTGTAGATGATGCGGAAGTCGTCGGCCTTGAGCGTGCCGCGCGACACCATGCGCTCGTAGACGTCGGAGGCGACGCCGCCCATGTCGTAGTCGCCGGACAGGACGCCGAGCGCCGACTTGTCGTGGCCGCCGGACATCAGCGGCTTGTAGTCGTCGTTCGTCTTGAGGCCTTCCTGCGGATAGAGCACGAGCGGCGCCAGGTGGCCCGAGTTCGACGACGGCGCGGTGTGCGCGACGCGCTTGCCCTTGAGGTCGGACAGCTTCTGATAGGGGCTCGATGCCTTCACCAGCGAGATCAGGTGATAGCCGTGCGGGCCTTTCTCGGTGCCCTTGGCCGCGAACGGCACCGCGCCGGCGAGATTGACCGCGAAACCGGTCGGTCCGGTCGAGAAGCCGGCGAAATGCAGCCGGCCCGAGCGCATCGCCTCGATCTCGGCGGAGTTCGAATTCACCGGGTAATAGACCACGCGCTTGCCGGTGCATTGCGCGAGATAGTCGGTGAACGGCTTGAAGATCGGGCCGTACACCGCAGGGTCTTCGACCGGCGTGTAGGCGAACACCAGCGTCGACGGATCGCGATGCTTCTTCGGGTCCTTCGGCACATCGGCGACGAGATCCTTGTTGTCGTCGCAGTAGAGCGTGTCGAGCTGGCCGCGGTTCTTGCAATCGTCGGCCTGCGCGAGCGCGCGAATCTCCAGCAGCGACCCGGCCAGCAGTGCGACGGCCGACATGCCGAGCGGCGCGACCCACCGATTGCGCATGAATTCCTCCTTTAAGCGATGTGTCGATTGTTTGTCGTTCGCTCGACGATACGCGGCGCCTCGCGCACCGGCAACGCGCGATGCGGCTCAATTCCGCCATGCGTAATCGCCGGTTACGGGGCATTTTGGCGAATTTGCCGCACCGCCGCATCGCTCGCCGCATTGGAACGATCTACCGCGCCGCTTGCTTGGTCACGTCGGGGGCGACGCCGGGAGGATGAATTGGTTGGAAAGTTTATTGTTGCGGTCTGTGCCGGAATGGTGCTGACCGTCGGTGTCGCGCGTGCGGAGTCCGGTATCGCGTCCGTCTATTCCTATGCAGGTTCAAAGACCGCGAGCGGTCAGCGCGCCCATCCAGGCGGCCTCACCGCCGCGCATCGCACGCTGCCGTTCGGCACGATGGTGCGCGTCACCAACAAGCGCAACGGCAAGTCGGTGGTGGTGCGGATCAACGATCGCGGGCCGTTCATCCGCGGCCGCGTGATCGATCTGACGCCTGCAGGTGCGCGAGCCTTGGCGTTCTCGGGTCTCGCGCCGGTGACGTTGGCGCGCGCCAACTGAGCTAGTTGCGCGGCGGGCGCTTCGACCGGCGGGTTGCAGTTGCGCTTGCCGGACAGCACGCAGTCCTGATTCTTGCGCATCATCGCCATCGAGTTGGCGATCCAGATGCCGCCGGCAATCAGCAGAATGATCACGCCTGCCGCCATCGCATTCATCATCATGCGGTGGCGGTAGTCGTCCTCGCCCTCGGTGCGCTCGAATTTTTCGAGGTCCTGCACCGGGGAGGGGGGCGCCCGGTTGAAGGTGAACAGAGATCCCCGGCGCCGGAACGGCACCACGCGGCCTTCGGGCTCGTTCGGAGGTGTCTGGGTCACGTCGGTATCCTTGAGTCCCGAATTTAGCACGGCTGGCGGTCCACCGCTTGGGTTCCATCGGCATGGACGATGGTTCCGCGAGCGCCTATAGCTTGGCGATGGGCCGCCCGCTTCGACTCAGAGCCATTGCGTTGATCGCCGCCTACGCGGTGGCGTTGCAGGGCCTGCTGTCGGCCTTCACGCCGATGGCGGTGGCGTTGCCGGTGGGCGTGCTGTGCTCCGGCCAGATATTGGACGAGCCCTCGGCTCCGGTGAACCATGAGCCGGCCTGTGCGTCGGCTTGCGTGATGCTCGGTGCAGCCGCCGCGCCGCCACCGCCGGATGTTGTCATCGGCCGGCAGGTTGCGAGCGCGGCGCTCGAATTGTTCGCGTCATCGGCGCCGTTCGCTGCCGCGCCGCGAGGCTTGCAGACTGCGCGTGCTCCGCCGTCCGTCTGAGTGACGTTCGTAACAGCACCATCGATCCGTGCGCGTGAAGCGCATCCGCAGTTTTGGAGCCAATTCCATGATCCGCAATTTTCTGTTCGCTATCCTGTTCACGTTCGCCGCCAGCGCGGCGCAGGCCCATGAGTACGAGGTGGGCTCGCTCAAGATCGGGCACCCGTGGGCGCGCGCGACGCCCAAGGGCGCGGCGGTCGCCGGCGGCTATCTCAAGATCACCAACAACGGCAAGGAGGCCGATCGCCTGATCGGCGGCTCGGCCGCGTTCGCCGGCCGGTTCGAGATCCACGAGATGAGCCACGAGGGCGGCGTGATGAAGATGCGCCCGCTGCCCAAGGGCGTGGAGATCAAGCCGGGCGAAACCGTCGAGTTCAAGCCCGGCTCGTTCCACGTCATGTTCATGGACCTGAAGCAGCCGCTGGTGAAGGACCAGAAGCCGCGGCCGAAGGGCACGCTGGTGTTCGAGAAGGCCGGCACCGTCGAGGTCGAGTACGCGGTCGAGGCGGTCGGCGGCGGGCCCGCCGAGCACAAGCACTAGGCCGGTCGGGCTCTTCGCGCAGAAAAGCCTTCGGCCGCCTGCCGATCCAGCAGGCGGCCGATTTTCATCGTTTTGCCGGGCACGTGGGCGAAGACACGCTGCGATGAAAGCCTTCAGCGCCGCCAGCGTCGTGTCGTCCAGCTTCGGGTTCGTTCCAGCCAGCGCCGCCAGCACCTTGTGGTCGATCTCGCCGTCCTCGATCTGTTCGAGCAGCGCGAGCGGCTCGCATTCGACGATGCTGCCTGAAGCGAGCGGCTTGTCGGTCAGCACAAAGCAGTCCACCGCGTCGCCATCGCCGCTTTTGGTGCCAACCGCGAAGCCATAGGGAAACGGATAGGCCGCCGACACCTGCGCGCTGCGCACGAAGGCGAGCGTGCGCTCGTCGTAGGTGTTCTTGGTCCTGGAGCCGGCTTCGTTCTCGATCAGCACACGCATACTGCGAGCCTAGCGTCCTGCGCGCGGGCATCGGCTAGGCTTTGCCGGCGACGGGGGCTCGATGTGGCGAAATTCGACCGCGATACGATTGTGAAGCGCCTGCGCGCGGAGTGCGCCGCGGGAACCGCGATCTACGACGCGCTGTGCGGCTCCGGCATCACCGCCAAGATGGCGGCGCGCGGCGGCGCCAGCATGGTCACCACGCATTCGCTCGCCTATTTCCGCATGCAGGGCTTGAGCTCGATGGCCGGCTATCTGCCGATCTGCGACGCCAATGCGCTCACGCTTGAGCTTGGCGAGCGCTCGCTGCTCAACGTGGTCCGGGAATGCCCGGTGATTGCGGGTCTGCTCTGCGTCGATCCGACCCGCGATATGGCGCGCTTTGTCGAGACAGGTCGCGCAGGCGGGATATCACGGCGTGATGAATTGCCCGACCGTTGCGTTGATCGACGGCAAGTTCCGCAGTGACCTGGAGGAAACCGGCATGGGCTTCGCGCGCGAGGTCGATGTGCTCGGCCAGGCGTCGCGCCTCGGACTGTTCACCAAGGCGTTCTGCACGTCGCCGGACGAGGCGCTGGCGATGGCGGAGGCCGGCGTGGACAACATCATCATCCATTTCGGC
>CAWIRP010000011.1:0-200139 GCA_963838595.1 uncultured Alphaproteobacteria bacterium
GGATATGCGCGCAATTACGACGGACTACGTTGTACTACAGCGGAGAGAGTTCGACCTCAGTTTCTCTCCCTCCCGCCAAGTCCAAGTTCAAACGATTTTCTGACTTTTCCCATCGGCGCGAAATTTTCGGCGGAATTGGCTTTAATTGAGCACCCAGCTCCGCACGGTTGAAACCATTCCATTCGCCAGTTCTTGCTCTCTGGTCCAGATATTCTCTGAACCTCCATACTAGTGCCTTTCAGTTGTTTGGCCCGACTGGCGCAGCAGAAGACGATTGGTGTTTTCGTTTGAGCCGCGCTGCGACCCACCCCGCCGTTGCGACTGATCTCGCGGCTGACCGTCGATGCTGCGTGAGCCAGCATCCTCGCTATGGCCTGGACCGATCGGCCCTCCACAATGCCCCGAGATATCTCCTCGCGTTCCGCCATCGTCAGCGCCAGACGGGATCGGCGCCGTGCCGGCGGCATGATCCCACCGCTTATGCGCCACCTCCGCTCCACGGCGTCTGCTATCAGGAAAACTGGACCAAACGGAACATGCAGCTACGGCCGGGCTTAACTCAAAGCGGACATAGCTGAAACGCCGTTGCATTTATGCCGCCTTTATACGCGCCGGTCCAATTTCCAATCGATCCTTTATGCCAGCCCGCTTAGCTCCTGATGCGACCGGATCGGTCAGGAGAACAATCCATGTTGGACGTTGCCTATCTCGCCCTCGGCCTTGGCTCGTTTGCGCTGCTCGGCCTCTACGCGCTGGCCGTCAGCCGGCTGTGACGGAGGCCATCCATGATCGAACCCGTCTTCGGCCTCATCGTCGCGCTGCTGCTTGGCGGCTACCTGCTGTTCACGCTGCTGCGCCCTGAGCGCTTCTGAGCGCGTAGGAGAATTTCCATGACTGCCATCGGTTGGCTGCAGATCGCGCTGTTGTTCGCGCTGGTCCTCGTTTGCGTGAAGCCGCTTGGCCTGTTCATGGCCCAGCTTTTCAGCAACGAGCGGACGTTTCTCACGCCTCTGCTCGCGCCCGTTGAGAACGGCTTCTATCGTCTCGCGGGCGTCAACACCGCGAAGGAGCAGGGCTGGCTCTCCTACGCTCTGGCGATGTTGCTCTTCAACGCCGCTGGTTTCGTTTTTCTCTATGCGCTGATGCGGCTGCAAGCCGTGCTGCCGCTCAATCCGCAAGGCTTCGATCCGGTGGCGCCGGACCTGGCGTTCAACACCGCGACGAGCTTCGTCACCAACACCAACTGGCAGTCCTACGGCGGCGAAACCACCATGAGCCATCTCGTGCAGATGGCTGGTCTCACGGTGCAGAACTTTTTGTCGGCGGCGACCGGCATCGCGCTGGCCATCGCGCTGGTTCGCGCCTTTGCGCGTTCCGGCGCAACCACCGTCGGAAATTTCTGGGTCGATATGACCCGCTCGACGCTCTACATCCTGCTGCCGCTCTCGATCCTGCTGGCGCTCGTCTTTCGTCATCACCGGCATGCCGCAGACGTTGGCCGGATCGGTGGACGCGACCACGCTTGAAGGCGCCAAGCAGACCATCGCGCTCGGGCCGGTCGCCTCGCAGGAGGCGATCAAGCAGCTCGGCACCAATGGCGGCGGCTTCTTCAACGCCAACGCCGCGCATCCGTTCGAGAATCCGAACGCCATCAGCAACGTCCTCTCGATCTGGTCGATGCTGGTGATCTCGGCGGCGCTGCCCTACACGTTCGGCCGCATGGTCGGCGACACGCGCCAGGGCTGGGCGCTGCTTGCGGCCATGATGACGATCCTGATCGCCGCCGTCGCGGTGGCGTATTGGGCGGAAGCCAAGGGCAATCCCATCCTGGCGGCGCTCGGCCTCGACCCCGCCGGCGGCAACATGGAAGGCAAGGAGGTCCGTTTCGGCGTGGCGATGTCCGCGCTCTACGCCGCGGTCACCACCGGACTGTCGTGCGGCTGCGTCAATGCGATGCACGACTCGTTCACGCCGCTCGGCGGGCTGGTCCCCATGCTTCTCATCCAGCTCGGCGAAGTGCTGCCGGGCGGCGTCGGCTCCGGTCTCTACGGCATGCTGGTGTTCGCGATCCTGACGGTGTTCGTCGCCGGGCTCATGGTCGGCCGCACGCCGGAATATCTCGGCAAGAAGATCGAGGCGCGCGAGATGAAGCTCGTCATCCTGGCGCTGCTGATCCTGCCGCTGGCGATCCTCGGCTTTACCGCCGCCGCGACGCAGCTTCCGTCGGCGCTGGAGAGCCTCGCCAACGCCGGGCCGCATGGCCTGTCCGAAATTCTTTATGCCTACAGTTCGGCGGCCGGCAACAACGGCTCGGCGTTCGCCGGCCTGACCGCCAACACGCCCTGGTACAACACGACGCTCGGGCTCGGGATGATGCTCGGCCGGTTCGGCTACATCGTCCCGGTCATGGCGATTGCCGGCTCGCTGGTCGCCAAGACCAAGGTGTCCGCCACCGCCGGCACGTTCCCGACCCACACGGGGCTGTTCGTCGGCCTGCTGGTCGGCGTGATCCTGATCATGGCGGGGCTGGAATACTTCCCCGCGCTCGCTCTCGGGCCGATCGTCGAGCACTTCCTGATGCTCGCCGGCAAGACCTTCTGACGGAGAACATCCATGGCCTCCCGCCTCACAGCCGCGTCGCTGTTCGATCCCGCCATCCTGGCCGGCGCCGCTCGCAACTCATTCGTCAAGCTCAACCCACGCCACCTCGCGCGCAATCCGGTGATTTTCGTCACCGAGGTCGTTGCGGCGGTGGTCACGGCGATATTCCTGCGTGAGCTGTTCACCCAAACCGGCAATCCCATGTTCTCCGGCCAGATCGCCGCCTGGCTGTGGTTCACGGTGCTGTTCGCCAACTTCGCCGAGGCGGTGGCGGAAGGCCGCGGCAAGGCCCAGGCCGCGACGCTGCGCGGCATGCGAACAGACATCATCGCCAAGCGCATTCCGGCACCCGGCGTGCTCGACAATCTGCATCAGAACGTGCCGGCGGACGAGCTCCAGGTCGGCGACGTCGTGCTGGTCGAGGCTGGCGATCTCATTCCGGCTGATGGCGAAGTTGTCGCCGGCATCGCCATGGTCAACGAGTCCGCGATCACCGGCGAATCCGCGCCCGTCATCCGCGAAGCCGGCGGCGACCGCTCGGCCGTGACCGGCGGCACGACCGTGGTGTCCGACCGCATCAAGGTGAAAGTGACGGCGGCGGCCGGTTCGACCTTCCTCGATCGGATGATCGCGCTGGTCGAAGGCGCGGAGCGTCAGAAGACGCCGAACGAGCTGGCGCTGTCGATCCTGCTTTCGGGCATGACGCTGATCTTCCTGATCGCGGTGGTGACGCTGTGGCCGCTCGCGAGCTATTCCGGAACCGTGGTGTCGATCACCGTGCTGATCGCGTTGCTGGTCACGCTGATCCCGACCACCATCGGCGGCCTGCTGTCGGCGATCGGCATTGCCGGCATGGATCGCCTGATCCGCTTCAACGTGCTGGCCACCTCCGGCCGGGCCGTCGAGGCGGCGGGCGACGTCGATACGCTGCTGCTCGACAAGACCGGCACGATCACGTTCGGCAACCGGCAGGCGACCGAAGTCATTCCGGTGGCGGGCGTGCCGGAGAGCGAGGCGGCCGAAGCCGCGTTGCTGGCAAGTCTCGCCGACGAGACGGCCGAAGGCCGCTCGATCGTCACGCTGATGCAGGAAAAATATCGCGTGGCGGCGATGCAGAAAGCGCCGGACACGCAGTTCATCGAGTTTTCGGCGACGACGCGGTTGTCCGGCGTCAATCACAAGGGCCGCAAGCTGCGCAAGGGAGCGGTCGATGCGGTGCTGAAATTCGCGCGGGAGGATGCCGGCCGCGATGTGCCGGAGCCTGCCGGGTTCCGGGCCGCGGTCGATCGCATCGCACGGTCCGGCGGCACGCCGCTCGCGCTTTGCGACGGCAGCCGGATCCTCGGCGTCATCCACCTCAAGGACGTTGTGAAGGGTGACATCAAGGCGAGGTTCGCCGAACTGCGCAGCATGGGCATCCGCACCGTCATGGTGACCGGCGACAATCCGGTGACCGCGGCCGCCATCGCTTCGGAAGCGGGCGTGGACGATTTCATCGCCGAGGCGACGCCCGAGGACAAGCTGCGCTACATCCGCGGACGAGCAGGCGAAAGGGCCGCCTGATCGCGATGTGCGGCGACGGCACCAACGACGCGCCCGCGCTGGCGCAGGCCGATGTCGGCGTTGCCATGCAGACCGGCACGCAGCCGGCGCGCGAGGCCGGCAACATGGTCGATCTCGATTCCGATCCGACCAAGCTCATCGAGGTGGTCGGGATCGGCAAGCAGCTCCTGATGACCCGCGGCTCGTTGACGACGTTCTCGATCGCCAACGATGTCGCCAAGTATTTCGCGATCATCCCGGCGTTGTTCGTCGTGACCTATCCCGAGCTGCAGGCGCTCAACGTCATGCAACTTGTCGACGCCAAACAGCGCCATCCTGTCCGCGGTGATCTTCAATGCGCTGATCATCGTCGCGTTGATCCCGCTCGCCCTGAAGGGCGTGACCTACCGGCCGGTCGGCGCCTCGGCGCTGCTGCGGCGGAACCTGCTCATCTACGGGATCGGCGGAATCATCGTGCCGTTCATCGGCATCAAGCTCGTCGATCTCGTCGTCACCGCGCTCAGGCTTGCCTAAGGAGGCCATCATGCTTGCCCATCTTCGTCCTGCGATCGTGCTCCTCGGGCTGATGATCGCTCTGACCGGAATTGCGTATCCGCTTGCGATCACAGGCGTTGCGCAGGTCGCTTTGCGCAGGCCCAGCCAATGGCAGCCTGATCGAGCGGAACGGCACCGTCGTCGGCTCGGCGCTGATCGGGCAATCGTTTGCGGAGGACCGCTACTTCCAGCCGCGGCCTTCGGCGACCAGCGCGCCCGATCCGAAGGATTCCACCAAGACCGTGGACGCGCCCTACAACGCCGCCAACTCGTCCGGTTCGAACCTCGGCCCGACCTCCAAGAAATTGGCGGATCGGGTGAAGGAGGACGTGGATCGGCTGAAAGCCGGCGGCGCGTCGCTCGTGCCGGCGGATGCGGCAACGACCTCCGCCAGCGGCCTCGATCCCCATATCAGCCCGGAGTATGCAAGCCTTCAGGTCGCACGGGTCGCCAAGGCGCGCGGGTCTGCCGGAAGCGCGGTTGCAGGCCCTGGTCGCGAGCGGAGACCGAGGGCCGGCTTCTCGGCTTCCTCGGCGAGCCGCGGATCAACGTGCTGAAGCTCAATATCGCCCTGGAGGCGTTGCGGCCGTAATCGAGGTAAACTAGGCGGACAGAGGGCATCATGTCCGCAACGGAAGCGCAGAGAGCCTCGCCGGAAGCCTTGTTGGCTCTTGCCAAGAAGGAAGGCCGCGGACATCTCAAAATCTTTCTCGGTGCGGCGCCGGGCGTCGGCAAGACCTACGCCATGCTGGCAGCGGCGCGCGCCGAGAAGGCCGGCGGACGCGACGTGGTCGGCCGGCCTGGTCGAGACGCACGGGCGTCAGGAAACCCAGGCGCTGCTCGATGGGCTCGAAGCGCTGCCGCGCAAGCCGATCGTCTACCAAAATCGGGTGCTGCACGAATTCGATCTCGACGCCGCTTTGGCGCGGCGGCCAAGCCTGTTGCTGGTCGACGAATACGCCCACACCAACATTCCGGGCAGCCGTCATCCCAAACGATGGCAGGACATCGATGAACTGCTCGCGGCCGGCATCGACGTCTGGACGACGCTGAACATTCAGCATCTCGAAAGCCTCAACGACGTGATCCAGAAGATCACGCGGGTGCGCGTTCGCGAGACGGTGCCGGATCGCGCCTTCGAAAAGGCCGATGACATCGTGCTTGTCGATTTTCCGCCGGACGAGCTGTTGAAGCGTTTGGCCGAAGGCAAGATTTACATCCAGGACACGGCGGCGCGCGCGGTCGAGAATTTCTTCAAGCCGCAGAATCTGCGGGCGTTGCGCGAGCTTGCACTGCGGCGCGCGGCGGAACGGGTCGATGCCGATCTCGTCGAGCGGATGCAGGCGCAGGCAATCGAAGGGCCGTGGGCGGCCGGAGAACGTATCCTCGCTTGCGTCGGTCCCGATCCGATCTCGCCGATGATCGTGCGCACGGCGAAGCGCCTCGCCGATCTGATGGATGCGCCCTGGATCGTGGTGACGGTCGAGCGGCCCGGCAGCCATGTCGATGAGGTGCAAAGGCGGAGATTGGACGAGGCACTCAAGCTCGCGGAGAGTCTTGGCGCCGAAACGAAAATGCTGGTCGGCAACGATCTGCCGGCCGAGATTCTGCGCTTCGCCAAATTCGAGAACGTCACCCAGATCGTGATCGGGCGCTCGCACGGCGGGTTCATTGCGGAAGTGTTTCGTCGCTCCCTTCCTCACGAGTTGCTGCGCCGGGTGGAGGATATCGCCATCCATCTCGTGACCGGACGCGAGGAGCCATCGTCATGGCTGCCGCGACACGCTGCGCTGGCCGTCATTGACAGCTGTTGCCGTTTGTCTGGTCCACCTTGGCGGTGGCTGCCGCGCTGGTGATCGGGCGCGGTTTGGCTGCGATTACGCCGCTGCCGAACCTGTCGATGGTGTTTCTGCTGGCGGTCCTGTTCTCAGCCGTCAGCTTCGGCATCTGGCCGGCGATCTACGCTTCGGTGCTGTCGTTCCTCGCCTACAATTTCTTCTTCATCGAGCCGATCTACACGTTCACCGTCGCGGAGCCGCACGAGCTGTTTGCGCTGGTGATTTTCCTCGCTGTCGCGGTCATGACGTCGGCGTTGGGAGGCCGCGTGCGCGAGCAGGCGCGCGTTGCCGCCAATCGGATGCGGGCGACGCGCCGGCTTTACGAGTTCACCCGCAAGCTGTCCGGCCTGGTCACTTTGGACGAGATTGCGGAGGGCGCCGCCACCGAGATCAACGCCAGCCTGAACCGGCCCACCGTGGTCCTGCTCGACCAGGATGACGACCTGACGTTGCGCGCAGCCTGGCCGCCTGAGGACACGCTCGATGCTGCCAGCATGAGCGCCGCGCGCTGGGCCTTCAGCCACGATGAGCCGGCCGGTTTCGAGACCGGCACGCTTCCCATTGTGCCGTGGTTGTTTATCCCGCTGCGGACGCCGCGCGGGCGGGTCGGCGTGGTCGGAATCGGCCAGGGCCGGGACGCGCCGTCCCTGGATTCCGAAGCGCGCGCGCTGTTGGACACGCTCGCCGAGCAGACCGCGGCGGCCCTCGAGCGCGGCTCGCTCGCCCGCGAGATGGTCAATGCCAGGACGTCGGTCGAGACGGAGCACGTGCGCAACACGTTGCTCGCTTCCATTTCGCACGATTTCAGAACGCCGCTCGCGTCCATCCTGGGCTCCGCGACGAGCCTGCTCGACTATGGCGACAAATTCGATGCGGCGGCGCGCAACGACCTGCTCGGCCAGATCAAGCAGGAGGCCGAGAACCTCGATGGGATGGTCCGCAATCTTCTGGCCATCACCCGGATCGATGCCGGCGGGCTGGAACTGCGATGGGATTGGGTGGACCTTCGTGAAATCGTCGAGCGCGTCGTCAATGCTTCGTTGCGGCGCGGCGCGGCTCAGACCATGGTGATCGATCTGACTTCCGAACTCCCCTTGGTGAGAGCGGACGCCGCCCTTGTCGAACAGGTGTTCGGGAACGTGATCGGCAATGCGCTGAACCATACGTCCAAGGACACGCGCGTCCAGATCGATGCCGTGGTGACGCCAACGGACGTTTCGCTTCGCGTCACCGACAATGGCCCCGGCATTGCGTCCGACGTTCTTCCGCATGTGTTCGACAAGTTCGTGCGGGCCAGAAGCTCGACTCAGGCCGAGGGCGGCGAAGGCACCGGACTGGGGCTTGCCATCGCGAAGGGCGTGATGGATGCGCACGGCGGTTCGATCGCCGCGGAAAGCCCGGTCGCCGACGGGCGCGGAACCCGCATCGTGATGACGTTTCCGCACAAAGAGACGCCGCCATGACCGCAAAGACGCGCGTGCTTGTGGTCGATGACGAAGCGGCCATTCTCCGCTTTCTCAAGCCGGCATTGGAGGCCAATGCTTACGAGCTGACCTCGGCGGGAACCGTGGCGGAAGCGTTGAAGCGCATCGCCGCCGAAGTTCCCGATATCGTCGTGCTCGACCTCGGCCTGCCCGACGGCGACGGCAAGGATGTGATCAAGCGGGTCCGCGAATGGTCGGACGTTCCGATCGTCGTGCTGTCCGCGCGCGATCGCGAAATTGAAAAGATCGACGCCCTCGATCTCGGCGCCGACGACTTCGTGAACAAGCCGTTCGGCGTCGGCGAGCTGATGGCCCGAATGCGAACGGCGTTGCGGCATCGCATGCAGCGCAAGGCCGAAACGCCTGTGCTCAACATCGGCGACCTCGGAGATCGACAGCGTGCGCCATCGGGCGAGCCGGGCGGGGCAAGAGTTGAAGCTGACCCCCAAGGAGTTCGAGCTTCTGTCGTTCCTGGCGCGGCACGCCGGCAAGGTCATCACGCACAAGCAGATCCTCGCCGCGGTGTGGGGGCCGGCTCACACCGAGGACACGCAATATCTGCGGGTCTATGTCGGGCACCTGCGTCAAAAGATCGAGGAGCAAGCCGGACGATCCGCGGATCATCGTTACGGAGCCGGGGATCGGATATCGGATCGCCGAGACCCTTTGAATGTCGGCGCGCATCGGTAGCGATTGCGAGACACTTCGTCGACGTGCGCGAGTGGCGCCGACACTCGAAGCGATACGCAAAAAAAGGCCCGCCGCGAGGCGGGCCTTTTTATTCAGACGCCTACTTCGCTACGGCACTAGAAGCCAAAACCGAAGCCGAACGGGCCGACACCGACGGCGACTCCCGGGCTGTAGTAAGGCCGGTAGTACGGACGCGGCGCGTAGGCGTAATACGGAGCGTTGTAGTACGAACGATACGGCCGGTAGTAGCCATAGCGCGGACCGTAGTATCGATTCCCGTAGTAGCGGCGATACCTGCGCTGCGACGAGAACTCGGTTTGATCCTGATTGCGGACGCCATCAGCGCGCTTTTCCGCGGCACCGGCCGGAACCGGCATCGCAAACGCAGCCGTCAACGCGACCGCCGCACAGGTGGCCAGAAGTTTGGTCATGATACACCTCCACAATGCCCTCGCCGCTATAACGCGCGAGAGCATCGTTGGTTGCATCGGTTCTATGCAGTTTCAGCGTGCTTACTTTTATTTGAGCATGATCTTTTCCGAAAACCAGTTCCAACTTTTCGGGATCATGCTCTAACGCCACGCCCACCAGCACCGCATGCGCGGGACGATCACGGTTCCGCTCGGCCGATATTCGGGAACCAGCCGCGACACGCACTGGCGCACCGCGTTGGGCCCCGGATAGTCGACGCCGTAGGGCAACGGATAGAGCGTCGTATAGGGCCGCCGCGGATAACGCGGGGTGACGCGAATGCGGGGACGCGTCCGCATGGTGGTGGCTTGCGATGAAATTTCGATTGTCGCGTTGGCGTCCTGGCCGGCAGGCGCGGCCTGGGCCGGCGTCTCGCCGGACATCAGCGCACTCATCATCGCCGCGATGGCGAACGCCACGATCTTCCGCATGGGCGCTACGTTCATCCATCGTCGCCGCGCCGTCAACCGCGCGATGGAACCGCCGTTAATGACCGAATATGCTGCGGCGATGAACGACAACGCCCTCGCCGACCCGCTCGCCTGGCGGCCGCTCAAGGCGCCCTCGCTCGCCGAGTTCGAGGCGATCGCGACCGAGGCGTACCGCCGCCTGCCGAAGCATTTCCTCGAACGCTGCGAAGGCGTGGTGCTGCACGTCGAGGATTATCCGACCGACGAGGTGCTCAAAACGATGGGACTGCAGGGCGAACTCGACTTGCTGGGGCTGTTCCAGGGCGTCGGCCTGCCGTTCCAATCCGACAGCGCGCCGATGCAGATGCCCAACATGGTATGGCTCTATCGCGTGCCGATCCTGCTCTACTGGGCCGAGCACGACGAGACGCTCGGGCAGATCATCACGCACGTTCTGGTTCACGAGATCGGGCACCACTTCGGATTGTCCGACGATGATATGATGGCGATCGAAGAGGCGGCGGGTTAGCCGCCATACGGGAGGAAAGACGCAACATGAAGATCAGCGGCGCGTGCCACTGCGGCACCATCACCATCGAAGGCGAGGCCGATCCGGAGAAGGTCAGCATCTGCCATTGCACCGATTGCCAGACCGGCACCGGCTCGGCGTTCCGCGTTTCGATTCCCGATTCCGGGCGCGAATTTCAAGATGACCGGCACGCCGACGCCTTACGTGAAGACCACCGCCGACAGCGGCAATCCGCGCGTGCAGGCGTTCTGCCCGAAGTGCGGCTCGCCGATCTATTCGACCACGCCGGGCGAAGGCAAGCAGGCGTCCTACATGGTGCGGGTCGGCATCCTCGACCAGCGCGATCAACTGATGCCGAAGCGGCAGAACTGGTTCCGCTCGGCGCGGCCGTGGGTGACCGCCCTCGCCGCGCTGCCCGAAGAACGAAAAGCAGGCGCCGCCATAGGAGGAAACCATGCGCATCGACGGCGGATGTCACTGCGGCTTCATCGCCTACGAGGGCGAGGCCGATCCGGACAAGGCCGCGGTCTGCCATTGCACCGACTGCCAGAAGCTGTCCGGCTCGGCGTTCCGCACCGTGGTGCCGGTCGCGGACAAGGATTTCCGCATGACCGGCGGCGCGCCGACCATCTATGTGAAGACCGGCGACAGCGGCAACAAGCGCCAGCAGGCGTTCTGCCCGAAGTGCGGTTCGCCGATCTTCTCGGCGCCGCCGGAGCGCCGGCCCGAAGACCTATTTCGTCCGTGTCGGCACCATCAATCAGCGCGACCGGTTCGTGCCGAAGTCGCAGGTCTGGGCGCGATCGAAGCAGCGCTGGGTCGGCGACATTCCCTCGGTGCAAAGCAGCAATGACAGGCAATGACGCGGTCGCCATACGGGCTTGACCGGCGGCCCGCGAGCCGCCATGACCTAGGTGCAAGGAGACAGGCCGATGGAAAAATTCACCAAATTCGAAGGCGTCGCGGCGCCGCTGAAGATCGTCAATGTCGACACCGACATGATCATCCCCAAGCAGTACCTCAAGACGCTCAAGCGCACCGGCCTGGCCAAGGGACTGTTCTCGGAGCTGCGCTACAAGGATGACGGCAGCGACAACCCGGACTTCGTGCTCAACAAGCCGGCGTACAAGAACGCCAAGATCATCGTGGCGGAGGACAACTTCGGCTGCGGCTCCTCGCGCGAGCATGCGCCCTGGGCGCTGATGGACTACGGCATCCGCTGCGTGATCTCCACGCAGTTCGGCGACATCTTCTACAACAACTGCTTCAAGAACGGCGTGCTGCCGATCAAGGTCAGCAAGGAAGACCTCGCCAAGCTGTTCGACGACGCCGACCGCGGCGCCAACGCGACGCTGTCGATCGACCTGGAGAAGCAGGAGATCCGCGGTCCCGACGGCGGCGTCGTGACGTTCGAGATCGACGCGCACCGCAAGCACCTGATGCTCAACGGCCTCGACGACATCGGCACGACCAGCCTGAAGAAGAACAAGATCGATTCCTTCGAGGAGAAGTCGAAGGCTGCGCGGCCGTGGGCGTGAGCGAAGCTTAGGCGACCTTGCTCAGCACGACCTCGTAGAGACAGGGCTCGACATCCTTCACCAGCTCGCCGAACCGCGGCCATTTCTTGCGGAACTCCGGCGCGTGATGCGCCTTCGCGAGCTTCTCCGCGTTGGTCCACTGGATGTAGTTCACGACGTGGCTGCCATCCTGGCTGCGATGCAGGTTGACCGACACGAAGCCGGGCTGCGTTGCCATGAAACGGGCTCGCTCCTCCATCAGTTGCAGCACCTCGTCCAGATTGTCCGGATTCACCTTCACCGTCGTGATCTGGGTGACGATGCCCTGGTTTTCGGCAATATCGGCCATGGGTGTCCTCCTGCGTTCGCAGGACTCAACGCTTGGCTGCGGATAGGGTTTCGCCCGCACCCGGCTCTCAACCCGGCCTCAGGCCTGCGCGGCCTCGATCGCTTCCGCGATCATGACAGTGCGCTTCGCCATCTCGGCGTGCAGACGCTCGACCATGCGGCCGTCGATCTGCACCACGCCCTTGTCCTTGTTCTCCGGCAGGTCGAACGCAGCGCTCACCTTGCGCGCCTGCGCCACCTCTTCGGGAGGCGGCGTGAATGCGGCATTGCACGGTGCGATCTGGTTCGGATGGATCAGCGTCTTGCCGTCGAAGCCCATGTCGCGGGCCTGCTCGCACTCCTTCGCGAAGCCTTCGGCGTCGCCGATGTTGTTGTAGACGCCGTCGAGCACGTCGATGCCGTAGATGCGCGCCGCCGCGATGCAATCCATCAGCCAGCCGATCATCGGCCAGCGCCCCGGCACCAGACGCGCGCGGGTGTCCTTCGCGATGTCGTTCGTGCCCATCACGAAACCGGCGAGCCGCGACTCGGAATCCCTGGCGCAGGCCGCGATCGACTGCACGTTGAGGACCGCGAGCGGCAACTCGATCATCGCCCAGACCCGCGTCTTGTGATCGGTGCCGAGGTCGAGCAGCCGCTGGCCGATCTGCTCGAGCTGGCTCGGCAGTGAGATTTTCGGCACCACGATGCCGTCGGGCGCGGCCTGCGCCGCCGCCGTCAGGTCGTCGGAGAACCACGGCGTGTCGAAGCCGTTGGTGCGGATGAAAACCTCGCGCGCGCCGAAGCCGCCGGCCTTCACCGCCGCCGCAACTTGCGTGCGGGCCTCCGGCTTGATGTCCGGGGCGACCGAGTCCTCCAGGTCGAGGATCACGCCATCGGCCGGCAGCGTGCGGGCCTTTTCGATGGCGCGAGTGTTGGAGCCGGGCATGTAGAGCACGCTGCGGCGGGGACGGATGGTGACGGTCATGCGAGGCCTCATGGTGTCAAACCCTAGCGATCAAGCAGAAGCCGTGCCAGCGTCAAGGCCATGCAGACTGAAGGTGCGGAACCTTGGCTGGCTGGCGTGGACGGCTGCACGGGCGGCTGGATCGCCGCTTTCGTGCGGCCGGACGGTGACGAAGCCACGGGTGCGGATCGTGCAGCGTTTCGCGGATGTGGTCGCGGCTCCGGAGGCGCCCGCAGTGATCGCGGTCGACATGCCGATCGGGCTGCCGGAGCGCACGGGCTTCGGCGGACGTGCGGCGGAGAACGCGGTGCGCCCTTTGCTCGGTGCACGGCAATCGTCGGTGTTCTCGGTGCCGTCGCGCTCGGCGATCTACGCCGAGGATTATGCCGGAGCTTGCGCTCGCGCTTCGGAGACATCCGATCCTCCGCGCAAAGTATCGAAGCAACTCTTCAACATCGCGCCGCGCATCCGCGAGATCGATGAATTGCTGCGCGCATTCCCTGCGGTGACGACGCGCGTGTTCGAGGTCCATCCCGAGGTCGCGTTCTGGCGACTGAACGGAGGCGACGCGCTGGCTGAACCGAAGAAAGTCAAAAGCCGGCCCTACCCGCCCGGCCTGGCACTGCGCCGCGGCCTGCTGATCGCCGCAGGTTTGCCGGCCCACGCGGTCAACACGACGCCGCCGAAAGGCGCCGGCCCAGACGACCTGCTCGACGCCCTCGCCTGCGCCGCCGTGGCGCGGCGATTGCATCGTGGTGAAGCGCAACCGTTCCCCGATCCGCCGCCGCGCGATGCATTCGGTTTGCGGATGGCAATCTGGGCCTGAGGCATTAAAAGATACCCGTCATGTCGTTTCCGGATCGTCTCATCGAAGGCTACAGCGCATTCCGCGCCGGGCGGCTGCGCATCGAGCAGGACCGCTACCGCGATCTTGCCGAGGCCGGCCAATCGCCTGAGGTCATGGTGATCGGCTGCTGCAACTCGCGCGTTTCCCCGGAGGTGATCTTCAACGCGCGGCCGGGCGAGTTGTTCGTCGTCCGCAACGTCGCGAACCTGGTTCCGCCCTACGCACCGGACGGCGGCGCGCACGGCGTGTCCGCCGCGCTGGAGTTCGGCATCGCCGCACTGAAGATCAGGCACATCGTCGTGCTCGGTCACGCGCACTGCGGCGGCGTGAAAGCGTTTGCGGAGGATGCGGAGCCGCTGTCGCCCGGCGACTTCATCGGCAAGTGGATGTCGCTGATGGCGCCGGCGATGGAGAAGGTCGGCCCGCGCGGCGGCCGCTCGCCCGCCGAATATCTCGAACGGCTGGAGCAGGCCAACGTCGCCAACAGCCTGGACAACCTGATGACGTTTCCGCGGTTGCGCAAACTGATCGAACGCGGCGTCGTCACGATCCACGGCGCGTATTTCGGCGTCGCGACCGGCGAGCTCTCGGTGCTCGATCCGGAATCCGGAAAGTTCTCGCCGGTCAAGAAGGACTAGCGCTACGCCGCCTTCTGCTTCGCCTGGATCAGCTTGCGGTTGATCAGGCACTCGGCGATCTGCACCGCGTTGAGCGCGGCGCCCTTGCGCAGATTGTCGGACACGCACCACAGCACCAGCCCGTTATCGACCGTCGGGTCGGTGCGGATGCGGCTGATGTAGGTCGCATCCTCGCCGGCGCATTCGTGCGGCGTGACGTAGCCGCCGTCCTCGTGCTTGTCGATCACGATGACGCCCGGCGCCGAGCGCAAGATCTGGCGCGCTTCGTCGACGCTGATCGGATTCTCGAACTCGATGTTGACCGCCTCGGAATGGCCGATGAACACCGGCACGCGCACGCAGGTGGCGACCAGCATGATCTTGGGATCGAGAATCTTCTTGGTCTCGACCACCATCTTCCATTCTTCCTTGGTGAACCCGTCTTCCATGAACACGTCGATGTGCGGGATCACGTTGAAGGCGATGCGCTTCGGAAATTTCTTGGTCTCGATCTCCTGGATCGAATAGAGCCCCTTGGTCTGGCGATCGAGCTCGTCCATGCCGTCCTTGCCGGCGCCCGACACGGACTGATAGGTCGCGACCACGACGCGCTTGATCTTGGCATGGTCGTGCAGCGGCTTGAGCGCGACGACGAGCTGCGCGGTCGAGCAATTCGGGTTGGCGATGATGCCCTTCTTGCGGAAGCCGGCCACCGCGTCGGCGTTCACCTCCGGCACCACCAGCGGCACGTCCGGGTCCATGCGCCAGGTGGACGAGTTGTCGATCACCACCGCGCCCTGCGCGGCGATCTTCGGCGACCATTCCTTGGAGACGGCGCCGCCCGCCGACATCAGGCAGATGTCGACGTCGGAGAAATCATAGTGCTCCAGGGTTTTGCACTTCAGGATCTTGTCGCCATAGGACACCTCGGAGCCCATGCTCCTGCGCGAGGCGAGCGCGACCACCTCGTCGGCGGGAAACACCCGCTCGGCGAGGATGTTGAGCATCTCGCGGCCCACGTTGCCGGTGGCGCCAACCACCGCGACCTTGAAACCCATGGAAACTCTCCGGAAAGGCGCGATTTTGCCCAGCTTCTAAGCGAAAAAGCGTTGATAATTCAACGCTAGGCAGTCGTCGGCGATCTATGACTTTTTCGCCTGAAATCCATCGCCTTCAGCAATGATCCAGCCACTTCAGCGCGGCGAGAACGGATTCTGCCAACCCCGGCCAGCCGCGGGAGCGCGCGGCGGGTACGTCGCCTCCAGGTAATCGAGCACGATCTTCTGATCCTTGTCCGACAGCGGCGGCATGTTGTGCCGGCGCACCATCAGCTCGATCAACTCTTCCCACTGCCGGCGGCTCATGCCCTGCTGGGCAATCAGCTTGAAGCCATGGCAGGCGGTGCAGGCGTAGAACGTGTCGTCGCGCCCGGCGCCGGCGGGGAAGTCCTCCGGGTTCTCGTCGCGCGGCACGAATTGCTGGGCCGACGAAACGCTCGTCAGGAGCAATGCGGCGGCCAGCACAATGCCGGCCGCCGTGAGTTTCCCGCACATGCGATCAGGCAACCAGCACCGCGACGCGGTGCATGGCGTTGCCGCCGTAACCCTGCGGATTCCAGAACCCCGCCTGGTGCGGCTGCATGTTGCGCTTGGTGTCGGTGCCGCGCGTCCAGATTTCGAAGTAGCCGTCCGACGGCAGCTTCAAGGTCCAGGTCCAGCGCTGCCAGTCGTACTTGTTCTTCGGCTTCTCGAGATTGACGCGCTGCCAGGTCGCGCCGAAGTCGATCGAGACGTCGACACGACTCACGCGGTTCTCGCCCGCCCACGCGGCGCCGCGCAACTTCACCTCGCGCGTGCCGGCCGGCAGCTTGCCGCCGTTCGCCGGGCTGGTGATGATCGAGCGAACCGGCATCGACTCCAGGATGCGCATGTTCTTCGGATCGCCCTTGTCGCCCGGGATCATCGGATTGATCGGCACGCGATACGAGAACTCCGTCATGCCTGCGCCGTCGTGCTCCTTGTCGCGCAACCAGATGCGGGTCAGCCACTTGTGCGATGCCGAGCCCGGCCAGCCCGGAATGATCAGCCGCACCGGCCCGCCGTGGATGTTCGGCAAGGCCTCGCCGTTCATCGCCCAGACGATCATGCTGTTGGCTTCCATCGCCTTCTCCAGCCGCACGCCGCGCGACAGCACGTCACGCTTCGCATCGCCGGAGAGATGAACGTCGGCGCCGTAGTTCGCGGTGTAGATCGCCGACGGCTTCGGCTGCGCGGCCTTGAGCACGTCGGACAGCCGCACGCCGGTCCATTCGGCGCAGCCGGCGCCACCGTTGGTCCACTGGTTACCGCGCGCGGTCGGCGAGAAGAAGCTGCGGCCGTTGCCGCCGCATTCCAGCACCATGCGCCGGGTCTGCGCCTTGTACTTGGACTTCAGCTCGCCGAGCGTGATCTCCAGCGGCTTGTTGACCTCGCCGTCGATCTTGATCGCCCACTTGTCCGGATCCTTGGCCGGCTCGGTGTTCAGTCCGTTGTTGCGGATGAAGAACTTGTCGATCGGCGTGGTGTCGTCATCGAGCAGATGCTCCGGCGTCTCGGCGACCAGCGGCTTCTCGCCGAGCACGACGAGCTTGTCGCTCTTGCCGGGGAATTTCAGGTACTGCGGGCCCTTCGGTGCAGCAGGCGCCGCGGCAGGCTGCGCGAGCGCGGCCGGGATCATGCCGCCCGGCATGTTGGCGGCGAACGGAATCGCGCCGCCGACCGCGGCGCCCATGGCGGCCGCGCCGCCGCCCAGAAAGCCGCGGCGGCCGATGCCCGCCCTTGCGGCCGAACACGACGGCATCGGCGCGTTCGGGATCGTCACGATAAAGCTCTTCGAGCGAGCGCTCGGTTGTCCCGGCCATAAGGCATATCCTCCCGGAGAAATGTTTTTCGCGATTGCTGCCGTCATCACGACGCAATCTGGAAAAAAGCTACTGCCGGAGCGAAGGTCCCGCAACGGACGTTCTCCGGCAGCAGCGAACACCTTTGTCGCAGGCGTCGATCGCTAGAGATTGCGCGCCAACGGACGCCCTTCCGGCGCCGGCATGCGAAGCACGGGCTGGACCGGCGCGCGGGGCGCTGCCGCGATCGTCGCTGCGACCGGCTTGTTCTTGGAAGGTTCGACCTTCGGCTTGACGTTCTTGGCTTGCGCGTCGTGTTTCGCTTTGGGCGCCGCCGTCTTGGCCTCCTCGCGGGCCTTGTTCTTCGCTTCCAACTCGCGCCGCCTGGCCGCTTCGACCTCCTGCTGGGCCTTTAGGGCCGCCATCTTCTGCTCTTGCGCATCGTGCTTTGCGGCGGCGGCCCGGGCGAGCGCCGGATCGGGAATGTCCTTGGCCGCGATTGAGCGCAGGCTCGCGCGCCAGCAACTCGTCCACCGCCGCTTTCGCCGCGATCTGCTCCTCGGTCAGCGGCGCAACCGGCGCAGGCTTGCGCAGCGATCGGCGACCGGCTTGGCGGCTTGCTCGACCGGCTTCTTGGCCGGTGCGGCCGGTTTTGTGGCGGAGCGGGTATCGACCTGCTTGCGGCCGCATGACCTGCACCGGACGCTGCTGCGTTGCCGGTGGTCGAACGACGGGCGGTCGTAATAGCGATATTGCGCCGATGTCTCGGTAACGGGAGCGATCAGCGAAATCGCCGCGCTCGACGCAAAAAGCACGCTGCTTGAACGGCATTGCAATTCTCCCCCGCGAAGAACTTCCAATGCCTCCTCCCGCATCAATTGTGACAGTCTTGCAGCCGGCGTTAACAATTGTAAACGCCGCCACGGAACTCATTACCAAATGTGGTTAAGACCGCCGCCCGCCGGCCGCGAAGTCCCTGTTGCAGCGAACAAAAGCCCGGTACAGTGCGTTTACCGAGTGAGGAACACCATGCGTACAACCGGCCTGATCGCGCTGTTCGCCGCTGCCGCCATCGCCGCGACCGCCCTGGCGGTTCCGGCCGAGGCTGCGCCGCGCAAGCGGTATGTCAGCGCCAACCAGAACACCGTGCTCATCACCGCGATGAGGACGGCCGGGTGCGCCGGCGGATCATCGTCACGCCGCGCTCCTACCTCGATGGCGGCACCGAGGTGCTGCCCGGCCAGCGCAAGTTCAACTTCTCGGACGCGCAGCCGTACTGGTCGCCGATCGACGTGCTCGGCCCGGGCAAGACTTATGACCGCCAGCCGCTCAACCCGCGTTGGGAGCAAGGCTGGACGCGGATGAACTGGAATTAGACGTCGGCATATCTGAGTCGCGAAACGGGGATCCGGCCTAATCCGGCCGTGCGTTGATTTCATTTCGCGGGCGACGGCGGCTCAGCCCGCCAGCTTCGCCATCTCGGCGATGATCGCATCGCCCATCTGAGACGTGCCGATCAACGTCGTGCCATCCGACTTGATGTCCGCGGTGCGCAATCCCTTGTCGAGCGTGGCGGCAATCGCCTTGTCGATCAGATCGGCTTCCTTGCCCATGCCGAACGAATAGCGCAGCGCCATTCCGAACGACGCGATCATCGCGATCGGGTTGGCGATGCCCTTGCCGGCGATATCCGGCGCCGAGCCGTGCACCGGCTCGTACATCGCCTTGCGCTTCTTGGTCTTGGGATCGGTGTCGCCGAGGGAAGCGGACGCCAGCATCCCGAGCGAGCCGGTCAGCATCGCCGCGATGTCCGACAGCATGTCGCCGAACAGGTTGTCGGTGACGATGACGTCGAACTGCTTGGGATTCTTCACGAGCTGCATGCCGCCGGAATCGGCGAGCTGGTGCTCGAGCTGCACGTCCTTGAACTCGCGCTGATGAAGCTGCGTGATGACCTCGTTCCAGAGGATGCCGGTCTTCATCACGTTGCGCTTTTCCATCGACGTGACCTTGTTGCGGCGCTTGCGCGCCAGCTCGAAGGCGACCCGGCCGATCCGCTCGATCTCGTAGCTGTCGTACACCTGGGTATCGATCGCGCGCTTCTGGCCGTTGCCGAGATCGGTGATGGTCTTGGGCTCGCCGAAATAGACGCCGCCGGTCAGTTCGCGCAGGAGCATGATGTCGAGACCCGACACCAGCTCGCGCTTGAGCGCCGACGCGTCGGCCAGCGCCGGATAGGTCACGGCGGGACGCAGGTTGGCGTAAAGCACCAGAGTCCTTGCGCAGCCGCAGCAGACCGGCCTCCGGGCGTACATCGAACGGCACGCTGTCCCATTTCGGCCCGCCGACCGCGCCGAAGATCACGGCGTCGGCGGCGTGCGCCTTCGCCATCGTCTCGTCGGTGATCGAGACCTTGTGCGCGTCGTAGCAACTGCCGCCGACCAGCCCTTCGTCGTGCTCGAACGTCCCCATGCCGTGGCTGTTCATCCAGGCGATCAGCTTTTTGACCTCGGCCATCACTTCGGGGCCGATGCCATCGCCAGGCAGGAGAAGGAGCTTGTGGGTCGCCATGAAGATACGCCTCGTTGATACAGACACTGACGTCATTCCGGGGGCCGCGATGGCGGCGAACCTGCAATGACGGGGTGAGGATTGCTAAAGAACGGCGCAGGGATTGGCAAGGCGAGAGCCAGCGCGTCAGATTGGCGAAATGACCGCCATTCTCCTCGCCATAACCGCCACGCTCTTCCTGGGTGGCGGCCTGGTGCTGACGCAGTTCGGCCTGCGGCACATCCATCCCCTGTCCGGCGCGGCGATCAGCATCCCTTCGTTCACGGTGTGCTTCCTGCTGGCGTCGCCGTTTCTGCTGCACGGCGAAACCATCGTCTGGAATGCGGTGCCGATCTTCGCCGCCGTGGGCCTGGTGTTTCCCGCGCTGCTGACCTTGATCACGTTCTCCAGCAACCGCGCGCTGGGACCGGTCGTCACCGCATCGCTCGGCAACATCTCGCCGCTGTTCTCGGTGCTGCTGGCGGTGGTCCTGTTGGGCGAGCCGCTGCGGCTGTGGCAGTTCGCCGGGCTGCTGATCATCGTCGCCGGCGTCCTGGTCATCACGGTCACGCGGACGCAGGACATGCGCAACTGGCGCACCTGGGCGCTGCTGCTGCCACTCGGCGCGGCTCTACTGCGCGGCATCATCCCTCCGGTCATCAAGGTCGGGCTGGAACTATGGCCGAGCCCGCTGGCGGCCGGCCTTGTCGGCTACATCTTCTCGACCATGACGGTGCTGATGGTGGAACGCGTGCGCAACGGCCGTTTCATCGCGCAAGGGCCGATGCCCGGACGGCTGTGGTTCGCGCTCACCGGCATCTGCAACGGCGTCGGAACCATATTGATATATGCCGCGCTCGGCGCCGGACGCGTTTCGGTGGTGGTGCCGATCATTGCCGCCTATCCGATGGTCACGGTCATCATGAACATGATGGTGTTCGGGCAGACGCAAGGCGCGCTGCGGCTCGCCGCCGGCGCCGCGATGACGGTCGCCGGCGTGGTGCTGATTTTGATCGGGTGATGACGCTACAAGCCCGCTGAACCAGTTGTAGCCCTGGTCTTCCCAATAGCCGCCGAGGTCCTTGTTGGTGACGTGAATGCCGATCACGTGCTTGGGATTCTTGAAGCCGAGCTTGGTCGGCATCCGGCACTTCATCGGGAAGCCGTACTTGCGCGGCAAAATCTCGTCGGCGAACTTGAACGAGAGCTGCGTCTGCGGATGCAGCGCCGTCGCCATGTCGATGGTGTTGGAATAGCCCTCGGCGCACTGGAACCAGACGTACTTGGCGCGCGTGTCGGCGCCGAGCCGGCGCAGGAATTCGCTGAGGCGCACGCCGGTCCACTTGCCGATCGCGCTCCAGCCCTCGACGCAGATCAGTCGCGTCACCTGCGATTCCTGCGGCAGCGCATAGAGCCGCTCCAGCGACCACGGCTCCTTGTTGTCGATCAGGCCGCCGACTTCGAGCTGGAACGTGGCGGGATCGACCTCCGGC
Source organism: uncultured Alphaproteobacteria bacterium (assembly GCA_963838595.1). Classification (GTDB taxonomy): domain Bacteria; phylum Pseudomonadota; class Alphaproteobacteria; order Rhizobiales; family Xanthobacteraceae; genus Z2-YC6860. The sequence continues at coordinate 21,317 of CAWIRP010000011.1, forward strand.
GCCTCGTCCTCCTGGTAGTACGCGTTGAACGGAAACGGCTTGGTGATCGCGCTTTCCGGATAGACCGGCGCGAGCTTGTTCGGATTGAACAGCCACGCCTGCGCACCATCGTTGAAGTGCGAAATCTTGCGCAACACTTTCTCCGCCGAAACGCCATCGACGATGTCGCAGCCGGTCAGGAAGGTGAGCGCGCCGAGGCTGGCGCCGCCGCGCAGGAATGCGCGCCGCGAGGGCTCGGGCATCAGCTTCGCCGCATCCTTGATGAGCAGGCTGCGATCGACACCGGGAATGAGCTTGCGGATACGCTTCATCCGTCAACGTCCTACAACCATGGCCTTCAGGCTGCGCGGCACGGCAATCGCCAGCACGATGTGGATCACCAGAAATCCCACGATCGCCGCCATGGCAAAGAAATGCACGTAGCGCGATGCTTCGTAGCCGCCGAACAGCGCGGTCAATTCCTGCAACTGCACCGGCTTCCACATCGCCAGACCGGACAGCACGATCACCACGCCGGCGACGATCACGCCCGCGTAGAGCATCCGCTGCACCGCGTTGTAGATCGAGAGGTCGTCGTGCGAGAGCTTGAAGGTCAGCGCCGCCTTGGTGTCGGCAAGCACCTCCGACGGACGGATCGGCCACAGCTTGCGGCGGAAGCGTCCCGTAACAAATCCCAGCGTCACATAGATCAGGCCGTTGACGACCAGCAGCCACATCGCCGCGAAATGCCACAGCAGCGCGCCGGCGAGCCAGCCGCCGAGCGTGATCGATTTCGGGAAGGTGAAAGGAAACAGCGGGGAGGCGTTATAGATTTCCCAGCCCGAAGCGATCATCACGACCATCGCGATCGCGTTCAACCAATGCGTGACACGCACCCAGCGCGGATGAATGACCGCCGATGCTGGAGGGATAGTGGCTGCGTCGACGCTTGCCATGCGCTCCAGTTTGCCGAAAAGCATCGGGCCCGCAAGGCTAGGGAAGCCTCGGGGCCCGATGTTAAAGGGATTACTTCTTCATCTTGTCGGCGGACATGTTGTCCTTCTTGTCCATCATCGCATCCGGCTTGGTCATTCCGGTGGCCGCCGGCTTCGCCATGCCGTCGGACTTCTTGTCCATCATCGCCTTGTCGTCCTTCATGGCCGGCTTTTCCATGTTGGTGGATTGCGCCATCGCCTCCGGCGCAAAAGCAAGACCGACCGAAACCATCGTCGAGTACAGAAGCTGCTTCGTCATAATCACCCTCCGTCGTTCGAGAAAGGTAGCGAGTCTCTGCTACCAGAGGGCCCGAACACGTGCGCCTCAGCTTTCCGTTGACGATCGTCACCGCCATCTCACGGCTTCGTGACAGTCGAAAATGCGCTATAACGGGGTGCCGGGTGCGTATCGTCTGAGGAAGCCATGACCAAGACCAGCGCCGGCAATTTTTTCGAGGATTTCCGCCTCGGGCAAACCATCCGCCACCCCACGCCCCGCACCATGACCGTGGGCGACGTCGCGCTCTACACCGCGCTGTTCGGCGGGCGCTTTGCCGTTCAATCCTCCGATACGTTCGCCAAAGGCGATCGGCTACCGCGAGGCGCCGATCGACGACCTGCTGGTGTTCCACGTGGTGTTCGGCAAGTCGGTGCCGGACATTTCGCGCAACGCGGTCGCCAATCTCGGCTATGCGGGGTGCCTGTTTCTCAGCCCGGTTTATCCAGGCGATACGCTGACCGCGACCTCCGAGGTGATCGGGCTAAAGGAAAACTCCAGCGGCAAGACCGGCGTGGTTTACGTCCGCACCCGCGGCTTCAAGCAGGACGGCACCGCGGTGCTCGAATACGTGCGCTGGGTGATGGTCAACAAACGCGACGCCAAGGCGCCCGCTCCCGCCGATCATGTTCCGAGGCTTCTGACCGCGGTCGAGCCGAAGCTGCTGGGTGCGGCCTGCCCTCCACTGGACGCAAAGGCCTACGACTTCGAACTGGCCGGCAGCCCCTACCGCTTCGCCGACTATCAGCCCGGCGAGAAGATCGACCACGTCGTCGGCATCACCGTGGAAGAGGCCGAGCACCAGACCGCAACGCGGCTTTATCAAAACACCGCGCGTATCCACTTCGACCAGTTTGCCGCCTCCAGCACGCGCTTCAACCGCCGGCTGGTTTATGGCGGGCACGCGATCTCGCTCGCCCGCGCGCTGTCGTTCAACGGTCTCGAAAATGCGTTCCACATCACCGCGATCAACGGCGGCCGCCACGTCGCGCCGCTGTTCGCCGGATTGACGGTGTTCGCCTGGACCGAGGTGCTGGCGGCAAGCGAGCTGCCGGGGCGCGACGACGTCGGCGCGCTGCGGCTGCGCACCGTCGCCACCAAGGACCGGCCGTGCCCGGATTTCCCCTACAAGGATGGCGACGAATACGATCCCGCCGTCATCCTCGACCTGGACTACTGGGCGCTGATCCCGCGCTAATTTCTTTCACACTACTTCTTGGGCTGGCTTCCCACCGTCGCCGGCGGCGTGCCGCTCGCCTGGATCACGCCGCAGGCGATGCGGTCGCCGGCGTTGCCGGCGGGATCGGTCTTGTAGTCGTCCGGCCCGTCGTGAATCACGATCGACGAACCGTCGGCGTCGAACAGCGAGTTCGGCTTGCCCTTCTCCAGCGTGATCGCCGAGTTGAGGACTTCGACCGTCAGCTCGCCGCTTTGCAGGACGTGAAGATTGGGCATGTCACCGGCATGGCCCGGTCCGGACATCATGCCGTGCTTGTGGTTGCCCGGATTGAAATGCGGACCGGCCAACTCGAACGGCGCTTCGCACTTGCCGACGGCGTGGATGTGAAAGGCATGCTCGCCGGGCGACAGACCCTTGATCGAAAGCTTCAGCAGCACGCCATTCGGCGTCTGACTCAGGTCGACATCACCGACTGCCTTGCCGCTCTTATCCTTGAGCGCGGCAATTGCCATTTCGGCGGAGGCCGGCGTCGCGACTGCCACCGCAAAGGCGGCGGCAGCACCCGCTATCAGGAAATGCTTCAAAACTCGCATAATCGGGCTCCATCGCAGCCCCCGCACGCAAGATAACGGCCATCGGGCAGAACCGGTTCCAGCTTGCGGGGCCGCCGGTTGCCGCTAATTCGGCCGGGCCCGCATGTGCTCGACGAGCTGCCGCGCATACGGCGGCAGGGCCTCGAAATTGCGCACGCAGATGGTGAGTTCGCGCAGCGCCCATGCATTGGTCAGGTCGACCACCCTGATACCCATCGCCTTGACGGCGCGGCGGGCCGTGGTCTCCGGCACGATACCAACACCGACACCGTGCTCGACCAGCCGGCACACCATGTCGAAGCTGCGGAGTTGCACGCGCAACTTCAGGGTTCGGCCGAGCCGGCTGGCGTGGTCGGCAAAGAACCGTTGCGCCGCGCTGGATCGTTCGAGCCCGACGAACTCGAGATCCAGCACGTCGGCGAAATCGACGCTGGCGCGTTTGGCGAATGGATGGTCCTGCGCCACCACCAGCACGAAGCGGTCGGTGCGGAACGGATAGGTCGTCAGCCGGCTGGTATCGACGGTTCCGGCCACGATGCCGATGTCGCCGACGCCCTTCGGCGATCAGACGGACGATCTCGTCGGACAGGCGTTCTTCGAGATCGACGCTGACGTTGGGATGGGCCGCCAGGAACGACGACAGCGTCTCCGGCAGGAATTCGGTCAGCGCATTGGTGTTGGAGAGCACCCGCACCTGCCCGGCCAGTCCGCCGGCGTAGCCGCCCAGGTCCTCCCGCAGCCGCTCCGCCTGCGCCAGCATGATGCGGGCATGCTGCAACAGGGTGCGCCCCGCCTGAGTCGTCGCCACCCCGTGCCTGCCCCGCACCAGGAGCGGCGCGCCTAGCGTCTCTTCCATATTGCGGATGCGTGTACTGGCCGCGGCCAGCGCAAGATGCGCACGCTCGGCGCCGTGGGTGATGCTGCCCGCCTCCACCACGTGGCGAAACAGGCTAAGGTCGGCGAGGTCGAACCGCATATCAGCCTTCTCCTTTTGCGAAGGAAGACTACGGGAAAAAGGGATTGAAAGCCTTTATTATCGGGATCATTCTTCGCTTTCGACGAAGTTTGCAAGACTTCTTCTTCCAATTCGCAAGACGGAATTCCGTCTCGCGCCACAACCAAGCCCTTGAACCCTGCGGCGTTGCGGCACCGGTGGGGTTCGACTACCAACCGGTAGAACGGCTTGTGTCCGCCGGAGAGTGATCATGGCCGAGGCAAAAACGTCCACCGCCAAGAACCGCCCGCTCTCGCCGCATCTGCAAATTTATCGCCCGACGCTGACGATGATGATGTCGATCGTGCATCGCATCACCGGCGGCGCGCTCTATTTCGGCACGCTGCTGCTGGTGTGGTGGCTCACCGCCGCCGCCGCGGGACCGAACGCTTACGCCACCGTGCAGTGGGTGATGGAGACGGTGATCGGCCGGCTGATTCTGTTCGGCTACACCTGGGCGCTCATCCACCACATGCTCGGCGGCATCCGGCATCTGATCTGGGACACCGGCTACGGCTACGGTCCGGTCGAGCGGGAATGGCTGACGGTCGCAACCCTGATCGGGTCGATCGGGTTGACCATCATCCTCTGGTTCGTCGGCTACCTCACCATGGGAGCCATCCGATGAGCGACCATAAGGACTCCATCCGCACGCCGCTGTCGCGGGTCCGCTACCTCGGCGCGGCGCGCTCCGGCACGCGTCACTTCTGGCACCAGCGTCTGACGTCGGTGGCGCTTATCCCACTGACCATCGCCGCGGTGTTCGTGGTGATCGGCCTGCTCGGCCGCAATCACGCGGCGGTGGTGCAGATCCTCGGCTCCTCGCCGGTCGCGATCGGCTTGCTGCTGTTCGTGCTGGTCAGCATCTATCACATGTGGCTCGGCATGCAGACCATCATCGAGGACTACGTGCATGACGAGCTGCCGAAATACGCGGCGCTGATGAGCAACACGTTCTTCTCGTGCGCCATCGGGCTCGCCGCGGTGTTCGCCATCCTCAAACTCTCATTCGGGCTCTAGCCATGGCAGGCAACGGCGCAAACGGCGCACCCAAGGTCAACGGCCGCGCTTATCCGATCGAAGACCACACCTACGACGTGGTGGTGGTCGGCGCGGGCGGCGCGGGTTTGCGCGCGGTGGTCGGCTGCAGCGAGGCCGGGCTGCGCACCGCCTGCATCACCAAGGTGTTCCCGACCCGCTCGCACACCGTCGCGGCGCAAGGCGGCATCGCGGCTGCGCTTGGCAACATGGGCGAGGACGACTGGCGCTGGCACATGTACGACACCGTCAAGGGCGCCGACTGGCTCGGCGACCAGGACGCGATCGAATACATGGTCCGCGAGGCCCCGGCCGCGGTTTACGAACTCGAGCACTGGGGCCTGCCGTTCTCGCGCCGCGAGGACGACGGCAAGATCTACCAGCGCCCGTTCGGCGGCATGACCACGCACTTCGGCAAGGGCACCGCGCAGCGCACCTGCGCGGCGGCCGACCGCACCGGCCACGCCATGCTGCACACCATGTACGGCCAGGCGCTGCGCCACTCGGCGGAGTTCTTCGTCGAGTATTTCGCCATCGACCTGATCATGGACGACGAGGGCCGCTGCCGCGGCGTGGTCGCGCTGTGCATGGACGACGGCACGATCCATCGCTTCCGCGCCCAGACCACGATCCTGGCGACCGGCGGCTATGGCCGCGCCTACTTCTCCTGCACCTCGGCGCACACCTGCACCGGCGACGGCAACGCCATGGTGCTGCGCGCCGGCCTGCCGCTGCAGGACATGGAGTTCGTGCAATTCCACCCGACCGGCATCTACGGCGCCGGCTGCCTGATCACCGAAGGCGCACGCGGCGAAGGCGCCTATCTCGTCAACTCCGAGGGCGAGCGCTTCATGGAGCGCTACGCGCCGTCCGCCAAGGACCTCGCTTCGCGCGACGTCGTCTCGCGCTCGATGACGATCGAGATCCGCGAGGGCCGCGGCGTCGGCAAGAACAAGGACCACATCTTCCTGCACCTCGACCATCTCGATCCGGCGGTGCTGCACGAGCGCCTGCCCGGCATCTCGGAGAGTGCGCGCATCTTCGCCGGCGTCGATCTCTCACGCGAGCCGGTGCCGGTGCTGCCGACCGTGCACTACAACATGGGCGGCATCGCCACGAACTATCACGGCGAGGCGCTGACCAAGAAGGGCGGCGATCCCGACACCATCGTGCCGGGCCTGATGGCGCTGGGCGAGGCCGGCTGCGTGTCGGTGCACGGCGCCAACCGGCTGGGCTCGAACTCGCTGATCGACCTCGTGGTGTTCGGCCGCGCTGCGGCGCTGCGCTGCGCCGAAATCCTCACGCCGGGCGACAAGCAGCCGGAGCTGCCGAAGGACTCCGCGGACCTTGCGCTGGCGCGGCTCGACCGCCTGCGCAACGCCAACGGCGGCACGCCGACCGCCGAGCTTGCGCCTCAACATGCAGAAGGTGATGCAGAGCAACTGCGCGGTGTTCCGCACCGGCGAGGTGCTCGAGGAAGGCAAGAAGCTGATCCACGACACATTCGCGGCGGCGTCCGACGTCCGCGTCACCGACCGCTCGCTGATCTGGAACTCCGACCTGATCGAGACGCTTGAGTTCGACAACCTGATCGCCCAGGCCGTCGTCACGATGGACGCCGCGGTCAACCGCACCGAAAGCCGCGGCGCGCACGCGCGCGAGGACTTCCCGGAGCGCGACGACAAGAACTGGATGAAGCACACGCTGACGTGGATCGACGACAAGGGCAACGTGAAGATCGACTACCGCCCGGTCCACACCTACACGCTCACCAACGACGTCGCTTATGTCGAGCCCAAAGCCGGTGTACTAAGGCTCGCGTGTATTGAGGCCCAATCGATTGAGGGCAATGTGAACGCAGCCGCCCGCATTCCGGCGGACCGGGGCTACGACGCCCCGGCCGCGCAACAGCCGCCGTTCGGCGCCTACGCGCCGACCGCGCTGCAATCGCTGTTGATCGGACTTGCGGAGAATACGGCGCTCGGCCGCGGCAGCCTGCGCTGGATGGTCAGCCAGATGATCGAAGGCATCCGGCCCGGCCCGGTCGACGTCGAGCGGTTCGGCATCAAGCAGCGGCTGCACCACTACGGCCCGTACTTCGTCGAAAAGAAGATGCTGCTGCACATCCAGGACTACGATCATCGCGAGCTGGAGCAGCTTCGCGGCGCAGTGCGGCCCGGCTTCCATTTCGTCGACGTCGGCGCCAACGCCGGCATCTATGTCTATGCGGTGAAGTCGTGGGCGCCAGACGCGAAAATCCTCGCGGTCGAGGCGAACCCGATCTACGCCAACCGTCTCAAGTTCAACGTCGACCGCCAACGGCATGCACGACGTGACTGTCGAGAACGCCGCCGCCGGCGCCGCCTTCGGTACGGGCGCCTACTATCCGGAAGGCGAGAGCATGGCCAATGCGCAGGGCGTCTCGTTCGAAGTGCCGATCAAGCCGCTGCTACGACATGGTCGTCGCCGCGGGCTTCGAGCGCATCGATGCCATGAAGATGGATATCGAAGGCTTCGAGGACCGCGTGCTGCCGCCGTTCTTCGAGACCGCGCCGCGCTCGCTGTGGCCGCGCCTCCTGATCCTCGAGGCGTGGACCGGCGCGATCCGCGATCTGTGCGTTGCGCGCGGCTATCGCGTGCGCATGGAAGAGCACGGCATGAACACTATTTTTGAACTCCCTGACGCTTAAGGGCGCGAAACGAGGCTGCCATGGTCGAACTCACACTGCCGAAGAACTCCAAGGTCACCGAAGGCAAGACCTGGAAGCGCCCGGCCGGCGCGCGCAACGTCACGCCGTTCCGCATCTATCGCTGGAACCCGGAGGACGACGCCAACCCGCGCATCGACACGTATTTCGTCGATCGCGACGATTGCGCCCCGATGGTTCTCGACGCGCTGATCTGGATCAAGAACAAGGTCGATCCGACGCTGACGTTCCGCCGCTCCTGCCGCGAAGGCGTGTGCGGCTCTTGCGCCATGAACATCGACGGCACCAACACGCTCGCCTGCACCAAGGGCATGGACGAGATCAACGGCCCGATCCGCATCTACCCGCTGCCGCACATGTCCGTGGTCAAGGACCTGGTGCCGGACATGACGAACTTCTACGCGCAATACGCGTCGATCCAGCCGTGGCTGCAGACCATCACGCCGACGCCCGAGAAGGAATGGAAGCAGAGCCACGAGGATCGCCAGAAGCTCGACGGCCACTACGAGTGCATCCTCTGTGCGTGCTGCTCGACGTCGTGCCCGAGCTACTGGTGGAACAGCGAGCGCTATCTCGGACCCGCAGCGCTGCTGCAGGCCAATCGCTGGATCATCGACAGCCGCGACGAGGCGACCGGCGAGCGGCTCGACAATCTCGAGGATCCGTTCCGGCTGTACCGCTGCCACACCATCATGAATTGCGCCAAGGCATGCCCGAAGGGCCTCAATCCGGCGAAGGCGATCGCCGAGATCAAGCTGAAGATGGTGGAACGGCAGACCTGACCGCGCGTTCCTCCGCGGGAACGGAGCATCATGATCGACCACATCGGCTTCGCGGTTTCCGACTACGAGCGCGCCAAGGCGTTCTACACGAAGGCGCTGGCGCCGCTCGGCTACACGCTGATCATGGAAGTCGCCGCGGAGACGAACGCCAGCGGCTATCCCGCCGCGGGCTTCGGCATCGGCGGCAAGCCGGACTTCTGGATCGGCGGCGAAGGCAAGCTGGAGAAGCCGCTGCACGTCGCGATCGTGGCGAAGGATCGCGCCAGCGTCGATGCGTTTCACCGCGCCGCGTTGGCAGCCGGCGCCAAGGACAACGGCGCACCGGGCCTGCGCCCGCAGTACCATCCGAATTATTACGGCTGCGTTCGTGCTCGATCCGACGGCCACAACATCGAGGCCGTCTGCCACGCTCCAGCCTAACGTCTTAAGGCTTCCAGCCCGGCGGCGGGCCGTGCCGCTCGATGGTGTCCACGACCTCGCGGTGCTTGCGGTCCTCGCGCTTCATGTAGATCGCGAGGATGGCGTGCGCCGACGGCACCACGAACAGCACCGGAAATACCAGGCCGAACAGGATGCACGGCACGATCAGCACGAGGTTGAGCACCGCCGAGAACGGCTGCCCGTTCAGCAGCAGCGCAAGCGGCGGCACGAAGAACGCCAAGACGTAGATCATCGGCAAACCTCCCAACCACAACCGCGCACCATGTAGGAATTCTTCGGCGCGACGGTAGACCTGTTGCGGAGGAACTTCGGCGGCGGTGATCCGTTGACGGCGTTGCCATTCAGCGTGACGCGCCAGTGCGTGATCGCACCGCAACATGAACGGTTGCTCAGTTTGCTTCCACAAATTCGCCTTGGCATCGAGCGTGTGATGCTCTGGCGCGGCTGATACGGCAGCGTATGAATAGGGACGGCGCGGATTCGCGCACACCGGGGATCACCATGAAGCTCAAGAGTTTTCTGCTCGCCGGGACCTTCGTCCCAGCGCTCGCTTTGTTGCCGGCTGTTTCGATCGTGCTGCCGATGTCGGCAGACGTCGCGCAGGCCCAGGCACCGGCGGTCGATCCCAAGAAAAAGCCCCCGGCAAAACCGGCTGCCGCACCGCCGCCGCCGAAACCCGCCGCCGCACCGCCGAAGCCGCCGGCCGCCGCGCCGAGGCCTGTCGCTGCACCGCCGCGGCCGGCACCACCGCCGCCCCGTCCGGTTGCCGCTGCCACCTAGACCTGCAGCACCGCCACCAGCATCGCCGCGCCCCGTGGCAGCACCACCCAAGCCTGCACCCATGGCGCCGAAGCCTGTCGCTGCGCCGCCCGCCGCACCGCGGCCCATCGCAGCACCGCCCGCCGCGCCGAGCCTGTCGCCGCACCGCCGAAGCCGGCTCCCGCTGCGCCGGCGCCAGCCGCTGCTCCCGCCACACCGCCCGCAGCGAGACCTGCACCGACCGCCGCTCCGGCGACACCACCGGCCGCGCCGGCCGCTGACATCTCAACCTGCCGCTGCGCCAGCGCACCGACAGCTTCTCCGCAACAGCGCTGGGATGGCCGACGTCCTGGTGGGCCCGGCGGACCGCGCGGGCCGCAGCCATTACCGGGCGCGGCGCCTGCAACCGCGACACCGGGTGCTCCGACGGCTGCTCCGGCTGTCGTCGCCGCACCGCCGGCGCGGCCGTTCGTGCAGCCCGGCCAGCCGGTGCCGGTGGCAAAGCCCGTCGTGCTGCCGCCGCCGACCGGAGCTGTTCGCGGCCCGGGCGGCCGTCCCGTTCCAGGCGCGGCTACTGCACCGGCGGCTGCCGCTGCAATCGCGCCGGTCGCGACGCCGGCCAACGTGCGCCGCGTGGATGACGTGCGCGCGCAACGCCGCGAGATCCGCGAAGGCGACCGCACCATCATCCGCGAGCCCGGCCGCACCATCATCAAGGAAGGCAACGTCACCGTCATCCGGCGCGACGAAAGCGAGCGCTTCCGTTACGGCGCGCGCAACATGATCGCCGAGCGCCGTGGTGGTGAGCTCCGCACCATCGCGGTGCGGCCCGACGGCACGCGCATCATCAACGTCACCGACGACAGCGGCCGCCTGATACGGCGCTCGCGCCGCGACCAGTTCGGCCGCGAGTACGTGATGTTCGAGAACAGCCGGCCGCGTATGGGCACCGGCGCTGCGATCGGCATCGGCGTCGCGGCGGGCCTGGCCGCCGGACTAGGCGTCGCCTACCTGGCCAACGTGCCGCCGCCGGTCGTCACCCTTCCGCCCGAGCAGTACATCGTCGACACGCGCTACGCACCGCCGGGCATGCTCTACGACACGCTGGCCGCGCCGCCGGTCGATGTCGTCGAGCGGCCTTACACGCTGGACGAAATCCGCTACACGCCGGCACTGCGGCAGCGGATGCGCAGCGTCGACATCAACACGCTGACGTTCGACAGCGGCTCGTTCGAGCTGCGGCAGGACCAGTACGGCCAGCTTGAGGCGATCGCCAACGCGATCCGGCAGGTGACGGACGCCAACGCCAACGAGGTGTTCCTGATCGAGGGGCACACCGACGCCACCGGCACCGAGGAGGACAACCTGTCGCTCTCGGATCGCCGCGCCGAGGCGGTGGCGGTCGCGCTGACCGAGCAGTTCCAGATTCCGCCCGAGAACCTGACCATGCAGGGCTATGGCGAGCAGCAGCTCAAGGTGCCGGTGCAGGGCCCGAGTGAAGAGAATCGCCGCGTCACGGTGCGACGCATCACGCCGCTGCTGGCTGGAAAGCAGTAGGCAGCGCAAGAACAAAGGCTGGGCCGTCGCGAGGCGGCCCGGCCTTTTCTATAATGGACCTGGTCTCACGCCAGATCGGCGACCTGCGCGTGGATGCGCAGCAACTCCGGTATCGTCTTCGGATCGCGGCGCCCGAAGCCGCATTCGGTCCCGATCGCGAAATCCGAAACGTATTTCTTCGCCGTGGCGAGCCGCTGCTTCGTCCCTTCGACGCCGTCGGTGTAGTGCACCAGACCGAGGCAGAGCTGCGTCTCCGGGCGCAGCTTCAAATTCCGCAGCGGCTCGAAGTAGGCGTCGTCGGCGCGGTTGCGCGGCACCGGCATGTGGATGAGCTGGATCGGCCGCTTGATCTGGCGGCTGACGCGGTTCGCGAACTCTACCATGTCGCGCCATGTCGGTCGGCTCGACCACGTGCTTGTGGTTGGAATCGCCGTAGCAGAGATGAAACAGCAGATCGATGCCCGGCGGCACGTGATTGCCGAGGTCGAGCAGGATTTTGCTGAAGGTTTCCTGCGTCTCTTCCTTGGTGCGGCCGTAGCTGCTCGCCTGGTTGCGCTCCAGCCGCGCGAACACCGCGGACGCCACGTCGAACTGGATCGCGATCTCGTCGTGCGGCAGCGCAGCCGCGATCTTGTCGATCTCGCGCTTCACCGCCTCGTTGTAGATCGGGTCGATCGGCGCATGCAGCGCGTCGACCAGATAGAGCCAGATCACGGAGTGCGCCGGCACCAGGTCGATCTGGAACTTGGTTTCCGGCGCGATCTTGCCGGCGGCCTTGAGCCGCTTGAACACCGCGAACGATTCCTTGGCGAAGTCGGCGTAGTGCAGGTTCTCGAAATGCACGTCCTCCGGCTTGCAGCCGGGCTTGAGCGTGTAGCGCTCGCGGCCGGTGCCGGTGGCATGGACGCGGAAGAATTCGCCGGACTTCTGCAGCGCCGGACTCGCCGCGAACACCGGCTCGAGCCAGGTGATCCAGTCGCCACGCTCGCCGGTCTCGCCGTCCGGAATGCGCTTGATCCGCGGTCCGAGCGCACCGCTGACGGCCTCGAACACCTGCTCGGAATTCGCCATCGGCACGCTGCCGACGAGATAAACGTCGTGAGCCATCTCTTGCCCTCGTTGAGCTGGAATTATGTGACGCGCCGCGCGGCGGCGCCAGCCGTTACTTCTTCGGCTTCTTGTTGCGCTGGCCGAGCGTGCGCAGCCGCAGCGCGTTGAGGCGGATGAATCCGGCCGCGTCCTTCTGGTCGTAGGCGCCGCGATCGTCTTCGAAGGTGACCAGCGTCGAGGAATAGAGCGAGTTGGCGCTGTCGCGGCCGGTCACCATCACGTTGCCCTTGTAGAGCTTGAGCCGCACTTCGCCGGCGACGTGCTCCTGGCTCTTGTCGATCAAGGCCTGCAGCATCTCGCGCTCCGGCGCGAACCAGAAGCCGTTGTAGATCAGCTCCGCGTAGCGCGGCATCAGCTCGTCCTTGAGATGCGCCGCGCCGCGGTCAAGCGTGATCGACTCGATGCCGCGGTGCGCCGCCAGCAGGATGGTGCCGCCGGGCGTCTCATAGACGCCGCGCGACTTCATGCCGACGAAGCGGTTCTCGACCAGATCGAGGCGGCCGATGCCGTTCGCCTTGCCGAGATCGTTTAGCTTGGCGAGCAGCGTCGCCGGCGAGAGCTTCTCGCCGTCGATGCTCACCGCATCGCCGCGCTCGAAGCCGATCCGGATTTCGGTCGCCTTGTCGGGCGCCTCCATCGGCGAAATGGTGCGCTGATAGACGATCGAGGGCGCTTCCTTGGAGGGATCTTCCAGCACCTTGCCCTCGGACGATGAGTGCAAAAGGTTGGCATCCACCGAGAACGGCGCCTCGCCCTCCTTGTCCTTCGCGATCATGATCTGATGATCGCGCGCGAACTTCAGCAATTCCTCGCGGCCCTTGAACGTCCACTCGCGCCACGGCGCGATGATCTTGATCGACGGCTCCAGTGCGTAATAAGCCAGCTCGAAACGAACCTGGTCGTTGCCCTTGCCGGTTGCCCCGTGACACACGGCGTCGGCGCCGACCTTGTGCGCGATCTCGATCTGCTTCTTGGCGATCAGCGGCCGCGCGATCGACGTGCCGAGCAGATACTGCCCTTCATAGACGGTGTTGGCGCGGAACATCGGAAACACGAAGTCGCGCACGAACTCTTCGCGCAGGTCTTCGATGAAGATGTTCTCCGGCTTGATGCCGGCGCGCAGCGCCTTCTCGCGGGCGGGCCCCAGCTCCTCGCCCTGTCCGAGATCGGCAGTGAAGGTCACCACCTCGCAGCCGTATGTGGTCTGCAGCCACTTCAGGATGATGGAGGTGTCGAGCCCGCCGGAATAGGCGAGCACCACTTTCTTGATGTCGCCCTTGGAGGCCATGGCGCGGTCCGCGATGGTGCAAAATCGCGCGGACTATAGGGGGAATGGCGGGCCATGCAAGCCGCACGCAGGGCTTGCGGCACCCACTCCGCAGGAGCGTTTTCTAGGCCGCCCGGGAGCTGCGGCGCGCGGCAGCCCGGCGCCGCGCCGCGCGGTGGTTGACGCGCCGCTGGGCCGGACGATCACGGTTGTCTGGGAAGATGCCGCTCATGGTCGCGACCGTCATCGCGCCCTTCACCAGCGGCTTCACACCGAACAGCCGCCCAGAACAACGCGCCGGCGAAAAACACCAGACCCGGCACGATCAATTTGCGCGCATTCATATCGGCACACTCCAGCTTCACATGGCAAGGCAACGCCTGCGGCACGCTCCGTTCCGGCGTTAACCGCTCGCCTTAACCGCGCCGCTTAACCTCACAAATGGATCGCGCTACTCGCGCGCCACAACCTCGCGCTAAATGCGCGAACGAAATTCATCCGCGAGGCACGTCATGCGTCCGCTCAAGGCCCTCACCGCAGCCGCCGTTCTCTCCTTCGCGTTGGCCGCGCCGGCCTTCGCCGCGCAGTGCAACCCGCCCGCCGGGTTCGACGCCTTCCTCAAGGAATTCCGCAAGGAAGCCGCCGCCAAGGGCCTGACGCCGCGCACGCTCTCGCTGCTCGACACCGTGACGCTCGATCAGTCGGTGCTCGCCGCCGACAAGCGGCAGGGCGTGTTCAAGCTGAGCTTCGAGGAGTTCGCCACGCCGCGCATCAATCAGCGCTGGACCGCGCGTCGAAGCACGTGGTCGAGCAGGCGCCGACGCTGCGCCGCATCGAGAAGGAATTCGGCGTTCCCGGCGCGATGACCATCGTGCTGTGGGGCCTCGAGACCGACTTCGGCACCCACACCGGCAAGCACGAAGTGCTGCGCGCCACCGCGACGCTCGGCTTCGATTGCCGCCGCAGCGAGTTCTTCCAGAACGAATTGTTCGAGGCGCTGAGCCTGGTGCAGAAGGGCGACCTGCAGCCGGCCGATCTGCGCGGCGACTGGGCCGGCGAGCTCGGCCAGGCGCACTTCCTGCCCTCGTCCTACAACAAGTTCGCCATCGACTTCGACGGCAACGGCAAGCGCGACCTGATCCGCAGCGTGCCGGATACGCTCGCCTCGATCGCCAACTACTTCAAGGGTTACGGCTGGCAGCCGAAGCAGCCTTACGGCGAAGGCACCGCCAACTTCGAAGTGATCCGCAAGTGGAACAAGGCGCTGGTCTACGCCAAGACCGTGGCCGCGTTCGCGGAGAAGCTGGAAGCGAGTTCGGCGCGCGCCGAGCAGCCGCGCCGCTGACACAAAGAATTTTGCGGGCCAACAAAAAGATTCCGCCACTCGTCTGAGCAGTTTCCTGCCACCTTCATCGCCTCTCTTCGGAGAGGCGATTTTCTTTTGTCGGTTCGTCGAACATCGGCTTCCAGAAGCCCGCGCTCCAGCCGGCGATCGACCAATAGGCAAAGCCGGCGGCGATGCCGGCGCCTGCGACGATCAGCGGCTCGTTGAATATCTCATAAGGTTTACGGACGTCTTCCAGCGCGATCCAGCCGATCCAAGCCGAGAGGCCGCCGTTGGCGATGTGGAACATCCAGGAACGGATCGCAAAGGCTTCCGCGATCAGCGCGCCAATCGCGGCCGGCGCCAGCATGGTCACCACCGCCGCTGACATCACCAGCGCCGGAGCCAACAGCAGCAGAAAAAATGCGGCGTCGTCGGGTGGCGCGGGATTGGTCCCCGCCAGTGCGACAAACCGGTTCCAGTGCGCGGCGATGACGAACAGCATGGCGACGCAGATCGCCACACTCGCCGCGAACGGCACCAGCAGGAAGCGGAACAGCAATCGCACGACGATCATAGGCGGAACATCTAGTCCGTCATCGCCATGGCGCGCAGCGCCATGCGCTCGCGGCCGGAGAGCTTTTCCGTCGCGCTCTTGAGCTGGCCACAGGCGGCGAGAATGTCGCGGCCGCGCGGCGTGCGCACCGGCGAGGCATAGCCGGCGTTGAACACGACCTCCGAGAATTTCTCGATCTCTTCCCAGTCCGAGCACTCGTATTTCGTGCCGGGCCAGGGATTGAACGGGATCAGATTGATCTTGGCCGGAATGCCCTGCAGCAGCCGCACCAGCGCCTTGGCGTCGGCGAGCGAGTCGTTGACGCCCTTGAGCATCACGTATTCGAAGGTGATCCGCTTGGCGTTGGAGACGCCGGGATAGTTGCGGCACGCTTCCAGCAATTCCTTGATCGGATATTTGCGGTTGAGCGGCACCAGTTCGTTGCGCAGTTCGTCGCGCACCGCATGGAGAGAAATGGCGAGCATGCTGCCGATCTCGGCGCCGGCGCGCTCGATCATCGGCACCACGCCCGACGTCGACAGCGTGATGCGGCGCTTGGACAGGCTCAGGCCGTCGCCGTCGGATATGACCTGGATCGCGTCGCGCACCGCCTCGAAATTGTAGAGCGGCTCACCCATCCCCATCATCACGATGTTGGAGACGAAGCGCTCGCCTTCGGTCGGCAGGCCCGGACCAGTGGCGCGCTCGGCGCCGAGGAAGTCGCCCAGCCGATCCCGCGCCACCATGACCTGCCCGACGATCTCGCCGGGCGTCAGGTTGCGCACCAGCCGCTGCGTGCCGGTGTGGCAGAACGAGCAGTTCAGCGTGCAGCCGACCTGGCTGGAGAGACAGAGCGTGCCGCGGTCGGTCTCCGGAATGTAAACGCACTCGACCTCGTGCGGCCGCTCTCCGACCGTTTCGCCAGGAAGCCGCAGCAGCCATTTGCGCGTGCCGTCGACGGAGACCTGCTCGGCCACGACTTCGGGCCGCGCCAGCGTGTAGTGCGCATCGAGCTCGGAGCGCATCTCCTTCGACACGCTGGTCATCTGCTCGAAACTTTGCGCGCCGCGCACGTAGAGCCAATGCCAGATCTGCTGCGCGCGCATCTTCTGCTGCGCCGGCTTCACGCCGATCGCGCCCAGCGCCTCGGCAAGCGCCGCGCGCGTCAGGCCGACCAACGAAGGCTTGGCCGGCGGCACATAGCGCTCAAGCGGCGTCTTCTCGAGCGCGAGTTCGGTGTTGAGCATGGCAATCTTCAATCGTCGCGGACTGTGCCGCGCGTTACTCGTACTTTATTTGCACTCTTGTGCGACGCGATCGAGCGCCTGCGCGGCGCCCTTCAGCGAAAACGTGTCGGTGGTCTGCGTGCCGCGCGAGGTCTGCGCCTTGATCACCACTTCGGAGCCCTTGCGCATGGTGTCGATCAGGCGCGGCTCGTCGGCGGCATTCTTCACCCATGCCCCGTCGTTCTGGGTGTACATGGCGAATTGCGTGCTGCCGACCGCGAGGCTGGCGTCGGTGTTCGGCTTCAACTGATAGCCGGTCACCAGCATCGACACCTCGTCCTTCACCTTCTCGGTCGGGCGCGATGAGATGAACATGTAGACCGTGTTGGCGGCGGTGCGCCGGTTCGGCGGATTGTCGACCGACGCCGTCGGCTTCGACAGCGCGAAGCAGACCTTCCGGCCGCCGGGCGTCGCGGTGTACGCGCCCCAGTCGCCGAACTGTCCGAGCAGCGTCGCTTGCGCGGTCGGGTTGGCGCGCGGGCGCGGCCGCAGCAGGCTTGGCCGGAGCGGCTGCCGGCTTGGCGGGCGCGGCCGCCGCGGGCTTCGCCGGAGCAGGCTTCGCGGGCTGCTGAGCCCACCCGGCCGTCGGCAGGGCGAGCGCCACAACGAGCGGCAGCGCAACGAAGGGGAGATGTCGTGTCACGTTCATCGACCTGCCTGCATCAAATCAGTCTAAGTATAGCGAAATAATGGGCAAAACCAGGAATGTGAAGGCTGATGACGCCGCAGCCAGCAACTTGCTATCGGGTAGGCAGCCACGAGATTGCAGGTAGAACCTGGATTATAGCGCCATGAAGGCCATTCTTTGCACCCGCCCCGGCTCGCCGGACGATCTCGAACTGGGCGACCTGCCGGACCCCGTGGCCGGCCCGGGCGAGGCCGTGGTCCGGATCGCCGCCGCCGCGCTCAATTTCTTCGATACGCTGATCATCGCCGGGAAGTACCAGTACAAGCCAGCCTTCCCGTTTTCGCCCGGCGCCGAGTTTGCCGGCACCATCGAAAGCCTCGGGCCGGGCGTGACCGGCTTTGCCGTTGGCGACCGGGTCACCGGCTATGCCCGCTACGGCGCGGCCCGCGAAAAGCTGGCGATCGCCGCCTCCCGGCTCACCAAGCTGCCCGACAATCTCGACTTCGACCGCGCCGCCGGGCTGAGCGTGACCTACGGCACCTCCTACTACGCGCTGAAGAACCGGGCCGGCCTCAAACGCGGCGAGACGCTGGCCGTGCTCGGCGCGTCCGGCGGTGTCGGCTTGGCCGCGGTCGAACTCGGCCACCTGATGGGCGCGCGCGTGATCGCCTGCGCGTCGTCGGACGACAAGCTCGCCTTCACCCGCCGGCACGGCGCCGACGAGACGGTGAACTACGCGACCTCGGACCTGCGCGATGCACTCAAGAAACTCGGCGGCGAGCACGGCATCGACGTGATCTACGATCCGGTCGGCGGGCCTTATGCCGAAGCGTCGCTGCGCGCCATCGCCTGGGAAGGCCGCTTCCTGGTGGTCGGCTTCGCCGCCGGAGAAATTCCGAAGCTGCCGCTCAATCTCGCGCTGCTCAAGGGCTGCGACATCCGCGGCGTGTTCTGGGGATCGTGGACCGAGCGCGCGCCGGACGAGCATCGCGCCAACATGACGGACCTGGTGCGCTGGACCGCCGAGGGCAAGCTCAGCGCGCACGTCCACGCCACCTACCCGCTCGCCGACGCCAAGCGCGCGCTCAACGACATCGCGGCGCGCAAGGTGATGGGCAAGGCGATGCTGCGGACTTAGTCGTTCAATCGCGCCAGCGCCTCGCGCGCCGCTTCGCGGTGCGCCGGCTGGATGTGCACCCAAACGACCCGGATCGCGCCGGCCAGCACCGCGGCGTCGTCGGTGAAGCCGACGATCGGCAAGAGGTCGGGCATCAAGTCGATCGGCAGCACGAAATAAGCAAGCGCCGCGAGCAGCGCCGTGCGCACATGGTTCGGCGTGTTTCGGTCGAACGCGCAGTAATAGGCAGTGAGCAGATCCTCGGCGATCGGAAGCTTCGCCGCGAACTGCCGGAGCTTCTTCCAGAAGCCCTCGCGCACCGTCGAATCGTCGCGCGCCGCTTTCTCGCGCGAGCGCTCGTCGTCGTTCCATTCGGCTGTGCTGCTCATCCCGTCAGTCCTCTACGCGTCACCGCGGCAGAGATGGGAATGGAATGCGGCGGCGGCAAGGCATGTTGTCTTTGTCCTGCGCGTGATCTTGTCCGAAAACCGGTTCCCACTTTTCGGGATCACGCGCGCTACAAGCCCGCCAGCTTGTCCATCGCTGCGGCGAGCTTGACGTCGAGTTCGGTGAGGCCGCCGGCGTCGTGGGTCGACAGCGTCACCTCGACCGTCTTGTAGACGTTGAACCACTCCGGATGGTGATCCATTTTCTCCGCGATCAACGCGGCGCGGCTCATGAAGCCGAACGCCTCGTTGAAATCCTTGAACACGAATTTCCTGGTGATGGCGTCGCGGCCCGATACCTCGCTCCAGCCCTTGAGCGACTTGAGCGCGTCGCTCCTCGCCGAGCCTGCCAGTTTCTGGGCCATCGCCGCCTCCTAGTTTTTCCGTCCGCCATCATCTTAACGCGAAACCGCCCGAAGAGGGTCGCTACCCGGAATCCGGTCGGCTGCCCGGCATTCCAGATGTGACGTGCATTTCATCGAGATGGTGACGCTCAGGACCATCGCCATGACGGTTATGGTTAATGACGCAACGAATAGGCGCGCGGGCTTTGAACCATGGAACCAGCCAAGGCGACCATGATATGACTCGTCGCGTGGCGGCCCGTTTGTCGCGCGCATTGCTCGTAGCCGCAGGCCAAATGTCACCCCAGTCGCTCAAGCGAAGCTGGTCACTCCGCTTCAAGATGATGATGCGCCACACCTGGCTCATCGTCATCGGCGGGGTTGCTGCTGTGCGCCGGCGTGGGCGCCGCAGCCTATCAATACATGTCGCAACCGACGACGCTGACCATCGCGGTCGGGCCCCCGAACAGCGAGGACGCCAAGGTGGTGAACGCCATGGCGCAGCAGCTCGCACGCGACCGTTCCAACATCCGGCTGAAACCGATCATCAAGGATGGCGGCACGCGCGACGCCATGATGGCGATCGACAAGGGCGAGGCCGATCTCGCCATCGTGCGGCGCGACATCGGAATGCCCAAGGAAGGACTCACCGTCGCGATCTGGCGCAAGAACGTCGCCGTGTTCATCGTGCCGGACCAGCCGGCGGCCGCGACGCCAAAGACGCAGAGCGGCACGGCGCGCTGCGGCCGCTTCTAAGCTTGCCGAAGATCGAAAAGATCGAAAACCTGATCGGCCGGCGGCTCGGCGTGGTCGGACGTGCGCCGACCAACATCATGATGCTGCGAGCGATCCTTCAGCAATACAACATACCGCCCGACAAGATCGTCGTGCTCGCCGCCGGCGAGGAGAACAAGCCCAACGCCCCCGACAAGGTCACCGTCGTTCAGTTCGATCCGAACAACGTCGGCAGCGCGATCCGCGATGCCAAGATCAAGGCCGACGCGATTTTCTCGGTCGGCCCGATCAGCAGCGCGATCACCGCCGACGCGATCGCAGCGTCGATGCGCGGCAAGGAGCCGCCTACGTTCCTGGAGATCGGCGCATCCGAGGCGATCGCCGAGCGCAACCCGGTCTACGAAGCGACCGAGATCAAGTCCGGCGCGTTCGGCGGCTCGCCGCCGCAGCCCGAGGAGACGATCGAAACCGTCGGCATCAATCACTATCTCGTCGCGCGCAAGAAGCTGAGCGAGGACGTGGTCGCCGACTTCACCAAGCACCTGTTCTCGATCCGCCAGACCTTGTCGTCCGAGGTGCCCTCCTCCGCGAAGATCGAAACGCCCGACACCTCGAAGGACGGTCCGGTTCCGGTGCATCCGGGCGCCGCCGCCTATATCGACGGCGAGTTGAAGACGTTCTTCGATCGCTACAACGACCTGCTCTATTGGGGCCTGATGATCTTTTCGCTCTTCGGGTCGGCGCTGGCTGGATTGGCGAGCTACAACAAGAGCGACGACCGGCTGCGGCGCATGAAGTCGCTCGACCAATTGCTTGAGGTGATCTCATCCGCGCGGAAGGCGGAGACCATCCAGGCGCTCGACGAATTGCAGACCGAAGCGGACAAGATCCACGGCGACATGGTCCGCGAGGTCGAGAACAATGCCCTCGACGAAACGGCGCTAATGGCCTTCCAGGTGTCGTTCGAGCAGACCCGGGCGGCGATTTCCGACCGGCGGGCCATCCTGATGAGCAACCCGCCAAGGCCTCGCGCGGCGGTTGCTTCCGCCTAGCCGATCACTATATTGCGCCGCAACAACAGGGGTCCGGTACCGGATGGCGTTCAGGCCATCCGTTTTCATTAGAAAACCGGCCCGCAGATCGATTTCGGAACCTCTTATGGACCTTCGCAACGTCGCCATCATCGCCCACGTCGACCACGGCAAGACCACGCTGGTCGACCGGCTGCTCCAGCAGTCGGGCACCTATCGCGACAACCAGCGCCAGGTTGAGCGGGCGATGGATTCCAACGACCTGGAGCGCGAGCGCGGCATCACCATCCTGGCCAAGGCGACGTCCATCCAGTGGCAGGACACTCGCATCAACATCGTCGACACGCCGGGCCACGCCGACTTCGGCGGCGAGGTCGAGCGCATCCTCAACATGGTGGACGGCGCGCTGGTGCTGGTCGACGCCGCCGAGGGCCCGCTGCCGCAGACCAAGTTCGTGGTGTCCAAGGCGCTGAAGATGGGTCTCAAGCCCATCGTGGTGATCAACAAGGTCGACCGCCAGGACGCGCGCCCGGTCGAGGTCGTGAACGAGGTGTTCGACCTGTTCGCCGCGCTGGACGCCACCGACGAGCAACTCGACTTCCCGATCCTGTACGGCTCGGCCAAGCTCGGCTGGATGGCGGAGAAGCTGGAAGGCCCGACCGACCAGGGCATGAAGCCGCTGTTCGAACTGGTGCTGCGTCATGTTGCGCCACCGAAGGTGGACACCGGACCGTTCCGCCTGCTCGGCACCATCCTCGAAGCCAACCCCTATCTCGGACGCATCGTGACGGGGCGCATCACCTCCGGGCACGATCAAGCCCAACCAGCCGGTCAAGGTGCTCGACCACGACGGCACGCTGGTCGAAACCGGGCGCGTCACCAAGGTTCTGGCATTCCGCGGCCTTGAGCGCGTTCCAGTCGACGAGGCCGAAGCCGGTGACATCGTCGCCATCGCCGGGCTGCCGAACGCCACGGTCGCCCACACCATCTGCGCGCCCGAGGTGGAAACCCCGATCCCGGCCCAGCCGATCGACCCTCCGACGCTGGCCATGATGTTCCGCGTCAACGATTCCCCGCTGGCCGGAACCGAGGGCGACAAGGTGACCGGCCGCATGATCCGCGACCGGCTGCTGCGCGAGGCCGAGGGCAACGTGGCGCTGCGGGTGCAGGAGTCTCAAGAAAACGATTCGATGGAGGTGGCCGGCCGCGGCGAGTTGCAGCTCGGCATCCTGATCGAAACCATGCGCCGCGAAGGCTTCGAGCTTTCGGTGTCCCGCCCCAAGGTTCTGCTGCGCCGCAGCGGCAAAGACGAGCTGGAGGAGCCGATCGAGGAGGTCGTCATCGACGTCGACGAAGGCCATTCCGGCGTCGTGGTGCAGAAGATGTCCGAGCGCAAAGCCGAACTGGTCGAGATGAAGCCGTCCGGCGGCGGCCGGGTCCGGCTGGTGTTCTATGCCCCGACCCGCGGCCTGATCGGCTACCAGAGTGAACTCCTCACCGACACCCGCGGCACCGCGATCATGAATCGCCTGTTCCATGCCTATGGCGCGCACAAGGGCGACATCGCCGGCCGCCGCAATGGCGTGCTGATCTCCAACGACCAGGGCGACTCCGTCGCCTATGCAATGTGGAAGCTGGAGGACCGCGGCCCGATGATGATCGAGCCGGGCTGGAAAGTGTACCGCGGCATGATCGTGGGGGAGCACACCCGCGACAACGACCTGGAAATCAACGTCCTCAAGGGCAAGCAGCTCACCAACATCCGCACCACGTCCAAGGATGAGGCAGTGCGCCTCACGCCGCCGATCCGGATGACGCTGGAGAAGGCGCTCGCCTATATCGAGGACGACGAGCTGGTCGAAATCACGCCGAAATCGATTCGGCTGCGCAAGCGCCTGCTCGACCCGAACGAGCGCAAGCGCGACGAACGCAGCCGGGAAGCCGCCGACGCCTGAGGCAGGCGGCGCCGGCGCCTGATCTTTGAACAGGTTCCTCCCTGATCGGCGGCGCGTCGCGAACCGGGCATGTGAATGCACGGGGACAAATGGTGCCGCGGCGGACGAATCAAAATCGCACGGTGATTCGCCGGAGCGCGCGAATTTTTTCGCCTAAGCACTGATTCGCCTCGCGAATCGGTCGCCGACTCAAAGGTTAAGATGCGTTTCGATTCATCGCGTGTCGCCGCCGCCACACGCCGCGAAACTCCAGAACTGTTGCCGCTTCTCGCGGAGCAGCGAACGCAATTTTCGCTGCGATTTCGCTCCAGTAATCCACACGGTTTACATCGCGCTAAACGTAGGACTTGAAGCGCCGCGACTTGCTTGCTCATACTCCGCGACATGAGCACAGTCCTGATAGAAATCCGACGTGCCAAAGCATCCGATGCGGCGGCAATTGCGGAGACACACGACGAGGCGTGGCGGGCTGCGTATCAGGGCATCATCCCCGGCACTGAACTCGACAAGCTGATCACGCGCCGCGGTCCCGAATGGTGGGACAGCGCGATCCGCAAGGGCAGCCGCATCGCGCTGCTCGCGTTCGGCGACAAGGTTGCGGGCTACGCCAACTACGGCCGCAACCGCGCGCGCAGCCTGTTCTATGACGGCGAGATCTACGAGCTTTATCTGCGCCCCGAATACCAGGGCCTCGGCTTCGGCCGGCGCCTGTTCACCTCGGCGCGCCGCGACCTGTGCCAGACCGGGCTGAAGAGCCTGGTGGTTTGGGCGCTGTCCGACAACGATCCGGCGGTGGAGTTCTACCGCGCTCTTGGCGGCAAGGCCGTCGCCCGCTCCTCCGAGCGGTTCGGCGAGCGGAGCCTCGACAAAGTTGCCTACGCCTGGAACGGCTGACCTGAATTCAGCCGATCAGGCTTGATACCTTGGATGCCCGCACTCGTTGCGGGCATCTTTTTATGTGCGCATGACCCCGGAAAGTGGGAACCGGTTTCCGGACAAGGTCATGCGCAACGAAAAAACCGGATGGCGCTTAATCGCCCTTGGGCATGTAGAGGCCGGGCATCACCTTGCCGGCGACCATGGGCTTGTCCGCGCCGCACTTGAATGAGCGCGCCTTCTCATCGGCCAACTGCTGCGCCAGTTCGTTGGCATTCGGATTGGCCCGCGCATCGACATAGCCGACGTGGCACACGCCGCCGGGACCGAGCCTTGTGACCACCAGCACGCGGCCGGTGGTGTCGCGCTCGTCGTCCTCAAGCTTGACGTTCCAGCGCAATATGGTGGCGAACGCACGCGGCTTGCCGCCAGCAGGCGTCTCGATCCGCCATTCGATGGTGCCTTTGTAGGCGCTGTTGAAGCGCGGGAAGGTTTCGCGCGCTGCCGACTCGCGCGCCGCATTGCCGCCGAAGCTGACATGCATGCGCTGGTCGCCGGCGCTCAAGCGGACCGCGATGCCGTCATGGCCGGGGCAGAGCCATGAGCCGTAGTCCTCGACGTCCTTGCCCTTGGTGTGCCGGCACTTGTCGGAATCGAACTGCGTGTAGACGCGCGTGACGGTCTGGCTCGCGGCGGGTGTGATACCGTGCGGCCAGACAACGCCAAGAGAACCGCGCCAAGCGGTTTCTCATGCGTGTCTCCATTCGTTTGGGTCGCTTCGAAGCGACATCGACGTTCAAACCGCCGGCTTCGGCAATCCCGCGATGGCGCAGGCGGCACGCACCGTATTCACCAGCAGGCAGGCGATCGTCATCGGCCCGACCCCGCCCGGCACCGGTGTGATCGCGCCCGCCACCGCGCACGCTTCGGCAAAGGCGACGTCGCCGACCAGCCGGCTCTTGCCGCCAGCACCATCCACCCGGTTGATGCCGACGTCGATCACCGTCGCGCCCGGCTTGATCCAGTCGCCGCGCACCATCTCGGGACGCCCGATCGCCGCGATCAGCAGGTCGGCGCGGCGGCACACCGCCGGCAGATCGCGCGTCTTGGAATGCGTCACGGTCACCGTCGCGTTCTCGGCCAGCAGAAGCTGCGCGACCGGCTTGCCGACGATGTTGGAGCGCCCCACCACCACCGCTTCAAGCCCGGCGAGCGACGAATGCACCGTCTTTGCCAGCAGGATGCAGCCGAGCGGCGTGCAGGGCGTCAATGCGCTCAACCCGGTCGCCAGCCGCCCGGCGTTGACCGGATGAAATCCGTCGACGTCCTTTGCCGGATCGATGGTGTTGAGCACGAGCTGCGCGTCGACCTGCGGCGGCAGCGGAAGCTGCACCAGGATGCCGTGAACCGCCGGATCGGCGTTGAGCTTGGCGACCAGCGCGAGCAGTTCGTCCTGGCTCACCGTCTCCGGCAGCCGGTGATCGAACGAGCGCATGCCGGCTTCGACGGTCTGCTTGGCCTTGCTGCGGACGTAGGTTTCGCTGGCCGGATTGTTGCCGGCCAGCACCACGGCCAGCCCCGGCGTGAGACCGTGCTGCGACGACAGCCGCCGCACCTCATCGGCCACCTTGGCGCGGAGGTCGGCCGCGATGGCCTTGCCGTCGATGATGCGTGCGGTCATGCCGGATTGTTAGCGCACGGCAACGATCTTCTCCAGCGCTGCGACGAGCGTTGGGCCGTCGCCCGCAATCGCCAATCGCTTGATGCGCGATGTCGCTCCGGCCGCCAGCGACACGTCGCGCGGTGGGACGGAGATCGCGCGGGCGATGAGCTTGACCAATGCGTCGTTGGCCTCGCCCTCCGTAGGGGCGGCGCGGACCCGAACCTTGAGCACGCAGTGTCCGTCGGCGCGCTGCTCGATGCCGTCGATGGCGTCGCGCCCGCCCTTGGGCGTCAGGCGCACCGCGAGCGTCACCCCGCCCGCGGTCACGGACCAAGGGCGCAAGGCGGCGCGCGGCGCGGCCAAGGCTTCAGAACACCGCGGGATAGATGTAGCGGACGATGATGTCCTTGATCAGGATGATCAGCAGAATCACGATCACCGGCGACAGGTCGATGCCGCCCAGATTGGGCATGATGTTGCGGATCGGGCGCAGCACCGGCTCGGTGATCCGGTAGAGAAAATCGCCCACCATATGGACGAACTGGTTGCGCGCGTTGACCACGTTGAAGGCGACCAGCCACGACAGGATGGCGGCGGCGATCAGCAGCCAGATGTAGAGATCGAGCAGCAGCAGGATGACGTAGAGGATCGAGCGCATGATGGTCGCGGTTCCAGAATGGCGCAAAAGGTACCGGGTCGCCCGCCGTCAAACAAGCCGACTTAGGGCCGACTTTTGGCTGCCTGTTCTTGACTCCGCGCACCCCGAGCCGTAAATGGCGCCCACTCGCTGTTGGGCGTATTTTTGCGTCCTCGGTAGGGGCCATAGCTCAGCTGGGAGAGCGCCTCGTTCGCAATGAGGAGGTCGGCGGTTCGATCCCGCCTGGCTCCACCAACCTTCGCCGCTTCGCGGCTTCGGTTGGCAAGCCAACTTCGCGGAAGCAGTCCGGCAAATTCCGTATCGCGAAGCGGCGAAGGTTGCGCGCCGAAGCCCGCGAGGGCGAAGGCGGGCCGTCCGCAACTTTATCTAAACTCCGTCCTCGGAATCCGCGATCGACACCGCGACCTCGTGCGGCACCTCCATGGTGCAGCGCAGACCGGCAGCATCGAAATGCAGCCGCGCGATGCCCTGCAACTCGGAGCTGACACTGCCCACGATGAACCGCGAGCCGAAGCCGCGCCGCGTCGGCTCGGCCACCGGCGGTCCGCCGCTCTCGCGCCATTCGATCCACAGCAACGGCGGCTGCGACGGCGCCTGCACGATGCGCCAGTTCAGCTCCACCCGCCCCGCCGGCACCGATAGCGAGCCGTACTTGACCGCATTGGTGGTCAGCTCGTGCAGCACCATCGCGAGCGTCAGCGCCACGCGCGGCGTGACGGTGACGTCGTCGCCGGCGATCACGACCCGCTCCTGCCCGCCGGACAGATACGGCGCGACGGCAGCCGTGACGATGGCGCGCAGGTCCGCGCTGGCCCAGTGCCGGCGGGTGAGCTGGTCGTGCGCGTGACTGAGCGCGATCAGCCGCCCTTCGAACGATTGCCGGAATGCGTCGGGAGAATCCGTGCCGCGCGCGGTCTGCGCGGCGAGCGACTGCACGGTCGCGAGCGTGTTCTTCACCCGATGGTTCAACTCGTCCATCAGGAGCTTCTGGCGGCCTTCCGCCTCCTTGCGCGCGGTGATGTCCTGCACCACGCGGACGCCGTAGAGGAAGTGACCGCCGGCATCGCGCACCGTCGACGAGCGGATCGAGCACCAGATTACCCGCCCGTCCTTGCGAACGAACCGCTTCTCGATCGAATAGAAACCGATCTCGCCCTTGACCTGGCGGCGGTACAGATCCTCGTCCACGTCGCGGTCGTCGGGATGCGTGCGCGCGAACAGCTTCCAGCCGAGCAGTTCCTCGCGCGTCAGGCCGGTGATGTCGCAGATCAATTCATTGACGCGCAGAAAGCTGCCGTCGGCGTCGATCTCGACGATGCCGATGGCGGCATGCTCGTAGGTCGCGTTCCAGCGCTCCTCCTGCTCTCGCAGCTCTTGTCTGCTCTTTTCCAGCGCCTCGTGAACGCGCTTGCGCTCCGTTACATCCTGGAAGCACGTGACGAGACCGACCATCTCGCCGCGCGCGTCGACCAGCGGGTCGACGTCGATCAGAATCGCGATGCGTGTGCCGTCCGCTTTGTCGATTACCACCTCTTCGTTGCGGACCGGTTGTCCCGACTTGAGTACCTTGCTGACCTTTGACTCGGGCAGCCGCTTGCCTTCGGCGCTGTAGAATTTAGTCTCGGCGGTGAAATGATCGTGCGTCTCGCCGGGCATGGGGGTGCGCCCCCAGATCTGGACGGCCCGGCTGTTGTATTGGACGATGCGGCCGTCGAGGTCGCAGATGCAGACTGCGACCGGCAGCAGCTCGAGAATATCGTCGGACGCGTGCAGCACTTGCGACAGGCTGTAGGCCGGTGTCCGCCGCCTTTCGGGCCCTATCTCGCGCATCAACCGCCCCCGCGGCCGGAATCGCGGCCGCCCATACGCAACGATAGCAATCGCAGACTGAACCATCACCCTCCCGATTGGGCCAAATTTAGGTCAAAAGGCTGCCCCAGACGGGAACCTGAGTTCCTGATATGCCTACACGGCAAATTCGCCGCGGAAGGCCCGCGGCAACGCTGAAACAGTGCCGAAACCGTCAAAATGACCGCCGAAGACGCGCCCGCCGCGTCCTTACGCCAGCACCGGCCATTCGCCCTCTATTGGATCGCCCGGGTCTCCAGCACCGTCGCCCTGCAGATGCAGGCGGTGGCGGTGAGCTGGCAGATGTACGATTTGACCCGAAACCCGCTCGACCTTGGGCTGGTCGGTCTGGTTCAGTTCCTTCCCGCGGCCCTGCTGGTGCTGGTCGCCGGCCACGTCGCGGACCGCTACGACCGGCGCCTGATCGTGCGGACCTGCAACCTGATCTGCGGGCTCGCCACCGCGACGCTGGCGGTCGGCACGGCGTTCGGCGTCATGACCCGCGAGACATTGCTCGCGATCGTGTTCGTGATCGGCGCCTGCCGTTCGTTCGAGCAGACCACCCTGACCACGTTGCTGCCGGGCATCGTCACCGTGGCGCTGCTGCCGCGCGCCACCGCGGCGGCGGCATCCGCCACGCAGGTCGCGATCATCTGCGGACCGGCGGTCGGCGGCTTCCTCTACGCGGTCAACCCGGTGCTGGTCTATGCGCTGTGCTGCACGCTTTACATCTGCGCGGGGCTGCTGATCGGCATGGTGACCGCCGTGCGCACCGCGACCTCGCGCGAACCCGTGACGATGGAGGTGCTGTTTGCCGGCTTCTCCTACATTCGCCGCGCACCGATCATTCTCGGCGCGATTTCGCTCGACCTGTTCGCCGTCATCCTCGGCGGCGTGTTCGCGCTGCTGCCGGTGTTCGCCCGCGACGTGTTCGACGCCGGCCCGTGGGGCCTCGGCCTGCTGCGCGCCTCGCCCGGCATCGGCGCGTTGACCGCGGCGATCGTGCTGACGCACTGGCAGCCGCGCAAGAACGTCGGCAAGATCATCTTCGCTGCCGTCGCGGTGTACGGCACGGCTATCGTGATTTTCGCGCTGTCCAAATCCTTCGTGCTCTCGATGGCGGCGCTCGCCGCACTCGGCATGGCCGACATGGTCAGCGTGGTGATCCGCATGACGTTGATCCAACTGCACACACCAGACGAGACTCGCGGCCGCATCAGCGCGGTGAACTCGCTGTTCGTCACGGCGTCGAACCAGCTCGGCGAATTCCGCGCCGGCCTGATGGCGTCGTGGTTCGGCGCCATCCCCGCCGTGCTGATCGGCGGGATCGGCGCATTGCTCGTCGTGCTGGTTGGACGGAAAATATTTTCCGAACTTTATCGGATCGACACCCTCGAACCGCCGCCACGACGCTGAGCCGGGCTGCGCGGTGCGGCTTGGCTGGCTTGTCAGCCGCGAACGCTGCCGCCTGCCGGCCGCCGCCAGCAGCCAGGACCGCGGGGCGATACGCGGCAGGAGGGTCAGCATCTTGTTGCCGAAACCGGGAATGACTATGCGCTTGCCGCGCATCAAGCCGCGATATCCCGCTTCTGCGACGCGCGCCGCCGTCACGTCGAACCTCGTCATCTTGCTTTGTACGCCGGCGCGCGCCTGGAATTCGGTATGCACCGGGCCGGGACACAGCGTCGTCACGCGCACGCCCATCGGCTTGAGCTCGCGATAGAGCGCCTCGCTGAACGAGATCACATAGGCCTTGCCGGCGTAATAGACCGCCGACGCCGGCCCCGGGAGAAAGCCCGCGACCGACGCGACATTGAGAATGCCGCCACGATGGCGCTTTACGCTATCCACGAAAGCGAGCGACAGGTCGGTCAGCGCGCGCATGTTGAGATCGATCATGCCGAGCAGTTCGTCGCGGTCGCGGTCGGCGGCATAGCCGTGCAGGCCGAAGCCGGCGTTGTTGACGATGTATTGCGGCTCCAGATCGCGCACTTCGAGCGCCAGAGCGATCCGCGCCACGGCGTCGTGTTTCGAAAGATCGATCGGAAGGATCAGCGGTATTTTCGCGCCAGCCGCTTCAAGCTCGGCAGCGAGCGCCTTGAGCCGCGCCTCGCGCCGCGCCACCAGAACGAGCGCATGCCCGTTCCTGGCAAACGCGCGAGCGAGCTCGGCGCCGATACCCGACGAAGCTCCGGTGATGATGGCAACGGGAGTCATCGAGGCGGAGTAGCACGGCAGCGGACAGCGTCTATCCGGCCTCATGCTGAGGAGCCGCCAAGGCGGCGTCTCGAAGCATCGAGGCCGCCATCCTTCGAGACGCCCTCGCTTCGCTCGGGCTCCTCAGGATGAGGGCAGATGGATTAGTTCACCATCTTCTTCTTGCGCGCGGCCTGATCCAGCATCTGCAGATTATTCTGGATATACGGATTGGCTGGATCCTTGGCTTGCGCCGCAAGCAACGTGCTGCGTGCGCGGCCATAGTCGCCGCGCAGCATGTAGGAGAAGCCCTGGTTGTTCATGATCTCCGGCGTCGCGCCGACCAGCCGGATCGCATGCGAGTAAGCGCGGTCGGCGAGATCGAAGCGCTTCAGCCGGTCGTACGACGCGGCGAGCCCAAGCCAGGCCTCCGCGTCCTTCGGATGCAGCTCGACCGCCTTGCGGAAGTGCTGCTCCGCCAGCCCGTAGCTGCCATGCCGGAAGTATTTCTTGCCGACGTTGACGTCGTCGTTGGGATCGTTGCCGAGCAGTTCGGGCGTGGCGGGCGGCTCGCCTGACAATATCGGAGGCAGCTTCACCGAGCCGGTCGGCTCGCCATCCGCAGCGGGTGCGTCGGACGTGGCCGCAAACTTGAACGGATTGACGCCGGAAGTGGTTTCGCAGCCCGCAAGCCAAATGAGGCTCGCGGCCGTGATGCCAATGATCCGACCTACTCTCGCACGCATTACCCGCTCCGAACCGCGAGAGGCTAGGCGACGATCATTAAGATTTCATTCACCGCTCTGGTGTTGCGGTAAACCTCTGCTGAGCAAGCGAATTCGTTCAGTAATTGCCGAGCCAGAGCCGTATGATCACCGGCAGCAGGATCACCACGAACAGCACCGGGAAGATGCACACCATCATCGGCACCGAGAGCTTGGCGGGCAGGCTGTAAGCCTTCTCCTCGGCGCGCGACAACCGCTTGTGGCGCATGTCGTCCGAGTACACGCGCAACGCCTCGGTGATGCTCGACCCCAACTCCGCCGACTGCTGGATCAGCGTCGCGAACGAGCGCGCCTCCTCGAGGCCGAGCCGGTCGCCGAAATGCTCCAGCGCCTCGCTCATGGAGCGGCCGGCGCGGATCTCGAGGTTGGCCATGTGGATGTTGGCGGTGAGCGACGGATAGGAATCGCCGAGTTCGCGGCCGACCCGTTCCAGCGAGGCCTCCATGCTCAGCCCCGCGTCGGCGCACACCACCAGCAGGTCCATGAAGTCCGGGAAGCCCGCCTGATGCTCAGCCTTGCGCGCCTTGATGCGCTTGTCGATGTACATGCTCGGCGCGATGTAGCCGCCGATACCGGCCGTGCCCATGTAGAGCCAGAGCACCGGACTGCCCGACTCGGCCGGCGCGAAGCAGAACAGCAGCACGGCGAGACCGACCGCGAGCAAGGTCCGGCCCAGGAAGAAATACGCCACCGCGCGGGGATCGTAGATGCCGGCAGCGAACATCCGCCGCCGCAGCACCTTCATCTCTTCGCCGTTGCCGTCCGAGTAGTGCTTGGTGGTGTACTCGATCACCCGCTGCGCGGCCTTGAGGCTCGAATGGCGCAGCGAGCGGGAATTGCCCATCCCCTCGCCGGTCAGCCTGCCGATCTCCGCGGCGCGGCGCTTCACCGAGCCTTGCACGCGGACGATCGCCATCACGCCAAACGCAAACGTCGTCGCCGCCAGGAAGACCAGCAGCGTGACCAGGAATTGATTGTTGGCGAACAGGTTCATCGATCAAACTTTGAAGTTCACCATGCGGTACATGATGAAGTTGCCGATGCCCATCCAGGCGCCCGCGCCAGCCAGCACGATCTTGGTCAGATCCTCATGCCAGACACTGCGATAGAATTCCGGCGCCACAACCTGGATGATCAGGAACAGCATGATCGGCAGCGACGACAGGATCATCGCCGAAGCGCGGCCTTCCGACGCGAGCGCGCGGATTTTGCGCCGCATCTTGAAGCGCTGGCGGATCACCGACGACAGGTTCTGCAGGATTTCGCTCAGGTTGCCGCCGGTCGAGCTCTGGATCGCCACCGCGGTGACGAACAGCGGCAAATCCTCCTGGCCGATACGGAAATACAGATTTCGCATTCCGGTTTCGAGGTCGGCGCCAAAGGTGATCTCGTCGGCGAGGATGCCGAACTCGCTGCCGACCGGATCGGGCATTTCGCGCGCCACCATGTTGATCGCGACCGGCACCGGATGGCCGGAGCGAAGGCTTCGCACGATGATGTCGAGCGCATCGGGAAACTGGGCGCCAAACGCTTTCTGCCGGCGGCTGCGCTTGAACTTCAGAATGAGCAGCGGCAGCAGCGTGCAGCAGAACACCGCCGCGCCGATCGCCTCGGTGAACTCGCCGCGCGTCAGCATCAACCCGCCGAACGCGAAGAGAGCGCAGATGCTCACATAGAACGCCAGCTTGCCGATCCCCATAACGAGACCGGATTGCAGGATCAGCCGGTTCAGGGACACGATCGGGAGACGGAAGTCACCGTCCGTGTTCAGGCCGCGTTCGCGGCGCAATTCCACCAGCATCGCCTCGCGGTCGTTGACCTTCTCGACCAGCTTGAGGCGGCGGTTGACGTTCTTGCGGTACGAACGCGACGTGAAGAACAGCAGATAGACGGCCTCGGCCATCAGCCCGGCCGCCAACGCGGCAAACAGATAAACGATATAGGTCGGGTCGATATCTGGCATCAGAGCGGCTTGCTCGGATCGAAGTACGTCGCCGGAATCTTCACACCTCGCGCGGCCAAGTCCGTCAGGAAGCGCGGCCGCACGCCGGTTGCCTGGAAGTGGCCGTCGACCGTGCCGTCATCCTGCGTGCCGGTGCGGACATACTTGTAGATCTCCTGCATCTGCACGATGTCGCCTTCCATGCCGGTGATCTCGGTCACCGACGTGACCTTGCGTTTGCCGTCCGACATGCGCTGGAGCTGCACGATCATCCGCACGGCCGCCGAGATCTGGCCGCGGACCGAAGCGATCGTCATGGGGAGGCCGGCCATGCCGACCAGTTGCTCCAGACGGGAAATGGCTTCGCGCGGATTGTTGGCGTGGATGGTCGCCATCGAGCCTTCGTGGCCGGTGTTCATGGCCTGCAGCATGTCGAAGGCTTCTTCGCCGCGGCACTCGCCGAGGATGATGCGCTCGGGCCGCATACGCAGCGCGTTCTTGACCAGCTCGCGCTGGCGGATTTCGCCCTTGCCCTCGATGTTGGGCGGCCGCGTTTCCATGCGCGGCGACGTGCGGCTGCTGAAGCTGCAACTCGGCGGCGTCCTCGATGGTGATCAGGCGCTCCTTGTCGGAGATGAACGCCGACAGCGCGTTGAGCATGGTGGTTTTGCCGGAGCCGGTGCCGCCGGAGATGATGGTGGTGACGCGCGCCTTCACCGCGGCGGCGAGCAGCTCCGCCATCTGCGGCTTGATCGCGTCGATCTCGACCAGCTTGGTCAGGTTGAACGGCTTTTTGGAGAACTTACGGATCGACACCAGCGGGCCATCGACGCCGATCGGCCGCACCGCCACGTTGACACGCGAGCCGTCAAGCAGGCGCGCGTCGCACAGCGGATGCGATTCATCGACGCGGCGGCCGACCGCCGACACGATCTTGTTGATGATGCGCAGCAGATGCGCCTCGTCCTTGAAGCGGCAGGCGACCGGCTCGAGCAGGCCGCCGCGCTCGACATAGGTGCATTCGTGACCGTTGATCAGGATATCGGAGATCGACGGATCCTTGAGCAACGGCTCCAACGGGCCGAGGCCTGTCATCTCGTCGAGGATTTCCACGACGAAGGCGTTGAGCTCGTTGGTGTTGAGCGCCAGCCGCTCGCTCACGATGTACTGCGTGACGAGCTGCTGAATGTGCGAGCGCATCTCGTCTTCGGGCAGCTTCTCCAGCGCCGAGAGATTGATTTCCTCGATCAGCTTGCGGTGCAGCCGCACCTTGGCGTCGAGGAATTTGTCGCTGAGCAGCGGATTGTCGTCCGCCGGCGGTTTGACCTTCGGCTCGGCCGGCTGCGACGTCGGGACCAGCAGCGTGCTTTCAAACGCGGCGGGAACGGCGGGAGGCGGCTCGGGCGCAGGCGCTGGAGCGGGGGCACGGCGAAGGCTGAAACGGCTGGACATGGCGTTCACCGGTCCGGGCGCTACTTCGCCCACGACGGGCTGAGCTTCTGCAGCAGCGACGGCGCGCTGCCCGTATCGGCCTTGGCGGCGCTCTGCGGCAGCACCAGCTTGCGAAGCTGCGCGGTGATATTGTTGCCCGGCTTCACTTCGTCGAGCGGTACGCCGCGGTCGATCGCTTCCCGCACCAACTGATAGGAATTCGGGATGGTGCCGACGAAATCGATGCCCGAGCGCCTGTTCGATGTCGGCCTTCTTCAGGCCCGGCGCGAACATCTTCTGCTCGAAGCGGTTGACGATGACCTTCGGGTGCGGGCCGTCGCCGAGCCGTTCGCGAATGGCCGCCACCAGTCCCTTGGCGTGGCGCAGGCTCGGCACCGTCATCTCGCTGACGATGTAGAGCTGGTTCGAGCCGAGCAGCACGTTGTCGGTCCAGGAGAACCAGGTGCGCGGCATGTCGATCACGACATAGTCGAAGTGCGACGACACCAGGTCGAGCAGCCGCGTCACCATGTCCGGGTCGAAGGTGCGCATCTCGGCCGGACGGTTCGGCGCGGCGATCACCGACAATCCCGAGTGGTGCTGCGACAGCATGATCTCCAGGAGCTGGCGATCGAGCCGCTCCGGCCGCGGTTCGACTTCCTTGAGGTCGAGCCGCGGCTCGAGGTCGAGATAGTCGGCGCAGGCGCCGTTCTGGAAGTTGAGATCGACCAGACAGGTATTGGCCTTGCCGCGCGCTGCGCTGTCGAGCAGCAGCATCGCGGTCTGGATCGCGATCGTGGTCACGCCGGCGCCGCCGACCGCGGGCAGGAACGTGTGGATCTGCGCTTCCTTGACCTCGGCAGCGGCCGCGGCCGGACGCGCCACCCGCGCGCAGGTCCGCACCAGCTCGATAGGTTGCACCGGCTTCACCAGGAAGTCGGCCACCCGCATCTGCAGCAAACGCCGCGCAACGTCCGCATCGAAGCTCTGCGCCACCACAACGACCGGCGGCCACGCGCCGGTGCGCGTCATCAGGCGCTCCAGCGCCTGCATTTCGTCCTCATTGCCGGTATCGAGATCGATGATGACGACGCTGGCGCCCTTCGGATCGAACGTATCGCCGGCCGTGGCGACCGTGGTGTCGATCACCTGGAGATCGATCTGGGCGCTCGCCTTGAACGTGGCCTGCGCAAGCTGCTCAAACGCGAAGTCCATGGTGAAAACCACCACGCCGGTCCGGTTCGTCGCGTTTGCTGACCGTTTCATGTTCTAACCGTAACGACCGCTCAAGGCTTGTTGCCGCCGCTCGGCGCCGAGGCCGACTGGCTGTTGGACGGTCGACTGCGCCGCCTGCTGCGCCTGCGCTTGATAGAACGACGACGTGGTCGCGTTGACCGGCGGGATCACCCGGCCGGTGCGATAACGCTCCACCGCCGTCTGCATCTTCTCGCCGTTGAAGGCGATCTCGCGGTTGGCGCTGGCGCGCGACCACGGGTCGATCATGTGCGTGACCCGATTGGTCGCCATCGCATCGCCGGCGTGCAGCGCCACCGTCTCGCGGCGGTCGAAGTAGATGTCGGAGCAGCCGATGAGCGTCAGCGCAAAGCTGAGCGCGACGGCGACCGAGCGCGGCCGCCTTAATTCCGGACTGAGATGACATCGGTGGCTCCCTTGCGCATATCGAGGACGTGACCGGTGAATTCGCGCGGCGGAACGCCCGCCCAGCGCGCGGCCTGCGGCTTGCTGACTTCGATCTTGCCCATCAGGAACAGATCGGCGTCGTTGGCGGGCAGCGAGCCGTCGAGCGGCGTCTGGATCACGTCGCCCGGACGAGCCGGACGGATCAGGCGCGGCGTCACGATGATGGCGAGGTCGGTTTCGTTCTTCTGGTACGAGGCGCTGCGGAACAGCGCGCCGAGCACCGGCATGTCGCCGAGCCACGGCAATTGCGAGATCGCGTTCTGGCCCTGGCTCTGCAGCAGGCCGCCGATCACGAAGCTCTGGCCGTCGCGCAGTTCGACCGTGGTCGAGGCGCGGCGCACGATCAGCGGCGGCACCGAGATGCCGGCCACCTGAACCGGATTGCTGGTGTCGAGCTGGCTGACCTCCGGCTCGATCTTCAGGTTGATCAGGCCGCCGTTCAGCACCGTCGGCGTGAAGGCGAGACCGACGCCGTAGCGCTTGTAGTCGATCGTCACCTGGCCGAGCGCACCCGGCACCGGGACCGGGAATTCGCCGCCGGCGAGGAAGCTGGCGGTGTCGCCGGACAGGCGACGAGATTGGGCTCCGCCAGCGCGCGGGCGAGGCCCTTCTCCTCGAGCGTATTGATCATCAGGTCGGTCGCGACGCCGCTGGTCATGATGCGGCTGAGCAGGAAGCCGAACGGCGCACTACCGGAGAGAACGCCGGCGGCCACGATCGGCGAGATCGTCAGCGCGCTATCGATGACGTTCGGGCCGGAGCGCGTCACGCCACCCTGCGTCACCGCCGGACCGGAATTCGATGCACCGATCGGCTGATACTGCTGCATGCTCGGCTGCATGAACGAGCGGCCGTTGGTGATCGGGAGCTGGCCGGCAGGCAGCGCGGTTGCCGGAGTTGGCGATGCTGCTGCTGCCGAAGCGGTTCCATTGCACGCCGAGCTCGCGGCTGGCCTGCCGGGTGGCTTCGATGAAGCGCACCTCGAGCATCACCTGCTGCGGCGCCAGCACTTCGACCGTGTTGATGACGTCCTGGCCGAACTGCTTGGTGATGGTCACGGCACGGTCGAGCGTCACCGCGTCGGGCGAGGTGCCCGACAGCATGAGCTTGCCGTTGACGGAAGTGACCTGGAGCCGCGCATACGGGAAACGCCGGCGGATTTCCGACTGGATCAGCCGGGTGTCGAACACGACCTCGACGTCGAACACGCCGATCAGCTTCTTGCCCTCGGCATAGACCGAGATGCGCGTCGTGCCGTTCTTCTTGCCGAGGATCGAGAGCGAACGATCGGTCAGCGGATTGACGTCCGCGATCTCAGGGTCGCCGACGTTGATCTCGACGAAGCTCGTGTCGGTGCGCACATCCTCGGACTTGCCGATGAAGACCTGCACCGTCGCGGTGCGCTTCCCCGCGCCGATCTGGATCACCCGCTCGGCTTGTGCTGTTGCCGTGCCGATGCTCGCGGCAAAACCCGATCCCGCGATCAGGGCCGCCGCGATCAGCGGCAGCACGGACCAACGGCTCCTGTCCACCTGGTCGGTGTTGATCCACCTGGCGTTCTTGTGACGCACGTCCCGTGTTCATGTTAGTCCCCCAACCTTCCCCGTATTCTCTTATGAAGCGCGGCGCGGCTCAATTCACCGTCCACGATGGCCGCCTGCTTGTCCGCGCCCTCGACCGGCACGCTGTATTCCTTGCTGGTGGTCCCGCGACGCACCGTCACCGATTGCGTGTTCCCGTTTGGCGCAAACGGGCTGAGCAGATCGTCCAGCGTGATGCGGCGCGGCTGATCCGCCACGGTCTCCCCGGCCTTGCGCAGCATCAGCGACAGGCTGCCGACCGACGCCGCCAGCGATAGCTTCTGCGCGCCGAGCGTATCGACTTCGAGCGTGACCGCCTTGACCACGGTCGGCCTGTCAGCGCGTTCGTCCGCGACCTGATCGACCGCGAGCACGCGAGCGTTCTGCAGCACCAATTCGTTGCTCGCATCACTCTTGTCCACCTGACGGGTCATGACGACATCGACGCGATCGCCGGGAAGCACGAAGCCGCCGACGCCGTCGACGTCGTTGACGCGAATGGTGACTGCCTTGTTTCCGGGCGACACGAGCGCCGACAGCGTCGCGCGCTGTCCGGCGCCGGTGATCTTGACCGCGAGCAGCGGCTCGTTCAACTCAATCGCGGCGAGCGCCGTGCGCTTGCCGTCCTTCAGCACGTCGGCAATCTTGGCGAACGAGCCGTTCGGCAGATCGGTCTCCGGCCACGCCACCTCGCGCAGATGTCCCGCCGTGAGTTCGTTGCCGAACCGCAGCGGCTTCGCAGCGACGACGATGGTGCGCGTCGCGACCGGCTTCTTCTGAGCGTTGAGGCTCTTCATCCGGCTTTCCGTCGCGCTGTCGAGCCAGCTCTGCGCGACGAATACCGCGAGCAGGCCGAACACGACGGCGAAGGCGATCATCACGATAGTGCTTTTGCGCACGGGCTCGATCCAGGTTTGACGCGGTGTTGTCGCGTTGTTGAACGCACTATCGCGGTCGCCTGGTGTGGAATTGGTGAAGTAAATCACGCACTTTCCGCCATACTGAAGAATGGCTGAAGCGCTATCGTTACCGAGTGTTTGCAATGCATCGTTCGACTTGGCCGCAACGCGGAAATCATTGGGCAGGAATCGATAAACCTTACCCAGCGAGTAAACATGATGGCCTGCGCGAAGGTGGGCAGAGCGCGCGTTTTCGTGAACGAACCCCTGCGAGGCCATCGTTGATCGAGCGTTACCGTTGCGGGTATATAGCTAACAGCCGTTAAGCCTGCCCCGCCGGGCAATGAAAAAGGGACACAGCATGAGCAAGCCCTACATCAGCTACATCGATCCGAAGACCATGAAGGACGCGGCGATGCTCGCCGAGCTCGAGCGCTGCAAGAGCTACGGCACGCCGCGGCCGGAGAGCCAGGCGATCCGCGCCCATGTCCCCGCGGTGTTCTGGTCGTTCGCCAATTCGTGGCGCGACGTGTTCCACACCGGCATCGCCGATCACGGCATCAAGGAGCTGTGCCGGCTTTATGTGTCGCGCTCGGTGCTGTGCGAGTTCTGCGGCAACCAGCGCTCGATCAAGGCCGCCAAGGCCGGCGACGTGATCGAGGACCACACCAAGGACCTGATCAATTTCGAGTCGTCCACGAAATACAGCGACAAGCAGAAGGCCGCCCTCTCCTACGCCGAGGCGATCACCTGGGACTTGCCGGTCGACGAGAAGTTCTGGGCGCGGCTGCACAAGCACTTCAGCGAGCCGGAGCTGGTCGAGATCGGCTACTTCATCGCGCTGACCATGGGCCAGCAGCGCTGGCTGCGCACGCTCAACATCGAGCACCACCAGATCCTGCCGGGCGAGGACGGCTCGATGGCGCCGGGCTTCGAGACCGAGGACGCCTTGAAGAAGTCGAAGGCGCAGGCGGATTACTGGGCGAAGAAGGCGCCGAAGCTGCAGACGCAGGCGGCGGAGTAGCTGGACCTCGCCGCAAGCGCTGTCGGGACACGGCCCACCGAGTTCGCTGCAACGCCTAAGCCTTCAACTTCAGCAGCGCATCCGCGTTGCCGTGGCACAGCTTCGCCATATCAGCTGGCGCGAGGCAGACCTCGTCGAGGAACGTCGCGGCCCTGCGAATCCAGCGCATAGGGATAGTCGACCGAGAACAGGATGCGGTCGATGCCGAAGGTCTGCAGCGCGGCGATGAACGGCGGCTGGCTGAAGATGCCGCTGGTGGTGATCCAGACCTGCTCGAGGATCTGCTGGCTCGGCGGCCGCTGCAGGTGGCCGATGTCGGCCACTGAGGTTTCGTCGACGCGCACCAGCATCACCGGCAGCATCTCGCCCATGTGGCCGATGATCACCTTGAGCTTGCGATGCTTGTCGAGCGAACCGGCCAGCACCAGCCGCAGCGTGTGAATGGCCACTTCCGAATGCCAGCCCCAGCCGGCGCTTTCGAGCACGCGGCCGGCGCCCGGCTCAAGACCGGAGTAGTACGCCTGCCGCACCGACTCGGGCGGCAGGTGCGGATGGATGTAGATCGGCACGTCGAGCTCGACCGCAGGCGGCCAGCAGGTCGTCATAGCTCGGGTGGTCGAGGAAGCGGCCTTCGCAGGTGCCGTTGATCATGGCGCCCGACGAAGCCGAGGTCCTTCACCGCGCGCTTGAGTTCCGCCGCGCAGTCCTTCGGGCTTGCCATCGGCAGCACGGCCCAGCCGGCGAAGCGCTTGGGATGCTTGGCGCACATCGCCGCCAGTTGGTCGTTCAGCTCGCGGGCAAACGTGACGCCGTCCGCGCCGGGCACCAGATCCGGTCCCGGTCCCGTGTTCGAGATCACGTGTACCGTGACGCCGGCGTCGTCCATGATCTTGAGCCGCCGCTCACCGATCTCCGGGGCCAGCTCCATCGGGTTGACGCGGCCCGGCGCCAGCCGGCGCGGCTTGAAGCCGCGCGCGGCGATAACCTCCGGCTTGACGTATTTCTTGACCAGGTCTGGAACGGTGAAATGCTCTTCGAGCGCGACAACACGCATGGACGAATTCCTCCCGAATTTGCCGGGGAGGTTTGTCGCATTCATTGTTGCGATTGAGCAAGCGGCGCTGCGCGATGTCCCGCATGCGCCAGGCGGGCTCACTCCTTCGGCAATTCGCCCTTGTAGTTCTTGTCGTAGTACTCGGGCTTCATGCGGTTCTCGACGCCCTCGCGGATGAGGCGCTCGTCGTATTCCTTCTTGATGAAGGGGTCTTCCATCCAATAGGGGATGGCGCTGCCGCCTTCCGGAATGTCCATCGCGGTGTAGTCGATGTGCTGCTCGCCGGGCGGACCGGGCTCGCGGCCGGGATTGTGCGGGCCGAACCATGCGGTCAGCCGCAGCGGCTCCTTCGAGGCGCCGAAATGCTGGTGATACCAGCGGGCGCCGCCCGGCGCCGCCGAGACCAGGCCGACCGGCTCGTAGTCGACGCGCTTGATCTCGCTTTCCTTGCCGTCCTTCCACGGCGTCGACGCCGTTCCGCTCCGGCCAGGTGTAGGTGTAGCCCTTGCCCTTGATGCAGATCAGCACCGCGGCCGAGGTGTGCGCGTGCGCCTTGGAGTAGCGGCCGTTCTCGTGCTGGCCGATCCAGAGATAGAACGTGTTGCCGGTCATGAACGGCTCGACGCGGCGGAAGCCGGGCGAGCGGCGGTTGTCGAGCGGCAGGTCGCAGTTGACGATGTCCGGCACGAAGTTGGTGCGCCGCATGGCGAGGCCGCGCACCGGATCGGGCTCGATGTCGTCCTTGTATTTGTAGAAGTCGTCGGCGCCGGAGAAGCGATCGCGGAACTGGTACGGGCAATCGAAGATCGCGCCGACGTTGTTCATCAGGTTCATCAGGTTCGGCGCGGTGGTGCCGGCGAGCAGCAGCGCGGGCGATGACGAGGCGTTGACGATGCGGTGCATCGCGTTCACCGGAATCGAGAACAGCGAGCCCTTCTGCCACTCGAACACGTGACGCTTGTTGTCGCCGTCGAGCCAGACTTCCGTCGTACCTCGGCCTTCGACGACGTAATAGATTTCCTCGTAGATGTGCTTTTCCGGATTGAGCGCGCCGGCGCCCGGCACCTCGATGACGTAGCAGCCCCATTTGCCCTCGGTGCCGTAGAGCTGGATGTAGGTGCCGCGCCCGCCTGTTCTTTTCCAAGGCGCCAGCGGAAGGTTCTGCACCTTGCTGACGCCGATGTCGCGGAACACCGGGATGCCTTCCGACTCCATGAAGTTGTCGTAGGGCGTCTTCGGCCGGCCGAACTTGCCGAATCCCGCACGCTTGCCGCCGGTTGGTTCGTGCCAATGCGTCTGGCCGGGAACGTCATGCATGTTCTTTCTCCTCGGCCGCCGTATTGGCCGATGCGTCGGCAACCTCCGCAGCATAGGCCTTGTCCATCTGCGAGGTCAGGCCGTGCTTGGCGAGCTCCTGCGCGAACTGCTTGCGCGTCTCCGGGTTCTCGTCGCGGTAATCGATCTGGTCGCCGCCCTGGCGTTTGCTGATCCACGCCTTCGGCACGCCCTGCGCGTTGCGGATCGCGACGCCCTCGTGCTTGAAGGCGAGATAGCGCGCCGGCGTGGTGCCGGTGTTGAAGTGCTGATGCAGCCACATGTTCGGCGGCACGATCATGGTGCCGACCTCCCACTTGTAGTAGCGCGGCTCGTCGCCCTCCGGCCACATCAGCGAATAGCCTTCGCCCGACAGGATGATCACATGCGCGCCCGGCCCGTGGGCGTGCGCCTTCTTGTAGGTGCCGATCGGGAATTGGGA
This sequence comes from uncultured Alphaproteobacteria bacterium, assembly GCA_963838595.1. Lineage (GTDB taxonomy): Bacteria > Pseudomonadota > Alphaproteobacteria > Rhizobiales > Xanthobacteraceae > Z2-YC6860. Next base: position 63,832 of record CAWIRP010000011.1, read on the forward strand.
GATGTGGCTGTTGAGCGAGGACTTCGCGAAGTTGAAGCGGATGTGGCCGCCGCCGGCGCCGCGCTCCTTCGCCGTGATCAGCGGCAGGTTCACCGCGTCCGGCACGAAGTTGGTGGCGAGCAGGAAGCCCTTGGTCTCGTTCTTGGCGGAGAAGTAATCCGGCTCGCCGTTGAAGCGGCCCTTGAAGTCGTAGCTGGTGCCGAAAATGAAATCCAAGTCCTCGTAGAGATTGATGACGATCGGCGCGTTGGTGACGGAGACGAAACGCGCGCCCTCGCGGCCCGAGCCGTTGAAGTGCTGGTGCCAGCAGTTGAGCGGGATCGCGAACAGCGCGCCGGCCTTCCACTCGAACGTCATGCGCTGGCCGGCGTCGTTCCACACCGTGGTGGAGCCGCGGCCGGACAGGATCATGATGGTCTCTTCGAACAATTGCCGCTGCGGCGCCAGCGTCTTGCCCGGCGGAATCTCGCAGACGTAGCAGTCGTTCGAGGTGCGCGACGCCTCGTGGTTCATGAACACGCCGGAGCCGCCGCGCCGCGCCCAGGGTTTCAGTTCGACGGTGTGCAGGTTCGGCACATAGGTCGACGAGATGATGTCGAGCCCTTCGCTCTTCACCCAGCGGGTGTAGGGCGTTTCCTTCTCGGTCGCGAATTTCTTCGCGAACTCGTCGGATACGATGGCTTGCTTGGCCATGGCTCGCTCTCCGCGCTTACGGATGCGCTTTTACGCCCTAAAGCGGCGGCATCCAAGACGGGAGCGCGGGATCAGTTGGCGCCGTGGCTGCCGAACGTCGACGGCGAGGAGACCACGACGACGAAGAGGATGACGAAGGACGATGGCGACGTTGACGGTCGGCATTCTCAGCGACAGGCCGAAATACGACGAGTTGTTGCGCTGGATGTTTTCAAAGCCGGGCACGCGGCGGCCATCCGACATGTCGTAGGTCTGCATCTGGGTCTTGCCTTCGTAACCCAGCGAGCCTTGCGGCAGCGACAGCCGGCCGAGGTTCGGCTGCTCGCGTGGCACCGGGCGGGCCGTCGAACCTGTCTGCGTGGCGACGGTGTCGTTCATCACCCGCTCGGTCGGCGCTGTGCGGCGCACGGGAGCGGGTTTTGCCGGAGCGGGAGCCGCAGCGGTTGCGCGCGGCGCGCGGCTTGGGCGCGGGCGGCGCGGCTTGCGGCGGCGGCGCGATGACCTGCCGGGTGGCGGGCGGCTGCTGTTGCGCGCTCTGTCCGGTCGTCGTTGTGGCAGGCGGTGTCAACGGCCGCGGTCCGTTGCCGGGGGTGCCCACGCTGTTGGGGTCGAACATCAGGCGGCTGTTGGACACCGAGCCCTGCTGCGCCTGCACGGCAAGCGAACCCGCGGCGAGCACTGACGCGACGGCGATGACGAGACGCGAACGCATTGCAAATCCTGCGGTAAAACCGGATCGAATCATCATGGGCCGATCCGGTTAAGTTTGGGCTACAGCCTATCAATCCAGCGGCCCATTGTCGCGTGAATGCGCCCAGAATATCAGCATTGGTGCGGGTTCTTGAAGGGCCGCCACGGCGTGACAATGCGTTGCCCAACGTGCCAAAATCGCGGTGGGACGGCGATAAAAAGAACCGTGCGAGGAGGCTGGAAATGCGCGCTGAGGTGGGCATTCTTCGCGGTTATTCCGGCTTTATTCCTGAGTTCCCAGTTCTTCCTCGGCGCAGACCTATCCGTCGCGGAACATCACCGCGATCATCCCGTTCGCCGCCGGCAACGCCAACGACATCACCGCCCGCGTCGTGTTCGAGCAGCTTGGCAAGCAGCTCGGCCAGACCATCGTGATCGAGAGCCGGCCGGGCGCCGGCGGAACCATCGGCGTCGGCCAGGCGGCGCGCGCGACGCCGGACGGCTACACCATCCTGTTCCACTCGGCGACGTTCAGCGCGTCCTACGTGACGCACAAGACGCTGCCCTACGACACGCTGAACGATTTCATGCCGGTCAGCGCGGTCGGCATCTCGCCGAGTGTGCTGGTGGCCGCGCCATCCAAAGGCTGGAAGACGGCCGCCGAGCTGATCGCTGCCGCCAAGGCCAAGCCGGGAGAGCTGAATTTTGCGTCGGCCGGCATCGGCGCAGCCTCGCATCTCGCGGCTGAAAAATTCCGCATCGCTGCCGGCATCAAGGCGCAGCACATTCCCTTCAAGGGTCCGGTCGAGGCGCTGACCGAGGTGATGGCCGGCCGGATCGACTTCTATTTCCTTCCGCTCGCCGCAGCGATTGGGCATATCAAGCAAGGCAGCGTCATCCCGCTGGCGGTTTCGTCCGACAAGCGCGCGCCGCAGCTTCCGGACGTGCCGACCACGGCGGAGATCGGCCTGCCTGCCGCGGCCTATGCTTTCTGGAACGGTGTGTTCGTTCCGGTGAAGACGCCGCGCGAGGTGGTCGATCGGCTCTATCAGGAGACGCAGAAGGCGATCGCCGATCCCGGCGTGAAGGAGCGTCTTGCCAAGCTCGGCATCGATCCCCTGGTGATGAGCCAGCCGGAGTTCGCGCGCTATTTCAAGGCCGACGTGCTCGACACTGAAAAACTCGCCAAGGAAGCGGGAATCGAAAAGCAGTAGGAGCGCATGATCCCGAAAAGTGGATACCGGTTTTCGGGATCGATCATGCGCAATGAAAAAGAGCGTTCATGAAGCGGCAGGCGTTCGCGTTGCTGTCGTGTCTCGCGGTGCTCGCGAGCGGCGGCGCGTGGGCTGAGCCCGCTCAGAACTGGCCGAGCCGGCCGATCCGCGCGATCCTGCCGTTTGCGCCGGGCACCGGCGCCGACGTGGTGTCGCGGATGGTGTTCCATCAGCTCTCGATCCAGCTCGGCCAGCAGATCGTGGTGGAGAACCGCGGCGGCGCCGGCGGCACGATCGGCTCGGCAGCGGTCGCCAAGGCCGACCCCGACGGCTACACCATCCTCGGCAATCGAGCTCGCACGCCATCGCGCCGGCGATCTATCCGAACATGACCTACGACGTGGCGCGCGACTTCGCGGCGGTCGCGTCCTACGGCATGATGCCGACCGCGCTGGTGATCGCGCCGTCGAAGGGCATCACGACGATCCAGCAGTTCGTCGCGGCCGCCAAGGCGAAGCCGATGACCTTCGCGTCGGCCGGCGTCGGCTCGACCACGCATCTCACCGCCGAACGGTTCCGCCTGAGCGCCGGCTTCGAGGCGATCCACGTGCCGTTCAAGGGCGGCGGCTTCCGCCCCGAGGTCGCGTCGGGACGCGTCGATTTCGCGTTCTCGCCGATTGCGGTGGCGGTTCCCGATATCCGCGACGGCCGGCTGCTGGCGCTCGCGGTGAGCGGCCGCGAACGCGTCTCGGCGCTGCGAGATGTGCCGACGACGCTCGAGGCCGGCTATCCCAACTCCGACTACATGCTCTGGTTCGGCATGCTGGTGCCGGCGCAGACGCCGCGCGCCGATCGTTGACCGGCTGCATGCGGAAACCATGAAGGCGCTGGAAACGCCGGCGCTGCGCGACAAGCTGGCCGGCTTCGACGTGGTGCCGATGCCGCTCAAGCCCGCCGAATTCGATGCCTTCATCAAGGAAGAGATCGCGACACAAGGCGCCCTGGCCAAGGCTGCCGGGCTCAAGCCAAACTGAGACAATCGAACGAAAACGAAAAATCACTCAAGGGAGCGTGCAATGAAGCGACTGATCGTTACGGTGCTTTCGTCCCTCTGTCTCGCCGCAAGCGGCGCGGCCGTCGCGCAGGACAAATACCCCTCGAAGCCGGTGAAGATCGTGGTGCCCTACGCGCCGGGTGGCGCGACCGACATCACGGCGCGCATCTTCGGCGAGCACATGAAGAACAGCCTCGGCCAGCCGTTCGTGGTCGAGAACAAGCCGGGCGCGTTCGGCATCCTCGGCATCGAGGAAATGGCGCGCTCGAAGCCGGACGGCTACACGCTGTTCATCGGCAACGTCTCGACCAACGCCATCACGCCGGTGCTGTTCCAGAAGAAATTCAACATCAACTTCGAGAAGGACGTGGTGTCGGTGACGCGGATGGCGATCTATCCGTCGTTCATCATCACGACGACGGCGGGCTTCGACGTGAAGAACGTCAAGGAGCTGCAGGATTTCGCCAAGAAGAATCCCGGCAAGGTGCGCTACACCAGCGCCGGCGTCGGCAGCTTCCCGCACTACGACATGGAGGTGTTCTCGCGGCGCATGGGAACGGACATGGTCCACATCCCGAACAAGACCGGCGCGGCCGGCATGATCAACGATCTCGTGGTCGGCGACGCGCAGGTCGCGGTGCTCAATTCCGCAAGCTCCGCGGCGATGATCAAGGCCGGCAAGCTGCGGCCGATCGCGGTGATCGCCGAGCAGCGGCTGAAGGAATACCCGGACGTGCCGACCCTGGCCGAGGCGGGCTATCCGAACGTCGGCACGCTGCACTGGCAGAGCATGTTCGCGCCGGCGCAGACGCCGAAGCCCGTGCTGGAGACGATCTTCAAGGCGGTGCAGGACGCGGCCAAGGTGCCGGCGCTGCAGGAGGCGTTCGCCAAGCAGCTCGTCAGCGTGAAGCCGAACGAGTCGCTCGACCGAGGCGCAGAGCTGGCTCAAGAACGAGCTCGAACACCTGGCGCAAGACGACGAGCGAAGTGAAGATCGATCTGACGGATTGATTGTCTCTCCGCCTCATCCTGAGGAGCGCGCGAAGTGCGCCTTCTCGAAGGACGGGCGCCGTCAGCCCTTCGAGACGCCGCCATCGCCCTTCGGGCCACGGCGGGCTCCTCAGGGTGAGGCCGTGAGAGGCTGCCGCATAGGGGGAAGGGCAATGAAAAGACTTGCTTTGTTTCTGGCTCGCTCGTCTGCCTTGCGTCCGTGCCGCATCCCACGCGCAGGACAAATTTCCCTCGAAACCGATCCGCATCGTGCTGCCGTATGGCGCGGGCAGCGCCACCGACATCATCACGCGCATCATGTGCGAGCAGTTGCGCCAGATCATCGGCCAGTCCTGCGTGGTCGAGAACAAGCCTGGCGCGTTCGGTATCCTCGCGATCGAGGACATGGCGCGGGCGCGGCCGGACGGCTACACGCTGCAGGTCGGCAATGTCTCGACCAACGCGATCACGCCGGTGCTGTTCAAGGACAAGTTCAACATCAACTACGAGCGCGACGTGGTGGCGGTGAGCCGGCTCGCCGACCTGCCGACCTTCTTGATGGCGACCACCAAGAACCTTCCGCCGAAGACGCTGGCGGAGTTCGTCGCCTACGCCAAGGAGCGTCCCGGCAAGCTGAAATACGCGAGCCCGGGCGCCGGCAGCTTCCCGCACTACGACATGGAAATCCTGTCGCGCCGCGCCGGCATCTCGATGCAGGCGATCCACATCAAGGCGGGACCGCCGGGCTTCATCAACGACATGGCGCTGGGCGACATCCAGGTCGCCTACATGAACGTCGCGACCTCGGCGCCGCAGATCAGGGCCGGCACGCTGCGGCCGCTGGTGACGACCACCGAGGCGCGGCTGGCCGACTATCCGGACGTGCCGACCATGGCCGAGGCCGGCTATCCCGGCGTCGGCACGACACTGTGGGCCGGCCTGTTCGCGCCGGCCGCGACGCCGGCGCCGGTGCTGGAGACGCTGCACAAGGCGGTGGTGCAGGCGCTCAACTCGCCGCAGGTGAAGGACGCCTTCACCAAGGCAGAACATCCGCGGCGGCCCGAGCGCTTCGCTCGCCGAGGCGAAGACGTGGCTCAACGGCGAGATCGCGAACTGGCAGGGCATCACGAAGGAAATCAAGATCGATCTGACGGATTAGAGCACAGCCGTCATGGCCGGGCATGTGCCGGCATCGACGCCTTGGTCACAAGGAAGGCGTGGATCGCGGCACAAGCTGAGCTGACGGATGCGAGATGCAAGTGAAAGATGTGCATGAACATCGAAGTGAAGCCTGCCGCCACCGCCTACAAGCTCCTGATCGAGCGAGACGTCGACGTGCCGATGCGCGACGGCGCGCGGCTGAAGGCCGACGTGTTCCGTCCCGACGACGGCGGCAAGTTTCCGGCGATCCTCAATCTCGGTCCGTACCAGAAGGACAAGCTCTGGGTGCCGCCGGCCAACCTGGAGGAGAAGCGCCACGCCCAACATGAACTGGGAGACGGTGACGCCGGAATGGTGGGTGCCGAAGGGCTACGCCGCGGTGCGCGTCGATGGCCGCGGCAGCGGCAAGTCGCCGGGCCAGTGCGAGCCGTGGTCGCTCGCCGAGGCGGTCGATTTCTACGACGCGATCGAATGGGCGGCGGCGCAGCCGTGGTGCAACGGCAATGTCGGGCTGTCCGGCATCTCCTATTTCGCGATCAACCAGTGGTTCGTCGCCAACCTGCAGCCGCCGTCGCTGAAGGCGATCATGCCGTGGGAGGGCTTCGCCGACATCTACCGCGACGCGCTGTTCCACGGCGGCATCCTCAGCGTGTTCATGACCAACTGGATCACCGCGCACACCATGCATCACGTGATGGGGCGCGCAGCGCAGCATCTTCCCGATGGCTGGAAGACCAACACGATGTGGCACTGGATGCACCACAACCTCGACAGCGGCGTGCTGGCCGGCGCGCAGGCGCAGTGGGACAAGATCACGGTGCCGCTCTACAGCGTCGGCAACTGGACCGGCTTCGGACTGCACATGCGCGGCAACGTCGAAGCGTTCATGCACGCGGCCTCGAAGCACAAGAAGCTGCGCATGCACAACGGCTCGCACGTGCATCCGTTCTACACGGAGGAAGGCAAGCGCGATCAGCTTCGCTGGTTCGATTACTGGCTCAAGGGCATCGACAACGGCATCATGACCGAGCCGCCGGTCAAGCTCGCGGTCCGTCACGGCGCGGACAAGATCGAGTGGCGCGACGAGCACGAGTGGCCGCTCAAGCGCACGCAGTGGACCAAGTACTATTTCGACATCTCGAAGGCGGCGGACGGCAAGGAGCCGCGCGCCGGCGCGCTGGTGAAGGAGAAGCCGGCGAAGTCGAGCGCCTGCACCTATCCGGCGTTCAATCTCGGCACGATGGGCTCGACGTCGGCCGCGTCGTCGCAGGTGATGGGCGGCGGCATCAAGCCGGGCATGGGCATCGCGCTGGAGACGCCGCCGCTTGACCGAAGACGTCGAGGTGACCGGGCCGCTGATGGCGAGCTTCTGGGTGTCGTCGTCGAGCGAGGACTGCGATCTGTTCCTGACGCTGCGGAATTTCGACGCCGACGGAAACGAAATCCTGGAGACCGGGCCAGCAGGGCTCGCCGGTGCCGGTGGCGAAAGGCTGGTTGCGCGCCTCGCACCGCGAACTCGATGAGAAGCTGTCGCTGCCGTACCGGCCGTATCACAAGCACACGCGGCGGCAGTGGCTGAAGCCCGGCGAGATCGTGAAGGTCGATGTCGAAATCTGGCCGACCTCGATGGTGTTCAAGAAGGGCAACCGCATCAGGCTCGACGTGCAGCCGCGCGACGGCGCCGGCAGCCAGGGCTATCTGCACTATCACGCCGACTACAACACCGGCACCAATACGATCTACGCCGGCGGCGAGCACGAGGCGTATCTGCTGCTGCCGGTGATTCCGAAGATGATGAGATCTTCGCAGCGACGCGCTCGCTGTCATCTCCCGCTGCGGGAGATCGACGCCGAAGCGCGGCAATTCGCAAGGTTGTGGACTGCCTACCCCGCTTCCGCGGGGAGGACGACCCGTCGTCGCGAGCGGGCGTGCGATGAGCGCGAACGATCGTCATCGCGCATCCGCTTCCATTTCCTCCGCCGCGTCGACGTGCTCGCCGGCCTGCTCTTCATCGCGGTCGCCGTCATCGGCCTGTGGGCGTCGCGCAACTATCCGATCGGCACCACGACACGGATGGGCACCGGCTATGTGCCGCGGCTGCTGTGCTGGATCCTGCTCTCGCTCGGCGTGCTGGTCGCGGTGCAGGGCCTGCGCGCGAGCGGCTTGATCGAGCTCGGGCGTCCGATCTGGCGTGCCATCGTGTTCGTGCCGCTGTCGCTTTTGGTGTTCGCGTACTTGATCGGGCCGTTCGGCGTGGTTGCGGCGACCGTCGCGCTGGTCGCGGTCGGAGCGCTGGCCGGGCGCGAAAGCCGGCCGCTCGAGGTGGCGGCTGCCGCGGTGTTCCTCGTCATTCTGACGCTGGCGATCTTCGTGTGGGGCGTCGGCCTGCCGATTCCCGGTCTGGCCGGAGTGGTGAGATGGAGTTTCTCGCCAATCTCGCGCTCGGCTTCGGCGTCGCGCTGACGCCCGCGAACCTCGGCTTCGCGCTGGTCGGCTGCCTGGTCGGCACGCTGGTCGGCGTCTTGCCCGGCATCGGCCCGGTCGCGACGGTGGCGATGCTGCTGCCGCTGACCTTCCATCTCGAGCCGGTGTCCGGGCTGATCATGCTGGCCGGCATCTTCTACGGCGCGCAGTACGGCGGCTCGACCACGGCCATTCTGGTGAACATGCCCGGCGAGACGTCGTCGGTGGTGACGTGCATCGACGGCCACCAGATGGCGCGCAACGGCCGCGCCGGCGCGGCGCTCACCGTCGCGGCGCTCGGCTCGTTCTTCGCCGGTACGGTGGCGACCTTGATGATCGCGCTGTTCTCGCCGCCGCTCGCCAAGGTCGGGCAGTCGTTCGGCGCGCCGGAGTATTTCTCGCTGATGGTGGTCGGGCTGATCGCCGCGGTGGTGCTGGCGCACGGCTCGATCATCAAGGCGGTGGCGATGGTGCTGCTCGGCCTGCTGCTCGGGCTGGTCGGCACCGACGGGCAGACCGGCGGCCAGCGCTTCACCTTCGGCATCACGATCCTGTCCGACGGCATCGGCTTCGTGCCGCTGGCGATCGGCATTTTCGGGCTCGGCGAGGTGATCGCCAACCTGGTCAATCCGCAGCAGCGGCGCGACCTGGTGAGCAGCAAGATTTCCAACCTCTGGCTCACGAAGGAGGAATTCAAGCAGGCGTGGCCGGCGTCGGTGCGCGGCACGCTGGTCGGTTCGATCCTCGGCGTGCTGCCGGGCGGCGGCGCGACGCTGTCCGCGTTCGCCGGTTATGTGATGGAAAAGAAAGTGGCGCGCGATCCATCGCGGTTCGGCAAGGGCGCGATCGAAGGCGTCGCCGGGCCGGAATCCGCCAACAACGCCGGCGCGCAGTCGTCGTTCATCCCGATGCTGACGCTTGGCATTCCCGGCAACGCGGTGATGGCGCTGATGATCGGCGCGCTGACCATCCACGGCATCCAGCCCGGCCCGCAGGTGATGACCGAGCGGCCCGGATTGTTCTGGGGCATGGTGGCGTCGATGTGGATCGGCAATCTGATGCTGGTCATCATCAACCTGCCGATGATCGGGTTGTGGGTGCAATTGCTGAAGGTGCCGTACCGCCAGCTCTATCTCGCGATCCTGCTGTTCTCCGCGATCGGCGTGTACACCGTGAACAACAATTCGTTCGAGGTGATCCTCACCGCGCTGTTCGGCGTGGTGGGCTACGTCTTCATCCGGCTGGAGTGCGAGCCGGCGCCGCTGCTGCTCGGCTTCATCCTCGGGCCGCTGATGGAGGAGAACCTGCGCCGCGCCATGCGGATTTCCGGCGGCGACCCGATGATCTTCCTCAACCGGCCGATCAGCCTCGGCCTGTTGATCGCCGCCGCGCTGCTGTTGCTGGTGGTCGCGCTGCCGTTCATCCGCGGCAAGCGCGAGGAAGTGTTCAAGGAAGGCTGACGTGTTTCTCGTCGTCACATGGATTTTGTTCGGCATGGTCGTTGGAGGCATGGGCCTCGCCGCGCTGGCCGGTGCTGCGTCCGGTAGCGGGGGCGACATCGGCGGCGCCGTCGCGGTCTTGCTGTTCGGTGCGATGCTCGGAGCGGCTGGTGGCGGCGCGCTTGGATTGATGTTCAAACGGAAGTTCACAGGCGATCGGCGCAAGCTCAACCTGCTGGCCGCCGGCCCCTGGATCGGAGCCGCCGTCCTGGTGCCGAGCATTGTCATGTTCGAGCAATTTCGCGAGGGCCGGCGCAATCCCGACATGATCCGCCCTGACGGTCATGGCGTGAAGTCTGATCTACGAGATCAGGCTTCCTCCCGGCGTGCCAGCGCCTGCGAACGTCCAACGTCTCGTCGAACTGCCGGAAACTCCGGAAGAGATCAAGAAGGCCGACAGCGGCGACGTGGTGCGGCGGGAGGGCGACCGTGAGGTCATCCAGGGACACTTCTGGGTGAACAAGGCGGCACCCAAACGCATTGTCGCATTCCGCCTTGGCGATGGCCCGACCTATCTGTTCACCATGCGGCTGCGGCCGAGGCCGGCGGCGGACGGAGTGCTCAGAAACACCTGGCATGGTCCCGATAGTGTCGAGGACAACGCGGGCAGCACGCGTGCGCCGTCGCCGGGCGAAACGATCGAAATCCGTTATACTGCGAACTATTAGCGAGCGCGGTTGGCGGTTTGTCTGCCGCCGTCAAGGGTGAAAAACGACAGGGGGAACGCCATGAGATTTTCCGAACTCGCGCGCGGTCTGATTTGCGCCGCTGTCATTACATTGTCCGCCGCTCCCGCCTTCGCGCAATCGACCTGGCCGGATCGCCCGGTTCGTCTCGTCGTGCCGGTCGGCGCGGGCGGCGCCGCCGACACGCTGGCGCGCAATCTCTCCAACGGCTTCCAGCCGCTGGCGAACGGACAGCCGCTCATCGTCGAGAACCGGCCTGGCGGCGGCGGCACCACGGCCGCGACAGCCGTCGCGCGTGAGAAGCCCGACGGCTATACGCTGTTCCTCGCCGAGGTCGGCGCCAATGCGGTGGCGCATGTGCTGCAATCGAAGCTGCTGTACGACCCGCACACCGCCTTCACACCGATCATCCACGCTGCCAACCTTCCGGTCGCACTCGTGATGAAGCCGACGCTGCCCTACAAGAATCTGGGCGAGCTGATCGCAGATGCGAGGAAGCAACCTGGCAAATTTAATTATTCGTCGGCTGGTGTTGGCAACTGGACGCATCTTTTCATGGCTTACATGAATGCGCAGGCAAAGATCGACATCGTCAACGTGGTCTATCGCTCCGGCGCCGAGATGATGACGGCGGTGGTCCGCGGCGATGCCGACGTCTCGCCGATCACGGTGTCGACCGCGCTCGGCCAGATCAAGGAGGGCAAGCTGAAGGGCCTCGCGGGCTTCCCCGCAAAGCAAATTCCGCAACTGCCGGATATGCCGCCGGCGTCGCAATCGCTGCCGGGGTTCTCCATCGAGCTATGGCACGGCATCGTAGCTCCGGCCGGCATGGACCCGGCGCTGGTGGCGCGCATCAATTCGATCTTCAATCAGGTGCTGGAGACGCCCGCGGTGCGCAATGCCATCAACGTGTCGCAGGCCGCCGAGGCGGTCGGCGGTTCGGCGGCGCAATTCGACACACTGATCAAGGCCGAGCTCAAGCGCTGGCCGCAGGTCGTGAAAGACGCTGGCATCAAGGCGGAGTAGAAATGCTTGGCTCGCCGGCGCATAAGCGCCGGCGAGTCCGCTTCGTGAGTGCAAGGCGCTAGCCCCGCTGCGTCTGCGCGCGCCGCCATCGCCGCCTTCACCCTCTCCGGCGTCAGCGGGACGGTGCGCACGCGCGCGCCGGTCGCGTCGAACACCGCGTTGGCGATCGCCGCCGGGATGGCGCACGCCGTCGGCTCACCGGCGCCCCAGGCGACCTGGCCGGGACGGTCGATCAGCGCGACCTCGACCTTCGGCGCCTGGGTGTGACGCATGATCGGATAGCTCGCCCAGTCGACGCTCTTCACCTTGTTGCGGTCCCAGTCGACCTCTTCCATCAGCGTGCGGCTGACGGTTTGCAGCACGCCGCCTTCGACCTGGTTGGCGACGCCGTCCGGGTTGACCATCTCGCCGCAGTCGTGGCTGGCGCAGACGCGGGTGACGCGAACCTCGCCGGTGTCCTTGTTGACCTCGACCTCGGCCACGGCGGCCACATAGGTGATCGCGTTGTTGTAGCGCAGGTACGAGATGCCGCGGCCCTTCACCACCGAGCCGCTGCCGGCTTGCGGATTGGGTCCCGGACGCGCCTGCCAGTTGGCGAGCTTCATCACCGCCTGCAGGCAGTCGATCGCGCGCTGATCCTTGAGATACCGCAGCCGGTATTCCGCCGGATCGGCCTTCGCCGCCGCGGCGAGCTCGTCCATGAACGCCTCGTTGGCGAAGCTGTTCTCGATCCGCCCGGGACTGCGCAGATGCGAGGAGCGGAAGAACGCCTCGGCGACGTGCTTGGTGTTCACCCGGATGTTGGCGAACTGGTACGGCTGTCCCGAGTTCTGGAACAGGAAGCCGACCCAGTTGCCCGGCCGCGGAATGCCGGTCTCCATCGCCGCCAGCAGCGGGAAGTCGAGCGGCTTGAAGGCGGCGATGTGGTTGAGCGCGATGTAGAAGTCGCCCGACCACGCCACCACGTTGCCTTGCGCGTCGAGGCCCGCCTCCATGTCCATGGTGCGCGGCGGGCTCTTCGGCGAGCGCGCGGTCTCGTCCGCGCGCGACCATTGCACGCGCACCGGCTGGCCGACCGCCATCGAGATCACCGATGCGTCGGCGGCGGCGTCCTCGGTGCCGTTGCGGCCGTAGCAGCCGGCGCCTTCGATGAACACCAGCCGGATCGCCTCGCGCGACAGGCCGGTGACCACCGACAGCTCATGCTGCATCGAGTGCGTCGCCTGCGACGACGTCCACACCGTCAGCTTGCCGTCCTTGAAGTCGGCGACGGCGCAGGACGGGCCGATGGTGGCATGCGTCTGCACCGCGAAGTCGTAGGTCGCCTTGATGCGCCGCGCGGAGCCTTCGAGGCGCCTTGCTGGCGTCGCCGACGTTCTGCGTGACCTCTTCCTTGGCGATCGGACGCTTGCGCCATTCGGCGAACACCGCCGCCTTGTCGGGCAGGCCGGTGCCGGCGGTCCAGCGTCACGCGCATGGCGTTGGCCGCCTTGATCGCCGCCCATTCGTTGCGGGCGACGACGGCGAGGAAATCGCCCTTGCGGACGGTCTGCACATATCCGCTCACCTGCTTCGCCGCCGAGTCGTCGACCGACGCGATCGTCGCGCCGTGATCGTCGGAACGGATCACGCGCGCATGCAGCATGCCCGGCACGCGGACATCGTGGACGTAGGTGAATTCGCCGGTCACCTTGCCGGGAATGTCGACGCGCGGGATCGACTTGCCGATCAGCTTGTAGGCGGGATGCTTCTTCAGCTCGATCTTGGCGTCGACGTTGAGCTTGATGCCGTCGCCGATCAGCTCGCCGTAGCGCAGCGAACGCTCGGGACTGGCCTTCACCTTCACGACGGCGTCCTCGACGATCAGGTCGCCGGCCGGCACGCCGAGCCGCTGCGATGCGCGCTCGACCAGGGCGCGCCGCGCGCTGGCGGCCGCCCGCCGCAGCTCTCCGCCGCCCTGGAAGATCGTGAGATTGGCCGCGGTCAGCCACTGGTCGGGCGTCGTCGCGGTGTCGCCCATCACCATCTCGATGCGGTTGAACGGCACGTCGAGCTCTTCGGCCGCCATCTGCATCAGCGCGGTGCGCGCGCCGGTGCCGAGATCGACCTTGCCGACGAAAATGGTGATGCGGTTGTCGGGCGTGATGGTGAGCCAGGAGTCGACTGCGTCCTTGGCGACGCCGCGCGGCGCCATCAGCGACTGCGCGGCTGCGGTGCCGGACATCGAGAAGCCGACGGCGAGAATGCCAGTGGCCTTCAGGAACGTGCGGCGATCGAATGACCTTTGATGAATTGTCATGGTCGCCTCCCTCAAGCCGCCGCCGCGCGCTTCACAGCGGCGACGATGCGTTTGTGGGTGCCGCAGCGGCAGAGATTGTCGGCCAGCGCGGCGCGGATGTCGTCTTCGCTCGGGCTCTTGTTCTTCGCCAGCAGCGCGGCGGACGTCATGATCATGCCGTTGATGCAGTAGCCGCACTGCGCGGCCTGCTCGTCGATGAAGGCTTGCTGAAGCTTCGACGGCTTCGCGCTGGTGCCGAGCCCTTCAAGCGTCGTGATCGCGCCCTTGACCTGCTCGACCGGCAGCACGCAGGAGCGCACCGCTTCGCCGTTGACGTGGATGGTGCAGGCGCCGCATTGCGCCAGACCGCAGCCGAACTTCGGGCCCTTGAGCGCGAGATCGTCGCGCAGCACGTAGAGCATCGGCGTATCGGGTTCGACGTCGACGACCCGCGCGGCGCCGTTCACGTTGAGATTGAAACGAGCCATGAAATCCTCCCTTGGTGCGGTCGGATCGTGAGAAGGCTCTGGCCGGCCCGGTTTCTCCGCAGCGCTTGTCGCCCCCGCCTGCGCGGAAAGCGTTGCGGTGAATGCCGGCCGGCTCATGTCCGACACCAGCACTGTCGGCACAGCTTGTCACTGGCGCTGCCGTTGCGCAAAGGGGTGACGGCGCTTGCCGGGCCATGCCGAGCGGTCTGACGCAGTGCAGCAACAGGTGAGGTGGAACCCGGCACGCATGCAGGAATCGGGTGGGCGGCAATGGCTCCAGTCGCCATCATCCGGACAAGTCGCAGAGAATTCGCAAAGAAGGAGCGCCGCATGAACGCGCATTCCAAGATTGCCCGTGTCGAGGCTCATTCCGCCGAAACGCGCGTCTGCGCGATACGACTGGGACGCGCTGTCGGCGGAACTGAGCGGCTACGGCTGCGCGGTGATGGATCAACTGCTGTCGCCCGAGGAATGCCGGCAGATCGCCGGGCTCTATCCGGACGAAAGCCATTTCCGCAGCCACATCCACATGGCGCGGCACGGCTTCGGCAAAGGCGAATACCGCTACTTCAAGTATCCGCTGCCCGATCTGATCGGATCGCTCGCGCACCGCGCTCTATCCGCATCTGGCCGACGTCGCCAACGACTGGAACGAGCGCATGGGCATCGATCAGCGATATCCGGCGCTGCATGCCGAGTTCCTGAAGAAATGCCACGCCGCGGGCCAGACGCGGCCGACGCCGCTGCTGTTGCAGTACGTGCCCGGCGACTTCAATTGCCTGCATCAGGATCTCTATGGCGATCTCGCGTTCCCGCTCCAGGTCGCGATCCTGCTGTCCGAGCCGGAGCGCGATTTCACCGGCGGCGAGTTTGTCCTCACCGAGCAGCGCCCGCGCATGCAGAGCCGCGCCGAGGTGGTGCCGCTGCGGCAGGGCGATGCGGTGGTGTTCGCGGTCCACAACCGGCCGGTGAAAGGCACCAAGGGCACGTATCGCGTCAATCTGCGGCACGGCGTCAGCCGCATCCGCAGCGGCATGCGTCATACGGTCGGAATTATTTTTCACGACGCGAAATAGGGAGCGATGCTGCAGTCCCGCTAGCGCCTGCCCGGCTCCAGGCCCTTGGCGTTGATCACCGCGATGGCTTCGGGCGTCGACAGATACGCGATGAACGCCTTCACCGTTTCGGGCTCCTTGCCGGTTGCGCCGATGCCCGCCGACAGAATGGTGACGAGCTGCAGTTCGTCCGGCAGCGGGCCGACCACATCGACACCGGAGTAGGGCTTCAGCGCGCTGATCTGCTGGATCGCCATCTCGGCTTCGCCGCGCGCCACGATCGGGCCGGTGGAGTTGCCGTCGCCGAGCACGTACTTCGGCGTCATCTCGGCGGCGATGCCGAGCCGCTCGAACATCTTTGCGGTGTGCACGCCGCTGGTGGCGCCGGTCTTCGGATCGGAGAAGGTCACCGACTTCGCTGCGAGCAGCGTCTTGCGCAGCGCGTCCGGCGTGCCGATGTCGGGCTTTGGCGCGCCGCGCTTCACGGCGATGCCGACCAGCGAACGGGCGATCTCGATCTGCGTGCCCGGCACCACCTTGCCCTGCTTGGTGAGCTGGTCGATCGCTTCCGGGGTGATGACCACCAGGTCCGCGGTCTCGCCGGCATCGATGCGCTTGGCGACCTGCTGCGAGGTTCCGAAACCCAGCGTGACCTTGTGGCCGCTGGCCTTCTCGAACATCGGCCCGATGTCCTCGAGGAGCGTCTTGGTCGCGTTCGAGCTCAGCACCTTGATCTCGGCTGCCATGGCAGGACCTGCCCAAGATAAAGCCAGGGCCAGCGTGCCCAGAAATGCCTTGATTGGCATCGTCCTTCCTCCCTTTGAGCGGCCGTTTACCCGGTGTTCGGCCTGAATCCGTTGCGAACGATGGTATATCCCCGCCGGCCTGGGTGCGAGACTGGCGTCCGTCACAATCCATTGGCATAAAATGCGGCCCATGGCCTCGACCCAGACCGATTCAAAACCGCTCCTGATGTCCCGGCGCTTCGCGCCGCTGTTCTGGTGCCAGTTCTTCTCGGCATTCAGCGACAACTTCCTGAAGAACGCGCTGGTGTTCCTGATCCTGTTCAAGATCGGGGGCAGCGCGGCGGAGACGCTGATCACGCTGGCGGCGGCGGTGTTCATCGCGCCGTACTTCTTCCTGTCCGGGCTCGGCGGCGAGATGGCCGACCGCTACGACAAAGCCTTGGTCGCTCAACGCCTTAAGCTTGCCGAGATCGGCGTCGCGCTGATCGCGGTGGCGGGCTTCGTCAGCCATTCGGTGCCGATACTGTTCGTTGCTCTGTTCTTGTTCGGCGTGATCGGCTCGTTGTTCGGCCCGATCAAGTACGGAATTCTGCCGGACCATCTGGCTCGTTCGGAACTGCCGGCCGGCAACGCGCTGGTCGAGGGCGCGACCTTCATGGCGATCCTGCTCGGCACCATCGTCGGCGGGCTCGCGGCCAAGGATGGCGGCGACCCCGCCTCGTTCGCCGGGCTGATGATCGTGTTCGCGCTGCTGTGCTGGGGATCGAGCCTGTTCATCCCGCGCACCGGCGAGGGCGCGCCCGACCTTGTGGTGTCGCGTAACATCGCCGCATCCACGGTCCGCCTGCTGCAGCACCTGCGCACCGACGACCGGTTGCTCTGGGGCGGGCTGGTCACGAGCTGGTTCTGGCTGGTCGGCGCGGTGGTGCTGTCGCTGCTGCCGCCGCTGGTGAAATCGGTGCTCGGCGGCACGGAAGAGGTCATCACCGTCTATCTCGCGGTGTTCTCGGTCGCCGTCGCGGTCGGCTCGGGTCTGGCGGCCTGGATGGCGGCCGGCCGCATCGTGATCCTGCCGACGCTGATCGGCGCGGTGCTGCTGGCGATCTTCGCCATCGATCTCGGCTGGACCACCTATGGCGCGCCGCTGGCGCTGACGCCGTCCGGCGTCCGCGAGGTGTTCACCTCGGCGCGCGGCATCCACGTGATGATCGACCTCGCGGGCCTCGCGATCGCCGGCGGCCTCTACATCGTGCCGACCTTCTCGGCGGTGCAGGCCTGGGCCGGCGCCGACAGCCGCGCCCGCGTCATCGCCGCGGTCAATGTCACCAACGCGGCCTTCATGGTCGCCGGTACGGTGATCATCGCGGTGCTGCAGGCGTTCGGCGCCACCACGCCGCTCCTGTTCATCATCATCGGGCTTGCCACGCTTTGCGTCGCGATCATCATCGCGCTCACCATGCCGGCCAATCCGCTGACCGATTTTCTCTCCATCCTGTTCCGCGCTTTCTATCGCGTCGAGGTGAAGGGGCTGGAGAACCTGCAGCACGCCGGACCCAATCCGATCATCGCGCTCAACCACGTCAGCTTCCTCGATCCGCCGCTGGCGATGTCGCTGCTCGGCAAGGACCCGGTGTTCGCGATCGACGTCGGCATCTCCCAGCAATGGTGGGTGAAGCCGTTCCTGCGCTTCACCCGCGCGATGGCGCTCGATCCCAGCAAGCCGATGGCGATCCGCACGCTGATCAACCTGGTGAAGGACGGCGACGCGCTGGTGATCTTCCCGGAAGGCCGCATCACCGTGACCGGCAGCCTGATGAAGGTGTACGACGGCGTCGGCCTGATCGCCGACAAGGCCGACGCCATGGTGGTGCCGGTGCGGCTCGAAGGCCCGGAGCAGACGCCGTTCAGCCGGCTGTCGCGCGGCCAGGTGCGCCGCAAGTGGTTCCCGAAGTTCAAGGTCACGGTGCTGGAGCCGGTGAAGCTCACCGTCGATCCCGAATTGAAGGGCAGAGCCCGCCGTCAAGCGGCCGGCGCCGCGCTCTACGAGATCATGTCGAACCTGGTGTTCCGCACCACGTCGATGGACCGCACGGTATTCGAGGCGCTGATCGACGCGGCGAATACGCATGGTATGGGCCGCGTCGCGGTCGAGGACCCGCTGGCGGGCACGCTCACTTACAAGAAGTTGCTGCTTGGCGCCGCCGTGCTCGGCCGCAAGCTGATGCCGATGGCTTCTGTCGGCGCGCCGATCGGCATGATGCTGCCGAACGCGAACGGCGCTGCGGTGACGTTGATGGCGCTGATGTCGATCGGCCGCGTGCCGGCGATGATCAACTTCACCGCGGGTGCGTCCAATATCCTCGCCGCTTGCAAGGCCGCCAAGCTCGATACCATCCTGACGTCGCGCGCCTTCATCGAGAAGGGCAAGCTTGATGCGCTGATCGCCACGATCGAGCGCGATATCAATATCGTCTATCTCGACGATATCCGCACCCAGATCACGCTCCGCGACAAGTTGCGCGGTCTCAGGGAATTCAGGAAGCCGCTGGTGCCGCGCAAAGCGGACGATTGGGCGGTGGTGCTGTTCACATCCGGTTCCGAAGGCACGCCGAAGGGCGTGGTGTTGTCGCACCGGAACATGCTGGCGAATGCCGCGCAGGCGGCGGCGCGCATCGACTTCGGCCGCGAGGACAAGGTGTTCAACGTGCTGCCGGTGTTCCACTCGTTCGGCCTCACGGTCGGGCTGATCCTGCCGCTGGTGTCCGGCGTTCGCATCTATCTCTATCCGTCGCCGCTGCATTACCGGAACGTGCCGGAGCTTGTGTATGGCGTGAACGCGACGATCCTGTTCGGCACCGACACCTTCCTCAACGGCTACGCACGCGCCGCGCATCCGTATGACTTCCGTTCGCTGCGCTACATTTTGGCCGGCGCCGAGCCGGTCAAGGAAACGACGCGGCGGACGTATCTGGAAAAGTTCGGACTGCGAATTCTCGAAGGCTACGGTGTCACCGAGACGGCGCCGGCGCTCGCGCTGAACACGCCGATGTTCAACAAGTTCGGCACCGTGGGACGGTTGCTGCCCGGCATGGAGGCGCGGCTCGACAAGGTCGAGGGCGTCGACGAAGGCGGCAGGCTCTACGTGAAGGGACCGAACGTGATGCTCGGCTACCTGCGCGTCGAAAATCCCGGCGTGCTGGAAGAGCCAGCCGAGGGCTGGCACGACACCGGCGACATCGTCACCATCGACCCGCAGGGCTTCATCGCGATCAAGGGCCGCGCCAAGCGGTTCGCCAAGATCGGCGGCGAGATGATCTCGTTCGCCGCGGTGGAGGCGCTGGCGTCCGAGCTGTGGCCGAACGCGATTTCGGCGGTGGCGTCGGTGCCGGATGCGCGCAAGGGCGAGCGGCTCATTATGGTGACGCAGCAGAAGGGCGCCACGCGCTCCGAGTTGCAGGTGTTCGCGCGAAGCAAGGGCGCATCCGAGCTGATGACGCCGTCCGAGGTGGTGTTCGTCGAGAAGCTGCCGATGCTCGGCACCGGCAAGATCGACAACATGGCAGTGACCAAGCTGATCAAGGAGCTGGCGGCGGCGAAGCCCGCGCCCGCGGTGGTGGCGTAGGCCGCCTACCGTCATTCCGGGCGCCCGCGTCAGCGGTCCGCGTGTAGCGTAAACGCGCTTATGGCGCGTCCCGGAATGACAGCCGAAACGTCGCTTGCTAACCTCCTCCAACACGCGGAGGATCCCATGAACGTCGCCGCCAAGCCGCAACCGACCTTCAAGCTCGAAGCCGTCCATCCCGATCCGTCACAGGCGCACAAGATGCCCTACGCGCCGGCGATCAGGATCGTTGGGGCCTGCGACCTGATGTTCCTGTCGGGCGCGACGTCGTCGCCGCTCTATCACAACCATCCGCATCAGGATCACGAGCACATCCACCCGCATTCGATCGAGGAGCAGACGAAGAATGCGATGAACGCGATCCAGTCGATCCTGGAGAGCGTGGGCGCGAGCTGGAAGGACGTCATCAAGGTGACGAAATATCTCACCGACTTCCGCGAGGCCGATGCCATGCACAAAACGATGCACGCCTATTTCGGCGACTGGCTACCTGCCTCGACCACGGTGTGCATCAATCAGCTCTCGTCGCCCGGCGCGAGGATCGAGTTGGATATGATCGTGGCGCTGCCGAAGAGTGCGGGGAAATGACCGAGTGCGCGCATGTGCGCCCTTGATCCAGTTGCATCACTACTACCTGAAAAGCGATTACTCCAAGATCTTCTTCAGCCGTTCGCCCTGTGATGCCGGCATCGCGACGACTTCTCCGATCAGCTTCTGCAGCGCGTCGCCCGACACCGCGTCGATATCGAAATTTTCCTTTTTGGCCTGATCCAGGAATGCCGGATCGCGCACCATCGCATCGAATGCATCGCGCAGCGCTTTGACGCGCTCAGGCGGAGTTTCGGGAGTGGTAAAGATCGGCCGTCCGATGTAAGTCGACGACGAAAGCAGCCGCAGCAGCGTGCGGTCATCGTCGTTGGCGCCGAGATCCATTAAGAGCGGCACATCGGACAAATCGGGCACCTTCTTCAGCCCGATCTGCACCAGAATGTTGATCTTGTTCTCGGCGAGCCAGTGCGCCCGCGTCTTCTTCCACGACTGCCATGAGTTCGAGCCGCGCACATCCACCTCGCCGCGCTCCATCGCGATGTTGATATCGTTGCCGCCGGGGTAGCCGAGGATGATCTTGAACTTGGTGCCGAGCAGCGCGTTCATCGCCTTGGGATATTGCGACGAGGTCGAGCCACCGGTCGCGCCCACCGTCACTTCGCGCCGCTTGGCGTCCTCGATGGTCTTGATGCCCGAGGCGTGCCACGCCGCGGTGGTGTTGTTCTCGCTCGCCGGATTGCCGATGTAGATGAATTTGGTGGTGTCGAACTGGATGCGCTTGTCGCCCGCCGCCTGCTGCAGCGACAGCGACTGATCGACCGCAGCCAGCACCGTGCCGTCGCGCGGCGCAACGTTGAAAACCCAGGTCGCTGCGGCGCGGCTGCCAGCGCCCGGCATGTTGCGCGCCACGATCAGTGGCTTGCCAGGAATGTAATGCCCAAGATGGCGCGCCACGAGCCGCGCATAGAGATCGTAGGTACCGCCCGACGAATATCCGATGATCAGATCGATCTTCTTGCCACGATAGAAGTCTTCGACGGACTGCTGGCTCAACGCCGCGCTAGGGCAGATGAGTCAAGCAGAGCCGCAGTGGCGAGGTTGGCCAACTTTACGCGACTGACCTTGACGAACTGTAGTCTATAGGCTACATTCGATCCATGATGGAGGTGCGCCAGACCGCAGAATTTTCTGGTTGGCTGCGCCGTTTGAAAGACGCCCAAGCGGCTGCCCGTGTCATCGCTCGCGTTCGCCGAATGGAGCTGGGCAACCCGGGCGACGTCCGAAGCGTCGGCAAGGGCGTGATGGAAATGCGGATCGCGTATGGTCCCGGTTACCGTGTCTACTATGTGCAGCATGGCGCCGGGATTGTGATCCTGCTGTGCGCCGGCGACAAGCGCACTCAGCGGCAGGACATCCGGCGGGCTCAGGAACTTGCGGAAGGATTACAATGACACAAGTGACGCGATTTGACGCCGCCGGCTATCTCGACAGCGAGGAGCGGCAGGCCGCCTACATCACGGCGGCCCTTGAGACTGGCGATGCCGAGTTCGTGCGCGATGCGCTTGGCCTTGTGGCGCGTGCACGTGGCATGGGTGAGATCGCCAAGAGCGCGGGTTTGAACCGCGAAAGCCTCTACAAGGCATTGGGCGAATCTGGCAATCCAGAGTTTGGCACCATTATGCGGGTGCTTCATGCCATGGGTCTCACGCTGTCCGCCCGCCGGACAACGAGCGTCCGTGCACGAAAGAAGCGCCGGGCAGCTTGATGCCCATCTCCGACGAAGACCAGGGCGGACGCGTTTTTTTCTCCTCGACCGGCCGCACGCTGGAGGGCGAGGACGAAATCTGCCTGCTCACGGTCGGTGTCGACATCGGCTCGTCCACCTCGCATCTCGTTTTCTCGCGCATCGTGCTGGAGCGGCTCGACAGCCGCTATGTGGTCAGCGAGCGCGAAACCTTCTACGGCTCGGATATTCTGCTGACGCCCTACTCCGAGGGCGAGACCATCGACGCCGAAGCGCTCGGTGCCTTTCTCAAGAAAGAATATGCGGACGCCAAGGTCGATCCGGATGAGATCGACACCGGCGCGCTGATCCTCACCGGCGTCGCGGTGCGGCGGAGCAACGCCCGCGCGATCGGCGAACTGTTCGCCCGCCAGGCCGGCAAGATGGTGGCGGTCAGCGCCGGCGACAGCCTGGAAACCATCATGGCGGCCTACGGCTCCGGCGCGGTGGCGCGCTCGATTCGCGACGAATGCGTGGTGATGAACGTCGACGTCGGTGGCGGCACATCGAAGATCGCGGTGTGCGCGGACGGCAAGGTCACTGACGTCGCGGCGCTCGATGTCGGCGCGCGGCTTTTGTGTCTTGCGCCCGATGGAAAAATCCTGCGCGTCGAAGAGGCCGGCAAGCGTTTTGCCGCCGAACTCGGCATCGACGCGGCGGCCGGCGGCATGTTGACGCTCGACCAGGGCCGCGCCATCGCCAGCCTGATGGCGGACCGCCTGTTCGAAGCGATGGAAGGCGGCATACCAACCGCGAAGGACACAAGCCTGTTGCGCACCGACCCGCTCGGCTTTAGCGGGAAGGTTGGAGCGCTTCAGTTCTCCGGCGGCGTGTCGGAGTTCATCTACGGCAACGAGAGCAAGAAGTTCGGCGACCTTGGTCCTCTGCTCGCCTCCGAAATCCGTGCGCGGATCGAGACATTCTGCCCCAACCTCGAGCAATCGCTCGAAGGCATCCGCGCCACGGTGGTCGGCGCATCGCAATACACCATCCAGCTCAGCGGCAGCACGATCTACGTTTCGCCGCTCGACGCCCTGCCGCTGCGCAACGTGCCGGTGATCGCGCCGGCGCTGCCACTCGACGGCGACGTCATCGAGCCGGCCGCGGTGTCGCGCGCGATCCAGACCATGCTCAAACGGCTTGATCTTGCCGGCGGCGAGACGCCGGTCGCTCTGTTCGTGCCGTGGCAGGGCTCGGCGACGTTCCAGCGGCTCGATGCATTCTGCCGGGGGGTGGTCGAAGGCTTGCGCGACGGTCTCTCGCGCAATCATCCGCTCATCCTCGCCGGCGATGGCGACGTCGGTGGCCTGATCGGCATTCACCTGCGCGAGGAGATGAAGATCGCCAACGCGATCGTGTCGATCGACGGGCTGGAACTGAAGGAATTCGACTATATCGACATCGGCGCGATGCTCGATGCCTCCGGCGCGGTGCCGGTGGTCATCAAGTCGCTGCTGTTTCCGGGAGCGGACGGCATGCAAAAAATAATCAGTGCACCACAAACAGCAGCAGACCCACCGCTGCGATCGCCCCGCCGGCGGTGCGCATGAGTGCCGGACGCTGCGCAGCAAGACCAAGAGCGATGCCGATGTTGTGCAGGATCAGCGTCGCGGCAACAAAGCCAAACCCGTAAAGCCACGGCGAGCCGCCTGACGGCAATTCTGCACCGTGCACGTACCCGTGCAGCACCGCAAACGCGGCGACCAGAACCGCGCCGATCGCGAGCGGCGCCTGTACGCGCAGCGCCACCGCAGTGCCCAGCACCACCACCGAAACAAGTATCCCTGTCTCGATCCACGGCAACACCACGCCGCCGGTTCCGAGCGCGGCGCCAAGCGCCATCATCGCGGGGAATACAAGGGGAAGCGTCCACATCGCGGGGCGGCCGAGCTGCGACGCCCAAAGACCGACAGCGACCATCGCCAGCAGGTGATCAAGGCCCGTAAAGGGATGCGTGAACCCGGCCGTCAGGCCGCCGCCATGTCCAGGATGCGCCAGCGCCACGGAACTGAACCCGGCCACCATCAACGCGGCGAGCGGGATCGACTTGAGAGTGAAGCGCGGCATGGCAAGCCTCGTGATGGTCACCGGCGCGGCCATTCTATCACGGAGTAAGCAGTTTCAATCAACTTCGATTACCACCATGCCGCCCTCGACCTTGGTGGGGTAGGTCTTCACCGGGATCATGCAGGGCGGCGATACAACCTCGCCGGTTTTGATGTCGAACTGGCCGTTGTGGAAGTTGCACTCCACCACGTCGCCGTCGATGTAGCCCTCCGAGAGCGAGCCCGGCCCGTGGGTGCAGGCGTCGTCGGTGACGTAGAACTCGCCTTCGATGTTGAACACGGCGACGATCACGTCGCCCGCCTCGACCCGCAGCGCGGTTCCGGCTGCAACATCTTCGGCCTTGCAAAGTTCGACTCGTGTAGCCACGGCAGCGTCTCTTCGATGGTTCTCTTGGAGGGCGATTGGCGGTAGGATAGGCGCCAATCTTAGACCATGGGTTTTGCCGCCCGGTCAACGCTAGCCTGCTGATAAGGCTTGTCTAATTTGCGTTTTCGGCGCACCAAGGCGGCAACGGATCGGAGCGCGCAATGCTCAGGAAAGAACAGAACGACCTCCTCACCCAGACTGGCCCCGGCACGCCGATGGGAAAGATGTTCCGCCTGAGCTGGCAGCCCGCGCTGCTCGCCTCGGAGTTGCCTGAGAACGAGTGCCCGCCGGTGCGGGTCAAGCTGCTGTCCGAGCGGCTGCTCGCCTGGCGCGACACGCAGGGCCGCTATGCGCTGACCGACGAATTCTGCGCGCACCGCGGCGTGTCGCTGTGGTTCGGCCGCAACGAGGAGAACGGGCTGCGCTGCCCCTACCACGGCTGGAAATACGACCACACCGGCCAGTGCATCGAGGTGCCGTCCGAGCCGACCGAGAGCGGCTTCTGCAAGAAGATCAAGCTGAAGTCCTATCCGCTGGTCGAGCGCGGCGGCGTCCTGTGGACCTACATGGGTCCGCCGGAACAACAGCCACCGCTGCCGGAATGGGAATTCGCCATGGTGCCGGCCGACCGCAGCTTCATGTCGAAGCGGCTGCAGGAATCGAACTGGCTGCAGGCGATGGAGGGCGGCATCGACTCCAGCCACGTCTCGTTCCTGCATTCCGGCGAGCTCGAACAAGGATCCGCTGTTCAAGGGCTCGAAGGGCAACCAGTACAACATGGGCGACATGAAGCCGGTGTTCGAAGTGGTCGAGAGCCCTGGCGGCCTCTACATCGGCGCGCGCCGCAACGCCGAGAACGGCAACTACTACTGGCGCGTCACGCAATACGTGATGCCGGCCTTCACCATGATCCCGCCGCGCGCCGACCATCCGGTGCACGGCCACTTCTGGGTGCCGATCGACGACGAGAACTGCTGGGCCTGGAGCTTCGACTACAAGGTGACGCGGCCGCTGTCCGCGCACGAACTGGAGTCGATGCGCGCCGGCAAGGGCATCCACAACGAGTATGAGCCCGGCACGTTCCGCCCGAGGCAGAACAAGGACAACGACTACCTGATCGACCGCGCCGCGCAGAAGCGCGGCGACACCTACAGCGGCGTCTACGGCATCGCGATGCAGGATGCGTCGCTGCAGGAGAGCATGGGTCCGGTCGTCGACCGCACCAAGGAGAACCTGGTCTCGACCGACAACGGCATCATCATGGCGCGGCATCGTCTGCTGCGCGCACTCAAGGCGATGGAGAAGGGCGAGACGCCGCCCGGCATCGCGCTCGAGCATCAGCGCTGCCGCTCCGCCGCCGTCGTGCTGCCGCCGGATCAGCCGTTCAAGGAAGCGGCGAAGGAAGCGCTGGTGGTGCAGACCGGCAAGGAACACGCGACGGTCTGATCCATGCAATCCGAATCCGCCCGCATGTCCAGCGCCGCCGAGGCGCGATTCCGGATCGATGCGCCGAACTCGCAGCCCCGCGCGGTGAAGATCATCGCGCTCGATCAGCCGAGCGAGCGCGTGGTGAAGACGCTGGCGCAACGGCAATGGAGCCGCGCGACGTTCTTCACCGCCTCGGCGTTCGGCGGCGCGCCGAAGGCCGGCGAGAGCTTCGCCGGCTGGCTGTCCGATCTGGCCGGCCGCACCAAAAATCTCATCGAAGAGGTCAACAGCGCCGACCTGGTGGTGATGGTCGCGGCCGCCGGCGAGAGCGCGGGGGCGGCCTCGATCATCGGCGAGGCCTGCAGCCTCAAGCGCGTGATGACCACCGGCCTCATTCTCGGCGGCGCCGACAAGTCCGACGAGGCGCTCGGCAAGACGCTGTCGCAGCTCCGCCCCTGGGCGCTGATGCTGGTGGTCGCCAGCGCCGAGGAATACGTCGAGGACATGCTGCGGGCGTTAAGGGCGTGACCGCCTGCCGCGTTGGCACCGACCTTGCACCTCCCCTAACATCGCCGCGGACATTGTGAGGACCATTGCCATGCATGTGTTTCGACGCGCGGGCCTGCTTGCCATTGTACTGGCCGGCATCGCCGCCACTTCCGCTCCGCCCAAACCCCCGAGCAATTCTACAAGGGCAAGTCGATCGACATGATCATCGGCTACCCGCCGGCGGGTTCGAACGACGTCTATGCGCGGCTGGTGGCGCGGCATCTCGGCAAGCACATCCCCGGCAATCCTTCGATCGTGCCGAAGAACATGCCGGGCGCCGGCAGCTTCCTCGCGCTGGCGCACATGTACAACATCGCCGCCAAGGATGGTCTCTCGATCGGCATCGGCGCGCCGACTTCGGCGCTGGACGAGAAGCTCGGCACGCAAGGCGTGCGATTCAAGACCGCGGAGATGAACTGGATCGGCCGCGTCGATTCGCTCGTGAACATGGTGTTCCTCTGGCACACCTCGCCGGTGAAGACATTCGCCGACGCGCAGAAGATGGAATCCAAGTTGTCCGGCACCGGCGTCGGCTCCACCGTCTCGGTTTATCCGCTCGTCACCAACAACGTGCTCGACACCAAGTTCAAGCTGATCATGGGCTACAAGGGCTCCGCCGAGGCGCAGCTCGCGGTCGAGCGCGGCGAGGTCGAGGGACACTCGACGTCATGGACCGCGGTGAAGGTCGGCCACCCCGACTGGTATCCGAGCAAGAAGATCAACATCATCGTGCAGTACGCGCTGAAGCGGCATCCCGAATTGCCCGACGTGCCGACCGCCGTCGAGCTTGCGCGCAACGACGAGGAGCGCGCCATCCTCGCCGCGGTGATGAACGCGACCGAGGTCGGCACCGCGTTCATGACCACGCCCGGCGCACCGGCCGACCGCGTCACCGCGCTGCGCCGCGCGTTCGACGCCATGACCAAGGACCCCGAATACATCGAAGACGCCAACAAGCTGAAGCTCACGCTCGGCCCGATCACCGGCGAGGAGTTGCAGAAGCTGGTCGGCGGCGTCGCCGCGATCACGCCGGCGCTGCTGGAAAAGGTGAAGGCGGTCTACGGCGCGCAGCAGAAATAGCTCGCGATCTTCGCTCCGCCGTCATCCGAGGAGCCCGCCACAAGCGCGCTTTGACGCGACGATCTTCGACGCGCTATGGCGGGCGTCTCGAAGGATCGGGCGGCTTCGTGTCTCGAGACGCCGCCTTCGGCGGCTCCTCAGCATGAGCGCCGATCCTGTCTTATGCTCATCCCATGACAACCAAAGTCACCATCGCCGACCTTCAGCAAATGAAGCGCGACGGCAAGAAAAGCGTCGGCGTGGTCGCCTGGGACACGCCGATCGCGCGCATCGCCGACAAGGCAGGCGTCGATTTCATTTCGGTTGGCGATTCCGTCGGCGTGAACCTGTGGGGGCACGACGATCCGCTCCAGGTCACGATGGAGGAGATGCTGATCTGCTGCAAAGCCGTGCGCCGCGGCGCCACCCGCGCGCTGGTGAGTTGCGATGTGCCCTATGGCCCGGTTCAGCAATCGCCCAGAGCCGCTGTCCGCGCAGCGGAGCGCCTGATCGAGGAAGGCGGTGCCGACATGGTGAAGCTCGACGCCGCCGCCGATCATCCCGAAGCAGTGCGCGCGGTGGTCAAGGCCGGCATCCCGGTGTTCGCGCAGTTCGGCCTCACCCCGCAGACCGCGGCGAAGCACGGCATCCCCTACAGCGCGCAGAATGCGCCAGGCGCGCAGGCGACGCCGGAGATGACGGCCAAGCTCGTCGAAGAAGCGAGGCTGCTGGAAGCCTGCGGCGCTTGTGCGCTCGATTTCACCAACTCCGGGCCGGTGGTGGGCGCCGCCGTGGTGAAGGCGGTGTCGATTCCGGTGATTGGCGGCTTCGGCGGCGGACCGTGGCTCGACGGCCGCGTGCGGCTCGCCATCACTGCGATCGGCTATGGCGAGAAGTGGCTCGACTCGAAAGTCGACACTTACACCAACACCGCCAAGGCCGCGCTCGACGCCTTCACCGCGCTGATCGCTGACGCGCGCGCGGGTCGGCAGATCAAGGGCTGAGCGTAGGATGACGGACAACAAATACGATCCGTTGCGCGACTACCTGAAAGCGCAAAAACTGGACGAGCTTGTCCTCTCGTATGACGAGATCGAGGACATCCTCGGCTTCGGATTGTCGCGGGCGGCGCAGCGCGCCGAGTGGTGGTTCGATGACACGCCCGAGCATCCCAGGCTGCAGCGCATCGCCGTTCGCGACGCCGGCTACGACGCGAAGCGTTTGCCGGATGGAAAAAGCGTGCGGTTCACGAGAACACCGCGACCGAGGCGCTGAGGAAGAAGCGGCGCGGCGACCGACCTACTTTGCCTTTTCCAGCGTCCTGCGTTTCATGCACTCGGCGAGATACTCTTCGTACCTCAGACTGTCGTTTTGAAATACCGTCACGACAGTTGGCGCGTCATCGTTGAGCGATGTCTGGAGCGACCCAATGCGCCGAAAGTCTTCGATGTATTTCTTTGTCGCATAGTCGTGGCACACGACCATCACGGGCGACGCGAGTTGGGCGTCCGCGACCGGCGGCGTGGCTACAGCAGACAGCAAAACAAGAACCACAAGGCGCGCGGACACTGAATCATTCCCCCGGATGTCAGCCCTCAACATTTTCGCTCAAATTGCCCGCGTTGGCCACACCACGACCGGACGCAGATTGAGGTGGCGAGGCATTTCTCGCGCTTAAACATGAATTTTCACTATCCGCCGCAGGCAATCAGACAAAATTCCTAGCCCCAGGTGATCAGCCCGGTGCAATGCCGCATTGCGAAAGGATGGATAGAACAGCAGATGCTTCGTACAGTCGCTCCGCTGCCCGCGAAAGCGGGGCAACGATCATAAGGAGCAGAGGAAACATGCGCGCGACACTGCTGAAAACCCTCGCCCTCCTCCTCGCTTTGTCGCTGCCTGCCGCCGCGCAAGATTTCCCCTCGAAGCCGCTGCGGCTGATCATTCCGTTCGCGCCGGGCGGCAGCGTCGACATCGTGGCGCGGATCGCCGCCACCAAACTAGGCGAACGGCTAGGGCGGCAGGTGTCCGCGGAAAATCGCGCGGGCGCAGGCGGCATTCTGGGAATGGAGATGGCCGTCGCAGCGCCGGCCGACGGGCACACGCTGGTGCTGGTGTCGCTCGCCCATGCGGTCACGCCGCACATCACCAAGCTGCCGTTCGACATCGGCAAGTCGCTGACGTTTGTCGCCTCGTTGGGGAACGGCCCCAGCGCCTTCACAGTGCACCCGTCGGTGCAAGCAACCACGGTGAAGGAGCTGATCGCGCTCGCCAAGGCCAAGCCCGGCACGCTGCACTTCGCGCACGCCGGCGTCGGCAGCTTCACCCACACCGCGTCGGTGCTGTTCTCCATGATGGCCGGGATCGACACCGTGATGGTGCCGTTCAAGGGCGGCGGACCCGCGATGATCGACGTGATCGGCGGACACAGCCAGCTTCTGATGAACTCCTATCTCGCCTCGCTGCCGCACGTGCGCTCCGGCAAGCTGCGCGCGCTCGGCGTCAGCGACATCCGCCGCTCCGACCTTCTGCCCGGCGTGCCGACCATCGACGAAGCCGGCGTGCCCGGCTATCAGGCGGCCAACTGGTGGGGCCTCGCGGTGCCGGCCGGCACGCCGCAGCCGATCGTCGAGCGGATCAACAAGGAGATCAACGCGATCCTTGCGTCCGACGAGGTGAAGAAGATCTTCGACGAGCAAGGCGCGGTGCGGGTGCCGATGAGCCCCGCGGAGTTCGCCAAGTTCTACCAGACCGAACTGGAGAAGTGGGGCAAGGTGGTGAAGGCCGCCGACATCAAGTCGGCGAACTAGCAACAGTCGCACTCAAAGTCGTCTGGCACCGCGATCGCCTCCTTCAGCCACCGCGGCGGCAGATCGTCCTGGACCACCTCGGCGACCGGCTTGAACACCTTGGTGTGGTGCCGCCTCCCATCGCTCCAGAACGCGATGACCGTCTCGAGCGGAGGACAGCCGGGCAAGGCGCAGGCGATCTCGGCGACCAGGATCGCGCCGTCGCCGAGATCGAAACGATCGCGAACCCACTCCCGCACGCGGTCCAGCGCCTCGCGGTGCTGCGGGCTTTTATTGATGAAGCCGAGCATGGCGCCGACTAGAATGCCTCGCTAGAAGAAGGCCGTCACTACGGAAGGACATCGACGTGGCTGAAAAAGTGCTGGCGGCCGTAAGAACTGGTCCGAGCAAAACCGAGATCCGCGAATATCCGATGCCGGACGTGCCGGCAGACGGCGCGCTCCTGAAGATGGAGGTGGCCGGCATCTGCGGCACCGACGTCAAGCTCTACGCGCATCCGCCAAACGACAAGCCCACCATCATGGGCCACGAGAACATCGGCTTCATCGCCAAGGCCGGCCGCGAGTTCACCAACCGCAAGGGCTTCAAGGAGGGCGATCTCGTTTTCGTCGAGCACTACGTGAGCTGCGGCAAGTGCGAGTGGTGCCACGCCGGGCAGTATCGGCACTGCGAAAACACCAACTGGCGCACCAATCCCGACGCGATCCGCTATGGCTACACCTCGGACGAGAAGCCGCCGCACCTATGGGGCGGCTTCGCGCAATACGTTTATCTGCCGTGGAACGCGGTGGTGCACCATGTGCCCAAGGGCGTGACACCGGAACTCGCGGGCCTTGTTACGCCGATGGCGAACGGCGTCGAATGGTCGCTGTTCGACGGCGGTGTCGGCTACAACTCGACGGTGCTGATCCAGGGGCCCGGTCAGCAGGGCCTGTCGCAGACCGTGATCTGCAAGCAGGCCGGCGCGTCGCTGATCATCGTCACCGGCACGTCGAAGGACGCCGCGCGGCTGAAGGTCGCCAAGGAGCTCGGCGCCGACTACGTGATCGACGTGCAGAAGGAAGACCCGCTCGCGCGCATCAAGGAGATCACCGGCGGCAAGGGCGTCGACGTCTCGCTCGACTGCACCGCCGGGGCCGGCACCATCCCGATCCTGCTCGGCATCGAGGCGCTCAAGCGCAAAGCCGGCATCATCGTGGCGCAGGGCGAGATGGCGGCGTTCCCGAATTTCCCGCTGGAGAAATTCACGGTGAAATTCATCACCATGAAGAGCGCGCGCGGTCACAGCTACCGCGCCTGCGAGCTGGCACTGGAGCAGATCGCGTCGAAGCGCTTCCCGCTGGAGAAGATCACGACGCACCGGTTCGGCTTGAAGGACGTCGATCTCGCGATCCGCTCGGTCGGCAATCAACCGGGCGGCGTGCCGGACGTGATCCACGCCTCGCTGATGCCGTGGGAGTGAGATGAAGGCGAGGATCGCCATCGCCACCGGGGATCCCGCCGGCATCGGCCCGGAGATCAGCCTCAAAGCGGCGCTCGATCCCGCGGTGCGGGCGGCCTGCGATCCGATCCTGGTGAGCGATCCAGGCGTGGTTGCACGGCATGCCAAGGCCTGCGGAATCGCGATCGACATGCGCGCGATCGGGCACATCGCCGACGCCGACTTTTCAGGCGGCAAGCTCAACGTTCTCGACTGCAAGCAGCCGGATGCCGCGAAACTCGATTTCGGTGCGACCAATCCAATTGCAGGCCATGCCTCGATCGCTTTTGTCGCGACAGCCGTAAAGGCTGCACTTGCGGGCGAAGTCGACGCCGTGGTCGCCGCGCCGCAGAACGAAACCTCCATTGCGCAGGCCGGTATCACGTTCGACGGGCACCCGTCGTTCGTGGCGCGCCAGACCGGCACCGACGAGAACGACGTGTTCATGATGCTGTGCTTCGGTGACATCAAGGTCGCCCACGCCACGCTGCATCAAAGCGTGCGCAAGGCGGTCGAGGCTATTACGAAGGACAAGGTTGCACGCGTCATCGATGCGACCAATGAGGCGCTCAAGCAAATGGGCGTTGCCGTACCGAAGCTCGCCGTGAGCGGCCTCAATCCACACGCCGGCGAAGGCGGATTGTTCGGCTCTGAGGAAATCGAGATCATCAAGCCGGCGATCGAAGCGGCCGCGGCAAGGGGGATCGCCGTGTCAGGCCCGTTTGGCGCCGACACCATGTTTCACATGAAGGGCATCGACGCTTTCATCGTCATGCTGCACGACCAAGGCCATGTCCCGGCCAAGCTGGTCGCGCCGGCGGCGACCATCGCGCTGACCATCGGCACGCCGATCCTGTTCTCATCGGTCGCGCACGGCAGCGCGCACGACATCGCCGGCAAGGGCGTTGCCAGCCCGAAGGCGATGATCGAAGCGGTGCTGCACCTGTCCAACGCGAAGCGGAGTCAGCCGCG
The DNA here is from genome assembly GCA_963838595.1 of uncultured Alphaproteobacteria bacterium. GTDB lineage: Bacteria > Pseudomonadota > Alphaproteobacteria > Rhizobiales > Xanthobacteraceae > Z2-YC6860. The sequence continues at coordinate 96,560 of CAWIRP010000011.1, forward strand.
GTAAATTACGAAGTCACTCGCCGCGGATCTTGGCGCTCTCAATGATCGGCGCCCAGCGTTTCATTTCCTGCTGTAGGAACGCCGAGTGAGCCTCCGGTGTGGCGCGCTCCTTCGGCATCGCGGAGCTGCCGACCTTCTGGAGGCAGTGTTGAAGCGCTCGTCCTGCACCGCGTCAACTGCAGCATCTCGTTGAGCTTCTCGAGGACGGGCTTTGGCGTGCCTTTCGGCGCGTAGAGCGCGGTCCAGGTGATCATGTCAAAGCCGGGAATGCCCGCCTCGTCGAGCGTCGGCACGGAAGGGATGCTTGGCGACCGGGTCGTGCTGGTGACGCCGTACGCCTTGACCTTGCCGCTCTCGATGTAGGGCGTCGCGGTCGCGACCGAGTCGCAAAGCAGATCGACCTGCCCGCCCAGAATGTCGGTGAGCGCCGGCGAGGTCGCGCGATATGGCACTGCGCGAATGTTGATGCCGGTGGCGCTCATGAAAAGAATCGAGCACAGATGCGACGCGCCGCCCGGCCCGGTGCTGGCAAACGTCATCTTGTCCTGGTTGGCGCGCAGATGCGCGAGCAGCTCCTTGAGGTCCTTGGCTGCCACGCTCGGTCCGGTGATGATCACATTGGGCTGATAGGCGACGAGGCCGAGATACTCGAAATCCTTCAGCGGGTCGTATTCCAGCTTCTTGTAAAGGCTGGGACTGATCGCCATGCCAAGCTGATGGAACAGCAGCGTGTGGCCGTCAGGCGCGGCGCGCGCCACGTTGGTCGCGCCGATATTGCCGCCGGCGCCGCTGATGTTCTCAACCACGACGCTATGCTGCTTGCTCATGGCCTGCGCCAGCAGACGGCCGACCGTGTCGCCCGGTCCGCCAGCCGCGAATGGCACGATGATCTTGATCGGCCGCGTCGGGAAGTTCTGCGCGCTGGCCGAACTCGCGAACAAGGCGCTCAGCAAAACAACCACAACCTTCCAGTGCATCCCTGCCCTCATATTTCGTTTGTTTAAATCCTAGTCGAGAAGGCGGTATCGATAAAGCGATTGCAGCGAGCGGCCAAGCATATGTCCTATGACGTGATCGTTGTCGGCGGCGGCGGCGCCGGTATGTGCGCCGCACTTTCCGCGCGGGAGAATGGTGCGCGCGTGCTGGTGCTCGAACGCGCGCCGCAGGACAGGCGCGGCGGCAATACCGCGTTCGCCAGCGGCACGTTCCGGATGGTCCATCATGGCGTGAATGACATCAAACGCGCAGTGCCGGACCTGTCCGACGAGGAAATCGCCAACACCGATTTCGGCGAATACACCGCCGGGAATTATTTTGACGACCTCGGCAACATCACCCAGTTCAACATCAATCCCGACCTCGCCGAGGTGCTGGTCACGAACAGCACCGATACGGTGAACTGGCTGCGTGGGCTCGGTGTCCGTTTCCTGCCGAACTATGGCCGCCAAGCTTACAAGATCGACGGGCGTTTCAAATTTTTCGGCGGCTCGGTGATCTTCGCCAACGGCGGCGGCGCCGGACTGATGGAAACGCACTTCAAGAACGCCGAGAAGCACGGGATCGAAGTCCGCTATGGCGCGCGCGGCACGGCGCTGTTGCGCGGAAAGAACGGCGTCGAAGGCGTGCAAGCTGAGATCAGCGGCGTGCCGGAGGCAATCAAATCCAGCGCCGTTGTGCTCGCCAGTGGTGGCTTCGAAGCCAATCGCGAATGGCGCGCGCGCTATCTCGGGCCTGGCTGGGACATGGCGAAGGTGCGCGGCACTCGCTACAACACCGGCGACGGCATCGCGATGGCGCTCGCCGCCGGCGCGCAGCCATACGGCCAGTGGTCCGGGTGCCACTCCTGCGCCTGGGAACGCAACGCGCCGGAGTTCGGCAGCATCGAAACGCGGCACAACGGGTTCCGTCACAGCTATCCGTTCGGCATCGTGGTGAACGCGGACGGCAATCGCTTCCTCGACGAGGGCGCCGACTTCCGCAACTTCACCTACGCCAAATACGGCCGCATCATCTTGCAGCAGCCTGGCGGCTATGCCTGGCAGGTGTTCGATGCCCAGGCGCTTCCGCTCATGCGCGACGAATATCGTTTGCGCGGCGCAACGAAAGTGACGGCCAGCACGATCGAAGAGCTGGCGGCGAAAATGCAGGACGTCAATCCGGCAGGGTTTCTCAAGACGGTGCACGAGTTCAACGCCGCGATCGCTCGCGAGGTACCGTTCAATCCCAACGCCAAGGATGGCCGCCGCACCGTCGGCCTTGCTGTCGACAAGACCAACTGGGCGACCGCGCTGGAGCAACCGCCGTTCGAAGCATTCTCGGTGGGCTGCGGAATCACGTTCACGTTTGGCGGCCTGAAAATCGACACCACCGGACGCGTGCTCGACATCGACGACGCGCCGCTGCCCGGGCTCTACGCGGCCGGCGAGCTGGTCGGCGGCATCTTCTATTTCAATTATCCCGGCGCATCCGGGCTGATGTCGTCGGCGGTGTTCGGCCGCCTGTCGGGCCGTGAAGCTGCGAAGTTTGCGAAGCAGGCGGCCTAGCGTCCGCCGTTCGCCTTCAACGCGTCGAAGCTCGGCGCGTTGGCGACCTGATCGAACCAGTCGAAGCCCATCTCCTTGGTGATGCGGTTCGACATCACGATCAGCCGGCATTCCTCGTGGTCGCTGGCGACGTGCTGGTGATTGGTGAACGGCGGAATGTAGATGTAGTCGCCGCGCTTCCAGCTATAGGCCTTCGGCTCCGGCGCCCATTCCCATTCGAAGGCGTCGAGGCAATCCCACTTCAAATCCCAGTGCAGGTCGTAGCCCGAGCCTTCGGCGACGAAGATCAACTCCTCCCACATGTGCCGGTGAATGCCGGACTTCTCGCCGGCCTTGAGGAACTGCATGTACGCCTCGACGCACATCTCGCGCGTGTTCATCTGATGATGCACCAGATGCTTGATCAGGCCGTCGGCGCAGTGCTCCCACGGCATGTCCTCGGCATGCACGACGTTGAGCTTGGCCTCGTAGGCCTTGCGGAACTCCTGCGAGGCCTTGACGTCGTCGGCGCGGAACGTCGACGTCTTGTTGCCGGACAGCGAGGGAATGCGATCTTCGATCGAGCGCCATGATCGTCTCCCTCAAATGTCCGTTGGCGGCTTGTAATTCTCGGCGCCCTTAGGCGGCACCTTGGACGGCCATTCGACGATCTTCTGAAAGATCAGATGCATGAAGAGGAACAGCGGCTTCGCCTTGAACACGAGAAGTACCGCCTCTTCCTTCGGATCGTCGTTGAAATGCTGATGCACGCAGCCGTTCTCGACGATCATCACATCGCCGGCTTTCCAGGGAATCTTCCGGCCATCGTGAATGTCATAGCCGCGTCCTTTCAGGACGTAGAACACCGCGCTGTTGAGGTGGCCGTGCTTCTGGCCCGATGCGCCCGGCGCGTAGGCCTCGATGTGGCTCTCGATCGACTGGGTGACGTTGACGGCCTGTGGCGAGATCACGCTCTTGCCGTAGTGTCCGGGACCGCCCTTCCACGGCACGTCCTTCGACGAAAACACCCGGGGCTGCTCGACCAGCGACTTGTAGAGATGGCTGTAGGTTCCCTCGAGCGCACGCACGAACGTGCGCTTCTTGGCCCAGCGCTCCCAGTGCTGATTGTCCTTTTCGGCCCCCTCTTCCGGCGGATTGTTATGTCCCTGCCCCGGAATACCTTCGATCAGGCCTGTCATTCGACTCTCCTTGAAGGAGCCAATGTTGGCAGCAACATACTCCGCGTCCTTGTCAAAGCAATCCGCCAGCGCGGATAATGCGGGACCTTGGGAGGACGTATGGCGTTTCGAACCCGCATGCGGATCGTTGCGGCCGCCATGTTGGTGCTGGCGTTCACGCCAGCCGCGACGGCGCAGAGCGTCGCCGACTTCTACAAGGGCAAGAGCGTCGACCTTTACATCGGCTACAGCGTCGGCGGCGCCTACGATCTCTATGCGCGCTATCTGGCGCGTCATATGGGCAAGCACATCCCCGGCAATCCGACGGTCGTGCCGAAGAACATGGAGGGCGCGGGCTCGCTGCGTCTCGCCAACTGGCTCTACAACGTCGGACCGAAGGACGGCACCACGTTCGGCATCATCGGCCGCGGCACCGGCTTCGATACGCTGCTCGGCAACAAGGCGGCGCAGTTCGACGCCACCAAGTTCAACTGGATCGGCAGCGCCAACAACGAGGTCAGCATCTGCGTCGCCTGGCACACCAGCGGCATCACCAAGTTCGAGGACATGCTGGAGAAGCCGCTGATCGTGGGCGGCACCAGCACATCCGCCGACACCGACCAGTTCCCGAGAATCACCAACGGGGTGCTCGGCACCAAGATGAAGGTCATCACCGGCTATCCGGGCGGCAACGAGGTCGGACTCGCGATGGAGCGCGGCGAGGTGCAAGGCCGCTGCGGCTGGTCATGGTCAAGCGTGAAGTCGACGCACCAGAAGTGGCTCGGAGAGAAGAAGTTCTCCATCCTGGTTCAGCTCGCGTTGAGCAAGCACCCCGACCTGCCGGACGTTCCGCTGATCGTCGATCTCGCCAAGACCGACGAGCAGCGGCAGATCCTGGAGCTGATCTTCGCGCGGCAGGTGATGGGCCGGCCGTTCGTCGCGCCGCCGAACATTCCGCGCGAGCGCGTCGAGGCGCTGCGCAAGGCATTCATGGACACGATGAACGACAAGGAATTCCTCGCCGACGCCGAGAAGGCGCAGCTCGAGATCACGCCGGTGCCGGGCGATCAGATCGAGAAGCTGGTGAAGGAGATTTTCGCCGCGTCGCCGGAGATCGCCAAGAAGGCGGCGTTGCGCTGCTGCGCGCAACACGATCGGGAATTCGAACATGGACGCGAAAGTCACCAACACTACACCAGCTGGCAGTCCGACGTCATCGTCGACCTGATCAAGCGCTACAAGTTTCCCTACATCACGCATGAACCCGGGCGCGAGCTTCCGCGGCCTGCACAATTCGCTGGTCAACTACGGCAACAACGATCCGCCGATGCTGCTGTGCCAGCACGAGGAGATCGCGGTGCAGATCGCGCACGGCTACGCCAAGGCGAGCGGCAAGCCGATGGCGGTGATCCTGCACAACCTGGTCGGCCTGCTGCACGCCACCATGGCGATCTACTACGCCTACATCGACCGCGTGCCGATCTTCATCATGGGCGCCACCGGCCCGATGGACGAGGGCAAGCGCCGGCCGCACATCGACTGGACGCACACCGCGCTGGTGCAGGGCAACGCGGTGCGCGACTACGTGAAGTGGGACTACCAGCCGACCGCGATCGAAGGCGTGCCGGAATCGCTTCGCCCGCGCCTATTCGATCATGACCACGGAGCCGCAGGGCCCGATCTACATGTGCTACGACGCGGCGCTGCAGGAAACCGAGCTGACCAGCTCCGCGGTCGAGCTGCCGCCCGCGAACGCCGTCGCGACGCCTTCGCCGATGATGCCGGACCCGAACGCCATCGCTGCGATCGCCGACAAGCTGCTGAAGGCCGAGCATCCGATGCTGCTGGCGGAATACGCCGGACGGCGACCGGGCGGCTTCGAGAACATCGTCGAGCTCGCCGAGACAACCGGCGCGGCAGTGTGGGACGTCAACAACGCGCTCAACTTCCCCAACAAGCACCCGCTGTGCCTGTCGATGGACAAGGAGTCGCTCAAGCACACCGACCTCGTGGTCGGCCTCGACGTCAAGGATTGGGAAAAGCAGTTCGTCGAGCTCAACAACGCCAAGCGCATCATGACGCCGCTGCTGCCGGAGCACTGCGACACCGTCGAGATCGGCTTCGCCGAGCTCGGCATCAGCAAGTGGTCGATGGACTATTGCCGGATGCAGCCGTGCTCGGTTCGCGCGCATCGGCGACACCGCGCTCGGCATTCCCGAGCTGACGCGCATCTGCAAGGAGCGCATCGCCAAGGACAGCACGCTCCAGAAGCAAGATCGCGCGAGCGCAAGGTCGCGATCGGCAAGCGCCATGACGAAGTCTGGGCGAAGTGGCAGGACGAGGCGAAGAAGGATTGGGACGCTTCGCCGATCACCTTCTCGCGGCTCGCGCTCGAAGTCTGGGACGTCATCAAGGACGAAGACTGGGTGCTCACCGCCAACGAGCTGAAGCATCAGGTGCGCAAGCTGTGGGACTTCGACAAGCCGTACCGCCATCCCGGCGTCGAACTCGGCACCGCGACGCAGATCGGCATCTCGATCGGCGTGGCGCTGGCGCACAAGGGCACCGGCCGCCTCGTGGTCGACATCCAGCCCGACGGCGACCTGATGTTCGATGCCGGCGCGCTTTGGGTCGCGGCCAAATACCAAATCCCGATGCTGATCGTGATGCACAACAACCGCGCCTACTACAACGACTGGGCGCACCAGCTCCGCATGGCGCAAATCCGCGGCACCGACGAAGCCAGGGCGCACATCGGCATGGACCTGTTCGGGCCGGAGCCGGATTTCGGCGCGCTGGCGCGCTCGATGGGTTGCTACGGCGAAGGGCCGATCGACAAGCCGCAGGACATCAAGCCTGCGCTGCTGCGCGCCATCGCCGAGGTCAAGAAAGGCCGCGTCGCGCTGGTCGACACCATCACCCAGCACCGCTGACCGCATCGCGGTACAGCGCCGCAGCACGGCCACCATTTTGGGCTGTTGCGCCCGATAGGTGCGCGATAGGCTTGCCCACCACCACAAGAGTGGGACGGGAGGAATCGGACATGAGGGCGTTTCGCGCCGCGCTTTGCGCCGTTGCCGCGACCATTTTCCTTTCAACCGGCGCGGCCGCGCAGGACTACCCATCGAAACCCATCAAGCTGATCGTGCCGACCGCACCGGCCGGCATCGGCGACATCATCGCGCGCCAGATGCAGCATAAGCTCGGCGAGGCCGGCGTCACCGTCGTGGTCGAGAACCGGCCCGGCGCAGCCGGCGTGATCGGCGTCAACGAAGTCGCCAAGGCGCCGGCCGACGGCTACACGTTCCTGGTCGGCAACCACGCCGTGCTGTCGATGCTGCCGCATCTGCAGAAAATTCCGTACGATCCGGTCAAGAGTTTCACGCCGGTCTTCCTCGCGGTCACGGTGCCGAACATCCTGGTGATTCATCCGTCCGTGCCGGCCAAGGACGTGAAGGAGCTGATCGCCTACGCCAAGGCCAATCCGGGCAAGCTGACCTACGCATCGCAGGGCGTCGGCGCGTCGGGCCACATCGCCGGTGAGTTGTTCAAGCTGCGCGCCGGCGTCGACATCACCCACGTGCCGTACAAGGGCGCGGCGCCGGCGGCCCAGGACCTGGCCGCCGGTCACGTCAGCATGATGTTCGACGTGGTGTCGCTGGCGCTCGGGCCGATCCATTCAGGCCGGGTGCGGCCGCTCGCGGTGGCGACCAAGCAGCGCGTCGACGTGCTGCCGGACGTGCCGACCATGATGGAGCAAGGCTCGCCGGTCGAAGTCGGCGCCTGGTTCGGCTTTCTCGCACCCGCCGGCACGCCGCCGGCCGCCATCGCCTACCTGAATCGCGAAGCCAACAAGATCTTCTCGACGGCGGAAGGCCGCGACCGGTTCGTCAAGCAGGGCGCCGCGGTGCCGCTGCTGTCCACCGATGCCTTTGCCAAGTACATGCAGTCCGAATCCGACCGCTATGGCGACGTGATCCGCAAGGCCGGCATCAAGCTCGAATAATCACCAACTCATCATCCAAAGGAAATTCGAATGATCTCGCGCGTGTTCACCTGTCTGCTTTTGGCTGCGCCGCTTTCGCTGGCGCCCGCGATGGCGCAGGATTTTCCGTCAAAGCCGATCAAGGTCATCGTGCCGATCGCAGCGGGCGGCGTCGCCGACATCGTGACGCGCGTGCTCAGCGCCAAGATCGGCGAGGACGGCAAGACAACCGTGGTGGTGGAGAATCGCGGCGGCGCGGCCGGCGTTCCGGCCACGGAGGCGGTCGCGAAGTCGCCGGCCGACGGCTACACGCTGCTGACCGGGCACCACGGCGTGCTCGCGATCCTGCCGCACCTGCAGAAGCTGCCTTACGATCCTGCGAAGGAGCTGGTGCCGGTGATCAACATGATCATGGTGCCGAACATCCTGACCGTGCATCCGTCGGTACCCGCTAAAGACCTGAAAGAATTGATCGCCTACGCCAAGGCGAACCCCGGCAAGCTGACTTACGCTTCGCAAGGCGTCGGCACCACCGGTCACATCGGCGGCGAACTGCTCAAGCTCTCTGCCGGCATCGACATCACACACGTGCCCTACAAGGGCGCCGCTCCGGCGCAGCAGGATCTGGTCGCCGGCCACGTGCTGATGATGTTCGACGTGGTGCCGCTCGCCATCGCGGGCATCAAGGACGGCCGCGTGCGCGCGATAGGCATCGCCACCAAGGAGCGCGCCGCCGTGCTGCCCGATGTGCCGACCATCGTCGAGCAGGGCCTGCCGATCGAGCTGACCGCGTGGTTCGGGTTGATGGCGCCGGCCGGAACTCCGAAAGAGGCCGTCGCCTGGCTCAATCGCGAAGCCAACCGCGTGCTTGGCACGCCCGACGTGCGCGGCCGCTTCACCGGCCAGGGCGGCGTGCTGCCGCTCGGCACGCCGGAATCGTTCGGCGCGCATATCGCCGCCGAAACCAAGAAGTTCGGCGACGTGATCCAGAAGGCCAACATCAAGATCCAATAGGACGCGCGGGGCGGAAGCAATGCAGGGCCTGGCGCGCGTTCTGATCGGCATGATTGTCGTTGCGGCATGTGCCGCGTCGCCGGCGCGCGGGCAGGATTATCCGACCCGTCCGATCAAGATGCTGGTGCCGGCGGCGCCCGGCGGCATCGGCGACATCCTGCCGCGCATCTTTGGGCAGAAGCTCGCCGAAAGCGGCGGCCATACCGTCGTCGTCGAGAATCGCACCACCGGGGCCGGCGTGGTCGCGACCGAGGCCACCGCCAAGGCGCCGCCCGACGGCTACACGCTGCTGGTCGGCAATCAGGGACTTCTCTCGATCCGGCCGCAGCTCACCAAGGTGCCTTACGATCCGGTCAAGGATCTCGCGCCAATCGTGCTGCTGGTGTCGGTGCCGAACATCCTGGTCGTGCATCCGTCGGTGCCCGCACAGTCGCTGCAGGAGTTGCTCGCCTACGCCAGGGCGAATCCGGGCAAGCTGACCTATTCATCGCAGGGCATCGGCGCGTCCGGCCACATCGCCGCCGAGCTGCTCAAGCTCTCGGCCGGCGTCGACATCACCCATGTGCCGTTTCGCGGCGCCGCCCCCGCCGCGCAGGCGCTGGCCGCCGGCCATGTGCACATGATGTTCGACGTGGTGTCGCTGGCGCTCGGTCCGATCCAGTCCGGCACGGTGCGCGCGATCGGCGTGGCGTCGAAGGAGCGCGTCGGCGTGCTGCCGGATGTGCCGACGCTCGGTGAGCAAGGCTTCCCCGGCGAGATCGGCGCGTGGTTCGGGCTGCTCGCGCCCGCGGGCACGCCGCCGCCAGTGATCGGCTGGCTCAACCGCGAAGCCAACCGCGTGTTCACGGTCCCGGACACGCGCAAGCAGTTCGTCGCCCAGGGCGCCGCCATGCCGCTCGGCACGCCGGAGGATTTCACGCGGCACATCGCCGACAACACGGCACGGTTCGGCGAGGTGATCCGGCGCGCCGGGATCAAGGTGGAGTGAGGCGCGTCAGTCGATCTTCAGATTGGCGTCCTTGACGACCTTGCTCCATTTCGCCGCCTCGGCCTTGATGAACTCGGCGAACTGCTCCGGCGAGCCGGTGTTCGCCTCGAGCATGGCGCGATCCAGGAATTTTTCGCGGAAGTCGGCGTCGGCGAACACCTTCTGAAGGTCGGCGTTGATCTTGAGCACGACGTCGCGCGGCGTTCCGGCCGGCGCCCAGACGCCAAACCAGCTCACCGCCTCGAAGCCCGGCACGCCGCTCTCGGCCACCGTCGGCACATCGGGATGCTGGCGCAGCCGCGACTTGCTGCCGACCGCAAGCGCGCGGATGTGGCCGGACTTGATGCCCTGGTCGACCAGTTGCGAGCTCAGGAACGCCGACGGCACGTGGCCGCCCAGCAGATCGGTCACCGCCGGCGCGCCGCCCTTGTAGTGCACCGGCGTCAGCTTCAGCCCGGTCATGCTCTCGAACAGCACCATGTTGATGTGGCTCGAGCCGCCGAGCCCGATGGTCGCGTAGTTGCAGCTCGCCCGGCTTCGCCCGCGCATGCGCCATCAGCTCGGCGATCGACTTGAACGGCGAGGCCGACGGCACGACCAGAATCTGGTTCGACAGGCCGTAGCCGCTGACCGGCGTGAAATCCTTCACGTCGTAGGACAGCTTGGACAGCATGTACGGGTTGATCGCGAAGGTCTCCATCCCGGTCGCGAACAGCGTGTAGCCGTCGGGCGGAGACTTCGCGACCATGTCGGCGGCGATCTGCGTGGCGCCGCCAGCCCGGTTCTCGATCACGATCGGCTGGCCCCAGATCGCGCTGAGCCGGGGCGCGACCGCGCGCGAGATGTTGTCGACCGAGCCGCCGGCCGGATACGGGACGATGATGCCGGACCGCCTTGCTCGGAAAGCTCTGCGCCTGCGCGGCTACCGCGCTCAACGCAAGACAGGCAAGAACGAGAATTGTTTTGATGCGCGCGCTCATTGTCTCGGCTCCTTTGGATGCGTTGCCGGCTACGCATACTAGACACCCTGTGCCGGACCTTCCAAGCTCCGGCGCGGCCGAAATAGAGTTCACGCCGCGCACACAAAGGAGGCACCATGACCGAGTTGCAGAGCATCTTTCCCGACGGTCTATCAAAGCGTGTGGTCAAAGGTCAGGTGCTCTACGCGCCGGTCGTCACCGTGGTGCCGGGCAAGCTGGTCTTCCTGTCCGGCATCCTGTCGCGCAACGAGAAAGGCGGAGATCGTCGGCAAGGGCGACATGCGGGCGCAGATCCGGCAGGTGTTCTCGAACATCACCGTCGCACTCAAGGCCGCCGGCGCAACCTGGGCCGACGTGGTGAAACGTCAGACCTTCACCACCGACATCGACGCCTATTTCGAGAACATCGACGCGCGGATGGAATTCTGCGGCGACGACCTCTCGACCAGCACCGCGGTCGAGGTGCGGCGCCTGTCGCATCCGGATTTCCTGGTCGAGGTCGAGGTGATGGCCGTCGTCAAGGCGTGACGCGGCGGCGCTTCAGCAGGAACGGGATCGCGCCGACGACCAGCCCCAGCATCGAACATACCACCGCGATCATGCACATCGGCGTCGGCGTGCCGTCTGCGAGCAGGCCGTAGAGCTGGGAAAATATCGCTGCGCCGATATTCTGCATGAACACGCCGACGCCGGCCGCGGTGCCGGCGAAGCGCGGAATCTCGTTCATGGCGCCGGCCTGCGCATAGGGCATCGCAATGCCCTGCGAGATGGTGATGAAGAAGCCCGGAATGAAGAATGCCAGCGGCGTGAGCACGCCGTGCGTCAGCACAACGGCCTGCATCGTCACGGTCACGAGCGCCAGCAGCGAGCCCGCCAGCACCATGGTTTCGCCTGCGACGCGGTTGCCGATACGCGTCGAAATGAAATTGCCGGTGAAAAAGCCGACCGGAAACAGGATGAAATAAAGCCCGAACTCGGTCGCCGGGCGATGCAGCAAGCTCCGTCATCAGCGACGCGGCCGCGCTCGCCATCACCATGAACGCGCCGGTCGTAAAGCCGCTTTGCAGGACAAACGCATTGAACCGCGGCCGGCGGAACAGCGCCGCATAGCTCTGCGAAACGCTGTCGCCGCCTTTGGTTCGCTTGTCGGCGGGATGCGTCTCGTACAGCACGAGATAGGCGGTGAGCGTGATCGCACCGCCTGCCAGGAGCGCAAAGCCGAACACGCTGCGCCAGCCGAACATGTCGGTGAGCACGCCGCCGACGAACGGCGAGATCATCGGCCCCATCGTGCCGAACATGGTGAGGTACGCGATCGCCTTGACCAGCTTGTCGGCGCTGTAGGCGTCCCGCGCGATGGCGCGCACCAGCGCCAGGCCGCAGCCTGCGCCAATCGCCTGTATCAGCCGTCCAAGAACCAACATGGCGGGCGTCGGCGCAATCGCGGAGACAGCGCTGCCGACCAGAAAAAGCAGCAGACCGGACAGCAGCACCGGGCGCCGCCCGTAGCGATCCGACAGCGAGCCATAGAACAAGGTGGAGATCGCCATGCCGAACAGCGCGATGCTGAATGTCAGGTAGGCATAGGCATCGGACAGGCCGAGCGTCGCCTTCACCGCTGGAATCACCGGAAAGAAAAGATGCACGGCCAGCGGCGTCACCAGCGCCGTGAGGCCGAGTGCGAGCGCAAAAAGCCGGCCCGGCGGGGTTGGCGTGGAGTCCATGGTGCGGATGGTTAGAGCATCATCCGAGAGAGCGATACCCGGTTTTCGGATGGCACCATGCTCAAAAACAACTGGATGAAATTCCGGAAATCGCTCAGACGCCGCCCGGATCGGGACCCAGCATGTCGGCACAGCCCGCCCGCTTCGCCCAGTATTCCCATGCGCGCTGCATGGCCGGCTCTTCCGACCTGTAGCCGTGCCGCGAGTTGATCTCACCCTCCGACATGCGCGTGAACTCGCCAAGCCGCATCGCGTGCAGAAGGATGCGCGCATTGCGCGGCAGGTAGACGCACAGCCGCACGACCTTGAGCAGCGAATCCGCGGCGGCCGAGAACCCGTGGCCGCGCATCAGGACGACGGAATTGTCCTCCAGTTTTCGCGCCATGTCGCGGCCCTGCGCCATGTTGGTCACCAGCAGGTTGGTGGCATCGCCGAATTTGTCGGCGATGTCCCAGACCGGCACTTTCGTGCCCATGTCGCTTGCCACATGCGCGACACAGCAAAGCGGCGTCGTCTTGGAGATGCTGAACGGCAGCGTGTCCTCGGCGTGCGAATGAACCACCGCCCTCACCTCGGGCCGCATTTCGTAGATCGCACCGTGAATGAACCGCTCAAGATACGGCGGCCGCTTATCGCTGACTGGCGTTCCGTCGAGCATGAACTCGATGACGTCGTCCTTGGTCACGTGCTCGGGGCTGAGCGAGCGCGACAGCAGGTAGCGGTCCGGTTTGGTCGGGTGGCGGACGCTGACGTGGCCGTAGGCGTCGACCACGTCCTCCCGGGCCAGAATCCGGTTTGCGACCACCAGATCCCGGATTGCGCGATCCAGTTCGTTCATGACAATGCCTCCCCGGCGAATTCGTTCTTGCAGGGAAAGCTGACCGCACCCGGCGCCAGTCCGCAAGGGCGCCCAGGCACAAAGCAAAACGGCCCGGCGTTTGCCGGGCCGTTTGACGCCTGATCTTGCAGCCTATCAGTGCTACGGCTTCTGCTGGGCCCGAACGCCAGCCTTGGCGAACTCGTCCGCGATGCTCGGCTTCTTTTCCCGCGCCGCGGTGAGGTCGGCAGTGCTGGCGAAGATGTCGCCCTTCATCAGCTTGGCCACACCCCGGCCGAACAACGCCTCCGGCGAGTTCGGGTTGAGCTTGAGCGCTTCATCGTAGTCGACGATCGCTTCATCCGGCTGACCGAGCTTGAGATACGCGAGGCCGCGGTGGTCGAGCGCGCCGGGGCTGTTGGGCTTGAGGCGGAGCGCTTCGTTGCAATCCTCCAGGGCGGCCTTGAGCTCGCCGACCATCGCCAGCGCGCCGCAGCGGCCGTTCAGCGCCTCGGCGTTGCCCGGCTGCAGCTTGAGCGCGCGATCGTAGAACGGGATCGCGCGATCGTAGTTGCGCGTGCCGAACAGCAGATTGGCGTGATTGAGGCTGGCCATCGCCGGCGCGTTGTTGCCCTTGATGGTCTGGTTGACCTCCTGGATCACGCGGTCGTCGTCGCGCCTGTTCTCATACGAGCTGGTGCGGTTGCCCGCCGCAATCGCGTAGTTCGGGCCGGCCGCGAGCACGGCGTCACCGGCCGGCACCGAGGCGTCGAACGCGCGCTTGTCGTAGTTGGTGATGCCGCGATCGTGGAACGCCGCACCGTAGTTCGGGTTGAGCTTGATGGCGTTGTTCAGATCCTGGCTGGCGCGATCGAACTCGCGCTTGTCGTAGTAGACGATGCCGCGGTTGTAGTACGCCAGGGCGTAGTTCGGGTTCAGCTTGATCGCCTGCATGTAGTCCTGCAGCGCACGATCGCTGTCGCCCTTGTTGCGATACGCGAAGCCGCGGTTGTTGTAGGCCAGCGCATTCTCCGGATTGAGCTTGATCGCCTGATCGAAGTCCTTGATGGCGCGGTCATAGTCGCGCTTGTCGTCCCAGACCAGGCCGCGGTTGTTGTACGCCGCGGCAAAATTCGGACTGAGCTTGATGACCTGCTCGTAGTCGGCGATCGCGCGATCGAACTCCTTCTTCTCGTAGAAGGCATTGCCGCGATTGTAGAGCGCGAGCGCATAGCTCGCAGTCGAGCTTGATGGCCTGCTCGAAGTCCTGCACCGCGCGGTCGGCATCGCCCTTGTTGCGCCAGGCAAATCCGCGGTTGTTGAAGGTCCGCGCGTCCTTCGGATCGAGCTTGACCGCCTGGTCAAGGTCGGCGATGGCACGGTCGAAATCGCCCTTGATGCCGAGCGAGACGCCGCGGTTGTTGAACGCCATCGCCAGGCTGCCGTCGAGCTTGATGGCCAGTTCGAAATCGGCGATGGCGCGGTCGAAGTCGCCCTTGGCGCGCAGCGCCAGACCGCGATTGTTGTAGGCGAGCGCGTTCTTCGGCTCGAGCTTGATGGCCTGACCGAGGTCCGCGATCGCCTGGTCGTTGTCGCCCTTCTCGCGATACGCAAGGCCGCGGCCGTAGTAGGCAAGATCGGAGCTGGGGTGCGAGCTTGATCGACTGGTTGAAGTCAGCGATCGCGCGGTCGTGGTCACGCTTCTCGTAGTGCGCACTGCCACGATTGTAGAGCGCCAGCGCATAGCCGGGCTCCAGCTTGATCGCCTGGTCGAAGTCCGCCAGCGCACGGACGACATCGCCCTTGTTCCGATAGGCCTGACCGCGATTGTTGATATGCAACCGCATCGTTCGCATCGAGCTTGATCGCCTGATCGAAGTCGGCGATGGCGCGATCGGTGTCGCCCTTGGCGCCATAGGCCGCGCCCCGGTCGTGGTAGGCGAGCGTATAGGACGGATTGAGCTTGAGCACCTGATCGAAGTCCGCGATCGCGCGGTCGTAGGCCCGCTTGGTCAGTTGCGCGTTGCCGCGCGCGTAGACCGCGAGGATCTGGTTCGGGTTGAGCTTGACCGCCTGGTCGAAGTCCGCGATGGCGCGATCGAGGTCACCGCGATTGCGCTGCGTCAGACCGCGGTTGTAGTAGGCCTGCATGCTGCGCGGATTGAGCTTGATCGACTGGTCGAAATCCGCGAGCGCCTGCTCCACCTCGCCCTTGGCGCCGTACGCCAGGCCGCGGCTGTTGAAAGCCAGCGCATAGGACGCGTTGAGCTTGATCGCCTGGCTTTGGTCGGCAATGGCGCGGTCGTAGTCGCGCTTGCTGGCGTAGGCGTTGCCGCGGTTGTGGAACACCACCGCATCGCTCGGATTGAGCTGGATCGCCTGATCGTAGCTCTCGATGGCGCGGTCATAGTCGCGCTTGTCGTAGAGCGCGTTGCCGCGGTTGTAGAACGCGAACGCATAGGTCGGGTTGAGCTTGATGGCCTGATCGAAGTCGGCGAGCGCGCGATCCGCTTCGCCCTTCACGCCATAGGCGACGCCGCGGTTGGTGAAAGCCGGCGCGTACTTGGCATCGATCGCGACGGCGCGGTCGAAGTCCTTGATGGCACGGTCGAGATCGCCCCTGGCGCCATGCGCCAGGCCGCGATCGTTATAGGCGACGGCGTAATTGCCGTTGAGCTTGATCGCCTGATCCAGATCGGCAATGGCGCGATCGTAGTCGCGCTTGCGGGCCAGCGCATTGCCGCGATTGTGGAACGCCAGTGCGATTTTCGGGTCGAGCTTGATGGTCTGGTCGAAGTCCGCGATGGCGCGATCGAAATCGAGCCGGCCGTAGTGCGCCATGCCGCGGTTGTAGTAGGCGGCCGCATCCTTGGCATCGAGCTTGACGACCTGGTCGAAGTTCAGCGCGGCGCGATCGAAGTCGCGCTTGTCGTAGTAGGTCAGGCCGCGGTCGAAATGCGCCAGCTTGTCCTTGGGATCGATCTTGATGGCCTGGTCGAAGTCCGCGAGCGCGCGGTCGAGCTCACGCTTGGTGTAGTACGCGTTGCCGCGATTGTAATAGGCCGTGCCGAAGTTGGCGTTGATCTTCAGGGCCTGATCGTAGTCGGCAATGGCGCGGTCGAGCTCGCCCTTCGCCGCAATGGCGAGGCCGCGATCGTTGAAGGCGCGCGCGAAGCTCGGACTCAGCCGGATCGGCTGGGCAATCCGCTTGTCGCCGGCGCGATCGTAGCCGAGCTGGCGATTTTCCCGCGAATTGGCCGAGGCGACGAGACTGACATTGGAGGCGACAAGCTGCTCGAAGTCAGCGATGGCGCGATCGTAGTTGTGCATTTCGTAGTACGCCACGCCGCGATCGTGCAGCGCCAATGCAAACGACGGGTCGAGCTTGATCGCCTGGTCGTAGCTCTCGATCGCGCGGTCGCGATCCTGCTTGTCGAAATAGGCGGTGCCGCGGTTGTAGTGTGCCGCCGCGTAGTTCGGATTGACCTTGATCGCGTCGTTGAAGTCCTCGATGGCGCGGTCGAAAGTTGCCCTTGTTGCGGTATGCGATGCCGCGGTTGTTCAACGCCATGGCATTGGCGCCGGCCTTGATGACCTGATCGAAGTCCCGGATCGCGCGGTCGTGGTCGCCCTTGGCGCCATAGGCGTTGCCGCGATCGTTCACGGCAGCGACATTATTGGGCTCCAGCTTGACGGTCTGGCTGAAGTCCGCGATGGCGCGGTCGAAATCGGCGCGATCGTAGTGTGCGATGCCGCGGCTGTGGTACGCGACGGCAAAGTTCGGATTCAGGCGGATCGCGGCATCGAAGTCGGCCACCGCGCGGTTGAGGTCGCCCTTGCCCCGCCAGGCCGAACCGCGGTTGTTGAGCGCAACCGCATAGTTCGGGTTCAGCTTGATGGCCTGATCGAAATCGGCGATGGCGCGATCGACATTGCCCAGCGCCGCGTGGGCGCTGCCGCGCTCGTTGAAGGTGACGGCGTTGCCCGGACCGAACTTGATCGCCATGTCGAAGTCGGCAACCGCGCGCTCGAACTCGCCCTTCTCGGCGAGCGCAGTGCCGCGGCTGTTGTAGCTCTGCGCCTTCGCTCGGGTTGAGCTTGATCGCCGCGTCGAAGTCCGCAATCGCGCGATCCGTCTCGCCCTTGGCGCGGTAGGCCAGGCCGCGATTGGTATAGGCGGCATCGGAGTTCGGATTGGCCTTGATGGCCTGCTCGAAGTCCGCGATGGCGCGGTCTAGGTCGCCCTTGCCGCGATAGACGAGCCCCCGGTTGGTGAAGGCCGTGTCGTAGTTCGGGTTGATCTTGACCGCCTGATCGAAGTCCTCGATGGCGCGGTCGAGCTCGTTGCGCGACCGGTAAGCCAGGCCGCGATTGTTGTAGGCCGCCTCGTAGTTCGGGTTGATGCGGATCGCCTGGGTAAAGTCGGCAATCGCGCGATCCGACTTGCCGGTCGCGGCGTTGACGAGGCCGCGATCGTTGAACGCGCCGGCGAACCTGGCATCCAGCCGGATCGCGCTGTCGAGATCGGCGATCGCGCGGTTGTAGTCGCGCTTGTTGTGATACGCGAGGCCGCGGCTGGCGAACGCCACCGCGAACTTGGGATCGAGCTTGATGGCCTGATCGAAATCGCGAATGGCGCGGTCGTTGTCGCCCTTGTCACGGAACGCGAGGCCGCGGTCGTGCCAGGCCGACGCCGTGTTCGGGCTGAACTTGATCGACTGATCGAAGTCGGCAATGGCGCGATCGTAGTCCCGCTTGGAGAAGTGCGCGGCGCCGCGGTTGGTGTAGGCCGCCGCAAACTTCGGATCGAGCTTGATCGCCTGCTCGAAGTCCGCGATGGCGGCGTCGTTGTCGCCGAGGTTCCAGTAGGCAAAGCCGCGGTTGTTGAAGGCGGCAGCGTTCTTCGGATCGATCCTGACGGTCTGGCCGAAGTCGGCCGCCGCGCGCTCGAAGTCGCGCTTGTCGCGGTGCGCAACACCACGATTGTAATAGGCGGTATCCGAATTCGGATTGGCCTTGATGGCGTTGTCGAAGTCGGCGATGGCGCGGTCGAGATCGCGCTTGCCGAGGAACGTCTCGCCGCGATTGTTCAGAGCGGCGGAGAACTTGCTGTCCAGCCTGATGGCTTGATCGAAGTCCTGGATGGCGCGGTCGGTTTCGCCGCGCGCGTTGTAGGCCATGCCGCGCACGTTGAAGGCGAGCGGATAGTTGGGCCGGCCGTTGATGGCCTGGTTCAGGTCGAGGATGGCGCGGTCGTAGTCGCGCTTCTCATAGAATGCCTGGCCGCGGCTGTAATATGCCGGCGCGTAGCCGGGATTGATGCGGATCGCCTGCTCGTAATCCTGCACCGCGCGATCGGTCTGCTTCTGGTCCCAGTACGCCAGGCCGCGGTTGTAGAACGCCAGCGCGTTGCGCGAGTCGAGCCGGATCGACGTGCTGAAGTCGGCGATGGCGCGCTCCAGCTCCTTCTTGTCGCGATAGGCCAGGCCGCGGTTGTAGATCGGCAGCGGATTCTTCGGGTCGAGCTTGATCGACTGATCGAAGTCCGCCAGCGCCTTGTCCATCTCGCCCTTGGCGCGATAGGTCAGGCCGCGGTTGTAGTAGGCCAGCGAATCCTTCGGCATCGAGCTCGATCGCCTTGCTCAGGTCTTCGACAGCGCGGTCGTACTGCTGGCGGTCGTAATAGACGACGCCGCGATCGTAGTACGCCAGCGCGTAGTTCGGATTGATCTTGAGCGCCTGATTGTAGTCCTGGATGGCGCGATCGTAGTCGCGGCGGTCATAGTACGCATTGCCGCGGTTGTAGTACGCGAGCGCAAACTCGGAATTGAGCGCGATGGCCTGATCGTAGTTGTTGATCGCCGCCTCGGTCTCGCCCTTGTTGCGATAGGCCAGGCCGCGGTTGTTGAACGCTGCCGGGTCACGCGGGTTGAGCGTGATGGCGTGGTCGAAGTCCTCGATCGCGCGGTCGGTCTCGCCCTTGGAGACGTACGCCAGGCCGCGGTCGTTGTAGGCCGAAATCAGGTTCGGATTGATCTTCACCGCCTGGTCGAAATCCTTGATCGCGCGGTCGTAGTCGCGCAGATCGCGATAAGCGAGGCCGCGGTTATGCAACGCATAGCCGTCAGCCGGATTGATCTTGAGCACGAGGTCGAAGTCCGGAACGGCGCGCTCCGGCTCGCCCTTGGCGCGATACGCCATGGCGCGGTTGTAGATCGCCAGCGTGTAACGCGGATTGAGCCGGATCGCCTGATTGAGATCCTGGATGGCGCGCTCGTAGTCGCGCTTCTCGTAGTTGGCGTGGCTGCGGCTGTTGTAGATCGTCGCTGCGTTCTTCGGATCGAGCTTGATCGCCTGATCGAAGTCCGCAATCGCGTTGTCGTGTTCGCCCTTGGAGCGATAGGCAAGGCCGCGGCTGTAGAGCGCGCCGGCGTTCCTCGGATCGAGCGAGACGGCCTGCTCGAGATCGGCCATCGCCTTATCGAGCTCGCCCTTCTCGCGATAAACCTCGCCGCGATTGCCGTACGCGACGGACATCGCCTGCGGTTTGTCCTTGGCGGCTTCGATCACGGCCGCGCAAGCAGCGGCGATCTGCTCGGGGGTGCCTTCCTTGCTGAAGCAAGCACCCTTCGGCATCACGAACGGCTCGTTCCGCTGCGGCTGCGGACGAGCGGCCTGAGCCTGTGGCTGTTGGGTTTGCGCCGGCGTTGCGGCGCGTGCCGGTGGCGCAGCCTGGCGCTGCGGCGCGGGGCGCGCCTGCTGGCGCTGATACTGCGGCGGACCGTACTGACGCCGCTCCTGGTAGAATTGCGCAAACGCCGTCGACGAGACGAAAGCCAAAGCCCCCGCCAGCGCCGCACGATTGATGACGTGCCTCATACCCAATTTCATTTTCCGCCTCATGATCTCGCGTCCGCTTTATCGCGCGATCGTTGCATCGAGGCGTTCTATAACGCGCAGCAAATGGTGAACGTTGACGTTTCACCGGGTAACATTAATCCGCGAGCACGAGATTCATCATACGGAGACTGGATTCTCAAGCGCGATGATTGGGATGTTCGCGCGACAAGATTTGTCGAAGCGCAAATTTGCTCGAAATTTCCGAGACTTTTTGCTGGTTGTTTTTGGATCGATGAGCAGCATCTCCTTCATGCTTAACCGTTAAGCGTAGGCACCAAGGGATTTTTGTTAACGCGCGGAAACGATTTTCAACGCGCCGCGCCAGCGCATCTGCAACCGCGTAGTTAATCCTAACGTCAGCATTTCATCTCTATATGGCCGTTATTCTTGGCGCATCGCAGCGAATGCGATTACAAATTTATCGCAGGCCAAATTTCAGATGATGCGGACGCGATGAATCTCATTCTCGTGAAGATGTTCGCCACGGCGCTCGCGCTGGGTCAGGTCACCACACGGCCGGACTCGGTGAAGACTCATTTCGATCCGGTGGCGGACCAGACCGAGGTTGTGCAAATCCTCAAGGACGGCTGCGCGCACATGCGCAAGGCGTTCGACATCGAGGATCTCAAGCTCGACGATCTGATCGAGACGGCGCTCGCCGACCCCCAGGCCGTTGCCGGCGAGATCAAGGCGTTTCGCGGCATTGATTTCAACGAGCTGCATATCGCCTACAAGCAGTTCTGCACCAACGAAAAGGTGCAGAACTCTCCGTTCGACATGAAGCAGGTGATCGAGTTCTACAACCACGCGGTCGCCGAACTGCCCGATCACAACAAGCTCAAGGGCCTCAAGCTGCCCGGCACCAGCGTCGTGTATGACGGCAAAGGCGAGCGTTTCGCCGAGCTGTTCGAATCGGACCACCGCCGCGTCTGGATCCCGCTCAAGGACATTCCCGAATTCGTCCAGCAGGCGTTTATCGCCGCCGAAGACAAGCGGTTCTACCAGCACAAGGGCATCGACGAACGCGGCCTGATCCGCGCCTTCATCTCAAACCTGGCGGAGCCCGGCCGGCCGCAGGGCGGCTCGACCATCACGCAGCAGGTCGCCAAGAACCTCCTGGTCGGCGACGACGTCAGCTACGAGCGCAAGCTGCGCGAGATGATCGTGGCCTCGCGGCTCGACACCTCCCTGAGCAAGGAAGAGATTCTGGAGGTCTATCTCAACTCCATCTACTTGGGCCGTGGCGCGTGGGGCATCGACATGGCCGCACGCAGCTATTTCAAGAAGCCGGCGTCGGCGCTCGGCCTCACGGAAGGCGCCATGCTCGCCGCGATGGCCAAGGGCCCCGCGTATTTCAGCCCGGACCGTTATCCCGAGCGCGCGCGCCAGCGCTTCATCTACGTGCTGAAGCGCATGCAGGAGGACAAGGTCGACAACGCCGACGAAGGCAGCGCGCAGCCGCGCATCGTTCCTTATGAGAAGCCCCGGCGCGAGTCCGGCGTCCACTTCCTCGATCATCTGCTGCGCGAAGCGCGCACGCTGGTCGGCATGCAGTCGCTGACGGTGGAATCCTACGCCGTGCGCTCGACCATCAATCTCAAGCTCCAGCGCGCCACCGAAGCCGCGTTGCAGGAGGGACTTGCTCGCTACGAGGCGCGATCGCGCCGCATCGAGTTCACGGGCCCCGAGGTCAATCTGGGCGAAAGCGTCTATCGCTACGAGACCGACATGCGCACCAAGGCGCAGCGGCGCGGCCGCGCCAAGCCGGTGTGGCAAATTGCTCTGCAGAACGCGCGGCTGCCGCTCTATGACGTGCAATGGCCCGCCGCCATCGTGATCGAGCGGCGCCCGAACGAAAAGGGCCCGCTCAGCGTCAAGGTCGGCCTCAAGGACGGCCGCACCATGCCGCTGACGACGCCGGAAGGCGTCGAGATCGGCAAGCTGAAGCTCAACGACGTGGTCTATGTCCGCGTCACCGAGGGCAAGACCAAGAACGACGCGAAGGCCGAGCTGCGCGTACGCCCCAAGGTGCAGGGCGCGGCGGTCGTTCTGGAGAACAAGACCGGCCGCATCCTCGCGATGGTCGGCGGCTTCTCCTATCCGGCCAGCCAGCTCAACCGCACCACGCAGGCGCTGCGTCAGCCCGGCTCGTCGATCAAGCCGGTCGTCTATCTCGCCGCGCTTCACAAGGGCTTGCAGCCCAACACCCTGGTGCAGGACTCCGGCGTGACGCTGCCGCCAATTCCCGGCGTTTCCGCTCACTTCTGGTCGCCGAAGAACTATGACGGCGGCGGTTCCGGCGTCATGACGATGCGCCGCGCCCTGGAGCAGTCGAAGAACATGGTCACGGCGCGCCTGCTGGATGGTGGCGTCGACAAGGATCCGAGGCGCAGTCTCGAGCTCGTCTGCAACCTGGCCCTCGAAGCCAGGATCTACAGCGAGTGCATGAAGAACTACCCGTTCGTGCTCGGCGCGCAGGCGCTCCGCATGATCAACCTGGCCGGCTTCTACGCGTCCATCGCCAACGAAGGACAGCGCGTCACGCCCTACGCCATCGACTCGATCGAGCAGGACGGCAAGCCGGTCTATCGCCATGTCGTGGCGAAGCCCGTCTATCTCGCCGAGGGTGATCGAACGGCGTTCTATCAACTGCGCACCATGCTTGAAGGCACGGTCGCGCGCGGCACCGCGGCTTCGATCCGGCAGCACGCCGGCTTCGTCGGCGGCAAGACCGGCACCACCGACAGTGAAAACGACGCATGGTTCGTCGGCTTCACCAGCGACGTCACGGTCGCGGTCTGGGTGGGTTACGACAACGCCAGCGGCAAACGGACGCTCGGCACCGGCGAGACTGGCGGCAAGAACGCCGTTCCGATCGCCGAGCAGATCATCCAGGCGACCTGGCAGTATCACGCGCCCAAGACGCCGCTCGCACCGCCCTCCGCGGAGATCGCCCGCAATCTCAAGGCGATGCCGATCGACGTCTTTACCGGACAGAAGGCAGCGCCGTCTAAAACAGCTTTCATGGAATATTTCCGCGTCACCGGCGGCAAGATCCGCGAAACCCAGCATGCCATGGTCGGACGCGGCCATGTGGTGCAGGTCGCCGCGTTCGGCTTCTTACGATGACGAACGACCCCTTTACGCGAAACCCGCGCATGGCTGCCCCGTATCAAGGGCCGCCGCGCACGCTTCGCGAATTGTTTGGAATGCAGCGTTTCTAAACCGCGGGCGGTCTACACAAATCGGCCACGGTCAAATGGACTTATTGGTGCAACGAGCGTCAACTCGAGTAGGATCACTGCCATGATGATGCGTCACATGACGGCCTTCGTGTTCGTGCTTGCGGCTTCGGTCGCCGGCGCCGGCGCGCAGGAATTCCAGATCGTAAAGGTCGCCTCGGTCGCCGGCTCCACCGTCGACAGCCTCAAGCCGAAGACGATCGTCTTCAACGATCATCGGGTCGACGAGACGTCCGACAAGGGCGCATTCATCAAGTACGAGGAATGGTCGCGCACCAAGCCGCTGGAGCGGCAATTCCTCAGCCTGTTCCCGAAATTCTCCGAAGGCATGATTCATCGCGTCGTCGATGGATCCAAGAAGGAGATGAAGGACGAGCTGCAGATGTACGTCACCGAGGCGCGCTTCAAGCTGTCCCGGCCGGCTGCATCGATTGACCTTAAGCAGTTCACCACCCTGCCTTTCATCGAGAAGATCGATCCGGCCATCAAGCATCAGGTCATCAAGGCCTCGGAAGTCTCGGTCCTGAACGATGAGCGGTCCACCGCCAACAAAAATCCGGACCGGCCGTGGTGCGAAGGCACCGGCGTGAGCCTCTGCACGCGCTCGAGCTACAAGCTCGAAGGCAAGCTGCCGATTGGTATCGCGCTTGCCAACAAGCTGCGCGACAGCGAGCGAAAAGTCTCCGACACCGTGGAGTTCGAAAGCGAGCTGCGGCTGCTCAAGGCTTCGGATATCGACGAGGCCGCCCTGCAGAAGCTGACCGGCGTGAACACACCGGTGGCCGGCATGCTCGAGCAGAACATGTTCCATGTGAACCAGGTGATGCGCTTCGGCAAGCTGATCGCCGTGGTGCAGCCCAATCCGGCCGACGCCAACAGCAGCATCGCCACCGTGATGATCGCGCTGGCGGTCTCCTCGCACACGCTCGATAGCAAGAAGAAGTATCAGGACGTTCCGGTGCTGCGGAATATGGTGCCGTCGCAGGTGCTGCTCGGCCAGAGCTCGTTCAACACCGGCAACTCGCTGAGCGCCGGCCTGCCCGTGTATGTGCGCAACCGCATCAAGGCGATTGCCGGAATGCTCGATCGCGGCTGATCGCGCTCACATAAAATATCCGAACGGCCCGCCAATCGGCGGGCCGTTTCATTTGCGCAATCTGCGCCGCGATGTGTTGCAGGCTGGGACAGCGATTAACCATAACCAAAGGTTAAGACGTCTTAACGGCTGAATAACCTTGCTAGAAACGCAGCCTAATGAGAAAAATTCGTCATAACGATCCATAAAAAGTGTCCATTTCCCGCGTGCGGCGGCTCAGGAAATAGGAGGTTCAGGACCAAGACGACGAGTGGATTGAAAGACATGAAGCGCCCTGTTCAGACGCTCTTTGCGTTCGCCGCTATGATCGCCATCGCGAGTCCCGCGATCGCTTCCAAGAAGGAAGAGCGTTTCGCTCTGACCTCCGCGGTTGAGCAAACCCATCGCACCGACAACACCGCCGCGATTTCTCTTGCCGGCATCCAAGCAGGACAAGAAGGACGCGGTCTTCGCCATCGGCCTCGAAGCGCTGAAGTGGATCGGCGCGACCTCCCGGCAGGTCGGCGTTCCCTATCCCGAGCTGTGGTGCGCTGACTTCATCAACTTCGTTCTGCGCCGCACCGGTCACACCCCAACCAATTCACGCGCCGCCAAGTCGTTCCTCGACTACGGCAAGCGCATCGACCAGCCGCGCGTCGGCGCCATCGTCGTGTTGACCCGCGGCAAGAACGGCGGCCACGTCGGCATCGTGCGCGGCACCGACGGCGCCGGAAACATCATCGTCATCTCGGGCAATCACGGCAACAAGGTCTGGGAGAGTCCGTATCCGAAGAGCCGCGTGCTCGGTTACGTCATCCCGCCCGAGCTGAACTGATCCGACCTTCATCGCCGGCGCCGGCTGCCCGCAAGGCGGCCGGCGCAATGTTTAGAGCATGAATCCGAACCACTTGACGCCGCGAAGTGCAATGCGCGCGACCTCACAGGCTTAGCGAATAGTTGCGCTTGTTAAATAAAACTGCGGTCAGGCCGCCCGCGCCGTCGCGCCCTACGCGTGTAGCGCGAGACGGCGCCGGTTGAGCAGATACTCCAGCCGATGCGCTGCGAGCGCCAGCGCAGCGGCATTCGCGGCATCGCTGTCGCCGTCGGCATGCTTGGCAAGTTCTGTTTTGAGAATGGCGTCGATTTCATCCTCGATAGCCGCAAGATCGGCATCGTGACGAGCATGGCGAATCCGGTCGGCCAAAGCATAGAGCGGCGTCAGAGGACTGACCGACCCGGCGCCAAATCCCATGAACTTCCACAACGCAGCCAGGATCGATGTTAGTGAGCCGAGCAACAGCGACCCGTAGAACAATGGATCGCCGTATTTGTCGAAGAACGATTTCTCGTCGCCGCTAAAGTAGGCAGCCGCGCCGGAATGAATCGGAATGTACGCGTCTTTGTCCGTGCTGGGAGCGCTGATCTGGGCAAGCAACGGATGCGCGCTCAAGAGATCCTGCCGGACATCCATAACGGCCTTGGTGAGTTCCGTGACGCGATCTTCATCGAGCTTCCTGTCAGCCATGAGATAGAACGGAACGCGAAGCGTTGTGAGGTCGTCGCTCGGGATCGCCGGCGATCCACGCAGAGTACCCTTCGGAAGGTCATAACTGTCGTAGGCCTGCGCGACCGCGGCGATCGCTCCCGCAGCCTCGATCGGAATGAGCTCCGGATTATTCTGCGGCTGGCGGAACAGTAACCCGCGGATCGCCGAGAGATATCGGTCTGAAATGGGAGTGACCAGAAGCAGCGCGCTGACGCTTCTGGACTGGATCGCCTGCGGTACCTCGGCCATGGCGAGGTCCTTGAACGTCACCTTTGCCTGCGCAAGGTCATATTCCTTTGTGATCGCCGCCACCACGCGGTGATTGATCTCACCACCGACCACGCCGACGGTCTTACCTTTCAGATCGGCGACGCTATGCACAGCGCTGCCCGGCGGGGCGATGATCATCACGACGCCATGTGTCACCAGGACCACGGTGCGCGCTTCCGACATGTCTCCTGCATCGGCGCGCAGGATCGCGAGGTCGGCCTTGCCGGCCTCGAACGCCTTGGATGCGGCTCTGGGAGGTGCCTGTATCGATGACCTTAAGGCGAATTTGCGAGCGGGTGGAAGCAAGGCGGCTGGAGATGGCCGACATCAGGCGAACCGCCTCGCCGTCGATCGAGCCCGCAGCCACCGTCAGCGTGATCGGCCGCGTGATGAACCGGTAGGCGAAAAGGCCGGCTCCGGCCGTCAGGATCACCAGGCCGGCAACCAGCACGACCCGAACCCATCGTGGCAAAGCCACCAATCCCGAAACCCCCGGCATCCTGCGATTACGCACCGGATCGGAGCTCGGGCGCAAGATGGCAGCCCGCTCACAATACTTAACGAAATTTAAATCGCACTGCCCAATGCTGCGCCTCGAACGACAGGGCCGGCGATCGATGCATTGGAAGGTCCCCGCACTTCTCATTTCCGCATTTGCGGCGTTGGGGGTCACCATACTTGTGGCCCACCATGCGCCCGGCGGCAGCGTTTCGCGCGACGGCTATCGCCGCCCCGCCGAAATTCCCTATCCGGCGGACAATCCCTATTCCGCGGAGAAAGCGGAGCTGGGGCGGAAGCTGTTCTTCGATCCGATCATGTCCGGCTCGGGCATCGCATTCGTGCGCGACGTGCCACAACCCGGCGCTCTCGTGGGGCGACGGCGCGCGCGCGCGCGGTCGGACAAGGGCAGACGAAACTGCCGTTGCGTTCGCCGACACTGCTCGACGTTGCGTGGATTCCGCGGCTCGGCTGGGACGGCAAGTTTCGCGACCTGGAGTCGGTCGCGTTCGGCCCGATCACCTCCCGCGGCAACATGAACCTGCCGGAAGACGACGCTGCTGGAGCGCCTCGACGCCAGCCCTGGCTTACGTCGACGCCTTCGCCGCGGCATTCGGGGCGGCCGGCATCACGCGCCGCAATATCGAGCTGGCACTGGCGACATTCGAGCGCTCGATCGTCAGCGGGCGAGCGCCGTTCGACCGCTGGGTCGAAGGCGACGATGCCGCAATCAGCGCCGCGGCCAAGCGCGGCTTCGACCTGTTCAACGACAAGGCCCACTGCTCGGGCTGCCACAACGGCTTCTCGTTCACCGACGGCTCGTTTCACGACATCGGCACGGCCAAGGATACCGACATCGGCCGCGGCCGCTTGTTCCCGAACTCGGTCAAGCTGCGCTACGCGTTCAAGACGCCGACGTTGCGCGACGTGACGCGGCGCGCGCCCTACATGCACGACGGCTCGATCGCCACGCTGGAAGAGGTGATCGATCTCTACGATCGCGGCGGCATCGAACGGCCAAGCCGGTCGGTGCTGATCCGGCCGCTGGGCCTGACCGACGCCGAGCGCGCCGATCTGATCGCTTTCTTGGACACCCTGACCGCGCCGCCGAAGACAGCGTCTGCTGCCGCGCTGAGGCGGCAGGCTGACCGACGGCGGGAAGCCGAAGCGCTTGCGCGTTCAGGGAATGAACGGCAGCGACGACCCGAGCAACGCCAGGCCAGCGACCATCAACGCTCCGGCGCCGCGCTCCAGCATCGCGACATGACCGGGATAGCGCTCCGCCACGGCGGCGAGCGCGCTGCCGGACATCACTGTTGCGAGGCTGACGAAGGCGATCATTGATCCATTCCTGCGTCCGATGACGCGCAGGATGGATACGTCACAATCGTTACGAAGCGCCTTCGCGCGTCGGTTTAATGTGTCGGCATCGAGCGCGCGCGCGCCGCATTAACCAAATTTTCTCACGCCGCTTCTGCATTCGCGACGTCGCGACACGATTTCCGCGTCGCGGTTAACCAGAAACTAATATCGCCGGGCGCCGCGGGCTGACATCGCTAAAATTGGTGGTAAACAATTAGTTATACCGATTAACGACGTGCGGCGCCGTTAATCGCGATGCGAATGCGGTTCGGAGGCCAAGTTTCATGAATCTGCGGCCCAAGTGGCTGCCGGGTGCGGCAGCGCTCGGCTTTTTGGCGAATGCGCTCCACGCGGACGACGCGAGCGCGCACGTCAAATGGTTCTGCGCGTTCGACGTCGCCGGCCAGCCGCGCAATCTCGAGAACGTGCTGTGCGCGAATTTCGAATTGCTGGTCGGCGCCGCGATGCTCGTGCTGCTGATGGGCTGCCTCGTCGAGCGCACGCCGATCGCCGAGGGAATGCATCGCGCCTTCGACCGCGTGTTCGACCCCGTTCAGGCGAACACCGAGCTGATGTTCCGCGCCGGCTGCGCGTTCTTCTTCATCTCGATCTGGGCCACCGGCGGCATTCTGCTCACGCCGGAACTCAAGACCACGTCGACGGCGATCGGCTTCCTGCATCTCGGCATCGCCGCCGGCATGCTGTCGCGCAAGACCATGCCGCTTCTCGGCGCTGGGCATCGCGATCTTGTTCGTCGTCGCCATCTTGCAATACGGCGCATTCCATCTGGCGGATTATCCGGTGTTCCTCGGCGTCGCCGCCTACCTGGCGCTGATCGGCGTGCAGAGCCAGTTCTTCGGCATGCGGCCGCTCGACGTGGTGCGCTGGGCCGCGGCGATCACGCTGATGTGGGCGTCGATCGAGAAGTGGGCGTATCCGCAGTGGACCTTCCCGCTGATCAACGACAACCCGTCGATGACGCATGGGCTACGACCCCGAATTCTTCATGCAGGCTGCCGGCGTGATCGAGTTCACCCTGGCGTTCGCGCTGATCTGGACGCCGCTGGTGCGCCGGATCGCCGCGATCATGCTCGCGGCTGCGTTCATCGGCGCGATCGCCCAGTTCGGCAAGATCGACGCGATCGGTCACGCGCTGATCATCGTGGTGTTGCTCGCCATTGCGGCCGACAACGTTCGCGTAGCGCAGCCGCGACTGGAATACGCTGCTGGCGCCAGCCGCCTATTGCGCTCGCGCTCGCCGCGTTCATGGCGATCTATTACGTCTCCCACGCCGCGATTTTCGGCTCGGCGCTCGGCTAGCATGCTGCCGAGCGTCGCAGGCCGAGCCGCGGCTTACTTGACGTGAACGACCAGCTTCATCTTGGGATGAATGGCGCAGAGCACCGTGAAGCTGCCGACCTTGGGGAAGGTGATGTTGGTCCGGCTGCCTGGGCCCTGATCGCCGGAATCGAACTTGAAGTCGGCTCGACTCCAGATAGACGTGGTGCAGCAGATCGCCGTCGTCGTTAAGGATTTGGACCGTTTCGCCGCGCCGGATGTTGAGTTCCGTCGGCTTGAAGGCCCGTCCCATCTGCGAGACGACATACTCTTTGGACGTCGCGGACGCCCATCCGGCCCCCACCAGGAACGGCAGCATCGCAGCGAACACGGCGGCATAGAGGGTCGGATTACGGAACAGGCCCTGCAGGCGCATGACGTTTCTCGACGAAATGGGGCGCGCATGATCGATAGAAGCCCGGCCGCGGACAGGGTGAGGGCCCGCGGTTAAGGGACCGTTAGCGAACCCGGCAAAACCCCGGATCGGCTCAAGCCCGACTTAACTGCCGCCCCTTAATGGTCGCCGCGCGGCATTCAGGGGCGGAAATGCGTCAGACGGCGGCACTCAGAGACTTCGCTTCCGCGACAGGCCTGAGCCGTTGCTGGACATGGGGCATTCGGCTTCCGCCGGACCATCCGCGGCCGGATCCTGGTCGCGTTCCTGCTGATGAGCACGATCACGGCCGCGCTCGGCGTCTATGCCGTGCTCGGCATCAGCCGTGCCGGCACGCTGGTCGCCAAGACCTTCGACGAATCGCTGATGTCGATCAATTACGCGCGCGCGGCGGCGGCCGACTTCAGCTCGATGCGCGCCGCCTTCGCGCGCCGCTGGATCGCGGTCGATCCCGACATGCGCGCGCAGCTCGACGAGAGCGTCGACATGTGGCGCCGCTCGCTCGCGGAGGATCTGGAAATCGCCGCGCAGCGCTCGCAGTCGCAGCGCGCGGCGCGCGCCGCCGCCAACGTGCAGCGCGCCGTCACGAACTGGAACGACGTGCGGCAGCAGCTGATCGCCGGCTCCGAGCCCGACGTCAACTGGGACACGCTCGACCACTACACCGCGATCGTCGAACAGCAGATCGACCTGCTGGTCAACTACACCGCCGGCGACGCCTTCCTCTATCGCCAGACCGCGCGCTCGACGGTGTCGCGCGAGATCTACCTCAACCTCGGTCTTCACCGTGCTCGCGCTGCTGATCTCCGCCGCGGTGGCGTGGCTGCTGGCGCGCCGCATCATCGGGCCGGTGGCGGCTGCGTCCGCGGCAGCCGGGCAGATCGCCGGCGGCAAGCTCGACGTCGAAATTCCGCAGGGCAGCGCCGACGAGCTCGGCGCGCTGCTCGCCGCCATGCGGCTGATGCGCGACAACATCAAGGCGATGATGGAGCGCGAGGTGGAGCAGCGCCGCTCCGCGCAGATGCGGCTTGCCGACGCGCTGGAGAGCTCGCGCGAAGGCGTCGTGCTGGTCGACGCTCACGGCAGCCTCGCACTTGCCAACTCGCAAGCCGCCGACTTCCTCGGCATCGTCGATTCAGCTTCTGCGGCCCGGCACGCCGATCGCGCAGCTCGGCCCGCTGATGGAGAAGGCGACGCACGCGCAGTTGCCGCCGACCGGCGAAGCGCGTCTCGACGACGGCCGCTGGCTGCGCATCAGCCAGAGCGGGACCAGCGACGGCGGCTCGATCGTGGTGTGCAGCGACATCAGCCTGCTCAAGCAGCAGGAGGAGACCCTCAAGGGCACCAACCTGCGGCTCGACGCGGCGCTCGACAACATGTCGCAAGGCCTCTGCCTGTACGACAAGGACAACCGGCTGCAGGTCGTCAACCGGCGCTTCTGCGAAATCTTCGGTCTGCCGCGCGAAAAGCTGCAGCCCGGCATGACGTTCCGCGATGTCCTCGACCTCAGCGTCGCGACCGGCAACCATCCCGGCAAGACCGCGGACGAGCTGATCGACGGAGCGGCGCTCCGTCGGCGATCACGCGACCGGCACGCACTTCGTCGAGCTGACCGGCAATCGCGTGGTGGCTTCCGTCCACCGTCCCACGTCCGATGGCGGCTTCGTCGCCACCTACGAGGACGTCACCGAGCGCCGCCAGGCCGAGGAGCGCATCGCCTACATGGCTCGCCACGATGCGCTGACCGGCCTGCCGAACCGCGTCGTGTTCGGCGAGCGCGTCGAGCAGGCGATCGCCGACATGGGCCGCGGCAGCGGCTTCGCCGTGCTCTCCGTCGACGTCGATCACTTCAAGCAGGTCAACGATACGCTCGGCCATCCGGTCGGCGACGAGCTGCTGCGCGCGGTCGCCGAGCGGCTGCAGTCCTGCATTCGCGAGGTCGACACGGTCGGCCGGCTCGGCGGCGACGAGTTCGCCATCGTGCAGCGCGACGTCAAGCAGCCCGAGGACGCGGCGCTGCTGGCGCGCCGCATCATCGAGATCGCCGGCGCGCCCTACGACATCAACGGCCACCGCGTCACCATCGGCATCAGCATCGGCATCTCGCTGGCGCCCGGAGACGGCTCGAGCTGCGAGAAGCTGCTGAAGAACTCCGACGTCGCGCTCTACCGCGCCAAGGCGGACGGCCGCGGCACCTGGCGCTTCTTCGAGCCGGAGATGGACGCGCGCCTGCAGGCCCGCCTCGCGCTCGAGCTCGACCTGCGCGAAGCGCTGACCAACAACGAGTTCGAGCTGTACTACCAGCCGATCTATAACCTCGAGCGCGACAAGATCGCCGGCTTCGAGGCGCTGCTGCGCTGGAACCACCCGGTGCGCGGCAAGGTCTCGCCCGGCGGAGTTCATCCCGGTCGCCGAAGAGATCGGACTGATCGTGCCGCTCGGCGCCTGGGTGCTGCAGCGCGCCTGCGCCGAAGCCCAAAACTGGCCGGAGGACGTCAAGCTTGCGGTCAACGTGTCGCCCGCGCAGTTCAAGAGCGGCCAGCTCCTGCAGCATGTGACGTCCGCGCTGGCGGCGTCCGGCCTGCCGGCGCAGCGGCTCGAGCTCGAGATCACCGAGTCGGTCCTGCTCGGCAACAACGCGGACACGATCGCCACGCTTCACGCGCTGCGCCGGCTCGGCCTGCGCATCTCGATGGACGACTTCGGCACCGGCTATTCGTCGCTCAACTATCTGCGCAGCTTCCCGCTGGACAAGATCAAGATCGATCAGTGCTTCGTGCGCGATCTCGGCGCGACCGAAGGCTCGCGGCTTCATCGTGCGAACCATCATCGGCCTCGCCAAGAGCCTCAACATGTCGACCACCGCGGAAGGCGTGGAGACCGAGGAGCAGCTCGCCTGGCTGCGCGCCGAGGGCTGCACCGAGGTGCAGGGCTATCTGTTCAGCCTGCCGCGCCCGGCCAGCGAAGTGCCGGCCCTGCTGGCGCCCCGCAAGGGCCTTCGCGTCGTTACCGCGGCGTAGTCCGCGCCGAAGCGCGGCATTCCATTCCAGAAGCGACTCAATCTCCGGCACACCTCGGCGCCTCCGACATCCTGTCGGCGCTGCCGATTCAAAAGCACTCTTGACGCATCCGGCGTCGGCACCGGAAGCTGCGCGTCCGTCGGAGACGCTGCCTCATGCCAGCCGCCATGCGTCAGATGCATCTTGGCCTGTTCGTGCTGGGAACCGGCAACCACACGGCCGGCTGGCGCTATGAAGGCGGCACCACCAGCAATCGAAGCTGGCCGGTGATGCAGGCCATTGGCCAGGCCGCCGAACGCGGCAAGTTCGACTTGTTCTTCCTTGGCGACAATCTGGCGATGGATCCGCGCGACCATCCTTCGTTCATCGACCGTTTCGAGCCGATGACGATCTTGAGCGCGCTCGCCGTGGTGACCCGCCACATCGGTCTCGGCGCCACCATGTCCACGAGCTTCTCCGAGCCGTTCCATGTGGCGCGCGTGTTCGCCTCGCTCGATCATTTGAGCAACGGGCGCGCCGCCTGGAACGTCGTGACCAGCACCAAGGACGTCGCCGCACTCAACTTCAGCCAGGAGCGCCTCAACGAGCACGACCTGCGCTATGAGATCGCCGGCGAGTTTGTCGACGTGGTGCGCGGCCTGTGGGACACTTGGTCCGACGGCGCGATCGTGGCCGACAAGACAACCGGACGATATATCGACGCCTCCAAGGTCAAGACGCTCGATCACAAGGGGCGCTTCTTCAAGGTCAAGGGGCCGCTCAACATCGCGCGCTGCCCGCAAGGTCATCCCGTGATCATCCAGGCCGGCGGCTCGCCGCCGGGGCAGGAGCTGTCGGCGCGCCAGGCCGACATCGTATTCTCGGTGGTGAACGGCGATCCGGTGTCGGCCAAGGCAGAACTACGACAGCCTCAAGGCGCGCGTGGTGAAGCAGGGCCGGTCGCCGCACGCCGTGACGATCCTTCCTGGCGTCATGCCGATCATCGGCGAGACCGACGACGAGGCCAAGGAACAGCTTGCCAAGCTGCAGAGCTGGCTCGGCGATGGCAACGCCATGGCGCTGGTATCGGAGCGGCTTGGCTTCGATATTTCAGGCTACCCGCTCGACGGTCCGGTGCCGGACTTTCCGGAAAAGACCGAACGCGCCCAGTCGTTCTCCAAGACGCTGCTGGAGCGCGCGCGCCGGGAAAACATGACGCTGCGCGATCTCTACAATGTCACTGCCGCGGCGCGCGGCCATTGGGTGATCTACGGCTCGCCGAAGCGGATCGCCGACACGCTGGAGGAATGGTTCACCGCGGAGCGCGCGGACGGCTTCATGATTCAGCCGGCGTATTTTCCGGGTGCGCTCGACGATTTCGTGGACAAGGTGGTACCGGAGTTGCAGCGGCGCGAACTGTACCGCCGGGAGTACTCGGGCTCGACGCTGCGCGATCACCTCGGCGTGCCGGCGCCGGTGAATTGAGCATGATCCCGAAAAGTGGGAACCGGCTTCCCGCCTGCGCGAAGCCCTGGCGCTGTTCATCATCATGATTTGATGCTTCGGCGGGCGAAGGCAGGTCGGAAAAGATCATGCTCAAACAAGAAAGTGAGCCGCAAGTCAGCGCCGTTCGATTCCGGCGTCGGTCACGATCTTGATCTTCTTTGGAATGTCCGAGGCGATCTGCGCGGTGAATTGTTCCGGCGTGCTGCCGATCACATTCAGACCCATGTCGACGAACCGCTTTTTCACGTCCGGCAAGGCCAGCGCCTGCGTGAACTCGCGATGGAGCTTAGACACGATGGATTTCGGCAAGCCCGTGGGCGCGATGACACCGATCCAGGTGGTGGCCTGATATCCGGGGAAGCCCAGCTCGGCGATGGTCGGCAACTCGGGAACGCTGGGGTTGCGGGACGCACCCGTCACCGCGAGCGCGCGCACCTTGCCCTCCAGCATGAGCGGCATCATGGCCGACGTGTTGCCGAAATAGAAATCGACCCGGCCGGCGATCAGGTCGGGGAGCACCGCGCCGGCATCGCGATACGGCACGTGCAGAACATCGACGGCCGCCATCGACTTGAGTAACTCACCGGCAAGGTGCGGCGAGTTGCCAAAGCCGGATGAGGCAAAGGTCAGCTTGCCGGGACGCTCCTTGGCGAGCGCGATCAGCTCCGGGAGCGTCTTGACCGGCAACGCCGGATTGACGACCAGGATGTTCATCGAATTGGCCGCCAGCGTGATGTGAACGAAGTCGTTGAGCGGGTTGTAAGGCAGCGACTTGTACAGCGCGACGTTCGAGGTCATCGCGCCCTCGCCCGCCATGAAGATGGTGTAGCCGTCCGGCGGCGAGGTCGCGACTTTGGTGGCGGCCAGGAAGCCGCCCGCGCCCGCAACCGTCTCGACCACGAATGCCTTGCCCAGCGCCGCAGTCAGCTTCTCGGCCAGAACCCGCGATGCCGTGTTGGCGACGCCGCCCGAATTGTAGAAACGAACCGGCCGGTCGGGATAATCCGCCGCCGGATCGGTGTTCTGCGCCTGCGCTGGCACGGCTGCCAGCATCAGCGCGATCAGTACCAAGAACGTCGTTCTCACGGCGTCATGCCTCCACGAATAGCCATAACCTGCGAGAACCGCTGAAAATTGCAAGCCGGAGCTAGCGGCACGCCGTGCATATTTTGCAGGCACGCAAGCCGCACGGCCGGTCACGCCACCGAACGCAGTTTGCCAGGATTCAACAACCCCATCGGATCGACAGAGGCTCGAAACTCCATCTTCCGCCCCTCGGGATCGAAGCGGCCGCCGTCTTCGAGCTTAAAGATATGCGGATTGTTGAGGACACAACCGTCCTGTTCGAACGAGCGCATGATTTCGTTCAGCCGTTGCTCCGTGCTGTATCGAATGAGCGGCAAACCTCCGATCCGGACCCGGCCTTTCTCCTTGGTATATTCGTGATGCATCAGAACTTCGTCGCCGAAGCGCTGCATCTGCTCGTTCACGAGTTTCGGCTCATACGGATTCGGCATCACGACCTGGAGATAGGTCCAACCGCGATCGACCTGCAGCGCCATCAGCGTCGTGTGATTGAATGCCGTTTCATGGATACGCCGCAAATTGGCGGCGGCGCTTTCGGTATCGCTGACCGCCATCGCCCGATCGCCGTTGAATGTCGCGGCGAGATCGAAGTAGCGGTCGACATCGCTTTCCTTGACCATTGAGAACATCGCATCGCGGCTGCCGTCGAAATACTTGTCCAGCCGCTTGTAGTACGGCGCGAACCGGCGATCGACCGCACTCAACAGGAAGATATCGAGGTCGCTGTCGAATGCCGCATTGCCAAAAGCAATGACGTCGCCATAGCTCGGGAATGTCGCGATGCAGTCGATCCACTTCTCTGCCGGAACCAGCTTGAGCTGCGCATCGAGAATGATTCCCGTCGTGCCCCAGGAGTGAAAGACGAAACCGACATCGTTACCGGAGAGCGTCAAAATCCGCGGCGTCTCCTCGACGGTCATGATCTTGAGCGACTGGATCATTCCTGAATCGCGAATGATGCCATGACGCACGGAGCCGATGCCCGCAAAGCCGCCACCGAGATAACCTCCGATGGTGGCCGACCGCATGGTCGATGGATACATCATCAGTTGCTGGCCCGATGCCAGGGCCGCCTCAAGCGCAGCGCCGATAACGGCGCCGGCCTGCACGCGAATGCTGCCGGGCTCCACCGCAATGACCTTGTTGAACCCGATCATGTCGACGAGCGCGCCGCCTTTGAGGGGCACCGATTGTCCATAATTGCCCGTACCGCCGCCTCGAACGGTCAACGGAATTCGATGCTTGACGGCCGCCATGACCACGGCAGCGATTTCCTCTTCGCTCCGCGGCTGAACCACAACGTCAGCCATGCAGTTCTTGAGTTGCGGGGTGAGGACCGGGCTATACCAATGAAAGTCGTGTGACTTCTGGCGTATCTGACGCTCGTCAATCGTCGAAAAGACATTGCCGATGTTCTGCCGAAACTGCTCGACGAGAGCCTGACTTGCCATGTTGTCCTCGGGAGATTCGTTTTGCATCTCCCGATCGCACGGGATTACGCAAAGGTTTATTGGACCAATTTTGCGCTGGAAAAAATTGGTGCCGCAAGAGGGATTCGAACCCCCGACCCCGTCATTACGAATGACGTGCTCTACCGACTGAGCTATTGCGGCTAAATGCTGGGCCTCTGATAGCGCCGGTGGCCCCGGCAGGCAAGGCTCGGGCTTCGTCCAATCCCTTCATTTCGGCGCGCGCAGCCGCCGGCGGGTGTCTTCCGGAAGCTCGGGCTCGATCTCGGCCTGCGGTTCGGGACCCGGGTCGTCCGGCACCTGCACCAGCGGAATCACCGCCTCGACCCGTGGGGCCGGCGCCGCGGCGCGTCGCGCCGGACGCGGCTTACCGCGTGTCCTTGGCTGGCGCTTCCGCCTTGACCGGTTCCACGATCTCAGCCGGCGCTTCCATCACAACCGGGGCCGCCGCGGGGATCGCTTCCACCGCGGGAGCCGGATCGTTCGTCTCGATCGCCTCGCGGCCGTCGGCCAATTCCTCCAGCGGAACCCTCCATTGAAAGGCGTCGAGCCGTCCGCTGACCGGCGACACCGGCATCCAGCGGTCGGACACGATGCCGTCGGCGGTCCAGGCCGGATCCTTGGCGGCGTGCAGCGCCCGCGCCATCCATTCGCGCGCGCGGCCTTCATCGCCGCTTTCGCGCTGCTCGATCTCCGCCATCAGCACAGCGACGCGCTGGGTGGCGTCCCTGAGCAGCGGCTGAAGCGCGGCGCGAGCCGCGGCGAACTCCTGCGCGTCGAGCGCGGCGCGCGCCACCGCGAGCGCGCTCTCGACATGGCCCGGCATTTTCTGCGCAAGCGACTGCACGCGCGTCAGCCGCTCGCGCGCGGACTCGCCGGAGCGCAGATGCGCGTAGGTGTCGGCGAGATCGGGATGCGGATTGATTTTCCACGCCGCTTCGATGACGCGGCTTGCCTTCTTCAGGTCGCCGCGTTCGCCGAGCAGCCGCGCCGCGAGATCGGCGGCGGGAACCAGTGCCGGCTCGAGCTTCAAGGCTTCAAGCGCCAGCGAGCGGGCGCGGTCGGGTTCGTTCTCCTCCACGCCGAGCGCGCGCGCCGTCAGCAGCACGGCGCGTTGGCGGCGGTAGCCCGCCTTGTCGACCAGTCCGTAGCGGCTGCTGCGGTCGAGCGCCGCAAGCGCGCCGGCCCAGTCGCCGGTGCCGCAACGATAATCGAGCACCGCCTGCCCCGCCCAGGCGAGCGACGGCGCGGCCTTCGCCGCCTCTTCGGCATAGCCGCGCGCCGCCACCCCGTCGGCGCGGCGCTGCGCTTCGATATAGAGGCCGCGCAGGCCCAGCAGCTTGGTGTCGTTGCGCTCCGCCATGGCGCGGAACGCGAACTCGGCTTCGGTGCGGTCGCCCGTCAACTGTGCGTACTGCGCGTGAAGGAGCAGCGCCAGCGGCTCATTGGGCGCGATCTTCTCCGCCTCGCCGGCGAATTTCTTTGCCGCGCGGGCGTCGCCGGCGCCCACCGCGATCAGCCCGCGCGAAATCGCGAGATAGCCGCGCACGCCGCGACGGTGACCGAGGAACATCGCGATCAGGTCGGGCGAGCGCAGGATGGTGCGGATCAGCGACCACAGCAGCAATGCCACGGTGACGATGGCCGCGATCGCCACCGCCATCACCATCACCGATGTCTCGATGCGGTAGCCCTGCCAGGTGATCGCGACGTCGCCCGGACGGTCGGCGATCCAGACCACGCCGAGCGCGATCAGGGCGACCAGCGCGAGGAACAGCATCACCCGGATCATCGCGGCGTGGGCCTATGGGTTGGTCTTGAGCGCGGCGAGAGCTTCGGCGGCAAGGCGGCGGCTCGCGTCGACGGCCTTGCCGCGGGCCTCGGCCTTGGCGATCCAGGCGAGCGCCGGAGCGCGGACGGACGGCGGAAGTTTCGCGAGCTCGGCGAGCGCGCCGGCGATATCGCCGTGCGCGGCTTTCACCTCGATGCGCGACAGGATCGCGTTGGCGTCCTCGCCGGGCACTCCTTCGATCGGGCGGATGCGAACGAGCTTCTCGGCGTTGGCCTGCAGGCGATCGAGAATGCCGCCGTCGCGCGTCGCCGTGCCGGCAGCCCGCTGCATCACCGGAAGGACCGTAGGAGTTCGCGGCCAAGCATGGCCGCGCTCGGCATGCCCGTGGCGGCGAACGGTTCGATTGCGGCAAGCGCCTGCGTGTCGGCCGTCAGTGGCTTCACTGCGGCGAGTTCGGCGGTGAACGGGTCGCCCCGCTCCACCGCCACGCGCAATGCCGACGCGGCGACCGCGAGCCGCACCGGTTTGTCGTTCGCTACGGCGGCGGCGTTCTTGGCGATCTGGTCTGCGGCCGCGCGATCTGCTTTTTCCAGCGCGGCAACACGGGCGACGAGCTTGGCAATCTCGCCGTGGTCGGCGGAGTTGCCGCGCGCTGTATTTTGCAATTCGGATATCGCCGTTGCCGCCGCGTCGGCGCGGCTGCGCACATTGCGGAACGCGGCGTCGGTTTCGTCGGCGCGACGGGCGAGCGCCGCGATGGAATCGGACAGCGGCTTGATCTGACCCTCCAGCGAGCCGAGCCGGCCCGCGATCGCCGGATCGGTCACGGCCGGACGCGGCGCATTGATCGCCGTTTCCAATTTCGCGAGCCGCGCCGACAACGCCTCGATCGCCGTTGGATCGATGCTCGCCGGAGCTGGCCGCGCGGCCAGATCGCGCAATTGCGTTTCGATCGAAGCGAGCCGCGGCGTCAGCGTCGCCACCGCATCGCCGCCACTGCGCGGCACAATCAGCCAGATCGACAGGAAAACCAGCAGTACGGCAGCAGCAGCCAGCGCACCGGCGACCGCCGCCGGCCAGGGGAACTCCGGCGGCAGCCAGGTCACGCCGCCGGACGGTGGCGGCGGCTCTGCGGCCGAGCGAGGCGGCTCACTCGGCGGAACATGCGGGGGCACGGGAGGCGCCTCCGCCTCAAACGGCGCTTCAGCCTTGGACGGTTCAGCTTTCGCCGGTTCCGGTTGAACCGGGGCAGCGCGGCTTCAGCCGCGACTTCGGTTGCCGTCAGATCGATGGTCGGCGCAGGCCGCTTCCGGCGGGCGCCGGGGATTGCCGAGGGCGGACGTTTTCCAGTGGCCATGCCGCATTCTATGCGATTCGGTGAAACCTCTGGCGCATGATCTTGTCCGAAACCGACTTTTCGGGATCATGCGCCGCCGCGACGTGACCAAAGCGAGCAGCCCGCCCTCGTCGGGCTTGGCCGCAACGCGTATTCGGGATGCACCGGCGGCCTGAAGCGGCTCGGCCGCCCGCGCCGACAGGCAATAATGGACAGGCATCGAGCGCCGGTCCCGCCAGATCGCGGGCGCAATCGAGGTAAGCCTCCACGCTGCGCCTCGAAAAATGCAGCACGCCGTCGATTTGGCCTTGGGCCAAGGCGGCTTGGACATTGTTCGGAAACGTCTCGGATTTGACGGTGCGGTAAACGACAGCCGTCACCACCTTGAGACCGCTCGCAACCAACTCGCCGCCGAGATCGCGAGCCCGCTCCTCACCGGACAGATAAAGCAGCGGCTTCCCAGTACCGGCAGAACCTCGCCGCGGCGAGCCGCGCAAGATCGCCGCCGTCCCCGTCGGCCGACGTGACATCCGTGAAGCCCACTGTGCGCGCAGCCGCCGCGCTCGCCTGGCCGACGGCCAGCACCGGCAGGGCCGTCAGTTCACCGCGCCGCTTGTGTGAAGCAATGGCGCGCGCGCCATTGGCGCTCGTGATCAGCACGGCAGCCCAAGGCCCGTTGCCGAGATCGGCATCGATCACCGGCTCGACCCGCAGCATCGGCGCCAGCATCACCTCGTGACCGCGCGCACGAAGCTCCGCCGCGGTGCGCTCGTTGTCGGGCTCGGGACGGGTGACGAGGAGGCGCATGTCAGGCGAAGAAGTCCGGGCTGGCCTTGCCCTTCAGCTCTTGCCCTGCATCTGTGCCAAGCCGCTCAGCGTCGGCCACAGCACCGCTTCGCGTCGCTTCGAACGCTTCGCTGCCGTCCGGCTTCACGATCATGCCGCGGAAATTCACCCGGCCATCTACCATCGCCGCGTGTCCGGCGATCGGTGTGCGGCACGAACCGTCAAGCGCAGCAAGAAACGCGCGCTCGCAGGCAAGCGCGGCCGCAGTGTCGGCATGATTGATCGGCGCCAGCAGATCGCGCGTCTTCGCATCGTCGGCGCGGATCTCGATCCCGATCGCGCCCTGCCCCACCGCCGGCAGAAATTCATCGAGCTCGAACACGGTTGCCGCCGCATCGGCGAGGCCGAGCCGCTTCAATCCGGCGAGCGCCAGCAGCGTCGCGTCGGCAGCGCCCTCGTCGAGCTTGCGCAGCCGCGTCTCGACGTTGCCGCGCAGGTCGACGACCTTCAGATCGGGCGCATCCGCCGCAGCAATGCCTGGCGGCGCGGCGACGACGTGCCGATCACTGCGCCGCGCGGCAACCCGGCCAGGTTCTTCGCCTTGCGGCTGATGAAGGCGTCGCGGGCGTCCTCACGTTTGAGGAATGTCGAGAGGACAAGTCCCTCCGGCAGAAACGTCGGCATATCCTTCGAGGAATGCACCGCCAGATCGATCCGGCGATCGATCAGCGCCTCTTCGATCTCCTTGGCGAACAGCCCCTTGCCGCCGGCCTCCGCCAGCGGCCGGTCCTGAATCTTGTCCCCGGTCGTACGGATCACCAGGAACTCGATCCGCGCCGGGTCGAACCCCTGCGCCCTGGCGAGCGCATCGCGCACCATCCCGGCCTGCGCCAGCGCCAGCGGGCTGCCGCGCGTACCGATCCGCAATAGAGGCGCCTGGGATTGCGACACCGGACCTCGCAATGGTTGCCAGTCGGCAGCTATGCTAACTGTTCGTCATGCTTGTACTCGGAATCGAGACGACATGCGACGAGACCGCCGCCGCGGTGGTCGAACGCACCGGCGACGGGCCGGGCAAGATCCTGTCCAACATCGTGCTGTCGCAGACCAATGAACACGCGGCGTTCGGCGGCGTGGTGCCGGAGATCGCGGCGCGCGCCCATGTCGAGGCGCTGGACCGCATCATCGCCAAGGCCATGAAGGACTCCGGCAAGGGCTTCGACGCCATCGACGGCGTCGCGGCGGCGGCCGGCCCCGGACTGATCGGCGGCGTCATCGTCGGGCTGACCACCGCCAAGGCCATCGCGCTGGTGCGCTCGAAGCCGCTGATCGCGGTCAACCACCTCGAGGCGCACGCACTCACCGCGCGGCTGACCGACGCGACGCCCTTTCCCTATTGCCTGTTTCTCGCGTCCGGCGGCCACACCCAGATCGTCGCCGTGCTCGGCGTCGGCGACTACGTCCGTATCGGCACCACGATGGACGACGCGATCGGCGAGGCGTTCGACAAGACCGCCAAGCTGCTCGGCCTCGGCTATCCCGGCGGCCCGCAGGTCGAGCAGGAGGCGCTGCGCGGCAATCCGGTGCGTTTCCTGTTGCCGCGACCGATGCATGGCCGGCCTGAAGCCGACTTCTCCCTGTCCGGGCTCAAGACCGCACTGCGGCTCGAAGCGGAGAAGATCGCGCCGCTCACCGACCAGGACGTCGCCGACCTCTGCGCGTCATTCCAGCAGGCCGTGGTCGAAACCATCACCGACCGGCTGCGCGCGGGCTTGCGCATTTTTCGCGAACGCTACGGCGCGCCGACCGCGCTGGTTGCGGCGGGCGGCGTCGCCGCCAATCAGGCGATCCGCAAGGTGCTGCATCGTGTCGGCTTCGAATCCGGCACCGTGCTGATCGCGCCACCGCCCGCGCTCTGCACCGACAATGGCGCGATGATCGCATGGGCCGGCGCGGAGCGGCTGGCGCTTGGCCTTACCGACTCGCTCGACACCGCGCCGCGCGCGCGCTGGCCGCTCGACGAGGTCAGCAAGCCGGCGAAGCCGGACAGCTTCTTCGGCCGACGCGCTGGCCGGCGCAAAGGCACCATCATGAGTTTCGAGCGTTTCGCCGTGCTCGGCGCGGGCGCGTGGGGCACCGCACTCGCCAACGCCGCCGCGCGCGCCGGACGCAGCGTCACATTGTGGGCGCGCGATGCGAAGTCCGCCGAAAAAATCAAACAGACACGCGAAAGTCCGCAGCTTCCCGGCGTGAAGCTCGCCGACGGCATCGCCGTGACCGGCGATCTGGAGCAGGCTGCCGGAACGGCCAACGCCATTCTTCTGGTGGTGCCGTCGCAAGGCGTGCGCGAGGTCTCGCTCGCGTTGAACGACATCATGCCGTCGGGCACGCCGGTCATCGCCTGCGCCAAAGGGATCGAGCGCGGCACCGATCGCTTCATGACCGAGGTGATCGCCGAGTGCGCGCAGACCGCGCTGCCGGCGATCCTGTCCGGCCCGAGCTTCGCCATCGACGTGGCGCGCGGCTTGCCCACCGCCGTGACGCTGGCTGCAAAAGATTTCGGCCTCGCCGAGCGGCTCACCCGGGCGCTCGGCTCCGGCACGTTCCGGCCCTACCACTCGACCGACGTGCGCGGCGTGGAGATCGGCGGCGCCGCGAAGAACGTGCTGGCCATTGCGGCGGGAATCGC
Organism: uncultured Alphaproteobacteria bacterium; assembly: GCA_963838595.1. Lineage (GTDB taxonomy): Bacteria > Pseudomonadota > Alphaproteobacteria > Rhizobiales > Xanthobacteraceae > Z2-YC6860. Next base: position 140,056 of record CAWIRP010000011.1, read on the forward strand.
CACAGGCCGCAACCTCGGCGCCAGCGCTGTTGCCGCGTTGACCACGCGCGGTTTCGCCGAGCTGGTCCGCTTCGGCCGCGCCTTCAACGCGCAGCCCGAGACGCTGATGGGACTGTCCGGACTGGGCGACCTGGTGCTGACCTGCTCCAGCCCGCAGTCGCGCAATTTCTCGCTTGGCGTCGCGCTGGGAAGAGGCGAAAAATTGGGTGAGGCCCACCACGGCAAGCTGGCGGAGGGCATGTTCACGGCGCCGGCGCTGGTCGAACTGGCGAGGCAGAAGAGCGTCGAAATGCCGATCGCCGCCGCCATCGCCGCGGTGGTCGACGGCAAGCTGAGCGTGGACGCGGCCATCGAGTCGCTGCTGGCACGGCCGCTCAAATCGGAGGCGTAGATGGCGTATTGGCTCTTGAAGACCGAACCCGAAGAATTTTCCTGGGACGATCAGGTGAAGAAGGGCGCCAAGGGCGAGGTGTGGAGCGGCGTGCGCAATTTCACCGCGCGGCGGCATCTCAAGGAGATGAAGAAAGGCGACCGCGCATTCTTCTATCACACCGGCGACGAGAAGGCGGTGGTCGGCATCGCCGAGGTCGCCAAGGAAGCCTATCCCGACCCGACCGCGGACAAGGGCGAGCCGTGGGTGGTGGTGGACATCAAGGCCGTCGAGCCGTTCGCCAAGCCGGTGACGCTGGCCGCGGTCAAGGCGGAGAAGTCGCTCAAGGACATGGCGCTGGTGAAATACGCGCGCTTGTCGGTGCAGCCGGTGACCGCCGCCGAGTGGAAGGCGGTCTGCAAGATGGGCGGCGTGAAGGGCTAGAGGCCGGCGCAAAGCGCCATCACGGCGCGTGCGCCCGAAGGAAGGAACGGATCTGGCGAACCGCCAGTGGTATCCGCTCCTTCGGTTCTTTCCACGGAAACATGCTCACTTCGGCCTTGGGCGCGAGCATCGCGGACTCCATGGCGACGGCGTACGGATGCGCCGGGATATCGTCCGGCAGGATGAGCACGGGCGTCTGGCAGTTGCGCACAAAATCGCGCGTCACGGTGAAGACGAAGTCGGGATTGGTGCGATACATCCTGGTCAGGAATTTATCGACCGTCTCCATCGTGATGTCGGGCGCGGCGCTTGACCAGCTCGGGACCCCACCCCTTCATGTTGTTGTCGTAGAAAAGGTCGCGCATCTCCGGACGCGAGCCGCTGGGCTGCGCCAGCACGGCGGCGACAATTCGATTGGGCGCCCGCTTCAACAGGTTCCAGATGAAGGGGCCGCCAATGCAGAAGCCCAACACCATGAATTTGTCGATACCCAGATGATCCATCACGCCGAGATGGTCATCGGTGAAGGCGTCCCACGGCCGGTCGGCCTCGAGCGGGCCGGTGGACTGGCCGCCATTGGCGTTGCGCAGATCCGACGCGATGCAGCGGTACTCTCCCGTCGAACTCCTCCATCGGGTTGAACGGCGAGCCGCTGCCTTTGAGGCCGGCGATCGTCGAGTTCAATCCCCCTCCGGGGATGACCAGCAACGGGAAGCCGGAGCCGGCCTCCTCGTAACAGATGCGAACGGCTCCTTTTTCGTAGAACGGCATGGTAACTCCTCGCTGAGCAACCGCGTGCGGCGTTGCCGGAATGTTGCGTCTTAGTAATGCCCCCTGCAAGCTCCTGAGAGTTCGCGATGGCCTACTGGCTGGTGAAATCCGAGCCCAACGTCTGGTCGTGGGATCAGCACGTCGCCAAGGGTGAGAGCGGCGAACTCTGGACCGGCGTGCGCAACCACACCGCCAAGCTCAACCTGATGAAGATGAAGAAGGGCGAGCGCGCCTTCTTCTATCATTCGAACGTCGGCAAGGAGATCGTCGGCATCGTCGAGGTGATCCGCGAGCACCATCCCGATCCGACTGCTGAGCCGGGCGACGCCTTGGGTCGTGGTGGATTTCAAGGCGCGTCGAGCCCGTGCCGAAGCCGGTGACGCTCGAAGCCGTCAAAGCCGAACCGAAGCTCAAGGACATGGCGCTGATGAAATACTCCCGCCTGTCGGTGCAGCCGGTGACGGACGATGAATGGAAGCTGATCTGCAAGATGGGCGGGACATGTCAAAATCAGCCGCCATGTATGATGGCTCAAGAGCCGGGAGGGCGCACCATGATGGCCAACATCAACTACCTTTCGATCCTGATTGCGGGCGTTGCGGCGTGGCTGTTCGGCGCCGTTTACTACACGGCGCTGAGCGGGCCGTGGATGGCGGCGCAAGGCAAGACCATGGAGCACTGCAAGGCCGAGATGGCCGGCAAGTCCAAGCTCGCAGATGTATCTGCCGTTCGTGCTGGCCTTTGTCGGCTCGCTGATCATGGCCTGGGCGCTCTACGGCGTGCTGGTGCATCTCAAGACATTCAGCGTTGCGCGCCGGAATGATCTCGGGCGCCATCATCTGGTTCGGCTTCGTGCTGACCACGATGACGGTCAACAACGCCTTCCACGGCAAGCGGCCGATGCTGACCGTGATCGACAGCCTGCACTGGCTCGGCGCCTGCTGATCATGGGACTGATCGTCGGCTGGATGGGGCAGTAGCTATCTCGACCTTCAAGCCGATCGAGCGGATCAGCTTGCCGTACTTTTCGTAGTCGACCTTGATCCGCGCGGCGAACGCGTCGGGCGCGACGACGTAAGGCTCGCCGGAACCGGTGTTGGCGAGCCGCTCCCTGAACTCGGGCTGCGCCAGCACCGCCGCGATTTCCTTGCGCAGCAGATCGATCACCGGCTGCGGCGTGCCGGCCGGCACGAACAGGCCGTGCCAGCTCAGCGCCTCGTAGCCGGGATAGAACTCGGCGATGGTCGGCAGTTCCGGCGTCGCCGGATTGCGCACCGATGCCGGTGGAAGCCAGCCCGCGCAGCTTGCCGGACTTGATGGTCGGCACCACCGAGCCGCCGCCGAACATCGCCGACACTTCGCCACCGAGCAGCGCGACCGCCGCGGGTCCGCCGCCGCGATACGGCACGTGGGTCAGATCGATGCCGACGTGCTGCTTCAGCATCTCCATCGCGAGATGATGCTGGCTGCCGTTGCCGATCGACGCATAGAACAGCGGCGGCTTGCTGTTGCGCGCCAGCTCGATGAATGCACGCAGGTCGTTCGCCGGAAGCGCCGGATTGACCGCCAGCACGATCTGGTTCGAGACGAGGCTCGCGACCGGCACCAGATCCTTGAACGGATCGAACGGCATCCGGGCGCCGTACACATGCGGATTGCTGACGAACACGTTGTCGGTGCCGTGCAGCAGCGTGTAGCCGTCGGGCGTGGCCTTCGCCGCGAGGTCGCTCGCCAGGTTGCCGCCGGTGCCCGGCTTGTTCTCGATCACGACCGGCTGGCCGAGCCGCACCGACAGTCCCTGCGCGTAAAGCCGCGCGATGATGTCGGACGCGCCGCCCGGCGGAAATCCGACCATCAGCCGGATCGGCCGGTTCGGATAGCCCTGCGCGGAGGCCGCATCGGCCGCGGCAAACAGCGCGAAAAGCGCCAGCAGGATGCACCGAAATTGGCCCGGCATGGACAGTTTCCACCCCAACTATCGCTTCTCTGTCGACCAAAGTGGCACGGCGGCCGCCTTGTCGCTCGTCTCTGCGCCGTCGCATAATAGTGCAAGCAAAAAGAGCCGTCGCGAGCCAAATCGCGCCGCTGGAGGAACAGATGTCGGACGACAAGATCTACGAAGTGCCCGCCGAGTGGAAGCAGCGCGGCTTCGTCGACGACGCCAAGTACCAGGAGATGTACAAGGCCTCGATCGCCGACCCGGACCGGTTCTGGGCCGAGCACGGCCAGCGCATCACCTGGATGAAGCCGTTCGCCAAGGTGAAGAACACCTCCTACGCGCCCGACAACGTCTCGATCAAATGGTTCGAGGACGGCACGCTCAACGCCGCCTACAACTGCATCGACCGCCATCTGCCCAAGCGCGCCAAGCAGACCGCGATCATCTGGGAGGGCGACGATCCCAAGGACGACAAGAAGATCACCTACCAGGAGCTGCACGACGAGGTGTGCCGGATGGCCAACATCCTGCGCAACCGCAACGTCAAGAAGGGCGACCGCGTCACCATCTACATGCCGATGATCCCCGAGGCCTGCTACGCCATGCTGGCCTGCGCGCGGATCGGCGCGGTGCATTCGGTGGTGTTCGGCGGCTTCTCGCCGGATTCGCTCGCCAACCGCATCGAGGATTGCAAGTCGAACGTCGTCATCACCGCCGACGAAGGCATGCGCGGCGGCCGCAAGATCCCGCTCAAGGCCAACACCGACGCCGCGATCGCCAAGGCCACAAAGGCGGATTTGCGGTCGATCACGTCATCGTGGTGAAGCGCACCGGCGGCGCGGTCGACATGACGCCGGGCCGCGACGTCTGGTACCACGAGGCCGCGGCCGTGGTGACCAGCGAATGCCCGTGCGAGGAGATGAGCGCGGAGGATCCGCTGTTCATCCTCTACACGTCAGGCTCGACCGGAAAGCCGAAGGGCGTGCTGCACACCACCGGCGGCTACATGGTCTACACCTCGATCACGCATCAATACGTGTTCGACTACCACGAGGGCGACATCTACTGGTGCACCGCCGACGTCGGCTGGGTCACCGGCCACAGCTACATCGTCTACGGCCCGCTCTCCAACGGCGCCATCACGCTGATGTTCGAGGGCGTGCCGAACTATCCGACCATGTCGCGCTTCTGGGAGGTCTGCGACAAGCACCAGGTCAACACCTTCTACACCGCGCCGACCGCGATCCGCGCGCTGATGCAGGCCGGCGAAGGCCCGGTGAAGAAGACCTCGCGGAAATCGCTCAGGCTGCTCGGCTCGGTCGGCGAGCCGATCAATCCGGAAGCCTGGGAGTGGTATCACCGCGTGGTCGGCGACGGCCGCTGCCCGATCGTCGACACCTGGTGGCAGACCGAGACCGGCGGCATCCTCATCACGCCGCTGCCCGGCGCGACGCGTCTCAAGCCCGGCTCGGCGACGCGGCCGTTCTTCGGCTGCCAGCCGCAGCTCGTCGACGCCGAGGGCAAGGTGCTGGAAGGCGCCGCCTCCGGCAATCTCTGCATCATCGACTCGTGGCCCGGCCAGATGCGCACCGTGTTCGGCGATCACGCAGCGCTTCATCGACACCTACTTCAAGACCTATCCCGGCAAGTACTTCACCGGTGACGGCTGCCGCCGCGACGCCGACGGCTACTACTGGATCACCGGCCGCGTCGACGACGTCATCAACGTCGCCGGCCACCGCATGGGCACCGCCGAGGTCGAGAGCGCGCTGGTCGCGCATCCGAAATGCTCGGAGGCCGCGGTCGTCGGCTATCCGCACGACATCAAGGGCCAGGGCATCTACGCCTACGTGACGCTGATGACGGGCGAGCAGCCGAGCGAAGAGCTGCGCAAGGAACTGGTCGCGTGGGTGCGCAAGGAGATCGGGCCGATCGCATCGCCCGACCTGATCCAGTTCGCGCCGGGTCTGCCGAAGACGCGCTCCGGCAAGATCATGCGCCGCATCCTGCGCAAGATCGCCGAGGACGACTACACCGCGCTGGGCGACACCTCGACGCTGGCCGATCCGGCCGTGGTCGATGACCTGGTCAACAACCGGCAGAACAAGAAAGCCGGGGCCAAAGCCAGCGCCTAGGCGCGACCGCCCCGGACCTGCTCCGCGGTAACGACCGGTTAAGCCAACCGCCACAGTCCGGACCGGGCGCGGGAACCGACCGCGCCCGTTCCGCTTATGAAATCAGCCGCTTATTGGCCCTTGTGCGAGGGCGCCAATATGGTTAATAAAGGGTTAATGATGCGGCAACGTTAGTTGGACGTTGCGTCATGAGTATCCAGTATCTGCGTATCGCCGCGTTCGCGGCCGTTGCCGCGTCATTTTTCTCACCCCTCACCGCTACGCCCGCCTCGGCTCGCGAGATGGTCGCCTTCAATGGTGGCGCATCCCCGGGCACCATCGTGGTGCGCACCAATGAGCGCAAGCTCTACCTCGTCCTCGGTGAGGGCCGGGCCTTGCGCTACACGGTCGGCGTCGGCCGGGCCGGACGGCAATGGGCCGGCCGGTCGATTCGTCGCCGGCAAGTACATCAAGCCGGCCTGGTCGCCGCCGGCGGACATCCGGCGCGACAAGCCGAGCCTGCCGAGCGTCATTCCCGGCGGATCGCCGGAGAATCCGATGGGCGCCGCGGCGCTGACGCTGTCCGGCGGCGACTACGCCATCCACGGCACCAACAGTCCGGGCTCGATCGGCGGCTTCGTGTCGTACGGCTGCATCCGCATGTACAACCAGGACATCGTCGATCTGTACGGCCGGGTCGGCGTCGGCACGCCGGTGGTCGTGACGCGCTAGAATCCAGACGGGCGTCTGGATTTCAGGCACCAGCTTTCGCGCCGTGCGCCGCCGTAGCGGCGCACGTGGCCGGCGTTGAGCAACGACGCAGCGACGTCCGGCGTCGCGTAGGTCGACGCATCGGCAAGAACGCGGCCGCCGTACTTGTCGAGCGACACGCGCATGATGCCGACCTCGCCTGATCGAGCATCGCCTTGAGCGCATCGCGCGCGGCCTCGCCTTGATCCGCTCTTCCATGCAGCGCGCCTTGAGCTCCGGCGCGTCGATGCCGCGCAGCCGCACGCGCGTGGTGACGTTGAGCCCCGGCCACAGATGAACGCGCGCCTCGAACGTGTCGCCGTCGAGCACGCGCAGCACTTCGGCGGGATGCGCGGCGCGCCATGTCGAGATTGGCTCGGCCGGCGCGACTGGCGTCGCCGGTGCCGCGACCGGCTCGCTGCGGCTCGCCGTCACCGGGCCGATGCTCGCGCCGATGCCGAGACCCAGCACGAACGTCAGCGCCGCGAGAACGAGCGTCGCGTTTGAGGACGCGGACAATAGTCTTGGATCGAGGATCATAGTCCTACTATAAATCGAGTCGGACCGGGTGCATGCAACTGCGTGAATATGCGTGCGTTACTACTTTGGATTGCAATCCGCGAATCCTTCAGAAATCCGACGCGATTCCCTTGTTTTCCCAATCGCCATAGCGGGTTGGCTCAGGGCCGTCCTTGCGGCCGGTCTCCTTCGGCCGCTCTGCCGCCTTCCGATCGATTTCGGCGCGGCGCTCGGCGGCTTCCGCCAAGGCGCGTTCGGCCGCCGGCGACAGCGGCTTCTTCGCAGCGCCCGCCTGCGGCGGTTTGTCATCGGATCGTTCGGAGCCAGCCATGGCTTTGACCTACGCCGGATATGGCTGGCGTCAAGCCGATGTACAGTGCGCTTGAAATCAGGACACGCATTCCCATTTTTCATGTGGCCGCTGTTGCAACGGCCGCAGTGCTGGGAGGCACTCCGATGAACTACTTCCGTACGGCCATTCTGCTGGCGGGCCTGACCGCCCTGTTCATGGGCGTCGGCTTTCTGATCGGCGGCCAGAGCGGCGCGTTGATCGCGCTGGTGATCGCCGCCGGCATGAACCTGTTCGCCTACTGGAATTCCGACAAGGCCGTGCTGTCGATGACCGGCGCGCAGGAGATCGACGAGCGCAGCGCGCCCGACGTGTTCCGCATGGTGGCCGAGCTGGCGCAGCGCGCGCAGCTGCCGATGCCGCGCGTCTACCTGATGGACAATCCGCAGCCCAATGCGTTCGCGACCGGACGCAATCCGGAGAACGCCGCGGTCGCGGTGACCACCGGCCTGCTGCAGCATCTCAGCCGCGAAGAGGTCGCCGGCGTGATCGCGCACGAGCTCGCGCACATCAAGAACCACGACACGCTGATCATGACGATCACCGCGACGATCGCCGGCGCGATCTCCATGGTCGCGCAGTTCGGCATGTTCTTCGGCGGCAACCGCGACAACAACAGCGGCGGCATGGGCATCATCGGCACGCTGGCGATGGTGATCCTGGCGCCGATCGCCGCCATGCTGGTGCAGATGGCGATCAGCCGCACCCGCGAATATTCCGCCGACGAGCTCGGCGGCCAGATCGTCGGGCGGCCCGAGTAGCTCGCCGCCGCGCTGCGCAAGCTCGAGAGCGCCGCGCACCAGATCCCGAACGAGACGGCGGAGCGCAATCCCGGCCACCGCGCACATGTTCATCGTCAACCCGCTCAGCGGGCAGCGCATGGACAACCTGTTCTCGACCCATCCGGCGACCGAGAACCGCATCGCCGCGCTGCAGGAGCTGGCGCGGCGCATGGGCCAGGCGGCGGCTTCGGCGGCGGCGCTCGCCCGTCCGCAGCAGGCGCCGACCACGCCGGCCCACGGCCCGTGGGGCGGCGGCGCCCGCCGCAGCGGCCCTTGGGGTTAATTGCGATCCGCTGACTCTCTCGCGTCATTGCCGGGCATAGCCGTCCGAAGGACGGCGTCGCTTCGCTCGCGCTATGACCCGGCAATCCATGAAGCGTTGCCACGCTCATAACTCGTAGGAATAGCACCTGCCGCGAGTCCTCATGGATGCCCGGGTCAAGCCCAGGCATGACGACGGAGAGGGTGGCTGCGCCTCATCAAAGCGGGCTATGACAACCGCGTAATGTCGAAAGAGCCCGCAGCACCTTCCGAAACACGCCAGCCCCCGGCCTCGCCGCCCGGCGCATCGCCGCGGACATCGTCGAGGGCGTGCTGCGGAGCAAGCGGCCGCTCGACGAGCAGCTTGAAGCCAGCGACCTCGATTCTCTCGAGGACGAGCGCGACCGCGCGCTGGTGCGCGCCATCGTCGCGACCGTCATGCGCCGGCTCGGCACGCTGCGTCATCTGCTCGCCGGCCTGCTCGAACGCGGTCTTCCCGACAGCGCGCCGCGGGTCGAAAGCGCGCTGCTGATCGGCGCCGCGCAGATCCTGTTTCTCGACGTGCCCGACCACGCCGCGGTCGATCTTTCGGTGCGGCTCGCGCAGGAGGATCGTCACGCCAGGCACTATGCCGCGCTGGTCAACGCGGTGCTGCGCAAGCGTCGCGCGCGAAGGCGCAGCGCGGCTCGCGGCCATCGATCCCATCGTGCTCGACACGCCGGAGTGGCTGATGAAGCGCTGGCAGTCGCGCTACGGCGACGCGATGGCGCGCGACATCGCCGCCGCGAATGCGCGCGAGCCGGCGCTCGACCTCACGGTGAAGAGCGAGCCGCAGCAATGGGCGGCGCGGCTCGATGGCCGCGTGCTGCCGACCGGCACGGTGCGCCTGATCGCGCACGGACCGGTGCCGAAGCTTCCCGGCTTCGGCGACGGCGGATGGTGGGTGCAGGACGCCGCCGCCGCGCTGCCGGCGCGGCTGCTCGGCGACGTGCGCGGCAAAACCGTCGCCGATCTTTGCGCCGCGCCGGGCGGCAAGACCGCGCAACTGGCGGCGGCCGGCGCGCACGTCACCGCGGTCGACCGCTCGCAGCCGCGGCTCGGCCGGTTGCGCGACAACCTGGCGCGGCTCGGCCTGCAGGCGAACGTCGTTCGCGCCGACGCCACGCAATGGGAGAGCGAGCCGTTCGACGCCGTGCTGCTCGACGCGCCGTGCCTCGCCACCGGCACCATCCGCCGCCACCCGGACATTCCCTGGCTCAAGAGCGAAGCCGATCTGGCGAAGCTCACGAACCTGCAGTCGCGGCTGCTCGACCGGGCGGCGTCCTTGCTCAAGCCGGGCGGCACCTTGGTCTATTGCACCTGCTCGCTGGAGCCCGAGGAGGGCGAGCAGGCCGTCGCGGCGTTGCTGGAGCGCAACACCGATTTGCGGCGCCAGCCGATTGTGGCTGAGGAAATCGGCGGGCTCGCCGAACTCATCTCACCCGAGGGCGACCTGCGCACATTGCCCTGCCACCTGCCCGACCCGGACCCTCGCATGGCCGGGCTGGACGGCTTCTACGCCGCCCGAATCGCCAGAAATTAGAAGGTATTGCCGGGTCCGCCCGTTGGCCGCTGTTCCACCCTTCGCTATATGATGCGGCCGGGTACGGCGGGGGCCTTCTGCAACCGCGGAGCACAGGGAAAAGGCGAACGCGTCCATGGCCGGGCTTTCGATGGCGGAACGCGTCAAGCTGACCGTGCTGATGGGGCGCCGCGCCGTGCGCAATCTGGCCGGCCGCGTGCGCGGTCATCCGCTGATCCGCTGGAACATCATGCCGGGCAAGGCCGACCGGCTGGTGATCGCGCCGCAGGATCTGCGCACCGCCGACGGCACCCGCGCCAGCGAGATCTACGCCGGCCGCTTCGCCTTCGCCGGCAAGGTGGTGATCTGCGACGGCCGCTCGCCGTTCGAGATCACGCCGCCGTCGGAGGAATGGGCGGCGGCGGTGTTCGGCTTCGGCTGGCTGCGCCACCTGCGCGCCGCGGAATCCGGCATCACCCGCGCCAACGCGCGCGCGCTGGTCGACGAATGGATCACGCTGCAGGGGTCGTTTCATCCGGTGGCGTGGGAGCCGGACATCCTGGCGCGGCGGATCATCGCCTGGCTCAGCCAGGCGCCGCTGGTGCTGCACGACGCCGACGAACAGTTCTATCGCCGCTTCCTGCGCAGCCTGCAGCGCCAGGTGCGCTACCTGCGCCACACCGCGAACGAGGCGCGCGACGGCGTGCCGCGCATGCAGGCGCATGTCGCGCTCACCTATGCGGCGCTGTGCATGACGGGACAGGCGCGGCACCTGCGCAACGCGGTCAAGCAACTGATCGCGGAGATCGAGCGGCAGATCCTGCCCGACGGCGGGCACGTCAGCCGCAATCCCGGCGCGCTGATCGAAATACTGCTCGACCTGCTGCCGCTGCGCCAGGCGTTCGCGGCTTGCAACATCGCGCCGCCGCCGCAGCTCAACAACGCGATCGACCGCATGATGCCGATGCTGCGCTTCTTCCGGCACGGCGACGGCAACTTCGCGCAGTTCAACGGCATGGGGCCGACGCAGCCCGACCTGATCGCCACCATCCTCGCCTACGACGACGCGCGCGGCACGCCGCTCTCCAACGCGCCGCATTCCGGCTACCAGCGCGTCGAAGCCAAGGACCTGATGGTGCTGATGGAGACCGGGCAGCCGCCGCCGCTCGCCATGAGCCAGGAGGCGCACGCCGGCTGCCTGTCGTTCGAATTGTCGTCCGGGCTGCAGCGCATCGTGGTGAACTGCGGCCTGCCGGCGACCAGCCGCGACACCTGGCGGCAGGTGGCGCGCGCGACCGCGGCGCATTCGACCGTGGTGTTCAACGATTCCTCGTCGTGCCGCTTCCTCGAGACGTCCTCGTTCAAGAAGCTGATCGGCACGCCGATCGTCGACGGCCCCGAACAGGTGTCGGTGGCGCGCGAGGAACGCGCCGACGCGATCCTGCTGCGCGCGTCGCACGACGGCTACGCCGACCGCTTCAGCGTGGTGCACCAGCGCGCGCTGCGGCTTGCCGCCGACGGCCACCGGCTCGACGGCGAAGACCTGTTCGTGCCGGTCGACAGCGATCTGCTGCCGGAAGACGTGCCGGACGAATTCGCGGTGCGGTTCCATCTGCATCCCGCGATCAAGGCCAACAAGCTCACCGACGGCCGCGGCGTCATGCTGATGCTGCCCGACCGCGAGGTGTGGACCTTCAACGCCCACGAGGATCGCGTCGAGCTGGAGGAGAGCGTATTCTTGTCCGGCCCGGACGGCCCGCGCCGCACGGTGCAGATGGTGATCTACGGCCGCGCCCGCAAAGTGCCGCGCGTGCACTGGAGCTTCACTTACGTGACGCCGGCAAGCGGCGGCAAGTCGCGCGGCCGCGATGAATCGCCGGAGTTGCCGTTGGCCACGCCGTGAGTACGCCCATGAGCGTGATATGAGCGCCCGATGACCGAACGAAAAATCACCCGCGCACTGCTGTCGGTATCGGACAAGACCGGCCTCGCCGAGTTCGCCAGGGCGCTGGCCGGCCACGGCGTCGAGATCGTCTCGACCGGCGGCACCGCCAAGGCGCTGAAGGACGCCGGCCTCAAGGTGATCGACGTATCGGAGCTGACCGGCTTTCCCGAGATGATGGACGGCCGCGTCAAGACGCTGCATCCCAAGGTGCACGGCGGCTTGCTCGCGATCCGCGACAACAAGGAACACGCCGGCGCGATGGCCGCGCACGGCATCAAGCCGATCGATCTCCTGGTGGTGAACCTCTATCCGTTCGAGGCCACCGTCGCGAAAGGCGCCTCCTACGACGATTGCGTCGAGAACATCGACATCGGCGGCCCGGCGATGATCCGCGCCGCCGCGAAGAACCACGCCGATGTCGCGGTCGTGGTGGAGCCCGACGACTACGCCGCGGTGCTCGCCGAACTCACCCAGCACGGCGGCGCCACCACGCTTGCGCTGCGCAAGAAGCTCGCCGCCAAGGCCTACGCCCGCACCGCCGCCTACGACGCCGCGATCTCCAACTGGTTCGCCAACGAGCTCAAGGATGATGCGCCTTCGTTCCGCGCCTTCGGCGGCAAGCTCGCCGAGGCGCTGCGCTATGGCGAGAACCCGCACCAGAGCGCGGCGTTCTACCGCGCACCCGAACAGCGCTTCGGCGTCGCCACCGCGCGGCAGGTGCAGGGCAAGCAGCTCTCCTACAACAACATCAACGACACCGACGCCGCCTATGAATGCGTCGCCGAATTCGACGGCAAGCGCACCGCGGCGGTCGCCATCATCAAGCACGCCAATCCGTGCGGCGTGGCGGAAGGCGCCTCGCTCGCCGAGGCGTACCGCAAGGCGCTCGCCTGCGATTCCACCTCGGCGTTCGGCGGCATCGTCGCGGTCAATCGCACGCTCGACGCCGAGTCCGCGAAAGCCATCACCGAAATCTTCACCGAGGTGATCATCGCGCCGGACGCCACCGAAGAAGCGATCGCCATCGTCGGCGCGAAGAAGAACCTGCGCCTGCTGATCGCCGGCGGACTTGCCGGATCCGCGCGCCGCCGGCCTCACGGTGAAGTCGGTGGCCGGCGGATTGCTGGTTCAGTCGCGCGACAACGCCGTGGTCGACGAGATGCAGCTCAAGACCGTCACCAAGCGCGCGCCGACCGCCGCCGAGCTCGACGACCTGCGCTTTGCGTTCCGCGTCGCCAAGCACGTCAAGTCCAACACCATCGTCTATGCCAAGGATCGCGCCACCGTCGGCATCGGCGCCGGCCAGATGAGCCGCATCGATGCGGCGCGCATCGCGGCGCGCAAGGCCGAGGATGCCGCGAAGGAATTGAAGCTCGCGGCGCCGCTCACCAAGGGCTCGGTGGTCGCGTCCGACGCGTTCTTCCCGTTCGCCGACGGACTATTGGTTGCGATCGAGGCCGGCGCCACCGCGGTGATCCAGCCCGGCGGCTCGATGCGCGACGACGAAGTCATCAAGGCTGCCGACGATCACGGTGTCGCCATGGTGTTCACCGGCACGCGGCATTTCCGGCATTGAATATTTGATTCGGTACTCCGGGGCGCGAGCGCCTCGGAGTGACAGCCAAGAAATGTTACCCAGCCCGGCCCGCGCTGTCGGACTTCGCGCTCGGCGTCGCCGTCGCCGGCCCCTTCGGCGAAGCAGGCGGCACCACGGCGGCAGTCGGCTTCGACGGGCGACGCGCCGCCATCGGACCCTGCGGACACCGGAGCAGGCGCGGCCGGAGCCGGCGGCAGCGACGCCGCGATCTTCGCATCGGCGCGCGCCTTGGCGAGCCGCTCCAGCACCGGCGCCGGATCGACCGGCTTGCCGGTCTTCGAGTCCCACACCGCAATGCCAAGCTCGATCGCGTCGTCGTTGGAGATGAAGTTCATCGCGCTGGACGGCGCGCCGAGCATGATGCGCAGCACATCCATGTTGGTCTCGATGCCGCGCAGGTACTCGGCGATGTTGAACACTTCGGTCTGGGTCCGCTGCAGCACGATCTTCAGGTCGCCCGCTGAATAGGTGACCTTGTCGTTGAAGTCGCGGGTGAAGGAATGGAAGCCGAGCGCGGCCGGTCGAAACCTTGGTGCGCTTCACCTTGTCATTGATGTCGCGGCCACCGAGGAACGCCAGCGCGCAGGCGCTGGTGCAGCTCGCCTTGTCGTCGACCACGGTTTCGATCTTGAGCTCGTAGAACAGGTTGCCGAGCTTCAGGCCCTCGCGGAGGTTGCCGCCGGGCGAGTCGAGATAGACGACCGTCGTCGCCTTCTTCGGCAGCGTCTTGAGATAGGTCTTGAGCTCGTAGGCGTCGCCGTCGGTGACCGTGCCCTTGAGCAGCACGGCGTTGACCTCGGCGCTGTCCTTGGCGTGCTTGGAGATATCGAGCGCCGCCGCGGGCAGCGTCATCGCGCCCAGCACCGCCGCCGTTGCAACCAGGTTCCGGATGTTCTTGTTCGCCGCCATGACACGACCCTGAGATTTGACCGCCCTGCCTCATTGCGGCGGCTCTTGGCTATTGGTTGTGGCTAAGGCCGCGCGGGTTCAACGCGGCCGTGGCAAAACAGGCACCTTGTGACGTGCATCACATGGCGTCTTAAGCCACTGAAATATCTTAATCTTTCGCCAAATCGCCCAGCAGACTGGCGGCCACCGACAGCTTGGACAGCGTCAAACCGCTACCGGCGATCTGCCGGACCGCGTTGCGGATACGCTCCACCTCGGCCGCCCGCGGCTGGGCCCAGGCCTCGACCGCAGCCGCTCCCGACAGGCCGGTCTGCACCATTGCCGCGGTGAGACGGCGCTCGGCGTCGCCGATCGTGTCCAGCGAGCGGTCGAGCGCCAACCGGTCGAAATAGTCGGACACCACGATTTTCTGTGCGTCCGCCGTCACGCGATCGAGCTGGAAATACGTCACTGCGGCGAAGTAGGTCGCAACGATCGCCTCGATCGGCTGCTGGGTGCGGTCGGCGATCAGCACCACGTCGGGCGCCGCCGCGAGATCCGGCAAGGCGGCGATCCGGCGCGCCAGCGCATCCGGCACGCCCGCCATGTTCAGCTCCTTGGCACGGGCCTGCCGCGCGCCCGTCATTTCCTGCGGCAGGTTGTCGAGCGCGGCAGCCACCGCCTCGACGCCCTCGCGATAGTGGTCGACGACATTGGCCAGGCCTTCCGTCAGATTGACGTTGCGCAGGAACCAGACCAGCCGGTCGAGCAGCAGATTCTGCACCGCTTCGTACAATTCGAGCTGCACCTTGCCCGGCACCTTGTTGTCGAGCGCGTTGATCTCGTCGTTGAGCGCCGGCATGTCGAAGCTGTTGCGCACCGCCGCGAAGGCGCTGGCGATGGCGGCCGAGGTCGCGCCGGTCTGGTCGGCGATCCGCACCACCAGCGACGGCCCGCCCCGGTTGATCATCGAGTTGGCAAGCTGCGTGGCGATGATCTCGCGGCGCAGCCGGTGATTTTCCAGCGCGTCGGGGAACGCCTGGCTCAATTCCTTCGGGAAATAACGGAACAGCTCGCGGCCGAGATACGGATCGTCCGGCACCGGCGATTCGAGAAGCTCGGCGTAGAGCGAAAGCTTGGCGTAGGCGAGCAGCACCGCGAGCTCGGGCCGGGTGAACGGCTGCGACCGCTTCATGCGGTCCGCGATCGCCATGTCGTCGGGCAGAAACTCGACCGCGCGATCCAATTCACCGCGCTGCTCCAATATCTGGATCAGCCGCTGCTGGAAGCCCATGTCCTCCAGGCCGCGCCGCTGCGCCAGCGACAAGGCCAGTGTCTGCAGATAATTGTTCCGCAGCACCAGCGCCGCGACCTCGTCGGTCATCTTGGCGAGGAATTCGTTGCGCGCCGGCAGATCGAGACGGCCGTCGCGCACCGGGATGCTCAGCGCGATCTTGATGTTCACCTCGACGTCCGACGTGTTGACGCCGGCCGAATTGTCGATCGCGTCGGTGTTGAGCCGCACACCGGTGTTCGCCGCTTCGATGCGGCCGCGCTGCGTCATGCCGAGGTTGGCGCCTTCGCCGATGACCTTGCAGCGCAATTGGCCGCCGGTGATGCGGATCGCGTCGTTGGCGCGGTCGCCCGCCGCCTCGTCGGTTTCTGTCGAGGCGCGGACGTAGGTGCCGATGCCGCCGAAGAACAACAGATCGACCTGCGCCCTGAGGATCGCGGTCATCACCTCCTGCGGCGTCGCCTTGTCCTTCTTCAGCCCAATCGCCTCCTGCGCCTGCGGCGACAGGACGATCTCCTTGGACGAGCGCGGGAACACTCCGCCGCCCGCGGAGATCAGCGCCTTGTCGTAATCCTGCCAGCTCGATCGCGGCAGCACGAACAGCCGCGCGCGCTCGGCGAAGCTGCGCGCCGGATCAGGATTGGGATCGATGAAGATGTCGCGATGATCGAACGCGGCAAGCAACCGCGTGGTGCTCTCGCGCAACAGCCCGTTGCCGAACACGTCGCCCGACATATCGCCGACGCCCACCACGGTGAACTGCGTCGTGGAGATGTCGACGTCCATCTCGCGGAAGTGGCGCTTCACCGATTCCCAGGCGCCGCGGGCGGTGATGCCCATCTTCTTGTGGTCGTAACCGGCCGAGCCGCCGGAGGCGAACGCGTCACCCAGCCAGAAGCCGTGCTCTTCGGAAATCGCGTTGGCGATATCGGAGAATGTCGCAGTGCCCTTGTCGGCCGCCACGACCAGATAGGGATCGTCGCCGTCATGCCGCACGACATTGTCGGGCGGCACCACGCCGTTGAGATCAAGATTGTCGGTGATGTCGAGCAGCGTCGAGATGAAAAGCTTGTAGGCCGCGGTGCCTTCGGCCTGCATCGCTTCGCGCGATCCACCGAGCGGCAGATGCTTCGGCACGAAAGCCACCCTTGGAGCCGACCGGCACGATCACCGCATTCTTGACCTGCTGCGCTTTCACAAGACCGAGAATTTCGGTGCGGAAGTCCTGCGGACGATCGGACCAGCGAATGCCGCCGCGCGCCACCTTGCCGAAGCGCAGATGCACGCCCTCGACGCGCGGTGAATAGACGAAGATTTCGTACAGCGGCTTCGGCGACGGCAGACCGTCGATCTTCTTGCTCTCGAACTTGATGGCGATCTGCGCCTTCGGCTGACCGTCCTTTTCAAGCTGGTAGTAGTTGGTGCGCAACGCCGCCTGCACCGCATTGACGAAGTGGCGGACGATGCGATCCTCGTCGAGGCTCTCGACCTTCTGCAACGCGGTCTCGATCTCGGCAAGGCAAGCCGCCTCGCGCTCCTTGCGCTGCTCCGTCGTTTCGCTCGCGCGCGGATCGAAACGCGAGTGGAACAGCTCCACGATCTTCGCGGCAAGGGCGGCGTGCTTGCGCAGCGTCACCCACATATAGTCCTGCGAATAAGGCACGCGGATCTGGCGCATGAAACGCGAAATCGTCCGCAGCAGCGCGACGTCGCGCCACATCAGTCCAGCAGCCAGCGTCAGCGCGTTGTAGCCGTCGTTCTCGGCAAAGCCGCGCATGATCACGATGAACAGCGCTTCGAGGCTTTGCTGCCGCGCTTCAAGATCGCTGGCGGTGCCAGCGACGCATTCCAGCGTCATGTCGTGGAACCAGACTCCACTGCCGCCCGCAGGATCGACTTGATAGGTGCGCTCGTCGACCACGCGGAAGCCCATGTTCTCGAGCACAGGCACGCGTTCCGACAGCGGAATCGGCCGGCCGTGGCTCCAGACTTCGAGGCCGACGCAGTCCTGCTTGTCCCAGACCTTGTGATAGAAATCGACGGCGAGCGGGCGATCCTCCGACAGGCCTTCGATGACACGAATGTCGTCGATCGCCTCAAGCGGCGAATAGACTTCCCGGTAGCCATCCGAAAATGCGTCGCGGTAGCGCTCGAACATGGCCCGCGCACGACCGGGGAACGCGTCGTTCAACGCTTCGGAGAGTGTATCCGACCAGGTGCGGACAATCGCGGAGACCGCGTCTTCCAGGCTTTCGCGGTCAGGGTCCGGCGTCTCGCCGGCGTCGCGGCCGATGATGAAATGCACGCGGACCAACGGACCGTCCGGGAAAAACGGATAGAACGCGCTGACCCGCCCGTTGTAGACCTCGGCGAGATATTCGCCGATCGCCTGACGCACGCGGGTGTCGTAGCGCTCGCGCGGCGCGTAGACCAGCACGGAGACGAAGCGGTCGAAGCGATCGCGGCGCGCCAGCACGCGCACGCGCGGCCGCTCCTCGATCTGCATGATGGCGAGCGCGTTGCGATAGAGCGTGTCCTCGTCGATCTGGAACAGTTCGTCGCGCGGATAGGTCTCCAGAACATTGACCAGCGCCTTGCCCGAATGCCCGTCGGGATCGAAGCCGGCGCGGCGCGCAATGGCGTCGATCTTGCGCCGCAGATAAGGAATGGTGCGCGGCGGACGCGTGTAGGCGCCGGAGGTGAACAAGCCGATGATACGGAATTCACCCGAGGCGATGCCGGCGGCGCTGAAGCGCTTCACGCCGATGTAGTCCAGATGGACGCGGCGATGCACGCGCGACTTCACGTTGGCCTTGGTGACGATCAGCGTCTTCGGCTCGTTGAAGAACGCCTGGATTTCCGGGGTCACGGTGACGACCTGACCGCCGCGGCGCAGGACGGGCAGATCGCTCTGGCGCAACAGGCCGAGCCCGCTCCCCGGCACCGGCTGCAGATCGAGGTTCGCCGCGACGGCGTATTCCTGCACGCCGAGCAGCGTGAAGTTGTTGGCGTTGAGCCATTCCAGGAACTGGATCGCTTCCGCGATGTCGCCGACCGGCACCGGCGGCGGGCTCGTCTTGAGTTCCGCGATCACCTCGTTGACGCGCGCCACCATCGGCTTCCAGTCCTGGACGCACAGGCGGACGTCGGCCAGCACTCCTTCGAGCGCGCGCACGGTCTCTTCGCGCTTCTGCTCGTCGTCGATGCGATCGACATGGATGTGGATGAAGCTCTCGTTGTGCGAGCCAGCCTTGTTGTCGGCGCGCGCTTCGGCTGGTGGCACGGAGAGTTTGCCGTTGTTGTCGCGCGTCACGGCAAAGATCGGATGTGCGACGAGTCGCACGCCGATGCCGCGTTCGGTCAGTTCGCCCATCAGCGAGTCGACCAGGAACGGCATGTCGTCGTTGACGACCTCGATCACCGAGATCGACTTGAGCCGTTCGCCGTCGGACTCGGCGGGAGAAAAGAAACGAACCTTCGGCACGCCGGGCTGACGGACGGCGAGGAAATCCCAGGCGCCGCGAGCGAGCTTGGCGAGTTCGTCGGCGTTGTAGGCAAGCAGGTCCTCGGGCGCCGTCCGGGCGAAAAGAAGGGCCGCGAAGGTCGCGGGAATGTCGCCGAGGAATGTGCTGGAAGCGTCCAGAAGGTCGCGAGCAGCGCGCTCTTCTTCGCTTGTCGCGACGGCCAAACGTTCCAAGGGTTGAGAATCATTCATGGCGCACGATCCGAATGTAGAGATTTCGCGAGACAGTGAAAGGGTTTAGGCTAGGTCGATAAACACGACGGGAGCATGACCGTGGCGAAGGCATCAAAAAAATCCAACGCCATCAAAGGGAAGCGCGATGCTGCACCGCACGCGGCAGCCGGAGACGACAGCAAGATAACGGCGCTCGATCTCAAACCGGCGAAGCTATCACCGGCAGATGCAGGCCTATTTCGACAAATGCTCCGAGAAGCTCGGCTTTGTTCCGAATGTTCTTCAGGCCTATTCGTTCGATGTTCCGAAGCTCGAGACATTCGTCGATTTCTACAACGACCTGATGCTGGCGCCATCCGGCCTGTCCAAGCTCGAGCGCGAGATGATCGCGGTCGCCGTATCCTCGGCGAACCGCTGCTATTACTGCCTCGTCGCACACGGCGCCGCGGTGCGCGCGCTGTCCGGCGATCCGGTGCTCGGCGAGCTGATGGTCATGAACTATCGCGCCGCGCGGTTGAGCAAGCGCCATCGCGCCATGCTCGACTTCGCGGTGAAGCTCACGACCGACTCCTGGAAGATCGAGGAGGACGACCGCGAAGCGCTGCGCCGCGCCGGCTTCTCCGATCGCGACATCTGGGATATCGCCGCCGTCGCCGGCTTCTACAACATGACGAACCGCGTTGCTTCGGCCACCGACATGCGGCCGAACAGCGTCTATCACGCGCAGGCGCGGTAACGCGCTAATCGACCTTGATGTTGTTCTTGCGCACCACGTCGCCCCAGCGCGCCTGCTCGGCGCGCATGAATGCATCGTAGCGCTCCGGCGGGCCGCCCATCGGCACCCCGCCCTGGCGAGCCAAAGCATCCTTGACGTCCTGCATCTGCAGAATTTTCCCGATCTCGGTGTTGAGCCGCTGCACCACCGACGCCGGCATCCCGGCCGGTCCGCTGATCCCGAACCACAACGATACGTCCACGCCCTTGATCCCGATCTCGCCGAAGGTCGGCACCTGCGCGAGGATCGGCAACCGGGCCTGACCCAACGCCGCCAGCGGACGCACCCTTGCGGCCTGGATCATCGCGAGCAGCGAGGCTGCGCCATCGAACATGATGTCCACGCGGCCACCCGCCAGATCGACCACCGCCGGGGCGCTGCCGCGATAGGGCACGTGCAGCATCTTGATGCCGGTCACGATCTGGAACAGCTCGCCCGACAGATGCGGCGCGCCGCCGTTACCGGACGACGCAAACGTGAGCTTGCCGGGATTGGCTTTGCCGTAGGCGATCACCTCGGCCACCGACTTCGCCGGATGATCGGCATTGATCGCCATGATCAGCGGAAAATCAGCCAGGAAAACGATCGAGGTGAAGTCCTTCAACGAGTCGTAGGGCGCGTTGGTGTTGATCAGCGGACCAATGCCGTGGGTGGTGATGGAGCTGACCAGCAGCGTGTAGCCGTCGGGCGCCGCCTTGGCGACGTTGTCCGAAGCGATGGTGCCGCTCGCGCCGCCGCGGTTGCTGATGACGACCGGCTGTCCCACCGCCTCCGACAGCTTCTGCCCTACTGTCCTCGCGACGAAGTCTGACGCCCCGCCCGGCGGCACCGGCACGACGAGCGTGATGGACCGGCTCGGATAGGCGTCCTGTGCCCACATCGAGTGGGCGAAGATCGCAACCGCCGCTCCGGCGATCAGCAGGCAACGAAAGATGGCACGCATGCGGTTTGGTCCCTTGCACCGGCCGTCAACATTCCCAAAAATCGCGCCCAACGACAACAACAGCAAGAGGCGCGCCGCGCATGCCGATCCGGCTCATGGAGAACTTCCGCGCGGTCTTTTATTCGCCCTACTACGCGACACATGCGCTCGGCTTCTATAAGCGCGAGGGCGTCGATGTCGACTTGCTGACCTCCGACGTGCCGGGCGACGCGGTGCCCAAGCTGCTCGACGGCTCGGTCGACGTCACCTGGGGCGGGCCGATGCGGGTGATGAAAGCGCACGACCTGGACAGGAATTCGCCGCTGGTGAGCTTCTGCGAGGTGGTGTCGCACGATCCGTTCTTTCTGATCGGCAAGCGCGGCGCCAAGCCGTTCCAGCTCACCGATCTCGCGACCAAGAAATTCGCTTCGGTGTCCGAGGTGCCGACGCCCTGGATGTGCCTGCAGCAGGACCTGCGCGACCAGGGCATGGACCCGAACAAGCTTTCGCGCCGTTCCGATCAGGCGATGACGCGCAACTACGTGTCGCTCAAGTCCGGCGAGCTGGATGTGATGCAGACGTTCGAGCCGTTCGTCTCGATGGCAGAGAAAGACGGTGCCGGCGAGGTTCTCTACACGGCGAGCACGCGAGGCCCGACCACCTACACCGCCTTCGTCGCGACTCGTGACGCCTGCACGAAGCACCGCGACGAGTTCGCCGCGATGACGCGAGCCACCGCTAAAATGCTGGCGTGGCTTTATTCCAATCCTCCGGAAGAGCTTGCCAGTGCGGTGGCGAAGTTTTTTCCCGACGTAGCGCCGGATATTCTGCTGAGATCGTTGCGCCGCTACCGCGACGCCAACCTCTGGTCGCGCGAGACCAAGCTGATCCCACAGGGCTTTTCGCAGCTCGCGAAAAGTCTCCATTCCGGCGGATTCATCGGCCGCATGCCGGGCTATGATGAATGCGTCGAACCGACCTCAACGAAATTCGCCCAAAGAACTGACCAAGGAACTGACTATGACCGACATGACCATCACGGCCGTCCGCACCACCACGCTGCGCGTGCCGTGGCCCAACACGCCGTGGCTCAAGGGCCATGCGTTCGGCGACGCGCGCAATTTCCTGGTGGTCGAGGTCGAGACCAAGGGCGGCATCGTCGGCATGGGCTATCTGTTCTCGTTCCGGCCCGGACTGAAGACGATCATCGCCGCGCTGGAAGAGACGATCATCCCGCGCGTGATCGGCAAGGACGCCACCGCCGTCGAAGGCATCTGGAACGACATCTACAAGACCACCGTCACCTACGGCCGCGGCGGCATCGTCATCATGGGATTGTCGGCGCTCGACATCGCGCTGTGGGACGCGATCGGCAAGCGCGCCAACATGCCGCTGCACCGGCTGTGGGGCCACGTGCGCTCGCAGATTCCGGCCTATGGCTCCGGCTGCTTCCGCGGCTCCGGCGGCGACGGCATGATCGCCAAGGCGCTGCACTACAAGGAGCGCGGCTACAAGGCCATCAAGATGCAGATGGCGCACAACCACACGCTGCGCCAGGACGTCGACAACGTGAAGCGCATGCGCGAGGCGCTCGGTCCCGACATGGACATCATGATCGACATCAACATGGGCTACACCGCGGAAGTCGCGATCAGCCAGGGCCTCAAGATCGCCGACTACGACATCTATTGGCTGGAGGAGCCGGTGCCGGCCGACGACTTCAAGGGCTACATGCGCGTCGCCGAGGCGCTGCCGATCCGCATCGTCGGCGGCGAGACGCATTTCACGCGGTTCGACCTGCGGCCGTTCTTCGAGAATCCGCGCTGCCCGATCCTGCAGCCCGATCCGATGCGCGGCGGCTACACCGATCTTGCGCAAGATCGCGGTGATCGCCGACACCTGGAACATCCAGATGGCGCCGCACCTGTTCCCGGAACTGAACGTGCAGCTGCTGGCGTCGATCCCGAACGGCGCCTGGATCGAGGACATGGGCTTGTCGGAAGACCTGTTCGTCGATCCGGTGCCGATCGTGAACGGCATGATCACCGCGCCGGAGCGGCCGGGACATGGCTTGGCGTTCAAGCCGGAGATTTTGAAGGATTGCCGCGTTTAGTCATCGGCCTATTGTTTGCTCGTTAACGGCTTTCGTGATGGCACGAACGCGATCGATAAAGAACTGCGTGGCCGAACTGAGCGATCGGTTCTTCAACGTAATAATCGCGACCTTGTGTTTGGTGTGGGGAAACGCCACCGGCAGGACTTTGATTGACGGGTTCGGACGCTGCAGCAGCGCCCAAAAACGAGGGACCATCGCGAGGTAGCGGCCCGTCGCCAGCAATTCGTTGTGCAGAGTATGGGACGTGGTCGCAACCGTGATCCGTGGAGGAGTGAAGCCCGAGGGCGCGAAAGGCATCCATGGCGAACGAGCCAAAATTGGTGTCGGGCGGCGGAGTTCGTCCACGGCTCATCCAGCAGTTCGGCAATCTCGATCTTGCGGCGGCGAGCCAGCGGATTGCGCACTCCCGTGACCGCGACCAGGGTATCCTCGTAAAGGACTTCGGCCGAATACTCCTCGGAAGGAGGACTGTGCAGTCGGCTGACGACGACGTCGACGCGCCGTGCCTCCAGCTCACGGTACAACGCTTCGCAGGTCTCCGACGACGACGCGAAAGGACATCCGCGGATATTGGGTCGACAGTTGGTGAACGACGGGCGAAATGACCGTTGAGATCATGCCGTCGGTGCCTCCCAGCGCGAATCTCGCCGAGCCGTAGGATCGGTGAGAAACGCGATGTCCTGAACGCCCTGTCGTAGCTCGTCGAACATCGGCCGCGCCGCGTTTGACGAGGGCAAGACCATAGGACGTCGGCTCGACGCCGCGCCGGCTCCGATCCAACAGCTGCACACCGAGTGTCTGTTCGAGGGACGCGATCGCCTTGGAAACCGCGGGCTGCGACATGCGAAGAGTGGCTGGCCGCCTTGCCCATGCTTCCGGTTTGAACCACCGCCAAGCAGCACATCGACGTCTCGCAACTTGAGACGACGGCGGACGCGATCGTTCCACGGCGGGACGGTCATTCGAGATCGTTATGCATCCATTCGGTAATAATATTATCTGGTTGTGACCGGCTTCGCTACGCTCTTTCCCGGTTCGCAGGCGCTTCACGGCGATTCGGACCCTTCGACACCGATGTATGGTGCAACGTCACGGGCGACGACCCGTGCGGGTCGCTGCGTGCTGCCTGCGGAATGAAACAGAGGAGCATGGCGATGCGCCGTTTACATTTCGCTCTAAGCGTGACCTCTCTCGCTGCTACGCTCGCCACGTCGCTGGTGGCGACACCCGCCGTCGCGAGACGACGACTGGACGGTGCTGACGATGGCGCCCGATGGCTCGTGGGGCGCAGCCACCAGCTCTCTCGATCAACCGAGCAATCGCCAGCGCGATCGCCAACTGCAAGATCGACTATCAACGCGAAATCGGCTGTGGCGCGTTTTTCACATCGATCCAAGCCGGCTGGAGTCTGGGGATTCGGTGTGGCCGCGAAAACATCGTGGTGGCTGAAAAGACGTTGGCCGGCGCGGAGCAGGCCGCAACGCGCCGCGAGGCGGAGCTGCGGCAGCTTTACGTGCCCGACATGCCGCCATGCCGGCGCGTGGTGACCGTCGATCCCAACGGCGCGATCATCGTGCCGCATTCTGACGACCGCGCCACAGGCAGGATTGTGGGTCGCTAGCAAGACCAAGCACTCTTTCGGAGTGATGCGGCCGGGCTTGTCCCGGCCGTCGGCATCTTTAAACTTGGTGCGAAGCAAAATCGCCCAACTCCTCCCGTCATGGCCGGGCATGACGAACAATCGATCGATGCCATGACCAACCTCATCATCGAAGAACTCTCGGTGCCCTCCGAACCGGGCATCGACATCTTACGTTCGCAACAAGCGGCCAGCGGACCTGGCGTCGTTCTCGCCGGAGCGCACGCTGCTGTTCGTGCACGGCTCGACCTATCCGGCGCACAGCCGGCTTCGATCTGCCGCTCGGCGGCCAATCGTGGATGGAATACATCGCGTCGCGCGGCTACGACGTCTATTGCCTCGACCTGCGCGGCTACGGCCGCTCGACCCGGCCGAAGGCAGATGAGCGAGCCGCCGGCAGAACAATCCGCCGGTCACGCGCACGCCGGATGCGGTGAAGGACATCACTGCGGTGCTCAACGCCGTGCTCAAGCGCCGCAACATTCCGAAGCTCAACCTGCTCGGCTGGTCGTGGGGCTGCACGCTGATGAGCATCACCGCGGTGCAGAACCTCGACAAGGTCGCGCGGCTGATGCTGTACGCGCCGTCGTGGATGCGCACCACGCCGTCGCTGTTCAACAGGCGAAGGCCCGCTCAGGCCTACCGGCTTGTCAGCAAGGCCGGCGCCCGCGAGCGCTGGCTCAACGGCGTGCCCGAGCACAAGAAGGCGGCGCTCATTCCCGCCGGATGGTTCGAGCAATGGGCCGACGCCATGTGGGCGACCGATCCGGACAGCGGCAAGCACAATCCGCCGCTGCTGCGCGCGCCGAACGGCACGGTGGCCGACACGCGCGAATTCTGGATGAACGGCAAGACGCTTTACGACCCGGCCAAGATCACGTGCCGACCTTGATCGCGGTGGGCGAATGGGACCACGACACGCCGCCCACGCTGGCGCAGACGATCTTTCCGCTGCTGGTGAATTCGCCGGGCAAGCGGCTGGTGCAGCTCGCCGAAGGCACGCATCACATGATGTTCGAGAAGAACCGGCTGGAGTTGTTCAAGACCGTGCAGGCGTTTTTGGATGAGGGGTTGACGTAGCTCCTCCTCTCCAAGCGCTACTCCTTGAACACCTCTTCGCGCTTCCGCTTCACCGCCGGCAGCACCAGGATCACCAGCAGCGCCAGCGACATCGCCAGCAGCACCGCGCTGATCGGCCGCTCGATGAACGTCATCGGATTGCCGCGCGACAGATACATGGCGCGGCGGAAGTTCTCCTCCATCAGCGGACCGAGGATGAATCCCAGGATGAACGGCGCGGGCTCGGCGCCGACCTTATAGAAGAACACGCCGAGCACGCCGAACAGCAGCATCACCCAGATGTCGAACACCGTGTTGCCGACCGAATAGGTGCCGATGCAGCAGAACAGCACGATCATCGGGAACATCAGCCGATAGGGCACGCGCAGCAGCGATACCCACAGCCCGATCATCGGCAGGTTGAGCACGACCAGCATCAGGTTGCCGAGCCACATCGAGGCGATCACGCCCCAGAACAATTGCGGCTGCGCGGTCATCACCTGCGGGCCGGGCTGGATGCCCTGGATCATCATCGCGCCCACCATCAGCGCCATGATGGCGTTGCCGGGAATGCCGAGCGTCAAAAGCGGAATGAAGCTGGTCTGCGCGCCGGCGTTGTTGGCGGCTTCCGGCGCGGCCACGCCTTCGATCGCGCCGCGGCCGAATCGCTCCGGCGTCCGCGACAGCTTCTTCTCGACCGCATAGGCGGCGAACGACGACAGCGCCGCGCCGCCGCCGGGCAGCACGCCGAGCACCGAGCCGAGCGCGGTGCCGCGCAGCATCGCCGGCATGCAGGCGCGCAACTCCGCCCAGCTTGGCCAGAGATCGCGAAACTTCACCGACAGCAACTGACGCTCATGCGGCCGGCCGAGCGTGACCGCGAGTTCGGCGATGCCGAACAGCCCGATGGCGACCGGCACGAAGCCGATGCCGTCGCCCAGTCCCGCCAGATCCATCGTCATGCGCGGCGCGCCGGTGTTGACGTCGATGCCGACCAGGCCGAGCAGCAGGCCGACCAGCACCATCGCCACCGCCTTCTCCGGCGAACCGTGCGCCAGCACCACCGCGCCGGTGAGGCCGAGCACCATCAGGCTGAAATATTCGGCGGCGTTGAATTTCAAGCGCGAGCCAGCTCATCGGCGCGCTGGCGGTGGCGATCACGATGGTCGCGATGGTGCCGGCAATGAACGACGCGATCGCGGCAATCGCCAGCGCCGGTCCGGCGCGGCCCTGCTTCGCCATCTGGTGGCCGTCGATGCAGGTGACGATCGCCGAGGATTCGCCCGGCACGTTGACCAGGATCGCCGTGGTCGAGCCGCCGTACTGCGCGCCGTAGAAGATGCCGGCCAGCATGATCAGCGACGAGGCCGGCGGCAGCGAGAAGGTGAACGGCAGCAGGATCGCGATGGTGGTGATCGGCGCGATGCCCGGCAGCACGCCGACCAGCGTGCCGATCAGCGCGCCGAGAAAGCAGAAGCCGATGTTGGCCGGCGTCAGCGCGACCGCGAAGCCGGTGGCGAGATTGGCGAACAGGTCCATCGCTAGCGCGGCCAGATCGGGATCGGCAGTCCGAGCACGGTGACGAACAGCAGCACCGCGAAGATCGCGAGCGCCACCGCCAGCACGGCGTTCTCGCGCAGCCGCACGTCGTAGGCCGCAAGGCCGGCGCAGATCACGACCACGAGACTGGTGATCGCGAGGCCGGCGACCGGCAGCAGAACCGCGAACAACGCGACCGACGCCGAAATCAGCAACAGCGGCCGCCACGCGATCTCCGGAAATGCGACGCCGGCCGGCGAACGCAGCGCGCACGCCGAGGACGACGCCATAGACCATGATGATCAGCGCCAGTCCGCGCGGCACGTAGCCGGGGCCCATCGCCGCCGCGGTGCCGACGCTCAGCTCACTCGCCAGCGCGAAGGCCAGCGCGCCGAGCGCGACAAGGAACGCGGCGAAGGCGAGGTCGGGAACGTTGGCGCGCGTCGCCATGGCGGCGCGTCAGCCGTCGGTGCTGATGCCTTCGGCCTTCACCACCGCGCCCCAGTCGGCGATCGCCTTGGCGATCCAGCCGCCGAACTGCTCCGGCGTGTCGGTGCGCACCTCGCCGCCGAGGTCGGTGATCTTCTTCGCGATATCCGGCATCGCCAGAATTTTCTTGATCTCGGCGTTGAGCCGCGCCGCCATCGCCGGCGGCGTGCCCTTGCTGGCGAGGAAGCCCTGCCAGGAGCCGACCTCGACGATCGGCATGTCGAGCTCCTTGAAGGTCGGCAGGTCCGGCAGCGCGGGGAGCCGCTTGTCGCCGGACACCGCGATGCCCTTGAGCTGCTTCTGCACGACGAACGGCTGGTGGCGAGCGCGCCGTTGAAGATCACGTTGCTTTCGTTCGACACCACGGCGCGGACCGCGGGCGCGCCGCCGCGATACGGCACCATGCCCCACTTGAGCCCGTACTTCTTGGCGATCACGATCGCCAGCAGATGCTGGATCGAGCCGACGCCGCTGTTGGCGACGTTGAGCTTGCCGGGATTGGCCTTGTCGTAGGCGATCATCTCCGCAAACGTGTTGACCGGCAGCGAGGGATGCACGGCAAAGCAATACGGCGAGAACATCACCATGCCGACCGGCACCAGGTCCTTCTGCACGTCGAAGGAGAGCTTCTTCACCAGGCTGGGCTGCGTCGCCAGCGTGCCGACGTCGGTGATCAGCAGCGTGTGGCCGTCGCCCGGCTGCTTCGCGACATAGTCGGCGCCGATGTTGCCCGAGGCGCTCGGCTTGTTCTCGACGATCACCGGCTGGCCGATCGCCTTCGACAGCTTCGGCCCGATCAGCCGCGCCAGGATGTCGGACGTGCCGCCCGGCCCATAGGGAACGATGATGTGAACCTGCTTGGTGAAATTCTGCGCGTTGGCCGGAACACTGCCGCCGAGCGCAGCCGTTGCGGCAAGCCCTGCAAGCGTTTCACGCCGAGTCAACATGGTCGTCCTCCCGCAAAATTCTTGTTGTGGATCGAACGGTACCACCCCGCCAAAGCTTCGGATAGGCTCGCGCCATGATGGGAATGAGTTGTCGCGCACTTGCAGCGGGCCTTGCATTGGCGCTGAGCGCGGCGACGGCCGCGCAGGCCCAGCGCGGCGCGACCGCCGCCGAACTGCCGAACGTTGCTCCGGTCTTCGCGCGCCACGGCATGGTGGTGGCGCAGGAGAAGCGCGCCGCGCGCATCGGCGTCGAGGTGCTCAAGCGCGGCGGCAACGCGGTCGATGCCGCGGTCGCGGTCGGCTTCGCGATGGCGGTGACCTATCCGCGCGCCGGCAACATCGGCGGCGGCGGCTTCATGATGATCCATCTCGCCAGCCGCAACGAGCAGTTCGCCATCGACTATCGCGAGACCGCGCCGGCCGCGACCACGCCGCGAAACCTATCTCGACGCCAAGCGGCGAAGCCCGATCCGAAGAAGTTGCGCGAGCTCGGCTCCGCGGTCGGCGTGCCCGGCACGGTGGCGGGCCTGGCGCTGGCGCATCAGAAATACGGCTCGGGAAAATTCACGCTGGCGCAACTGATCGCGCCGGCGATCGTGCTGGCGCGCGACGGCATTCCGGTCGAGGACGACGTCGCCGACTCGCTGCCCTACGTGCAGCCGATGTTCGCGCGCTGGCCGTCGTCCGCGAAGATTTTCCTGCGGCGCGACGGCAAGGTGCTCGCGCCCGGCGACCGCCTGGTGCAGACCGATCTCGCGCGCACGCTCTACGCGATCGCGCGCAACGGCCCGCGCGCGTTCTACGAAGGCGCCGATCGCGGAGAAGATCGCCGCCGCCGTGCGCGCCGCCGGCGGCGCTGATGACGGCGGACGATCTGAAGAACTATCGCGCCGTCGAGCGCACGCCGCTGCGCGGCACCTATCGCGGCTACGACATCGTATCGATGCCGCCGCCGTCGTCCGGCGGCGTGCTGCTGCTGCAGATGCTCAACGTGCTGGAAGGCTACAAGCTGCGCGCGAACGATCCGGCGTCGCTGCATCTGATGATCGAGACGATGAAGCACGCCTACGCCGACCGCGCGCAGTATCTCGGCGATCCCGATACGGTCAAGGTGCCGGTCACCGGCCTGACCTCAAAGCACTACGCCGAGACGTTGCGCGACGGCATCGATCCGCGACAACGCGAAGCCGTCGCGCGAGACATCGGCCCGGGCAATCCGCTGCCGTTCGGCGGCGACAACACCACGCACTATTCGGTGGTCGACCGCTTCGGCAACGCGGTGTCGAACACCTACACGCTGAACTTGAGCTACGGCATCGGGCTGGTCGCCGAAGGCACCGGCGTGCTGCTCAACAACGAGCTCGACGATTTCGCCGCCAAGCCCGACGCGCCGAACGCGTTCGGCCTGGTCGGCCTCAACGTGGCCAACGCGCCGGGCCCCGAACAAGCGGCCGCTGTCGTCGATGACGCCGACCATCGTGCTCAAGGACGGCAAGCCGGTGCTGGTCACCGGCTCGCCCGGCGGCAGCCGCATCATCACCGCGGTGCTGCAGGTGATCGTCAACGTGTTCGACCACCGCATGTCGGTCGCCGACGCGGTGGCGGCGCCGCGCCTCCATCATCAATGGCTGCCGGACGAGGTGTGGGTCGAGCCCGGCCTGCCGCCCGCCGTGCTGAAGACGCTGGAGGCGCGCGGCCACAAGATCGTGCCGCGCATCTGGGGCACCTCGGCGAACTCGATCCTGATGACGCCGAAGGGGCTGATCGGCGCCGCCGACACGCGCACGCGCGGCGCGCTGGCGGCGGGATATTGAAGATTGAGCGGCTGATCTTCGTGCGGATGGCCCAGCCGAAGCTCCCAGGGAGCGAAGACTGGAGCGGGCGAAGGGATTCGAACCCTCGACCCCGACCTTGGCAAGGTCGTGCTCTACCCCTGAGCTACACCCGCATCCGGATACGGCGGCATAGCCGCCATCGCCGTTCCTATGCCAAAAGGCACCCGGCATTGCAACAATGCCGCGCCAAATCGCTATTTTCCCTTAATCTGCACCTTCATCCATCCTTGCATCCATGCCTGCCACCCCCGACGAGCTGTTCGCCACCTTCGACCGCCTGTCCATCCGGCATTCGACCGTCCAGCACCCGGCGCTGTTCACGGTGGAACAATCGCAGGCGCTGCGGGGACGGATTCCAGGGGCCCATACCAAGAACCTGTTCCTCAAGGACAAGAAGGGCAGCCTTTACCTCGTGACCGCATTGGAGGATGCCTCGATCGAGCTCAAGTCGCTGCACAACACACTCGGGGCAAAGGGCCGGTTCTCGTTCGGCTCGGCCGACCAGATGCGGGAAACGCTCGGTGTCGAGCCCGGTTCGGTGACGCCGCTCGGCGCGATCAACGATACGCAGGGCCGTGTCACGGTGGTGCTCGACGCCGCGCTGATGGCCCACGAGCTGATCAATGCGCACCCGCTCACCAACACCATGACCACCGCGCTGGCGCGCGAGGATCTGCTGCGATTTTTGCGGGCCACCGGGCATGAGCCGCTCATCGTGGCGGTCGCGGGCCAGGCCGCAGAGGGCCGATAGCCCGTTGCATTTCCTTGAGGTTCTCGCCATTTAAGATCGCAAGGGAACCCGGCATCTCAGGCAAGGATCGGCGAACAATGCTGCAAAACGGCGGGGTAGCGACGGCGCCAGCCGCGGATGGTCTCATCAAGGAGACCACCACGCAGACGTTCGTCAAAGACGTCATCGAGGAATCCAAGCGCCAGCCGGTGCTGATCGACTTCTGGGCGCCGTGGTGCGGGCCGTGCAAGCAGCTCACGCCGGTGCTCGAAAAGGCCGTGAAGGCGGCCAAGGGCAAGGTGAAGCTCGTCAAGATGAACATCGACGAGCACCCCGCGATCCCGGGCCAGATGGGCATCCAGTCGATCCCCGCGGTGATCGCGTTCGTCAACGGCCAGCCGGCCGACGGCTTCATGGGCGCGCTGCCGGAAAGCCAGGTGATGGCGTTCCTCGAGCGCCTGACCAAGGAAAAGATCGGTGCCGGCGACGCGGACCTGCTGAAGGCCGCGGAGCAGGCGCTGGCTGACAACGACTACGCCGGCGCCGCCGAAATCTATGCGCAGGTGCTTGCGGAGGACGGCGCCAGCATTCCGGCGCTGGCCGGCCTGGCGCGCTCCTATGTCGGCACCGGCGCGATCGACCAGGCCAAGCAGACACTGGCGATGGTGCCGGAGAGCAAGCGCAACGACACCGCGGTCGCCGCGGCGCGCGCCGCGATCGAGCTCGCCGAACAGTCGCAGTCGCTCGGCCCGATCAACGAGCTTGAGCAGAAGGTGGCGGCCGATCCGAAGGATCACCAATCCCGCTTCGATCTCGCGCTGGCTTTGAACGCCAACGGATCGCGCGAAGCGGCGGTCGATCACCTGATGGAAATCGTCAAGCGGGATCGCAAGTGGAACGAGGACGGCGCGCGCAAGCAGCTCGTCCAGTTCTTCGATGCATGGGGCCCGACCGACGAGGCAACGATTGCGGGCCGCAAGCGTTTGTCCTCGGTTCTGTTTGCCTGAGGCTCTCGTCCGGCAATCCCGGACACGGAGGCCGACGATGCCGATGAATGCGGTCTATCGCGGACCGATCGACTTGCCCGAGAACATTCCGGTGTTCCCGCTGCCCGGCGCATTGCTGCTGCCGCGCGGCCAGATGCCGCTCAATATTTTCGAGCCGCGCTATCTCGCGATGGTCGATGACTCGCTGCGCGACGGCCACCGGCTGATCGGCATGATCCAGCCGGATCCCACGCATCCCGGTCCGGAGGAGAAGCCCAACCTGTTCAAGATCGGCTGCGTCGGCCGCATCACCCAGCTCGCCGAAACCGGCGACGGCCGCTACGTGATGCAGCTCACCGGCGTGGCGCGCTTTCGCGTCGAGCAGGAGCTCGACGTGCTCACCGCGTATCGCCAGTGCCGCGTGACATTCGCGCCGTTCGCCGGCGATTTCGTCGCGCGCAAGGGCGAAGAAGCGGTCGACCGCAGCTGCGCTGCTTGTAGCGCTCACCGATTTCCTCAAGGCCAACAATCTCAAGACCGACTGGGCCGGCATCGAAAACGCGCCCAACGAAGCATTGGTCAACGCGCTCGCGATGATGTCGCCCTACGGCGTCGCGGAAAAGCAGGCGCTGCTGGAAGCGCCCGACCTCAAGACGCGCGCCGAAATCCTGATCGCCATGACCGAAATCGAACTGGCCAAGAAGTCGAGCGGCGGCGAAACGCCGTTGCAGTGACAACCGGCATCGCGTCCTTTTGCTTTGAGCATGATCCTTTCCGAAAACCGCTACACACTTTTCGGGATCATGCTCTAGACTTGCAGCCGACCCAAGCGGAGCTTCCCATGTCGAATACGGCCGACCGTCCCGCCAGCAGCGTCGATCCCAAGCTGCTCGAAATCCTGGTCTGCCCGCTCACCAAAGGCACGCTCGAATACGACGCGGCCCGTCAGGAGCTGATATCGCGCGAAGCGAAGCTGGCTTACCCGATCCGCGACGGCATTCCGATCATGCTGCCCGAGGAAGCGCGGCGATTGGATTGACAGAAAGCACTTCACGCAGACTTGTCACCCCTGGGCTGTGACCCAGCGGGATCCATGTTTCTGGCACCATGAACAAAGTGATTATCGGGAGGAACTGACAATGCTGAAAGTCTGGGGGCGCAACACTTCGTCCAACGTGCAGAAGACCATTTGGGCGCTCGCCGAGATGAAAGTGCCGTTTGACCGCATCGACGTGGGCGGCGCATTCGGCAAGACCAAGGACCCGTTTTACCTCGCGATGAATCCAAACTCCCTGGTGCCCACCATCGAGGAGGAGGACGGTTTCACGCTTATGGGAATCGAATTCGATCATCCGCTATGTCGCTGCAAAGCACAGCAATCGCACGCTCGAGCCCGCCGACCTCAGGACGCGCGCCCTCGCGCACAAATGGATGGACTGGCAGCTCTCGGTGCTCGGGCCGGCGATCACGCCGGTGTTCTGGGGGCTGATCCGCACCCCGCCTGAAAAACGCGATGCCAATGTGATCGCCACCGGCAAGGAAAAGACGATCGTCGCCGCGAAAATCATGGACGCACAGCTCGGCAAGACCAAGTACATGGCCGGCGACGAATTCTCTTATGGCGACATCCCCGTCGGCATCATGATTTATCGCTACAACCAGCTCATTCCGGAGCGGCCGGCGACGCCGAACCTCGATCGCTGGTACGCCGCGATTTCGTCGCGGCCGGCCTTCAAGGAGCAGATCGCGGTGGTGCCGCTGACGTAGCGCCTGTATTTGCGCGTGATCTTTTCCGAAAACCGGCACCCATTTTCGGGATCACGCGCTAAAGCGCTTCGCCGCGCAGCAGCTTCGGCACGTCGCCGGTAAGGCCGGCGGCCTCGCGGATGAACATGTCCTTGAGCGCCGGCGCGCGCTCGACCAGACCGAGGCCGACGTCGCGAACGAGCCGCAGCACATCGGAGCGATTGGAGAACAGCCGGTTCAGCCCGTCGGTCGCGACGCCCATCGACATGGTGTCGAAGCGACGCCAGCGCTGATAGCGGTCAAGCACTGTCGCGTCGCCCGGATCGAGACCGAGCCGTGCCGCATCGACGACCGCCTCGGCGAGCGCCGCGACGTCGCGCAGTCCCATGTTCAGGCCCTGTCCGGCAATCGGATGGATCACGTGCGCCGCGTCACCGATCAACGCCAGACGATCGGAAACAAAAGAACGCGCCACCGAGAGGCTGAGTGGATAGACGCGACGCGGTCCGGCGACCTCGATATCTCCCAGCCGGAGACCAAAGCGCTTTTCAAGCTCGGCGTGAAACTTGTCGTCAGACAACGCAACAATGCGGTCGGCCTCGCCGGTCTCCTCAGTCCACACGATCGACGAGCGCTTGCCTTTGAGCGGCAGGATCGCGAACGGCCCCGCCGGCAGGAAATGCTCCTCGGCGCGGCCGTTGTGATCGCGCTCGTGCGCCACCGTGGTGACGATGCCGGACTGTTCGTAGTTCCAGCCGAAGCTCTGGATGCCGGCCCGCTCGCGGATATTGGATTTCGCGCCGTCGGCCGCGACCAGCAATCGAGTCACGACGGCGCTGCCGTCATCGAAGCGCACCGCGGTCTGTCCCGCTGAGGTCTCGAAGTCCGCCACTGCTTTGGGGTGAAGCTCGACACCATGTTGCTTCGCCTTGGCGGCGAGCGCGTCGACCAGCGGACCGTTCTCGATCATGTGGGCGAACGGCTCACCGGGTTCGACGTCGCCGCCGAAGCTGAGGAACACTGGACGCACCGCATCGCTGAGCTTGGAATCGGTGACCACCATGTCGAGGATCGGCTGCGCGTCCGCCGCGACCGCATCCCACACATCGATGGTCTCGAACAGCCGCCGCGCCGCAGCCGCGATGGCGGACGCGCGCAGATCGCCGGAATGGCTCTTGCCGAGATTGGGGTCCGCAACCGCCACCGCAAACGATGGCCCAAGTGTCTGTCGCAGCGCGATCGCCAGCGCGAGGCCGGCAAATCCGGCGCCACCGATCAGCACATCGAATTGGCCGCTGGCTTGGCTGCCAGTCGGGCTACTGGTTCGCTTTGTCTTCGCCATCGCCGCAGTATATCACTGCTCCATGTCGTCCGCCGTCCAGGACCTGCTGTCCATCCTCGATCTCGAGCCGCTCGAGGTTAATCTGTTTCGCGGCCGCAGCCCGCAAGTCGGCTGGCAGCGTGTGTTCGGCGGACAGGTGATCGGACAGGCACTGGTTGCCGCCACGCGCACGGTCGAAGGCCGGCCGCCGCACTCGATGCACGCCTACTTCCTGCTGGCCGGCGACCCCAAGGTGCCGATCATCTACGAGGTCGATCGCATCAGGGACGGCAAGAGCTTCACGACGAGGCGCGTGGTCGCGATCCAGCACGGCCACCCGATCTTCTCGATGTCGGTGTCGTTCCATGCCGACGAGGAAGGGCTCGATCACCAGGTGAAGATGCCGAACGTTCCGAAGCCCGGAGCATTGCCGGACGACGCCGAGATCAAGCAGAAGATTTTGCCGCAACTGCCCGAAGCCGTGCGCCGATATTACGAGCGTGAGCGTCCGATTGAGCTGCGGCCGGTCGAGTTCGGCCGCTATCTCGGACAAAAGTCCGAAGACGGCCAGTTCAATGTCTGGATCAAGACCACCGGCCGGCTCCCGGACGATCCGGCGATTCATCGCTGTGTGCTGGCCTATGCGTCCGACTTTACGCTGCTCGATACGGCGCTGCTGCCGCATCAGCGCAGCGTGTTCGATCGCGACATCATGGCTGCGAGCCTGGACCACGCCTTGTGGTTTCACCGCCCGTTCCGCGCAGATGAGTGGCTGTTGTATTCGCAGGATAGCCCCAACCTGCATGGCGCACGCGGTTTCGCCCGCGGCCTGATCTTCTCCGCCGACGGGACGCTGGTCGCTTCGGTGGCGCAGGAAGGCCTGTTGCGCGAACGCCGGCCCCAGGCTTGAGCCTCCAGCAGCCCTCAAGCTGCTCACAACCCAAGCAAGTGCCTTCGAAAATATCAACAAGACGGCTTATGTTTTGATCGGGATGCCGATAACGTAAGCAGGCCGGCTGAATTGCATCGTTTTCCGGGCCGGTTCGTTATCGCAAGGACCGGCAGCTCATGGCCGGCCCACCGAGGGATTTCCAGTCATGAAGCTCGTCACCGCCATCATCAAACCGTTCAAGCTTGAGGAGGTCCGCGACGCGCTGACCGCTCAGGGCGTCCACGGCATGACCGTCACTGAGGTCAAGGGATACGGCCGGCAGAAGGGTCATACCGAGATCTATCGCGGCGCCGAATACGCCGTGAACTTCCTGCCCAAGCTGAAGATCGAAGTCGCGATCGCCGACAACCAGGAAGACAAGGTCGTCGAGGCAATCACCGCCGCCGCCAAGACCGGCCAGATCGGCGACGGCAAAATCTTCGTCAATGACGTCGGCCGCGCCGTGCGCATCCGCACCGGCGAAACCGACAACGACGCGCTCTAAGAACTTCAAAGCTCTAGAAACTCAAAGGGGGGTTGGCATGACGAAACACGCTGGCGCGCGTGGCGGGCTCGCCGCATTGGCGGCCGCGGTTGCTCTGATCGTGGAACCGGCACTGGCGCAGACACCGGCGGCCGCACCGCCAAAGATCGACGCCGCGGACACCGCCTGGATGATCTCAGCGACCGGCCTGGTGCTGATGATGAGTTTGCCCGGCCTGGCGCTGTTCTACGCCGGCATGGTGCGCAAGAAGAACGTGCTCGCAACGATGGCGCAGACGCTTGCCGCGGTGGCGCTCGGCTCGATCATCTGGATGGTGGTCGGCTACAGCCTCGCCTTCACCGGCGAAGGCGCCGTGATCGGCACATTCGACCGGATCTTCCTCAACGGCATGAGCATGGATGCGATCAATCCGGCAGCCAAGACGATCCCGGAATCGGTTTTCATGTTCTACCAGATGACCTTCGCGGTCATCACCGTGGCCCTCGTGGCAGGCTCGGTCGCTGACCGCATGCGGTTTTCCGCATTCCTGTGGTTCATCGTCTGCTGGGTTTTGCTGGTTTACGTGCCGCTCGCTCATATGGTCTGGGGCGGCGGCTTCCTGACTCTCGGCGACAAAGGCGGCGTGCTCGACTTCGCCGGCGGATTGGTGGTTCACCTCAACGCCGGCATTGCCGGCCTGGTCGCGGCTTACGTGCTTGGCGCGCGGCGGGGTTACGGCAGTGAAAATCTTTCGCCGTTCGATCTCTCGCTCGCGGTGATCGGCACCGGACTGCTCTGGGTCGGATGGCTCGGATTCAACGGCGGCTCCGCACTCGGCGCCGGAGCGCGCGCCGGCCACGCCATCGTCGCCACTCACCTTGCCGCATGCGCCGGCGTGATGACCTGGATGCTGCTGGAGTGGTGGGACCGCGGCAAGCCATCGGTGCTCGGCATGATCTCCGGCGCCGTCGCGGGCCTCGGCACAATCACACCGGCGTCCGGCTTCGTCGCGCCCTGGCACGGTGTGGTCATCGGCATCATCGCCGGCGCGATCTGCTACTGGGCCTGCATCAAGCTCAAGCAGAAGCTCGGCTACGACGACTCGCTCGACGTGTTCGGCGTGCACGGGATCGGCGGCGCGACCGGCACGATCCTGGTCGGCGTGTTCGCGGTCGCCGCGATCGGCGAGAAGCCGGGACTGATCGAAGGCAACAGCAGCCAACTGGTTACGCAGCTCTACGGCGTGGTGGTGACCCTGATCTGGTCCGGCGTTCTGACCCTGATCATTCTCAAGGCGATCAACTTCTTCATACCGCTGCGGGTGCGGGATGAGGATGAAAGAGCGGGCCTCGACGTCACGCAACACGGCGAAGCGCTGCAGTAAGCTGCAATTTTCAAATCGCAAACGGGCCCGCCTGCAGGCGGGCCCGTCATGTTTTGGAACCGGCGAAACTATTCTGCTCAAATCATAGGCATACGTGGCCTTTCGCACGGCGGGCTGGCTAATCTGTTTGCATTCAGCCTCGCGACATATTCGCGCGCCTCGTCCCGAGCCAGCAGCGCCCGAAAAACCCTTGTCCTAACAGATCAGTTAATTCCCGCTCAGGGATTGGCACGCGGTTTGATTCCCTATTGCCCGCGGCAAGGCACGCGAGCATGAGCGCGCGTGGTCGTGCCCAGTCAGTATGCCCGGTCCCCCGACCGGGCCCAAGCGGGGGGTTAAACCCATGAAAATCGTCATGGCAATCATCAAGCCATTCAAGCTCGACGAGGTCCGAGACGCTCTCACTGCGGCGGGGGTGCACGGACTTACCGTCACCGAAGTCAAGGGATACGGGCGGCAAAAGGGCCACACTGAAATCTATCGCGGCACGGAATACGCCGTGAACTTCCTGCCGAAAATCAAGATCGAGGTCGCCGTTCCAACCGAACAGGCGGACAAGGTCGTCGAAGCCATCACCGGCGCGGCCAAGACCGGCCAGATCGGCGACGGCAAGATCTTCATTCTGAATCTCGATCACGCCGTGCGAATCCGCACCGGTGAAACTGACGCGGCAGCGCTCTAACCGCGCGTCCCCAAATTTGCGAACAGGAGCTTGACCATGACGTTGAAGACACTCATTCGCACGGGACTGGCGGGGCTTGCTGCTCTGGCCGTTGCCGTGCTGCTCATCGACCCAGCGCTCGCGCAGGCGCCCGCTGCCGCACGGCGCCTGCCGCGCCGGCGATCGTCCCCAACAAGGGCGACAACGCCTGGATGCTGGTTTCCACCATTCTCGTTCTGCTGATGACCGTTCCGGGCCTCGCCTTGTTCTACGCCGGCCTGGTGCGCGCCAAGAACGCGCTGTCCGTGCTCGCGCACGTGTTCTACGCGGTGTGCATCGTCTGCATCATCTGGGTGATCTACGGCTACAGCCTGACGTTCACCGGCGGATCGTTCATCGGCGGGTTCGACAAGATCTTCCTCAAGGGCGTGACGCTTGAGACTCTGGCCGCGACGTTCTCGGTCGGCGTCAACATCACGGAGATCATCTACATCTGCTTCCAGATGACGTTCGCCTGCATCACGCCTGCGCTGATCGTCGGCGCGTTTGCGGAGCGCATGAAGTTCTCCGCGGTCGCGCTGTTCATCCCGCTGTGGGTGACGTTCGTGTACTTCCCGATCGCGCACATGGTCTGGTACTGGGCCGGACCGGATGCGATCGATGCCGCCGCCAAGGCTGTTGCCGCCGCGGCTGCCGGTGAAGCCAAGACCAAGGCGGAAGCGGCTCTCGCGGCCGTCACCGCGGACGCTGGCCTCATCTTCTCGTGGGGCGCCATCGACTTCGCGGGCGGCACCGTGGTGCACATCAACGCCGGCATCGCCGGTCTCGTTGGCGCGCTGCTGGTCGGCAAGCGCACCGGTCACGGCAAGGAGCTGATGCCTCCGCACTCGCTGGTGATGACCTTCATCGGCGCCTGCCTGCTCTGGGTCGGCTGGTTCGGCTTCAACGCCGGCTCCAACCTCGAAGCCTCGGGTGGCGCGGCGCTCGCCATGATCAACACCTTCGTCGCGACCGCGGCGGCGGCGTTGTCCTGGATGTTCGCTGAATGGGCCGTGAAGGGTAAGCCTTCGCTGCTCGGCGCGCTGTCCGGCGCGATCGCCGGCCTGGTCGCCGTCACTCCGGCGGCCGGCTTCGCCGGCCCGATGGGCGCGATCGTGCTCGGCCTCATCGTCGGCGTCGTCTGCCTGTTCTTCTGCTCCACGGTGAAGAACATGTTCGGCTACGACGACGCGCTCGACGTGTTCGGCATCCACTGCGTCGGCGGCATCGTCGGCGCGATCGGCACCGGCATCCTGGTGGCGCCCGCGCTCGGCGGCACCGGCATCATGGACTACGCCACCGCCAAGATCGCCGACTACGACTTCGCCACGCAGGTCATCGCACAATTCAAGGCCGTGCTGTTGACGCTCGTGTGGTCCGGTGTCGGCTCGCTCATCATCTACAAGATCGTCGACTACACCGTCGGCCTGCGGCCTACCGTCGAGCAGGAGCGGGAAGGTCTCGATCTCAACGACCACGGAGAACGCGCCTACAACATGTAAGCGCCTAAGCGATACGGTTGGGGCGGAACCCGGCACCGCCCTGTCCGTCGGGGGGCCTCGGTCGCAAGACCGGGGCCCCTCTCATTTTCAGGCTTTATCTGCCCGGGCCGCGATGGTTAATCACGCCTTAACCTCGCCCCCTCTAAGGTGCGACAGA
Organism: uncultured Alphaproteobacteria bacterium; assembly: GCA_963838595.1. Lineage (GTDB taxonomy): Bacteria > Pseudomonadota > Alphaproteobacteria > Rhizobiales > Xanthobacteraceae > Z2-YC6860. The sequence continues at coordinate 180,599 of CAWIRP010000011.1, forward strand.
GCTTGCGGCGGGCGGTCCGCCGCCCGGTCAATCGTGTCCATGGTCACCGCCGCCGCACCCGCCTCGTCACCAATTCCGAAGGCCGAAGGCCGGTCGCCTTTCGTGCGGCTGCACGAGCTGTTGGCCGACATCAAACCGGGCAAGCCGGCGATCAACCTTTCGGTCGGCGAGCCGCAACACGCGATCCCGCCGTTTGTCGGTCCGGTCCTGGCCGCGCATCTCAACGATTTCGGGCGCTATCCGGCCAACAAAGGCACGGAAGGATTTCGCCGCGCCGCCGCCGCGTGGCTCGGCCGGCGCTACAAGCTGCCCCGCCCGCTCGACCCGGAAGCCGAGACGATCGTGCTCAACGGCACCCGCGAAGGCCTGTTCCTCGGCGCAATCGCGGCCGAGCGCTACGTCGGCAAGCGCGCCGGCAAGCCCGCGATCCTGATTCCCAATCCGTTTTATGCCGCCTATTCCGCCGGAGCTTCCGCGGCCAACTGCGAACCGGTCTATCTGCCGACCACAGTGGCGACCGGCTTCCTGCCGGACCTCGACGCGATCAGCGAGGATCTGCTGGCGCGCACCGTGGTGTTCTATCTGGCATCGCCATCCAACCCGCAGGGCGCGGTCGCCGACGTCGCATATCTCACGCGTGTTGCCGAGCTGGCCCGGAAGTTTGGATTCCTGGTCTTTGCGGATGAATGCTACTGCGAGATCTATCTGAACGGCCGCCCACCCCACGGCATGCTCGAAGTTTCCGGGCCCGACTTCACCAACGTGGTGGTGTTTCATTCGCTGTCGAAGCGCTCCAACCTGCCCGGCCTGCGCGTCGGCTTTGCCGCGGGCGATCGCCGCTTCCTCACGCGGTACGTCGAACTGCGCAACATCGCTGCGCCGCAAGTGCCGGTGCCGATGCAGGAGGTCGCGATCGCGGCCTATGCCGACGAAGCGCATGTCGAGAAGAATCGAGAGCTCTACGTCGCCAAATTCGACCTCGCCGACCAGATCGTCGGCGACCGCTACGGCTACCGGCGTCCGGCGGGAGGATTTTTCCTTTGGCTCGACATCAGCGCCAAAGGCACGGACGAAGATGTGGCGATGAAGCTTTGGCGCGACGGCGGACTGCGCGTCATCCCCGGCCACTATCTCGCTCGCGACGGAGCCGACGGCCGCAACCCCGGCACCGGATATCTTCGTATTGCACTCGTCCACGACAAGGAAACCACGGCCGAGGCGTTGCATCGTCTCGTCGCGGTGCTGAACTGACATGGCCGCAACCGGCAGAACCTTCGAAGTCTCGCTGTGGTCCGACGATCTGCGCGGTGCGATCCGCCGCCGGCTTCGCGAATGCGGCGGCATTGCACTGATCACTCTCTCAGTGGTGATGGGATGCGCACTCGCGACCTGGTCCGTGCAGGATCCCTCGTTGAGCCACGCGACCGACGCACCGGTCCGCAACCTGCTCGGCGCCACCGGAGCCATCGGCAGCGACCTGTTGATGCAGTTGCTCGGGCTCGCTTCCACGGTGCTGCTGCTGCCGATCGCAGTCTGGGGCTGGCGCATCGCGACACATCGGGAGTTCGACCGCGAATGGCAGCGCCTGGTGCTTTGGCTCGGCGGCACCTTGCTGGCATCGGGATTTGCCTCATGCCTGCCGAACAGCCCGAAATGGCCGCTGCCGACAGGACTTGGCGGCGTGATCGGCGACGCCATGCTGCGGGTGCCCGCGTTCTTCCTCGGCCCATTGTCCGGCATCCAGTTCACCGCCGCAGCCGTGATACTCGGCGCGGCCTCGCTGTTTGCGATCTTCATCGCGGCGGGATTCGGGTGGCAGAGCGACGTCCCGGCCAAGCTGGACGAACGCTGGGCGAAGAAGGCCGCCGGGCCGATCGATGACGACGAAGAACGCACCTCGATCTCGCTGGGCTGGCTGGTCCACGGTTTCTTGAGCATCAAGGCGCGGATCGGAAGGCTGCTGGCACGGGCGCAGACAGGCGACGTCATCCGCCACGCGCCGGAGGTGGCTGTTTCGCCGCGCGATCGCATCGCACCGACGTTCGACGAGCGGGCGCCGAGAGCGCGGGATGAAGTCGACGCCGACGACGAAGAAGAAGACGAAATCGAAGCGCCGGTTGCGCCGCGCAAAGTCATAAAGCCCCGCGCGCCGAAGCGCTCCAGCAACGGCTATCAGCCTCCGTCGCTCAATCTACTGGCGGCACCGAAGGCGATCGACCGCTTCGCGCCGACGCAGGAATCGATTCAAGAGACAGCCGTCGCGCTGGAGAAAGTGCTGCAGGACTTCGGCGTCCGCGGCGAGATCATCAACGCGCGTCCGGGACCGGTCGTCACGTTGTACGAGCTCGAGCCGGCGCCCGGCATCAAATCGTCGCGCGTGATCGGCCTGTCCGACGACATCGCCCGCTCGATGAGCGCATTGTCAGCACGCGTTGCGGTCGTGTCGGGCCGTAACGTGATCGGCATCGAACTTCCCAATGAGCGGCGCGAGAAGGTTTATTTCCGCGAGATGCTGGCGTCCGACGATTACACCGAGAGCCAGGCGAAGCTGCCGCTCTGCCTCGGCAAGACGATCGGCGGCGAACCCGTCGTGGTCGATCTCGCCCGCATGCCGCATCTGCTGATCGCCGGCACCACCGGCTCCGGCAAGTCGGTCGCCATCAACACCATGATCCTCAGCTTGCTCTATCGGCTCACCCCCGAGCAGTGCCGCCTGATCATGGTCGACCCCAAGATGCTCGAACTGTCGGTCTACGACCACATCCCGCATCTGCTGACGCCCGTCGTCACCGATCCGCGCAAGGCGGTGGTCGCGCTCAAGTGGGCGGTGCGCGAGATGGAAGAGCGCTACAAGAAGATGTCCAAGCTCGGCGTGCGCAACATCGACGGCTACAACGCGCGCCTCGTTGACGCCAAGGCAAAGGGCGAGGCTCTGTCCCGCACCGTGCACACCGGCTACGACAAAGAATCCGGCGAAGCGATCTACGAAAAGGAGCAGCTCGATCTCGAGTCTCTGCCGCATATCGTCATCGTCGTCGACGAGATGGCCGACCTGATGATGGTCGCCGGCAAGGACATCGAAGGCGCGGTGCAGCGCCTCGCGCAGATGGCGCGCGCCGCCGGATTGCACGTCATCCTCGCCACCCAGCGCCCGTCGGTCGACGTCATCACCGGCACAATCAAGGCCAACTTCCCGACCCGCATCTCCTTCCAGGTCACGTCGAAGATCGACAGCCGCACCATCCTGGGCGAGCAGGGCGCCGAGCAACTGCTCGGCCAAGGCGACATGCTTTACATGGCCGGCGGCGGCCGCATCAGCCGCGTCCACGGGCCGTTCTGCTCCGACGAGGAAGTCGAGAAAATCGTCAATCACCTCAAGGCGCAGGGCACGCCGCAATATCTCGAAGCGGTCACCGCGAGCCTCGAAGAGGAAGGCGAGAACGGCGAAGCGGTGTTCGACGGCACCGCGATGGGTCAGGCCGGCGACGCCACCGACCTCTATCAGCAGGCCGTGCAGATTGTGACCCGCGACAAAAAGGCCTCCACCAGCTACATCCAGCGCCGGCTGCAAATCGGCTACAATCGCGCCGCGTCGATCATGGAGCGCATGGAGCAGGAAGGCATCGTCGGCCAGGCCAATCACGCCGGAAAGCGCGAGATTCTGGTTGGTACCGAGGAACACGACAAATACTAGGTTCGTTGCGGCACGGCCGGCTCGTCGAGCGGGCCGCGAAATCGCCACAGCCCGTCCCTATCGGGTTGTTGCGGTGACAGGAATTGGGATTGAGGCGGAGCAATAAATGGCGAGCCCTGCGATCTTGGCTGCGGCACTGGCCGGAAGTCTGGCGCTGACGAGTGTGATGCTCGCGACAATGGCCGCCGCCCAGAGCGTGCCGCTTCCCGTTCCGGCACCTAGCAGGTCGGCAGCGCCCCCGGCCACTGGCCAGCAGCAGCAACGCCCTGCCGCGCCGGTGCCGCTCACGCCGGGCGCGCAGCGAGACACCAAGGGTGCGGTCGCGGCGCCGGTGATCCGCCCGCCATCGATCTTCAGCCCCGGCCAGACCACCGCGTTCGACGCGCGCCAGCGCGCGCTGGTCGACAGGGTCAGCGCCTACCTCATGAGCGTGCGCGTGCTGTCCGGCGACTTCGTCCAGATCGGCCCGGACGGCGGCAAGTCGGAGGGCGAATTCTATCTGCAGAAGCCGGGCCGGGTTCGCTTCGACTACAACCCGCCGTCGCCGGTCGAGCTGATCGCGGACGGCTCATCGGTCGTCGTACGCGACCGCAAGCTCGCGACACAGGATCTCTACCCGCTGTCGCAGACGCCGCTGCGCTTCCTGCTGGCCGACCAGCTCGATCTGATGCGCGACACCAACATCACCGGCGTCTATGCCGACGATGTGTTCGTGACGATCGTCATCGAGGAGCGTCAGCTTCTGGCCGGCACGCATCGGCTGATGCTGATGTTCAATGCGCAGGACCTTCAGCTCAAGCAATGGACCGTGACCGATCCGCAAGGATACGACACCACCGTCGCGGTCTATAACCTCAACAGCACCAAGCGCCCCGACCCGATGATGTTCCGCATCGACTACACGCGGCAACTTCAGTAGCACCTTGGCCGACGCACCATCCGGCTTATATTGATCGCTACGGCCCGCTGTTGCGGGTGGTTTTCCATTGGCGATTGGTCCGGCATGCAGCTCAAGGTCACGACCTGGAACATCAATTCGGTGCGGATGCGCATCGATCTGGTGGCCAAATTCATCAAGTCGGTGCGGCCGGATGTGCTGTGTCTTCAGGAAACCAAGTGCCCCGACGATGCTTTCCCGCTCAAGCGCCTGAGGCGGCTCGGCTACGAGCATGTCGCGCTGAACGGTCAGAAGGGCTACCACGGCGTCAGCGTCATCTCGCGCTTGCCGTTCGATACGACCGATAAAAAGGACTATTGCGGCAAGACCGACTCTCGGCACATCGGCGTGACCTTCGGCGAGAAGGCCGGCCTGCGCGACCCGCTGACCGTTCACAATTACTATGTGCCGGCAGGCGGCGACGAGCCCGACACGCAGATCAATCCGAAGTTCGCGCACAAGCTTTCGTTCCTCGACGAGTTGCGCGGATGCCCGCACATGCTGCCTGCACCGAACGAACGCTCGATCGTGGTCGGCGACCTCAACGTGGCGCCGCTCGAATGCGACGTCTGGAATCACAAGGCCCTGTTGAAGGTGGTGTCGCACACGCCGATCGAATGCGAAAAACTGATCGCCGCACAGAGGGCTGGAAACTGGATCGACGTGGCGCGCGCCTTCGTGCGCGAACCGGAAAAGCTTTTCACCTGGTGGAGTTATCGCTCGCCGGACTGGGCTGTCGCCGACAAGGGGCGGCGCCTCGATCATGTCTGGGTGTCGCAAGCGCTCGGAGACCGGCTCGCCAGCATCACAGTCGCAAAGGATGCGCGCGGCTGGACCAAGCCCTCGGACCACGTGCCGGTGACGGCAACGCTCGACGTTTAGCGCAGAGTGTCAGCGCGGCGCTTCACTGGTATCGAGCAGCGCGCGGATGTCGCCCATCTCCTGCATCGACTGCTGGGTGCGCGACGCGATCTGATCGCGAAGCATCATGGCCGCGTCCGGGTAGCCTTCCAGCATCTTGAGAAACAAGCTGCGCGAAATGCGGATCACGGTCGACGGCTCGCGGGCAACCGCCGTGGCCGGACGCGATGTCTCGGTGAGCAACGCCAATTCGCCAAGCAAGGTGCCCGGCCCGGCAACGACTTCCGGCGCGACGATCGGCGCCGCGGGGCGAAGTTCGAACGAGCCCTCCTGCACCACGTAGCCGCTGTCGGCTGACTCGCCGGCGTGAAACAGTGCCTCACCGTCGTGGACGTACCGGCTTTCGGCGCCGATCGCGAGAATGCGCAGCGCGGTGCGACCGAGCAGGCGCAAGGTCGGCACGCGCTCCAGGAATGCGATGTCGTCTTCGATGCTCACTTGTTCTTCCGACGGCGCGTGATCTCGTCCGACCGACCCCCGCCTTTTGGGATCATGCGCTAAGGCACTAATTTGTAGCCGCCGGCATCCGTCACCAGGATCGCCGGATTGGTCGCATCCTTTTCGACCTTCTGCCGCAGCCGATAGACGTGCGTTTCAAGAGTGTGCGTGGTGACGCCCGAGTTGTAGCCCCAGACTTCCTGCAGCAGTGTCTCACGCGACACCGGCTTTTGCCCCGCACGGTAGAGATACCGCAGGATGGCGGTCTCCTTCTCCGTGAGACGAACCTTGCCGCCTTTCGGATTCATCAGCAGCTTCGAGCTCGGCCGAAACGTATACGGGCCGATGGTGAAAACCGCGTCCTCGCTCGCCTCGTGCTGGCGAAGCTGGGCGCGAATGCGCGCCAGCAGAACGGCAAAACGAAACGGCTTGGTGATGTAATCATTGGCGCCCGACTCCAGGCCGAGAATGGTGTCGGAGTCAGTGTCGTGCCCGGTCAGCATGATGATCGGCGCCTTGAAACCACCCTTGCGCAGGATACGGACCGCCTCCCGGCCGTCGATGTCCGGCAGGCCGACATCCATGATGACCAGGTCAATCTGCCCGGCCTTGGCAGCCTGGACGCCCTTGGTGCCGGATTCGACCGCAACCGCCTCGAACTCGTCGTGCAGCGCAAGCTGCTCGACCAGCCCGCCACGAAGCTCGTCGTCATCGTCAACAATCAGGATTTTTCGGCTGTTGGGCATTAAATTCCGTGGCCCCTGCCCGGCATGGCCCGCCGGATGGCGCGAAGTAGAACATTCGGGCACAAAAGAGCAAGCGCCTTAAAAGCTATGAAAACGATGCTGCTGGCGACACTTAGGGTCCGGGCCAGGCCGGGCCGAAGGACTCAAGGCTGGCTTGTTGCCGGACCGCTCGCGCTGCCGGTCGCGCTCGGCCGGGGCGGCATCAAAGCCAACAAGCGCGAAGGCGATGGGGGCACACCCCGCGGCGCCTTCGTGCTTCGGCGGCTGTGGTGGCGCGCCGACCGCATGCCGCGGCCCAGGACCGGACTGCCGGTCCGCCGCATCCGGCCCGGTGACGGCTGGTGCGAGGACCCCAACGACCGCCGCTATAACCGGCCGGTCGACGTGCCCAAGAGCAGCAGCGCCGACCGGCTCTGGCGCGCGGACGCCCTCTACGACCTCATTATCGAAATCAGCCACAACACCCGGCCGCGGATCGCCGGGCGGGGCAGCGCGGTGTTCATCCATATCGCCCGGGATAAATTCGCGCCGACCGCCGGTTGCGTTGCGCTCGAGGCCGGGACGCTGCTCCGGCTGATCGAGCGGCTGGGACCTCGGACGCGCATTGAGATCGCCTGATCCCACCAATCTTTCGGATACACACGCATCAGTTGTATTTTACGGAAAGTGCGACAGGCTGGCTTAACAGAATCTCCAGCGTTGCAGCCCTAATGTGCCTTCGCCGTTCCGCGGCACGACCTAACGTTTCAGCCTTGGGGTGGCGATGGATTCAACCTTTAACCGGGAGCCGGCAGCCCCTGCTTTTCGCCAGCCGTCACCGACACCAACAGCAGCGCCAGCACCGGTCGTAGCGCCAGGACCTGCCCCCGTCCCTGTGGCAGCAGCCACACCGGCTGCGGCTCCCGTGAACCGCAACGTGATCGGCCGCGTCCACGCCGTCAGCGGAGCACAGGTCACGGTGGGCCTCAGCCCGGCCAACGTGGCGGCCGATTCTGCGAAGGCCACCGTCGGAAAATTTCTCGGCATTCTCAGCACCGGCTCGGTGATCGTCGGCATGATCACCGAGATTGCCGAACGGCCGGTGCGCGACCAGGACAACGCGTGCCGCAGCGTCGCGCGTCTCGATCTGGTCGGCGAAATCAAATCCAAGCCTGGGTCGGGTGGGGCGCATTTCCAGCGCGGCGTCACCGAGTATCCGATTATCGGCGAACCGGCGATGCTGATGACCGACCGCGAGCTGCGCGTCATCTACGGCAGCGAGTCCAAGGCCAATCCGATCGGCGTGCTGCAGCAGGACCACACCATCCAGGCGCAGATCGACATCGACAACCTGGTGAGCAAGCACTTCGCCGTGCTCGGCACCACTGGCGTCGGCAAGTCGAACGCTGTTGCGATTATCCTGAGCAAGATCCTTGAAGAGCAGAAGGATCTTCGGATCTTCCTGATCGATCCGCACAACGAATACGGCCGTTGCTTCGGCGACAAGTCGCAGGTGCTGACCCCACGCAATCTGCGGCTGCCATTCTGGCTGTTCAACTTCGAAGAGACCGTCGACGCATTCTTCGGCGGCCGTCCGGGCATCGACGAAGAAGTCGAAATCCTGTCGGAGGTCATTCCACTCGCGAAGGCGGTCTACGGCCAGTACAAGGGCAACGCCAACGACCGGACTCTTGCCAAGAAGAAGGACCCGCGCAGCTCCGGCTTCGGCGTCGACACACCGGTGCCTTATCGCATCGAGGATCTCACCGCGCTGATCGACGAACGGATGGGCAAGCTCGAGAACCGTTCGCGCACCGCGATCTACAACAAACTGCTGCAGCGTATTCAGACGTTCCGCAACCATCCCCGCTACACCTTCATGTTCGAGAACGCCACTGTCGGCGGCGACACGATGGTGGAGGTGCTCAGCCACCTGTTCCGGATTCCGTCGAACGGCAAGCCGATGACGATCATGCAGCTCGCCGGATTTCCCGCCGAGGTGGTCGACTCGGTTGTGTCGGTGCTGTCGCGCATGGCGTTCGACTTCGGGCTGTGGAGCGACGGCGCTTCACCGCTGCTGTTCGTCTGCGAGGAAGCGCACCGCTACGCGCCCGCCAATTCCAAGATCGGATTCGGACCGACCCGTCGCGCGCTGTCGCGCATCGCGAAGGAAGGCCGCAAGTACGGCGTGTTCCTCGGCTTGGTCACGCAACGTCCGGCCGAAATCGATCCTACTATCATTTCACAGTGCAGCACGCTGTTCGTGATGCGGCTGTCGAACGAACGCGACCAGGTGCTGATCCGCTCGGCGGTTTCGGATGCCGCCGCCAATCTGCTGACGTTCATCCCTTCGCTGGGAACCGCCGAGGTGTTTGCGTTCGGCGCTGGCGTGGCGCTGCCGACTCGCATGAAATTCAGGGAAGTGCCGCCGCATCTCCGCCCCAGCAGCGAAGCGGGAGGAAACACGCACATCCCAGCCGGCATGAGCCCAGACCGCAACCTGATCGCATCAGTCGTCGATCGCTGGCGCTCTGCAACGATGAGTCAAAAGAATGCGTTTGATGACGACGGCGACCTCGGCTCCTGGCGGGACGACGCGCCTATGACGCAACCGCCGATCCCGTCGGCGCCACCGAGCTACGAGCCTCAGCGGCCGAGCGTCGAACCCAACCGCTTGGCTTTCGATCCGCAGCGAGTCAGTGCGGACGCCAGCCGCCTTGGCGCGGACCCACAGCGGCCCAGCATTCTGCGAAAGCCGCTCGGCGGTGATCCGGCGCCGCTCCGGCAGCGCCCACGCCAACGCGCTGGCGCTAGTCGTCGCTGCGCTGATCGTCGCTTACTTTCTTGCTGAGCATGATCTTTTCCGAAAACTGGCCTCCACTTTTCGGGATCATGCGCTAGCGTCCGCCGAAAATTGCGGTGCCGACGCGGACATGGGTCGCGCCCATGGCGATGGCGACCGGATAGTCGGCGCTCATGCCCATCGACAGGAGCTTCAGCCCGTTGCGAGCCGCGATCTTGGCTGTCAGCGCAAAGTGCGGAGCCGGCGCTTCATCAAGCGGCGGAATGCACATCAGCCCGTCGATCGACAACCCATAGATATCTCGGCAACGCGCCAGGAAGGCGTCGGCATCTTGCGGCAGCACACCGGCCTTCTGTGGTTCGGCCCCGGTGTTGATCTCGAGGAACAGCAACGGGCGGCGATCCGACTTCTGGATCTCTTTGGCCAATGCTTCGCACAAGCTGGGCCGATCGACCGAATGAATGGCGTCGAACAACGCGACCGCTTCCTTCGCCTTGTTCGATTGCAGCGGGCCGATCATGTGCAATTCGAGACCGCGGATATTTCGCGATCAATGCCGGCCATTTGCCTTTGGCCTCTTGCACGCGGTTTTCGCCGAACGCGATCTGACCTGCTTCGATCACCGGCTCGATCGCGTCCGCGCCGAACGTCTTCGACACTGCGATAAGCGTCACGCTTGCAGGATCGCGCTTGGCGTCGCGACAAGCACGCTCGATCTCCTCGCGGACGGCGGTCAGCCCTGTTTTGCTGGATGTGTTGCTCACGGCGGCGAGATTACATCAGCCGGCGCGATGACGAAAATTTAAAAGCGATTGCCGACGACCGGTGTCCGTTCGCCGCCACGTTGCGACGGCATTTCGGGCAATGGCGGGCTCAAGCCATAGCGGGCAAAATCCGTCGATATCTCGGGCTTGAGCGCGCGAGCCGCGGCGATGTCGGCGTTGCCGCCGGCGACATCCTGCTTCCGGCGCTTCGCCATGCCGCGCCCGTAGAGCGACGCGAACTTCTTCGCATCGATCCGCAGCGCCGCGTCGTAGTCGACGATCGCCTCGTCGTAACGTCCCGCCTTGAGATGCACGAAGCCGCGGCTGTCGAGCGCGTTGGCGAAGTCCGGCCGCAACCGCAGCGCCTCGTTGCAGTCCGACAGCGCCGGCTGCAATTGCCCCAGCACCGCACGGGTCCAGCATCGGTTGTTCCACGCAGCCACATTGGACGGCTGGAGCCGAGTCACGTGATCGTAGTCGGTGATGGCGGCAACGTACTGACGCCGGTTCTCGAGCGCGATGGCGCGGCTGAAGTACACCCCGGCCTGCTTGTCGTCGAGGCGGATCGACTGGTCGTAATCCGAGATGGCGCGGACCGATTGCCCCATCTTGAGCAAAGCGTTGCCGCGATTGTTGAAGGCAACCGGATCCTTGGGATCGAGCTTGATGGCTTCGTCGTAATCGCGGATGGCCTGATCGAGACGGCCCTTGCGCTCGTGCGCAACACCGCGATTCACCAGGACATCCTGATACTTGGAATCGATCGCCAGCGCCTGATCGTAGTCGCGGATGGCGCGATCCGGATCGCCCTTGGCATAGTGGGCGTTGCCGCGATTGTAGAACGCAATCGCGTAGCGAGGATCGAGCGTCACCGCCTCGTCGAAATCGCGGATGGCGCGGTCGTATTCGCCGCGGCTGGCATGCGCATTGGCGCGGTTGTTCAAGTTGACCGCATCGGGAGCAAGCCGGATCGCCGCATCGTAGTCGGCGATGGCGCGGTCGTGATCGCCCTTGCCGAAGTGAGCAAGGCCCCGGCGCCCGAGGGCTGAGGCATATTTCGGGTTGAGGCGGATCGCCTCGTCGTAGTCGGCGATCGCGTTGTCGAAATCGCGCTTGCCGGCGCGGGCAATGCCGCGGTTGTGAAACGCGGCGGCCTGCGAGGCATCGTGCTGGATCGCTTGATCGTAGTCCGCGATGGCGCGGGCAATGTCGCCCCGCGCGGTCCATTCGACGCCGCGGTTGCTGTAGGCGAGCGCGAGCGCGCGGCCGGTCAATTCGCCCGACCCGATGACGCGATCGCACGCGGCCATCGCCGCCGCGCCGGAAGATTTGGCGCAAGCCGTCCAGTCGTCGCTTTGCGCAAACGCCGCGTTCGGACCGATCAGCAGCAGACCGGCAAGCAACGCAATGCGAGGAGTCGCCCGACCCATAAGTCCCCTTCCCCGCCGCATTGGTAAATTACAGGGCCGGAGCGGCGCGCCAACACGAATCGGCCAATATCGTTAAGTCGGGTTCAGGGCCTAAGTGTTGACCGGATCAAGCCTTTCATGGCCTAGTCCGGCCCGCGTTTGGGGCCCAAAACAAGCCGAATTCGATGCGTTCGGACCGCTACAACGCCCGCGAGGCCGAGACCCGCTGGCAGAAAATCTGGGACGAGCGGGAGATCTTCAAAACCCGCAACGACGACCCGCGCCCGAAATACTACGTGCTCGAGATGTTCCCCTATCCGTCGGGGCGCATCCACATGGGCCACGTGCGCAACTACACCATGGGCGACGTGGTGGCGCGCTACAAACGCGCGATGGGCTTTTCGGTGCTGCATCCGATGGGCTGGGACGCCTTCGGCATGCCGGCCGAAAACGCCGCGATGGAGCGCAAGGTTCATCCCAAGGAATGGACCTACGCCAACATCAACGCGATGAAGAAGCAGCTCCAGTCGATGGGGCTGTCGCTCGACTGGGCGCGCGAGATCGCGACCTGCGATCCGAGCTACTACAAGCACCAGCAGAAGATGTTCCTCGACTTCCTCGATGCGGGACTGGTCGAACGCAAGCAATCGAAGGTGAACTGGGATCCGGTCGACATGACCGTGCTCGCCAACGAGCAGGTGATCGACGGCCGCGGCTGGCGCTCCGGTGCGCTGGTCGAGCAGCGCGAGCTGACGCAGTGGTTCTTCAAGATCAGCGACTATTCCGAGGACCTGCTCAACGCGCTCGACACCCTCGACCGCTGGCCGGAAAAAGTGCGGCTGATGCAGAAGAACTGGATCGGCCGGTCCGAGGGATTGCTGGTCCGCTTCGCGCTCGATGCCAAGACTTCGCCGAACGGCGAGGACGAGCTGGAGATTTTCACGACGCGGCCCGACACGCTGTTCGGCGCGAAGTTCATGGCGATCGCGCCCGATCATCCGCTTGCCACCGCGGCGGCCGCGAAGGATCCGGCGCTGGCCGAGTTCGTCGCCGAGTGCAAGCGCATGGGCACTTCGCAGGCGCTGCTCGAGACAGCGGAGAAGAAGGGCTTCGACACCGGCATCAAGGCGATCCATCCATTCGATCCGGATTGGAAGCTGCCGGTCTATGTCGCCAACTTCATCCTGATGGACTACGGCACCGGCGCGATCTTCGGCTGCCCGGCGCACGACCAGCGCGACCTGGATTTCGTCAACGCATATGGGCTGGGCAACACTCCGGTGGTGTGCCCGCCGGATGTCGATCCCAAGAGTTTCGTCATCACCGACACCGCCTATGACGGCGACGGCCGCATGATCAATTCGCGCTTCCTCGACGGCATGACCATCGAGCAAGCCAAGGAAGAGGTGGCGAAGCGGCTGGAGAACACGAAGAAGGGCAATCGTCCGGCGGCGCAGCGCGAGATCAATTACCGGCTGCGCGACTGGGGCATCTCACGCCAGCGCTATTGGGGCTGCCCGATCCCGATCATCCATTGCGAGACGTGCGGCGTCGTGCCGGTGCCGGCGAAGGACTTGCCGGTGCAATTGCCCGACGACGTCACCTTCGACCGGCCGGGCAATCCGCTCGATCATCATCCGACCTGGAAGAACGTCGCCTGTCCGCAATGCGGCAAGCCGGCGCGGCGTGAAACCGACACGATGGACACGTTCGTCGATTCGTCCTGGTACTTCGCGCGCTTCACCAATCCATGGCTCACCACCGCGCCGACCGAGCGCAAGGTGGTCGACGACTGGCTGCCGGTCGACCAGTACATCGGCGGCATCGAGCACGCGATCCTGCATCTGCTCTACAGCCGGTTCTTCACGCGCGCGATGAAGGCGACCGGCCATGCCGGGCTCGACGAGCCGTTCGGCGGTCTGTTCACCCAAGGCATGGTCGTTCACGAGACCTACCAGAAGAAGGACGGCTCGTGGGTCACGCCGGCCGAGATCAAGATCGAAGGCGCCGACGACAGCCGCCGCGCAACGCTTGTCGCCACCGGCGAGCCGATCGAGATCGGCGCGATCGAGAAGATGTCGAAGTCGAAGCGCAACACGGTCGACCCCGACGAGATCATGACGACCTACGGCGCCGACGTCGCGCGCTGGTTCATGCTGTCGGATTCGCCGCCCGAGCGCGACGTGGAATGGACCGAACGCGGCGTGCAGGGCGCGTGGCGTTTCACCAACCGGCTCTGGCGTCTGATCGGCGAAGCGATCGAGGTTGCGAAGTCAGCGCCGGCCGAAAGGCCCGCGAGCTTCGGCGAGCCGGCTCTCGTCGTTCGCAAGGCGGCGCACGGCGCGCTGGCGAAGGTCTCGGACGCGATCGAGAAGCTGCACTTCAACGTCTGCGTGGCGCACATTTACGAATTCGCCAACTCGCTCGGTTCGTCGCTCAGCGACAAAACTGCGAAGGGCCCGGACTTCGCATGGGCGGTGCGCGAGGCGGCCGAAATCCTGGTCCGGCTGTTCCACCCGATGATGCCGCACCTCGCCGAGGAGTGCTGGGCCGAGCTTGGCCACAACACGCTGGTCGCGAGCCAACCTTGGCCGACCGTCGAGCCCGAGCTCCTGGTGCAGCACACCATCGTCCTGCCGGTGCAGATCAACGGCAAGAAAGAGAGCCGACGTGACGGTCGCCCGCGATGCCAAGAACGAGGATATTGAGGCTGCCGTGCTGGCGCTCGATGCGGTACAACGGGCCCTGGAAGGCAAGCGCCCGAAAAAGGTCATTGTCGTCCCGCAAAGGATCGTCAATGTGGTGGCTTGAACCGCACGGGAAGGTCCGCCAACTCCCCCGCCTGGCCGTGGTGCTGGCGGTCGCGGGCCTCGTTGCCGGCTGTTTCCAGCCGCTTTATGGGGCGCGGACTGCGGACGGCTCGACCGTTGCCGATCAACTCCGTCGCATCGACGTCGAGCACGTCAGGGCTCCCGGCGGCACGCCGGAAGCGGCCCTGGCCGCCGAACTGCGCAACGTGTTGATTTTCGAGCTGGGTGGCGGAGCCGCAGGGGGGCCACCAACCCATAAGCTGACGCTGAATCTTCAGTCGATCCGCCAGCAGGTCATCGTCGACATCACCACGTCGCGGCCGGACGTCGAGCAGGCCGGCATCAACGCCCAGTATTCGCTGCTTGAGATTGGTAGCGGCAAGGTGGTTGTGACCGGCCAGACCTTCTCCCGCGTGTCCTACGATATCCCCGGACAGGAGCAGCGCTTCGCCCGTGCGCGCGGCCGCCGCGACGCCGAGCACCGCGCGGCCAAGGTCATCTCCGAGAATATCCGAGCCCGTCTCGCTTCGTATTTTATTGCTGGGACTTGAGCGAGAAATTCTGCCCTCTGCCGCCGTGGAGGCGGTAAAGCTCGTCATGGTCGCGATCAAGAACGCCGACGCCGACGCTTTCGCTGCCAAGCCCGATGCCGCGCGGCCTGTCGTGCTGCTTTATGGTCCCGACGCAGGTCTGGTGCGCGAGCGCGCCGAGCGGATCATCCGCGGCTCGGTGGAGGACCTCAACGATCCTTTCGCGCTGGTGCGGCTTGAAGGCGACGATCTGGCCTCAAATCCATCGCGACTGCCAGAAGAGGCGCACACGGTGCCGCTGTTCGGCGGCAAACGCGCGATCTGGATCAAGGCCGGCGGACGCAACTTCGCGCCTGCCGTGGATATGGTGCTGGCGACGCCGCCCATCGATTGCCGCATCGTGATCGAAGCTGGCGAGCTTCGTAAGACATCGCCGCTCCGCACCGCATGCGAAAAGGCCAAGGCCGCGGCGGCGATCGGCTGCTTTGCCGACAACGAACGCGATCTCGCCCGCCTGATCGAGGAAGAGATGCGCGCGGCGAAACTCACGATCTCGCCGGAAGCGCGCGCCACCCTGGTATCGCTGATCGGCGGCGATCGTCAGGCATCGCGCAGCGAGATCCGCAAGCTCGCGCTCTATGCCCACGGCAAGGAACGCGTCGAGCTCGACGACGTGCTCAACGTCGTTGCCGATGCTTCGGCACTGGCTCTCGATGCGGTGGTCGATGCCGCCTTTGCCGGGAAGACCGGCGAGACGGAGGCACAGTTCGCCAAGGCGCTGGATGCCGGCACCTCGACCGGCACGATCGTCGGGGCGACGCTGCGGCATGTGGCGCAGTTGCACAAGGCACGCCTGGCGGTGGAAGCCGGCGACCGAACCGACCAGGCGCTCTACAGTTTCGTTCCGCCGGTTCACTTCAGCCGCAAGGCGCAGGTCGAGTTCGCGCTATCCGGTTGGACATCGGAGCGGCTGGCACGCGCGATGGACGCACTAGCTGTTGCAATGCTCGATGTGCGTCGCACGCCCGCACTGGCCGACGCAATCGGCCAGCGCGCTCTGCTCGCCGTAGCTACGTCGGGGCGTGCGGCGCGGCTAAGCATCAGCCGAATTTTTCGGCGAGCTCCGGTTCGAACTCACCGTCGAGCAGCACGAATGCGACAACACAAGGCGCGTTTGATCGATTGCTCCAGGCGTGATTGGTGCCGCACTGCACGAGCACATCGCCGGCTTTGAGCAGAACCTCGCCTTCGTCGAGCAACATGGTGATCTCGCCGGACAGAATGATCGCGTAGTCGATCGTCTCGGTGCGATGCATCAGCGGGTGCCGGCCGCCCTTGCCAAAGGTTGCGGCCTTTTCGTTGCCGAGAGAGGCGAACGCCTTGCGCGAGTCTTCCGGCGTCATCTGCCGCACCATCTCCGGCTCCGGCGGGAAATGGTTGATCCGGATCACGCTGCCATTCTTGGCGGGCATTTGCCGCCGCGGCCCAAGCGTTGGCTCGGCGGGTTTGGCAGCGATGCGCGCCGGCGTTTCACTGGTCCGCCAGATATCGGCGGAGTACCAATCGGGCTCTTTTGGATTGACGTGCAGGAACGGCGCAGGACCGTCGGACAACACGACGGCCTTGCCGTTCGCATCGTGGCCGGTCACCACCCGGCGAAATTGTTTTTGCATCGCTCGGCTCCTTCATGCTGCGCAAGCGCAGCATGCCAGAGCGAGCCCAGAAATTTCTTGAGTGTCAGCTCACTTTTCCAGACGGCCGATCACATCGTCGAGCTGTTCGAGGTTGCGATAGCGCACCTGCAGGACGCCACCCTGGCCGCGATGATCGATGCTGACCACCAGTCCGAGCGCGTCGGACAATCTTTTTTCCAGCGCGATGGTGTCGGAGTCCTTGACCGTGCGCGCGCGCGTTGTGACGGCCTTGCCGGCCGCCGCGGCTTTCTCCTGGCCGAGCGCCTCGACCTGCCGGACGTTGAGACCTTTGGCGACGATGTCGCGCGCCACCGCCTCAGGATCGGGCTGATTGATCAGCGCGCGCGCGTGTCCCGCCGAAAGCTTTCCAGCGTTGATGTAAGCCTTCACCGTGTCCGGCAACTTGAGCAGCCGCATCGTGTTGGCGACATGGCTGCGGCTCTTGCCGACGATCTTGGCAATCTCATCCTGCGAGTGATCGAACTCGGCGGCCAGCACCTGATAGCCGGTCGCTTCTTCCAATGGATTGAGATCGGTGCGCTGTACGTTTTCGATGATCGCGAGTTCGAGCGCTTCGCCATCGCTCGCTTCGATCACAACGATCGGCACTTCATGCATGCCGGCGCGTTGCGCCGCGCGCCATCGCCGTTCGCCGGCGATGATTTCGTACACGTCGGTGCCGCGGCTTCGCACCACGATCGGCTGAATGATGCCGCGCTCGCGGATCGACGCCGACAAATCTTCAAGCTCGGCTTCCGAAAACAGTTTGCGCGGGTTGCGCGGATTGGCGCGCACGAATTCAATCGGCACGCGGCGCTGGCTGCGCATGCGCTCGGCCGCGTGCGTCTCTACACCGACGTCGCCCATCAGCGACGCAAGTCCTCGGCCTAAACGCGAACGGGCTGCGTCGTCTGCCATGTCCGGCTCCTTTGAACTCCCGAACGTGTTACTCAATTTGCGCGCAACTCTTTTTCGCGCTGGATGATCTCGGTCGCGAGCCGAAGATAAGCTTCGCTGCCGACGCACTTGAGATCGTAGACCAGCACAGGCTTGCCGTAAGACGGCGCTTCGGAGACGCGCACGTTGCGCGGAATGATCGTGTCGTAAACCTTGCGGCCCATGAACTCGCGCACGTCGGCGACAACCTGGTTCGACAAGTTGTTGCGCGCATCGAACATCGTAAGCACGATGCCGTGGATCGACAGATCGGGATTGAGCGTGGTCTTCACCTGCTCGACCGTCTTCAAGAGCTGCGACAATCCTTCGAGCGCGAAGAACTCACATTGCAGCGGAACGAGAATCGCCTGCGCCGCAGCCATCGCGTTGACGGTGAGCAAGTTGAGCGACGGCGGACAGTCCACCAGCACGTAACTGAAATCGTTGACGCCGGTGAACTTGCCGGCGTTGAGCGGCGCGGTCGCGCTGCGCAAGCGATACGCGCGGTCGCGCGCTTGTCCGATCTCGAGCTCAAGGCCGGACAGGTCCATCGTCGACGGCGCCAGCGAGAGGCGCGGCACGGCCGTCGACACGATGGCGTCGCGCAGCGGCGCATCACCGATCAGAACATCGTAGGTCGAGCAGCGGCGGTTGCGGCGATCGATGCCCAATCCGGTCGAGGCGTTGCCCTGCGGATCGAGATCGATGATCAGCACGCGCTCGCCGATCGCGGCGAGCGCGGTCCCGAGATTGATCGCGGTGGTGGTTTTGCCGACGCCGCCCTTCTGATTGGCGATCGCCAGCACGCGCGGCGGCTTCGCAGGTTCGGCGTGGGCGGCCAGGTCGACGACCTGGCTGTCGGGTTCGGGCTGGAGATCGGGCGATTTCGGACATGGATGTTTCGTTTCCGGTTCGGACCTTGCGCGGTCACCGCTTGGGTCGGCAGGGCTCCCAGTGGCGGACGCTGACAATGCGGCTGTTTGGGCTGGTCTTACTCGGTACGAGGACCGGCTCAAATTTCCAATATTTAGCGGCGTTGGTCAATTCAGACGCTACATCTTGCCCCTTCAGGAACAGTCCTTGTGCACCGTTTTCGGAGAACGGGTGCGCCAGGGCCAGGGTTTCGTTTAGCGGCGCCAGCGCGCGCGCGGTGACAATGTCGGGCTGCGCGGGAAAGTTCTTCGCGAAATCCTCGATTTGCACAGCATGCACCGTGGCCGGGACACCAATGTGGCGGGCTGCCTCGCGCAGGAAATTGGCCTTTTTGCCATTGCTTTCAACCAGGTGGACCTCGACGTCCGGAACATCCGCGAGCGCGCAGGCGATCGCGAGGCCGGGAAATCCCGCGCCGGAGCCGAGATCGATCCAGCTTTGGCGTCCGGGGCGAGGTCGAGGAGCTGGAGCGAATTGGCGAGGTGACGGGTCCAGATCTGCGGGATGGTCGAAGGGGCAATCAGAGTTCATGCGCTGCTGCCAATCAATCAGCAGCGCCACGTATCGATCCAGCCGCGCGGCGATTTCACGTGAAACTGGAATGATTTGCAGCGCCCGCTCGCGGTCCCGAGCCAGCATATCTTGGGCCAGCAGGCTATCGCGGTCGGTCGACATCAGGCAGCCGGGCGGCCCCTGCCCTTGGCCCGGCGGCGGACGTGGGCGACCAGCAACGTGAGCGCGGCTGGGGTGATGCCGTCGATCTGGCTGGCATGGCCGATGGTGCGCGGCAGATGGGCTTGGAGTTTCTGGCGAATTTCGTTCGATAGGCCGTTCAGCGCCGCGTAATCGAGATCGTTGGGAAGCTCGATGGCCTCGTCGCGGCGATACGATTCGACATCGGAAGCCTGGCGGTCAAGGTAGACCGCGTATTTCGCGTCGATTTCGAG
>CAWIRP010000012.1:0-196698 GCA_963838595.1 uncultured Alphaproteobacteria bacterium
TCGTTGCTAGAGCTGCCGCGACAAATGTCGCGGCCCGTTATCAAACCTTTCATGTCGCACCTCTCCAAAGGCGATCAAACCACCGTCCGGCATTTCGTCACTGCGGCTTGATGTCCGCAGCCTTGATAATAGGCCACCATCGATCGACGTCGGCCTTATGCACGGCGTACAGGCCGGCCGATGTCTGTTGCTCGGGAGCCGCGATTTCGTGGCCGAGATCGACCAGCTTCTGCCGCACCACGGGGTCCGACAACGCGTCGGAAATCGCCGCGTTCAGCTTTGCGATGACATCCTTCGGTGTGCCTTTCGGCGCCCATAAGCCATGCCAGAACGGGAAATGCAGTCCGGGCACGCCCGCCTCGTCGATGGTCGGCACGTCCGGCGCCGCAAACCAGCGCTTCGGCGTCAGCACCGCGAACGCCTTGATGCTGCCGGCGCGGAACTGCGGCAGCGTCTGCCCTGCCTCCGGGCAAGACAGATCAATCTGACCGGCCAGCAAGTCCTGCATCACCGGCGCGACGCCGCGATAGGGTATCAAGGGAAACTGCGTGCCGGTCTTGTTCTGGAAATCCAGCAGGCACATATGCGTGCCGCCGCCGAGACCTGACGTGCCTGCAGCGCCGCGCTTCGGATTAGCCTTGAGCCAGACGATCAGCTCTTTCAGGTCTTTCACCGGCAAGTGGCCCCCGCCAATGATCCAGAGCGGCCCGACAGACAGCAACGACAGCGGTTCGAAGTCATTGAGGATGCTGAAATCCGAAATTGTTGGTGGCTGCACCACCGACATGCGACGTCCACTGTCCGATCAGGATCGTGTAGCCATCGGCCGCGGCGCGATGAAACCTTGTCACCGCAATGCCGCCGCTCGCGCCCGCGACGTTCTCAACGATCACCGGCTGGCCGAGTGACCCGCGCATCCGCTCGCCGACCACGCGCGCGATGATGTCGGTGATGCCGCCAGGCGCGAACGGAACCAGCAGAGTGACCGGCCGCGAAGGATAGGACTGCGCTGCGGCGTGAACGATCCCGCACAACAACAGCGCGATGGCAGCGAGGAATCGTTTCATCAGGATGCCGCTCCGTTCGCCTAACCTTCGGGCTTCACCCCGGCGGCCTTGATCACCGGCCACCACTTGTCGGCCTCGGCCTTCTGGTGTGCGCGCAACGCTTCCGGCGTCTGGCGGTTTGCCGGCGTGGCGTCGAGGCCAAGGTCGCCAAAGCGCTTCAGGACGCCCGGGTCGGCGATCGCTTCGCGCAGCGCGGCGTTGAGCTTCCCGATGACGTCCTTCGGCGTGCCCTTCGGCACCCACAGCCCCGACCACAGCAGCACGTGGAATCCAGGCAGGCCCGCTTCATCGACAGTGGGGATGTCGGGCGCCACGGCCAGCCGTTTTGCATCAGTGACGGCATAGGCCTTGATCTTGCCGCCCTGCACCTGCGGCATCGAGTTGGACGCTTGGTCGACGATGATGTCGATGTTGCCGGCGACCAGGTCCTGCATCGCCGGACCGGTGCCGCGGTACGGCACGTATCGCGATTTCGTGCCGATCAGACTCTGGAGGTAGAGTCCGCTGAAATGCGCGCCGGAGCCGACGCCGGCGGTGCCGAACGTCACGTTTGCTTCGTTGGCCTTGATCCACCCGATCAATCCCTTGAGATTCTTTGCCGGCACGCCGAGCTTGCTGACGACCAGCATGGGATTGGCGCCTACCAGCCCGACGGGATCGAGGTCGTTGAGCAAGTCGAACGTCAGCGGATAGATCGCGCCGTTGACGACGTGGGTGCCAAGGTGCCCAAAGCTCAACGTATAGCCGTCGGCCGGCGCGCGGGCGGCGCGCCCCACGCCGATCGTGCCCGCCGCGCCGGTCACGTTCTCGACGATGACCGTCTGACCGAGCGAGCCGCGCATGCGCTCGCCGATCACACGCGCCAGCACGTCCGACGGACCGCCCGCAGCAAACGGCACGATGATGGTGATCGACTTTGAGGGGTAGGATTGCGCCGCAACATCCCCCGCGAACGCGCCATTGCAGCCAGCGCAACCGCGATCAGCGGCTTTCTCATTTCCAATCCTCCCACAGCTTCGCTACACAGTACCAGCTTGGCGCGTCCGCGCCATATGGCCCTCCTCGCCCTGCCGGGTACCGGATTGACCACGCAAAGCTCTGAAACGCGCTCGATCGAGACGCGGGCCTCATGGGTCGTCGCGGGGGTTTCGCTTGCCCTGCTCGGCCTGTCGTTCGGTGGACCGTGGATCACCGCGGTCGGACTGAAGGCGATCGCCGAAGAAATGGGCGGCGCACGTTCAGTGCCGGCGCTGGCGAGCTCACTCGCCTGGTTCGGCTCGGCGGTCGGCGGCATTCTGATGGGCCGGATCGCCGACCGTTTCGGCATCCGCTGGACCGTGATCTTCGGCGCCGTGATGATCTGCATCGGACTGCTGATCTCGACCGGTGGCGCGCCGTGGCAGCTCTATGTCGGCCACGGCCTGTTCATGGGCTTGCTGGGCAACGCCGGCCTCAACGCGCCGCTTTATGTCTATGTCAGCCACTGGTTCGACCGGCGCCGCGGATCGGCGCTCGCCCTGATCTCGAGCGGCGGCTATCTCGCGGGCTTCGTGTGGCCGACGATCTTCGAGCGCGCCATCGCCAACTTCGGCTGGCGCTGGACCATGATCGGCTACGCGGTGTTCCAGGTCGCGCTGATCGTGCCGCTCGCAGCGTATTTCCTCCGCCCGCCGCCCAAAGCTGCCGCACCCGCGACGCAGAGCGGTGTCTCGACGGCGAAACCGACCGTGCTCGGATGGCCGCCCAACGTCGTGTTTTGCTTGATCGCGGTCGCGTCGTTCATGTGCTGCGTGACCATGTCGATGCCGCAGGGTCACATTGTCGCGCTGTGCACCGACCTTGGCATTTCGGCGACGATGGGCGCCGCGATGCTGTCGGTGCTGCTCGGCGCAGGATCTGCTGAGCCGGCAAGGCTGGGGCCTGGTGTCGGACCGCATCGGCGGATTGCAGACCGCGTTGCTGAGCTCGGCGCTGCAGGCCGCGGCGATGACAGGCTTTCTGTACACGCAAGATGAGGTCGGGCTGTTCGCCGTGTCCGCCGCGTTCGGCATCGGCTTCAGCGCGCTGATCCCGGCTTATGTTTTGGCGGTTCGCGACCTCTTCCCTGGCAGCGAAGCATACTGGCGGGTGCCGACGCTGTTGTTCACGAGCGGCTCGGGCATGGCGGTCGGCGGCTGGCTGGCCGGCTATCTCTACGACATGAACGGCTATTACGCGCCCGCCTTCGCGACCGGCGTTGCGTTCAACCTCATCAATCTCTTGATGCTGGCGATGCTGGTGGTGCGCCAGCGCATGGTCGCAGCGGCGCCGCGCTGATTGCGGCCGTCACTGCACCTTGATGTTGGCCCCCTTGATGACGGGCCACCACTTTTCGATCTCGGCCTTGTGATGCGCGGCGAGCACCTCCGGCGTGCGCTGCTCCGGCGGCGGAATGGTCATGCCGAGTTCCCCGATCCGGCTTGATACCGCCGGATCGTCGAGCGCCTTGGAGACCGCGGCGTTGACCTGTTCGACGATCGGCCGCGGCAGGTTCTTCGGTCCCCACAGGCCGTGCCACAACGAAATGACCATGTCCCATCCCACCTCTTTCATCGTCGGGACCTCCGACAGCGACGCCCAGCGACTCTCCGACATGACCGCGAAGGCCTTCATCTGGCCGCCGCGCACATGCGCCGTGGTCTGCGAGGCCTCGGCACACATCAGATCGATCTGGTTGCCGACCACGTCCTGCATCGCGATCGAGGCGCCGCGATACTGCGCAAACTCGAAATTGGTCCCCGTCTTGTCCCTGAAATAGATGCCGCAGATATGCGCGCCGCTGCCGGACCCGACGCTGGCCGCCGTGGCCTTGCCAGGGTTCGCCTTCAGCCAGGCAATCAGCTCCTGCACGGTGTTGGCCGGAACGCCGGTCTTGCCGACGATCATCAGCGACGAAGCCGGAAACCGCGCGATCGGCGTGAGATCCCGCAGCGCGTCCCAGGTCACATGGTAGAGCGCACCCGCGCCGACCGCGCTGGTCCAGTTTCCTGCGTAGAGCGTGTGGCCGTCGGGCACGGCCTGGGTCGCACGCGCCGTGCCGAGGGTCGAGCCCGCGCCGGTGACGTTCTCGATGATCACCGGCTGGCCGAGCGTGTTCCTCATGTGATCGGCCAAGATCCGCGTGATGGTGTCGGTCGGACCGCCCGCCGCGAACGGCACGATGATCGTGATGTGCCGCGATGGATAGGTCTGCGCGCCGGCGCTTCCGCCCAAGGCCAGACCGGCCAGCAACGCGAGGACAACCGGCTGCAATTGCGACGTCATGGATTCTCTCCTTCGCCTGCCAAGCCGTTGCATCGGCAGATGCAGCAGCATCCAGGTCATGCTGGAAAATTTCAGCGGTGCTGTCACGATCAATTGATAGGCTTGCAGCACATTGAAGCCGCGACAGCGGCGCATAGTTCAGGCATGGCGTCCCGCTTTGGAGATCAGCATGAAATCGTGCGTCATCGGCGCGGCCGCGGCGCTGGTACTGCCCTGCACCGTCGCCGATGCACAGACCTACAAATCCTCCGCCGGCGCACTCGCGGTCGAGACGGTGGTGAGCGGCCTGAACAACCCCTGGTCGCTCGCGTTCCTGCCCGACGGCCGCATGCTGGTGACGGAACGGCCCGGCCGGCTGCGCATCGTCGCCGACGGCAAGCTCTCGCCGCCGCTTCCCGGCGTGCCGAAGGTGTTCGCGTCGAGCCAGGGCGGGCTGCATGACGTCGCGCTCGATCGCAACTTCGCGCAGAACCAGACCATCTATTTCTGCTTCGCCGATCCGCTACGAGGGCGGCGGCCGCACCTCGATGGCGCGGGCCAAGCTCGCCGGCGACAAGCTCGACGACGTGAGGGTGATCTTCCGCCAGGAGGGCCCGCCGTCGAGCGGCCGGCATTTCGGCTGCCGCATCGTGCAGACGCCCGACAACAACCTGTTCCTGACGTTGGGCGATCACGGCTCCTATCCGAAGGAGGCGCAGAACCTCGGCAATCACATCGGCAAGATCGTGCGCATCACGCCGGACGGCGCGGCGCCGAACGACAATCCGTTCGTCGGGCGCAAGCGACGCCAAGCCGGAAATCTGGACCTACGGCAACCGCAATGTGCAGGGCGCGGCGCTGCATCCCGTGACCGGCAAGCTGTGGGCGCACGAGCACGGCCCGCAGGGCGGCGACGAGGTCAACATCATCGAGAAGGGCAAGAACTACGGCTGGCCGGTGATCGGCTACGGCGTCAACTACGGCGGCGCGAAGATCCACGAAGCGACATCGAAGCCCGGCATGGAGCAGCCGGTGAAATACTGGGTGCCGTCGATCGCGCCGTCCGGCATGGCGTTCTACAGCGGCGCGCTGTTCCCGTCGTGGCGCGGCAATCTGTTCGTCGGCGCGCTGCGCGATCAGATGATCGTGCGGCTCACGCTCGACGGCGAGAAGGTCACCGGCGAGGAGCGGCTGCTGCAGGGCGTCGCGCGAGCGCATCCGCGACGTACGCGCCGGCCCGGATGGCGCGATCTATCTCGTGACCGACAGCTCGAACGGCCGCATCCTGCGGGTGAAGCCGGCGGATTAGACCGCACCGCGCACTCTCAGCATCCGCAATCAGCTTCTTCTCCAGCATGCACGTGGATGCCCTTGGTGCCGTTGACCACCTGCGTCACCCGCAGGTCGGCGGCCAGGCTGCACAGCGTGTAGGCGTCCTCGCGCGACAGGTTGGTGCGCGCGCAGATCAGCTTGATCATGTCGCGCAGCGCGATCACCACGCAGTCGTCGAGATCGGGATCGAAGCCCATGGTCATGACATGGGTCGGCGTCTCCGCCATCGGCCATTCGAGTTGCATGTCGGGCCGCACGATCAATTCGAACGTGCCGATCAGGCCGGTCTCGATCGCGGTGACGCAGACTTCGCCGTCGCCCTGACACCGTGGCCGTCACCACAGGAGAACAGCGCGCCGTCGACGTGGATCGGAAGATAGAGCGTGGTGCCGGCCACCAGCTCCTTGTTGTCCATGTTGCCGCCGTTCTTGCGCGGCGGCTGGGTCGGGATCACGCCCCAGGCCGGCGGCGGCGCCACCGCCATGATGCCGAAGAACGGCTTAAGCTCGAGTTCGAGACCCCACGGCAGCGTGCCGACATTCCGCTTCTTGTCGAGCGGGATGTGCATGAGACGCACTTCCTTGAAGTCATCGGGCAGCGCGCCGGCGAGCGGTCGCACCGTGTTGTAGCCCCAGTCGTAATGGAGCTCGATCGACTTGATGCGGACCTCGAGCACCTGCCCCGCCTTGGCGCCGCGCACCGCGACCGGACCGGTGAGGATGTGCGGGCCGCCGACTTTCGGCTGGCACTTCTCGTGGATCGCGGCGAGCGCCGGTGGGACAGCCAATCCCGAACCCGGCTTCGGCACTTGGGTCGGCTGGCCGGATACCGTCGAAAACGTGACGGTGTCGCCGCTGTCGACAGTGATCAGCGGCTTCAGCGCCGCGTCGAAGTATCCCCAGTGCACGGTATCGGCACCAGCGTCCAAACGATGATTGGCCATAATCCCGCTCTTTCCTAAGCACTTCCCGGTCTGGGCGAATGTCCGCCGTTGCACTAAGCTTCGCTCAGCAACACTTCCGAGCCAAGCACCAAAGGCGCGAAATGGCGAACGATACGGACGGCAAGATTTTCGTCGGCAAGAGCGGCAAGCCGGAATACCTCACGCTGCGGCTGGCCAACCGGCACGGACTGGCGACCGGCGCGACCGGCACCGGCAAGACCGTGACGTTGCAGGTGCTGGCCGAGGGCTTCTCCCGCGCCGGCGTCCCGGTGTTCGCAGCCGATATCAAGGGCGACCTGTCCGGCGTCTCCGCGCCCGGCGAGCCGAAGGATTTCCTGCTGCAGCGCGCCAAGGACATCGGGATCAAGTACGAGCCCGACGAATTCCCGGTGGTGTTCTGGGACCTGTACGGCGAGCAAGGCCACCCGATCCGCACCACCGTGTTCGAGATGGGGCCGCTGCTGATCTCGCGCATGCTCGGCCTCAACGACACGCAGGAAGGCGTCATCAACATCGCCTTCAAGTTCGCCGACGACGATCCGCAGCTTGGCGGCGCGGACTCGGACGGACTGATCGACCTGAAGGACCTGCGCGAACTGCTCAATTTCCTTTCCAAGAACGCCAAGGAGATCGGCCAGAAATACGGCAACGTCGCCAACGCAACCGTCGGCGCCGTGCAGCGCCAGCTCCTTGTGCTGGAGAACCAGGGCGGCACGAAGTTCTTCGGCGAGCCGGCGCTGTCGATCAACGACCTGATGAAGACCGACAAGAACGGCCGCGGCGTCATCAACATCCTCGCCGCCGACAAGCTGATGGAGAATCCGAAGCTTTATTCCACGTTCCTGCTGTGGCTGCTCTCGGACCTGTTCGAGAAGCTCCCCGAGGTCGGCGACCTCGACAAGCCGAAGCTGGTGTTCTTCTTCGACGAGGCGCACCTGCTGTTCGACGAGGCGCCGAAGGCGCTGCTCGACAAGATCGAGCAGGTGGTGCGGCTGATTCGCTCCAAGGGCGTCGGCGTCTATTTCGTCACGCAGAACCCGCTCGACGTGCCGGACAAGGTGCTGGCGCAACTGGGCAACCGCGTGCAACACGCGCTGCGCGCGTTTACACCGCGCGACCAGAAGGCGGTGAGGGCCGCCGCCGAGACGTTCCGTCCCAATCCGAAGCTCAAGACCGAGAAGGTCATCACCGAGCTCGGCAAGGGCGAGGCGCTGGTGTCGTTCCTGGAGGGCAACGGCACGCCGTCGATGGTGGAACGCGCATTGATCGCGCCACCGACCGCACGGATCGGGCCGATCACATCCGCCGAGCGCAAGGCCGTGATGGCAAAGAGCCCGATCAGGGGCAAGTACGATCAGTCGATCGATCCGGAATCGGCCTACGAAATCCTGCAGCGCCGCGTCGGTATGCAGCCTGAAGATTCAGGCGCGCCAACCAAGCGGCCGGGCCCGTGGGGCCAGGCGCCGCGCGAGGACGTTCCGCCGCCTCCACCGCCTCAGCAGCAGTCGCAACCGCGCCGCAGCGGCTCGTCGGTGCCGCGCATGCCGCGCACACCGTTGCCGCCCGAGGTGCCGGAGCAAGCGCCGTCAGGCGGCGGCTGGGGTGACGTGATCGGCGATGTGCTCGGCGGCGGTCAGCAGACGGGTCCGCGCGGCGGACGCCCGCGCGGCCGCATGTCGACCGGCGAAGTCGTCGCCAAGCAGGTCGGCCGCTCGGTCGCTTCGCAGATCGGCACCGCGCTCGGCCGCGCGATCGTGCGCGGCGTGCTTGGCAGCCTCGGCGGCAGCAGGAAAGGAAATAACGCGCCGGCCTCAGCCGATATCGGCCAGCTTGGGCTCCGGCGTGAGCACCAATGTCACGCGCCCCATCACCTTGCCGGCGGCGGTGAAATGGAAACGCGAAAAGCTCGTCATCAGGTCTCGTTCGTAGCGCACCGCCACGTCAGCGCGGCAAAGCAGGAATTTCGCCGCCGCTGAAATGTCCTCACGATCGACGATGCACAGCACCACCATGTCCGGGTGGCGCTTGAGATAGTCGAGCACGGTGACGATCAACTCGGGATAGCCCGGATGCAGCATGTCATCGAGCGCGACGACGCCCGCCGGATGCAACACATGGTGCGCCAGTTCCAGATCGTGGCTCAAGGACTCATGGGTATGGTCGCCGTCGATGTGGATGAAGCGCGCCTGCTTGATTGCCAACTGGCTGCGCAATCCGTCCGGCGGCAGCGTCCGCGTGTTGCCCTTCCAGGTGAAGAAGCGCTCGCTGGCAAGCCCGGCCGCCGCGCAATGCGACAGCAGGCGGCCGTGCACGCCTTCATCCGGCCAGTCGAACACGTCGATGCCGAGCGCGCGCTCGCCGGGCTGCAATCCCAGCGCCATGGCGATGAAGAAACGGCCCTCGAAGGTGCCGATCTCCACCATGTCGCCGGAGATGCCGAGCTCGGTCTGGCGCCGGATCACATGACCGCAGATCGCGGCGGAGAAGCGCGATGACATCCCCGGCACGCGCGCATAGCCATCGGCGAGATAGCGGTCGATGGCGGCGTGGCCGCTGGCGATATCGATCATCCGCCTACCATTTCTGGAAAACGAAATACGCGCCGAGCGCGATCAACGAAAAACCCACCGCATGATTCCAGCCGAGGTTCTCTTTCAGATAGACCACCGAAAAGCCGGCGAACACCACGAGCGTGATGACCTCCTGCATGGTCTTGAGCTGCGCCGTCGTATAGACCGCGCTGCCCCAGCGGTTGGCCGGCACCGCGAGGCAATACTCGAAGAAGGCGATGCCCCAGGCCGCGAGGATGACGCCGAACAGCGGCGTCTCCTTGAAGCGCAGGTGGCCGTACCAGGCCAGCGTCATGAACACGTTGGAGGCCAGCAGCATCAGAATGGGCAGCAGATAAGGCATGACGGGCGCGGTGGGCATGGCTGTGACCAAGAGAATTGAAGGGACCGAAGGCTTAACACAGGCCGGTTGATAGCGTCCGGACGGCGCTCTCGCATCGCAGAATCTTTGCTGCCGCATGGCGGACGCAATTTCCGCCTTATCTCGGAGTTCGCTAGAATTCGCATCGAACCAAAGGGAGATGCCCCGATGCGCCGTGCCGCCATGATCCCGCTTGCCGCCAGCGTCGCTGCTGATCGCGGTCGCACCGACCCTGTCGCAGGACCGGCGGCAACCTCCTCCGCCGGGCCTGGCGCGCAGCAGCCGCGGCAGCCGCAAGGACCACCGGCCAGCAGCAGCGCGGACCGCAACAGCCACCGCAACAGCAAGCCGCGCCGCCGCAAGCTCCGGCGAAGCCCTACAATCCGGTTGCGATCAGCCCGCCGAAGCCGATCGCCGATCCGGGCTTCGACGCCTTCCGCAACCAGCTCGCCGAGATCGCCAAGCGCAAGGATCGCGCGGGACTCGCCAAGATGATCGCCACCAGATTTCTTCTGGCTCGGCGAGAAGGGCGACCGCGCCGACAAGAAGCGTCCCGGCATCGACAACCTCACCCGCGCCCTGAATCTCGCCGCGAAGGACGGCTCGGGCTGGGAGTCTCTAACCGGCTATGCCGCCGACCCGACCGGCATGCCGTTGCCGGACAGGAAGGACACCTTCTGCGCACCGGCCGATCCGGTGTTCGACATCAAGCAGCTCGAGAATCTCGCCAAGGAAACCGGCACCAACGAAGCGGAATGGGGCTATCCGGTGCAGCCCAGCGTCGAGATGCGCGCCGCGATGCAGCCCAACGCGCCGGTGATCGAGAAGCTCGGCATGCACTTCGTCCGCGTCATGGAGGACGACGGCCCGGAGCCGCCGGCCGGCCAGATGCCGATGCTCAAGGTGGTCGCGCCGTCCGGCAAGGTCGGCTACGTCCCGGCAGATACGATCAGCCCGCTGGGCAACGATCAGCTCTGCTACGCAAGGACGCGACAGGCTGGAAGATCGCCGGCTTCGTCGGCGGCGATCAGTAAGACAATCTGATTTGTGAATGAAAGGCGCGCGCTGGAATAGGCGCGCGCCTTTTTTGTTAGTATTCGAATGGGCGGCGGCCTCGGATGTAACACTATTACGTCGACGCCCTTTCACGGCTTCGAGGCACCATAAAAGCTTCATTCCAGGAGGGGCGACCCAATGTCACGACTACTCTTCACATCCGTCTCCGCCGCGTTGCTGGCGAGCGTGCTGGCGGGACCGGCACAGGCGCAGGCGCAGCGGCCGGCGCAGGAGGCCACCAAGGTCGACGGCACCGACAACGTCTACATCTGGCGCAACGGCGGTCATCAGGCGATGTTCATCGTCACCAAGGACGGCGTGATCGCCACCGATCCGGTCGCCTACGGCCGCCCGCAGGGCGGCCAGCAGTACGTCGATGCGATCAAGAAGATCACCGACAAGCCGATCAAGTATCTGATCTACAGCCACGTCCACTTCGACCACATCGCCGGCGGCAAGGCGTTCAAGGACGCCGGCGCCCGCGTGATCGCGCACAAGAACGCCACCGCGCGGCTCAAGGTGCTCAAGGACCCGCACACCGTCATGCCGGACGAGTTGGTCGGCAACAAGAAGGTCATCAAGCTCGGCGGCACCACGCTGGAGCTGCACTATCTCGGCCTCAACCACTCCGACTCGACGCTGGTGATGCGGCTGCCGAAGGAGAAGATCGTCTTCATCGTCGACACCATTCCGGTCGGCGGTTCCCGGGCCGCGGCTTCATCGACATCTATCCGCTGGAGACCGAGGACTTCATCAAGAAGGTGATCGCGATGGACTGGGAGCGCATGATCCCCGGCCATCCCGGTCCGAACGGCCGGCTCGGCACCAAGAAGGACGCGCAGGACTTCCTGACGCTGATGCAGGAGGCCTCGGCTGCAGATCAAGAAGGAGGCCCAGGACGGCAAGTGCTGGGACGCCGTCGAGAAGGACTTCAAGATGGAGAAGTACGCCACCCTGCCCGGCTACGCCAACGGCCTCGGCATGGTCGCGCGGCGCTATTGCGCGCTGTGGGGCCGCGGCGCCTGACGCCAGCCTCGCTCGAATCGATCGTGTGACCGGGCCGCTCGCGAGAGCGGCCCGGATCGTTTCAGGTGCGACGTTGCGGTGCGGCATCCGGCTTGAGGGTGTCATCAATGCGCGCACCGGTGATGTAACATCGCGGCACGCGGCTCGCGTTTTCGAGCCGCGCAGAAACGTTCCAGGGAGGCGACAATGTCACGAGTATTGTTCACGTCGGTCGGCGCCGCGCTGCTGGCCGCCGCGCTCGGCATGCCGGCGCAGGCGCAGCAGGCGCAGCGGCCGCCGATCGAGACCACCAAGGTCGACGGCACCGACAACGTCTACTCTTCCGCAACGGCAACCATCAGGCGATCTTCATCGTCACCAAGGACGGCGTGATCGCCACCGATCCGGTCGCCTACGGCAAGCCGACCGGCGGCCAGGCATACGTCGACGCGATCAAGAAGGTCACCGACAAGCCGATCAAGTACGTGATCTACAGCCACCACCACTACGATCACATCGCCGGCGGCAAGGCGCTCAAGGATGCCGGCGCCAAGTTCATCGCGCACAGGCGCGCCACCGAGCGGCTCAAGCAGCTCAACGATCCGCACACCGTCATTCCGGACGAGTCGGTGTCGAACCGCGGCCGCACCATCAAGCTCGGCGGCACCACGCTCGAGCTCAAGTACGTCGGCCTCAATCACTCCGACTCGACGCTGGTGATGCGGCTGCCGAAGGAGAAGATCATCTTCGTGGTCGACCTGCTTCCGGTCGCCGGATGCCCGGCCGCGGCATGATCGACTTCTATCCGCTCGAGGCCGAGGAACTCGATCAAGAAGATCCTGGCGATGGACTGGGAGCGTCTGATCCCCGGCCATCCGGATGCCGGCGGCCGGCTCGGCACCAAGAAGGACGTCGAGCAGCAGCTCGCGATCCTGCAGGACGCCTCCGCCGAGATGAAGAAGCTCGGCCAGGAGGGCAAGTGCTGGGACGCAGGCCGAGAAGGAGTTCAAGCTGCCGAAGTACGCCACCCTGCCGGCTACGAGGCGAGCCTGCAGTTCATCGGCCGGCGCTACTGCGGCCTGTGGGGCCGCGGCACGTAATCGCGTCATCGCTGGCGCAAACAAAACGGGCCGCTCGCGAGAGCGGCCCGTATCGCTTTCAGCCGTCGTGCGATCAGCTCGCCTTGCGCGCCGCCTCCGCGATCGACGCCGCGGTCTGGCCGAACAGGATGGCGCGCTCTTCCGGGGTGCGGATGCCGCCGTGGCTCGGATTGATCTTCTTGACCAGCTCGTAGGCGCGCTGCATCGCAGGCCGCGCCGCGATGGTGTCGAGCCAGCGCTTGAGATGCGGGAAGTCGCCGATCTTCTGGCCCTGCGCCTCGTGCGGCACCACCCACGGATAGCTCGCCATGTCGGCGATCGAATATTCGCCGGCGAGGAACGGGCGATCGGCCAGCCGCTTGTTCATCACGCCGTAGAGCCGGTTGACCTCTTTGTTGTAGCGCTCGATCGCGTAGGGCAGCTTGTCGACTGCGTAGCGGCTGAAGTGGTTGTTCTGTCCGGACATCGGACCGAGCCCGCCCATCTGCCAGAACAGCCACTGCATCACGTCGGCGCGCGCGCGCACCTCCTTCGGCAGGAACTGGCCGGTCTTCTCGCCGAGGTAGACCAGCATCGCGCCGGACTCCATCACCGAGATCGGCTTGCCGCCGCCCGGCGGCTCGTGATCGACCAGCGCCGGAATGCGGTTGTTCGGCGAAACCGCGAGGAATTCGGCCTTGAATTGCTCGCCCTTGCCGATGTTGATCGGGATGATCTTGTAGGGCGTGCCGGTCTCTTCCAGGAAGATCGTGACCTTGTGGCCGTTCGGCGTGGTCCAGTAATACAGATCGATCATTTCAGTCCTCACTCGTTAGCTAGGATGCAAGGGACTTGGCAAGGCACTTGGGATGTAAGGGATCGGCCCGCTTTTAACATGGGCACGGCCGGAAAAATCGCCCAAAGAAGGCCATATCGATAGCATTGATGCATGGACTTCGAGCGTGCAACATCTTGACAATTCTAAGGAGCAACCGTTGACGGCCACCTCGCAACGCCAGTTGACCTGCGCGCGCTGCGGCACCGCTTTCACCTGCGGCGCCGGCGGCCGCGATGGCCGTTGCTGGTGCGCCGACGAGAGCCTATCGCGTGCCGATGCCGGCTTCGGCCGATCAAGATTGCCTGTGCCCGTCGTGCCTGCGCGCCCACGCCAAACAATTCGAAGCCGGCGTGCGACAATGATTCGACTTACGTTTGCCTTGCTTGCGCTTGTCGCCGCGACATCTGGCGCGAACGCGCAGCAAATTTCGCTGCTCGGCACCTGGGAGATCGTCGAGGCGCAGCCTGCGCCCTGGACGGGAGAGACTCAGCGCGCGACTCTGACCGCTCAGGGCAAGCGGCTCATCGAGAAGTCATCACCTTCGCACCGCGCGAGGTGACCTCGCGCAACAAGGCGCTCGCCTGCCGGCGCGCCGAGTACGAGTCGACCGACTACGAGGCCGACGCCATGTTCCAGGGCAACCTGCCGGAGCCCAATCCGACCGCGGCGGCGGTGCGGCTCGGCTTCAAGAAGGGCGAGGTGCCCGGCGTCGATCTCAAGTGCACCACCGGCGCCTATTCCTATCATTTCCGCGACCGCAACACGGCGCTCACCGCGCTGAGCAACGTGATCTACACGCTGAAGCGGCAGTAGCGGCCTATCGCGGCGGCACTGCGGCTGAATAAACTGCCCGCGGCACGGGAGCTTGAATGAAGCGGCGGGAATTCATCACGCTGGTGGGCGGCACGGCAGCGCTCGCACCGCTCGTCGCGCGCGCGCAGCAGCCGGGCCGCGTTTACAAACTCGGTTGCCTGATTCCCGCTGAGCGCAGATCTCCCGGCATCGCCGCGTTCTTCGACGAGATGCGCCTGCAACGGTTTCGTCGAGGGCCAAAACCTCGAAGTCGACGCCTGGACGGCGTCGGAATTTTCCGCGACCGGATCGACGCCATAGTCGCCGCGGTCTCGTCGAGTCAAAGCCCGACGTGATCATTGCAGGTCCTGACCGCTATACGCGCGCGTTCCAGGACGCGACCCAGACCATTCCGATCGTCGCGATGAGTGAGGATCTGGTCGCCGATGGATTGATCGCTTCGCTGGCGCAGCCGGGCGGCAACATCACCGGCATCAGCATCCTGTCGCCCGAACTGGATACGGCGAAAAGGCTGGACTATCTGATCGAAGCCGTGCCCGAGCGCACGGCGCATCGCGCGCTGTTCGATCCGACGGTGCGACGATGGCGGACGCACCGACGCGGATTGAGAGGCCGCAGAACGCGGCCCGCACGCGGGGCCTGGAACCGCGTGCTGTTCGGCGTTCCGCAGCGCGATCGCGTGATACCCAGCGATCGACTGCAGCGAAGACTTGCAGGCGCCGGCGCATCGATCTTCCTTGCCATCGCCGACTGTTCACCATCAATGCACGGCGCACTGATCATCGAGCACGTGACAAGCGATGCGAATGCCGTCGATGCATCCAATGGCCAGAGCAGGCGGAGGACGGCGGCCTGATCGCCTACGGCCCTCGCTTCGCCGAGATGTTCCGTCAGCGCGCGCGGCTTGTCGCGCGCGTTCTGCGCGGCATCCAACCCGGCCGACATTCCGGTCGAGCAGCCGACCAAGTTCGAGCTGGTGATCAATCTCAAGACCGCGAAGGCGATCGGGCACGAGGTCCCGCGAGTCTCGGTGCTGCGCGCCGACAAGGTGATCGAGTAAGCTGCGGGTTCTGCCGCCCCACTCTGGTCACGAACGGCGCATAGGTCTAAAACCTCCGCCGCGACCATGATTCCCATGAAATCCTGATGGCCGTGCCGAATGCCGCATGTCGCGGCATGAACGAGTATTGGATGTTCGAACCGCGATGATCCGGTTCTTCGAAAAGCTGATCAACCCGACCGCCGCCCCGGAGAACCCGGAGCCGCCGGCGAAGCTGATCCCGTTCTACTGGCACTTCGCGAAGCAGGCGAAGGGCCTGTTCATCCTGCTGTTCGTCATCGAGCTGTTCGTCGCGCTGCTCGACACCGCGGTGCCGTGGTTCATCGGCAAGGTGGTGACGATGGTCTCCACCATTCCGCCGGACCGTTTCCTCGCCGACACCTGGCCGTGGCTTGTCGCGATGGCGGTCGTCATGCTGGTGGCGCGGCCCGGCATCGTGTTCGCGCGCTACATCGTCACCAACCAGGCGCTGGCCGGCCCGTTCTCCAACCTGATCCGCTGGCAGAGCCACTGGCACGTGGTGCGGCAGAGCTGGGCGTTCTTCCAGAACGATTTCGCCGGCCGCATCTCCAACCGCGTGATGCAGACCGGCCCGGCCGTGCGCGAGAGCCTCGTCTCGTCGTTCACCGCGGTCTGGTACATCGTGGTGTACGGCACCACCGCGCTGATCATGATGGCGGTGGCCGATCTCTGGCTCGCCACGCCGGTGCTGGTCTGGTTCGCCGGCTACATCGCGCTGATGATCTATTTCGTGCCGAAGATGCGCGACCGCTCCAAGATCACGTCGGAAGCGCGCTCGATGCTGATGGGCCGCATCGTCGACAGCTACACCAACATCCTGACCGTCAAGCTGTTCGCGCGGCCGCGCGACGAGGACGACTACGTCCGCGACGCAGTCGAGTACCACACCGGGCGCATGCAGGACGGCCAGCGGCTGATCTCGGCGTTCGGCACCATCCTCGCCGTGCTCAACGGCATTCTGGTCGCCGGCTCCGGCGCGCTGGCGCTGGTGCTGTGGCGCTACGGCAAGGTCGAGGTCGGCGCCATCGCCATGGTGCTGCCGCTGACCTACCAGCTCACCGCGATGTCGCGCTGGATCGCCTTCGCCATCACCGACATCTTCGAAGAGGTCGGCGTGGTGCAGGAGGGCATGATGTCGATCGCCGTGCCGCTGCAACTGGTCGACCGCGAGGATGCCGACCGGCTCGTGGTGCAGAAGGGCCGCATCTCCTTCGAAGACGTGCGGTTCGGCTATGGCCGCGAGCGGGGCGTGCTCGAAGGCTTCACCCTGAACGTCCGCGCCGGCGAGAAGATCGGGCTGGTCGGCCGCTCCGGCGCCGGCAAGTCCACGGTGGTCAACCTGCTGCTGCGCTTCTTCGATCTCGAGGGCGGCCGCATCCTGATCGACGGCGAGGACATCGCCGGCAAGACGCAGGAGTCGCTGCGTTCGCAGATCTCGATGGTGACGCAGGACACCTCGCTGCTGCACCGCTCGATCCGCCAGAACATCGCCTACGGCAAGCCGCAGGCGAGCGAATCCGACATCATCCACGCCGCGCAGCTCGCGCACGCGCACGAATTCATCGGCGACCTCGAGGACTGGCGCCACCGCAAGGGTTACGACGCCCATGTCGGCGAGCGCGGCGTGAAGCTTTCCGGCGGCCAGCGGCAGCGCATCGCCATCGCCCGCGTCATCCTCAAGGACGCGCCGATCCTGATCATGGACGAGGCCACCTCCTCGCTCGACAGCGAGGTCGAGGCCGCGATCCAGACCAGCCTCGACACGCTGATGGCCGGCAAGACGGTGATCGCGATCGCGCACCGGCTCTCGACCATCGCGCGGATGGACCGCCTCGTCGTGCTCGATCATGGCCGCATCGTCGAGCAGGGCACGCACGCCGAACTGCTGCGCGCCGACGGCCACTACGCCGCGCTGTGGCGGCGGCAGTCCGGCGGCTTCATCGACGCCGACGACGTCGAGGCGGCGGAATAAGCTCACCGTCCCTGTTGTCGCAGTTGTCTGGCGGCATTCGCCGAAACATGCTTCCCTTCCGGCAACAAAAATATCGGGAGGGTTCATCATGAAGATTGCACATCTTGTCGCCGCGGCCCTTGCGTTCGCGCTGCCCGCAGTTCCCGCGCAGGCGCAGACCTATCCCAATGCTCCGATCCGCATCATCAGCGGCTTCCCGGCCGGCACCACCGCCGACATCTCCGCCCGCGTGGTCGGCGCCAAGATCGGCCAGATTCTCAACGGCCAGGTCGTGGTCGAGAACCGGCCCGGCGCAGCATCGAGCATCGCGGCAGCGTCGGTGGCGCGCGCCGACAAGGACGGCTACACGCTCTACATCGGCTCCGCCGCCAACATCATCAACGCGGCGCAGAACCCGAACCTGACGTTCGACTTCATCAAGGACTTCACGCCGATCACGCTGATGACTTCGACGCCGACCGTGCTGGCGGTGACGCCGGAGCTCGGCGTCAAGAACGTCAAGGAGCTGATCGCCGCCGCCAAGGCCAAGCCGGACGCGATCTCGTTCGGCTCATCGGGCGTCGCCAGTTCGACCCATCTCGCACTCGAGTTGTTCAAGTCGCTGGCCGACGTGAAAATCCAGCACGTGCCCTACACCGGAAGCCCGCAGGTCGTCACCGACATGCTCGCCAACCGCATCCAGGGCTATTTCGCACCGGCCTCCACGGTGATGGGACATGTCCGCGCCGGCAAGCTGGTGGCGCTCGGCACCACCGATCCGGCCCGCACCGACATCCTTCCGGACCTTCCCACCATGATCGAGGCCGGAGTGCCCGGTTGCGTGTCGGTGCTGTGGTTCGGGCTGGTCGCGCCAACCGGCACGCCGCAGGCGGTTATCGACCGCCTCTCCAAGGCCGCCAACGAGGCGCTCAAGGACCCGGAGGTTGCGAAGTCGCTGCAAGGCGCGAGCATCGCCCGGCACGGCGGCTCGCCGGCTGACTTTTCGCGCCACATCGCCGAAGAGGACAAGCGCTGGACCGACGTCATCACCAAGGCCGGCCTGAAGAAGTAAACGTCGCACGGGAGATTTTCTTGGAATCGCTACGCAATCTGATTCGCGGCAACGATCTCGTCGTCGCGCCGCTGGTGCTCAACCCGATGATGGCGCGGATGGCGGCGCAAGCCGGCTTCAAGGCCGGGTATCTCAGCGGCGGCTCGCTCGGCTGGTACAAGTGCGTGACCGAGGCCAACATCACGTTGCCCGAGATGGCCCAGGTCTGCGTCGACATCCGCGCCGCGATCGACCTGCCGATCGTGCTCGACGCCGGCGGCGGCTGGGGCGACCCGGTGCATATGCATCGCACCGTCGCGCTTTCGCAATCCGCCGGCTTCGCCGCCATCGAGATCGAGGATCAGGTGCTGCCGCGCCGCGTCGAGCACCATCTCGGCCGCGAGCATCTGGTGCCGACCGAATTCATGGTCGATCGCATCAAGGAATCGATCGCGGCGCGCACCGATCCGAACATGCTCATCATCGCGCGCAGCAACGCGGTGCGGCCTTACGGTCTCGACGACGCGCTGCGCCGCGGCGAGGCGTTCAAGAAGGCCGGCGCCGACATGCTGTTCATCTGGTCGCGCAACGCCGAAGAGCTGCGCAAGATCGGCGAACGGCTGCCGCCGCCGCTGATGATGTTCGCGCCGGCCGACGGTTTCGCCGGTTTCCCGCTGTCGAAGGCGGACCTCGCCAAGCTCGGCTACCGGCTCGCCGCGTCGTCCGGCAGCGCGCTGGCCGCGATCGTGAAGGCGGTGCGGCAGAACTACGAGGCGCTTGCGAAGGGCGAGATCGACCCGCTGCTCGGCAAGGGCGGCGTCGAGCCGGAGATGAAAGCGGCGCAGCGCATCACCGGCCTCGATGAGCTGGTGGCGATCGAAAAGCGCACGATGAAGGATTAAGCATGACTCCGTCAAACCAGTGCGCGAACCGGTATAAGCGCGGGACACGTGTCAGGTCGTCTCGGAATGACGGCTAGAGCCCCGCCAGCAGCGTCTCGATCCGCTCGGTCGCAAGCTGCTTTGCCGCCCGGTCGAACGTCGGCCGCACATGATTGAAGAAGGAGTGCCCGGCCCTCGGGTACAGCACCACCTCGATCTCCGGAGCGCCGTGCGCCTCGACGCCGTCCGACACCGCGTCGATTTCATCGCGCGGAATGTGCTGGTCCCGCAGTCCGTAGTGGATCTGCACGGGGCATTTCACCTTGCTCAATTCGTCGAGGTGCTGGGAGATATGCAAGCCATAGAGCGCGACCGCGGCATCGACATCGGTGCGCGCCGCGGCGAGAAACGCGATCCGCCCGCCACCGCAGAAGCCGATCACCGCGACCTTACCGGTCGAGAACGATTGCGCCCGCAGCCAGCGCGCCGCCGTCGCGATATCGTCACAAGCCGCATCGAGATCGAGCGCCTTCAGCCGCTCCCAGGCAGCGGGTGCTGAGTATCGTCATATTCCAGCGGCTGCGGGTTCGCCGAGCGCCAGAACATGTTGGGCACCAGTACGGCACGCCCCCGCCGGGCGAACTCGCCGGCGATATAGCGGATCGACGGGTTGAGCCCGAACATGTCGTGCACCATGACAATGCCGACCCGCCGTCCCGTCGACGGCCGGGCCAGATAGGCGTCGAAATCGCGCCCACCGTCCTTGGCCAGCGACAACGTGGCCGTCTCGATCATGGTGTTCTCATCCACGGGCACGCTACAGTATGATAGATGAGACAGGGGTTTCGATAGTCGGCTGGGACAATGAAAAGACGGGAATTCATCACTCTTTTGGGCGGTGCGGCGGCGGCCCCGCTGTTGCCACGAACCGTTGCGGCGCAGCCGAAGACGATCCGCCGTGTCGGCTTCCTCGGCGGCGTCGCCACGCTCTCGCCGTCGAGCGAGAGCTACAGGGCCTTCCTGGCGCAGATGGACGAGCTGGGATTCCGCGCCGGCCGCAACATCATCATCGAATACAAGGCGCTGGCCGATCCGCGCGGTCCTGCCGGCAGCGTCGGCGACCTGCTGCGCTCGCAGCCCGAGGTGATCGTGGTGACCGGCCCGGAGATCGCGCTGCAAGCCGTGCTTGCCCAGAGCAAGAACACGCCCGTGGTGTTCCTGGCGCTGCAATACGACCCGGTCGCGCAGAAGCATGTCGCGAGCCTGGAGAAGCCGGGCGGCAATGTCACCGGCGTGTTCGTGCGCCCGTCCGAGATCGCCCAGAAGCAGATCGAGCTGCTGACCGAGGCGCTGCCGGGGCGGCGGCGCTTCGCCGTGGCCTGGGACAACGACACCGCCGACCTGTTTGCCGCGGTCGAACGGGCCGCGAAGGAAGCGAAGCTCGAGCTGCAGCCGCTGCGGCACGAGAAGCCGCCCTACAGCATCGAGCTGACCTTCAAGAACATCGTCGTGCGCAAGTCGCAGATGGCGATGTTCCTCCCCAGCCCGCATTTCGGCGGCCGCCGCTCCAAGATCGCCGAGCTCGCCACGCTGCGCAAAGTGCCGACCCTGTTCGCCACCAAGGCCTATGTGGAATCGGGCGGGCTGATGTCGCTCGGCACCGACTACCCGGCGACGCTGCGCAAGCTCGCCGAGCTCACCGCCAAGATATTGCGCGGCGAGAAGCCGGCCAACCTGCCGGTCGACAGCACCGCCCGGCTCGACATCGCGGTCAACACCAAGACCGCGAAGGCGATCGGCGTCGAACTGCCGGAGGCGGTTGTGAAGCGCGCCAACCACGTGATCGACCACTAAAATTGTCGCGCCGCCGTTAATGCAGCGGTTACGATGATTCCGGCGCCCCCATGCCTGCAGCCGATTGCTAGCGCGGTCTTAACGACGCTCGCGCTAGTGGAACGTGGGGAGCCTCGCCATGGGCGATCTACGTTTCATATGTGCCGCCATCGCCGTGTTCGCCGCCGCGTTCGTCGGGATGTCATTCGGCATGCCGTGGGCGTCGAAGGGCCTGCCGGCGGCGGCAATCAATGTCGTGCCATCGAAGCTGAACACTTCTGTCCCGTCCGTCGAGCCGCCTGCGATGGTCGAGACACGCACCGAGCTCGTGACGCCGAAACCAGCGCCGGCCCCCGAACCTGTTGCCGCGCAGGCCCAACCTCCGGCGCCTTCGCAGCAGGCCCCGGCGGCTGTTCGCGTCGACCCAGGCGACCGCCTCGCACAGACCGCGCTTCAAGCGGCGCAAGCCTATGCCCGTGCGCCATGCGATCGCATGGCCAAGACGATGTTCATCGTCGCCGCTTCGACCTATTTGCGCGCGCAGGACAAGTCATCGCAAGCACCGAAGGATGTGCGGGTCCACGACGCGATCAAGGCCGCGTTCCAGACCGGCCACGTCAGCCCCGACGAATTTCCACCCGATCTAATATCGGGCCGCTTCACGCCCGCCCCGCCGAGCCGCACGTCATGCGTCAATTCGGCGGGTCTTCGACCCTGAGCGCCACAGAACAGCATCACGACCCGAGCTTGATCCCGGCGTCGCGCACCACCTTGCCCCACTTCTCGGTTTCGTTCGCAACAAACGCGCGAAACTCGTCGGGCGTGTTGGCGCGGGAATCGATGTTGAGCTGCTTCAAGCGCGCCTGAATGTCGGGCTGCTTGAGAACTTCATTCAGGCCGGCGTTGAGCTTCTTGACGATGTCGGCCGGTGTCCCGGTCGGCACGAATACGCCGTTCCACTCGTAGGCCTCGAAGCCCGGAAGAGTGTCCTGCGCGGCCGGCAGGTCCGGCAGCGTGCCGAGCCGCCCTTTGCCGGTGTGGACGATTGCCTTGACCTTGCCGCCCTGGATCAGACCGACCGAGGCCGAGCCGTTCGAGAAGTAGTACTTGATCTGGCCGCCGACGATGTCGTTCAGCGCCGGCCCGCCGCCGCGGTACGGCACATGATTGATCGGCACCTTGCCCATGTGCTTGAGCATTTCGAGGCTGAGATGCTGCAGCGTACCGTTGCCTGACGACGCAAAGTCCAGCCCGCCCGGCGTCTTCTTCGCTGCTTCGATCACGTCGGCCAGCGTCTTGTCCGGCACGTTGGTGTTGGCGACCAGGATGTTCGGCACCAGCGAAACCAGGAACACCGGGACGAAGTCCTTGGTGTAGTTGAACGACAGGTTGCCGTAGAGCGCGTGATTGACCGAATGCGCGGTCGCGTCATGCATGATGGTGTAGCCGTCGGGATCGGCCTTGGCGACCGCGGCCGCCGCGATGGTGCCGCCGGCGCCGCCCCGGTTGTCGATCACGAACTGCGCGTTCCAGAGCTCGCCGAGCTTGTTGAAGAACAGCCGCGCCGTGGTGTCGGCGCCGCCGGCCGGCGGATAGGGCACCACCACCCGGACTGGCCGGTTCGGCCAGGTGCCTTGCGCCGACGCAGCGGTCCCGATCATCGGCGCGGCAAGCGCCGCCGAGGAACCCTGCAACAAATGCCTTCTGTTGATACGCAAACCCCAACGCACGACGCCCTCCATCCCCTCTGCTCCCACGTGGGAAACTAGCCGATCCGGCGCTCGGATGTAACAATGGAGTGGGACGGGCGGCCGCCCGGCAGAAAAACGGAGTCAACATGGTTAACTCGCCCGGCGAGGAGCAAAAGGTCAGGCGGATCCTGCATTTTCGGTTCACCCTGCCGGAGATCGCACCCGAAATGCTGGCGATGATGAAGTCCACTGCGCCGTTCTTCCAGATGTTCGGCAATTCCAAAGTGCGCCTGCTGCGCAACGCCGACGATCCCAAGCGTTTCATCCAGGAGATCGACTACGAGACGCCGAAAGCGGTCGAGACCAACCGGCAGAAGATCGCCAGCGACCCCACCGTGCAGGCCTATCTAGCGACATGGCGTGTCATGTTCCCCGGCGCGGTCGAAATCGACGTGTTCGACGAAGTGTAGTCGCGCAGAAACGCCCGACGCGCGCCAAGCGGGGACGGCGCGCGCCGGTCTCTCGATGATGCGGCCCGAGGCCGTGCCGCATCGCGGGAGTTACATGGCGGGAAGGATCGCGATATCCCGCACCGGGCCCTTGGCGCCGGAGATCTTGGCGGCGGCAGTCGCCTTGCCGGTCGCGAGGTCGACGCTGTAGAGCGTGTCGCCGACCATCAGCCAGGCGTCGTTCTTGCCGTTGCCGTCCGACCAGATGTCGAACGCCACGTTGTCGGCCTTGATGCCGAGCTTGCCGACCGCGTTGAGGATGCCGTCGTTCGGCGGCGCCTGCTTGACCAGCGCACCGATCGTGCCGTCGATGTTGTAGAGCGCGGTCTCCTTGGTGCCCTTCACGGAATTGGTGTAGGCGCCGGCCACCACGTTCGGCTTCTCGCCCTTGTGCATGTCGGCGTCGGCGAACTTGTGGCTGCCGTCCTTGGTGACCTTGCCGTCGTCGACGTTGACGCGAAGGCTGGTGCCGTCACTGCCCATCAGCCGCAGGCGGTCGGCCGCCGGGTTGAAGTCGACGGTCGCCACGACGTTGGCCGGAAGCATGGACTCCAGCTTGGACTTCACCGTGGCTTTGCCGGTCTTGGTGTCGACCGTGTAGATGCCGCCGTCGGCGCCTACGGCGTAAAGCATGCCGTCGGCCGGGCGCACGTCGATGCCGAGCACCTTGCCGGCGACACCGGTGATGTTCCAGGTCTTCACCACCTTCTTCTGGCTGGTGTCGACGATCGAGATCGTGTTGTCGCCCCACAGTGCGGCAACCTCGGCGGCCTGGGCGGCGGAAGCGGTGATGAAGAGCGCGGCCGACGCGGCCAGAATGGACTTCATTGTCATGGCAAAACTCCCTGGTTGGTGTCGCCCGATTGCGGTGACGGGCGGGATACGGGTGGGAGCGGCCGGCCGGATGCGGCGATGCGGTTCAACAATTTGTGAGCGGGGCCTGCATCCAAATGGCCTCGTCCGCCGTAATCGATGTTGGATTGGCCCGCATCGGGTCTTTTCGTAGGATGACTGCGGAGCCCCGACAGACCATGACGGCCCCTGCCCCAGATGGCGCGGTTGAAGCGCAGCTAGCCGCGGCGCTCGCGCGTTGCGCGGCTGGCGAGCGCACTGCCATGCGCGTGATCTACGACATCGAGGCGGGACGCATGGTCGGCGTGGCGCGCCGGATCCTGCGCCGCCAGGACCTCGCCGAGGAGGCCGTGCAGGACACCTTCATGCGGATGTGGCGCGCGGCACGCTCGTTCGATCCGGCGAAAGGCTCGGCCCGCACCTGGCTCTACGCCATCCTGCGCAACTGCTCGATCAGCATCCTGCGCGACGAGGGCCGATTCGAGAGCGACCCCGACGCCGGCGAAGACGCCGCGCCGGCCACCGAAAACGCACTGGCGCGGCTGCCTGAGACCAGCGCGTTGCGGCGCTGCCTCGAGCGGCTCGACCCGCAACGCCGTTCCGTGGTGGTGCTCGCCTATGTGCACGGGCTATCGCATGGCGAGCTTGCCGGCCGGCTCAAGGTGCCGCTCGGCACAGTGAAGAGTTGGGTGCGGCGCAGCCTGATCTCATTGCAGGAGTGCATGGGATGACGGACCCGCGCGAACCGAACACGCAGGCGGCCGAATACGTGCTCGGCCTGCTCGAAGGAGAAGCCAGGATGGACGCCGAGCGCCGCCTCGCCTCCGATGCCAGCTTCGCCCGCGAGGTCGAGCGCTGGCGCACGCGCTTTGCCGAATTCGACGACAACACCGACGCTGTTCCCGCCGGCGAAGCGCTGTGGCGGCGCATCGAAGCCACGGTCGGCAACGCGCCGCCCGCTGCGCGAGCCTTCCGCCTGGTCGAGACTGTGGAGCGACATCGCCGTGCTCCGCATTGCGACGATCGGAGCCTCGCTCGCGGTCGCGATGCTGGCGGTCGGATTGGGCGTCGCGATCCGCCAGGCGCGGCTGCAGCCCGTCATGGTCGCCGTGCTGGTCGACGGCGACCGCACCGGCGCGGTGGTGCATGCCTTTGCCGACGGCCGCGTCGTGCTGCTGCCGCTCACTTCGATCAGCGTGCCGTCCGGGCGCACGCTGCAAGTCT
The DNA here is from genome assembly GCA_963838595.1 of uncultured Alphaproteobacteria bacterium. Taxonomy (GTDB): domain Bacteria; phylum Pseudomonadota; class Alphaproteobacteria; order Rhizobiales; family Xanthobacteraceae; genus Z2-YC6860. The sequence goes on from CAWIRP010000012.1 coordinate 25,420, forward strand.
GGACGCTGCCGAGCCGCGAGCGCGGCCCGGTTTCGGTCGGATTGATGGACCGCCCGCGCACGCTCGAACTGGACCTGAAGGATTTGCCGCGGCCCGGCTCCAACCAGTTGTTCGAGATCACGCTGGAGCCAGCCGGCGGCTCGCCGACCGGGCGGCCGACCGGACCGATCCTGTTCAAGGGCAATACCGCGCAGACGTTGTAGGCTAAGGTTCCCTTCTCAACCGCGGGAGCCGACATGATCCTCGAAATCGCGCAGATCGACATCAAGCCTGGAATGGAATCCGAATTCGAAGCCGGCGTCGCCAAGGCCGCGCCGCTGTTCAAGCGCGCCAAGGGCTGCAAGGGCCTCAGCCTGCAGCGCTCGATCGAGAAGCCCAGCCGCTACCGCCTGTTCGTGAAGTGGGACACGGTCGAGAACCACACCGTGGATTTCCGCGGCTCCGCCGACTTCCAGGAATGGCGCAAGCTGGCCGGCCATTGCTTCGCCTCGCCGCCCGAGGTCGAGCACGTTCGCGAGACGGTGTCCGGCTTCTGATTGCCGGCAGCCGTTGAAGCGCTTCGCCATAGTCTGGTTAAATTCGCCTCCAAGATGACAGGGGGGAGGAACCGGATGACCATTCAATCCAGCTTGTGTTCGTTCGGCGCCCTCGCGCTGTTCACGCTTACATCGGCGGCGGCGAACGCCGCGCCGGCCTATGTCAAGTCGACGGTGAATCTGCGCTCCGGAGCGGCGACCACGAACGAAATCGTCGCCAAGATCCCGGCCGGCAGCCTGGTCGAAGCCAACAACTGCAGCGAGTGGTGCGAGGTCACCTGGCAGGGCAAGAGCGGGTTCGCCATCAAGTCCGCGCTCGACACCAGCGGGCGCGTTCCGGTCCCGCACGCGCCGTCCGCCGCGGGGCGGCGGCCGTGCCATACGACGACGATGACGACGAAGTCGTGGTCGGCGGACCGGCTTATTACGGCGCGCCCGCCGTCTACCCGTATCCGTACTACCGGCCCTACGGCTACTACCGCTTCCGCGGTTACGGCTATCGCTACGGTGGCTGGCGCCGGCGCTGGTAGATTGCAAAATTCTGACAAGCCGTTCATGCGGCGTCGCACAAGCGAAGCCGCCATCCGGCCACAATTCGCACCTTGCGAAACCATTTTGCCATTCGACGATTGATCCTCGTGGGCGGCATGCCGCCAATTCCGGCGGCGCTTTGGTTTCGGAGGATGCAATGAGAACGTTGATGACCGGCAGCGCACTGGCCGCGCTGGTCGGGACCTTGTCTGTGATGTCTCCACTTCCGGCGTCGGCGCAGCTCGCGCGTCCGCAGACCGCGGCCAGCATCAGCGGCGACAACAATCTGCTGACCGACGTGCAGTGGCGCCGCGGCGGCGGTTTGGCTGGCGGCGGTGGCGGCTACGGCTGGCGCGGCGGCTACCGCGGCTACGGCTATCGGCCGTGGGTCGGCGCCGGCGTTGGCCTGGCAACCGGCCTCGCCATCGGCAGCGCATTCGCCGCGCCGTACTATTACGGCCCGCCGGCCGGGTACTACGATGCGCCGACTTACTACCGTGCGCCGGCTCCGGCGGGCGACGCGACGCGTACTGCATGCAGCGGTTCAAGAGCTACGATCCGTCGAGCGGCACGTATCTCGGCTACGACGGCCAGCGGCATCCCTGCCCGTAACGTTGCAATCCAATCCTGCGATCAGGCCCTCCCAACGGAGGGCCTTTTCATTTGCGCGCGCGTCGGGTTCAGTCGCGCATGCCTCGCCGCGCCGACATCGAAACCGCGCTGCGCCGTCTCGCGCCGAATATTCCGCCGCACGAGTTCGGCGCGATCGTCGATCACGCGCTCGACAGCGCGGGCCTGCGCACCGCTTCGCCCGAAGCCGCCGCCTGGCTGTCGCTGGTCGCCTACGTGCGCCACACCTTCACCGACTACGACGAGCGGCTCGAGCAGGGCTACGACCGCGACAGCGCGCGGTTCTTCGTCGCCGACGAGATCAACGAAGTCCTGCAGGGCTGGGGCGCGAAGCGGCGACTGTCGGACGAGGACTAGGCCGGCACGGTCATCGCCAGGATCTTCGACGCGTCCTCCGCCTTGTCGAGCGCCCAGACCGCGTCGATCAGCTTGCGGCCGTCCTTGACGCGCGCTCCCGCCAGGCTCTCGAACTTCTGCTCCAGCTCGCGATCGGTGAGCGGCCGGCCGGCGCTGCCGCGCGCCGCATCGACCGCGACGCGGTGATGCTTGCCGTCCCTGGTCCAGACCTCGACCACCGCCGCCTCGACCGGGATCTTGGCGTCCTGCATCACCTCGACCTTGCGCCGCAGTTCCAGCACCGCCGGATCGTTCACGCAGGCGTCGGTGTATTGATCGAGCCCGGCGTCGCCGAAAATCTGCGCCGCGGCGACGCTGTGCTGCACGCTGACCTGCGCCTCGCGGCCGGTTTTGACGTTGGGCCGGTCGGCGCGCTCGCTGAGCAGCGGATGGCCGTGGACCAGCACGCGCGCGATGTCGGCGGCGATCACCTTCGCGCGCAGCTCCAGCACGGCGTCGATCACCGGATGGATCACGACGCCGCCGGGATAAGGCTTGTAGGCGTTGATCGACAGCTCCCAGGTGTCGCCGAGGCCGTCGAGCAGCGCCGGCCATTTCGGCGTCTCGCCCATCGCGTTGAAGAAGCCGAACCGGCCCTCGAGCGGACGCGCCGGACCGGCGAAGCCCTGCTTCGCCAGCAGCGCCGACCACAGGCCGTTGCGCGCGGCGTTGCCGACGCCGAGGCTCTTGGTCGGCATGCCGAGCATTTCGACCAGGCCGCAGGCTTGCGACGCCGCGCCGCCCAGCGCCCAGACCATTTGCTGCGTATCGAGACCAAGCAGCCGGCCGGCGGCCGCCGCCGCGCCGAACACGCCGCAGCTCGCGGTGATGTGCCAGCCGCGCGTGCGGTAATGCGACGGCGAGATCGAATTGCCGATCCGGCACGCCACCTCGACGCCGATCGCGAACGCGTCGAGCAGATCGGCGCCGCGCACGCGCTGCAGCTCGGACATCGCGTAGAGCGGCGGCATGATCGGCGCGGTCGGATGGATCACGGTCGGCAGGTGGGTGTCGCAGAAGTCGTCGATGTTGGCGCCGGCCGCGTTGAGAAACGTCGCGTTGAGCACGTCGGCGCGCTCCTTGCGGCCGACGATGGTCGCCTGGCCCTGCCCGACCGTGGGCAACGCGTGCCGCAGCATTTCGTAGGTCGGATCGGTCGCGCCGCGGATGCCGGCCGCCAGGATGTTGAGCAGCGCCCGCTTGGCCTCGTGGCGCACCTTGTCGGGAATGCGCGCGGCCGGCGTCTCGACGGCAAATCGCGCGAGGGTCTCGCTGGCTTTACTGCTGTCGCTCATTTCCGGCCGATGCTCCCTGCGCTTTTGGCGGCGCAGTGTCACATCCGGCCGGAAAAATGGCTAGTTCTTCGCGGTCTTGGTCTTGGCGGCGTCGAGTGCGTCAGCGAGGCGACACCCCAGCCAGCTTCGTCCTCGCCGTTACCCCAGTTCCTGGGGCGATAGAAGATGTGCTGGCCGTGCTTGACGATCGTTCTCATGTCGCGGATCCAGCGCGGCCTCACGTAGGTGGCGTGATAGTGCGTCGCCTTGGCGACTTCCGGCAGCCAGTTCTGCGAGTCGAGCGCCTGCTTGGCGATCTTCTGCGCGCGGATCCACGGACCCTTCTCGCGAACGATGTCCGGAATGCCGTCGCAAGCGAAGGTGAACTGGCAGGCCAGACGCCGGTGCGCGTTCTGATAGACCACGCCGCACACGTCGCCCGGATAGTACGGCGAGAACACGCGGTTGAGCACGACCTGAGCGACCGCGACCTGGCCGCGCACCGGCTCGTTGCGCGCCTCGAAATAGATCGCCTTGGCGAGGCATTTCTCGGCCTTCGCGCGCTCCTTGCCTTCGAGGCCGAGCTCCTGCGCCGGCGTCAGCGGCGGGCGCGGACGCGGCAGCACGTCGGTCATCTGCGGAAGCACGATGGTCGGCGTCACGTCGGCCGGCTTGACAGTCTCGACGGGCTTCGTGGTTTGCACTGGCGCCGCCGCGGGTTTGGAGCGCGCCTTGCCGTCGAACGGGGCATCGGGAATCGCTTCCTCCTCGACCGGGGTATCGGCATGCGGCTTCATCGCCAGCTCGGTCAACGCGGCTTCGAAGCGAGGGTTGGCGCTCGCCAGCCGGAACGGCGACGGCGGTGCGTTCGGCCGCACGACGACGGCCGGCACGGACGAAACCGCAACGACAACCGGCACGGCCGGCGTTGCCGCGAGCACCCGGCACGACCGGCAGCAACAGCAATAACCGGCGACGGCTCGACAGTGCGAGGCACCTCCACGACGGGAACCACAGCAACAACCGGAGCCGGCTCCACGGCGGGAGCAACGGCAACAGGAGTCTCGGGAGCGACCGGCAGCGACGGCGCAACGTGATCGCGGGTGAACGGGGAGACCGGCGCCATTACAGCTTCGCGAGTTGGCGGAGCGACAGCCAGCACAGCCGGCGGCTCGTCCGTCGCAACTTCGCTGGCGAGGATCGGCGTGCGCTCGGCCTTCTGAACGATCTGCGTCTTCGACAGGAAGGGCGCCGTCATCGCGCGCGCGCGCGCCACTGCGCCAGTCGCGTCGACGGCGCCGCCGGTGCAGCAGATCGCAGCCACGCACCAGATCAATTTCTTGGCGATGACGCAGCAACGCGGTTCGCTGCCGATGTAATCCGTGTACATGTCCTGCCCCCTGAGAATGCCGATCAGGCCTTGGTTTTCTCAGGGGCAGTCTTAGCGGCGCAGCGCGCTGCCGCGATTGGTTTCGCGAATTAACGTAAAACCGCAAACGTAAATTTAACCACGCTTGTTCACGCCGTGACGCATCGTTGCGCGGACGGCGGAAAGCAAACGGCCCGCGATGGTGAAATTTCCGCCGCGGGCCGCGCGTTAACCGAAGTTGTCGCGTCAGAGCTTCTGGATCTTCGCCTTCTCGATGATGTCCTTGAACATCGGAATTTCCTTGGCGATACGCGCCGCATGGCCCTTGCCGGTCAGCGCGGTGACGTCGAAGCCCGCTGCGATCAGCTTCTGTTTCATCTCGGGCTTGTTGGTGATGTCGAGAATGGTCTTCTCGAGCTTGGCGACGATCTCCGGCGGCACTTTGGCCGGCGCGACCAGCGCGCAATAGGTGTCGAATACGAAATCCTTGTAGCCGGACTCGGCCATGGTCGGGACGTCCGGCAACCCGACCCAGCGGGTCGAGCCGGTCTGCGCCAGCGCCCGCAGTGTGCCGGCCTTGATATGCGGCAGCGCCGGCGGGACGGTGCCGGAGGAAAGCTGCACGGTGCCGCCGAGGATCGCCTTGACGGCGTCGCCGCCGCCCTGGAACACCACGGTCGCCATCTTCTCGATGCCTTCGCGCATCTTGAGCACCTCGGCCTGAAGCTGCGGCGTGGTGCCAATCGGCGGCGTCGAGACGTTGAACTTGTCGGGATTGGCCTTCACCAGCGCGGCGAATTCTTTCATGTTTTTGGCCGGCAGGTCTGCCTTCACCACGAAGACATGCGGCGTGATCACCGGCTCGCAGATCGGCACGAAATCCTTGAACGGATCATAGGGGATCGAATTGTAGAGGCTCGGATTGACCACGTAGGCGCTGGTGGTGAGCAGGATCGTGTAGCCATCCGGCTCCGAGCGCGCCGCGAAGCCATAGCCGATGTTGCCGCCGCCCCCGCCCTTGTTCTCGATGAACGCCGATGCGCCGATCACCTGCTGCATTTCGGCGGCGATCATGCGCGCCACGATGTCGGAGGGCCCGCCAGGTGTGTTGGCGACCACGATCTTGATGGCGCGATCCGGATAGGCGGCCAGCGCCGAACCGACTTTGAGAAACGTCGGCGCCGCGAGCCCGAGCGCAATTGCTCCACCCGCTTTGATGACGCGGCGGCGCGACGGCGCGCCTTTGATGTCCTTGGTCACGATTTTCTCCCTGGTGAAAGGCTTTAAAGCTTGGGCGGCATGCTAGAAAGTTCGCCCAAGCACCGCAACCGGACACGCCGCCGCATTGCCGCGAATTAATACAGCCCGGCCTGCGTCCCCGCGCTCCAGATCAGCCGCAGTGCCAGAAGCGTCAGGACGATCTGGAGCACCAGCCGGAAACGCTGCTCCGACATCTTGTGCAGCGCAAGTTCGCCCACCCAGTTGCCGACAGCGCCGACCGCGATCATCGCGGCCATCAGCGGCAGGTAACTGCCGATCGCAAAGCCGATGAATCCGAACGCGGCCAGCTTGGCGATGTGCGTGAAAGTCATCAGCGCACCCATGGTGGCAACCATCTTGTAACGGTTCGGAGCGTGGCTCGCGAGAAACGGTGCCAGCACTGTGCCCGTCGCGCTCACGAACACGCCGAGAAACGTGGCGAAGAAGCCGAGCACCACGAACCGTCCACGCTCCGCGCCGAGCCGCCCCAGCTTCGGCAGCCAGGTCACGATCAGGATGAACACGCCGAGAATGAGCAGGAGGACCGACTGCGGAAGCGCCACGAACACGTTGGCGCCCGCCACGGCGCCCGCCGTGGCGCCGACGACGAACGGCGGCACCGTGCCGCGGATCACGTCACGCCACATGATCATCGTACGGGTGATCCCGGAGCCGAGCATCACCACCGTGTGCAGCGGCAGCAGGACGGCCGGCGGCAGGACCAGCGCCATCAGGCCGAGCAGCATGACGCCGCCAGCCGCGCCCGTGGCGACGCCGAGAAACGATGTCAGGAATGATGCCAGCGTCAGGCCGAAAAAGGTCAGCGCATCGACGCCGGGCGTGCCGAGAAAATCCATGCGCTTCTTTGCAGTGGATTGCGCCGCAAGCGCAAGGTGTCCTGCGCCGGGCTGCCCGTCGAAACTAGTTCTTGACCTTGTAGCCGGTCTTGAAAATCCACCACACGATGATCAGGCAGGCGACCAGGAACGCCATTGTCATCCCCAGGCTCACACCCACCCCGACGTCGGAAATCTCGAAGAAGCTCCAGCGGAAGCCGCTGACCAGATAGACGATCGGGTTGAACAGGCTGATGGTCTGCCAGACCGGCGGCAGCACGCTGACCGAATAGAACGTGCCGCCGAGGAAGGTCAGCGGGGTGATCACCAGCAGCGGGATGATCTGCAGTTTCTCGAAACCATCGGCCCAGATGCCGATGATGAAGCCGAGCAGGCTGAAGCTCAGCGCGGTCAGCACCAGGAACGCCACCATCCAGACCGGATGCGCGATGCGCAGCGGCACGAAGAAGCCAGCGGTGGCCAGGATGATGACGCCGAGGATGATCGACTTGGTCGCCGCGGCGCCGACATAGCCGATCACAATTTCCAGATAGGAAATCGGCGCGGACAGAAGCTCGTAGATCGTCCCGATGAATTTCGGAAAATAGATGCCGAACGAGGCGTTCATCACGCTCTGCGTCAGCAGCGTGAGCATGATCAATCCCGGCACGATGAACGAGCCGTAGTTCACGCCCTCGATCTCGGTGATGCGGGAGCCGATCGCCGCGCCGAACACCACGAAATAGAGCGAGGTCGAGAGCACCGGCGACACGATGCTCTGGAACAGCGTGCGCCCGGTGCGCGCCATCTCGAATGAATAAATCGCCCAGACCGCGCGCCAGTTCATTGCCGCCTCACCAGGTCGACGAAAATCTCCTCGAGCGAGGTCTGCGTCGTGTTGACGTCCTTGAAGCGGATGCCCTGCTTGATCAGACCTTCCAGCAACGCCGTGATGCCGGGCCGTTCGGCACGGGTGTCGTAGCCGTACACCAGCTCCATGCCGTCGGCCGAAAGCGTCAGGCGGTCGGCGAATTCCACGGGCACTGCGTCGAGCTTCTTCTGGAGCTGGATTTTCAGTTCCTTCTTGCCGAGCTTTTGCATCAGCGCGGATTTCTCCTCGACGACGATCAACTCGCCCTTGTTGATCACGCCGACCCGGTCGGCCATCTGCTCGGCCTCTTCGATGTAGTGCGTGGTGAGAATGATGGTGACGCCCGCCGCGCGCAGGCCCCGCACCACGTTCCACATGTCCTGGCGCAGCTCGACGTCGACGCCCGCGGTGGGCTCGTCGAGGAACAGGACCTGCGGCTCGTGCGCCAGCGCCTTGGCGATCATGACGCGGCGCTTCATGCCGCCGGACAGCGTCATGATCTTGGAATCCTTCTTGTCCCACAGCGACAAATCCTTGAGCACCTTCTCGACCACCGCTGGATTCTTCGGCTTGTTCCACAGGCCGCGGCTGAAGGTCACCGTGGCCAACACCGTTTCGAACGCATCGGTGTGCAATTCCTGCGGCACGAGGCCGATGCGCGAACGCGCGGCGCGGTAGTCGGTCAGAATGTCGTGGCCGTCCACCGTGACGCTGCCGGTCGACGGATTGACGATGCCGCACACGATGCTGATCAGCGTGGTCTTGCCGGCGCCGTTCGGCCCCAGCAGCGCGAAAATCTCGCCCGAGCGAATGTCCAGGTCGATGCTTTTCAGCGCCTGGAACCCGGTGGCATAGGTCTTGGACAGACCGGCGATGGAGATGATGGAATTCAAGGGAAGGACGATCGTTGGGGATGGTGCCGGACACTTAAGACGGATGCCGGGAGGATGCTAGAGGGCTCCGTCTACGTTCGCCGCGCTCGCCGCTTGCGCTTGAAGAGCCGCCAAGCCGCAATCGCCAGATCGTTCAGCAGAAACGCCACCGCGACGATGAAATAGAACGCCGGAACGGTCAGCAGCAATTGGCCGATCGGATTGCCCGGAAACACATTCAACACGTTGAACTCGACCGCCAGCAGGCAGGCTGCGATCACCGCCGCATAGGTTGCGTAGGATTGCCAGGACGGCCTGAAGCGCTTGCCCCGCGCATAGATGCGGCCGAAGAACATCGCCGCTCAATTCACCGATTTTGCCGGCTTCGCCGATTCGATCGCCGCCAACACCAGCTTGATCTCCGCCGCGATCTCGTTCTGCCGCTCGCTCAATTCCATGAAGCGCATGGTCCGCGTGCCCGAAGGCCCCCACTCGCCGGCCGAGCGTTGCTCGGGCGGAATGCGCTCCATCTCGTCCATCAGGTCGGCGATCGCCGTCTCGACCTCCTGGTTCTCCTGCTCCAGTTCCTTGAGCAAGGCGAAGTGCGCCGTGAGACTGGTCATTGGCTCGCCTGTCTCGACGCCGCCGCTTCGCGGAACGCCGCCGCCAAGCTCCTGCGCACCGGGAAGTTGCGAGGCGCGATCCATCTTGGCGTCGATCGACGCGATCAGCACCGCCACGGTGCCGGTGCGCTTGGCGATCGGGTTGCGGGAGTACCCGCGCGGCTGGAAGAAGTTCGAGGTCGGCACCTTGTCGCGGAATTCGAGCGGCATCATCACCATGTCGAAGCCGTTGCCGTCGCCCGTGAAGTTCATCAGTTCGAGTTCGGCCCCGCTCAGTGGCTCGGCGCGCCCATTGCGCTTCGCGAACAATACCGAGTCGAGCAGCTTCTGCGTCTGCAACAGCGGACCGACGTCGCGGTCGAAGATCGCGGCATGGATGCCGTAACCCGCGCGGGTGAACTTCGCCATCTTGTCGTGCTCGGCCCAGGCATACGGCACGGTTTTGGTGTGCGCGATCATGCGGCCGAGTGCTTCGAGCCTGCGCTCCATCGTCTTGCGCGCGTCGTCGTCGAGCGCAGCGGCACGCACCTTCAGCACCTTGACGAAATCGTCGCCCTTCGCCGCCAGCAGTCCGATCGTGTTGGTGGAGAGCAACTGGTTGTAGCCGACCGCGGGCGAGATCGGCTTCGAGCCTTTCTTCGGATGCGTCAGCCCGGCCTGCACGTCGTAGGTGCCGTTGCCGCCGGTCTCGAATGCGTAGATGCGGACCGCCTGCTCTTCCGTGAGCCCCGCCTCGAGCGCGACCCGCGCATAGGCGCGCTTGAATTCGAGATCGCTCTCCGGCCGGTGCGGCGTGAATTTGTAGTGCTCGGCCGCGGCGGCGATGAAATCCGCGACGCGCGGGATCGGCGGCAGCTTGACGTCCTTCGGCTCCCTGCGCGGCGCCGGCATCCCGGCCGGGCGCGCCGGCCCCGAATAGACCGGCGGCTGGGTGAGGACATAGTCCTCCAGCACGACTTGCTGCTTGTCGCGCCGCTTGGCGATGCGGATGCGCCGCTTGGCCGAGATGTCGTCCCAATAGGCGTCGAGCTGCTTTTCGTACGCCGCCTTGGCGCGCTGATATTCCTCGACTGACGTCTTGGGAGCCGGCTTCGCCGCCTTGGCCTTCTTCGCCTTCGGCTCGCCCCACGCGTCGGGCGCGGACGCAGGCGCCGCCGCGAGCAGCGCGGCGGCCAGCGCAACGCAGATGCCAGTTCGAATCGTGCGCGGGATCATGTCTGATGTTTAGCATTTCCGGCGCGAATGCCGGAAATATGGCGGGAAAGACGGTTACTTTCCGAGGCCTGACGCCGCCAGCACCGCGTCCCATTGCGCCGTATCCGCCTTGATGCGGCGGGCGAATTCGTCCGGAGTTCCGCCCGAGCGGCTCCATACCGGAGAGCTGCATCTGCTTGACGAGATCTTCGGATTTCAACGCCTCGTTCACCGTCCTGGAGAGCAGATCGACGATCTCGCGCGGAGTTCCTACCGGTGCCAGCAACCCGATCCAGATGCTGGAATCGACGCCGGTCAATCCAGCCTCCGTCATCGACGGCACGTCCGGGATCAGCGCCGAGCGCTTCGACTGCGCGACCGCGAGCGCGGTGAGCTTGTTGTCGCCGATCAGTTGCAGCACGTTCGACGCGGTGGCGAACGCGACCGAGATGCGTCCGGTCATCAAGTCGGTGGTGGCCTGCGCAGTCGAGGGATAAGGCGCGATCACCAGACTGGTGCCGGCGCGCTGGTTGAAGAGCTGCGCGGCGAGATGGCCGGTGGTGCCGACCTGCGTGCCGCCGAAGGTCAGCCCTTCCGGCTTTGCCTTGGCGAGCGCGATGAACTCCTTGACGGTCTTCACGCCGAGCCCGGGATAAGCGGTGAGCACGAACGGCACGTTCGAGATCAGCGCCACCGGCGCGAGGTCGGCGCCGAAATCGAAATTGAAATTCGCCGATTGCGGACCGCGGATCGTGCTCGACGACGTCGCCACCAGCAAGGTGTAGCCGTCCTTCGGCGAACGCACCACGGACTGCGTTGCGACGTTGGCGCCGGCGCCCGGGCGCACCTCGACAATGAAGGGTTGCTTGAGCGCGTCGCCGAGCTTTTGACCGATCACGCGCGCAGTGAGGTCGGACACCGAGCCGGCGGCGAAGCCAACCACGATCTTCACCGGCTTGTTGGGATAGTCCTGCGCGACAGCAGGTGTCACGCATGCTGCGCCCATCGTTAGACAAGCAGCCACCGCGCGCCACATCGTCCCCTCCCGCCGATCGTTGTTGGCCCATTACGTCACGGCGATGGGCAGCCGTCCAGGCCGTTGGCACGCGAACGGCTGCGCTATAGCGTAGCCATCGCTAAGGCTTCCTGACCAACCAAATAATTGAGGAACGCTGATGTCCCCGATCCGAATGCTTCGTTTCGCTGCCATTGCGCTCGCGTCAAGCATCGGCTCCGCCGCCGCGCAGGACTATCCGAGCCGGCCGGTGAAGATCATCGTGCCATTCGCGAGCGGCGGCTCGGGCGACATTTTCGCCCGCGTGGTCGGCCAGCATCTGTCCGAAGCGCTCAAGCAGCCGTTCGTGATCGAGAACCGGCCGGGCGCGGGCTCGATCATCGGCACCGACGCGGCCGCGAAGTCGGCGCCGGACGGCTACACGCTGCTGCTGATCTCGAGCGCGCACGCCACCAACGAGTCGCTGGTGCCGAACAGACCGTACGTGCTGATGCGCGATCTGGTCGCCGTGGCGCCGATCAACTATTTCGACATGGCGCTGGTGGCGCCGCCGTCGCTGCCCGCCAACAACGTAGCCGAGTTGATCGCGCTCGCCAAGGCGAAGCCCGGCACGCTCAATTTCGCATCGTCCGGGCCGGGCACGCCGTATCACATGGCCGGCGAACTGTTCAAAGCGATGACCAAGATCGATATCCAGCACGTGCCCTACAAGCTCGCCTCCGCCGCGCGCACCGACGTGATCGGCGGCCAGGTGCAGATGATGTTCGACGCGGTCGGCACCATGGCCGGCAACATACAGGCCAAGCAGGTGAAGGCGCTCGGCACCACCGGCAAGACGCGCTCCGCAACATTGCCAACCGTGCCGACTCTCAATGAGAGCGGCGTACCGGGCTACGAGGCGGTCTCCTGGCTCGGCTTCATGGCGCCGACCGGCACGCCCAAGGCGATCGTCGACAAGCTCAATGCCGAGATCGGCAAGCTCGCGTCGCGCGCCGACGTCAAGGACAACTGGGCCAAGCAGAGCATGGAGCCGAGCGTGATGAGCCCGGCCGACTACGAGAAGTTCCTGCGCGCCGAGATCGACAAGTGGGCCGACGTGGTGCGCGTCTCGGGCGCGAAGATCGAGTGAGCGCGCCTACCGGAACGACTTTCCGTCGTCCTCATGCTCGATGACGATCCGATGCGGCGAGCCATGCACGCCGTAGGTTTTCAGCGGCCGCGCACCGGTCGCGCGGAACCAGTGCCGCGTGTTGGCGGGAAACACCAGCGTCATGCCCGGCGAAATCGGGAACGGCTCGCGGCCCTCCATCCACGCCTCGCCCTCGCCTTCGAGGACCGTCAGCGATTCCATGTAGGGATGCGAATGAAGCGGCGTGCGATAGCCGGGCGACGAGGTCTGGATGCCGAGGCGGAACGGCGTCGAGCCCTGCGCGTCGCCGACCAGGGTCTGGTAGGTCGCACCCGGAGGGAATGGATCGAACGGCACTTTCTCGTGAACAACGACCGGCATCGTCAGTCTCCACTACACCGCACTTCACATCTCCCAATTTGAACATGGGAAGCGCGCAGCCATGAGCAAGCCCGAATTGATCGTCGATGGCAAGAACGTCCTCGGCGAAAGCGCGATGTGGCATCCGCGCGAGCAGCGACTCTACTGGATCGATGCGCGCGCGCCCGCGCTCTATCGGCTCGAAGCGAACGGCGGCGTCACGACCTTTCCGCTGCCGACGATGGCCGGCGCCGTGGTGCCGCGCAAATCCGGCGGCATCGCCATCGCCTTGCAGCACGGCTTCCATGCCATCGACACGACGACCAAGGCACTCACCTTCATCGCCGACCCCGAGCCCGACCTGCCCGACAACCGCATCAACGATGGAAGCTGTGACCGGCTCGGCCGTTTCTGGGCCGGCACGCAGCACGTCACCATCCGCGAGCCGCGCGGCTCGCTCTACCGGCTCGATCCCGACCACAGCGTGCGCAAGATGTTCCAGGGCATCACCGTGACCAACATGGTGCGCTTCAGCCCGGACGACCGCACGCTGTACTACGCCGACACCTACAGCGACGTGATGTACGCGTTCGACTACTCGCTGGCCGACGGCGCGATCTCGAACCGGCGCGTGTTCGTCGACACCAAGGACCATCCCGGCCATCCCGACGGCTCGGCGATCGACGCCGACGGCTGCCTGTGGAACGCGGAGTATGGCGGCTCGCGCGTGGTGCGCTACACGCCGCAGGGCAAGATCGACCGCATCATCGAATTTCCGGTGACGCAGCCGACCTCGTGCTGCTTCGGCGGACCGAACCTCGACACGCTCTACGTCACCAGCGCGACGCAGCGCATCGAGCCGGACTTGCTGGCGAAGCAGCCACTCGCCGGCGGATTGTTCGCCGTGCATGCCGGTGTGAAGGGATTGCCGGAAGCGGAGTACGCGGGGTAGTTCGCCGGACTAACGGTCTACGTCGTCTTTTTGACGCGGGACGGCCCAGCGCACGCCGGCATATATCAGCGCGGCGAACGCAAGCACGGAAATCAGAAAAACATTCGCTGCAAACTCGCCGGCCGTCATCCCGATGCCCATGAACAGAAACATGGCGAGGAAGATCGCAACGACGATTAAGAGGATTGCCCACCAGGGCATTTCATTCATTGAAATATCTCCGCCGGCCGCCGACTGAAGTCCTAACACATCCGAAGCTGACGCTACGCCGTACCCCAGACGCTTCGCGCCACCTCGACCAAGCGCGCAAGCTTCGCCTCCTGCGCGCTTTCGCTCAGCGGATTGCCGCCGATCGAACTGGAGAAGCCGCACTGCGGACTTATCGCAAGCTGATCGAGTGGAGCAAAGTTCGCCGCCTCGCCGATCCGGCGCTTCAGGTCGTCGGTCGGTTCCAGTTCCGGTGTTTTGCTGGACATGATACCGAGCACCGCCACCTTGCCCTTCGGCAGCAGGCGCAGCGGCGCGAAGGTGCCGGCCCGCGCGCTGTCGTACTCTAGGAAATAGCCGTGGACATCGATCGCGTTGAACAACACATCAGCCACCGGATCGTAGCCACCCTCCGCCATCCATGAGCCTTCTCGGTTGCCGCGGCATTGATGGAATGTCACCGTGACGTGCGCCGGGATATCGGCGAGCACCTCGTTCATCTTCGCGGCATAAGTCCGCAGCAGAGCGTCGGGCTCCGAGCCCCAGCGCTGTACCGTATCGCGATGAAGCGGATCGCATAGAAACGCGATGCTGGTGTCATCGAACTGGATGTATGTGGCACCGGCGTCGATCAGCGCCCTGATCTCGGTGCGATAGGCTTTGACGACGTCCGTCCAGAACGCGTCGATCTCTTTGTAGTGTTCTTCGCGGATACCGGCATCACCGCCGCCGAACATGTGAAGGATCAGCGGCGCCGGCAGCGTGACCTTCGGCACCGTTTTGCAGTTCGCCTTGAGGAATTTGAACGCCCGCACCGTGGCACTTTCACGCCAGCGGATCGGGCCTGTGACCCACAAACGGGATGAGGCCTGCGTCACGCCCTGCGCGTTGCGCCATGACATCTCGGCGTGGCCCTTGCGGTCCGCCGAGAAACCCTCCCAGCCCATGATCAGGTCGAGCCACCAGCTGCGCCGGCGGAACTCGCCGTCGGTCGCCGACTGAAGCCCGACGCGCTCCTGCACCGCGACGACCTCACGGATGCAGTCGTCCTCGATGGCCGCAAGCTCAGCGTTGCCGTGCGGACCGAGATGCTGGTCCGGCGTCTGCGGACCTAGCAGGCGCTCACGCGCTTCTTTGAGCCGCGCGGGACGCAGGAAACTCCCGACGACGTCGGCCCGGAACGGCGGGCGGCTCATTGCTGGCGCAGGTTCAGCGTCTTGGCGAGCTGCTGCATGGTTTCCCACTCCTGCACCATCGCCCTGCCCATCTCCTCCGGGGTGCTGGAGACGATCGGAACGCCGTTCTCGCCCAGCCGCTTCTGCAGTTCCGGATCCTTCGATGCCTGGATGAAGAGGTCGCGAACGCGATTGACCAAAGCGGACGGCATGCCCGCGGGCCCGGCAAGCGCGAACCAGCTCGCGACCTTCTCCTTGCCGAAGCCGAGCTCATCGAGCGTCGGCACATCGGGCAGGCGATCCCATCGCTTGTCGGCGTCAAGCGCCAGTGCACGCAGCTTCTTCTCGGCGATCAGCGCGCGAGATGTATTCAGCGTCGGCCACGAGAAATCGACGCGGCCGGTCACCAGATCGGCCATCATCGGATTGCCGCCGCGATAGTGCACCGACTTCGAATGGCACCTTGTCGGCCATCAGGATTTTCACGCCGAGCAGATGCGATGGCGAGCCGAGGCCCGGTGTGCCGAACGAAAGACCGCCCTGCTTCTTGCGGCCCCAGTCGTGCAGCTCTTTCATCGTGTTCGCCTGGCTGTCGGCCGGCACGGTCAGCACCACCACGCTGTTGAACAGATACGTGATCGGCGAGAAACCTTTCACAGGCTCGTAGGTCGCGTTGCCGACCGCGGGCACCGTGGCGTGCTGGGAGCCGGAGAACACCAGCAGCGTATGGCCGTCCGGCGTGGAATTCTGAACGGCAGCCGCGGCAACGCCACCACCCGCGCCGGTGCGGTTCTCCACCGTGACGCGCTGGCCGGTGATCCTGGCGACCGCCTCGGCATAGAGCCGCGCGGTGACATCGGTGATGCCGCCAGCGGCAAGGCCGACCATGATCGTGATGGGTTTGCTCGGATAGTCCTGGGCCGGCGCACCGGTCGCCATCACGCCCAGAGTGACGCCCGCCAGCAGCGAACGCAGCGCAGCCCCGTTCATCCCCGATCTCCCCGCATGTGCACGGGGACGGTAACAATGCTCGGCCGGCCCCGAAAGGGCCGGCCGCAGCATCAAACGTTGCGATAGTACGCGATCAGTAGTCGCTTATGGACGGGTGTACATTGTCCACCGGCGGCGCCGACCACAGCACGCGGGGGCCCGGCACCGTTGCGAAGGCGTCGGCGCCACGCGGCCGAGCGACGGTTCTGCGGCTCGAAGTGATCGTGGGCTGCGACCAACGTGCCCCGTCGTCGTAGGTGCTCGTCTGCGCCGGAGAATTGTAGAATGGCGTCGCCTGAGCCGAAGCCTCCGTCACGTATAGTGCGAGGGCCGACATCGAAACGGCGGCGAGTGTGATCGCTTTGCTGCTCAAATTTGACTCCATTTTGTAGCGAGGTTGATGCACGGCCGACGTTTCGGACCGCGCGACCCGGAAGCTAGGCGTGTGCCGCAAATAAATTTGTGCTGTGCATCACACCCGTCGCTCACAACCGCGTGTTCGTCGTCAAAGAATAGCCGCACGCTCGCCGAAAAACGGCCACGCGTCATATCACCAGAGCTGATCGCTTCGATTAGCCCGCCGGTTTTGCTTTCCCTTCACCGGGGAAAAGCCGTTTCACTCCGCCGCTGGTGCGGTGAGCACGACCTTCTCGTTGGTGCCCGACTCCGGCATCAGCGCGGCTTCCTTCAGCCCTTGCTGAACCTTCGGCACCGTCCCCTTGACGTCGGTGATCGGCAGACCGTGGGTCGGCCCGATGTATCTGACGTCGAGCCGCTCGATCAGCTCATCGAGCCGGCCACAGTAGACGTTCATGTCGGCGAACTTGGTCCAGAACAGCGCGAGGTCGGCGAAGGTCGACGACACGTCCGGCAGATCGAGCGAGATCGCCTCTTCGGCCGTGAGACCGCAATGGCCGTCCTCGTGATAATGGCTGTAGGCGAAGCCGTCGCCGGGAAACAGCACGCGCTCCTTGGTGTCGAAGCCCCACCAGGTGGTGCGCAGATCGCGGATCACCGGCTCGACCGCCGGATGGCACGGCCGCCGAGGTCGATCTCGTCGTTCTCCTTCATGAACTTCATGCGGTGTTCGTACTGCGGGTACGACAGGTGATAGTCGCTGACGTCTCCGCACAGGATCACGTCCGGATAGGTCTTGAGCACGCGGCCAAGCCCGCCGGAATGCGGCGTCTCTTGATGCGTGATGAAAAGGTACTTCAGCGGCGGGATGCCGCGCTCGTGAAGCTTCGCGATGTGGTGCTCGACGACCGGAAAGTCTTTCGGGTGCCCGGTCTCGACCAGGCACGATGCTGTCTCGCCGGCCACCACGAACGCGGCGTTGTAGCCGTGATAGGACTTGCCCTTGTGGCGCTGCGCCAGGCAGTCGCCGATCCAGAACACGCCGGGCGCGATCTCGCGCGGCATCCGGTCCGGATTGGTTGCGACCGTCTTCGAGTGTCATCAGCGTTCCTCGTCGCGGTCGACATAGCGCGATACCGCCACGCTCTTGTCCATGCTGCTTCAAGATGTTATCGAGCATCTTGTAGGCGCGTGCGACGGTCTTGCGACCGCGCAGGATGCAGCCGTAGCCGGTCGCGATCGTCTCGATGTCGTACTTGTCGAACATGGCAGCGATGCCGCGCCGCATCGAGTCGGTCGGCGCACCCTCGATCCACCAGTAGCGCGTGTTCAGCATGAAGGACTGCGCATGCTGCTCGGTCGCCGTATCGGTCTCGTCGGTGACGATCCATGGCCCCTGCGGAGTTCGGCCGCCAGATGTGGGTGAACATGTCGGACGAGAACAACGTCTTGGTGTCGTTGTCGTACAGCCAGCGCGTGGCAATCAGGCGGATCGGCGCCTGCATCACGTCGATCACGCGGCCCTGCTTGCCGAGCTTGATGGTGTCGGAGCGCGTGACCGCGGTGACCGTGCATCGAGTCGAGGATGCTGCGGCCGTCCGCCATGGCGCCGAAGTCGAACCACAGCGCGGCGTCCGGATTGCTGGTGTAGCAGGTCTCGATGTTGAAGTGCCCGGCGAATGTCTCGACGTTGTTGATCGACATGAACTCGTTGAGCCGCAGTGGGAACATCGACAGCGGCGAGCGCGGCGCAATCAGCGACTCGATCTGCGTGATGATGAGCTGCTCGTCCTTGCCAAATCCGGTGTCGATCAGCATGGCGGCGTCGGGCTGCTTCAGCAGGTAGCAGTTCGCCACCGCGTAGCCGCGCGCGCTCGCAGGGTAGGAGCTGACCCGGCCGTCGAGCTTGTAGGGGTTTTGCAGCGCGTACAGCTTGCCTTCGGCGAGCGTCGCGATTCCTCCCGTAAAGCCGCTGGTTTGGCGGGCTTCCCGGGGTGGCTGTTGCGTCATGACCGACATGGTGGGCGGGACCATACCGGGACACCGGATGAAAGTGAACCGGGCTCCCGGGATGGGCGACCGGCGAAACGACAGGGCCATTTTGCACCAATCGAGGCGGCAACGCCTACCCGGCGCGCACGGGAACAGGATCGCGGCGCCGGCGCGTGGGCAGTCCTGCGAAGTGGGCGACGACACACACACCGTGCCCAACGCCGCGCGTTCGCGCGCATGCCCAACAGGGACACGATGCAGCGCCGGTGATAAATTCGCCGCACAACAGGCAGAAGCAATGCCGTGACGCAGCTTCGTCGAAGCAGGCGTCAAAATGAAATCCGGTCTGGATCGCACGAGCGATGTCGGACCACGCACAAACAGGGAGGCTTCATGAATCGGAAGACCGCCGGAATTGCCATCAGCCTAACTCTCGCGATCGCTGCGTTTGCCGGCAGCGCATACGCACAAAATTCTTCAGGCAGCGCGGCGCTTGATGCCAGCTTGCGCGGCGCGGTCGAGCGCAAGGACGTGCCGGGTGTCGTCGCGCTGGTAACCGATCGTCAGCGCGTCCTCTATCAGGGCGCGTTCGGCGTTGCCGACGTGTCGACCGGCCGCGCGCTGACGGCTGATTCCATGTTCCGCATTGCTTCCATGACCAAGCCGATCACGTCCTTCGCGTTGATGCAGCTTATCGAGCAGGGCAAGCTCGGGCTCGACGACCCGGCCGAGAAATATCTGCCGGAGCTTGCGAAGCTGCAGGTGATCGAATTTTTCGACGCGAAGACTGGCGCCTACAAGCTTCGCCCGGCCTCGCGGCCGGCGACCGTCCGGCATTTCCTGACCCACACGTCCGGGCTCGCCTATCCGTTCACCAGCCCGATCTGGCGCGACTTCAAGCCGACAGCCGGCGAGAAATTCCCGTTTGGCGGCCCGTTGCTGTTCGATCCGGGCGAGCGCTGGCACTACAGCACCAGCACCGACGTGGTCGGACGGCTGGTCGAAGTCGTGTCAGGCCAGAAGCTGGAGGATTACTTCCGCGAGAAGATCTTCGTCCCGCTAAAAATGAGTGACACGTCCTACAACGTGCCGGAGTCGAAAGGCCCGCGCATGGTCGCCCAGCAGCAGCGAGCCGGCGACAAGATGGACGGCGCGGTCGAATTGCAGAAATCGCCGCTCGGTCTCACCATCGCAGCGCCGATCGGCGGCGGCGGCCTGGCCTCGACCGCGAGCGACTACGGCCGCTTCGTGCGCATGTTCCTCAACGGCGGCGAGCTCGATGGCACGCGCGTGATGAAAGCCGAAACGGTGGCCCTGATGAGCCAGAACGCCATGGGCGCGGTCAGGGTTCCCGCGCTGAAGACTGCGCTGGCACGCAGCGCCGACTTCTCCTTCATCGCAGACGGCCGCGACCAATGGACGCCGGGCTTCCTCATGACCGTGGATCAGGTTCCCGGCAAGCGCTCGCCCGGCAGCCTGAGCTGGGGCGGCATCAACAACACGTACTTCTGGATCGACCAGAAGCGGGGCATCTCAGGCGTCATTCTGATGCAGTACCTGCCGTTCGCCGATGCGAAAGCGTTGGCCGTCTACGACGCGTTCGAGCGCGGCGCCTATCGGCTGGTCGACGCCGAGCGGTGAAATGCCGCAACGTCCGGCCGGCATCACGCCGGCCGGACGTTTTTTACCTGCTGAATGCAACCTTAGCGTTCGCGGAGCGCGGATAGATTCCCTGCGAGACGACCACATTGCGTGACTCGATCGCCACACTGCGTGACTCAGCGGCCACAGCGTGACTCATAGGACACTTCGCAGAACCAAATCGCGTTCCATCTCCGGCGCATCAGCTTGTCACAGTTGATGGAACAGAACGAATCAGCGTTAGTGCCGACTCCACCACGTGACATCACAAAATCGAACTGGAGGCGCCATGTTGAGCGCAGACTCACACTTGCGACCTGTCCGTGTGATTGTTGTGGCTAACGAGAAAGGCGGATCGGGGAAATCCACGGTCGCCATGCATGTTGCGGTCGCGCTGCTGAAGCGCGGCCTGCGCGTCGCGACCATCGATCTCGACTCGCGGCAGAAGACCTTCACCCACTACATCGAGAACCGATGCGCCTGGGCCGAGCGTGCGGCCCGCGACCTCGAAAGCCCCGATCATCTGTGTCTCGACACACAGGACGAAGTGACATCGGCCGAGGTGCTCTCCAACACGATCGATAGGCTGGGACAGAATCATGACTTCGTCGTCATCGACACGCCCGGTTATGACAGTCCCATGATGCGGCTGGCCCATTCGATGGCCGACGTGTTGATCACGCCGCTCAACGACAGCTTCGTCGACCTCGATGTGCTGGGAAGCCTCGATGCCGACACCTTCGCGGTCAACGCCATCAGCCACTACGCCGAAACGGTGGAGCAGGCGCAGCGCGAGCGCCGTTCGTCCGGGCTGAATGCCACCGACTGGATCGTGCTTGCGGAACCGGCTTTCGATGACGCCAACCCGCAACAAGCGCCTGGTCGGCGCCGGCCTCGACGAATTGTCGCGACGGCTCGGCTTCCGCTGTGTCGAAGGGTTGGCCGAGCGAGTGGTGTTCCGCGAGTTCTTCCTTCGCGGCCTCACTGCATTCGACGAACTGGACGAAGCCACGCTGGGCAAGCGGCCGACGATGTCGCATGTCACTGCCCGGCTCGAGGTGGAAGCGACTGCTGGCGGCCGTGACATTGGGCCGGTTCGGCGAACCGCCGGCCGAGCAGAACCGCGACGCGGCCTGAAGTCGCTTCGATAAACCAAACGGCCGGCCCAAGGGCCGGCCGTTTGTTTTTGCCTTCAGCTCAATACGCGAAAATCAGTAGGGGCTGACGTCGCGAACGTGCCAGTCGTAGGTCGTCGGCTGGTTGACCTGATAGCCGCGGGGGGCCGCCGCGAACGGCTCGAAGCCACGCCGCTCCCGGATCACCCGGTTGAGACGTGGAGTGGACAGCGCGTCGTTGGACGTCCTGGCCTGAGCCGGCGAACCGTACACCGGGGTCGCCTGCGCCGACGCCGTCTGGACGTTGAGCGCAAGCACCGACGCGGCAACGGCGGCAAACATGATTGTCTTGATCATGGAAAAACTCCTGAGTTGAACGAGCGCTATCGCTCGTGCCGGCGACATCTCGGATTGGAACCCGTGAAGTGTTAGGGTGCTGCAGTGCACAAAATCGTGTGTTGCGTCTCACCCGCAGTCACGACGACGTGTGCGCAGCCAAGGAATTGCCACGCGTTTGCCGCGTTGCCGGACTCACGTTCCGCCCTTCCCTCGTTTCGCGACTCCTCCCATATTCATTTGAACGATGCCCAAATCCCCCGATAAACCGAAAAAAACCCGCGACTACGCGCGTCCGACCCGCGCCAAGGCGTCGCGGCCCGAGGCGCCGGCGCCCGAGCCCGCGCTCGACCGGCTGCTCAACCCGGGCATCGAGCGCGGCACCGCGGGTATGGGTTCGGGAACCGGGCTGCAGCAGCCGCCGGACAATTCGTTCGACCGGCGTTCCGGCATGCGCAGCGAGCACCAGGGCCGCAAATCGACGCAGGACGCGCGCGACAAGGGATTCACGGAGCGGCCGCAGGCCGGCTACCACGCGCCGGATCGCGAGGCTTCACCGGCGCTCGACATCAATGCCGAGTTGCGCAAGGCGCTCGGCTTCGACGGCGATCCGTCGAAGCCGCTGATCAGCGAAAATCAGACCGAGGAGCAATCCGCTTCCGCTCCCTTCGACGAGATATCCCACATCGCCGAGCCGCGGCGCGAGAAGCGCCAGATGCACCGCCCGACGCCGCAGCCGATCACGCTCGGCGTCACCGCCAGCATGGAATCGCTGGATCGCCTGCTGCGTGAGGGCCGCGCCGAGTTCAACACACCGCAGGTCTGGACGCCGCACCGCCCGCCGCGGCCGGAGAAGTCCGAGGGCGGCAAGCCGCTCGTGATCAAATCCGACTTCGAGCCGAAGGGCGACCAGCCGACCGCGATCAAGGATCTGGTCGAAGGCGTGAAGCGCAACGACCGCACCCAGGTTCTTCTTGGCGTGACGGGATCAGGTAAGACCTTCACGATGGCGAAGGTGATCGAGGCGACGCAGCGCCCGGCGCTGATCCTCGCGCCGAACAAGACGCTGGCGGCGCAGCTCTACGGCGAGTTCAGGAGCTTCTTCCCGGACAACGCGGTGGAATATTTCGTCTCGTATTACGACTACTACCAGCCCGAAGCCTACGTGCCGCGCACCGACACCTACATCGAGAAGGAATCCTCGATCAACGAGCAGATCGACCGCATGCGGCACTCCGCGACGCGCTCGCTGCTGGAGCGCGACGACGTGGTGATCGTGGCCTCGGTGTCGTGCATCTACGGCATCGGCTCGGTCGAGACCTATTCGGCGATGACCTTCACCATCAAGCAGCGCGACAAGATCGACCAGCGGCAATTGCTCGCCGACCTGGTGGCGCTGCAATACAAGCGCACCAGCGACTTCGCGCGCGGCTCGTTCCGGGTGCGCGGCGACACCGTCGACATTTTCCCGGCGCACTACGAGGACCGCGCCTGGCGCGTCCACCTGTTCGGCGACGAGATCGACAAGATCGAGGAGTTCGACCCGCTGACCGGCCAGAAGACCGACGACCTGGAATTCGTGAAGGTCTATGCGAACTCGCACTACGTCACGCCGCGGCCGACGCTGCTGCAGGCGATCTCCGGCATCAAGTTCGAGCTCAAGCAGCGGCTCGACGAATTGCACCACGCCGGCCGGCTGCTGGAGGCGCAGCGGCTGGAGCAGCGCACGCTCTACGACCTTGAAATGATGGAAGCGACCGGGAGCTGCGCCGGCATCGAGAATTATTCGCGCTATCTCACCGGACGAAAGCCCGGCGAGCCGCCGCCGACCCTGTTCGAATACGTGCCCGACAACGCCATCATCTTCACCGACGAGAGCCACGTCACCGTGCCGCAACTCGGCGGCATGTATCGCGGCGACTTCCGCCGCAAGGCGACGCTCGCCGAATACGGCTTCCGCCTGCCGTCCTGCATGGACAACCGGCCGCTGCGCTTCGAGGAATGGGACGCGATGCGGCCGCAGACCGTCAGCGTGTCGGCGACGCCGGGCGCCTGGGAGATGAACGAGTCCGGCGGCGTGTTCACCGAGCAGGTGATCCGCCCGACCGGGCTGATCGACCCGCCGGTCGATATCCGGCCGGCGCGCACCCAGGTGGACGATCTGGTCGGCGAGGTCCGCGAGGTGGCGCGCAAGGGCTATCGCTCGCTGGTCACGGTGCTGACCAAGCGGATGGCCGAGGACCTCACCGAATACCTGCACGAGCAGGGCATCCGCGTGCGCTACATGCACTCCGACATCGACACGCTGGAGCGCATCGAGATCATCCGCGACCTGCGGCTCGGCGCGTTCGACGCGCTGATCGGCATCAACCTGCTGCGCGAGGGCCTCGACATTCCGGAATGCGCGCTGGTCGCCATCCTCGACGCCGACAAAGAGGGCTTCCTGCGCAGCGAAACTTCGCTGATCCAGACCATCGGCCGCGCCGCCCGCAACATCGACGGCAGGGTCATTCTCTACGCCGATCAGGTCACCGGCTCGATGCAGCGCGCCATCGAGGAAACCGAGCGGCGGCGCGAGAAGCAGGTCGAATACAACACCGCGAACGGCATCACGCCGGAGAGCATCAAGAAATCGATTGGCGACATTCTCTCCAGCGTGTACGAGCGCGACCACGTGCTGGTCTCGACCGAAGGCGGCCTGTCCGGCATCGGCGAGGAAGACACCGCCACCATCGGGCACAATTTCCAGGCGGTGCTGGAGGACTTGGAGAAACGGATGCGGGCGGCGGCGGCGGACCTGGACTTCGAGGAAGCGGCGCGGCTGCGCGACGAGCTCAAGCGGCTGCGCGCCACCGAGCTGGCGGTGGTGGACGACCCGACCGCGAAACGTTTCCCCTCGCCGCAGCGAGGTCGCCGCGCGCTGCACGTGCCCGCAAACCTTCGCTCGACGAGATGGGCCCCGGCGTCGAATCGATCCCGGCGAAATCCGAACACCAGCCCGCGTTCCACGCTCGGCAAGCCCGGCATGCGCGGCGGCTTCAAGCCGCGGAGGCGCTGAGATGATGATGCGCGCCGCCGCTTTGCTGCTGTGCTTCACGCTCGCCGGCTGCCTCACCACGACGAGCCAGCGCCGCCGGCGGCACGCAACCCGCACAGCCCACCGCTGCGGCTCCTCCACCGGCGCCCGAAAAGCCCGCGCCCGCGCAGCGGCGCGGCGCACCGGCCGCCACGCGCGGCGCCAACGCACCGCCCGTGCCGCCGCAACAGCCTCAGGAAGGGCCGGTCGACCCGGTGCTCGAAGTCCGGCAGACCTGCTGGTCGCAGGGCAACGCGAACACCTCGTTCAAGAACATCGAGGCGCGCGCCGACTGGGTCAACAAGTGCATCACGGACAAGCTGAAGACGCTGCAGTGAATGCCACGCACGATAGGACGGTCGTGGACGGCGCGATGCACGCGCCGTCCACGCCGTTTCCGTCCAGCGTCAACCCGCTGAACGACTTACTTCTTCCAGCCGCGGCGGACGCTGGCCTTCTTCGCCGCAGCATGCGGGTCCGGACCCGGACGGCCCGGACGGCGGCCACCTTCTTCGCCCAGACGCGAGCGTGGTGACGCGCTGCGCCTCGGCTGCAGTGGTGCCGAGGGCAAGCAGGCCAACGGTGCCGGCAGCAACAGCGCCGGCAACGAGGCCGAACAAGCTACGACGTGTGGTTTGGATTTCCGGCTGATCGGCCGGCTTCTGATCGGGGCCAATGATGCCCGCAAACGGATGACGCATGACGTACTCCCAGGTTTTGCCTCCCTAGGGGCCACCGCCATGGCCTCATAAGTTAACCATCTAGGACTATGTTCTGATTGTGTCAATTTCTGACTGGCAGGGCTTGATCATGACCATCTTGATCTTGGGGGCCGGCGACGACGAACACGCTATCCATATGTGCGGCGAATTGGCTCGCCGGGGCGCAGATGCGGTCCTGCTCGACGGCTCCCGGTTCCCGAGTTCGCTGACCCTCGCCTTCGACCCGGCCGACGGCAGCGGCGAAATCGGCCTGCCCGGCGGGCGCAACATCGCGTTCGATGCCGTCACCTCGGTCTATTGGCGCAGCTACGACGGCGTCGGGTCATCCACGCTGCCGGACCCGGATCAGCGCATGGTCGCGGAGAACGACTCCCGCGGCCTGTTCGAGTCGCATGCTGATCCATCTGCCGGCGCGCTGGGTGAACGGCTGGGACGCCATCCAGCTCCACCAGACCAAGCCGGTGCAGCTCGCGATGGTGGCCAAGCTCGGCGTGCCGATCCCGCGCTCGATCATCACCAACGCGCCGCAGCCGCTGCTGCAATTCGCCAAGCGCCACCCGCATCTGATCTTCAAGCCGGTGCAGGGCGGCGCGCACACGCGGCGGCTGACGCAGGCCGAGCTCACGGCGGAAAACCTGGAAAACCTCAAGCTCGCCCCGGTTTCGATCCAGGAGGAAATCCCCGGCACCAACGTGCGCGCCTTCGTCGCCGGCGAGCGCGTGCTGGCCTGCGAAATCGCGACCGCCGCGGTCGATTTCCGCGACGACGAGGCGCAACGCATCACGCCGCACAAGCTCCCGTCCGACAAAGAAGAAATGTGCCGCACCATCGCCCGCACGCTCGGGCTGGTCTGGACCGGCATCGACTTCCGCCTCACGCCCGACGGCCGCTATGTCTTCCTCGAGGCCAACCCGAGCCCGATGTTCATCGGCTTCGAGGAGCTGTCCGGCCTGCCGCTGACCGACGCGCTGGCAACGCTGCTGCTCGAAACGCAGGCCTGACGCGGCCATTAACCCTGCCCCATTAACTCTGCCCCATGTGTGGCGTTGCGGCTTTCCGTGACCCGGCGCAAGTTCCCAACGTCAGTTCCGGCATCGGTGCGGCTGCCGGACTGCGCCGGAGTTTGTCATGCGGTCCGCACCGCTTCTTGTCGCGTGCATCATCAGCCTTGCGCTGACATCGGTGGCGGCCGCGCAGCCGGCGGCCGCGAGAGCTATTTCCTCGATTTCCGCGCGCGCGGCGGCGGCGTCCTGGGCCACACCTTCATTGTCTACGGACGCATGGACGAGCGCGGCCGCGTGCTGCAGTCGCACCACGCCAGCCTGTATCCCGACGACGCCTACGAGGAATCCCCGATTCTGTCGGTGGCGCTGGTGCCGCGGCTATGTCACGTTCAAGCGCGAAGATCCCAAGAAGCCGACACTGGTGATCTACCGGCGCAAGCTCAACGCGGCGCAATACGCCCACCTGCAGCTCACGATCGCCCGTCTGAAGACGCGCGAGCGGCTCTGGCACATGTGGCTTTACAACTGCAACGACTTCGCCGGCCAGGTGGCGCGCGAGATGGGCATGGTGGCGCCGCTGCCATGGGTGATGCCAAGCGCGTTCGTGAACGGATTGCGTGCGCTCAACGGCCCTTGAACCTTCGAGGCCTCTGCCGCGACCCACTCAAATGATCCTTGCACTGCGCGCGCTGACCGCCGCGATTCGCTTTGCGCCTGCGCCACGCCCGCGCTGGCCGGCGGTCCCGTCGAGATTCTCCGCGAAGACCTGCCGAAACCGATCGCGAAACTGCACACCTGCCTGCCGCCCGGCGGCATGACGTCGTGGCGGCCGACTCCCGAGCGCGCCGGCAATGCCGGCGTCGTCATCTCGGTGAGCTGCCCGATCGAAGGCCCCGGCGTCGTCGAGATGAAACTGCAGCGGCGATGGTCGCAGCTCGCGATGTATCTGGCGCGCGCCGCGAACGGCGTCGGCGCCAGACGGCTGACCTTCCCGTATCTCAATCCGGACGGCAGCATGACCACGCTCAACGTGCTGCCGCGCGTGCCGACGATCGGCTGGACCACCAAAGGCAGCGTCGACAAGCGTTATGGAAACCTCGGCGTGTTCGACCGCGACCGCTGGCGCCTGCCCAACAACGCGTTCCACCTGTCGATCAATTTCGCGCCCGCCGACCGGCCGCACCTGACCAACGTGATCGCGGTCTGGCAGATCGATAACGGCGAGACCAGCCTGATCTACTGGGCGGAAACCACCGAAACATTGCGCGGCCGGGAGCCGAACTGGACCTATCCGCAATACAAGACCGTCCTCGACCTGCGGCCGGAGAGCTGACCGGGCCGCCCGTTAACTCTACCGCCAAGGCTTAATTGCGCCCCGGCCCCCGCCGCGCGACAATGCGGACCGATGCGGCGTTGGGTTGGGGACTGGCCATGCGGCCCGCGCCGCTCTTCCTCGCGCTGTGCATCGCGCTTGCGTCCGTTCCGGCGCGCGCGCAGGACGCCGCCTGGCCGCTTCGATCACTTCATCGATTTCCGCGCGCGGCCCGGCGCGATGTGGGGCCACACCTTCATTCTGTATGGCCGCGTCGATGAGCGCGGCCAGCCGGTCGAGCTGGTTCGCGCCGGTCTCTATCCCGACGACGGCCAGGTCGGCCTGATACTCGGCACCTTCGTGCCGGTGCGCGCCACGGTGCGCGCGGTGCCCGACGATTTTTCCGAGACGCCGAGCGCGATCTACCGCCGCACGCTGTCGCCCGCGCAGTACGCGCGGCTCAAGTCCACGGTGGCGCGCATCCGCGCCAACGACCACTGCTGGCACATGCTGACTCACAACTGCAATGACTTCGGCAGAGAGGTGGCGCAATCGCTCGGCCTCTACACGCCGCCGAACATCCTGGTGCCGAACGCCTGGGTGCGCGCGCTGAAGGCGATGAACGAGCGGTAGCGCGTTGCGCTCACCGTCGTCATTCCGGGGCGCGTAGCGAACCCGGAATCCATAACTACCACCGCGTGAGTGATGGATTGCCGGATCGCCGCTTCGCGGCGATCCGGAATGACGGAGTATGGTCATCCATGCGCTCTCCTCGATCCCTTCTCATCTGGCTCGTCATCATCGCGGTCGGCGCCGCGATCGCGCAGTATGTCCAGGACCAGCGCAAGCCCTCGCCCGCCGAGCCGCCGAAGCCGACCGGCAACGCCATCACCGGCCGCGCCCGCGTGGTCGACGGCGACTCGCTCATCATCGGCGCTTCGCGCATCCGCCTGTTCGGCATCGACGCGCCGGAAGGCCGCCAGGACTGCCGCGACGCGCAAGGCCGCAACTACCGCTGCGGCGAGGCGGCGCGCCGCGCGCTCGCCGACCTGATCGGCGGCCGCGAGGTGAATTGCACGCCGGTCGGCGCGAGCCACGACCGCAGCGTCTCGATCTGCACCGCGCAGGGCCGCGACCTCAGCGAGGCGATGGTGCGCGGCGGCCACGCGCTCGAACTGCGCCAGCACAGCCACGGCCGCTACGCCGCCGCGGAGCGCGAGGCGCGCGAAGCGAAACGCGGCGTGTGGGCCGGCGATTTCCAGCGGCCCGGCCAGTGGCGCGCGGATCATCCGCGCTACTGAATTTCCATGGAACGCAATCGCGGCGCGCGCCGTTGTCCTTGAGACGCATCAAGGAGCATCAGACATGAAACGTGTTTGCGCGACATTGGCCGCACTCGCCCTCACCGGCGGCATCGCACTGGCCCAGAGCTCCGGCGGCACCGGCGGCAGCAGCACGGGCGGCGCGAGCACCGGCGGCACCAGCACTGGCGGCACGGCGACATCGCCCACGTCGCCAACTTCACCCACCGCGCCCGGCTCACCGGTCACCGGGCAGACGCCCGGCGCATCGCCCTCACCGGGCGCGAACCCGCCAGCGCCGTCCGATGTCGGCACCACCGGCCGCGCGCCGGGCACCAACCCGGCCAATTCGCAGGACGTGTCGCGCCGCGGCAATCCGCAGGACCTGACGCAGCCGCGCGGCATGAACCCGCAGGACGCCAAGCCGCCATCGAGCGTGCCGCAGATTTATGTGCCGGAGCGGAGGTAGACGAACTTAGCCTTGGGGAAGGCAACGACGGGCGCGCCCACGTGGCGCGCTCGTTGCCGTTTGTATCGAATGTGCGAATGCCGCTGTCGTTCCGGCCCCGCGCATCAAGCAAAGTTGATGGCGCGGCGCGAGACCGGGACTGCCCGAGCCGCGCAACAGGCGTATCGTCGGGCCGAACGGCAAGCGGGTGGAATAATCGGCCTGCCTTGAACCTTTATTCATCAGGCGGACACGAACGGACAGCGGAAACCCCGGCGCCAGCCGGCCCTCATCAGGAGATGTCCATGTCCATCAAGTCCAATCTCGCCCGTGCCGCCTTCGCGGCGCTCTGTCTCTCCACCTTCGTCGGCGCGGCGCCGCAGCCGGCCCAGGCCGATCCCTATCGCTGGTGCGCCGATTACAGCGGCCGCGGCGGCGGCAAGAACTGCTACTTCCTGACGTTCAACCAGTGCCGCGCGGCGGTGTCGGGCGTCGGCGGCTTCTGCTCGCCGAATCCGTTCTTCACGGGCGCGCCGGTCGTCACGCCGGAAGACACCTTCGTGGTGCGCGCGCCGCGGAGGGTGGTCTACTACTAAGCGAGGGTCCTTGAACCGATATGCAATCGCATCGTTCGCTCTCATCCTCGCCGCCGGCGCAACCGGCGGCGAGGTTAAGGCCGACCCGTACCGCTGGTGCGCCGACTACGGCGGCGGCGGCATGGGTGGCGGCCGCAATTGCTATTTCATCACGCTTGAACAGTGCCGCTGGGCCATCTCGGGCAACGGCGGCGACTGCACGCCCAATCCATTCTATGACGGCCGCCCGCAGACGACGCCGGAAGACGGCGTCCGCGTGAAGCGCCGTTCCCGCAATTGAGTGAGGTCCCAATGATCCGATATGCCATCGCCGCGCTCGCTCTGGTCATCGCTGCGTCGCTGTCCGGCGGCGAAGCCCGCGCGCAAGCCGATCCCTACCGCTGGTGCGCCGACTACGCCTTCAGCGGTCTCGGCGGCGCCAAGAACTGCTACTTCCTGACGATCGAGCAATGCCGCGCGACGGTGTCCGGAGTCGGCGGCTATTGCACACCGAATCCGTTCTACACCGGCCCCTCCGACGACCGGCCGCAGCCGCAACCGGCGCGGCCGCGTCGGCAATAAAGGAAGCCCCATGCGCATCCTTCTTGCCGCGTTTGCCTTGCTCGCCGCCGGATCGTTGTTCGACCCCGCGAAGGCCGATCCGTATCCCTGGTGCGCCGAATACACCGGCGGCGGGCTCGGCGGATCGAGCAACTGCTACTTCATGACGATCGAGCAGTGCCGCGCCACGGTTTCCGGCGTCGGCGGCTACTGCTCGCCGAACCCGTTCTACACCGGCCCGCCCGTCCAGGGTCAGAACCGGGCGCCGCGCCAGCCACGGCCCCGCTACTTCTAAAGGAGGAGTCCATGCGCATCGTGCTTGCCGCTTTCGCATTCCTCGCTGCCGGATCGCTGTTCGAACCGGCAAAGGCCGATCCTTACGCATGGTGCGCCGAATACGGCGGCGGCCGCGGCGGCGGGCGCAACTGCTACTTCGTCACGCTGGAGCAGTGCCGCTGGGCGATCTCCGGCAACGGCGGCATGTGCACGCCGAATCACGTTCTACGACGGCATCCCGGTCGACGGTCAGCCGCAGGCGCGCCGCGCCAAGCGGCGGAGCCTGACATGCGCATCGCCCTCGCAGCCCTCGCGCTGCTCGCCGCCGGCTCCGTGCTCGACACGGCCAAGGCGGATCCCTACCGCTGGTGCGCCGACTACGGCGGCCGCACCGGCGGCAGCAACTGCTACTTCGTCACGCTGGAGCAATGCCGCGGAGCGATCTCCGGCATGACCACCGGCACCTGCCGGCCCAACGGATTCTACGACGGCATCCCGGTCGACGGTCCGCAACCGGCGAAGCGGCGCGCTCGCGCGCGCTCATGATGGAGGTCACGATGCGTATTGCGTTCGCCGCGCTTGTGCTGCTCGCCGCCGGCGCAACGTTCGACGGCGCGAAGGCCGACCCGTACCGCTGGTGCGCGCACTACAGCGGCAACGGCGGCAACGGCAGCAACTGCTACTTCATCTCGCTGGAGCAGTGCCGCTGGGCGGTGTCGGGCGTCGGCGGCTCGTGCGGGCTCAATCCGTTCTACGATGGCGTTCCGATCGACAGCGTGTCGCGCCGCGCGCGTAGTTCGCCGGCGTTAGTTCGCCGGCGGCGCGACCTGCGCGTCGGGCTGGTTGGTGACCTTGAGCGCGTCGGCGACGAAGCCCGACTTCTTCATCTCCTCGACGAAGCCCTTGAGATACGGCACCGCGGCGCCGCGGCCCTTCGGCGTGCCCATCGCCTGCTCGATCGCCATGAAGCGCTGCGCCATCACCCGGACGTTAGGATTGGTCTTGGCGTATTCGGCGATCGGCTGCCGCACGCCGGCCGCGACCTCGAACTTCTCCTTGAGGAACAGATCGATCGACGCCTGTCCGCCGCCGGTCGAGGCGCGCACGATCTCGGCGTTCTTGATGGTGCGCGTCAGATAGAGGTCGTAGGCCGAGCCCTTGCCGACCGCGATGCGGATGCCCTTCTTGTCGACGTCGGCGGGCGTCTGCAGCGGGGAATCCTTCGGCACCATGTAGGCGCCCTCGATGATCACATAGGGCGGCGTGAAATCGATCTCGGCGGCGCGCACCGGCTCGATGGCGAGGAAGGCGATGTCCCAGCGGCCTTCCTTCAGCGCCGCGAACACCTCGCCCGCGGCGTTGAACAGCACCAGCTCGACCGGCACGCCGAGCCGCTTGCCGAGCTCCTTCGCCAGCATGATGGTGACGCCCTTGGGCTCGGAGCCGTCGGCCTGCTTCTGCACCAGGACGCTGTTGCCCTGGTTGATCGCGGCGCGCAGCTTGCCGGTCGGAGCGAATGCTTTGACGATCTCGGGCGTGACCTGGCTCACTGTGCTGCCTCTTTGCGATGGTGTGGACTGGGCGAATGCGGTTGCGGGAACGGCCAGCGCAACGATCGCGGCGACAAGGGTGCTGCGCATCGACATGAACATGAACGTCCTCCCTGTCCCTGTTCGCTAGCGCAGTCCGGGTCAGCCGCGCAATGGGGTGATGACGCGCCGCCAAAAGCCGCACCCGCGACCATATTTCGGCCCCCATGACGCGGATACCTGCGGGCGCGGGGCATGACGCCGGGGTTTCTCCCGGTGCAAAGCGGTGTATCTTGCGCGCCAGGCCATCCGGGGCCGTGTGCCATAAGAGCCCGGAGGAGACGATGAAGCGTCAGTTGTTGTTGCAGGTATCGGCGTTGGCAGGTTTGTTGGCACTTCCGCCATCTCTCGCCCTCGCACAATTCCCGCCCCCCCAGGCTCCATCGTCGCGCACCGTGCAGGATCGCTGGCCGACGCCCGAACCGCCGCCCTCGCAGCAACAACAGGCGCCTGCGCAGACGCAGCAACCGCCCGCCGGCCGCCAGACGCAGCAACCCGCAGCGCGGCAAGCGCGGCCCAAGATGGACGATGACGACGCACCCAAGCCGGCGCCGAAGCCGCGGGTCGCCGCGGCGCCGGCCAACGCCGTGACGTGCGGCGGCGTATTCGTGAAGGACACGACGCACCTCAAGCTCGCGATCAAATATGACTCGCGCAACATCGTGTTCGGTGAGGTCGACGGCCCGGACGGCTCCAAGATCAAAGCCACCATTCTCTATCCGAACGAAGCCAAGCGGCGGCTCGAGGTGATCTGGAACAACGACGCGGCGCGCACCGACCTGTCGATGGTCGTGATCAACGGCCAGTCGCAGTGGAGCGCGCCGAAGGGCCTGAAGCTCGGCACGCAGCTCGCGGCGCTTGAGAAGATCAACGGCCGGCCGTTCAAGATCAGCGGCTTCGATACCGACGGCTCCGCGTCGGTGCTCGGCTGGGAAGGCGGCGCGCTGACGTCGCTGCCCGGCGGTTGCAAGGTCGGTGTCCGGCTCATGACCGACAGCAAATCCGCCGCCACAGTTCCGCAAGGGAAGGAGTTGCTGTCGAACGACGCCAATCTGAAAGCCATCAAGGCGTCGGTCGCGGAAATCCTGGTGGGGTATTAGCGGTTAACCGCGCTTCGCGCCGTGCCGCAACTCTGCCCGAATCGCCGGGATAAATCGGCTCCCGGCGGGAATTCGGGCGACCTCATGCAACGTGAAACGACAGGACTGTTCTTCGTCATTTCTTTCGTGGTCGCGACGGCATCGCCCGCGTCCGCGCAGAGCAATCCGAACGATCCGACATTTGGCAGCCGCACCGACAAACCCGACGGCTCCGTCGCGCTGACGATCGGCCGCCGCCTGCCGACCGAATGGGACAGCCGGTTCGGCATGGACGCCAACATGCCGGCCGAGCCGCTCGTCCGCGCTGGTCGATACCGGAGCGGTCAATCCGTCGATCACGCGCTCCACCGGCGCGGTGTGGGGCAGCATGACCGGCCCCGGCGTGGCGCCCGTCATCTTCGACAAGACGTCGGTCGATGCGCGCATCGATCCCGGCCAGGAGAAAGGCCAGGTCGCGGCGACGCTCAGCCGCACGGTACCGCTGAACGGCAACGTCTCGGTCACGCTGCAGGACAAGTACTCGCTGACGCAATCGCTGCCGGGCAACAGCACGGCGCTGCAGCCGTCGAACGGCGCGGTCTGGCAGGCCGATCGTTCGCTGCGCCTCAATCTCGCGCCGACCAGCACGACGCTGTCGGCCGGCGTCGTCACCTCGAACACCGACAATCAGTGGCACAACAAGCTGAGCGCCGAGCAGCGCATCATCGGCCCGCTCAACGTGACAACCTCCATCACCGATCCCGGCACCGGCGCAAGCAGCAAGAGCATCGCCGCAGGTTTCAAGCACACCTGGTAAGCCGCTGTTATCCAAAGTGCG
This sequence comes from uncultured Alphaproteobacteria bacterium, assembly GCA_963838595.1. GTDB lineage: Bacteria > Pseudomonadota > Alphaproteobacteria > Rhizobiales > Xanthobacteraceae > Z2-YC6860. The sequence goes on from CAWIRP010000012.1 coordinate 59,862, forward strand.
CGCGGCCTGCCTTGGAATCGTCGCCAAGTCGCCCAACTCCCATGTCGCAATGTTCCCTCTAGGGGAGCGTTGTTTTCATCTCATTCATGCGGATGAAGGAGTAAGGGCGATGGTTAAACCTGAACGGCTGAGCGAAATCGACCAGGCGGCCGCGGCCGCCGATGTGGTGCGCGAGGTGGAAGGCGATATCCGCGAGTTCGTGCGGCGCGACGTCTCCGTGTTCCGCCATCCGCGTGCCGAAGGCGGCGACATGGCCGTTGAGAACATCAACTCGCTGATCCAGCGCGTGGCCGGCCAGTCGATCGGCGAGATCGACCACGTGATCGGCGAGCTGACACGGGTGCGCGACATGCTGCGCAGCGAGGGCGAGCGCGTGCAGCGTGAGATCAGCGGCTACGCGTCGCTCAGCCAGGCCGCGATGACCTCGATGAAGATCATCGCCGACAGCATGGCGCAGTGGCAGTCCGGCGCGCAGAAGGCGCGACAGAACGCCTGATCGCAGACGCGACGTCGCCGGGAACCACCCGGCGACGATCGGCGCGTTGAGCCGTCTATTTCTTGATTTCGCCGACCACGATCCAGAACTGCGGATCGACGATCAGCACGCGGTCGTCGAGCTTGACGTATTTGTAGCGCGCGACGTCGGGCACCGCGGCTTTCGCGTCGGCGGGAAATTCCTGCAGCGCCACGTCGGTCGACGGCAGGCTCTGCGCCACCGTGACCTTGATGTTGCCGGTCGGATTGACCGCGGCCTTGCCGAGGCTCGCGAAGATCTTGCTCTTCTGCTGGTCGGTGAGCGGAAGCTGCAAGGCGACGATTGGCAGTTTATCCAGCGCGGCGTTCGCTGCCGAAACCGTCGACGGCTCGGTCTGCCGCGTCGCGCCCGGCACCGGCTCGGCGACCTTGTCGGGCGTGGCCGAATGCTCGGGCTGCAGCATGGTCGGCTTGGCGTTGTCGGCTTCCTGGCCCGGTGGTTGCGTCGGTAACCGTGGCGCCGGAACCGGGCTCGCCTCGGCGGGCGGCGGCCCGCTGGGCTGCTGCTTCTGGTCGGTGGGCGGGTTGTTCTGGGCTGCGGCGAGCCCAACGCCCATGCACAATGCCAAGGCGGTGGTGCATCCAGATCGAGCTGCGCATGGGGGTCCTCCTGCAAACGGTCCCCTCGACAACGCGCGAAACCGCGTTGCGTTGCGCACCTCTCCGAGATGTGAACGACCGCACCCGCGAAGGTGAGGACCGCAGGCAGTTTGGATTCGCTATAAATACGGTGCCCGGCGGATCCGGCGCCTTTTAGGGGGTGTTCATGAAATACGGCAGATCAACCGCGGCGCTGCGCCGCATTGCCGGCGCGGCATCGTTCGCGATCTCCGCCAGGGCCGGCGGCGACCTGATCAAGTTTCCCGAGGATTATGCGAAGGGCGTGCTCTACACGACCGTCGATCGTCCCGACAACAAGCAGTACCGCGAGCTCTATGTCTCGCCGCCGGCGGCGATCGAGGCCGCCAAGAAAGGCGCGGCGCTGCCGAGCGGCACGGTGCTCACGCTCGTGCAGTTCGCCGCCAAGCTCGACGCCAGCGGCAATCCCGAGAAGGGCGCCGACGGCCGCTTCATCAAGGACAAGCTGCTCGGCTACACGGTGATGGAGAAGCGCACCGGCTGGGGCGCCGAATATGCGGAGAATATCCGCAACGGCGAGTGGGAGTACCAGGCTTTCCGCGCCGACAAGTCGGTCAACACCGGCGCCAAGCTGGAGAACTGTTTCACCTGCCACAAGCCGCTCGGCACCAAGGTCGACTACGTGTTCAGCTACGACAAATTGAAGTGAGCGTTGCCGCGATCAGCAACGGTCCCTGAAATTAGCGGCGGGGGCTTCTTGCGAAGCCCCCGCCTGTTTTTCTGGTTCCTCCCTCGCGGCAACGGCCGGAGGGTCGTCATTGGGGATCAACGCCCCATACTGAACTCACCCTCACTACAACATCGCGTACGCGCTCGAGACCATGCCGACCGGCCGCTTGTCGGCGGCACTCGACAACATCACGCGGCCGAAGCAGTTGGTGCGGCCGATCCGCACGATGCGCGCATCGGCCAGCACGTCGAAATTCACCGGACGCAGGAAGTGCATGGTCTGGTCGACCGCGCTCATCGGCCGGTAGGCGTTCCACGCCGCGGCGATGGCGAACACCATGGCGGTGTCGGCCAGCGCCATCAGCGCCTGCGGACAGACCACGCCGCCGTCGCGGCACAGCTTGGCGGAAAATGGCAGGCGCAGCACCGCGCCGGGCTGCCAGTCCTGCGGCGCTCCCGCCGGCCGGCCGGACTCGATCGCCTCGACCAGCACGCCGAGGTCCTGCACCCACGGCGAAACCACCTCGGCGAGCAGATGACTGGCTGCCTGGATGCCGAAAACGTTTTCGACCGCCTCGAGCCGCCGCACCTCCGCCGCCATGTTCGTCTCCGGTCTGCCGGCGCGAACGCGTTCACCAGGGCGCGCGAATCATTGTGGAAAGGTTAGGCGGCGACGACGCGAAATCGCCAGTATCAATGCGGGTTTTCTGGGTGTTAAAATTGTGGTCAACTGGCCTGATCGTGCGGATTTTGTGATAAAGTCGTGTCGATTTCCGAGCCTCGTGCGGCCGTAACCAGTGAGTATCCAGATGTCCGCTCCGAAGCGTGTTGGTCGCGTGATGCTGCTGGCGGCGGTTGCCGCGTTCACGGCCGCCATCGAACTGGCCCGGCCCACCCCCGCCGTCGCCGCCAATTGGCTGGAGCTGAATTTCTGGCTGTCCGGCCCGCGCTACGACGCCGAGATTCCGTCCTGCGATTCCGGCTGGGTGCTGTCCGACATCCGCGGCAACTTCGGCACCAAGGAGCGCCGGTTCTGGAATTCGGATCTGTCGATCGTCGAGGTTGGCGAGGTCAAGCAGATCGCGTTCCGGCCCTGGGCCGAGGCCACGGTGCCGCGGCGCTGGTGCTCCGGCAAGGTGCTGGTCTCCGACGGCAAGTGGCGGCCGGTCTACTATTCGATCAGCGAAGCCGGCGGCGCGATCGGCGCGAGCTGGGGCGTGGAATGGTGCGTGGTCGGGCTCGACCGCAACTGGGCCTACAACCCGCGCTGCAAGATGGCGCGGCCCTGACGGCCGGCCGCGTTTCCCCAAAGTTACAAGGACTTGGCTTGAAACGGTAAACTTGAGCCCGTTTCATTTCCATTTTGTTCTTGCAATGTTCTCATTTGTCTGCAACCCTCCGCTCATCGGTTCAGTGATGTCAGGGGGCGTCCATGGTTCAGTTTGCGATTCGTGCGGCGACATACGCCGCGTTCCTTCTTGTTCTCGCCATCACCATCAACGCGGCGCCCGCGCAGGAGCAGCGGCAAGACCATAGGCAAGACCAGCGGCAAGATCGCCGCGAGCAGCGCCAGCACCAGCCCGGCCAGTTCGACTTCTACGTTCTGGCGCTGTCGTGGTCGCCGAGCTTCTGCCAGGCCAGCGCCGAGCGCGGCCGCGAGGCGAACGAACAATGCGGCACCGCCCGCCCCTACTCCTTCGTGGTGCATGGCCTGTGGCCGCAGTATGAGCGCGGCTTCCCGCGCGCCTGCCAGGTGCCGGCGCCGCGGCTCAATCGCGAGCTGATGTCCTCGATGCTCGACCTGATGCCGGCGCCCCGGCTCGTCTATAGCCAGTGGGATTCGCACGGCACCTGCAGCGGGCTCAACGCCCAGGCCTATTTCGATCTGGTGCGAAAGGCGCGCAGCGCGGTGAAGATTCCCGACGGCTACGAGGCGCTCAAGGCGCCGATCACCGTCGATCCGGACGAGGTCGAGGATGCGTTCGTGAAGGCCAACCCCGGCCTGTCGCGCAGCGGCGTCGCGGTGACCTGCGACAGCTCGCGGCTCTCCGAGGTGCGGATCTGCATGAGCAAGGATCTGAAATTCCGCGACTGCGCCGAGATCGACCGCCGCGCCTGCCGGCGCGACAAGCTGATCATGCCGCCGGTGCGCGGCGGCGAACTGATCCGCCGGACCAGCCTGAGCGACCTCAGCGGCGTGGCAGCATCGCCTGCAGTTGCACGCCGAGCGAACTGAACTGCGCGCAGCGCGCGGGCTTGATCGAGCCCGGTCGCGGTCAGCACCGCGTCGTTGCCGAGGCGGTTCACGTCGCGGTGAAATTCGCGCAGCGAACGTTCGAACGCCGCCGGACGCCAGGCGTCGAGCCCCGGATGTCCCCCGGCGTAGAGTGCCGCTGCGATGGCGAACCAGCGCCACATGCTCGTGTCGTCCCGTATCGTATTGCCCCGTCACGCAAAATAGCCCAAGCGGCCGCGGGAACATGCGATAACGCGCCGAAACCTTAACGGCGGCGCGAGCGCTCGATGAATTACCGACACGCCTATCACGCCGGCAACTTCGCCGACGTCGTTAAGCATGCCGTGCTGTGCCGCGCGCTCGTCCATCTGGGACAGAAACCGGCGGCGTTCCGCGTCATCGACACCCACGCCGGTTCCGGCGTTTACGATCTCACCGGCATCGAGGCCGGCAAGACCGGCGAATGGCGCAACGGAATCGGCCGCCTGCTTGGCGATGACGCCCGGCCGCTTCCGGATCAAGTGCGTACGCTGCTCACGCCGTATCTCGACGCCGTCGCCGCGCTCAATCCGTCGGGCAAGCTCACCGTCTATCCCGGTTCGCCGGCGCATCGTCCGGGCGATGCTGCGCCGGCAGGACCGGTTGATCGCCTGCGAGCTCGAGCCGAAGGCCGCCGCGGCGCTCACCGCGCACCTGCGCGGCGACCCGCGTGCCAAGTCGCTGGCGATCGACGGCTGGACCGCGCTCGCCGCCTACGTGCCGCCGAAGGAACGCCGCGGCCTGGTGCTGATCGATCCGCCGTTCGAGCAGCCGGACGAATTTTCCAATTTGACTAAAGGATTAGAAACGGCGCACCGCAAATGGCCGACCGGCAGCTACCTGCTCTGGTACCCGATCAAGGATGCTGCGGAGGTCGCATCGTTCGCCCGCAGGCTCGCCGGGCTCCGCATCGGAAAGATGTTGCGTGTGGAACTGATCCTGCCAACAGCTTCTGAACATTGGGTTTTGAAGCTTGGGTTTGCGCGGCAGCGGACTGATCTTCGTCAACCCGCCATGGACCTTGCACGACGAATTGAAGGTGCTGTTGCCGGCGCTGCGCGACGCGCTCGGCCGCGGCAGCAAAGGTTCGCTCACGCTCGACTGGCTGAGCGGTGAAACGGCGCGTTGAGCCGCCTCCCCCCTTTCCACCCAACCGAAATTGGGCCTACGCTGTTTGCGCTGGCTTAAGACGTTCCGCCTCCTTTGGGGAGGTCGGCGGAGTGACTTGGCCTCTGGGGGCCAATTCTTTCTTCCGAATGTGAATGTCCGGCCGGGCCGCTCGCGGTCGCGGGCGACGGTGAAGCATTTTCGGGGGGAGGAAAATCCCGATGGCAATGAGTGGGACTGTGAAGTTCTTCAATGGCGAACGCGGTTACGGCTTCATCAAGCCGGATGACGGCGGACGCGATGTGTTCGTTCACATCACTGCGGTCGAGCAGGCCGGAATGAAAGCTCTGAACGAAGGGCAGCGCATCCAGTTCGAGGTCGAGCCCGACAAGAAGGGCAAAGGCCCCAAAGCGGTCAATCTGGTCGTCACCGGCTGACCGCGCCGCGGCGCGATCGCCGCGGCGTTCGTTTATGATGCATTTCCGTGGCCGCACGCGGCCGCGCCAGGAAATGCTTTAACACAATGCTTTAGCACCAAGGCCGCTTGTGCCCAACAGGCTTGCGCGCGGCGCGATCCTGTCCGACCCTTCGTCCATGATGATCCTTCGCACGTCCCCACCGTCGCCGTTCGGCCGCAAGGTGCTGCTCGCCGCGAGCCTGCTCGGCCTCTCCAAAGAGATAACAATCGAGAAGGCCGATCCTTCCGACGCCGCCGACACGCTGCGAGGGCAGAATCCGGTCGGCAAGATTCCGATCCTGATCCTCGACGACGGCATGACGCTGTTCGACAGCCGCGTCATTCTCGAATACCTCGACCACCGCGCCGGCGGCGGCAAGATCATCCCGCGCGACACCGAATGCGCGCTTCGCCGCGCTGCGGCTGCAGGCGCTGGCCGACGGCGTCACCGACGCTTCGCTGCTGGTGCTCTACGAAGGCCGCTTCCGTCCTTCCGAGCGGCACGAGCAGAAGTGGCTCGACTACCAGAACGAAAAGATCCGCCGCGGCTTCGCCGCGCTCGAGGCCGCGCCGCCGCCGGTCGATCCGGTCCCCAATGTCGGGCAGATCGCGCTGGCCTGCCTGCTCGGTCACCGCGACCTGCGCTTCAAGGGCGCCTGGCGCGAAGGCCATCCCAAGCTGGTCGCCTGGCTCGACCGCTTCGCCGCCCAGGTGCCGACGTTCGGCGAAACGAAGGTGGCGGCGTAATCCGCCGCCGTTTCCGCTACGATTGAAAGATGCCTTCCGTTCGGGACGTCGTACACGGCCCCTGGCGCGCGGTGCCGGTGCTTGGCGTCACGCAGATCATCGCCTGGGGCACCATCTTCTACTCGCCGGTGCTGACCGTGCCGCTGATCGCGGCGGAGCGCGGCTGGTCGCTGTCGTTCACGATGGGCGGCTTCTCGCTGTGCCTGCTGGTGGCCGGGCTCGCCTCGCCGCTGATCGGCAGGACGATCGACCGGCTCGGCGGCCACGTCGTGATGACCGCCGGCAATCTGATCGGCGCGCTCGGACTGCTCGCCCTGGTCTATGCCGCCGATCGCGTGAGCTATCTCGCGGTGTGGATGCTGCTCGGCGTCGGGCTTGCGGCGTCGCTCTACGATTCCGCGTTCGCCACGCTGGGACGGATCTTCGGCGCGGCGGCGCGTTCGCCGATCACGGTGCTCACATTGGCCGGCGGCTTCGCCTCGACGGTGGGCTGGCCGTCGACCCATCTGCTGATGGGATCGGTCGGCTGGCGCGGCACCTATCTCGTGTACGCCGCGCTGCTCGCGTTCGTTTGCGCGCCGCTGCACGCCTTCGTGCTGCCGCGCAGCCGCGCGCCGGCGGCGCCGCCGCCGGCCGACGGCGTCAAGGCGCCGGCGCTGCTGCCGCCGCACGGCTTCGCCTTCCTGCTGGTCGCCGCGGCCTTCGCCAGCTACGCGTTCGTGCCGTCCGGCGCTCTCCGCACATCTGCTCGCGGTGTTCGGCCGCGCCGGCATCGATGCGGCGACCGTGGTGACGATCGGCGCCCTGTTCGGGCCGGCGCAGGTCGCCGCGCGGCTGACCGAATTCGTGTTCGGCCGCGACCTGCATCCGCTCACGCTGGCGCGCTTCGCGGTCACGCTGCTGGTCGCGGCCTTCGCGATGCTCGCGCTGTTCGGAATATCGGTGCCGACCGCCGCCGCGTTCGCGCTGATGTTCGGCGCCGCCAACGGGCTCATCACCATCGCGCGCGGCGCGGTGCCGCTCGCGCTGTTCGGCGCCGCGGGCTACGGCGCGCTGATCGGACGCATCGCCGGTCCGTCGCTGCTGATCCAGGCGGCCGCGCCGCTGGCGCTGGCTTTCGTGATCGAACGGACGTCGGATCCGGCGGCGCTGGCCTGCGCGGCGGCGTTCGCGGTGATTGCGCTGGTGTGCTTTGCCGCAATCAGGCGGCCGCGCGCATGATCCCGAAGACAAAGACTAATCGAACAGAACGTCGATATCGTTCTGCGAGGAATGGCCGGAGTCGCCCACGAGCTTCGGGCCGTTGAGGAATTTGTTGTCGCCGTCAGCCGTCTCGTCGAACACGACCGGCTCGAATTGCTCGATGCGCTTCCAGATTTCCATCAGGCGGCCGACATGGTCCTCGAGGAACGCGAGGGCCTCGACCACCTTGCCGACCCGCTGGCCGGTCAGGTCCTGGAAATTGCAGGCCTCGAAAATCTGCACCACCCGGTCGCGGATGTCGTTGGCGAGATCCTTCTCGTGCCCGCTCTTGAGCGCCGCCGACAGCGTGTTGGCGCTCTGGTCGATGTCCTCGGCGGCCTGCAGCAGTTGCTGGGTCGCCTGCTCGGTGCCGCGCACGATCGCGTCGAGCTCGCGGCTCGCGCGCGAAAGGTCCTGCGGCAGCGCGCCGCCGCCGGCGAACGCGGCGACCTCGAAGCGGCTTTGCTTGAGCGCCGCGTGGATCGTCTCGAGCTCGGCCTTGTAGGCCTGCGCCTCGGCGATCTGTGCGCGCGACTTTTCCATCGCCTCGCGGTTCGGTCTCGGCGCGCGGCTCGATCAGGCTGCGCAGCGCCTTGATCTCGGCCATGAACTCGTGATGGCGCAGCGCGGCTTCCGCGTCGCGCGCGGAAACCTCGCCGGGCCCGTCGGCACGACCGCCCTGCTCGATGCGGAAAATCTTGCGCTGAACCGCCATCGCCCAATCCCCGGAATGGTTCTAATCGGCAGCGATTTAAGATCGGGTTCACGCGCACTGATCGGCGATAAAGCGCCGCGCCGGTCGGCAACGCCGGGTTAACCATGACGCCGCGCGGTTCACCCAAAATAAACCCTGATCCGACGAATGCGCCCCGCGCCGCGATGCATGGGCGCCGCGCATCTCGGTTTTTACCGATCAGTACAATTTTCACCATGTAGTGGCCGTGCGCGGCGTTGAACGCGCGACGATCAGTAACGAGTACGTCAATGCAACGAGTCCTGTGTTCCGCGCTCCTCGTGGGCGCCTTCGGCATCGCGCCGGCCTTCGCCGAGCCGATGTCGCTCCAAGCCGACCGCTACAACACCACCGGCAGCGTGCGCCGCGCGCCCGGCTATATCGCACCGCCAGCAGCAGCCTGCACCGAGCGCCCGTTACGCCTCGGCCGAGCAAGGCCAGATGGGCGGCGGCTTCATCGAGTTCCTGTTCGGCGACGGCCAAGCGCCGCGCGCCGCGCCCGCCCGGCGAGGTCTATGCGCACGCCGGCCAGACCGCGATCGCGCCGGATGAGGCGGTCGATCCGCGCCGCCAGCCGATCGACCCGAAATTCATGAAGCAGGTCGTGCCCTACATGGGCAAGGAACCCGCCGGCACCATCGTCATCGACACCACGCAGCGCTTCCTCTTCCTGGTGCAGGGCGACGGCACCGCGATGCGCTACGGCATCGGCGTCGGCCGCGATGGCTTCACCTGGTCGGCGTGAAGACCGTTTCCGCCAAGAAGGAATGGCCGGACTGGCGTCCGCCGGAAGAGATGCTGCAACGCCGCCCGGACCTGCCCGGCTTCATGGCGGGCGGCCCGGAAAATCCGCTCGGCGCGCGCGCGATGTATCTCGGCTCGTCGCTCTATCGCATCCACGGCTCGAACGAGCCCTGGACCATCGGCCAGGCGGTGTCGTCGGGCTGCTTCCGCCTGCGCAACGAGGACGTCATCGACCTCTACGACCGCGTCAAGGTCGGCTCCAAGGTCGTCGTGCTCTAAGCCGACGCGTCATCACATCAAATGAAAAGGCCGCCGTCTCCGGCGGCCTTTTTGTTTCGCAACGCGGCAAGCGATCAATCGTCGCCACCGCCGAAGTCGCCGCCGCCACTGTCGTAGTCGGCATCCTCATTATTTAGCTCATCACCGTCCGACGAGCCGGACAAGCCGTCATCCGACGACGAGCCGAACAGGCCGGTGCGTTCAGTCGCCGGCTCGTCGTAGGCAGCCGTTCGCGTGCCGCTGTGGCCGATGTCGTCGAGCCCGGCCTGACGGGCGAGATCGCTGTTGCTGTTGCCGCCCGCGCCCCACGGCGCGCCGCCGGTCGGCTGGTCGAACGCGCTGTGCGATTGGCCGGGCTGCTGACCGCCGAACATGCCCTTGAAGCTGTTCATCAGCAGCGCGCCGCCGACCACGCCGGCAACGGTCGCCGCCGCGGTGCCGAGGAACGAGCTACCGCCGGATTGCTGCTGCATCGGCTGGCCATACTGCGGCTGGCCGTATTGCTGAGGCTGCCCGATTGCTGCGGCTGGATCGGCGCACCCTGATTGTAGGCCGGGCCCCAAGCGTTGCCGGAAGCGTTGCCTGACGCATTCGGATTTGCGCCGGCACGCACCGACGGCACCGAGCCGCCGCGCTGCTCGGGCTTGCCGAGCAACGCGTCGCGCATGTTGTCGAGGAAGCCGCCCTGCGGTTGCGCTTGCGGCTGGTCGATGCCGAGCTCCGCCTCCAGCTCGCGGATGCGGGCGTCGGCGCGCTTGAGCGCCTCGTCCTGCACCAGCACGGACTGCACCAGCGGATAGAGCGCGTTCGGCGCCTTATCGAGGCCCTGGTTGATCGCGTCGATGGCGTCGGGATCGCGCGGCGCGTTCTCCAGCGAGCGCAGCCGCTCGAACAACTCGTCAACAAGCTTACGTTCCTGGGGCGTCATGGTTTCCTCCGTCCCGCGAACACCTTTGTCGCACGGCATGTAGGTACGGTTCGATCAGCGGCGAAACGGCGCCGGAAAAAATTTCGCAAATGCCCGCTAAGCCTCTGATCGCGCCTGCGTCTCGGCCAATGTGACACCTTGTGACGCCAGCAGGGAAGGAAACACGTCGCCGGCAAAATAGGCGTATTCGCGCTCGCGCTGATAGGTCAGCGGATCGAGCCGCTCGAGCTCCGCATCGACCTTGCCGGGATGGCACATGATCAGACCGCCGGCCGGCAGCTTGTCGAGGAACGCCGGAAACAGGGCGGCAAAATCCGGCACGGTCTCCGCCGCGAAATCATAGGTGCCGGCAAACGCCGGATTGGTGGCGACGCCGAGCGCGTTCGCACGCTTGCGGAATGCGCGGCTGAGCACATCGAGCACCACGCCTTTCTTGTCGGACAACCGCCGCCGCAGCGGCAGCGCCGCGCGGCCGCACTGGCGCACCCAGGCGTTGGGCGCGATCTCCTTGACCACGCCGAGCAACGCGTCGCGCACCTGCGGAAACTGGTGCACGTGCTGGTGCCCGTCGACGAAATCGGGCACGCGGCCGAACGCGGTGACGAACGCCTGTAGCTGCGTCGCGATCTCGATCTCCAGCTTCTTGCGCGACAGCCGGCGCAGCAATGCGCGGCGCAGCATGTCCTGCAGCGGCGGGAACGCGCCGTCCTGCACCGGCGCAAAGCCGGGACTGAGCGGCGCGAACGGCCCGGTGAGCGTGACATGCAGCCCGATCGCGACCCGAGAGACGCCTGCATTCAGCAAGCTCAAAGACACGGCATCGGAGCGATGGAAACTCGGCGCCACCACCATGACCGACGTCGCGTTGATGCGGCCGCGCAGCACCAGGTCGCGGATCGCACCGTTCACCGCAGGCGAGATGCCGTAGTCGTCGGCGCACAGCCAGATCGGCCGCTCGCTCATTCCGCCGCCGTCCGCGACGGCGCGCTGCGCTCGGCCGGCTTGTCCTGCGCGGACTTCACCTCGTGCTCGGCGACAAAATAGATCGGCCGCGCTTTGATCTCGGACAGGATCTTGCCGATGTATTCGCCGACCACGCCGATCATGATGAGCTGCACGCCGCCCAGCACCATCAGGCCGACGATCACCGACGGATAACCGGCGACGGAGACGCCGTAGATAGAACGCCTCGAACAGCATCATGCCGCCGAAGATCAGCGACGCGGTGGCGAGCAACACGCCGAGCAGGCTGGCGAGCCGCAGCGGCGCGACCGAGAACGAGGTCAGCCCTTCGACCGACAGGCCGACCAGGCTGGGGATGCTCCAACTCGTGCGCCCATACGCGCGCTCGGCCGGCTCGTAGTCGACGCGGATTTGCTTGAAGCCGATCCAGCTCGCCAGGCCCTTGAAGAAGCGGTTGCGCTCCGGCAGGCGGCGCAGCGCATCGGTGGCGCGCGGCGACAGCAGCCGGAAGTCGCCGGCATCCTCGGGGATTTTCTGCCGGGCGCCCCAATTGATCAGGTCGTAGAACGCGCGCACGCCAGCGCGGCGCAGCAGCGATTCGCCGCCGCGATGCGCCTTCGCCGTGTAGACGACGTCGTAACCGTCATCGAGCCAATGGCTCACCAGCTTGTCGATCAGGTCGGGCGGGTGCTGGCCGTCGCCGTCGATGAACAAGGTCGCGCCGAGCCGCGCGTGATCGAGGCCGGCCATCAGCGCCGCCTCCTTGCCGAAATTGCGCGACAGCGACAGCGCTTGCACGTCGAGCGCCTCGGCCGGCAGCCCGCGCGCCACCGCGAAGCTGTCGTCGCGGCTGCCGTCGTCGACGTAGATCACCTCGCAGGCGAGGCCGTGCTGCTGGCGCAGCCGCCGCGCCACCGCAACAAGCTTTTCGTGGAATCGCGCGAGGCCGGCGCCCTCGTTGTACACCGGCACCACGATCGAAAGACCGGCCGCCGCCGGCGCGGCCCCTCGCACGGGCCCGGAAACACTGCCTCGATCGGTCATGGTCATGACGCTCGTCTATAGCGCAAACGGCCCTGCGATGTCGCGACCACACAGATGGCCGTTCGCCGCAGCCTTTCAACGAGTTGCCCGCATGCTGCTTTGCGAAATCGGGCGAAAACGGTTAAGCGGTCTCGGATGAATCCACCCTCCCTGCTCAATCGCCTGCTCGCCGCCTGGCACGAACGCGCGCTTTTTGTGAAGGCGGTGAGCTTCGCCACGGTCGGCGTCGTCAATTCGCTGATCGACTTCGGCGTGTTCTGGATGGCGGTGCAGTATTTCGGCGCGCCGCTCGTTTCGGCCAACGTGCTGTCCTGGCTGGTCGCGGTCTCCAATTCCTACGTATTGAACTCGTTCATCACCTTCGCCCGCGAATCGGGCCGCGAGTTGCAGTGGCGAACCTATGTAAAGTTCCTCGGCTCGGGTCTCGCCGGCCTGGTCGTCAACACCACGGTGCTGGTCGTCGCGGTCGGCCTGATGCCGCGGCTGATCGCCGATCCGACGCTGCAGCTCGCCGCCGCCAAGGCCTGCGCGATCATGGCGAGCTTCCTGGTGAATTTCTCGCTGTCGTATTTCGTGGTGTTCCGGCGCAAGAAGGGCTGAGCGGGCCGAACCGACTGCAGCAAATGCGTAAGCGCGTTCACGCGCGTCCATAGCCCGTCGAAGACGGGCGTCAACGCCCTGATGGACGCGCTATGCAAGCGGTGGACTAGGTCTTTCCGGCAGCAGGTGCCGGTGCGCCGCGGCGATAAAATTCGCGAAGTGCGAAGATCAGAATGGCGACCGTGCCCCACAAACGTATCGTCGCGAATCCGAAGATAAAGGTGAAGTAGACCGCCCCCTTGAGCGCTTCGGGCACCTCGGTGCCGGTCCAGAACAGATAGACCCACCAGCGCGCGAGTCCTTGCACCGGGCTCAGCAAGATCTGGAACAGGGCGGCGGCGACGATACCGGCCAAAAGGTATTTCCAGCGCGCTGCGAATTCGCGCATCCCTCCGAGCATCGACGGTTGCTGGCCGTGCTCATAGCGCACCACCACGAGCAGAATGACCGTGGCGACAACGGCGCTCCAGAGCCTGCCGAGATTGCTGTGCTGGTCGAAAGCAATGCCGTCGAAACCGAAATAGAAGCTCGGCGCCAGCGTCCGCGCACCGATGAGCGAAAGCCCGATATAGAGGCCAACGATCAAAAGGCCGACCGGGTGCAGGACTCGATAAGCGAGAATGAGTTGGTCGCGCAAACTGAGATAGCCGAGTTGGGTCGTGCCGCCTGTGAACTCGACCATCCGCCGGGCGCAAAGCAACAGCGCGATAAAGATCGCGGCGTTGGCGGCGATCTGAGCCGGAAACGCGGCAATCCCGCCATTGTAGATGACGACACGCAAAGCCGCAGCGAGCATCAGCCACGGCACGGTTTCGAGAAGTAGCGCGGGGCGGAATGCTCCGGGACGCGCCGGCTGTTGCGCAATGCGCGGGTATCACGGCGGAAGTCTAGCTGCGCAGACTCCAAAATAGGCTGAACGCGAAGCGGCGAATTTGCGGGATTAACGGCAATACAATAGCAACCAAATGACTTACGTCTGCGCTGGGTCAAGAGCGGACAAGCAACGCTAGTTTCTCAGCATCCCCGGCAGCCGCTTCCGCAAAATCTCATCCGCCTCGCGCGCGATGCGCGTGACGATCTCGCCGGCCGGCGGAATATCGTGAATCAACCCTGCGTCCTGCCCCATCGACAGCGGACCCTCGTCCACGTCACCGGCCTCTCGCGCGGCCCGCAGCTTGGCGATCGCCTCCGCTTTGTGCTGGCGCAGCGCCCATTCGCGACCGGCCCAGCGCTCGATGAACTTGTTGCGCCGCGAGCGCGTCATCGCGCCGGGCCAGACCTGGCTGGCGGCGATGTCGGGAATTTCCGAGAGCTGGGTGTCGTGGCCGTCGCTGTCGACGATCGCCTGCTTGAAGTTCGGATGCAGCGGCGACTCCACGCTGGCGAGGAACCGCGTGCCGAGCAGGATGCCCTGCGCACCGAGCGCCAGCGCCGCAACAAGGCCGCGTCCATCGGCAAAGCCGCCCGCCGCCAGCACCGGCACCGGCCCGACCGCATCGACCACCATCGGAATGAGCGGCATGCTGCCCATCCAGCCGACATGGCCGCCGCCCTCGCTGCCTTGGGCGATGATCACGTCGGCGCCGGCATTCATTGCACGCTCCGCCTCTTTCACCGCACCGGCCATGTAGGTGACCTTGCAGCCGGCTTCGTGCGAGCGGTCGAAATAGGGCTTGAGCTCCTGGTCCTGCCGCGCCCAGGCAAACTGCATCACCGCCGGCCGAAATTTGAGCGCCTCGGCAAAGCTATCCTCGCGCACGTCGAACAGCAGGAAATTCATGCCGAACGGCTTGTTGGTTTCCTTGCGCGCCGCCGTGGCCCGCTCGCGGACCTGCTCCGGCGTCAGGTAGTGGCATCCCATCGCGCCGAGGCCGCCGGCGCGCGACACCGCGGCCGTCATGGCCGGCGACGAGGCCGAACCCATGCCGCCGAGCGCGATCGGATGCTCGATGTCCAGCAGGTCGCAGACCGGCGTGCGGATCATGAAAGGCCTCCCGATGGGCGATCCCTGCGATCGCACTTTGGGGAGACCTTAGCGCCGCACGAAGCGGCGGTCAGCCCTTCAGGCCGTCGACCAGCTTTGTGTAGAGCGGATTGTCCGGCGCGAACACGTATTCGATCTGCGCGACCACGATGCTTTCCGCGCCCTTCTCGCGCATCATGCTCGCCACCGCGTGCACCTGCGCGCTGGGGCAATGCAGCGTCAGCATGCCCGACGAGGTCGGGCCGCCAAACGGCGTCACCACGCCGAACTGGTTGCGCAGTTGCCCGAGCAGGGCGTCGTTGCAGTTCGCAAAGCGCGTGCGCACCTCACGATAGGCGCGCGCCCTCGCCTGCGCGGCGATGCGGTCGAGGATCGTGCGCGCCAGTTCCCGTTCGGCGTCGCCCCATGGCGCGCCGCGCGACGCAACCAGGTTGGCCTGCGAGCGCAGGATCACGCCGTCGTCGACGATCTTGAGCGCGTTGGCGGCGAGCGTGGTGCCGGTCGTGGTGATGTCGACGATCAGCTCGGCGGAGCCCGCGGCCGGCGCGCCTTCGGTCGCGCCGGAGCTCTCGACGATGCGGTAATCGGCGATGCCGTGACTGGCGAAGAAGTCGCGCGTCAGGTTCAGGTATTTGGTGGCGACCCGCATCTTGCGGTCGTGGCGGTGGCGGAACGCGGTCGCCACGTCATCGAGATCGGCCATGCTGCGCACGTCGATCCAGGCCTGCGGCACCGCGACCACCACGTTGGCCGAGCCGAAGCCGAGGCCGTCGATCATGACGACACGCTGCGCGAAGTCCGGGATCATCTCGCGCAGCAGGTCCTCGCCGGTGACGCCGAGGTGCACTGTGCCTTGCGCAAGCTGGCCGGCGATTTCGGACGCCGAGAGATAGGCCACCTCGACATTGGGCAGGCCGTTGACGGTGCCGCGATAGTCGCGCGCGCCGCGCGGCTTGGTCAGCGCGAGGCCGGCGCGGGCGAAGAACGCCTCGGCGTGCTCCTGCAGGCGGCCCTTGGCGGGCACCGCGATGACGAGCGGGGCGCTCATGCGGCACCCTTGAATGCGGCGAGCCGCTCGACCCAGACCGCGAAGCCGACCGCGGGAATGGCGGACTTGGCGCCGAGCCGCGTGAGCAGGCCGTCGTAACGGCCGCCGGCGATCAGCGGGCCGGTGGCGCCGGCCGAGGCGTTGTGCAGTTCGAACACGAAGCCGGTGTAGTAGTCGAAGCCGCGGCCGAACGCGGTCGAGAACTTGATGCGCGAGACATCGACGCCGCGCGCCGCGAGGAAGCCGGTGCGGCTCTCGAACAGGTCGAGCGCGGGTCCGAGCGCGACCTTGGATTCGGCCGCGAGCGCGCGAAGCTCGGCGGCGGCTTCGTCGGGATCGCCCGACACCGACAGAAATTTTTCGATCAAGGTGCGGGTCTCGCCCGGCAGCGTGTTGGAGGCGCCGAGCGCGGACTGCTCGAGAAAGCGCTCGGCGATCTCGCCGACCGAGCGGCCGCCGACCGTGCTGATGCCGGCGATCGACAGCAGATCGGCGACCAGCGCGCGCGCGCCTTTCGGATCGGAGCCGGCGAGCGCCGCGAGCACGCCCTGGTACTCCGGGCGGCGCGTTGGCGGCGGTCAGCGTCAGCACATCGAGGTCGTGCGCGAGCGAGGTCTTGCGGTTGAAATCTTTCACCAGGCGGCGCTTCCAGGCCGGCGCGAGATCGAGCGCCGCGATCAGCGCGGCGAACAGGCCGACGTCGCCCAGGCGGATTTCAGGAGCGGGCACGCCGTAGTGCGTGATCGCCTCGAGGCCGAGCGCCAGCATCTCGGCGTCGGCCGCCGCCTTGTCGGGGCGGCCGAACGACTCGATGCCGGCCTGCAGAAACTCCGCCGACGACGCGCCTCGGTTTCGGAAGACGGGTCCGAGGTAGCAGAAGTTCTGCGGAGAACCGGCCGAGGAAGACGCGAGGTAGTCGCAAGAAACCGGAATAGTGAGGTCCGGCCGCAGGCAGAGCTCGCGGCCCTCCGGGTCGGTGGTGAGGTACATGCGCTTGCGGATGTCCTCGCCGGAGAGGTCGAGGAACGGCTCGGCCGGCTGCAGAATCGCAGGCGCGACAAGGCGATAGCCGGCGCGCTGATAGGCGGCCACCAGCGTCTCGGCCCGTGCATCGGGCTGCGATGCTTCAACCCTGTCTGTCATCCCAAACGCCGTCCCGCCGCGCTTTTCCACGCGATTTGAAGCGCGTTTAGCACAACCCCCTTAAGGCTTCGACGACATCCGCCGCCTGCCCTTAACGGCCCAGCCCCGCCTGCTGTCGTGGTCAACGGCGTCTTATCCAGGCCCACGCGAGCCTTGACCGATCGTTATGTTATAAATAACGTTATATTGTAACGATTCGAGTGCCGGAATGTGTCGCGCGGCTCGCGGCTTCTGCGCTTTTCCGGGGTTCTTCTGTCCTTCGATCCGGCTCTTCCGGGACGGCTCCGCCGCCGCCCAGACCATTCAGCTGCCCCAGATCACGGTCAACGCGCCGAGCCCGATCCAGCGCGCGCCCGGCACCGGACGACGCCGTTCCGCTGCAGGCAGCCCTGCAAGGCACGCTGCCGATCGTCACCGACCAGTTCGCCACCGTGACGGTGGTGCCGAGCGCGGAGATCCAGCGCAGCACCGGCGGCAACGCTCGGCGACGTGCTGCAATCCAAGCCCGGCATCACCTCGTCCGGCTTCGCGCCGGGCGCGGCGAGCCGCCCCGTGGTGCGCGGCCTCGACAACTATCGCGTCCGCATCCAGGAGAACGGGCTCGGCGTCAACGACGTGTCGGACCTCAGCGACGACCACGCCGTGCCGATCGGTCCACTGTCGGCGCAGCAGATCGAAGTGATCCGCGGACCGGCGACGTTGCGCTACGGCTCGCAGGCGATCGGCGGCGTGGTCAACGTCGACAACAACCGCATTCCGACCTTCATCCCGCCGCGCGGCTTTGCCGGCGAAGTCAAAGGCGCGCTCAACAGCGTCGACAGCGGCGCCGAGGGCGCGGTGCAGCTCGACGCCGGCAAGGGCAACTTCGCGTTCCACGCCGACGCGTTCAGCCGCACCGCGGCAGGACTACCGCATCCCGAGCTATCCTTATCTGTTTCCGCCCGATCCGCGCGCCGCTGGTCGGCAACCGGCAGCCGAACTCATCGGTGCGCGCCGACGGCCAGTCGGTCGGCGGCTCCTACATTTTCAACAGCGGCTTTGTCGGCGTCGCGGTGTCGCGGTTCGGCAGCTTCTATCGCATGCCCGGCATCGAGGCGACCGAGACCGGCGCGCGCATCGACCTCAACCAGACCAAGGTCACCAGCAAGGGCGAATTCCGGCCGCGGCTCGTCCGCGATCGACATCGGTGCGGTTCTGGGCCGGCGCCACCGACTACAAGCACAACGAACTGGCCAACGAGAACGGCTTCGACGGCGTCCAGCAGACCTTCACCAACCGCGCGCAGGAAGGCCGCGTCGAGGTCCAGCTCATGCCGTTCGACCTGCGGTTTGCCACGCTGACCACCGCGATCGGCACGCAGGCGACGCATCAGAAGCTTTCGGCGCTCGCGCACGACCGGCGGCGGCCTGCTCGATCCGAACGCGACGCGACAGCATCGCCGGCTACATCTTCAACGAGTTCCAGCTTCAGCCACGGCTGGCGCGCGCAGGTCGCCGGCCGCATCGAGCGCGTCAAGGTCGACGGCACCGCGACCGACTTCCCGGCCGACCTGATTCCGGTGCTCGACGACCTGGGCGAGCCGATCACGCCCGGCCAATCCGGAGTTCAGTCGCGGCTTCACGCCGAAGAGCGCGTCGGCGGGCCTGCTCAAGGACTTGCCGTTCGGCCTCGTCGCCAGCGCGACAGCGCAGTACGTCGAGCGCGCGCCGCGCGCGCCGGAGCTGCTGTCGCAGCGGCGTGCACGAGGCGTCCGGCACATTCGAGATCGGCAATCCCAATCTCACCATCGAGACCGCGCGCTCGGTCGAGGTCGGGCTGCGCCGCGCCCAGGGCCCGTTCCGCTTCGAGCTGACCGGCTTCTACACCAAATACACCAACTTCATTTTCCGGCGCTTCACCGGCGTGCATGTGCGACGACGACTTCGCATCCTGCGGCACCGGCGACGAGCTGCGCCAGGTGGTCTATTCGCAGCGCGACGCGCACGTTCCGCGGCGCCGAATTCCAGGCGCAGTTCGATCTCGTGCCGGTCGGCGGCGGCATGTTCGGCATCGACGGCCAGTACGACATCGTGCGCGCCACCTTCGCCGACGGCAGCAACGTGCCGCGGCTGCCGCCGCAGCGCTACGGCGGCGGCGCGTTCTGGCGCGACACCAACTGGTTCGTCCGCGTCGGCCTGCTGCATGCCGACGCGCAGACCAACGTCGCCGACGAACGAGACGCACGACCGCCGGCTACAACCTGCTCAAGGCGGTCGTCAGCTACAGCCGGATGTTGAAGAACGCACCGATCGGCCCCACCGAGATCACGCTCGGGCTGGTCGGCGACAACCTGCTCAACGACGACGTCCGCAACGCGGTGTCCTTCAAGAAGGACGAGGTGCTGCTGCCCGGCCGGACCGTGCGGGCCTTCGCCTCCATGCGATTTTGACCGGCAATTTGGCGGAATGTCACGGTTAACGCTTTGTCAATTCGCGACATTTATCGTCGATCACAATGGCACAAAGCCCTCACCCGCGAGTTCATCGAGAGCTTCTATCGCGCGCGGCTGTCGCGCGATCCGGCGCGCATCGAGCCGTATCATCGACGACAACGTCGATTGGCTGATCACCGGGCCGATCGAGCTGCTGCAGTTCTGCGGGCAGCGCCGCGGCAAGGCCGAGGTGCTCGACACCATCGTGCGGGTGATGCCGTCGATCATGCACGTGGCGAAGGTCGAACTGGAGGCGCTGCTGATCGACCGCGACCGCGCCGCGACCTTCAGCCGGCTGACCGGCGTGCTGTCCGGCACCGGGCCGCATCATCAGCTATCAGCAGGCGCAGTTCATGCAGTTCCGCGACAGCAAGATCGTCGAATACCGCGCCATCATCGACAGCTTCGACGCCGCCGAGCAGATGATCGGCCATCCGATCGAGCTGTCGGACACGCTGCATAACTCGTCGACGGCGAGCGGATCGCGGTCTAGCGCCTCTCGCGATGCGCAGCAGCGCAACTCCTGGATGTATGGCTAACGCTTCGTCAATCGGCCGCACGTATCGTCAGCATCATGGCTGAAGCGCTGACCCGCGAGCATGTCGAGAACTTCCGCCGCGCCCGCTGGGCGCGCGATCCGCAGGCAGATCGAGCCGTTCCTCGACGACCACGTGGACTGGCTGCTCACCGGGCCGGTCGAGCTGCTGCAGTTCTGCGGGCAGCGGCGCGGCAAGGCCGAGGTGCTCGACTGCATCACCCGGCAGCACCCTACGGTGCTGAGCAGCGTTCAAGGTCGAACGGACGTGCGCTGCTGATCGACCGCGACCGCGCGGCGTCGTTGAGCCGGCTGACCGGCGTGCAGCGCAGCGACCGGCCGCACCATCAGCTACAATCAGGCGCAGTTCCTGCGCTTCCGCGACGGCAAGATCGTCGAGTATCGCGGCATCATCGACAGCTTCAACGCCGCGGAGCAGATGATCGGGCATCCGATCGAGGTCGGCAGCGTGCCGCACAATTACGAAGGCGACCGGATCGCGGTCTAGCTCCAGCTCACGCCGTGGCGCGCGAGCACCGCGCGCACTTCTTCGACGAGCTTGTCCACCGGCACCTGCTCTGCGCCTCGGCCTGCTTCTTCAGATACGCGTCGCGGTCGGACTGCTCCAGCTTGGCGAGGTCCGCGCCGGCGATCAGATCGCGCACCAGCACCTTGCCGTTCGCCTTCTCGTCTGCCGCCCTGAATGACCGCGCAGGGCGAGCCGCGCCGGTCCGCGTAGCGAAGCTGCTGGCCGAGATTGTGATTGGTGCTGCCGAGATAAAGCTCGGCGCGGATATCCGGCGTTTCTCAACGCCGCAACGAGCTTCTGATAGTCGGCGATCTAGCCGTCGCGGAACATCGTCACCAGCACAGGGCCGGGCGCGGGCTTGGTGTCGAGCTTGCCGATCATCGTCAGCGCGGCTTGCAGCCGCGACACGCCGATGGAGAAGCCGGTCGCCGGCACCGGCTGACCGCGGAAGCGCGACACCAGCCCGTCGTAACGCCCGCCGCCGCCGACCGAGCCGAAGCGAACCGGGCGGCCTTTCTCGTCCTTGGTTTCGAGCAGGAGTTCTACTTCGTAGACCGGGCCGGTGTAGTACTCGAGGCCGCGGACGACGGAGGGATCAATGCGGATGCGATCGGTGCCATAGCCTGCCGCCTGTACGAGATTCTGCGATCTGCGCGAAGTTCTTCAACGCCTTGCTTCGCCCACGATTTCGCTGCAACGCAAGCATCGAACTTCGCGTCAGCACTCATTGCGATCGACAGTCTTTGCCAGCGACGTGCCAACCGAGATTTCAATGACCGAAGTCTGATTTGATCGGCGTTGCAGTCCCGCACCTTTGGTGAAGTCACCACTTTCATCTTTTCGGCCCTGACCAAGTAACAGCTTCACACCCTCAAGTCCAAGCCGATCCAGTTTGTCGATCGCGCGCAAGACCGTGAGCCGCTTGCCTGCGTTCTCGTCGCCGCCAATCCCGATCGCTTCCATCACACCATCGAGCACCTTGCGGTTGTTCACCTTCACCACATACTGCCGCGCGGGATGCCGAGCTTCTCCATCGTGTCCGCCGCCATCATGCACATCTCGGCGTCGGCGGCCGGCGATGCGCTGCCCACCGTGTCGGCGTCGAACTGCATGAACTGGCGGAAGCGCCCCGGCCCCGGCTTCTCGTTGCGGAACACCCAGCCGAAGCGATACGAGCGATACGGCAGCGCGAGGTTCTGGAAATTCTCCGCGACGTAGCGCGCCAGCGGCGCGGTGAGGTCGTAGCGCAGGCTCAGCCACTGCTCGTCGTCGTCCTGGAACGAGAACACGCCCTCGTTCGGGCGGTCCTGGTCGGGCAGGAACTTGCCGAGCGCGTCGGTGTATTCGATCGCCGGCGTCTCGACCGGCTCGAAGCCGTAGCGCTCGTAGACCTCGCGGATGGTCTCGATCATGCGCCGCGTCGCCGCGATCTCGGCAGGGCCCCGGTCGGCGAGGCCGCGCGGCAGGCGCGCTTTCAGCTTGTTGGATTTGTCGGCCATGTCGTCCGCGAGAATCCGGCAACTTTCGACGATTGCGGTTCGTATCAGCCACCCCCTCTTTTGTCATTATCCGCAAAAGCGGATAATCCAGCGGCACAGTCGAAATCAGCGAGGCATCCATGGCCCAGGCACAGAAATCCTCAGTCACCAGCGCGGTGCCCGAACGACCTCGAAGCGTTCTGGATGCCGTTCACCGCCAACCGCGCCTTCAAGGGCCGGCCGCGGCTGATCGCGCGCGCCAAGGACATGCACTACTACACGCCGGAGGGCCGCGCAGATCCTCGACGGCGCCGCCGGCCTGTGGTGCACCAACGCCGGCCACAACCGCGACCCGATCGTGCAGGCGATCCAGAAGCAGGCGGCCGAGCTCGACTTCGCGCCGACCTTCCAGTTCGGCCATCCGCGCGCCTTCGAGCTGGCGAGCCGGATCGCGGCGCTGGCGCCCGGCGATCTCGACCACGTGTTCTTTTGCAACTCCGGCTCGGAGGCCGGCGACACCGCGATGAAGATCGCGCTGGCCTACTGGAACGCGCGCGGCCAGGCGCAGCGCACGCGCTTCATCGGCCGCGAGCGCGGCTATCACGGCGTCGGCTTCGGCGGCATGTCGGTCGGCGGGCTCGCCTACAACCGCAAGGCGTTCGGCGTCATGCTGCCCGGCGTCGACCACCTGCCGCACACCTACAACCGCGAGCACCAGGCGTTCTCCAAGGGCGAGCCGGAATGGGGCGCGCATCTGGCCGATGAACTGGAGCGCATCGTCGCGCTGCACGGCGACACCACCATCGCCGGCGTGATCGTCGAGCCGATGGCGGGCTCGACCGCCGTGCTGCCGCCGCCGAAGGGCTATCTCGAGCGGCTGCGCGCGATCTGCGACAAGTACGGCCTGCTGCTGATCTTCGACGAGGTCATCACCGGGTTCGGCCGGCTCGGCCACGCCTTCGCCGCCGAGCGCTACGGCGTCGTGCCGGACATGATCACGTTCGCCAAGGGCGTCACCTCCGGCTCGGTGCCGATGGGCGGCGTGATCGTGCGCAAGGGCATCCATGACGCCTTCATGAACGGCCCGGAGCACGTCGTGGAGTTCTTCCACGGCTACACCTATTCGGCGCATCCGCTGGCCTGCGCCGCCGGCCTCGCCGCGCTCGACCTCTACCGCGACGAGGACCTGTTCGCCCGCGCCAAGAAGCTCGAGCCGTTCTGGTGCGACGCCGCGATGACGCTCAAGGGCGTGCCGCGCGTGCTCGACGTGCGCTGCATCGGCCTCACCGCCGGCATCGACCTCGCCTCGCGGCCCGACGCGGTCGGCAAGCGCGGCTACGAGGCGATGGAGCGCGGCTTCCACGACGAAAACATCATGTTCCGCACGGTCGGCGACTCGATCGCGGTGACGCCGCCGCTGATCGTCAGCGAGGCCCAGATCGGCGAGATCTTCGACAAGGTGGCGAAGGTCATCCGGGCGCTGAATTAAGGCGGCCGCGCCGCCTTCCCCGCCGTTTCGACGGCGCCCGCGAAGTCCGCTTGCGCCCGCGCCGGGCGTCATGGACATTGGGCAGGGTTCGGCGAATCATGGGCCGTTCGGGGCCGTTCATGCTGCGCATCGGCGCGATATTCATCGTCATCTGCATGGTGCTGATCGCCGGCGCCGTGGGCGCGGTGCTGTATCTC
Organism: uncultured Alphaproteobacteria bacterium; assembly: GCA_963838595.1. Taxonomy (GTDB): domain Bacteria; phylum Pseudomonadota; class Alphaproteobacteria; order Rhizobiales; family Xanthobacteraceae; genus Z2-YC6860. The sequence continues at coordinate 83,696 of CAWIRP010000012.1, forward strand.
GCATTCGGCCTGAGCGGCGCCGGAATCGACCATCGTGGCGGTCGCGGCGCTGACCGCGATGGCGCTCTACAACGCCGTGACGACGCGGCTGCGCGACCGCTCCGACCTCGGCAACCAGATCGCCGACCTGTCGCGCGGCTCCGCCGACCTGTCCCGCCAGCTCGCCGAGTTCGGCCGCCGGCTGACGACGATCGAAGGCCAGGGCCAGAGCGCCGCCGAAACCGCGCGCGGAGCCGTCGCGCCGATCTCCGCGGAACTCAGCGAACTCGGCACGCTGGTCAAGCAGCTCGCCGAGACGGTGGCGGCGCACGAGGCGGCGATCGCCGCCGGCAACACTGGCCCCAAAGGCGAAGCGGCGGAGCTCGACACGTCCGAGCTCGGCGGCACGAAGCCGGCGGACGCCAAGGCGGAGCCTGGCCTCAACCGCGAGGAACTGCTCGCAGCGATCCGCAGCGCGATCGACGCGCACCGCATCGACATGCACCTGCAGCCGATCGTGACGCTGCCGCAGCGCAAGGTGCGCTACTACGAGGCGCTGACCCGGCTGCGCACCGAGGACGGCCACATGCTGCCGCCGCCGGAGTTCCTCGAACCGGCGGAGACCAGCGGCCTGCTCGGCCGGCTCGACCATCTGCTGCTGTTCCGCTGCGTGCAGGTGCTGCGCCGCCTGCTCTTGAAGAACCGCGAGATCGGCCTGTTCTGCAACATCTCGGCGACGACGCTGAACGACGCGCAATACTTCCCGCAGATGGTGCAGTTCCTCGAGGCGAACCGGGTGCTGGCGCCCTCGCTGGTGCTGGAATTCAAGCAGAGCGCGTGGCGCGACATGGGGCCGCTCGAACTGGAAGGCCTCGCCTCGCTGCGCGAGCTCGGCTTCCGCTTCTGCATGGACCAGGTGACCGACCTGCGCATCGAGCCGCGCGACCTCGCCGAGCGCGGCGTGCGCTTCGTGAAGGTTCCGGCGGCGGTGCTGCTGACGCGTTCGGACGCCGACATCCACGCCGCCGACCTGTCCGACCTGCTGCACCGCCACGGCATCAGCCTGATCGCCGACAAGATCGAGGCGGAGAACCAGGTCGTCGAGCTGCTGGACTACGACATGCGGTTCGGCCAGGGCTTCCTGTTCTCGCCGCCGCGCCCGGTGCGCGCCGAGGCGCTTCAGGTCGTTCCGGACACAGCAGGAACAGCCGCACACGCGCCGACGGACCGGCCGAACCGCCGCGGGCCGCTGCCTTGTTTGAATGTCCACCATCCCGTTCGTCGAACACTTCGCCACGCTCGCGACCGGCTATGACGCGGTGCTCAGCGACGTCTGGGGCGTGATCCACAACGGCGTCGCGGCGACGCCGGAGCCCTGCGACGCGCTGATGCGGTTCCGCGCCAAGGGCGGCACGGTGGCGCTGATCACCAACGCGCCGCGGCCCGGCGCGGTGGTGACCCGGTTCCTCGACAAGCTCAACGTGCCGCGCGAGGCCTACGACACCATCGTCAGTTCGGGCGACGTCACCCGCGCCGTCATCGCCAAGCGGCCGGGCAAGAACGTCTTTCACATCGGGCCGGAGCGCGACCTGCGGCATCTTCGACGGGCTCGATCTGCGCTTCGTGCCGATGGAGCAGGCCGACTACGTGGTCTGCACAGGTCTGACCGACGACGAGACCGAGACCCCGGAGAGCTATCGCGCGCTGCTGACCAAGGTGCGCGAACGCGGCCTGTTCATGATCTGCGGCAATCCGGACCTGGTGGTCGAGCGCGGCGACAAGCTGGTCTATTGCGCCGGCGCGGTCGCCGACCTCTACGGCGAGCTTGGCGGCGAGGTGCTCTACGCCGGCAAGCCGCATCCGCCGATCTATCAGGAATGCCTCTCGCGGATCGCCACATTGCGCGGCGGCGAGCCGCCCCGCGCGCGCGTGCTGGCGATCGGCGATTCGGTTCGCACCGATCTCACCGGCGCCGCCGGCATGGGGATCGACTGCCTGTTCGTCACCGCCGGCATCCACGCCGAGGAGCTGGGCCGCGAGCGGCCGGAAGCTGCGGCGCTCGACGAAATGTTTGCGTCAGCCTCCGTGAAGCCGAAGGCCGTGACGAACAGGTTGAAGTGGTAGCTCGGCCGCTCAGGCCTCGGCGAACACCGAGTCGATCTTGTTCTTGAGCGTCTCGGCGTTGAACGGCTTGACGATATAGTTGCTCACGCCCGCCTGTTTCGCCGCGATCACGTTCTCGGTCTTCGATTCGGCCGTGACCATGATGAACGGCACCGGCGCGAGGTTGGGATCGGCCCGCACCTGCTTGAGCAGCTCGTAGCCGGTCATCGGCTCCATGTTCCAGTCGGAGATCACGAGGCCGTAGCGCTTGTCGCGCATCTTGGCGAGCGCCAGCGCGCCGTCGGACGCGTCGTCGATGTTCTCGAAGCCGAGCTGCCGCAGCAGATTGCGGATGATGCGGACCATCGTGCTGTAGTCGTCAACGACGAGGACCGGTATGGACAGATCGACAGCCATCACTCTCCTCCGTCGGCGCGGGCGTCGGCGTCGTTGCCGCGGCTGCGTGCCAAGGTCGAATGAAAGGGTCCCGGCGATTGGCCAGGCCCCTTCTACCGGAAACCGTACGAATACCGATTGAACAACCCGTAAACGATTGTGGCGGGCGGCCCGGATAGCGGGCGCGGATGTCGCAATGGTTAAGATCGGTTAACCACCTTGACCGCGCTGCCGCCACGCCATACTGCCCCCGCATGGCCGATGCTTCTCCGACCCAGCCCTTCGTCGTCGCGCACGACCACGGGCCGGGCATCGACCGGCTGCGGGGCGCCGTGGTCGCCATCGGCAACTTCGACGGGGTGCATCTCGGCCACCGGGCGGTCATCGACGCGGCGCTCGATCGGGCGCGGACCATTCACCGGCCGGCGGCGGCGCTGACCTTCGAGCCCCATCCGCGCAGCTTCTTCCAGCCGGACGCCCACTCATTCCGCCTTTCGTCCGAGGCGGCCAAGCTGCGGCTCCTCGCCGCGACCGGCCTCGACGGCGCGATCGTGCTGACCTTCGACGCGGCGCTGGCCGGGCTGACCGCCGAGCAGTTCGTCTCCGACATCCTGGTCGACCGGCTGGCGATCAAGGGCGCCGCGATCGGCTTCAACTTTCACTTCGGCAAGCAGCGCCGCGGCTCGCCGGACTTCCTGGAGGCGCAGGGCCGGACCCACGGCTTTGCGGTCGACATCGTCCCGCCATTCCAGCTCGACGGAAAGCGCGTGTCGTCCGGCGTGGTGCGCGACGCGCTGTCCGCGGGCCACGTCACCGAGGCGGCCGAGCTGCTGGGCTATCCCTATTTCGTCACCGCCCAGGTGGTGCACGGCGACAAGCGCGGCCGCGAGCTCGGCTATCCGACCGCCAATCTGCGGCTGCCGCCCGACTGCGGCCTCAAGTACGGCGTCTACGCGGTCCGCGTCGGCGTCGGCGGCACGCGCTACGGCGGCGTGGCGAATTTCGGCCGCCGGCCCATGTTCGACCGCGGCGCGGTGCTGCTCGAGGTGTTCCTGTTCGACTTCTCCGGCGACCTCTATGGCGCTGCGCTGGACGTCGCTTTCATTTCCTGGATCAGGCCGGAGATGAACTTCGCCAGCGTCGAGGAGCTGATCCGCCGCATGGACGACGACAGCCGGCAGGCGCGCACCGCGCTCGCCCGCGCGCCGGACGCGTTCCCGGCGCTGGGCGTTCCCGGCTAGTCGCTCTGCAGGACCGCCTGCTACACACCGCGCCATGAACGACAAGCCCGGCGAAACCGCCAAATCAGGCGAGCGCGACTACAGCCAGACGCTGTTCCTGCCGCAGACCGAATTCCCGATGCGCGCCGGGCTGCCGCAGCGCGAGCCGGAAATCCTGGCGCGCTGGAAGAAGCTCGGCCTCTACGAGCGGCTGCGCCAGGCCGGCAAGGGCCGCACCAAGTTCGTGCTGCACGACGGCCCGCCCTACGCCAACGGCAACATCCACATCGGTCACGCGCTCAACAAGATCCTGAAGGACGTGGTGACGCGCAGCCAGCAGATGCTCGGCTACGACAGCAACTACGTGCCGGGCTGGGACTGCCACGGCCTGCCGATCGAATGGAAGATCGAGGAAGAGAACTACCGCTCCAAGAACAAGCAGAAGCCGAACCTGTCCGACCCGGCGGCGATGATCGCGTTCCGCAACGAGTGCCGCGCCTACGCCGAGCACTGGCTCAACGTGCAGCGCGAGGAGTTCAAGCGGCTCGGCGTCGAGGGCGACTGGGATCATCCCTACACGACGATGAGCTTTCCCGCCGAGGCGCAGATCGCGCGCGAGCTGATGAAGTTCGCCGCGAACGGACTGTTGTATCGCGGCTCGAAGCCGGTGATGTGGAGCGTGGTGGAGAAGACCGCGCTCGCGGAAGCCGAGGTGGAGTACGAGGATTACACCAGCGATACGGTGTGGGTGAAGTTTCCGGTTACGAACGGCGATCGGCGAACTCGCACAGAACGCATCGATCGTAATCTGGACCACCACGCCTTGGACGCTGCCCGGCAACCGCGCGATCAGCTTCTCGCCCAAGATCGAATACGGCCTCTATAAGGTCACCGACGCCGCGCCGGAGAATTGGGCCAGGGTTGGCGACCTTCTTGTGCTTTCAAAAAATCTCGCCGGTGAAGTCTTCAAGCAGGCACGGGTTTCCGCCTATGACCTTGTGAAGAGCATCGCGGCCGACGATTTGGTCGGAATTGCCGCGAGTCATCCGCTCAAAAGCAAAGGCGGTTACGACTTCGCGGTTCCGCTCCTCCCCGGCGATCACGTCACCGACGACGCCGGCACCGGCTTCGTCCACACCGCGCCGGGCCACGGCCGCGAGGACTTCGACATCTGGACCGCGAACGCGCGCAATCTCGAAGCGCGCGGCATCAATCCCACCATCCCCTACACCGTCGACGAGAACGGCGCGTTCACCGAGCAAGCCCCCGGCTTCACCGGCAAGCGCGTCATCAACGACAAGGGCGAGAAGGGCGACGCCAACGAGGCCGTCATCAAGGCGCTCGTTGAAGCCGGCAACATCATCGCGCGCGGCCGCCTCAAGCACCAATATCCGCACTCCTGGCGCTCCAAGAAGCCGGTGATCTTCCGCAACACGCCGCAGTGGTTCATCGCGATGGACAAGCCGATCGCGGGCCAGCGCGGCACCTTGCGCGAGACCGCGCTGCGCGAAATCCAGCACACCCGTTGGGTGCCCGCCGCCGGCGAGAACCGCATCAACGGCATGATCGAGAGCCGCCCGGACTGGGTGATCTCGCGCCAGCGCGCCTGGGGCGTGCCGATCGCCGTGTTCGTGAAGGAGAATGTCGACGGCTCGGCGACCATCCTCAACGACGCCGCAGTGAACAAGCGCATCGCCGATGCCTTCGAGAAAGAAGGCGCCGACGCCTGGTACAAGGAAGGTGCGCGCGAGCGCTTCCTCGGCACGCTCGCCAACGAGCCGTGGAAGAAGGTCGACGACATCTGCGACGTCTGGTTCGACTCCGGCTCGACGCACGCCTTCGTGCTGGAAGACCCCGAGCATTTTCCTTCGCTCTCCGGCATCAAGCGCAAGAAGGACGGCGGCCAGGACGCCGTGATGTATCTCGAAGGCTCGGACCAGCATCGCGGCTGGTTCCACTCATCGCTGCTGGAGAGCTGCGGCACCCGCGGCGTCGCGCCGTTCGACGTGGTGCTGACGCACGGCTTCGTGCTCGACGAGCAGGGCCGCAAGATGTCGAAGTCGTTCGGCAACGTCACCGCGCCGCAGGACGTGATGAAGTCGTCCGGCGCCGACATTCTGCGCATGTGGGTGTGCGCGTCCGATTACGCCGACGACCTGCGCATCGGGCCGGAAATCCTCAAGACCACGATCGAGACCTACCGCAAGCTGCGCAACACCATCCGCTGGATGCTCGGCAGCCTCGCGCATTTCACCGAAGCCGATCGCGTCGCGCCGGAGCAGATGCCGGAGCTGGAGCGCGTGATGCTGCACCGGCTCGCCGAGCTCGACGAGCTGGTGCGCAAGGCCTACGGCGAGTTCGACTACAAGCGCATCTTCGCCGCGCTGTCGCATTTCATGACGACGGACCTCTCGGCGTTCTACTTCGACGTCCGCAAGGACGCGCTCTATTGCGATCCGATCTCGTCGCCGACGCGCAAGGCCGCGCTCACCGTGATCGACCACCTGTTCCGCTGCACGGTGACGTGGCTCGCGCCGATGCTGTGCTTCACCGCCGAGGAAGCCTGGTGCGAGCGCAACAAGTCGGCGGACGCCTCGGTGCATCTCGAACTGTTTCCCGAGGTGCCGGCGTCGTGGCGCAACGACACGCTCGCCGAGAAATGGCGCAAGGTGCGCATGGTGCGCCGCGCCGTCACCGGCGCGCTGGAGATCGAACGCGCCGGCAAGCGCATCGGCTCGTCGCTCGAAGCCGATCCGTTCGTCTATGTGACCAACGAGGAATTGTTCGAGGCGATGCTCGGCGTCGATCTGCCGGAAATCTGCATCACGTCGGCAGGCACCATCGTGAAAGGTGAAGCGCCGGCCGACGCCTTCCGCCTGCCCGACGTGCCGGGCGTCGCGGTCGTCACCAGGCTCGCCGAAGGACGCAAGTGCGCCCGCTCGTGGAAAATCTCGCCCGCGGTCGGCAGCGATCCGCAATTCCCAGACGTGACGCCGCGCGACGCGCAGGCGCTGCGCGAATGGGAAGCGATGCGCAAGGCGATGGCGTGACCGAAAGCTACCTCTGGGGTCCGCTCACCAGGCTCGGCCTCGCCGCCGCCGCGATCACCTGCGCGCTCGATCAGGCGTCGAAGCTCTGGCTCATCTTCGTGTTCGATCTTCCCGCCAAGGGCACGGTGGCGCTGATGCCGCTCGTTTCCCTCACGATGACCTGGAACAAAGGCATCAGCTACGGCTGGTTCCAGCAGGACGGCCCGTTCGGCCAATGGGCGCTGCTCGCCCTCAAGGCGGTGGCGGTGGCGCTGCTTTGGATCTGGCTGTCCCGGGCCGGCAGCCGCCTGGCCGCCCTGTCGCTCGGGCTGATCATCGGCGGCGCGATCGGCAATGGCATCGACCGGCTGGCACATGGCGCAGTGGCCGATTTCGTACTTCTCCACATCGAAACCGCCACCTGGAGCTTCAATTGGTACGTCTTTAACCTCGCCGATGTAGCTATCGTTGCTGGGGTGGCCGGTCTATTGTATGAATCCCTGCTCGGGGACCGCGCCGCAAAAGCGCCCTGATCCCGGCCTTAGTTTCCGGCCGAAAGCCGCCAGATGCCGCGGTTTTTGAGGGGCGCAGTGCGCAACGGGATAACGGCATGACAAATCCAGGTTGGACGTATCGTTGGGGCCGGATCGCAGCCACGGGGCTGCTCGGCATTGCCATCGCGATGGGCGCCAGCACAGGTGTGCGCGCCGCCGACGATGACGAAGACGAAGCTTTCGACACCAAGATTTTCCGCCAGTTCATGCACGGCCTCGGTCTGCGGCGCGATGGCGCCGGGATCGACTACCGCGAGCGTTCGCCGCTGGTCGTTCCGCCCGGCCGCAATCTCCCGTCGCCGGAAACCGGCAACACCGCCGAGAAGACCGCAGCGTGGCCGGTCGACCCCGACGTGAAGCGCGCCAAGGACGCCAAGGCCGCGCGCAAGAAGCCGCGCAAGGACATCGACTCCGAAGAATCGCGCCCGGAGTTGCCGAGCCAGCTTGGCCCGCGCGCCGCGTCCGCGCCGGCGAGCCAGCGGCCAACCGGCGAGCCGGTCAAGGACGGGACCGCGCCCAGCACCTGGCAGGAGCTCGGCAGCAAGAGCTTCTTCACCATGGACGGGCTGATGGGGAAGAAACAGGAAAGCGCGACGTTCACCCGCGAGCCGCAGCGCGGCAGCCTGATCGAGCCGCCGCCCGGATACCGGACTCCCTCGCCCAGCCAGCCTTACGGCCTGGGCGTCGCCAAGCCTGAAGCCATCAACCCGATGGACACAGATCAGATGCGGGGCAGGTAAGGCGCCTTGCCGAACGGCACGCTCCAACCCACTCTGACGTAACGTTGCAAGCGTCGGTGCAGGCGTGACGCCGATGCCGACATGAATTTTCTTTAACCTGCGAGTTCGCCCGGTGCCCAGCAAACTGACGCATGCCTTTGCCGCTGCCGCGCTGGTGGCGCTCGTCGCCGGCGCTTCCCCTCAACGGGCGGCGGCGGCGCCCAACGTCTCGACCTTCAAGCTCGCCAACGGCCTCGAGGTCGTGGTCATTCCGGACCGCCGCACCCCGGTCGTCACGCACATGCTCTGGTACAAGGTCGGCGCCGCCGATGAGCCGCCGGGCAAGTCCGGCATCGCGCACTTCCTGGAGCACCTGCTGTTCAAGGGCACCGAGAAGAACCCGGCCGGCAAGTTCTCCAAGGTGGTGGCCGCGATCGGCGGCCAGGAGAACGCCTTCACCTCCAGCGACTACACCGGCTACTTCCAGCGCACCTCGCGCGAGCATCTCAAGACGCTGATGGAATTCGAGGCCGACCGCATGACCGGCCTGGTGCTGACCGACGACGTCGTCGCGCCCGAGCTCAAGGTCGTGCTGGAGGAGCAGAACCAGCGCGTCGCCAACAATCCAGGCGCGCGGCTCGGCGAGCAGCTCGAAGCCGCGCTCTATCTCAATCATCCCTACGGACGGCCGGTGATCGGCTGGCGGCACGAGATCGAGCAGCTCAACCGCGCGGACGCGATCGCGTTCTACAAGCGGTTCTACACGCCGAACAATGCCGTGCTGGTGGTCGCCGGCGACGTCAGCGCCGACGAGATCAAGGCGCTTGCCGAAGAGACCTACGGCAAGGTCAAGCCCACCACCGAGATCGGCCCGCGCAAACGGCCGCAGGAGCCGGTGCAGGTCGCGCCGCGCCAGGTCACGCTCGCCGATCCGCGCGTCGCGCAGCCCAGCCTGCAGCGCGCCTATCTGGTGCCGTCCGCCACGACCGCGAAACCCGGCGAAGGCGAGGCGCTCGACGTGCTGGGCCACATCCTCGGCAACAGCTCGACCGGCCGGCTTTACCGCACGCTGGTGATGGACCGCGAGCTCGCGGTCGGCGCCGGCGGCTGGTATTCGGGCTCCGCGCTCGACGCGACGCGGTTCGGCGTCTATGGCACGCCGAAGTCCGGCGTCACGTTGCAGCAGCTCGAGCAGGCGATCGACGCGGTGATCGACGACGTCATCGCCAACGGCGTCACCCCGGAAGAAACCGAACGGGCGAAGAACCGCCTGATCGCGGACGCGGTGTTCGCGCAGGACAGCCAGGAGAGCCTGGCGCGCTGGTACGGCGTGGCCCTCACCACCGGCTCGTCGGTCGCCAACGTCAACAACTGGCCCGACCGGATTCGCGCGGTCACGCCGGAGGCGGTGAACGCCGCCGCGCGGGCATGGCTCGACAAGCGCCGCTCGGTGACCGGCTACCTGATCAAAGATGAAACGCGCCGCGAGGAAAAGCGCTCGTGACCATGCACTTCACCAAATTCGTTGCCGGCGCCGCGCTGCTGCTTGCGGCCTCCGCGCCTCTCGCGTCCGCGCACGCCACCAAGATCGAGGTGGTGAAGTCGCCCGGCGGGATCGAAGCCTGGCTGGTGCGCGACACCACCATTCCGCTGGTCGCCATGACCTTCGCCTTCACCGGCGGCGCCAACCAGGATCCCGAGGTCAAGCCCGGCGTGTCCTACATCACCGCCGCGCTGCTCGATGATGGCGCCGGCGAGCTCGACGCCAGGGCGTTCCAGCAGAGACTGGAAGAGAACGCGATCCAGCTTCGCTTCTCGTCCGGCCGCGACAATTTCCAGGGCTCGATGACGCGTGCTGCGCGATCGCCTGGACCCGGGCCTCGACATGCTGCGGCTTGCGCTGACCCAGCCGCGCTTCGACGCCGACGCGCTGGAGCGCGTGCGCGCACAAGCCATATCCGCACTGCGCCGCGAGACCACCAATCCGAACAGCATCTCGAACCGGGTCTGGTGGAAGACCGCATTCCCGAGTCATCCCTACGGCCGCCCGACCAACGGCACGCTGGAATCGGTGCCGACCATCACCCGCGACGACCTGCGCGATTATCATTCGCGCGTGCTGAACCGCGGCACCCTCAAGGTCGCGGTGGTCGGCGACATCGACGCCAAGACGCTCGGCCCTGCGCTCGATCGCGTGTTCGGCGCGCTGCCGGCGACGGGCCAGCTCAATCCGCTGCCGGCGACGAGCATCCACGATGTCGGCCGGCGCATCGTCGTCGATCTCGACGTGCCGCAGGCGGTGCTGTCGTTCGGCGGCCACGGCCTCGCCCGCAAGGACCCGGATTTCATTCCGGCCTTCGTGGTCAACCACATCCTCGGCGGCGGCTCGTTCTCGTCGCGGCTCTACAACGAAGTGCGTGAAAAGCGCGGCCTGGCTTACGGCGTCTCGTCCTACCTCCTGCCGCTCGACAGCGCCGCGCTGTTCGTGGGCGGCACGCAGACCAGCAACGACAGCGCCGGCGAGGCGCTCAAGATCATCGAGGCCGAAATCCGCCGCATGGCGAGCGAAGGCCCGACCGAGAAGGAACTCGCCAAGGCGAAGGACTATCTCAAGGGTTCGTTCCCGCTGCGCTTCGACACCTCGTCCAAGATCGCCGGTCAGCTCCTGCAGATCCAGATCGACGACCTCGGCATCGACTACATCGACAAGCGCAACGGCCTGATCGACGCCGTGACGATCGAGGACGCGCGCCGGGTCGCCAAGCGGCTCGCCGACAGCGGCATGCTGGTGACGGTGGTCGGCCGCCCCAAAGACCTGACCTCGAACGAACCGGGCAAATAGCCCGCGGCCGGCGATGCTCAAGCAATCGATCGAACTCGCAAGCGCGCCAGGCCTCCCCGAAATGCTGGCGCGCACCGGCGATGCACTCGGCTTCGCTGCGCAAACGCCACGCCGACGGCACGCTGCCGCTGCTGCGCCTGCCCGAGAAGCGCGACGACGTCTCCCCGATCCTCGGCTATGCGCGTCTGCTGCAGGAGAACACCACCGACGTGGTGTGGCTCGGCACCGGCGGCTCGAGCCTCGGCGGCCAGACGCTGGCGCAGCTCGCCGGCCACGCCGTGCCCGCGCTCGGCGCGCTGCGCAAGCCGCGGCTGCATTTCATCGACAATCTCGATCCCGGCACGTTCGAAGGCTTGCTCGCGCAACTGCCGCTCGCCGACCACGCGGTTCGTCGCGATCTCGAAGTCCGGCGGCACCGCCGAGACGCTGATGCAGACCGCGGCGGTGATCGCCGCGCTGCAAGGCCGCGAAGCGCGATCCGCACGATCATCTGCTCGGGCTCAGCGAACCGGTTAAGCCCGGCAAGCCGAACGGCCTGCGCGATCTGCTCGCTCCGCTATGACACTCCGATGCTCGACCACGATCCGGGCGTCGGCGGCCGCTTCTCGGTGCTCACCAACGTCGGCCTGCTGCCTGCCGCGGTCTGCGGCCTCGACATCGGCGCGATCCGCTCCGGCGCCGCGGCGGCGCTGGCACCGGTGCTGGCCGGCAAGCCGCCCGCCGAGGTGCCGGCCGCGGTCGGCGCCGCGCTGTCGATCGCCGCCGGCAAGCCGATCACCGTGATGATGGCCTACTCCGACCGGCTCGACCGCTTCACCAAGTGGTACGTGCAGCTCTGGGCCGAAAGCCTCGGCAAGGACGGCAAGGGCACCACGCCCATCGCCGCGCTCGGCCCGGTCGACCAGCACAGCCAGCTTCAGCTCTACATGGCGGGCCCGCGCGACAAGCTGTTCACGATCGTCACGGTCGGCGCCGCCGGCCGCGGCCCGCGCATCGACGCCGAGCTGGCCAAGCGCGCGCACGAGCCCGGCCTTGGCGGCAAGACGATCGGCGACCTCGTCGCGGCGCAGGGCCGCGCCACCGCCGAGACGCTGGCCAAGAACGGCTGCCCGGTGCGCACCATCCACATCGAAAAGCTCGACGAGAGCGGCGCTCGGCGAACTTGCTGATGCATTTCATGCTGGAGACGATCATCGCCGCGCACCTGCTCGGCGTCGATCCGTTCGACCAGCCGGCGGTGGAAGAAGGCAAGGTGCTGGCGAAGAAGTATCTGGCGGCTAGAAGGTGGCGGCCGACGGGCATGCGCCATGATCCGCGTCACCGACACCATCAGCATCGACGAAGCCGAGCTTGAGGAAAGCTTCGTGCGCTCGTCCGGGCCGGGCGGGCAGAACGTCAACAAGCTCTCGACCGCGGTGCAGCTTCGTTTCGACGTGCGCGCCTCGCCGTCGCTGCCCAACGACGTCGCCATCCGGCTGATGCGGCTCGCCGGCAAGCGCCTGACCAAGGACGGCGTGCTGGTGCTGATCGCGCAGAACCACCGCACCCAGGAGCGCAACCGCGCCGACGCGCTGGAGCGGCTGGTCGAGCTGATCCGCGAAGCAGCCGTCCGCCCGGTGCCGCGCCGCGCCACCAAGCCGACCAAGGCGTCCCAGCCGCGAACGGCTGGAGGGCAAGAAACGCCGCTCCGGCATCAAGAATTTGCGCGGCAAAGTGTCGTTTGAATAGCGGGGGAATGCGGCGCGCCGACCCTCGCGGGGGCCGCATTGCGCCGCTAAATTCGGGCACCGATTCGCAAGGATGCCCAAGGAAGCCAATGCCCGTCCGCCAGCTTCCCGAAACCACGGTCAACCGCATCGCCGCCGGCGAGGTGGTCGAGCGCCCGGCCAGCGTGGTCAAGGAACTGGTCGAGAACGCGCTCGACGCCGGCGCGACCCGCATCGAGATCGCGACCGACGGCGGCGGGCGGCGGCTCATCCGCGTCACCGACGACGGCGCCGGCATGACCCGCGCCGACCTCGAGCTCGCGGTCGAGCGCCACGCCACCTCCAAGCTCGACGGCGACGATCTGCTGCAGATCGACACGCTCGGCTTCCGCGGCGAGGCGCTGCCCTCGATCGGCTCGGTCGCGAGGCTCAGCATCACGACGCGCCACGCCGGCGAGCCGCACGCCTGGTCGATCGAGGTCGACGGCGGCGAGAAGTCCGAGCTCAAGCCGGCGGCGCTGAGCGAAGGCACCCGCGTCGAGGTGAAAGACCTGTTCTACGCCACGCCGGCGCGGCTGAAGTTCCTCAAGCAGGACCGCACCGAGGCCGAGGCCGTGCGCGAGGTGGTGCGCCGCCTGGCGATGAGCCGGCCGGACGTCGCCTTCACGCTGGCCGGCGAGGAGCGCGCGCCGGTGACCTGGCCGGCGGCGCTGCCCGGCGCGCCGGGACGGCTGGCGCGGCTCGCCGACATTCTCGGGCCGGAGTTCCGCGCCAACGCCGTCGAGGTGCAGCGCCGAGCGCGAAGGCGTCACGGTCGAAGGCTTCGTCGCGCTGCCGACGCTCACGCCGCGCCAACTCGCTCGGGCAATATCTGTTCGTCAACGGCCGGCCGGTGCGCGACAAGCTGCTGCTCGGCGTGGTGCGCGGCGCCTACGCCGACTATCTGCCGCGCGACCGCCATCCGATCGTCGCGCTGTTCGTCACGCTGCCGCCGCGCGAGGTCGACGTGAACGTGCATCCGGCCAAGACCGAGGTGCGCTTCCGCGACGCCGGCCTGGTGCGCTCGCTGCTGATGCACGCGCTGAAGGAAGGGCTGGCGCGCGAGGGCGGCCGCGCCGCCATCGACCGGCGGCAGCGCGACCATCGCGGCGTTCCGCCCCGCCGCGCTGCCGCGGCGCGGCAACTTCGACTGGCGGCGCTCGTTCGCCGGCCCGGCACGCCGCCGCGCGGCGCGGTCGCCGCCTGGGCCAGCGCCGACCCGGCCGGCTTCGCCGAAGCCGCGCAGGCGGCGTTCGACGTCGGCGGCGCCGCCGCGACCGCGCGCGTCGAGATCGCCGAGCCCGCGCCCGATGCTGCTCGACCGGCCGCTCGGCGCCGCGCGCGCGCAGGTGCACGACACCTACATCGTGGCGCAGACCCGCGACGGCCTGGTGATCGTCGATCAGCACGCCGCGCACGAGCGCCTGGTCTACGAGCGCATGAAGGCGTCGCTCGACAAGATCCGGCGTCGCGCGGCAGATCCTGCTGATCCCCGAGATCGTCGAGCTCGACGACGCCGACGTCGCGCGGCTCACCGCGCGCGCCGACGAGCTCGCGCGCATACGGCCTCGCCATCGAGCCGTTCGGCCCCGGCGCGGTCGCGGTGCGCGAGACGCCGTCGATGCTGGGCGAGATCGACGCCGCGCGCGCTGCTGCGCGACCTCGCCGAGCACCTGGCGGAATGGGACGAGGCGCTGCCGCTGGAGCGCCGGCTGATGCACGTCGCCGCCACCATGGCCTGCTACGGCTCGGTGCGCGCCGGCCGCCGCCTCAAGGCCGAGGAGATGAACGCGCTGCTGCGCGAGATGGAAGCGACGCCGAACTCCGGCCAGTGCAACCACGGCCGGCCGACCTACGTGGAGCTGAAGCTCGCCGACATCGAGCGGCTGTTCGGACGGCGCTGAGCGGGCAGGATGTCCGTCTCGCCGGAGACGGACGATGCCCGTCAACTCGCCAAGCTCCTGATCGCCGCTTGCTCTGCTCGCTCTCACCTCGCCCGCCGCCGCGCAGGAATCCGCCGACGCCTGGCCAGCCGCGCCGATGACCCTGGTGGTGCCGTTCGCCGCCGGCGGCGGCAACGACGTGCTGGCGCGCATCGTCGCGCAGCCGCTGCCGAAATCCTCAAGCAGCCGGTGGTCATCGAGAACGTCGCCGGCGCCGGCGGCATGACCGGCGGCAACCGCGTCGCCAAGGCCGCGCCCGACGGCTACACGTTCGGGCTCGGCACCGTCGGCAGCCACGCCTTCAACCAGACGCTCTACAAGAGGCCGCTCTACAACGCCGCGAACGACTTCGCGCCGGTCGCGATGATCGCCGACCAGCCGCTGCTGCTCGTCGTGCGCAAGGATCTTGCCGGTCGTCGAACCTCAAGGAGTTCATCGCCTACGCCAAGGCGAACCAGAGCAAGATGCAGCACGGCTCGGCCGGCGTCGGCTCGGCGACGCATCTCGGCTGCCTCGTGTTCAACGCCGCGATCGGCGTCGACATCACGCACATTCCCTACCGCGGCGGCGCGCCGGCGATGACCGACCTGATCGCCGGGCGGATCGACTACTGGTGCCCGTTCAGCACCACGGCGATGCCGCAGATCAAGGGCGACACCGTCAAGCCGATCGCGCTGCTTTCGCTGCAGCGGCTCGACGTG
Source organism: uncultured Alphaproteobacteria bacterium (assembly GCA_963838595.1). Lineage (GTDB taxonomy): Bacteria > Pseudomonadota > Alphaproteobacteria > Rhizobiales > Xanthobacteraceae > Z2-YC6860. The sequence continues at coordinate 98,927 of CAWIRP010000012.1, forward strand.
CTGCCGGACCTGCCCACCGCCCACGAGCAGGGCCTCGCCAATTTCGAGGCCTCGACCTGGAACGCGATGTTCCTGCCCAAGGGCACGCCGCCCGCCATCGTGCAGAAGCTCTACAACGCCGTGGTCCAGGCGGTGGCCACCGCGCCCGTGCGGCAGCGTCTCAACGAGCTCGGCATGTCGCCCGCCGCGGCGGACCGGCGCTCGCCGGAGTTCCTCGCCAAGTTCATTCCCGCCGAAATCGAAAAATGGGCGGCGCCCGATCAAGGCCAGCGGCATCAGCGTCGACTGACGTCGCGCCTGCTGACGTCGCGCCGCTTGACCTGCGGCGCTGCGGCGGCAAGTCTCGCCCTCAAATCAGGGAGGCATTCCATGCTGAGGATCACCGCGGCCGCATCGCCGCGCTGCTCGCCGCCGCAAGCGCGGCCGTCGCGCAGGACTATCCGAACCGCCCGATCACCGTGGTGGTGCCCTACGCCGCCGGCGGGCCGGTCGACACCGTGGCGCGCATCGCCGCCGCGCGGATGAGCGAAATCCTCGGCCAGCAGATGGTGATCGAGAACGTCGGCGGCGCCGGCGGCATGACCGGCTCGGCGCGCGTCGCCAAGGCCGCGCCGGACGGCTACACCGTGCTGCTCTCGGGCAGCGCCGTGCTGGCGCAGGTGCCGCAGCTCTACGCGCGGCCGCTCTACAATCCGGTCGCCGATTTCGAGCACGCCTCGCTGTTCAACGACTCCGCGCGCGTGCTGATCGTCCGCAAGGATTTCCCGGCCAACAACTACGCGGAGTTCGTCGCCTACACCAAGGCGAACGCCAAATCGATGCAGTACGGCTCGGCCGGCATGGGCTCCGGCTCGCACACCTGCGGCATCCTGATCGACATGGCGCTCGGCGTCACGGTCACCCACGTGCCGTACCGCGGCGCCGGCCCGGCGATGCAGGACCTGATCGCCGGACGCCTCGACTTCATCCCCGAGCAGATTTCCACCGCGACGCCGCAGATCAAGGGCGGCACGGTCAAGGCCATCGTCACGCTATGGGACGCGAGCGCGCGCCCGGCCTGGAGGACGTCCCTGCCGCGCCCGAGCTCGGCTTGAAAGATCTCGACTGCGGCGCCTGGGGCGGCTTCTCGTTCCCCAAGGGCACGCCGAAGGCGATGGTCGACCGGATCGCCAAGGCGACCAGCGACGCGATCGACACCCCGGCGGTGATCGAGCGCTACAAGGGCATCGGCGTCGTGGTGCCGGCGAAGGACCGCCGCAGCCCGGAATACTTCACCAAATTCGTGCAGAGCGAGATCGCGCGCTGGAACGTGCCGATCAAGGCGAGCGGCATGAAGATCGAATGAACACTGGAATGGAAAGCATGGAGTTCCGAATGAAAGTCGCAACAGTTCTGCTCGGCGCGATGGCCGCGCTGGTGACACCCGCAAGCGCGCAGGAATGGCCGAACCGCACCATCACGCTGATCGTGCCGTTCGCGCCGGGCGGCGGCATCGACGCCAGCGCGCGGCTGCAGGCGCTGGTGCTCGGCGAAATCCTCGGCCAGACCATCGTGGTGGAGAACGTCGGCGCCGCGGCCGGCACCATCGGCAGCGGCCGCGTCGCCAAGGCGACGCCCGACGGCTACACGTTCCTGATCGGCAACTCCGGAACCCACGTCTACAGCCAGTCGCTCTACAAGAAGAAACCCTACGACTCCGTCGCAGGACTTCGAGGCGGTCGGGATGGTCACCGACTCGCCGCGCCTCCTCGTCGCGCGCAAGGGCTTGCCGGTGAACAACCTGAAGGAGCTGGTCGCCTACATGAAGGCGAACCAGGACAAGATGCAGTTCTCGTCCGCCGGCGTCGGCTCCGGCACGCACCTGCCCTGCGCGATGTTCAACTTCACGCTCGGCGTGAACGTCACCCACGTGCCGTATCGCGGCGAAGGCCCGGCGCTGCAGGACGTGATCGCGGACCGCATGGATTACATGTGCACCACCATCCAGAGCGGCGCGGTGCAGGCCAAGCAAGGCACCGTGAAGGGCATCGCGGTGATGGCGCCGCGGCGCGCCGCCGATCGTTCCCGACATGCTGACCACCGGCGAGCAGGGCGTCGCCAACATCGAGGCGACGGTGTGGAACGGGTTCTTCTTCCCGAAGGGCACGCCCAAGCCGATCGTCGACAAGATGAACAAGGCGCTCGAAACGATGGTCACGCGCCCCGACGTCCGCAAGAAGCTGGAAGACCTCGGCCTCGAAATCCTGCCGCCGGAGCAGCGCACGCCGGCCTATCACGCCAAGTTCATGGCGGAGGACATCGAGCGCTGGGGCAAGGTGATCAAGGCGGCGGGCATCAGCGTGGATTGATGCTCATCGCGAGCGCAAGAACACGAACTCCGTGTCGTCGTACTTGCGCCGCTCCAGCTCCTCGAAGCCCTCCGGCGGCTTGAACCCGGCGTCGGCCGCCTCCTCCACGACGGCGATCGCGCCCGGCGTAAGCCATCCGCCCTCGCGCGCCGAGCCGAGCGCCTGCTCGGCCAGGCCCTTGCCGTAGGGCGGATCGAGGAACGCCAGCGCAAACGGCTCCAGCGGGCTGACCGGCCCGAGCTTGGTGGCGTCGCGGCGATAGACCTTGCTCGCGCCGCCCGCGCCCAGCGCCTCGACATTGCCGCGCAGCAGCGCCCGCGCCTCCGCGCCGTCATCGACGAACAGCACGAAGGCCGCGCCGCGCGACAGCGCCTCGAAGCCGAGCGCGCCGGTGCCGGCGAACAGGTCGAGCACCCGCGCATCCGCGACCGGATTGCCGTAGGCATGAACGAGAATGTTGAACAGCGACTCGCGCAAGCGGTCGGCGGTCGGTCGGATCGCCTGCGACTTCGGCGCCTGGAGCGCGCGTCCACGCAGCCGCCCGCCGACGATCGCGCATCAGCGATCCCGCTTGCCGTGATACGGACGACGCCATTTCGGTTTGCGGTCGTCGCGGCGCGGCGCGGCTTTGGAACGATCATCCTGCGACGGACCGGCGTGGCTTTGCCTTCGATCCGTCGTCTCGATGTGGACGGCGCGGCGACGCCTTGGCGCCGTCATCCTGAGGTGGACGTCGATGCCGGCCTTCGAAGGATGGACGGCCGCCTCGCTTGTCGGGCCTTGGCGGATCCCTTGGCAGTTCCTTTGGCCGCTTGCTCGGCGTCACGCCGTCCCCGGTTGTCTACCTTCGGCGGTCGCACGCCATCGACGTCTCGCGGCTTGGGCGAGCGTGGAGCGCGCGGCTCCTCCCGCTCCACGAGCTCCGAAGAAAAGTCCGCGCCCGACAACGCCACGAGCCGCGGGCCGAGCTGATCGCGCAGCGTCCGCGTCTTCACCTCCTCGACCGCGCCGTCCGGCAGTTCGCCGAGCTGGAACGGCCCGAACGACACCCGGATCAGCCGGTTCACCTGGAGGCCGAGCGCGCGCAGCACGTTCCTGATCTCGCGGTTCTTGCCCTCGCGCATCGCGAAGGTGATCCAGACGTTCGAGCCTTGCGCGCGGTCGAGCGTCGCTTCGATCGCGCCATAGTTGATGCCATCAACCGTAATGCCGTTGCGCAGCCCGTCGAGCTTGTCCTGCGTCACCTCGCCGAACGCACGCACGCGGTAGCGCCGCAGCCAGCCCGTCGCCGGCAGCTCCAGCGCGCGGGCCAGCCCGCCGTCGTTGGTCAGCAGCAGCAGACCCTCGGTGTTCAGGTCGAGCCGGCCGACGCTGATCAGCCGCGGCAGGCCATTCGGCAGCGCGCCGAAGATGGTCGGGCGGCCGTGTGTGTCGGCGGAGGTCGTGACCAGGCCGCGCGGCTTGTGGAACAGGAAAACCCGTGTGCGCTCGCGCTGCGGCAGCGGCTTGCCGTCCACGCTGATGCGATCCGATGGCTTCACGTTGAGCGCGGGCGATGTGATGGCCGTGCCGTTCACCGAGACACGGCCCGGCCACGATCCACGCCTCCGCCTCGCGGCGCGAGGCGACCCCGGCCCGCGCCATCACCTTGGCGATACGCTCGGCGCCCTTGGGCGGCGGCGCATCGTGCTCGGCCTCGGGCCGCGGCAGCGATGTCTTGAGCCGCTTCGGCTTGAACTTGCGGCCGCGATGGGCGGGTTTGTCTTCGGTCATGCCCCACGGTGTATAAGGGCGTGGATGGCCGGGACACAAGGCGAGCAAAGCGACGCCGTCTTCGACGGCTATGCCCGGCCATGACGCTGGAGAGAGTTGTGCCGGTTGCTTTCATGGACCTCGCGCTGGAGGAAGCCCGCGCCGCGCAGGCGGCGGGCGAGGTGCCGGTCGGCTGCGTGATCGTGCGCGACGGCGAAATCATCGCGAAAGCCGGCAACCGCACCCTCGCCGACCGCGATCCGACCGCCCATGCCGAGCTGGTCGCGATCCGGCAGGCAGCCGCCAAGCTCGGCTCGGAGCGCCTCACCGGCTGCGACCTCTACGTTTCGCTCGAGCCCTGCGCCATGTGCGCCGCGGCAATGTCGTTCGCCCGCATCCGCCGGCTCTATTATGGCGCCGCCGATCCCAAGGGTGGCGCAGTCGACTCAGGCGTCCGCTTCTTCGCCTCCCCCACCTGCCACCACCGGCCCGAGGTCTATGGCGGGATCGGTGAAACCGAAGCTGCCCATCTGCTGCGCGGCTTTTTCGCCGCACGCCGCTGATCGCAAGCCGCTTGAATTGCGCACGCGGCCCACGCATCCTTGCGGTCAACAAACATAGGGGAAACGCAATGAAGGGCATTCGCTCGCTGCTGATGGGCGCCGCACTGGCGCTTGCGCTAGCCGCACCGACCGCCGCGCAGGACTATCCGAACAAGCCGGTTCGCATCCTGGTGCCGTTCGCGCCGGGCGGCATCAACGACGTCGCCGCGCGCCTGCTGGCGCAGCATCTCAGCGAGAAGCTGGGCAAGCAGTTCATTGCAGAGAACGTGCCGGGCGGCGGCGGTATCTCAGCCACCGAGCGCGTGATCCACTCGGCCCCCGACGGCTATACGATCCTGATCCTGTCGATTGCCAACGCAGTGCATCCGGCGCTGTACACCCTCAAGTACGATCTGCTCAAAGGCATCGATCCGGTCGCCATGGTGGTCACCAGCCCGAACACGCTGGCGGTGCACCCCGACTTTCCCGCCAAGACCGTTCAGGAGTTTATCGCGCTCGCCAAGGCAAAGCCCGGCGACATTCCGTATGCCTCGGGCGGCATCGGAGGTTCGCTGCATCTCGGCATGGAAAATTTCAAGGCCGTCACCAAAATCGATGTGTTGCATGTTCCGTTCAAGGGAGCCGGCCCCGGCGGCATCGACGTGGTCGCCGGCAACACCAAGGCGATCATGTCCACTCTGTCGAGCGTCTCGACGCATCTTAAGAACGGCAAGCTGCGCGGGCTCGGCGTTGCCACGCAGAAGCGCACCGAGGCGCATCCGGACATCCCGACCTTCATCGAGGCGGGCGTCCCGGAATACCAGGGCGGCAACTGGATCGGCATTGGCGTTCCGGTCGGCACGCCGAAAGCGATCATCGACCTGCTGCAGAAGGAAGTCGCGGCGATCCAGGCCAAGCCCGATGTGCAGAAGCAGATGATCGACCGCGGCGCTGAAGTCCTGAAAATGGGACCGGCCGAATTCCGCACTCACATCGAGAAAGAAACCGCGAAATGGGGCAAGGTCGTCAAGGACGCCGGTATCCAACCGCAATAAATCGTCTCGCCGCGTTCACCGCTTTGTGAACCTGGCTTTCGCATCCACTCTCCCAAGCGCCCCGTATCCGGGAAAGCCCGATCCGGGGCGCAGTTTTTCGGGAGACGATCATGCGATTTTCAAGCAGCTTCGCGGCGATGGCGTTTTTCGCGGTGAGCGCGGCCGCGGTAGCAAACGAGAACTACGAAAGCTGGGACATACTCAAGAGCACCTTCCCGTCCACGGGAGGCGGCGGCGTGATGATCGGCGAGTACAATCCCGTCATCGCCGGCGACAAATGCCGCACTGATTTCACTGCGACCGAGCCCGACGGCAAGGTCTTCTATAACACCGTCGAATTCGACGCGGTGCCGGCGCAGGGCGGCACGCTCTGCACCAACGGCAAGTGGCGCGCCCGCGACGGCAGCATGTCGGGCACGACGCCCTACCGCGTGTTCTTCAAGGATGGCGTGGTGCGCGGTTCGCCATAGCGGCGCGGGTCCGGGACACTAGACGGTCTTGTCGACCGCCTGGCCGGTGCCCGGAGACGGCGGCGGCTGGATTGGTGCGGACGGAGTGACACGATCGCTGTTGCTCTCGCCGCCCGTGTCCGCTCCGGGCGATTGCCGTTGAATTCCACTGCCAGATTGCACGGTCTGGATGCCGATAGTCGAAATGTTCATGGGCGCCGTTCTAACGGGCGGCTATCAACATTTCGGGTCTTGTTTGGTGAGAATTCGCTTCAAATTGTATGCGTCGCGATCGGCCTTCATCGCAGGGCTTTCAGCCGCTGCTTCACCTCGTCCTTGATCGGATCGGCTGCGCGCAGAATGGCGCTGGCGCGGAAAAAATCGAACAGCCGGAACACGCTGACGTTGGGCCGCAGCAGCAGGTCCGGCGCGCCGTCCGCAAGCTTGCGCGCCATGATGCCGTGACCGATCACCGCCATGGTCGCGGCGAGCGCCTCCCACGGATCGGGCACGGTACCCGCGTTGCCGGGTCCGACCGCGGCGTCCACCGCGATAACGATGTCGGCCTGGCCGCGCAGGTGATCGAATGGCAATGGATTGACCGCGGCGCCGTCGACCAGCACGCGGTCGTCGCGCTCGACCGGCCGCATCAGGCCGGGGATCGCGATCGAGGCCGCCACCGCCGAGCGTAACGCGCCGTCCGTGAGTACAGCTTCGCTGCGGCCATGCAGATCGGTAGCGATCACCGTAAGCGGGACTTGCAGTGCCGCGAAGTCGTCGGGCCATTCATCCGGTAGAAACTCGTCGCAAAATTTCTCCGCGTCGATCAGCAGCGGATTGCCAAACGGCGTCGAGAGCCAGTCCGACAGGCCGGCGGCGCGCGCCGCCATCAGCCGCGAGAACACTCCGTTGCGGTCGTGCGCCATCGCGATCACCGCGCGGCGGATCGCCTTGCCGCTCATGCCGGCGCAATATGCGGTGGCAATCACGGCGCCGAACGACACGCCGCTGACGGCAACCGGCTTGATGCCAAGCTCGTCGAGCGCCTCCAGCACCGGGATCTGCGAGAGCGCGCGTGCCCCGCCGCCGCCCAGCGCCAGGGCGACGGTTTTTGTCACGCCCCCGCCTCGCGGGCGAATCGCCATGCCGTCTGCGCCAGCGGCCGGACCATCAGACCACGCGCCGCGGCGTGCTCGCTGGTCGCGGTGCCGTCGCGCACCCGGCCGGCAATGCCCTGCAGGATCGCGGCGAGACGGAAAAAATTGTAGGCGAGATAGACGGTCAGATACGGCCGCGGATCGAGGCCCGTTCGCGCGACATAAGCGTCCACATACGCCGCGAGCGACGGAATGCCGAGCGCCGCAAGATCGAGGCCGAGCAGCGAACCGGTGCCGCCGCCGCTGTCATCCTGCGGCATGTGCCATTGCATCAGATGATAGGTGAAATCGGCGAGCGGATCGCCGAGCGTCGACAGTTCCCAGTCGAGCACCGCCAGCACCTTCGGCCCCGACGCGTCGATGATTACGTTGTCGAGCCGGTAATCGCCGTGCACCAGCCGCGCCGGCCCGGCGGGCGGCAGATGCGACGGCAGCCAATCGATCAACCGCTCCATCTCGTCGATCTTCTGCGTCTCCGAGGCGCGGTACTGCTTCGACCAGCGGTCGACCTGGCGCGCCACGTAATTCTCGCCGCGGCCGTAGTCGGCGAGCCCGATCTTCGCCGGATCGAGCGAATGCAACCGCGCGATGGTCGCGTTCATCGCGTCATAGACCGCCGCGCGCTCGGCGGGATTGGAGCCCGGCATCTCCGGATTCCAGAACACGCGGCCCGCGACGAAGCCCATCACGTAGAACGCCGTGCCGGCCACGCTCTCGTCGGCGCAATAGATCACCGGCTCGGCGGCCGGGAAGCCCTGCGCGTGGAGCGCGCTGATGACGCGGAACTCGCGGTCGACCGCGTGCGCCGACGGCAGCAGCTTGCCCGGCGGCTTCCTGCGCAGCACGTAGCGCCGCGCCGGCGTCTCCAGCAGATAGGTCGGGTTCGACTGCCCACCCTTGAACTGCTTCACGGTCAGCGGCCCGGCAAAGCCGGCAACCTCGCGCGTCAGATACGCCTCCAGCCGCGCCGGATCGAAGCGCAGCGGCTCGGCGACGTCCTTGGTGCCGGTGAATGCGGTCTGGCGGTCGAGTTTCTGCATGGCGGCCAAGCGTAGCATCGCTGCCGGGTGCGCGCTAAGCTTCAAGAAAAGCAATCGGGGCGAGGAATGAAACGTCTGCAAGTTCTGGAGGAAGACCGCCGCTCGATCGCCGAATGGTTCGTGAACTGGGCGCGCCTGGTCGCGGCGGTCGATTTCAAGCGGGTACGCGAGCTGTTCGCCGAGGACGCCATCGCGTTCGGTTCCAAGGTCGAGATGATGACCTCGCGCGAGGCGCTGGAGCAGGAGCAATGGCGCGCGGTGTGGCCCACCATGGAGGGCTACAGCTACGACCTTTCGACGCTGGAGATCGCCATCTCGCCGGACCGGCTGATGGCGATGGGCGCCGCGATCTTCCATTCCGTCGGCCTGCACGCCGACAAGACGACACGCTTCGACCGCCCCGGCCGCGCCACCGCGACGCTGATGCGCGAGGCGGTCGGCGCGCCGTGGCTCTGCACCCACAGCCACGTCTCGCTGAAGCCCGGCACGCCGACGCCGTCGTATTTCAATCGCGCGGCAGCATCCTGACGCTGCCCTGCATTCTCGAAAAGCGGAGACTCCCTTGCCCGTAATTTCCGGACGACGCGCCTTCCTCGAACTGCTCAAGCAGCAGGGCGTCGAATATCGTGTTCGGCAATCCGGGCACCACCGAGCTGCAACTGATGGACGCCTTCGCGGTCGAGCACGACATCAAATACGTGCTCGGCCTGCAGGAGGCCGCGCTGATGGCGATGGCCGACGGCTACGCGCAGGCGTCGGGCAAGCTCGCCGTCATCAACCTGCACGCCGCACCCGGCCTCGGCAATGCGATGGGCATGCTGTACGACGCCATGAAGGCGAACGCGCCGGTGCTCGTCACCGCCGGCCAGCAGGACCTCGAATTCGTCATCGAGGAGCCGGTGCTGGTCACCGACCTGCCGACGCTCGCGCGGCCGTTCGTCAAATGGGCCGCCGAGGTGACGCGCCTGGAGGACCTGCCGCGCATGGTGCAGCGCGCGGTGAAGACCGCGCTGGCGCCGCCGATGGGCCCGGTGTTCCTGTCGCTGCCCGGCGACATTCTGAAAGCCGAGGCCGATCTCGACCTGCTGACGCCGACCCGCGTCGCGCCGCGCATCCGCGGCGACGCCGACGCCGTTGCCGCCGCCGCCGATCTGCTCGCCAAGGCGGAGCGGCCCGTCATCATGGCCGGCGACGCGGTGGCGCAGTCGAACGCGCCTCGCCGAACTGGCGGAGCTGGCGGAGACGATCGCCGCGCCGGTCTATGTCGAGTTCGTGCCGAACAGCGCGTCGTTCCCGGCCTCGCATCCGCTCTATCGCGGCGCCGATGACGCGCAGCCAGGCCGGCGTGCGCGAGATGCTCGACCGGCACGATCTGCTGTTCTCGGTCGGCGGCGACATGTTCAGCTGGTCGCTGCCGTCGAAAATCGAGCCGATGCCGCCCGGCCTGCCGCTGATCCACCTCGACACCGACCCCTGGCAGATCGGCAAGAACTATCCGGCCCAGGTCGGCATCTTCGGCGATCCCAAGGCCACGCTGCCCGACATCACCGCCGCGGTGCGCGACGCGCATGACCGCCGGCGCGAAGACCTCGGCAACCGCGCGGCTTCAATGCGATGACCGATGCGGCGAAGAACGAACGCGACGCGCTGGTGGCGAAGGCGCGCTCCCTCGCCGCCAAGACGCCGGTGCAGCCGCTCGCGCTTGCTCGAAGCGATCGGCGCCATGCTGCCGAAGGACGCCGTGGTGCTGGAGGAAATCCTGTCCGCCGCGCCGGGCGCGCGCTCGCTGATCAACAGCAACGACGCGCAGAGCTTCTTCGGCCTGCGCGGCGGCGGCATCGGCTGGAGCCTGCCCGCCGCGATCGGCGTCAAGCTCGCGCTGCCCGACCGCCCGGTGGTGTCGCTGACCGGCGACGGCAGCGCGCTCTACACCGCGCAGGGGCTGTGGACCGCGGCGCATTCGCGCGTGCCGGTGACCTGGGTGATCTTCAACAACACCAGCTACCGCATCCTCAAGCAGCGCGTGCTGGCGATGCGCGGCGCGGCCGAGCAGACCGACACCTTCGTCGGCATGGAGTTGAACGATCCGCCGGTCGATTTCGTCGGCATGGCGCGCTCGTTCGGCGTCAAGGCCGAGCGGGCGAAGACCGTGAAGGAGGCGACCGACCTGCTGGCGCAGTCGCTCAAGGCCAACGCGCCGATGCTGATCGACGTCGACATGGACCGCACCTACAAGCCGGTGTGAGAATGCCGCGCATCGCCGTCTTCACCAAGAACCGCACCAATCCGGCCTATGCGGCGGCGCGGCTCGGCGCCGACCGCACCGCGGCGCGCTTCGGCGCGACGACCGACGCACTATGTTCCCGACGTGCCCGACAGCGTGCCGGAGCAGATCGCGCTGATCGAGCGCGCCATCGCAGAAAAGCCCGACGCGGCGGTGTTCGTGCCGTGTCACGAAACCGCGGTGAACGACGCGATCCTCGGCTTCGACGCGGCGAACATCCCGCTGTTCAACATCATCACGCCGACCACGGCGGGCCGGCGTGTCACCTTCGTCGGCTCGGACGACCGCGCGCTGGCGACGGACATCGCGCGCTATCTGTTCGGCAAGATGGGCGGGCGCGGCACCATCATCATCATCGAAGGCACGCCCGCCTCCGCGACCAGCCACGAGCGGCTTGCTCGGCTTTCAGGACGCGCTGGCCGAGCATCCCGTCGATCGCGGTGCGCTGCTCGCTGCACGGCGAATACCAGCGCGACACCGCGCGCGACGCGTTCCTCGCCGCCAAGGACCAATGGCCGGGCATCGACGCCGTGCTCTGCGCCAACGACGCCATGGCGCTCGGCGTGCTCGATGCGCTGGCGCAGGAGAAATCCGACTTCGCCCGCTGATCGTCGGCGTCAACGCCATTCCCGAGGCGGTCGCCGCCATCGCATCGGGGAAGATGCTCGCCACCGCCGACTTCAACGCCATGGCGATGAGCGAGATCGCGACCGAGGCCGCGGTGCGTCACCTGCGCGGCGAGACCGTGCCGGCGGAGATCATGCTGCCGGTGCAGGTGGTCGACGCCGGCAATTGCGCGAAGTGGAATGTGCCGTTCGAGGCGAGGCCGAGCCCGGAGTGGGATGCGGTGGTCGGAGCGTCGCGCTAGGCAACGTCTTCCATCGTGAAGCCGACCTTCAGCGTCACCTGATAATGCTGCACCTCGCCGTTGCTCACGTGGCCGCTGGTCCGCACCATCTCGAACCAGCGCAGGTTCCGCAGCGTCTTGCGGCGCGGGCAATGGCCGACGAGATCGCGTCTTCGATGCTGGTCTCGGACGTGCCGACCAGCTCGATGACGCGATAGATGTGATCCTCGGCTGCAACCTGCCCGTGCTGCAGCAGTGCGGTCCTTGGCAGCGAAATCGATGGCGCCGTCGCGGCCGGTCATGGCCTGAACGGCCGTGGCTCGCGCACGTTTGGATCGCTTCATGATGTCACCCTGCTGTGGATCAACGCCCGCAGGGCATATTGGTTCGCCTACTTCGGCAGCTCGATCGGCGCGTCGACGAACACCTTGTACTGCTGCGCGCGCGGCTTCGCCTTGTCCTCCTCGTTGACCAGCGCGATCGAGCTTTTGCCGAGCAGCGCGCGCGGCAGGATCATCACCCGGATGAAGCGGCTCGGCCGGTCGGCCGCCGCCTGCGCGAACACCGGCTCGGGGCCGGCCTCGAACCACGGGCTGCCCGGCCCGTAGGAGGTCGAGCGGCCGTGGGTGTCGATGCGGATGCCGCCGTCGATCAGGCAGCGGATGCCGGGCCCCTGGTGGGTGTGCAGGTAGGCGCAGCCGCCGGGCGGAAACGCCACGCTGTCGCCGCGCATCAGCAGATCGCCCTTCGGCAGCGTGTCGAGCACGGCGGTCAGCTTCTCGCGCGACGCGACGCCGGGGCCGGCCGCCGCGCTGCCGCCGCCGCCCGGCGGCGCCAGCTCGAAGCGCCACAGCGTGACGCCGTCCTTGCCGGGCGTCAGCGTCGCCTCGCCGCTGCCGTGCCAGGCCTCGCCGTCGGTGAACGTCTTGCCGTCGATCGTCACCGCGCCGTGCACCACGAAGATCATGCGCGGCAGCGGCTTGAGCTTCACCTCGGCGACGGCGCCGCCGATGGTGTCCTCGAACAGCCGCAGCAACGGTTGCATTACGTTTTCCTTCTCCCGCTTCACCGCCTGCCAGCCGATGTCGCGGCGGCAGAAGCCGCCCGGCCATCGGATCTTGTCGACCGCCTCATAGGCGCGCGCCTGCGCCTCGCTCACGGTCTTCGCCATCGCCGAGACGTTGAGCACGCGGCCGCCGTTGGCGACGATCTTGCCGTCCTTCGCCTGCGTGCCGGCGTGGAAAATCTCGACGCCGTCGACCCGCGCCGCCTCGTCGAGGCCTTCGATCACGGAGCCGCGCTCGTAGTTGCCCGGATAGCCCTTCGCCGCCATCACCACGGTGAGCGCCGCGTCCGGATACCAGCGCAGATCGAAATTCTTCAATTGCCCGTCGCGGCTCGCGATCAGCGCCGGCAGCAGGTCCGACATCAGGCGCAGCATCATGCACCTGCGTCTCCGGGTCGCCGAACCGCGCGTTGTATTCGATCAGCTTCGGTCCCGACGCCGTGATCATCAGGCCGGCGAACAGCACGCCCTTGTAGGGCGCGCCCATCGCCTTCATGGCGCGCACCGTCGGCACGACGATCTCGTCCATGGTGCGCTGAACCATCTGCGGCGTCATCACCGCCGCCGGCGAATAGGCGCCCATGCCGCCGGTGTTCGGACCGGTGTCGCCGTCGCCGACCCGCTTGTGGTCCTGCGCCGCCGTCATCGGGATCGCGGTCTCGCCGTCGCACAGCGCGAAGAACGACGCCTCCTCGCCGGTCATGAACTCCTCGACCACCACCTCGGCGCCGGCCGCGCCGAGCCCGCCCTCGAACATCATGTCGACGGCGGCGAGCGCCTCGTCGAGCGTCTGCGCGACCACCACGCCCTTGCCGGCCGCGAGACCGTCGGCCTTGATCACGATCGGCGCGCCCTGCTTGCGCACGTAGTCCTTGGCCGGCGCCGCCGCGGTGAAGCGCTCGTAGGCCGCGGTCGGGATGTTGTTCGCCTTGCAGAGATCCTTGGTGAAGCCCTTGGAGCCTTCGAGCCGCGCCGCGAGCTTCGATCGGGCCGAACGTCTTGATGCCGGCCGCTTCCAGATCGTCGACGATGCCGGCGCAGAGCGGCGCCTCCGGTCCGACCACGACGAAGTCGATCTTCTCGCCTTGCAGAACGCGATCACGGCCTCGTGGTCGGCGATGTCGAGCGGCACGCACTCCGCCTCCTGCGCGATGCCGGCGTTGCCCGGCGCGCAGATGAGCCGGTCGGTGAGCGGGCTCGCCGCCAGCTTCCAGGCCAGCGCGTGCTCGCGTCCGCCGGAGCCGATGAGGAGGATGTTCATACGGCGATTTCCTAGCATGGCGGCTGGGGGCCGGACACGGGCTGTCCACCGCGTCCACAGCCCCGCTCGACGGCCCACGCCGCCCGTGGTTTGCTTCCAGTCATGATCCTGATCATCCGGACGTTGGCCGCCGCATGGCTGGCTGTTGCCGGCCTGTCCGGCGCGGCCCAGGCCGACCCGTTCGGCATCATCCAGTTCCATTCCTACAAGCTGGAAAACCGGCCCACCGTGGTGTTTCCGCCGCCACCCAAGGGCGGCAGCGCGCATATCAGCCCCTATCCGACGTCGAAGCGCGCCGCCGCGGTCTGGGAGTCGGACTTCTGCTGGAAGAAATGCACCGGCGAGACGAGCTGGCGCTATGACGCTTGCGTAGGCGAACTCGGCCGCGACATCGGCGTCGAGGCCTGCCGGTCCCGGCTCGACGCCGACAACCGGGTCTGCCTGCGCTCCTGCCGCACCCGCGGCGGCCCGATGGTCAATCTGGCGTTTTGACCGAGCACCGATCATCCGGGCCGCGCGAAGCGCGTGACCCGGAATCCAGCGTCGCGGTGATGCATCTGATCCGGGTTCGCCGCTGCGCTCGCGCCGCCGGAATGACGGCGTACGCTGCGCTAATCCGCCAATGTTCCGCAACCTCGCCGCACGCGTCCGCAACAGCGAATTCGACGTCCGGCTGCTGATCCCGCTGCTGCTGCTCACGGTGCTGGTGCAGGTCGTCACCGCGATCATCCGCATCACCACGTCGTACCGCGCCTTCGAGCTCGACCTGTCGATCGTCTGGCTCGGCGTCATCGCCGCGGCGTTCGCCGCCTTCCCGATCGTGATGGCGGTGCAGGTCGGCCGCTTCATCGACCGCGGCCACGACGCGCTCACCATCTGGATCGGCTCCGCGATCATGGCGGCGGCCTCGGCCGGCTTCGTGCTGTGGCCGACCGCCGGTCGGGCTGGTCGTCGTCACCACCATCATGGGCATCGGCCACATCATGCTGATGGCGAGCCAGCAGATGCTGTGCGTGCGCGCCGCGAAAAGCCCGCGCGCCATGGAGTCGGTGTTCGGCAACTACATGGTGGCCGGCGCGATCGGCCAGGGCGCCGGGCCCTACATCGTCGGCTGGACCGGCGGCTCGGCCACCGTGCCGCCGACGCACCTCCTGTTCACGATCGCGCTCGCTTGCGCCGTGGCCTCGTTCCTGGTCTCGCTCACCATGCGGCCGCGTCCCGACAAGCCGAAAATCTCGCCCGGCGAGAAGCCGGTGCCGGTGACGAGCCTGCTGCGCACGCCGGGCCTGCTGCCGGTGATCGTCGCCGGCGTCATCATGATCTCGGCGTCCGACATCATCCTCATCTACGTGCCGCTGCTCGGCGCCGAGCGCTCGATCGACGTCAAGGACATCGGCCTCCTGCTCACCGCGCGCGCCGCCGCCTCGATGGTGGCGCGGCTGTTCTACGCGCGCATGGTCGCCGCCGCCGGCCGCTGGCCGCTGATGATCGCCAGCACCATCGCCTGCGCCGCCTCGTTCGGCGCGCTCGCGGTGCCGGTGCCGCTGCCCGGCATGTACGCCATCATGGTGGTGATGGGTTTCTCCTTCGGGCTCGCCACCACGCTGAGCATCACCATCGTGGTCGACATGACCGAGGTGCGCGCGCGCGGCACCGCCAACACGCTGCGCATCATGGGCAACCGGCTCGGCCAGTTCGTGCTGCCGTTCAGCGCCGGCCTGGTCGCCGCGGTCGTCGGCCTCACCGGCCTGCTCGGCGGCATGGCGGCGGCGATCCTGGCGTCCGCCGCGGCGATGCACTGGAAGCGGCCGGTGAAGCCGACCACGGAATAGTGCTAGGTTCGCCCGCCATGACCAAGTCGCAAGCCAACGTCGCGGAATTCACCGTCTCGGAGCTGTCCTCCGCGCTCAAGCGCACGGTCGAGGACACCTACGGCTACGTGCGCGTGCGCGGCGAAATCTCCGGCTACAAGGGCCCGCACTCCTCCGGCCATTGCTACTTCGCGCTCAAGGACGAGAGCGCCAAGATCGACGCGGTGGTCTGGAAGATGACCTTCGCCCGCATGAAGGTGAAGCCCGAGGAAGGCCTCGAGGTGATCGTCACCGGCCGCCTCACCACCTATCCCAGCCGGTCGAGCTACCAGATCGTCGTCGAGACGCTGGAGCCCGCCGGCGTCGGCGCGCTGATGGCGCTGCTCGAGGAGCGCAAGAAGAAGCTCGCCGCCGAGGGCCTGTTCGATCCGGCGCGCAAGCAGCTGCTGCCGTTTCTGCCCGAAGTCATCGGCGTCGTCACCTCGCCGACCGGCGCGGTGATCCGCGACATTCTGCACCGCCTCGCCGACCGCTTCCCGCGCCGCGTCATCGTCTGGCCGGTCAAGGTGCAGGGCGACGGCTCGGCCGAGCAGGTCGCGGCCGCGATCAACGGCTTCAACGCGCTGCCGGAGGGCGGCCGCATCCCGCAGGCCCGACCTCATCATCGTGGCGCGCGGCGGCGGCTCGCTGGAGGACCTGTGGTCGTTCAACGAGGAGATCGTGGTGCGCGCCGCGGCGGACAGCATGATCCCGCTGATCTCCGCCGTCGGCCACGAGACCGACGTGACGCTGATCGACTTCGCCTCCGACAAGCGCGCGCCGACGCCGACCGCCGCCGCCGAGATGGCGGTGCCGGTGCGCGCCGAGCTGATCGCCGAGCTGATGAGCAAGGCGCGCCGCGCGCTGGCCTGCTGGCAGCGCGCGCAAGAAGGCCGCCGCACCGAGCTGCGCGCGCTGGTGCGCGCCTTGCCGAAGGATCCGCTGGCGGTGCCGCGCCAGGAGCTCGACGATCTCGCCAGCCGGCTGCCGCGGGCGCTGCGCGCCAATGCGCAGATCCATCACACCCAGTTCTCCCGCGTCGCCGGCCGGCTGTGCGCCGCAGCTTCTCGGCGACCAAGGTCGAGCGCCGCCGCGTGCGGCTCGACGCTGCGACGCACCGGCTCTCGACCGCGCTAAGACCTATCGCCAGGCGATCAGACTCACGGATCGAGCGCGCGCAGCGAGCGCGTGCACGGATTCGCGGAACGCGCGCCGCGCCGTCGGTCGAACGCTGCTCGCGAACCGCGACGCACGGCTCGACCGCTCCTACCAACTGCTGCGCGCGTTCTCCTATCAGAGCGTGCTGGAGCGCGGCTTCGCGCTGGTGCGCGACGAGAGCCGGCCATCCGCTGCGCGCCGCCGCGTCGGTGAAGCCCGGCATGCCGCTCGACATCGAGTTCTCCGACGGCCGCGTCGGCGCCACGGCAGAGGGCGTGCGCACCACGCCGAGCGCCGATCGAGCCTCCCGTCCGCGCGCTGCCCGCGTCGTGGACGCCGCGCAAGCGCCGCGGCACCTCCGGCGATCCCGGCCAGGGCAATTTGTTCGGCTGATGTCGCAGGACCGCGCCGACACCGACCTGTTCGGCCATCCGCGCGGGCTGACCTATCTCTTCACCGTCGAGATGTGGGAGCGCTTCTCCTACTACGGCATGCGCGCGCTGCTGGTGCTCTACATGGTGAAGCACCTGTTCCAGCCGCAAGCGCGCCGAGGCGGTGATCGGCTTCGCCACGCTCAAGGCCGTGTTCGAATCGCTGTTCGGCCCGCTCGGCATCCAGCCGCTCGCCTCGCACGTCTACGGCCTCTACACCGGCCTCGTTTATCTGACGCCGGTGCTCGGCGGCCTGATCGCCGACCGCTGGCTCGGCCAGCGCCGCACCGTCGTGCTCGGCGCCGCGCTGATGGCGCTCGGCCATTTCATGATGGCGTACGAGCCGCTGTTCCTGCTCGCGCTGTTCGTGCTCATCCTCGGCAACGGCGCGTTCAAGCCGAACATCTCGACGCAGGTCGGCACGCTCTACGCGCCGGGCGATCCGCGCCGCGACCGCGCCTTCTCGATCTTCTACGTCGGCATCAACCTCGGCGCGTTCCTCGCGCCGCTGGTCTGCGGCACGCTCGGCGAATACTACGGCTGGCACTACGGCTTCGCCGCCGCCGGCGTCGGCATGACCATCGGTCTTGTCATCTATCTTTTCGCATCGCGCACGCTGCCGCCGGACGTGCGCACCGCGCGCATCGCGGCAGACGACACGCGCCCGCTCGGCCGCGACGAATGGCAGGCGATCATTGCGCTCTGCGTTCTGTTCGTGCCGGTGACGTTCTTCTGGGCCACCTATGAGCAGGCCGGCAACACCATCGCGCTGTGGGCCGACCGCTACACCGACCGCAGCGTGTTCGGGCTGTTCGACATTCCCGTCACCTGGTTCCAGGCCTTCAACCCGTTCATGATCTTCGCCTTCACGCCGTTCATCATCGCGCTGTGGACGCGGCAGGCGATGCGCGGCCGCGAGCCGTCGACCGTCATCAAGATGGCCTATGGCTGCTTCTATGTCGCGGCGGCCAATCTCATCATGGTCGCCGCCGCCGCAATCGCCGGCAGCGGCACGGCAAGCTGGCTCTGGCTGTTCGCCTATTTCGTCGTGCTGACCATCGGCGAGCTTTATATCTCGCCGACCTCGCTGTCGCTGGTGACCAAGGTGGCGCCGGCGCGCGTCCTCTCGATGATGATGGGCGTGTGGCTCGCCACCAGCTTCACCGGCAATCTCGTCGCCGGCTATCTCGGCAGCTTCTGGTCGAGCATGGGCAAGAGCGACTTCTTCATGATGATCGCGATCATCGCCGCGCTCGCCGGTGTCGCCGTGGTGGCGGTGGCGCGGCCGATGAACCGCATTTTGAAAGTTTGAACGACAAGTTTCACTACGTCAGCGTCACTGTCCATTGTGGAACTTTCACGTGCCACGAATTTGAAGCACGCAAGACGTCAGACGGTGCTAGCATCGCGCCGATCGATCGCAGCACGATGTGACCGCCAGGCCATCTTCTGCGCGCCTCCGTCACACGATGCCGCGACCGGAACCCGAAGGTTCAGGAGGCAACGATCATGGCTCAAGCACACCTTATCGTCGGCTCGCACCAAGACCTGTCCGCGCCCGCCGTGCGGCGTATCACGACCGTCGATCTGTGGGACGCCCTGCGCAAAGGCTGGGACGATTTCGCCGCCATGCCCAGCCACGCCATCTTCCTTTGCATCATCTATCCGATCATCGGCGTCGGGCTTGCCGCGCTCACGCTCGGCTACGCGGTGCTGCCGCTGCTGTTCCCGCTCGCTGCCGGCTTTGCGCTGCTCGGACCGATCGCCGCGGTCGGACTTTACGAGCTGAGCCGCCGCCGTGAGGCCGGCATGGAGGTCTCGGCCTCGGACGCGTTCCTGGTTTTCCGGTCGCCATCGATCGGCGCGATCCTGGCGCTCGGCATCCTGCTCACCACGATCTTCCTGATCTGGGTCGCAGTCGCGAATGCGATCTACGTTGCACACTTCGGTTATGCCGCTCCGAACTCCGTCAGCCAGTTCGTGCACGACGTGTTCATGACACCGACGGGGCGCTCAATGATCGTGGTCGGCAACGCGGTCGGCTTCCTGTTCGCGCTGGCGGTGCTGACCATCAGCGTGGTGTCGTTCCCGCTGCTGCTCGACCGCGACGCCGGGGCGGCGGGCGCATTGCTCACCTCGGTGCGCGCCGTGCTCGCCAATCCGGTGCCAATGGCGCTGTGGGGGCTGATCGTCGCGGCGCTGCTCGCGCTCGGATCGCTGCCGTTGTTCCTCGGCCTGCCGCTGGTGCTGCCGGTGCTCGGCCACGCGACGTGGCATCTGTTCCGCAAGACGGTCGAGCCCGACCCCAATCCGCGGCCGGAATACGAGCCAACGAAGCGCAAGGGCGGCCGCCACGCCGCGGACTTCCCGGCCGTGCTGTTCCCCTTCGCCAGGGACGACACGCAATAAGGCCGCTGCTGCCTTGGCCCGGCGCGACCCCGCCGGGCCGAATCTTTTGTCTAGCCCCCTGCCAGGAGCTTGGCTGACGGACGGAGCAACGCTCCGACGAAAAAGCGGGACCCGGAGCTGAAAAGAGCCGCGGTGGAGCGCCGGCAGGCGGCACGCTCTCCGTTAATGAGCGTGGTCGCCGCAAGGCGAAAATCTAAGGAACGCCTCCCGGCGCTCCGCCTCCCTCACATGAAGAGGAAGGAGACGACAAGGAAGGCGGCGCGGCGCCTCAAGCCGCGGGCGATGATGCGTGGCTGTTTGAAATTTGGCTGTTTGAAATTTGAATCGGTGCTCAACGCTGTCGTCCTCGCGAAAGCGGGGACCATAACCACACTCCTATCGATAGACCGCGCGATATGGGTCCCCGCTTTCGCGGGGACGACATTCGAGAGTATCTACCGCTTCAGCCACTCCGGCACGCGCCTGAGCGCGTCGGCGCGGGCTGCCGGATTGGTGCCGGTGTGGACGCGGCCGGTGCCATCGGTGGAGAAGGCGTAGCCGCTGCGCGTCTGCAGCCGGCGGCTCGGATGATCGAAGTCGTGGTAGGCGCCGGGATAGACGTGGATCACCGCGCGGGCGCTGCGGCCCTTCGCGCCGGCCACCATCTGCTGGCATTCCGCCGGGCGGTTCTGGTCGTCCGCGCCGCCGACCAGCACCAGCGTCGGCACCCGCGTGCTCCAGGCCGCGTTGAGCAGGCGCCGGCAGCCGGGATAGAGCGCCGCCGCCGAGCGGAAGTCGGCCTTGCCGTCCTTGGGCGCGAGCCGCGTGCGCACCGCCCACAGCGCGGCGATGGCGCCGTTCGACCAGCCGAGCAGCGCGATGCGGTCGGGAGCCACCCAGGCCTGCTCGTGCAGCCAGGCGCGCGCCGCCTGGATGTCGCCGACCCGCTCGCGGTCGGAGCGCACCGCGCGGCTGCGTGTCGTGCACTGGCTGCCGGCGATGCCGCGAGAGCCATAGCTGTCCGGCAGCAGCACCGCGAAGCCGGCCGTGTTCAGGCGCTGCGCCCAGTCGCGATACCGGGCCGACGGCGCGGCCTGGGCGTTCAGCAGCCCGTCGCAGCCGTGCAGGCCCACCACCACGGCGAACGGGCCGTTGCCGTCCGGCTTGTAGAGCACGGCGCGCAGCTTGGTTTCGCCATTCGGGATCTCGACCGGGACAGGATCGGCGGCCCAAGCTGATCGCCGGGATCGTGCAGGCAGCCAAAGCGAGCAACAGGCGCATAAATGGATCACCGGGCTCCTTCAGCGAAAACTACGCGAGCCCCGCTGCCAATCAAGACCGTTTCCCGCAGCAAAAGTGGGTTTCACCGCTGCCGCCGAACGACTATCTTGGCTTCAACACCGCAGCCCGACCCTTATTCGTTGCCGCCACGGAGGCCTGGACGTGCTCAATCGCTACGATCGCCCCTCGCCGATGGCGGGAGAAGCCGAGGTCAAATATCTCGACGGCGATTTCCGCATCATCCGGCCGGGCGCTTTCGTGCGCTGTGCGGTGACCGGCACGCCGATCCCGCTCGAGGAGCTCAAGTACTGGAGCGTGGACCTGCAGGAGCCCTACGCCACCCCCGAGGCGGTGCTGCGGCGGCATTCCGAGCGGAAATAACATCAGCGGATTGCTTCAAGGACGAAGCGGCGGAATGCTTCCGCCTCGGTCACCACAAGCCGAACCGGCAGCGCCCTCGCCTGCTCCGCCAGCGCGTGAAGCTCGGCCTCGCCTTGAAGCCGCGCCAGATCCTTTTCGGTGGTGACGAGCGTGAGCCCATCGCGCTGGGCGCGGGCGATCAGGTCGGCCGCCTCGGCGCCGCTGTAGCGGTGATGATCGGCAAACGCCTCCCGCACCCGCACGTCGATGCCGGCGTCGTGGAGCGTGCGGAAAAATTTCTCCGGATCGCCGATGCCCGCAAACGCCAGCACCTTGCGCGGCCGCAAGGCCGCCACCTCCAGCGCATCCGGCTCGAGGCGGCCGTGGAACACCGGCACGCCGGGCGCGGCGGTCAGCACCGCGTCGGCGCCCGCCCCTTCGCCGATCACCAGCAGCGCGCTGGCGCGGGCGAGCTGCGCCGCGAGCGGCGCCCGCAGCGGACCGGCGGGGAACACGCGGCCGTTGCCGATGCCGCCTCGCCCGTCGACCACCACCAGGGACAGATCTTTCTTCAACGAAGGATTCTGGAAGCCATCGTCCATCACGACGATGTCCGCGCCAGCGGAGCGCGCAGCTTGCGCGCCGGCGACGCGATCGCGCGCGACGACCACAGGAACAACACGCGCGAGCAGCAGCGGCTCGTCGCCGACATCGGCGGCGGTGTGAGCTTGTGCATCGACGCGGACCGGACCTGCCAGACGTCCGCCGTAGCCGCGGCTGAGCACGAACGGCCGCTTGCCCGCGTGCTGCAGCAGTTGCGCCACCGCCATCGCAGCCGGCGTCTTGCCGGCGCCGCCGGCCGTCAGGTTGCCGACACAGATGACGGGAACGCCGGCCGCCGCGCCGGGCCGCGCCATCCGCCACGCCGCGACGGCGCCATAGACCGCGCCAAGCGGCGCCAGCAGGCTCCCGGCCAGCGCCCCCGGACGCCGCCAGAAGGCCGGCTCACGCATTGTCCGTCCGCCGGTCAAGACGGAATTCCATCAGGTACGGATCGAGCGCGGCGAGCGTGCGCTCCAGCGCGCCGGTCAGCGTGTCCATCGACTTCGTGGCCTTCTCGGTCACCGCCTTGCGCGCCTCGGCGTCCTTCAGCCATGCGCCAATCCGCACCGCGAGCTTGCCGGAATCCGTCACCAGCTCCGCCCCACCCGCCTCGTCGAGCGCCGCATAGATTTCGGCAAAGTTGGCGACGTGCGGCCCGTGCAGCACGGCGGCGCCCAGCTTGATGGCCTCGATCGGATTTTGCCCGCCATGACTGACCAGCGAACCGCCGACGAACACGATCGGCGCCAGACGATAGAACAGCCCGAGTTCGCCCAGCGTATCGGCAACGTAGATGTCGGTCGACGCGCGCGGCAACTGGTCCTGCGAGCGCAACACGGCGGTGAGGCCTGCGAGCTTGGCGATCTCGGCGATGCCCTCTCCGCGCTCCGGGTGCCGCGGCGCGATGATGGTGAGCAATCCGGGAAAGCTGTGCTTGAGCCGCCGGTGTGCGTCGATGATCTCGGTCTCCTCGCCCGGATGCGTCGAGGCCGCAGCGATGACCGGACGCGTGCCGAGCACGTCCCGAAGCGCGGCGAGCTTGTCCTCGTCGGCCTCAGGCGCGGGAACGTCGAGCTTGAGATTGCCGGTGGTGGAGATGCGCGGCGCGCCGAGCCCCGCATAACGCGCACCGTCGTCGGTCGATTGCGCGAGACAGAGATCGAATCGGCGCAACAGCGCGCCGATGGTGCGCGGCATCATCCGCCAGCGGTGAAACGAGCGCTCCGAGAGGCGGCCGTTGATCAGGATCAGCGGCACGTTGCGCTCGGACGCCGCCATGATCATCGACGGCCACAAATCGGATTCGACGAACAACCCGAGATCCGGCTTCCAGTGATCGAGGAAGCGCGCCGCGAACTGCGGCAGGTCGACGGGCGCGAACTGGTGGATGACGTCCGGCGGCAGCCGTTTCTCGGCGACGCCGGCCGAGGTCACCGTGCCGGAGGTGACGAGCACGTTGAGATTTTGTGTGCGCACGCGCTCGATCAGCGGGAAGACGGCATTGATCTCGCCGACGCTGGCACCGTGAAACCAGATCAGCCGTCCTGCGGGACGCGGAATGTTCGCCTCGCCGCGCCGCTCCGGCAGCCGCACCGCGTGCTCCTTGCCCTGCTTGAGCCGGTAGGACAGCACCATCGACGCCACCGGCGTGGCAGCGGACATCAGCAGCCGGTACGCGCGCAGCGTCAACGGCAGTCGCTCAGCCACCGGCGCCGCTCCCGTGCTTGCCGTCGACGATTTCATAGGCGCGGGCTGTTGCCGCGTTCAGCGAAGCCTCTACCGCGAGGCGCGCCTTTTCAAGTGTCTCGTCGTCAGCATTCGGCGGGACGCGGATTGGCGACCCGGCAACACGAGCGCCGCGACTGAAGGGAAAATGAACGACGCTGCGATCCCAATTTTCAAGTGTACGCCGCGGGCTGGTCGCGACGGCGAGCGGATAGATGGCGCGGCCCGACATGCTGGCCAGCTTGACGATGCCGAGGCCGCAGACGCGCGCCACCTTGGGCACGTCGGCGGTGAGCGCGACGTTGTAGCCCTCTTCAAGAGCGACCAGCATCTCCCTGAACGCAGACGTGCCGCCCTTGCGGTCGAAATCCTGCCCGTGCGTGCCGGAGCCGCGGATCACGCCGACACCGAGCCACTCGGCGGCCACCGCATTGAACGCGCCGTCGCGATGATGCGAGATCAGCGTCTTCGCGCGATGATCCTTCAGCTTGATGAACGGCATCAGGAAATGCTGGCCGTGCCACATCGCGACGATCACCGGCAGGTCCGGCTTGACCGTCTCGTAGATGTCGGGCGGCTCCAGCGCAAAGCTGCTGGTGTTCCAGATCAGGCGCAGATACTCCGCCCCGACGACGCCGACCGCGGTCTGAAACCAGGGAGCGGTCGTCAACCGCCGGAGCGAAGCCTTCAACACGATCCGCGGTTCCTGTCAGCGCGCCGGGCCGCTGCTGTCGGGATCGAGCAGGCGATGCAGGTGAACGATGAAATACCGCATCTGCGCGTTATCGACCGTGAGTTGCGCCTTGGCCTTCCAGGCCGCGTAGGCGGTCGCATAATTCGGATAGATGCCGACGATATCGAGTTTCGACAGGTCCTTGAACTCCGTGTTGTCGAGTTTGCTCAGTTCGCCACCAAACACGAGGTGAGGTAGCTGCTTTTGCGGGACATTTGCAGACATCGCAGTTTCCTTCGCCGATCTTCCCGGACGTTCGTGATTCTACGCGTTTAATGGGGTCGCGGCGAGCTATGCCGGCTGTTTTGAATGCGCGCGCATCAATTCAATGAGCGCCGCGTGCCGCTCGCGTCCAGCAGCCACCAGGACACTATGGACGGGCTCCGGCCGGTTGTAGTCCAACGCCCGGCCATCGAGTTGGGTCATCAGGCCGCCGGCTTCGTGCACCAAAAGATCGGCAGCCGCAAGGTCCCAGTCATGGGCGTTGCCGCCGGCAATCGCGCCATCGATCTCGGCCTGCGCGACGCGCACCAGCCGCAGCGCCAGCGAGTGAATCCGGGGCATCGCGATCAATCCGGGATGACGGCCCGCGATCCAATCCTGCAGGCGCTTGGGGCCGGCGATCCGCGCGCCATCGAGACCGGCGCCTGCGCTCACGTGGATCGGCGCACCGTTTCGGGTGGCCCCATTGCCTGCAGTTGCAAGAAACATTTCATCGGTAGCCGGCGCGAACACCGCGGCCAGCACGGGACGCCCAGCCTCGACCAGCGCGACCGAAATCGACCAGTCCTCGCGCCCGGCGATATAGGCCCGCGTGCCGTCGATCGGATCGACCACCCAGACACGGCGTGCGTTGGCCCGGGCCGGATCGTTCTCGCTCTCCTCCGACAGCCAGCCGTCGCCCTCGACCGGCAAGCGCTCGCGCAACAGATCGTTGACTGCGATGTCGGCTTCCGAAACCGGCGAGTCGCCCGTTCCCTTGGTCCAGCTCTTGAACGTGCCACGAAAAAACTTCAGCGCGATCGCACCGGCATCGCGTACCGCGGCGGAGAGGCGCTCTCGGTCGGCTGCCAACAATGGCTCAGACCCCGGCAACGGTGAGGCCCTCCACACGCAACGTCGGAGCATTGGTTCCGTAGCGGAATTGAAGATCGTTCGCCGGCCGCAGGCTGCGGAACATGTCCAGCATATGCCCGGCGATGGTGACCTCACTGACCGGATAAGTGCGCTCGCCGTTCTTGATCCAGAAGCCGGCCGCGCCGCGGCTGTAGTCGCCCGTCACGATGCTGGCGCCGGAGCCGATCAGATCGGTGACATAGAAGCCGTCCGCGATGTCCTTGATCAATTCGTCGGGGCTCTGGGTGCCCGGCTTCCAGATGCAGGTTGGTCGGTCCTGGCGACGGCGTCGACGATGCGCCGCGATGCGCGTGACCGGTCGTCTCGAGACCAAGCTCGCGCGCCGTGGCGCAATCGAGAATCCAGGTGGTCAGCACGCCATCTTCGATCAGTGTCCTGCGACGGCCGGCAACCCCCTCGGCATCGAACGGCTGCGAGCGCAGGCCGCGCCGCCGCAGCGGATCGTCGATCACGTTAATGCCCGGCGCAAACAGCCTCTCGCCGAGCTTGTCCTTGAGAAAGCTGGTCTTGCGTGCAATCGCGCTGCCATTGATCGCGCTGGAGAGATGCCCGATCAGCGAACTTGAAATGCGGCGGTCGAACACCACCGGCGCCTTGCAGGTCGGAGGCTTGCGCGGATTGAGCCGCTCCACGGCGCGCTCGCCCGCGGTGCGCCCGATCTTCTCCGGCGCGTCGAGGTCGGACGAATGCAAGGCCGATGAATAATCGTAGTCGCGCTCCATCCCCGTGCCTTCGCCGGCGATTGCTGTCATCGACACGCCGTGCCGCGAACCGAGATAGGCGCCGGAGAAACCGTGACTGGTCATCAGCACCATGCCGCCGATGCCGGCGGACGCGGACGCGCCGCCCGACTTGGTGACGCCCTTCACCGCCAAGCCGGCCTGTTCGGCCTGGCGCGCCATTTTTTCCAGCGCAGCGACATCCGGCAGCGTGGGATCGAGCAGATCGAGATCGGGAAAATTGCGCGCCAGCAGCGCGGCATCCGCGAGACCGGCAAATTTATCCTCAGGCGCGACGCGCGCCATCGCCACGGCGCGCTCGGCCAGCGCCGCGATACCGTCGCCCGAGATGTCATTGGTCGAAACCACGGCCTGACGCTTACCGACCAGCACGCGCAGGCCCATGTCGTTGCCTTCGGACCGCTCGGACTCCTCGACGGCGCCGTCGCGAACCTCAATGGATGACGAGACCCCTCGCATCGCCACCGCGTCGGCGGCATCGGCGCCGGCCGCGCGCGCAGCCTTCACCAATCGCTCGGCAAGCGCGGTCAGGGCGGATTGGTCGAACAGGGAATCCATATGCGGGAACTCAGGTTTAGGGGTCGGAGCGGACGCTGACAAGCGTCAGATAATGCAGATTCTATCTAGGTTTAAGGCCCGCCATTACAAATCATTCGAAGCAGGCAACCTCTCGTCAATCATGATCGCGATCGGAGCGGGGGTTAGCGCCGATTAACCAGGACCTTTAAGGCGATTCCGACCTCTGCGCGGCATGATCGCAGCACGACCGGACACAAAAGTCCGGCGGGGAGAGTTTGAGGCGTCAGATGAGTGTTGGGGCCCCGTTCGGGTCGAGCCGCGCGCTGCGGCTCGACCCCTTCGCCCTGCCCGTGCGCTATGCGGCGCGCGACGGCGGCGCGGACGGACAAATCCGGCAGGTCGAGCTGGACCGCGATCGCGTCGTGCTGCGGCGCGCCGTGCGCGGCATCCGCATGAACGTCGGCGTCCCGGTCTCCGAGTTTCGCGGCGTCAGCATGCGCATGCTGCCGGCAGACGGTGAAGAACCGGCCGCGACCGCCGTGGTGCTCGAACACCGCGATAGCGGCCTCTCGGTGCCGCTGTTCATGGCGACCGACGGCAGCGATCTGGTTGCCGAGTGGAAATCTTGGGGCCGCGTGCTTGGGCTGCCGCTGCTGGTGGTCGAAGGCGACGGCTCATTGCGCGATGCGTTCCAGCGGATGGGTAGCGTGGCGGTGGGCGCGCCCTCGCCGCGCCGGCGGCGCCGTGGCGCCGTCAAATGGCGGCGGCCCCGCTTCCTGATGCGGCGCAAAGCCGGCCGGCCGTCGAACGAGCCGCAGGTCTATCGCGGCGAGCGCGAGATCATCGCGCGCAACTAGAACAACCGCTGCGACGGTTGCATCCAAAATCAGCGCCGCGAACAGGATCAGCCCGGCGTCGCGGTTCGATTTGAACAGCCGCAGGCACAGCGCCGGATCGGCGATCTCGATGGTGTGAATCTGCCAGGCGAGATGCAGCGCGAACGCGATCAATCCAATTGCAAACACCGCGCCCGCGCCCGCCGACAATCCGGCAAGCCCGATCAGCAGCACCGCCAGCGCCGAAAACACCGCAAGCGCGGGCCTGGTGCGTCTGCCGAACAGCAGCGCGGTGGACTTGAGGCCGAGCAGCGCGTCGTCCTCGCTGTCCTGATGCGCGTAGATGGTGTCGTAGTGGATCACCCACGCGATCGAGCCCGCATACAACAGCAAGGCGGGCAGATCGAGCCGGCCAAACACCGCCGCCCAACCCATCAGCGCGCCCCAGGAAAACGCGAGGCCGAGAAAAATCTGCGGCCAGTACGTCACGCGCTTCATCAGCGGATAGATCGCCACCACCGCCAGCGAGGCGATGCCGAGCATGATCGTGAAGCCGTTGAACTGCGCCAGCACCAGCAGCCCGACCAGCGCCTGCACCACCAGAAACACGACCGCGGCTTTGACGCCGATCTGGCCGGACGGAATCGGCCGCGACCGCGTGCGCTCGACCTTTGCGTCGATGTCGCGATCCATCAGATCGTTCCAGGTGCAGCCGGCGCCGCGCATCACGATGGCGCCGATCAGGAACAGCAGACACATGCCAGGGATCGGGACCCCATCGGCCGGCCGGAATCGCGGCGAGCGCCGCCGACCACCAGCACGGCAGGAGCAGCAGCCACCATCCGATCGGACGGTCGAGGCGGGTGAGCCGCAGATACGGCCGCGACCAGGCCGGTGCGATGGTATCGACCCAATTCCCGGTCGCATCGGCGACGCGTCCGGCCGCTGCGCCCATGTCAGGGCCGGGTTGCGCGCATGTCAGGTCATCGCGCCAGCGGACTGCCGGTGAGCGTGTCGAACGTGCCGCGCCCGGGCTTCGGCTTCTCGTCCGGCAGCGCGGGCCCGCCCAATGCATCGCTCAGGCTTGGCCCGGACGGACCACCCGCCGGCCCGGCAGAGCACACCTGCTTGCGGATCTGTTGCGATTTGGCGTGCTGACCCCGGACATGCTTGATCGCATCGGGCGGCACTCCGCAGACCTTCTGATTGGTCACCAGGAATTGCACCATCTTGCTTTCCGAACCGACGAACTTCGTGAACAGCGCGCAAATCTCTTCACGTGTTGCCTTGCGGTCGCTGGCGATCTTGATAGCGCCGCCGTCTTTCTCGGCCTGCTCGCGGATCGGAGGAAATTGCAGACACACGGGCGGCGGCTGAGCGCCGGGCGGAGGCGGACCCGGCCTCGGGCCACCAGGGGAGAACGAGCCGCCCGTTGCAGGAAACGGACTGGACTGACCGGGCGTAGGAAACGGGCTGGACTGCTGCTGTTGCCCGGATCCCGGCGGCGGGAATGGGCTCGATTGTTGCTGCTGCTGTCCGGGGGGCGGCGGAAATGGGCTGGACTGGGTCGCCGGAGCACTCTGACCGGGCGGCGGCGGAAACTGTGCGGCGGCCTCGGTCAGGCCTGCGAGGGTCAGCGCTGACAGCAGTGCCATTGCGCGGAAAAGCGTCATTTGTCCTCGGGCTCCCAGCCGATTCAGCCATATCATACCCACTCCCACCGCCAAAATTCGACATTTGCGCGGCAAACGCGCGATCGTGATGACGCACCCGCCTCCCCGGCCCGCCTCTGGCGCCAAAGGGCCGGGAAGGGTAAAGCGGCCCCGGCAATGATCGTCAGGTGCGCGGTGAGCCGATACGATTTCAAAAGCCCTCGCGTCTATGTCGAGGAGCGCCTTTCGGCCGGCGCGACAATCGCTCCCGGCAAAAAGCAGGCGCATTACCTGCGCAACGTGCTGCGGCTCAAGTCCGACGACACCGTCCTGCTGTTCAACGGCCGCGATGGCGAATGGCGGGCGGGGCTGTCGGTGGCGGGCAAGGGGATCAAGCTCATAGTCCAGGAACAGGTCCGTCCCCAGACCGCGCCCACCGACCTGCATTGTCTGTTTGCGCCGCTCAAACATGAGCGGCTCGACTACATGGTGCAGAAGGCCGTTGAGATGGGCGTCTCGCGGCTGCAGCCGGTGATCACCCAACACACCCAGGTCAGCCGGGTGAACCTTGAACGCATGCAGGCCAACGCCATCGAAGCGGCGGAGCAGTGCGGCGTCCTTGCGATCCCTGAAGTCTCCGCACCGCTGACGTTTGCGCGAATGCTGGCGGCCCGGAAGCCGGACCGTCTGCTGGTGTTCTGCGACGAGGATGCGGAGACAACGAACCCAGTTGCCGCGCTCACGGCGGCGCGCGTCGCACCGCACGCCATGCTGCCGCTGACGATGGGCGTTGACGCCAATAAAGCCGAGCCGCTGGCGGTCCTGATCGGGCCGGAGGGCGGGTTCTCCGAAGACGAGCGGGCCTCGCTGCTGAAGCTGCCGAACATCGTGCGGCTGTCGCTCGGCCCGCGAATCCTGCGCGCCGACACGGCCGCGGTCGCGGCGCTCGCCGTGGTGCAGGCGGTGCTCGGCGATTGGAAGTAGCGCGTGATCCCAAAAAGTGGAAACCGGTTTTCGGATAAGATCACGCGCCACTTCAGAATTTCTAGCGCGCTGACGGCGGCAACGCCGGACGCAGCACCAATGCCAGCGGCAGCGTGATCAGGCACAGTCCGGCAACAGCCATCAGCGCGATCGGCACGTTCACAGCGTCGCCCAGCAGTCCAAAGATCGCCGGCGCGGCGGCCCCTGCGCCGATCGTGCCCGTGTAGAAGATGCTGAACGCACGCGCGCGGCGCGCCGGCTCGACCAGCTCCGGCACCGAGCCGTACAGCACCGACGACGTGCCGTTGAGCGCGATACCGATCACTGGCAAGCAGCAGCATCGCGAATTCGAGCGGCAGCGGCAGCAGCGCAAGAATGCCGAGCGTGGTGAGTCCTTCCGTCAAGCACACCGTCGCGATGACGCCGATCCGTGCGCCGATGAAGGCGCACACCAGCTTGCCTGCCGCGCCGCCGGCGAACACCAGCGTGAGCGCAAGACCTACGGTTGGCAGGCTCGCGCCCTTCGCCAGCAGAACGAACGGCAGGAATGTCAGGAATGCCATGCGCGTGGCGCTGTCGACCATGCCGATGGTCAGCAGCACTGGAAATCCATAGCCGGCGGTGGGCTGACCTTCGCCAACAAGAACATCCTTCTTCTCGGATGCCGGCGCCGCGACCTCTTCCGGAAAACGCGGCGTGAGAAGAATGATCGCCAGCGCGGCAATGAAACCGATGCCGCCCAGGATCGCGAGTGTCGGCTGCCACGGCAGCACCACCAGCATGATCGACGCCAGCGCCGGCAGCGTCATCTTGCCGATGTCGCCCGCGAAATTGTAGGCGCCGAGCGCTTTCATCGAGCGCGGGCCGGCGAACGCGCGCGCCACCAGCGCCGAGGCCAACGGATGCTGCACGCTTGCGCCCGCGCCGCCGATCAGCAGTGCGATCACCAGCGTCACGAATCCGACGCTGGCGCCGGCGAGCAGGTAGGCAAGTCCGGCCAGCGCGGTGCCCGCCGCAAGCACCATCGGCACACCGAGCCGCTCGGAGAGCAGTCCGGACGGAATCTGCAGCGCAGCCATGGTGCCGGCATAGCAGGTGCGCAACAGCCCAAGCGCCGCATAGCCCAAGCCAAATTCCGCCTGCCAGATCGGCAGCATCACGTAGATGAGGTCGGTATAGCCGTCGTGCAGCGCATGCGCTCCGCCGGCGACGCCGATGGCGCGGCGCTCCTCGGCCTTGGTGGCGGCAGTAGAGGCCGATTGTTCAGAGACATGGGGAGCGGCGACGCTCATGCGCGATCCTGTGCACCGCGGCGCTCGACGAAGGCCGTGCTGATGAAGGATAGCACCAGTTCGCCCTTCTGGTTGGCCCCGGTGTTGAGCAACGTAACCAGACCCCATTGCGGGCGGCTGGTGGACGGCCGGGTCTCGACGATCTCCATCGCATAGCTGATGGTGTCGCCGACATAGACCGGCTTGAGCCATTTCAGCTCGCGAAACCCCGGCGAGGGACCGGCCGTGGCGATCGGCTCGCCCTTTTCGCGCAGTGCCGCATGCTCCCGCTTCTGACGCTCCACCCACAGCCGCATCCACATCGCCGCGGTGTGCCAGCCCGAAGCGCACAACGCACCGAACGGCGAGCGCGCCGCTGCGGCCTCGTCAGTATGGAAGGCCTGCGGATCGAACCTGGTGGCGAATGTCTTGATCTCTTCTGCGCTGAAGGTGTGCGAGCCGAGCTCGACGCGTTCGCCGATCGCGATGTCCTCGAAATAGTTCATGCGGACCGCGCTTCGGTCCCGCGCCGGCCCATCATCAGCGACGTGGTGAGGGTCATCGCCGGCTTGCCGGTCTGGTTGAACAGCTCGAACAGGAATTTCACGAAGCCCATGTCGGTCCGGCTCCTGGAGGCGCGGGTCTCGACCACTGTAGACCGAAGCGTGAGTTCATCACCCGGCCGGATTGGAAGCAGCCACTTCACTTCGTCGACGCCCGGAGCCCCCATCGAAGCCGAATTGAGCACGAAGCTGTCGGTGCACATCCGCATCAGGATTCCGCAGGCGTGCCAGCCCGAGGCGCTGAGCCCTCCAAGCAGCGTGGAACGGGCGGCAGCCTCGTCGAGATGCATAGGCTGCGGATCGAACTCGGCGGCGAACCCGACGATCTCTTCGCGGGTGACGCGCCGGGGCCCGTGCTCGAACACGCGGCCGGGGGTGAAATCTTCCCAATAGAGCTTGGACACGAGGACCTGCGTTTTGGCGCCTGCCGTCTCCTTAAGGCCCGGCAGCCGAGGGCGTCAACGGGCCGCGCACCGGCAGTCGATCCTGTGGTCGAACCCGCCAGCACCTCCCGCAAGCGCGCGTCACACGTTAACATGTGAGGCAGGGACGACCGGTGCAGGACGGCGCAATTCAGACATTTTTGCCGCTATTCGTAGTCGCTGCTCCGCACCGAGAGGAGGATCAAAATGTTGAATTTCAGCGACCTGTTCCAGTGGGAGCGTTTCATCACGCCTTCGATCATCAAGCTGTTCTACTGGCTGGCGCTCGGCATCACGGTGCTTGTCGGGCTGACGGGCATGGTTTCGGCGCTCGGGACGATGGTCGTCAGCCCCGGCGTCGGCTTCGTCATGCTGCTGGCGAGCCTGCTCGGCGTGGTGGTCGGAGTTATTTTTGCGCGGATCGCCACCGAGTTCATTCTGATCGTTTTCCGCATCAAC
Source organism: uncultured Alphaproteobacteria bacterium (assembly GCA_963838595.1). GTDB lineage: Bacteria > Pseudomonadota > Alphaproteobacteria > Rhizobiales > Xanthobacteraceae > Z2-YC6860. The sequence continues at coordinate 131,840 of CAWIRP010000012.1, forward strand.
GAGCATCTCGGCGCCATCCGCAATCGCGGCGATTTTTAAAGCATGATCCCGAAAAGTGGGAACCGGTTTTCGGAAAAGATCATGCTCAAACAAGAAAGCGCAATCAGGTCGCAAAGCGGAAGTGCATGACGTCGCCGTCGGCGACCACGTACTCCTTGCCTTCCAGCCGCAAACGGCCGCTGTCACGCGCGCCAGCCTCGCCGTTGTATTTCACGTAGTCGTCGTAGGCGATCGTCTCGGCGCGAATGAAGCCGCGCTCGAAATCGGTGTGGATCACGCCGGCCGCCTGCGGCGCCTTGGTGCCCTTGGTGATGGTCCAGGCGCGGGCTTCCTTGGGGCCCGCGGTGAAATACGTCACCAGATGAAGCAGCGCATAGCCGGCCTGGATCAAACGATCGAGCCCGGCTTCCTTCAAGCCGACCGCCTCCAGATAGTCCTTGCGCTCGTCCGGCGACAGCGTCGCGATCTCCGACTCGATCTTCGCCGAGATCACCACCGAAACGGCGCCCTCGGCCTTGGCACGTTCCTCGACCTTGCGGGAAAAGTCGTTGCCCGCTGCCGCCGAGGCTTCGTCCACGTTGCAGGCGTACAGCACGGGCGCGGAGGTGAGCAGGCCGAGCGAGTGGAACAGCTTTTCCTCGTCGGGCTTGCGCTCGACCAGCCGCGCCGGCTGGCCCTCGCGCAGCAGCACGAGCGAACGCTGGATCAGGTCCAGCATCGCCTTCGCCTCCTTGGCGTCCTCGCCGCTGCCCTTCGCCTTTTTCTCCAGGTTGTCGACGCGCTTCTCCAGGCTGTCGAGATCGGCGAGCATCAGCTCGGTCTCGATCGTCTCGATGTCGGCGATCGGGTCGATCTTGCCTTCGACGTGGGTGATGTCGGGATCGACGAAGCAGCGCACCACGTGCACGATGGCGTCGACCTCGCGGATGGTGGCGAGAAACTGGTTGCCGAGGCCCTCGCCCTTCGACGCGCCGCGGACCAATCCTGCGATGTCGACAAAGGTGATGCGCGTCGGAATGATCTTTTCCGATTCCGCGATGGCGGACAGTTTATCGAGGCGCGAATCCGGCACGGCGATCTCGCCGACGTTCGGCTCGATGGTGCAGAACGGATAGTTAGCGGCCTGCGCCGCCGCGGTCTGCGTCAATGCATTGAAGAGCGTCGACTTGCCGACGTTGGGCAGTCCGACGATGCCGCATTTGAAACCCATTTTCTTCCCGTATGTCCTTGCTGCTCTGGCGCGCCTTCAGTCCGCCGGCTTTTCGTCGGGCGAGCCGAAACCCTTGGCGGCCATGGCGAGATGCACCTTGTTCTGGAACGATGAATCCTGCCCGCGCGCGAGCAGTTCGGCGTTGTCGGCGATGATATCGGTGAGCGCCTCGACCCAACCGCGCTCGCTCTTGGCGAAGTCACTGAGCACGTAAGGATGCACCAGCTCCTTGTTGCCGGGGTGACCGATGCCGATCCGCACCCGGCGATAGTCGTTGCCGATGTGACTGGTGATCGAGCGCAGGCCGTTGTGCCCGGCAACGCCGCCGCCGGCCTTTACGCGAACCTTGCCGGGAGGAAGATCCAGCTCATCGTGAAAAACCACGGAAGCGGCCAGAGGAACTTTGAAGAAGTGCATCGCTTCCGCCACCGCTCGCCCGGATTCGTTCATGAACGTGCCGGGTAAAAGCAAAAGCGCGCGCTCGCCCCCGATCGCGCCCTCCGCCGCAACCCCCTGGAAACGCCTGCGCCACGGCCCGATGCCGTGGCGCTTGGCGATGGCTTCGACGACCGCGAAGCCGATGTTGTGGCGATTGCCAGCGTATTTCGCGCCGGGATTGCCAAGCCCGACGAAAAGCAGCATGGCGTGCCGCCTTGCGCCGCCTTACTTTTTGGGCGGCGGCGCAGCAGCGCCCGCGGCAGGAGCAGCGCCACCCGCAGCCGGCGCGGCGCCTCCGGCAGGAGCCGCTCCAGGCGCTGCACCCGGTGCAGCTCCGCCTTCCGCACCCGGCGCCACGCCTGCCTCGGCGGCAGCAGCGGCAGCGGCGGCGGCGGCAACAGCAGCCTCCTTCGCGGCGCGCATTTCTTCCGCGTAGCCCGACGGCGGCACGATGGTGACCAGCGTGAGATCGACGCGCGACGCCAGCTTGACGCCTTCCGGCAGCTTGATGTCGCTGAGATGCTTCGAATAGTTGATCTCGAGCTCGGAAATGTCGACCTCGATCGCCTCCGGGATCGCCTCCGGCCTCACCTGGACCGGGATCGAGTGGGTGACCATGTTGACGGTGCCGCCGCGCTTGACGCCCGGCGCCAGCTCCGCGTTCAGGATCTTCACCGGAACATTGACCCGGATCACCGCGCCTTCGCCGATGCGCATGAAATCGACATGAAGCGGATTGTCGCGGATCGCGTCGAGCTGGAAGTCGCGCGGGATCACGCGCTGCTTCGCGCCGTCCACCTCGATGTCATAGACGGTGGTCAGGAACCGGCCGGCGTAAATCTTGTGCCGCAGGTCGGCATATTCGAGCGAGATCGGCTCGGGGGGCTTGTTGTCGCCGTAGATGACGCCGGGCACGCGGCCCGCGCGACGCTCCGACCGGGCGGCCCCCTTGCCTGCCTTCGGTCGCGCCGTCGCCTTGATTTCCTTGACGGTGGCCATAGTCTATCCTCTTGAAACTGAACGATAAATTTCGATTGACGCCGCGGCAGCCTCCAGGGGTGCTGGAGCCGCAGGCCGCGGGCTTATAGCCCCGGCGAGCCCGGAATACAAGGAATTCGGGCCTGTTCGGCCCAGAGCTTGGCGCTTCGTCCGGCCTAGTCCGGGCCTATTCGGCCTTGCCGAGCTTTGCCTTCCAGCGCCGCGATCCGCGCTTTGAGCGCCTCGTTCTCCTCGCGGGCGAGCCGGGCCATCTCCTTGACCGCCTCGAACTCCTCCCGCTTGACCACGTCGAGATCGTTGAGGATGCGCTCGGCCTGGGTGCGGAACAGCGTGTCGAACTCGCGCCGCACGCCCGAGGCGACGCCGGCCGCATCGTTCATCAGCCGCGCGACTTCATCGAAAAACCGGTTGGTGGTCTGGGCCATGTCCGCCCTCCGCGATTCAGTTGAGGTGACAATGGCGATGCAGGGCGCGCGCCGCAAGAGCCGCCCCGCCACCCGGCCAACGGCCCCACATCACCCCACCAGCTTATCCAGCGTGATCGGCAGATCGCGCACGCGCTTGCCGGTCGCGTGATAGACCGCGTTGGCGACCGCCGCCGCGACGCCGACGATGCCGATCTCGCCGAGCCCCTTGAGGCCGAGCGGATTGCTGTCGTCCGGCTCGTCGACGAAGATCACCTTGATGTCGTGAATGTCGGCGTGCACCGGCACATGATATTCGGCGATGTTGGCGTTCATGATGCGGCCGAACTGGTGGTCGATCAGCGTCTCCTCATGCAGCGCCATGCCGATGCCCCAGACCACGCTGCCGAGGATCTGGCTGCCGCCGGTCTTGGGGTTCAGGATGCGCCCGGCCGCCACCGCGCTGACGGCGCGCGTGACGCGGATCACGCCGATCTCTTCATCCACCTTCACCTCGACGAAGTGCGCGGCGTGCGTGTTGTTGGCGCGTGAGTGATCGTTGACGGGGCTGGTGGTTTTCTCCTGCTCGATGCGGTCCACCGCGCCCTGCCGCATGGCGTCGGCGATCGACACGCCGCGCGAGGCGTCGCGCTTGCTCACCAGCTTGCCGTCCGCGAGCACGACCTCGCCGGCCGCGGCATCCGCGAGCGGCGAGTTCGGCATCTGCTTCGCCATACGCAGCAGCTCGTCGCGGATCGCGCCGGCGGTGGTCACGATGGCGTTCGACACCGACGTCGCGATCCACGAGCCGCCTTCGACCGGCGATGCCGGCAGCGTCGAGTCGCCAAGCTTGATGCTGATGTTGTCGAGCGGCAGGCCCAGCATGTCGGCCGCCACCTGCGCCATGATGGTGTAGGTGCCGGTGCCGATGTCGGAGGTCGCGCACGCCACCTCGGCGTGGCCGTTGGCGGTGAGCGCGATGCGCACGGTGATCGGCACCTGCAGCGCCTCCCAGATGCCGGTCGCCATGCCGTAGCCGACCAGGTCGTTGCCGTCGCGCATCGAGCGCGGCTGCGGGTTGCGCTTGTCCCAGCCGAACGCTTCCGCGCCCTGGCGGTAGCATTCGCGCAGCGCCTTGCTGGTAAACGGCTTGTCCTCGTTCTGGTCGCGGTCCGAATAGCAGCGCAGGCGAAGCTCTACGGGATCGAGCTTGAGCGCGACCGCGAGCTCGTCCATCGCGGATTCGAGCGCGAACAGCGCGGTGGTGGCGCTGGGCGCGCGCATGTCGGACGAGGTCGGCAGATCGAGCCGCGCCAGCCGGTGCGCGTATTTCGCATTGGCGGATTTGTAGAGCGGCCGGACCAGCCGGTCTCCTGCCGGTGGAACTCCTCGTATTGCGAGGTCACGCGTCACGGCGTCGTGCGTGATCGCATCGAGCGTCGCCGCCGCTGTTGGCGCCGAGCGCAATGCGCTGGATCATCGCCGGCCGGTAGCCCAGCACGTACATCTGCGCGCGCGTCAGCACGAGCCGCACCGAGCGCTGCAGCGCGCGCGCCGCGAGCACCGCCAGCACCACCTGAAATTGCGGGCGCAGGCCCGAGCCGAAGCCGCCGCCCATGAACGGCGACATGACGCGCACATCCTCCGGCTTCATGCCGAAGACGCCGCAGAGATAGCGGTGCACGTTCTGCACGCCCTGGGTCTTGTCGTAGACCGTGAGCTTGCCGTCGCCCTCGAAGATCACCGTCGAGGCGTAGAGCTCCATCGGATTGTGATGCTCGATCGGAACGGAATATTCGGCCTCGTGGCGCACCGCCGCCGCAGCCAGCGCCTGGTCGGCGTTGCCGCGCGGCTTCGGCGGCTTGAATGCCGCCTCCATCGGACTTGACGGGGCGCTGACCGGAACGCCGCGCCGCGCTGGCGATGAAGGTCGGTCACATGCGGCTCTTTGGCGTATTCGACCCGCACCAGCGAGGCGGCGTGGCGCGCGGCCTCCGATCGTTTCGGCAACGACGAGGGCAATCGGCTGGCCGTCGAACATGATCTTGTCGTCGAAGAGCGGCCGGAACGGCGACCCGTCCGGCGCCACGTCGTCCTTCTAGGCCTTGTCGTTGTCCGCCATGCGGCGGGCGGTTCTCGTGCGTCAGCACGGTCGAGCACGCCGCGGACGCGCGCGGCGGCGCTGGTGTCGATGCGCGCGATGCGGCCCTTGGTGATCGTCGAGCCGACCACGCTCGCGTGTGCAAGGCCGCGGACGTTGAATTCCGCGGCGTACTTTGCCGCGCCGGTGACTTTGGCGACGCCGTCGATGCGGGAGGTGGGCTGGCCGATGAAGGGGGTCATGAGTTTGCTCGCTTGTTGGGCGCCGCTGACCCGACCCCGACGGTTGTGCCTCAGCCGCGCCGATACGTCCCGAGCGCGCCGAGCGCGATCGTGCCGGCCAGTACGTCGCGCCTGTTGAGATCGGTACTCATCGGATCCTCTTATCGGACTGCGATTGAGGGGTGCCGTTCGCAGCCTGCGTCAGCGTGCGCACCATCGCGCGCCGCGCCAGCTCGATCTTGAAGTCGTTATGGCCGAAGCCCTTGGCGTCGCGCAGCAGCACATCGGCCGCTTGCGCGAACGTCTCGCGGCTTGCGGCCTGTCCGCGCAAGGCCGCTTCGGCCGACGGATTGCGCCACGGCTTGTGCGCGACGCCGCCGAGCGCGACACGCGCCTCCTTGATGCGGCCGCCCTCAAGTTCGAGCGCAGCGGCAACTGACACCAGCGCAAACGCGTAGGACAACCGGTCGCGGATTTTCAGGTAGCTGTAGTTTGCCGTGAAGCCCTGCGCGGGAAGTTCGATGGCGGTGACGATTTCGTCTCGCCGCAGGTTGTTGTCGGTCTGCGGGGTATCGCCAGGCAGACGATGGAAATCATGAAACGCAATCTCGCGATTGCCCGAAGGTCCGGTGACGTGGACCTTGGCTTCGAGAGCCGCGAGCGCCACGCACATGTCGGACGGATGCGTCGCGATGCACGCCTCGCTGGTGCCGAGGATCGCGTTGATGCGGTTGATGCCCTTCATCGCGGAGCAGCCGCTGCCCGGCTGGCGTTTGTTGCAGGGCGTCGCGACGTCGTAGAAATAGAAGCAGCGCGTGCGCTGCAGGAGGTTGCCGCCGGACGAGGCCATGTTCCGCAATTGCTGCGAGGCGCCCGACATGATCGCGCTCGACAGCAGCGGATAGCGCTGCTCGATCAGCGGGTGATAGGCGAGATCGGTGTTGGGCACGAGCGCCCCGATGCGCAGGCCGCCGCCCGGCGTTTCTTCGACCGTCTTGAGCGGCAATCGCGAGATGTCGATCAGCCGCAACGGGCGTTCGACATTGTATTTCATCAGATCGACAAGATTGGTGCCGCCGGCGATGAACCTCGCTTCGGGATCGGCCGCGATCTGCCGACGGCGTCGGCAACGTCGGCCGCGCGCGCGAATATTGGAAATTGATCACGACTTGCCCCCCGTCGCCGTCATCGCCTGCTGAATCGCAGCGACGATGTTCGGGTAGGCGCCACATCGGCAGATGTTTCCGCTCATCAGTTCGCGGATCTGATCGGGCGTCTTCGCTCTGCCCTCTGCGATCAGGCCCGCGGCCGAGCAGATCTGTCCGGGCGTGCAGTAGCCGCACTGGAACGCATCGTGATCGATGAAGGCTTGCTGCAGCGGATGGAGCGTCTCCGCCGCTTTGCAAGGCCTTCGATCGTGGTGACTTTGGCGCCGTCCTTCATGACGACCAGGGTCAGGCAGGAGTTAACGCGGCGGCCGTCGACCAGAACGGTGCAGGCGCCACATTGACCCTGATCGCAGCCTTTCTTGGTGCCGGTGAGATCGAGACGATCCCGCAGCGCATCCAGCAAGGTGGTCCACGGCGCGACGGTCAACGTCCGGCTCTGGCCGTTGACCTCCAGCGTGACGGTTATGGCTGCGGGGCGATTTCGGTTGCATTGCGAGGGGATGCTTCAGACATGCGAACTCCATGTCGATACAGCGCAGGCTCCCCGGCCTGCGAAGGGTCACGATGAATTGTGGCAGAATTTGTAATTGGTCCAAGTCGAAAGAATTGCTGCAGCAAGACGAAGACCTTGTGACAGAAACGCATGGATGATTTGCTGAGGCGTTCGTTCACGCACGGGCCACGCGGCCAACGGGGACGTTGATGCGCTTCGTGCGAAGGCGAAGCAGTACAGACGCCCGATCCGATCAACGCGCTATCCGATTGCGTTGATTGAGTTAGACAAAGCGCGCCGCGGACAGCCGCATCCATTGACTTCGGCCGCTGGCGACGCCGATCACGCTCGCGAATCCACCGATTGCTGGTCGCCGATGCCCCTCCTCGCCCTGCCGTTTCCCGCCATCGACCCGGTGCTGATCTCGATCGGCCCGCTCATGATCCGCTGGTACGCGCTTGCCTATATCTTCGGCATCCTGCTCGGCTGGTTGTACGCCCGCGCGCTGATCCGCAACGAGCGGCTGTGGGGCGGCCCGGCGCCGATGAGCGTCACCGACTTCGACGACTTCGTGCTCTGGGTCACGCTCGGCATCATCCTCGGCGGCCGCTTCGGCTACGTGCTGTTCTACAATCCCGCGCACTTCGTCGCGAACCCGCTGGAGATTTTCCAGCTCTGGCACGGCGGCATGTCGTTCCACGGCGGCTTCGCCGGCTGCGTCGCGGCGGTGATGCTGTTCGCGTGGCAGCGCGGCATCCCGATCCTGTCGCTGGGCGATCTGACCTGCGCGGTCGCGCCGATCGGCCTGCTGCTCGGCCGCCTCGCCAACTTCATCAACGGCGAGCTGTGGGGCCGCACCACCGACGTGTGGTGGGCGATGGTGTTTCCCGGCGCCGGCGCAACGCCGCGCCACCCGAGCCAGCTCTACGAGGCGGCGCTCGAAGGCGCGCTGCTGCTGATCGTGCTCGCGCTGCTGATCCGCGCCGGCGCGCTGAAGCGGCCGGGGCTCATTCTCGGCGCGTTCTCGCTCGGCTACGGCATCGCGCGCAGCTTCTGCGAACTGTTCCGCGAGCCCGACGCGCAGCTCGGCTTCCTGTGGGGCGGCATGACCATGGGCATGCTGCTGTCGGTGCCGCTGATGATCGCGGGGGCGGTGCTGATCTGGGTGGCGTGAAGCGGGCGCCGCTCAGGCAGGGTTGATGCCGTTGTCTGGCGCCACCGGCGTGTTAGGTTCGCTTTCGAGAGTCATTTCGTGAACGCAACGCACACCAAATCCAATTTTTTCCGCCGGGCGATCGTCGGCGCGCTCTGCTATCTGCTTGTGCTGCAAGCGTTCGCCGCAGCCTTCAACACGGCAGCCGCGGCCGGTCAAACGGATCGCGCCGCCGCGAGCATCATCTGCCACGGCTCCGGGACCGATACGCCGGCCAACGGCGATCCTGCGACGCAACTCAGCGTGCCTTGCGCGCTGTGCGCGATTGCCGCTTCAGCGGTGATTGTCCCGACCGCCGAGACGGCTCGTCCCTGCACCACTTGCAGTCCATGATTTTGTCGCTGGCGTCAAAGCGCCAGCAATCGCGGCTCCGCCGTTTGCGCGTGCCGGGCTGTCGCGGGCTCCGCCGCGGTTGACGTGATCGGCTGATCCGCAACGCGAAGCGCGCTCTAGCCGCGCTGCGCATTCGTTACCGCAATTTCGGAGCACTCATCATGATGCGCTTGCTTTACGCCGGCGTTCTTTCCGCCGCGTTTTCTTCGTTCGCTTCCGCTCACGTCACGCTCGAAAATCAAGAGGCCAAGGTCAACGCGGCATACAAGGGCGTGCTGCGTGTGCCGCACGGCTGCGAAAAGTCCGCAACCACTTCGATCCGCGTCCGCATCCCCGATGGCGTCATCGGCGTCAAGCCGATGCCCAAGCCCGGATGGACGCTGACCACCGTCACCGCCAAGTACCCCAAGCCGGTGAAGCTCTATCACTCGGAGCTGACCGAGGGCGTGTCGGAGATTTCGTGGGCCGGCGGGAAACTGCCCGACGCCTGGTACGACGAGTTCGTGTTCACCGGCTTCGTCTCGGGCGACCTTCAGGCGGGCAAGACGTTGTATTTCCCGGTCGTGCAGGAATGCGAAACGGGCGTGCACCGCTGGATCGAGATTCCGGAGCCGGGCAAGTCACGCTCGGACTATCCGGAGCCGGCGCCCGAGTTGCGGCTGACGCCGGCAGCGCCGCCGCGTCACTAGGCTCGCCCGATGCGCGCCGTCGCATGGCTGCTCGCGGTTCTCGCCGCGCTGAGCCATGCGCCGGCGGCGCTCGGCCATGCAACGCTGCATGCGCAGCGATCCGCCGGACCGGGCGGTGGTGGCGCGCGCGCCATCGACGTTGACGCTCACCTTCAACGAGCCGGTGTCGCCGATCTCGCTCAAGCTTGTCGGCGACGGCGGCCATGCGCTCGACCTTGCGCTCGATTGTCGCGCGGGACGAAGCGCTGATCGTCACGCTGCCGGAGCCGCTGCCGGAGGGCACGCACCTGTTGAGCTGGCGCGTGATGTCCGCGGACGGCCACCCGGTGGGTGGATCGCTGACCTTTTCCGTGGGCCGGCCCAGCGCGCCCGCGCCGACGCCTGGATCTTGAGAGCAGCCCCACCGCGCTCGCGGTGCTGTGGCTGGCGAGGCTTGCAATCTATGCTCGGCTTGTTTGCCGGCGTCGGCGGCGCCGTTGTATGCGGCGTTCATTGCGCAGGGCAGTCTCGGGACGCGGGTCGAGCGGCTGCTGCGCGCGACGCTGGAAGGCGGCCTGATCGCGGCGATTGTCTCGGTGGGCCTGCAAGGCGCCGACGTGCTCGGCGAGCCGCTCTCGGCAATCAGACGGCCGTCCGTCTGGGCAAGCGGCGCTGCCAGTCCATACGGGGTGACGGCGGCGCTCGACCGCAGCATCGCTGCTCGCCGCCCACGTCTCTCTTTCCGCAAGCGCCAACCGGCAACGGCCTCTCGCGATGCTGTCGCTTCTCACGTCTCGGCGCGGCACTCGCGGCAAGCGGTCACGCCAGCGCCGCAGCGCCGCAATGGCTGACCCGTCCGGCGGTTTTCGTGCATGGCGTGTCGGTGGCGTGCTGGGCAGGCGCGCTGCATTCCGCTCGCCAGCGCGCTGCGAAACCGCCGCACGCACGAACTGGCAAGATTTTCACGCTGGATCCCGCTGCCGTTCGCGGCGCTGGTCGTCAGCGGCGGCGCGCTGGCTGTGATTCAGCTTCAGCAATTCACGGCGCTTTGGACCACGAACTATGGCCGCATTCTGTGTGCGAAGCTGGCCGTGGTCGCCGCGCTCATGGCGCTCGCCGCGGCCAACCGCTGGTCCACGCGGCGGGCGCTGCTCGACGACGGGCAAGCGATCCGCACGATCACGACTGACATACGGATCGAGGTCGTTCTCGTCGCCGTCGTGCTTGCGTTGGTGGCATCATGGCGATTCACGCCGCCGCCGCGATCACTGCTGCGTCGCCGCCGGCCAGCCGGTCCGTGCGCACATCCACACCGATCGGGCGATGGCCGACCTGCAAATCGATCCTGACGACGCCGACGGCCGACGAGTCGCGATCACTCTGCTCGACGGGGAGTTTCGCCCGCTTGTCGCAAAGGAGGTGACGGTCGTGTTCTCCAAATCCGATGCCGGTATCGAGCCGCTCGCTGCAGCAACGAGGCAGCCACAAGCGTTAACGCGCGTTAACTAAAAAATTCGGAACGAACGACTTCGCAATCTGTTGTCGAGCCAACAGAACGGAGAACACGATGTTGATGCAGGCACTCTTGCTCGCTCCGTACATCGCGATTGCTTCGAGCCTCGTGCTCACAGTGACAATCGCAGCGATTTGCTACAGCCAAGCCCGCCCGCGTCAGGCGGGCTTTGTTGCATGAAGAAGAATTGATCAATTGATCCGATCATTGAGCCGGAGGCGGACAATTGAGGTCATTGCGCCTGGATATGGCGATTGCGACCAGCGACCAATATCGGGCCAATACAGGCTGACGCTTGCCGCGGGTTTGTTTGGCTGTCTCGCGCGCAATATCGCGGGCTTTTTCACCATGCAACCGCACCATGGCAGCGGCTTCGTTTTCGATGCGCGCTCTACGCTCTTTGGGAAGTTTGCGTAGCATTGGCATCTTGGAGCCTCAAGCCGGCTAGTTCGCGCGGCGCAAAAGGTCGTAGTGCCCTTTGACAACCTCGTAGCATTCGCAGGACGCCTCTTTCAGACCCTCGACGTCCACAATCTGGATGTGTCCGCGGCGATATTTGATCAGTCCTGCCGATTGCAGCGTTCCTGCCACCAGCGAAACGCTGGACCGGCGCACGCCGATCATCTGACCGAGAAATTCCTGGGTCAGGTGCAGGTCGTCGCCCAGCAAGTCCCGCATCCGCAGCAGCCAGCGGCAAAGCCGCGCTTCGACCTGATGGCTGGCGTTGCAGGCAGCCGACTGTTGGGCGCTGGCGAAAAGCACCTGCTCGTGCCGAATGAGGAGCGAGTGGAAGTGGTCATCCGCTCTTGGCAAGTTCGCGGGCCTTGTCTGCCTTCATCGTCGACGCAACGCCCACAGCCTGCACGATCGCTTTATTGAGCGACACCTTGCCATCGAGCGCAGACGACAGCACCCAGCACGCCGTCCTTGCCCACCATCGCGGTCTCAAGCATGTCCCCCTCTTTCAATTCGACAACGAGGGAGATGATGCCGCTGTGAGGAAAGTAGATGTTCTCGATGAAGCCGCGCGTCTCGAACACCACCGAGCCTTGCTTGAGGTCGGTCACGCGGAGATGCGGCTTGACCTTGTCGAAGGTCGCCGGTGCAAGAGCGGCCAAAATGGAATTTTGATGAGCCACGTGTGCTCTCCTGCCTGCTGGCGGGAGCACGATCGCGTCTCTCAGCCACTGACGCCCGGATGGAAGTCCTTGTCAGTGATGTCACAGATATAAGCGCCGTTCGGTGCGGTATCCAGCATATACGGAATTATTGCGGCGCGAATTATTGCGATTGCGTCCAGCACCGGACAGACAAATGCGGCGTCGGTTTCCAGAATGGGACACGGGTGGGGACCATGGGTACGAATTATACAAATCACGAAGGCGGGTCATTCGACCCTGAGACCGTAGAAATCTTGAAAACGGTGCCGGAAGACGCCTGGGCATCGCTGGTGCCGGCACAGCAGGCTCAGACGTCGAAATCCGACATGGCCGTGCGCATCCTGCAAGCCGCTGCGAGCGGCGAGCGCGACCCCGGAAAGCTCCGAACGACTGCGCTTATCATTCCCATTTGCTAAGTGCGATACCGCACATAGCACCCAAGCGCCCGTTACCGTGTAGTGTTTTGGCGCCGACGATGAGGATTTTAGTTCAGTGCCGAACTCGAAGGAGGATCCAAAATTTGATCCTCGGCGCGCCACCTGACAAAGGCGGCTTCGCCCAGCGCACGCGGTTCAAGATAACCTTCGTGAGAAACCACCAGCACGGCTCGCAGCAACCCAGCCGGAGCATCCACCACGTTGTCGGCGCTCACGAGTTCATCGCTGAGCGCGCGCTCCCACGCCGCCTGAAAGGCATTGGCGAGCAAATCACCACGCAGCACGCCGTCACCGTTGGGCATTATTCCCTCCGTCGAGCCCCGCTTTGCCGTCGAGCCACGCCTGGGTCCTTGCAAGGTCCCTCCAGGCTTTTTCCATGCGCTCGTAGCGGCGCTTGGCACGCTCATCCTTGGCATCCGCGGCAAGCTCCGCGCAGTTTTCAGCGTGCTGCTCAAGCTCCAGGATTTTGTTCATGGACGCCTCCACCGTCGCCGTCACCCCAACGGCAAACCGGAAAACGCGTTCCTATGTCGCGTTCCGCACACAAGGAACACGGAACGAAATCGCGCGTTTCCCCGGCATGGAAAATCCGAAAGTACAACCCGCGATGGGTGATGGCGCGAAGCAACTTCTCGCCAAGATCATCGGTGACGGAAAGCTGTTCGACGAGCCCTGGCGCCCGGAGGAGAAATCCGACTATCAGCGGCCCGAAAGGCGGCCCGGTCCCTTCGCACAGGACCGCGACCCAGGTCAGCTCCGCAATCCCGGCGCCTCGTGACCGGTGCGCGCGACGTATTCGGTGTAGCCGCCGCCGTACTGGTGGACGCCTTCAGGGGTGAGCTCGAGCACGCGGTTGGACAGCGCGGCCAGGAAGTGCCGGTCGTGCGAGACGAACAGCATGGTGCCCTCGTATTCCGCCAGCGCGGCGATCAGCATTTCTTTCGTCGCCATGTCGAGGTGGTTGGTCGGCTCGTCCAGCACCAGGAAGTTCGGCGGGTCGTACAGCATCTTCGCCATCACCAGCCGCGCCTTCTCGCCGCCCGACAGCACGCGGCACTTCTTCTCGATGTCGTCGCCTGAGAAACCAAACGCGCCGGCCAGCGCGCGCAGCGAGCCCTGCCCGGCCTGCGGGAATGAATCCTCCAGCGACTGGAACACCGTGCGCTCGCCGTCCAGCAGCTCCATGGCGTGCTGCGCGAAGTAGCCCATCTTGACGCTGCCGCCCAAGGCGACCGCGCCGTCGTCCGGCTCCGCGGCGCCCGCCACCAGCTTGAGCAGCGTCGACTTGCCGGCGCCGTTGACGCCCATGACGCACCAGCGCTCCCTGCGGCGGACCATGAAGTCCAGCCCGTCGTAGATGCGCAGGCTGCCGTAACCCTTGTGCACGTTCTTCAGGCTGACCACGTCCTCGCCGGAGCGCGGCGCCGGCGGGAAATCGAACGTCACGCTCTGGCGGCGCTTGGGCGGCTCGACCTTCTCGATCTTCTCCAGCTTCTTGACGCGGCTCTGCACCTGCGCCGCATGCGAGGCGCGCGCCTTGAAGCGCTCGATGAACTTGATCTCCTTGGCGAGCATCGCCTGCTGGCGCTCGAACTGCGCCTGCTGCTGCTTCTCGTTCAGCGCGCGCTGCTGCTCGTAGAATTCGTAGTTGCCCGAATAGGCGGTCAGCGAACCGCCGTCGATCTCGACGATCTTGGTGACGATGCGGTTCATGAACTCGCGGTCGTGCGAGGTCATGAACAGGAGGCCCTCATAGCCTTTGAGGAATTGCTCCAGCCAGATCAGGCTTTCGAGATCGAGATGGTTGCTCGGCTCGTCGAGCAGCATGGCGTCGGGGCGCATCAGCAGGATGCGTCCGAGCGCGACACGCATCTTCCAGCCGCCCGACAGCGCGCCGACGTCGCCGTCCATCATCTCCTGGCTGAAACCGAGACCGCTCAGCACTTCGCGCGCCCGGCCCTCCAGCGCGTAGCCGCCGAGCTCCTCGAAGCGGCCCTGCACTTCGCCGTAGCGCGCGACGATCTCCTCCATCTCGTCGGCGCGGGCCGGGTCGGCCATCGCGGCCTCGAGCTCCTTCAGCTCGGTGGCGACTTCGCTCACCGGCCCGGCGCCGTCCATCACCTCGGACACGGCGCTGCGGCCCGACATCTCGCCGACGTCCTGGCTGAAGTAGCCGATGGTGATGCCGCGATCGACCGCCACCTGGCCCTCGTCGGGCTGCTCCTGGCCGGTGATCATGCGGAACAGCGTGGTCTTGCCGGCGCCGTTCGGGCCGACCAGGCCGACCTTCTCGCCCCGGTTGAGCGCCGCGGAGGCCTCGATGAAAAGGAGCTGGTGGCCGTTCTGCTTGCTGATGTTGTCGAGGCGGATCATCTGGGGCGGGGACTGGAAACGTTGCGGCGCCCTTATGGCACGGCGCGCGGCCTGCGAAAGAACAAAAAAGCCCGGCGCGTCCACCAGGAGCGCGCCGGGCTCTTTCTTAGAGGCCGTCTAGTCGAGATCGTAGATCACGCGGCGGCTCGCCGGATCGACGAAGTGCACGCGGTCGTTCGAATAGACATAGCGATACCGGCTGACCGACGGACCCCAATCCGACGGCACGGCGCGAAGCTCAACGTCGGCCGGCAGCGTGCTGCCGACCGTGATGCGCTCTCTCGCGACATACGGGCTGACACGCTCCCTCACCACATGCTCCTTGATGCGGGTGCGATACTCGGGTGTCAGGTCGATGCTGACGCTCTGCGCGAACGACGTGGCGCCGCCCGCGACAAGAGTGAGCGCGGCAACGCCGGCCAGAATTGAACGCTTCATGGATAGTCTCCCAATGGTTGGCGATACCTCCCATGGGACCAATCTTGCGAGGCGCAGCTTGGTTCCTTTGGAACCGCGGGTTCCGCGTGCTGAAGTCGGAGATTGGTGACCGCCGCTAACCAAGCGCCCACGCCTGCAGCCCGAGCAACGTGAAGAACAACGCGCCTGCCGCATAGGCGACGATGCGCGCCATCTTGCGTTCCGATTCGACAGCCGTAGGAGACATGTGAAACCTCTTTTTGATTCAAAACCCCGGCCGCTAGGGCCGGGGCCATGCATTTAAATTCTTCGTGGACGCTACGGCCCTCGGGCAGCTCGCGCGCCCATCAGGCCCATGACGAGCAGCACCAGGAAGATCACGACGAAGATGTAGAACAGCACGCGGGCGACGTCCGCGCTCGCGGCCGACAGGCCGGTGAAGCCGAACAGTGCCGCGACAATCGACACCACCAGCATGATCAACGCCCATTTCAGCAGCGACATGGCGGACTCCTTATTGCTCGACGTCTTAACCGGGAGCCCGCGAATTGGTTCCTGGGCGCCCTGTCCGGCACAGGTTTTGATAGTGTCGTCGGGTATGGCTACCTCCCCCCTCGAAACCGAAATCCGCCGCCGCATCGCCCTCGCCGGGCCGATGCCGGTGCGGCAGTACATGGCGCTGTGCCTGACCCACCCCGAGCACGGCTACTACATGAACCGCGACCCGTTCGGCCGCGCCGGGGATTTCGTCACGTCGCCCGAAGTGAGCCAGATTTTCGGCGAATTGGCCGGGCTGTGGGCGGCGGCGGCGTGGCAGGCGATGGGCGCGCCGGAGAACGTGCGGCTGGTCGAGCTTGGCCCCGGCCGCGGCACGCTGATGCTCGATGCGATGCGCGCGGCCAACGTGGTGCCGGCGTTCCGCGCCGCGCTGGTCGTCCACCTGATCGAGATCAGCCCGGCGCTGCGCGCGCGCCAGGAGGAGATGCTCAAGGGTATCGACGTGCCGATGCTGTGGCACGACAGCTTCGATCAGGTGCCCGACGGCCCGGCGATCGTGCTCGCCAACGAATTCTTCGACGCGCTGCCGGTGTACCAGGCCGTCAAGCAGATCAACGGCTGGTACGAGCGCATGGTCGGGGTCGACGAGCGCGGCAACCTCGCCTTCAGCATCGCCGACGAGCCGATGCCGCTGTTCGATCAATTGCTGACGCCGGAGGTGCGCAACGCGCCGCTCGGCTCGCTGTTCGAGTGGCGCACCGACAATCTGGCGCTCGAACTCGGACGCCGCATCATGCGGCAGGGCGGCGCGGCGCTGATCGTCGACTACGGCCACATCGAGAGCGCGGCCGGCGAAACCTTGCAGGCGGTCGGCCGGCACGGCTTTGCCGATCCGCTCGGCGCGCCGGGCGAGGTCGATCTCACCGCGCACGTCGACTTCCAGGCGCTGCGGCTCGCCGCCGAGAGCATGGGCGTGCGCGCCCACGGCCCGCTCGACCAGGCCGAATTCCTGCGCCGCATGGGCGTCGAGCGCCGTGCCGCTGCGCTGAAGTCCGCCGTCACGCCGGACAAGGCGAGGGACATCGACGTCGCGGTCGCACGCTTGACAGGCGAAGGACGCACCGGCATGGGGAAACTGTTCAAGGCGATCGCGTTCACCGATCCCAAGATCGCCGCGCTCCCCGGATTTGTCCGCTGACATGACGCAAGCCCAGACGTTGCAAGCGCCTGCCCTCGCCGCGCTGCCCGGCATTCGCCACGGCTTCTTCACCCGCGACGGCGGCGTGTCGGACGGCATCTATGCCTCGCTCAACGGCGGAATCGGCTCGAAGGACTCGCGCGCCAACGTCGACGAGAACCGCGCCCGCATGGCGAAGGCGCTCGGCGTGGAGCCGCAGCACCTGCTGAGCTGCTACCAGATCCATTCGCCCAAGGTGGTCGAGGCGCGCGAACCGTGGGGCTACGAGAACAGGCCGCACGCCGACGCCATCGTGACGCGCGAGAAGGCATTGGCGATCGGCGTGTCGACCGCGGATTGCGGGCCGGTGCTGTTCGCCGATCCGCAGGCACAGGTGATCGGCGCGGCGCACGCCGGCTGGCGCGGCGCGCTCGGCGGCGTGCTGGAGGCGACGGTCGCCGAGATGGAGCGGCTTGGCGCGTCGCGCTCACGCATCGTCGCGGCGGCAGGGCCGATGATCCACCAGCCGAACTACGAGGTCGGCGCCGAACTGGTGGAGAAGTTCGTGGCGTCGGATGCGGACAACGCGCGCTTCTTCGCGGCGGGCAAGCCCGGTCATGCGATGTTCGATCTGCCGGGCTACGTCGTCGCGCGGCTCAAGCGGCTCGGCCTCGCCGCCGTCGACAACCTCGCGCTCTGCACCTACGCGGACCCGGCGCGGTTCTACTCCTACCGCCGCACCACGCACCGCGCCGAGCCGGACTACGGCCGCCACGTCAACGCCATCGCGCTGGCAGACTAGGGCTACGGCCGCTATCTTCAGCCGGTCGGATTCGGTCGGGGGACCAGGTGATGGCGATACGCCGCAAAGTCATATCGCAAATTCTTGCCTTGGGGAGTGTGCTGCTCATTTCCCATCCGGCCACCGCCGCCCCGGCGCTGATCGCGTGCATGACCGCCCACAAAGAAGAGATGAAGGCGCTCAACACGCAGATCGCCGAGTTGGAGAAGACAAAGGTCGCGCCAGGCGGGCCCAACACGAAGCAAGGCGCGTGCGCGCTCCGGCTGCAGACCATCCGGGGCAGCGCACCGGCGCTTGCGATCGATAAGAACACGGTCGATCATCGCGAGAAGATTTCCTGCCTCACGGTCAAGAAGACGCTGCTGGAACAGCAATGCGTCTGCGAGGCGAAAGGCTTCCAATTCTCGAGCGACCCAAAGGTAATCGACAACACGCTGGCCGCACAGCAAAGGTTCGCCGACGCGCAAAAGGCGGCCCGCAAGGCATCGGGATCGCTGCGAAGTTCGCCGGAGGTCCGGGAGATCGCGAAGGAGGCCGGCAAGGTCCGCGGCTGCTACAGCGCCCAGGTGATCGACATCCTCAACAAGAGCACCGCGGCGGTGGAGAAGATTTCGCAGGCGAAGCGGTAGCTGGGTGGCGCGGCGTATGCCGTTCACCTCTCCCTGCGTGCGGGGCTCGCCGCCGATGCTGCAGCGTTTCACCTAACCCCCCGTAAAACCGCATTAAAAACCCTCTGGGAATCGAAAGACCCCGTATTGCTGGGGGCGCGCCGCCTTGTTATCAGGACGCGGGGCGAGGCCGTGGCGTTGGCCGCGTGGCGTTGGGAGACTGGCGATGGCGGCGAGGAATGGAGCGATCAAGCTCGTCGCCGGCAATTCGAATCCCCAGCTTGCCGAACAGATTGCCGCCTACCTCAAAACCCCGCTGACGAAAGCCCAGGTCCGGCGTTTCGCCGACATGGAGATTTTCGTCGAGATCCAGGAGAACGTGCGCGGCGCCGACACGTTCATTATCCAGTCGACCTCGTTTCCGGCCAACGACCACCTGATGGAGCTCTTGATCATCACCGACGCGCTGCGGCGCTCATCGGCGAGCCGGATCACGGCGGTCATCCCCTACTTCGGCTATGCCCGGCAGGACCGCAAACCCGGCCCCCGCACGCCCATCTCGGCCAAGCTGGTCGCCAACCTGGTGACCCACGCGGGCGCCAACCGGGTGCTCACCCTCGACCTGCACGCCGGCCAGATCCAGGGCTTCTTCGACATCCCGACCGACAACCTGTTCGCCTCGCCGGTGATGACGCGCGACATCAAGGAACGCTTCGACCTCACCAAGGTCGCGGTGGTGTCGCCCGACGTCGGCGGCGTGGTGCGCGCCCGCGGCCTCGCCAAGCGCATCAACGCCCCGCTCGCCATCATCGACAAGCGGCGCGAGCGCGCCGGCAAATCCGAGGTGATGAACGTGATCGGCGAGGTAAAGGGATACACCTGCATCCTGGTCGACGACATCGTCAATTCCGGCGGCACGCTGGTGAACGCCGCCGAAGCGCTGCTCAAGGACGGCGCCACCGAAGTTTACGCCTACATCACGCACGGCGTGCTGTCGGGCGGCGCGGTGCCGCGCGTCACCGGCTCGCGGCTCAAGGAACTGGTGATCACGAACTCGATCCAGCCGAGCGAGGCGGTGCGGAGTGCGAAGAACATCCGCGTGTTGCCGATCGCCGGACTGATCGGCGAGGCGATCGCGCGAACCGCGAAGGAAGAGTCGGTTTCAAGCCTGTTTGACGACTGATTCCACGGACTCTTCCGGGCTCCAAGAGTCAACTTCGCGAAACGCTGTGGATGACCAGTTTTCCACAGTTGCCCGAATCAACGCGATTCTTCAAAGACTTCGACCCATCAAGCGTGTGTTGCGCGCTGACTCCGGGTGGCTATATTCGAACGGCGAAGTGATTCGCTTCGTGCCGATCAAGCCCTAAGTCGCGAGCCGGTGCTGCGTCAAAGTCGATCCCTTGGCGGGGCGTGTCTTTGCGTGGCGAGCGCGTGTGTCGTGCGCATCAACCTACTCCAACGGCGAAGTGGAGACGGCATGGCCCTCAGCGGTCTATCCGAAGAATCACGAATCAATCCCCTCGATGTGGTCGAGCGCATCGCCTCAGTGAACGACTGGTCGTTCGAGCGCGCGGGTGATGACGAAATCACCATCCTGATCGCCGGCCGCTGGAGCGACTACCAGGTTTCCTTCACGTGGATGAACGACATCGAGGCGCTGCATCTGGCCTGCGCATTCGATCTCAAGGTTCCGGAGCGCCGCCGCAATGAAGTGCAGCAGCTCATCTCGCTGATCAACGAGCAGCTCTGGGTCGGCCACTTCGATCTCTGGATCAAGGACGGCATGGTGATGTTCCGCCATGCGCTGGTGCTGGCGGGCGGCCTGGAGCCGTCGAACCAGCAGTGCCAGTCGGTGCTCTCGAGCGCGCTGGAGGCCTGCGAGGGCTATTTCCCGGCGTTCCAGTTCGTGGTCTGGGCCGGCAAGCCGGCGCGGCAGGCGCTCGACGCCGCCATGTTCGAGACCTCGGGCGAGGCCTGAGGCCTCCAAATTCCGCTCTATCGCCGTCATGCCCGGCCATAGCCGTCCGAAGGACGGCGTCGCTTCGCTCGCCTATGTGCCGGGCATCCACGTCTTGCTTTCCTGCTACAAAGAAGGCGTGGATGGCCGGGACAAGCCCGGCCATGACGAGGTTGAGATGGCTCGGTCCAAATCGAAAAAGCGAATTCGCTCGCAAAAATCCCCGGAACGCTGGTGCTGGTCGGCGCCGGCAAGATGGGCGGCGCCATGCTGGACGGCTGGCTCGCGCTCAAGCTGCCGCCGAACAAAGTCGTCATCATCGACCCGCAGCCCGCCAAGCCGATCAAGGCGCTGGCGCGGCGCGGCGTGCGCATCAATCCCAAGGGCAAGATCGGCAATGTCGCGGCACTGGTCGTCGCGGTGAAGCCGCAGGTCGCGCCCGACGCCGTGCCGCCGCTGGCCGCGCTGGTCGGGCCCAAGACCGTGGTGGTGTCGATCATGGCCGGGCGCACGCTCAAGTTTCTCGAGCGGGCGCTGCCGGGCGCCGCCATCGTTCGCGCCATGCCGAACACGCCCGCCGCAGTCGGCCGCGGCATCACGGTCGCCGTGCCCAATGCCAAGGTCGGCGCCGTCCGGGCGCAAGCTGGTGCACAGCCTGCTGTCCGCCATCGGAGCGGTGGAATGGATCGATGACGACACCCTCATCGATGCCGTCACCGCGGTGTCGGGCTCCGGCCCGGCCTATGTGTTCCTGCTGGCCGAGGCGATGGCGCGCGCCGGCGCCGCGGCGGGGCTGCCGCCACCGCTGGCTGCGAGGCTGGCGCGCGCGACCGTCGCAGGCTCCGGCGAACTTCTCCATCGCTCCGAACTGGACGCGGCGACCTTGCGCGCCAACGTGACCTCGCCCGGCGGCACCACCGCGGCCGCGCTTGCCGTGCTGATGGACAAGGACGGCGTCGAGCCGCTGATGACCAAGGCGGTGGCCGCCGCCACGAAGCGCGGGCGCGAGCTCGCCGGCTGACGCGTCGATCCGCGCCTTGGAACGGCCCGGATGAAAGCCTAGATTGTGGGCACGTCGAGCGTTCACGAGTTCAGAACCTCAGGAGTTCGTCATGGCCCGCAAATCCAAACGCCGTTCAAGTGCGCGCGCCGCCCAAGCCAGCGCCGGCAGCGGCTCCAATCGCGACAAGGCAATCGCCAGCTTCATGTCGCTTCTGGCCGAGCATCGGTTCGAGCAGATCGGCCTGTCGCAGATCGCCTCCGACGCAAAACTGTCGCTCGCCGAGCTGCGCGCCGAATTCGCCTCGACGCTGTCGATCCTCGCCGCCCACATCAAGGAGATCGACCGCGAGGTGCTGGCCCGTATCGACGCCGACATGGCCGAGGAATCGCCGCGCGAGCGGCTGTTCGACGTGCTGATGCGGCGGCTGGAAATCCTCGAGCCGCACAAGGAGGCGGTGCGCTCGCTGATGCGGTCGGTATCGTGCAATCCCGGCCTCGCGCTGGCGCTCAACGGCCTCGCGGTGCGCTCGCAGCAATGGATGCTGACCGCCGCCGACATCGGCGCGTCCGGGCCGAAGGGCATGCTGCGCGCGCAGGGGCTGGCGCTGCTGTTCGCCAACGTGCTGCGCACCTGGGTCGACGACGACGATGACGGCCACGCCAAGACGCTCGCCGCGCTCGACCGCGAGCTGGCGCGCGGCCAGCGTTTCGCCGGGATGCTCGATGAACTGTGCAAGCTGCCGGAGCGGGCCCGCGCGATGACGCAGCGCTCGCGCCGCGGTATCGGGACGCCGCGGGGCCGCGAACGCGCGGCGGCTTAGTCGCATGGGCATGATCTTTTCGGAAAACCGGTTCCCACTTTTCCGGATCATGCCCTAAACCGGCACTCTCACCGCCGCACGCAAGCCGCCGAGCGGGCTGTCGCTCAGCGTGATCTCGCCGCCGTGCGAGCGCGCGATGTCGCGCGCGATGGCGAGGCCAAGTCCGGTGCCGCCCTCGTCCTGGTTGCGCGCGTCGTCGAGCCGCAGGAACGGCTTGAACACCTCCTCGCGCATCGTCGCCGGAATGCCCGGCCCGTCGTCGTCGACCGTCACCGTGAGCCAGCGGTGGTCGCGGTGGCCGGTGATGGCGATCGACGGCGCGTAGCGCGCCGCGTTGGAAACGAGATTGGCGAGGCAGCGCTTGAACGCCGCCGGCTTCACCGTGACGATCGGCGGGCCGTGGAAAATGGCGCTGGTCTTGTGGCCGTTGCGCTCGGCGTCGGCCTTCAGCTCGTCGAGGAACGCCGCCATGTCGGTCGGCGCGGCATTCTCGCCGGCGTCGCCGCGCGCAAACGCGAGATAGGCCTCGAGCATGCGGCCCATCTCGTCGACGTCCTTCTTCAGCATCTCGGCCTCGGGCACGTCGCCGAGCAACGCCAATTCAAGCTTGAAGCGGGTCAGCACGGTGCGCAGGTCGTGCGACACGCCGGCCAGCATCGCGGTGCGCTGCTCGATGGCGCGCTCGATGCGCTGCTTCATCTCCAGGAACGCCTGCGCGGCACGGCGCACCTCACGCGCACCGCGCGGCCGGAAGTTCGGCGCATCGCGGCCCTTGCCGAAGCTCTCCGCCGCATCGGCGAGCCGCAGGATCGGCTTGATCTGATTGCGCAGGAACAGCACCGCGACGGTCAGCAGGACCAGCGAGGTGCCGACCATCCAGAGCAGGAAGATTTCCGAGTTCGAGGCGTAAGCCTGGCTGCGCCGCGCCAGCACCCGCATGATCGAGTTGTCGAGCTGGATGCGGACCTCGATCAGCGCCGAGCGGCCGACCGTATCGGTCCAGAACGGCCGCCCGATCTGGCGGCGCAATTCCCGCGACAGCGCCTGGTCGAGCAGCGAGAAGAACGGCTTCGGTCCGGGCGGCGGCATGTCCGCGACGGGCAGGAAATCGACCACGAGACCGAGCCGCTCCAGCGCGATCTTCTTGACCAGCGCCTGCTCCGGGTCCTGCGCCTGCGTCTTCGACAGCTCGATCAGCGCCGCGATGTCGCGCACCACTGCGGCGGAGAGGTTCTGCGTCACCAGCGTCCAGTGCCGCTCCATGAAGACGAACGCCACCACCGACTGCAAGATCACCATCGGCGCGATGATGATCAGCAGCGAGCGGGCATACAGGCCCTTCGGCATGATCGCCTTCGCCAGACGGCCGAAGCGGATCCACCCGGTGGACATCCGGTTTGCCGCCGAGCGCAGCCGCGCCATGCCGACGTCGAGCGTTG
Organism: uncultured Alphaproteobacteria bacterium; assembly: GCA_963838595.1. GTDB lineage: Bacteria > Pseudomonadota > Alphaproteobacteria > Rhizobiales > Xanthobacteraceae > Z2-YC6860. Next base: position 155,296 of record CAWIRP010000012.1, read on the forward strand.
TCACGGCGACACCACCAGCCGGTAGCCGATGCCGCGCACCGTCTGCACGATCAGCGGATTGGCGGGATCGCGCTCGATCTTGCGGCGCAACCGGTTGACCTGCACGTCGACGGCGCGCTCGTTCACCGCGCCACCATTGCCGGCGAGCGCCATGCGCGGCACCGTTTCGCCGGGCGAAGCGGCGAGCACCTGGAGCATCTCGCGCTCGCGGTCGGTGAGCCGCACCACGGTATCGCCCTTGCGCAGCTCGGCGCGGCCGATGTGGAACACGAACTCGCCGAACCGCAGCGATTCCGCAGGCGGCGCGGCAGGCGGCCGCACCCGCTTGAGGATGCTGGCGATGCGCAGTGAAAGCTCGCGCGGCTCAAACGGCTTGGACACGTAGTCGTCGGCGCCGATCTCGAGCCCGGTGATGCGGCTCTCGGCGCCGTCGCGCGCCGTCAGCATCAGGATCGGCACGCTCGACGTGGTGCGGATTGACTTCGCGAACTCGAAGCCGGTCTCGCCGGGCATCATCACGTCGAGGATCATCAGGTCGAAGCTCATGCCGCTGAGCTTGGCGCGCGCGGCAGCCGCCGAGTCCGCCGTCGAGATACGATAACCCTCGCCGGTGAGGAAGCGTGACAGCAGGTCGCGGATGCGGCGGTCGTCGTCGACCACCAGCAAATGCGGCGCGTCGTCGGCGGGCGGAACGGGATTGGGAACAGGGGTCATTATTCCCCCAGCGGGGTCACGGCCGCGGACGCCGCATGCGGTCGGCGCGGGCGATCAGCTTCTGCACGCCATCGCGGCCGTCGGCGTCGATCATGGCGATCAGGAAACGGCGGGCCTGCTCGTGCGCGTTCGGGCCCAACTCGGACAACGCCCGGGCGATCCGCTCGGTCTGCAGCCCGGCGAGCTTCATGGCGAGCGTTTCGCCTTTGGAGGTGACGAACAGCAGGCGCTGGCGGCGATCGTTCTCGCCCTCCTTCTGGACCACATAACCCTCGTCGACGAGCTGCTTGAGGACGCGGCCGAGCGACTGCTTGGTGATGTTGAGGACGTCGAGCAGGTCGGCGACCTTCATGCCGGGATGCCGGTTGACGAAATGCAGCACCCGGTGGTGCGCCCGGCCGAAGCCGAATTTGGCCAGCACGCTGTCCGGGTCGCTGACGAAATCCCGGTAGGCGAAGAACAGCAGCTCGATGACGTCCCAGATCGGCTCGGCCAGCCTGGAATCCGGCTCTGTGGAGGCCGGCGCGGCGCGGTTGGCGAGGGGCAAATTTACGTCAGCCATATTGACATATTTTGGTTTGATTGTTACCCAAAGACGCGCCTTCACGAAAGGATCGTACCGCCAATCCTTGGTTAGGCGGTTGCCTTGAACCGCCTCGGGAAGCGCGCTCTCATGGCTCGGTCCCAAAACATATCGGGACTTGAGCCGCGAAGCAAAAGCGACGATTGAGGGGCCAAATCGGCTCCCATGCCAGGAGGGAATGCCATGGCCGTGCCCTTCGACCAGCGCCCGGACCTGATCTGGTTCGACGGCACGCTCGTTCCGACGGCGGACGCCAAGATCAACGTGCTGACCCACGGCCTGCACTACGCCAGCGCGGTGTTCGAAGGCGAGCGCGCCTATGGCGGCACGATCTTCAAGTGCACCGAGCATTCGGAGCGGCTGAAGCGCTCCGCCGGCATCCTGGACTTCGAGATCCCCTATTCCGCCGCGGAGATCGACGCCGCCAAGCGCCTGATCGTCGAGAAGAACGGCATGCCGAACTGCTACGTGCGCGCCATCGCCTGGCGCGGCTCCGAAGCGCTCGGCGTCACCGCGATGGCCAACAAGATCCATCTCGCCATCGCCAACTGGGAATGGCCGAGCTATTTCGACCCGGCGCAGCGGCTCAAGGGCATCAAGCTCGACCTCGCCGACTATCGCCGTCCCGATCCCAAGACCGCGCCGGTGCTCGCCAAGGCGGCCGGCCTCTACGCGATCTGCACGATCTCCAAGCACATTGCGGAGCGCAAAGGCTACGCCGACGCCATGATGCTGGACTGGCAGGGCCGCGTCGCCGAATGCACCGGCGCCAACATCTTCTTCATCAAGGACGGCAAGATCCACACGCCGATCGCCGACTGCTTCCTTTCCGGCATCACCCGCGCCACCGCGATCGCGCTCGCGAAGAAGAACGGCATCGAAGTGATCGAGCGCCGCATCATGCCGGAGGAACTGTCGGGCTTCACCGAGTGCTTCATCACCGGCACGGCGGCGGAAGTCACGGCGGTCGCCGAGATCGCGCAGTGGAAGTTCACGCCCGGCGCCATCACCATGAAGCTGATGGACGACTACACCGCCGAAGTGCAGCCCAAGGGCAAGCAGGCCGCGGCGTAAGGAGCGTCAGCGCAACTGCGCTGCATCCAGCCAGAACACCTCGCCGCTGCTCGCCTCGGTGTCGAGCCAGAGAAAACGCATCCGCGGATAAGCGCGCTCCAATGCCGACCGGCAGCGGCCGACCTCGCACAGCAGTCCGCCGCCCGGCGTGAGATGGTCGGCCCGCCTCGTCGATGATCCGCCGCACGATCGCGATGCCGTCCTTGCCGCCGTCGAACGCAAGCGCCGGCTCGTGCCGGCATTCCGGCGGCAGGCCTCGCATGCCCTTTGGCGTCGACATAAGGCGGATTGGACACGATGAGGTCGTAGCGCTTGCCGGCGAGCGGCGCGAACAGGTCGCCCTGCGCGAGCCGGACGCGACGCTGCATGCGATGCAACGCGACGTTCTTCTTTGCGACCGCCAGCGCGTCTTTCGACAGATCGGCGGCGTCGACCTTCGCCTTCGGAAATCGCATCGCGGCGAGGATCGCGAGGCAGCCGGAGCCGGTGCAGAGATCGAGAACGGATTTGACCTTGCCCGGATCGATCAGCGTCTCGAACAATTCGTCGTCGAGGATTTCGCCGATGTACGAACGCGGCACGATGGCGCGCTCGTCGATGAAGAACGGCACGCCGCGCATGTAGATGCGCTTCAGAAGATACGCCGCCGGCTTGCGCGTCTCGATGCGCCGCGCGACCAGAGACTTCGACAGCCTTCTGCTGCGCGGCGGTGACGCGCCGTCCGGCCAGCGCCTCGACGCGATCCGGATGCACCTTCAACGTTTCGCCGACGATGAAGGCTGCTTCCGCGACCGGGTCGGTGGTGCCGTGGGCGAACACGACCTTGGCCCGCTTGAGCCGCGCGGACGCGGCGCGCACAAGCTCACCGACCGTGACAGCGGCAGGACGCGCAACTCGTTTCTTCTTTCGCGTTGTGCGCTTTCCCTTCAAAGCCCTATTCCGGCTTGATGTCGGCGTCCTTGACCACCTTGGCCCAGCGCGCGATCTCGCCCTTGAGGTAGTCGAACCATTCCTCGGGCTGGCTGCCGACCGGCGTCATGCCCTGGTTGGTAAGCCAGGTCACCACGTCGGGCTCCTTCAGCGCCTTGGCAACCTCGTCGCGGATACGCTGGCGGATCGGCAGCGGCGTGTTACCCGGCGCCAGCAGGCCGAACCAGCCCGCGACCTCGTAGCCCGCGATGCCCTGCTCCACCACGGTCGGCACGTCCGGCAGCGCCGCAACGCGCTGCAGGCCGGTCACCGCGACCGGCGTCACTTTGTCGGACTTGATCTGCGGCGCCATGATCGGCATCGCGTCGAACATCATGTCGATATGGCCGCCGAGCAGATCATTCAGCGCGGGCCCCGCGCCGCGATACGGCACATGGGTGAACGTGATCCCGGTGTTGAGCCGCAGCAGTTGCAGCGCCAGATAGAACGAGCTGCCGGTGCCGCCGCCCGAGCCGAACGTCACCTTGTTGGGATTCTTCTTCGAGAACTCGATCAGGTCGGAGATGCTCTTGATGGGTATCCCCTTGCGCGCCACCAGGACCAGCGGCCCGGTCGCGACCTGCGTCACCGGCGTCATGTCGCGCCGCATGTCGTAGCCGACCTCCGGGTGCAGCAGTTGCGCGACCACCGCGCTGGTCGGCGCCATGAAGATCGTGGTGCCGTCCGGCGGCGACGACACCGTCTCCTTGAACACCTTGCCGAAATGTCCGCCGGTGTGGTTCTCGACCAGCAGCGTGGTCTTCAGCGCCGGCGCGATCTTCCCGCCGATCAACCGCGCGATCGCGTCGGTCGCGCCGCCGGCCGCGGCCGACACCACGATCCGCATCTGGCGCGGAGCGAATTCCTGCGCCTGTGACGGACCGGTCGAGATTGACCGTTGCGGCGGCCGCGCCGCCCTTGAGGATTGCCCGCCGCGTGTGCCGTGTCATGTCTTCCTCCCGCGCCGTTGCGCGTTATTTCACGTTCTCGTTGATCCAGTCGCCGATATAGCCGGTCGCCACCTGGCGATGATCGACCTGGCAATGCTCGGCGCCGCCTTCGTCCGCGGTGAAAATGCGGAGCTCCTTCTTCTTGGTGCCGAGCCGATCGTACAACATCTGCGCGGCCGACACCGGAGTCAGCCGGTCGCCCGCGCCATGCATCACCAGGAACGGGCATTCGACCTGCTCGGCGATGCCGTCGAGCGTATAGCCCTTGGAGAATTCCAGCGCGGCGTCGTTGTCCTTGGCGCCGACCACCCAGCGGAACTGGAACGTCGAGGTCGAACTGGTGCGCGGGTCTTCCTTCGCCAGCTTGGCGTAGGCGTCCTTGGTGCGCTCGTAGATGCTCCAGCGCGTGGCGCCGAGCGCGACGGCGCCGGCGTAGCGCTTGTCATGACCGGCGATGCGCGTCGCGTGATAGCCGCCGAAGCTGTAGCCCATCACCACGATGCGCTTCTTGTCGGTCTCTGGCTGCGCCGCCACGAAATCGAACGATGCGCGGCCCGGCACTTCGTAGTCCGGCCGGGCGAAGATGTTGCGCAGCCGCAGCGACTCGCCCTGCCCCGGCCCGTCGACCGCCAGCGTATTGATGCCGCGCCGGGCGAACTCGAGCCCGGCGAAAATCACGCTCATCTCCTTGCAATTGTCCATGCCGTCGAACAGCACGACCGTCGGCTTCGGGCCGGGCCCGGGCGCGGGCAGCCAGAACGCCGCCAGCGCGGTTTTCTCGACCGGCACGTCAACCTTGACGATCTGCGGATAGAGCCGCGCGATCGCCGCGTGGTAGCAGCGGATCGCCTTGCGATACATCGCGAGCTTTTCTTCACCCGGCACGATGAAGCGCTCGGCGCTGTAGTAGTAATTGCCGGCGCGCATGTAGAAGTCGCCGGCGGTGATCTTGCGGCCTTTGGCGTCGGACTCGTCGGCGATCGCGGCGAGCTTGTCGGCCATCCGCGACCATTCCTCGCTCCAGACCTTGTCGACGTCCTGCTCGTTCGCCCGCGCCTTCAGCCGCTCGCCGATGATGTCGATTTCGGCCATCGCCGAGGCCGCCCAGGGCACCATGCCCTTGACGATCTGCATCGCGTTGCTCCAGCGGAGGTTGCCGGGAAAATGCTCAACCCAGCTGCCGCACCGATGCTCCGTCATTCCCCAGGCCCTCCCCACATGAATTGCGGCCGGGATGTAATCGCATCCCGCGCAGCGTGGCTAGGGCGTGGGCAACAGATCGCCTATGCAGGCTCGACGGCGCGCGTGAGCGTGACGTGGCTCACCTGATTGGCGGCAAAGAACGACTCTATTCTCTCGTCCAGGGTGCGGCGGCGGCTTTGCGAGGCGTGGCGCAGCAGGATCTCGTTGTTCTTGCCCAACGCAATCAGGCCGGTGTGATAGAAATCGAGATAGGGACGCCGCGACACGAAGCCGATCACGTCGCCGGCCGCCAGCAGATGCCGGTTGGCCTGAAACGTCGCCGTCGGGATCGCCGCGATCGACACCTGGCGCCGTCCCTGATCCTTCCAGTCCACTGTCTTGTCGATCGTGTTCGACGGCTGCATCGCCACCGGACGGCCGATGCCCTTCTCGTTGGCACGCCTGATCCACTCGGCGAAGTAGTGGTTGCGGTCGCTCCATTCCACCTTGCCGTTCTCATAACGGATCGTGCGGAGCGCGGTTTCAAAAGTCTGGAAGTCGCGCGCCATCGCGGCGGCCAGCACCACCTCGCAAAAGGTGACGCAATCGAAAGCATCGGCGCGCACGACGAACACCTCGGGCTGGCGGGGCCCGCCGATCAGCGTGTTGGCCTGGTAGCGGATGCCGAGCAGCGCGCGCGAAATGAAATCGATGCGCTGCGAAATCTGCGGATGAACGCGGGCGTCCCGGATCAAGCGTCCGATCAGCGCTTCGTCGCGCGCGAATGCAGGAAGGCTCGTTGCGGCGAGGCACGGCAAGCCGGCGGCGAGTTGCAGGAAACGGCGGCGGGTGGTTGCCTGCGTCATGACGCGGAATGTAGCATTTCGCGGGCCGCGCAGGATCGGCGGAAACCGCCAGAGTTAATAGCGGATCAGAACCAGCCGGCTGTTGCCGGATTCCGCGCCCCAGGCCTCGCCCGGACGGCCCAGCATCTGGCGCACCTGGGCGCCGCGCTGGCTGCTCGGGAAGCTCTCGAACTTCTCGGTCTTGGGATCGAAGCGGACGACGGAGTTGGTCATGAAGTCGGTGAGCCAGACCTTGTCCTGCTCGTCGACATAGACCGAGTAGCAGCCGCTGCCCGGATTGTTCGGCAACAGCCAGGTCTTCCAGGTCTTGCCCGCCGGGTCGTACACGCCGACCTCGCCGGAGTGCCAGAAGCTGACCCAGAGCAGGCCCTTGGAGTCGGTCCACACGCGGCGCGGGCCGGCGCCCTTCTTGTGCGGCTCGACGATCGTCACGTTGCCGGTCGTCTTGTCGATCTTGCCGAGGTGATCGCCGGCGAGCGCCACGTACCACACCTCGTTCGACGGCGTGACCGTGATGCCATACGTGCCGCGGCGCGGCGACTTCCATGTTTCGTGCTTGCCGGTCTTGGGATTGACGTAGCCGTGCACGCCGTTCTGCCCGGTGAACCAGTAGATGCCGTCCTTGTCGAACACGCCGGTGTTGAGGTTGGCGTAGGGCATTTGCGGCGGCAGCGCGTAGTAGTCGAACTTCTTGGTCTTGATGTCGTAGCGGACATTCGCGTTGAGCCCGCCATCGGTCAGCCACGGCGAGCCGTCCGGCCCGACGATCACGCCGTGCGGCGACGAGCCGGTGCCGATCGGAATGCTTTCGTCCTTGCCGGTTTTGGGATCGACCAACCCGAGAGTGCCGTTGCCCTGGCCCGAATACCAAACCTTGCCGTCGGCGCCGACCGCGACGTCGTGGGGCCGCGAGCCCTGCTTCACCGGAAAATACGAAACCCGGTCGTTGGCCAGCGCGCCGGCTGACAAATCCGAGCGTGGTGGCAACGATCGCAATCGCCCGGATCATGTGTCGTCCCTTGTTGCTGCGGCACTGAACAGTAAACCCGCGCGTGCGGCGAATTATTCCGCGGCCGCGGTCCTTGCGCCAGCGATCCGCCGCCGCGTCGTCGGCGCCTTTCGCCTCGACCCAATCCTTGCCCTTCGCGCTCTCGACCTGCTTCCAGAACGGCGCGCGGGTCTTGAGGTAGTCCATCAGGAACTCGGCCGCGGCGAACGCCGCCTCGCGATGCGACGAGGCGGTGACCACCAGCACGATGTTCTCGCCGGGCTCGATGCGGCCGTAGCGGTGGATCACGGTCACGCCCAGCAGCGGCCAGCGCCTGTTGGCCTCCTCGACGTGGCGGGCGATCTCCTCCTCCGCCATGCCGGGATAGTGCTCGAGCGTCAGCGCCGCGATCGGCTCGCCGGATTCGGCGCCGCGGCAGATGCCGGTGAAGGTGACCACCGCGCCGATGTCGGTGCGGCCGCGCGTTAGCATCGCGGCTTCAACGGCCGGATCGAAATTCTCGCTTTGCAGGCGGATGGTGTCAGTCATGACGCCTCCAGCCTCAGCCACCCGTCATGGGCGGAAAGAACGCAATCTCTCGCGCACCTGCAATGGCGGCGCCGGCCTTCACATGGCGCTTGTCGATTGCGGCGCGGATCACCTTCGGATTCTCGAACGCATGGGCGTATTCCTCGCCGCGCTTCGACAGCCACGCGATCAGTTCGGCGACCGTCGCGACCGACGCGGCGGAGCGATCTCCTCTTCCGCCTTGCCGACACGCTCACGAACCCACGCGAAATAGACAAGCTTCATCGTGCTCACTCGTCGATCACGTGCTTCAGCCCGGCGCGCATATAGTCCCAGCCGGTGTAGAGCGTCACGATCGCGGACAGCCACAGCAGCGTGATCCCGACCGGCGTGATCGCGCCCCAGAACACCTTGTCGCCGGCGTCGCCCGCGATCAGGAAGCCGACAGCGATGAGCTGCCCCATGGTCTTCCACTTGGCGAGCCGCGACACCGGCACGCTGACGCGCAGCTCCGCGAGATACTCGCGCAGGCCCGACACCAGGATTTCGCGGCACAGGATGATGACGGCGGCGAGCAGCGCCCAGCCGCGGATGGTCTCCTCGGCGGCGAGCATCAGCAGGCAGGAGCCAACCAGCAGCTTGTCGGCGATCGGATCGAGCATCCGTCCGAGCGACGTCATCTGCCCGTAGGTGCGCGCCACGTAACCGTCGAGCATGTCGGTGATGCCGGCGGTGATGAACACGGCGAGCGCCGCCCAGCGCAGCCAGAGGCCGCCGTCCATGATGCTCTGCCAGAACATGAAGGCGACCACCACCGGCACGGCGGCGATCCGCGAATAGGTCAACAGGTTGGCCAGCGCGAGCGGACGCGCGGGCAAGGTCGTGCTGCTGGCGGTTTCCATCGGCTGACGATGATACGCCTCGATTTGTGGCATGAATAGGCGCGGACCGCCGCATCGGGGCGCGATATCCCCTGCCATGCGCGCAGCGGCTAGCGCGCGCGCCGGCGCACTGTCGTGGAAGAAATCGTAGATTTTCCGCGCGGTGTCCTCGTTGATGCCCGGCCACCTGGGCGAGATCGTCGAGCGAGGCCCGCTCGATCGCCTTCAACGTCCCGAAATGATGGAGCAGCGCGCGCTTGCGGGTCGGGCCGATGCCGGGAATCTCCTGCAATCCGGCCTCGCGGATGTCCTTCTTGCGGCGCGCCCGGTGCGAGCCGATGGCGAAGCGATGCGCCTCGTCGCGCAGCCGCTGGATGAAATAGAGCAGCGGATCGCGCGGCGGCAGCTTCATCGCCGCCCGGCCGGGCAGGAACACGGTTTCGTTGCCGGCGTCGCGATCCGGCCCCTTGGCGACCGCCACCACCGGCACGTCGGTCACGCCCAGCTCCGTCAGCGTCTGCTGCGCGGCGCTGAGCTGGCCCTGGCCGCCGTCGATCATCACCAGATCGGGCCACGGCGATTCGCCGTCCTCGTCGGCGGCGCTGGTGCTCGCGGGCGTAAGCAGCCGCTCATCATGCACCGGCATGTCGCCGGGCAACTGCACCCGCGGCGCTTCGGCGATCAGCCGCTTGAAGCGGCGCTCCAGCATCTCGCGCATCATGCCGAAGTCGTCGCCGGCCGTGAGATCGGCCGAGCGGATGTTGAACTTGCGGTACTGGTTCTTGCGGAAGCCCTCCGGCCCCGCCACGATCATGGCGCCGACCGCGTTCGAGCCCTGGATGTGGCTGTTGTCGTAGACCTCGATGCGGCGCGGCGCGACGCGGCAGGCCGAGCGTGTCGGCCAGCGCCGTGAGCAGCTTCTGCTGCGACGAGGTGTCGGCGAGCTTGCGGCCCAGCGCCTCGCGGGCGTTGGCGAGCGCATGCGTCACCAGGTCCTTCTTCTCGCCGCGCTGCGGCACCGAGACCTCGACCTTGCGGTTGGTCTTGGTGGTCAGCGCCGCGGCCAGCAGCTCGCGCTCCGGAATCTCGTGCGAGAGGAAGATGCAGCGCGGGCACGGCTTGTCGTCGTAGAACTGCGCCAGGAACGCGCCCAGCACCTCGCCCGGCTCGAGCGAGCGATCGGCCTTCGGGAAATAGGCGCGGTTGCCCCAGTTCTGCCCGGTGCGGAAGAAGAACACCTCGATGCAGGAGAAGCCGCCTTCCTGGTGGATGGCGAACACGTCGGCCTCCTCGACGGTGCGCGGGTTGATGCCCTGCGAGCCCTGCACCGCGGAGAGCGCGGCGAGCCGGTCGCGGTAGAGCGCGGCGCGCTCGTAGTCCTGGCGCGGCCGAGGCCTTTTCCATCTCGCCGGCGAGCTCCTCCTGCACCGCGCGGCTCTTGCCGGAGAGGAACGCGTTGGCCTCGCGCACCAGCTCCGTGTAGTCGGCGAACTCGATCTCGTTGGTGCAGGGCGCCGAGCAGCGCTTGATCTGGTGCAGCAGGCACGGCCGCGTGCGGCTCTCGAAGAAGCCGTCCGAGCAGGAGCGCAGCAGGAACGCGCGCTGCAGCGCCGTGATGGTGCGGTTGACCGCCCACACCGAGGCGAACGGGCCGTAGTAGCGCCCTCGCGCGAGCGCGCGCCGCGGTGCTTGAGGATCTGCGGCGCCCAGTGGTCGGCGGTGATCAGGATGTAGGGAAACGACTTGTCGTCGCGCAGCAGCACGTTGAAGCGCGGCCGCAGCCGCTTGATCAGGTTGGCTTCGAGCAGCAGCGCCTCGGTCTCGGTCGCCGGTCGAGACGAATTCGACCGCGCTGGTCGCCGCGATCACCCGCTCGATGCGGGTGTCGTGGCCGGTCGGCCGCGTGTAGGCGACGATGCGCTTCTTGATGTTCTTCGCCTTGCCGACGTAGAGCACCTCGCCGGCGGCATCGAGCATCCGATAGACGCCGGGCGAGGACGGCGCGAGCTTGGCGTGGCGCATCAGCGCGGCGCGGCCGGCCGCGAGCGGCGCCGTGCCTTCGAGGTCGAGCGACGTCTCCTCGCTCTCCGGCAGCGTCGCTTCCTCGTCGTCCTCGACGAGCTCGCTCGCCGGATCGATGTCCTTGCCTTTGCCGCTCATGCTCGAAATCTTACCGCCTGCCGTCCGGCGTTTTGGCGCCGTCAATCGAATTGGTAACCGCCCTTCGAAACGGTTCCTTAGCCTTAAGCGCCCCGCTCATTCTTAGCGTTTCACCAACGCTTAATATAAGACTCGCGATAATTCGTTCAGCATCGAACTACCAAGCCCGGTGCGTGCCTGAGCTCAGGGTCATGTCGGGGTCATCGTCCAGATTGGCGTTTGCGGCGGCGCGTCGCGCTCGCGCTGCCGGCTGCGGCGCGGCGTCCGCGGCGGACCTGCCGCCGATGCGCGCCTACTCCTGGCAGGGCCCCTACGTCGGCGCGAACCTCGGCTACCAGTGGGGCCGGATCACCGACAATCCGACCGATCCCGTCCGGCGTCGCCGGCGGCTTGCAGGCCGGCTACAACTTGCAGCGCGGCCCGTTCGTGTTCGGCGCCGAGACCGACATCCAGTTCTCCGGCGCCGACGACCGCTTCGCGCCGTGGAAATTCTCCAATCCGTGGTTCGGCACGTTGCGCGGCCGCGGCGGCTACGCGCTCAACAACATCCTGTTCTACGGCACCGTCGGTCTCGCCTACGGAACGCTGCGCGGCGCAGAACACTTTCACCGGGCTCTCGCAAAGCAAGACCGGCATCGGCTGGGCGATCGGCGCCGGCATGGAGGTCGCGCTGATGGGCAACTGGACGCGCGCGGGCGGAATATCTCTACGTCGACCTCAGCGACCGGCCGTACTCTCTTACCGGCACCAACAACGGGCTCGAATCGTCACTGCTGCGCTTCGGCGTGAACTATCGCTTCTAGTGGACGGTCGCGAGTTCCTCGCAATTGCAAGTTTCGCAGCTTCAAAAGCCCGCGTTGCGGGCTTTTCTGCATTTGCGGAACTCACAGCGTGATGTCATTGCAACGTTGCTTCCACATTGCTGGCCACATAGGAACCATTTTGTTCGCCCACGGTTTGATCAGCAGTTGGGATCACATGGAGGTGGGTATGCGTCGCGTTCTTCTCTCGACAATCAGTCTGCTTGCGCTGTCGGTCGCCAGTGCTATCGCCGCCGACATTCCGCGCCCGGCTCCGGCCTACAAGGCGCCGGCGGCTACGTGCCGGTCGTTACAACTGGACCGGCGTCTACATCGGCATCAACGGCGGCTACGGCTGGGGCAACTCCGACTGGAGCGGCTTCGGCGGCGACGCCGATCCCGCCGGCGGCACTGGTCGGCCTGACGCTCGGCTACAACTGGCAGGCGCTGGCAGCCCGTGGGTGTTCGGCCTCGAGGGCGACATCGACTGGTCCGACATCAAGGGCAGCTTCGCCAACGCGGCCTGCCCGTTCGGCTGCGAGATCAAGAACGAGTGGCTCGGCACCGCGCGCGGCCGCATCGGCTACGCGATCGATCGCGTCATGCCGTACGTCACCGGCGGCCTCGCGTTCGGCGACGTCGGCGCGACCATCAACGGCTTCGCCAGCGTCGAGCGACACCAATGTCGGCTGGACGCGTCGGCGCCGGCATCGAAGGCGCGCTGGCTCCGAACTGGACCGCCAAGCTCGAGTATCTCTACGTCGATCTCGGCAACGATCGACTGCGGCGTCGCTGCTCTGCGGCCGGCGCCAACGTCGACTTCACGCCGCACATCGTGCGCGCCGGCGTGAACTACAAGTTCTGAAGCGGCAGCGCTTGAAGCAGAAGAGCCCCGGACGAAAGTCCGGGGCTTTTTGCTTTCTGGTAGCAGTATTTCGTTCAGAATTGCTTCACCATACGTATGGTTAAATTACAGTAAAAAATTGCGGACCATTAAAATTGCAGGGATTTTTATAGTAATAAAACAATAAATCCTACGACTCATCGCCGGTGTGTCTTTCGCGCACTAGACGTCAGACGCCTCCGTCGAATACTTTGCGCGCACGTTCAATGGAGGTGGTGAGATGAAGCGTTCTTTTTTTGCGGGTCTTGGCCTTGCTGGCCGCGGTTGTCGCGGCGCCGGCGTCGGCGGCGGATCTGCCGCGTCAGATGCCGTACAAGGCGCCCGCCTATGTGACGGCCTACAACTGGACCGGCTTCTATCTCGGCGCGCACGCCGGCTACGGCTGGGGCCAGCTCGGACGGCTTCGATGCTGCGCGGCGGCTTCGTCGGCGGCCAGCTCGGCTACAACTGGCAGGCCATGGGCAGCCCGTGGGTGTTCGGCGTCGAGGTCGACAGCGCCTGGGCCGATCTCGGCCGCACCAGCACGTTCCTCGTGCCGGCCGGCCTGCTCTCGGTGTCGTCGAATGCCAACTACCAGGGCTCGCTGCGCGGCCGCGTCGGCTACGCGTTCGACCGCACCATGCTCTACGTCGACCGGCGGCCTGGGCTGGATCAACAACGAGGTGAGCGTCAACGCGACGGTCGGCCCGTTCACGATCGGCCTGAGCGACAGCCAGATGCACATCGGCGGCGTGGTCGGCGCCGGCGTCGAGCACGCCATCGCGCCGAACTGGTCGGTCAAGGTCGAGTACCTCTACGCGATGTACGACAGCGAGACCTACTTCGGCGCGGTCGGCGGCGGCTTCACGGCCGACGTCGACACGCACACGGTCAAGGTTGGCCTGAACTATCACTTCCGCTGATAGCGGCCTGCTGCAAGCAACTGAGCCCGGGCTTCACGGCCCGGGCTTTTTTTTCTGTTGACGGTCAGGCGCGCTCAGCCGAACAAGCCGACCGCGAAATAGCACAGCGCCGCGATCGATGCGCGGACGCCGGCATGGTGATGATCCAGGCGTAGACGATGTTGCTGGCCACGCTCCAGCGCACCGCCGACATCCGCTTCGCGGCGCCGACGCCGACGATGCAGCCGGTGATGGTGTGCGTGGTCGAGACCGGGATGCCGAGCCAGGTCGCGGCGAACAGCGTGATCGAGCCGCCGGTCTCGGCGCAGAAGCCCTGCATCGGCGTCAGCCGCGTGATCTTCGATCCCATCGTCTTCACGATGCGCCAGCCGCCGACCAGCGTGCCGAGCCCCATCATCGCCTGACAGGTGATGACCACCCAGAACGGCACGTGGAAGCCGCCGCTCCAGGTGGCCCTGCGAGTAGAGCAGCACGGCGATGATGCCCATGGTCTTCTGCGCGTCGTTGCCGCCGTGCCCGAGCGAATAGAGCGAGGCCGAGACGAACTGCAGATTGCGGAACGTGCGGTCGACCGCGATACGGCGTCAAGCGCACGAACAGCCACGACACGATCAGCATCAGGAGCAGCGCCAGCAAGAATCCGGTCAGCGGCGACAGCACGATCGCCGAGGCGGTCTTGATGACGCCGCTCCAGACGATGGACGCCGAGCCCGGCCTTGGCGATGCCGGCGCCGATCAGCCCGCCGATCAGCGCGTGCGAACTCGACGACGGGATGCCGTAGTACCAGGTGATCAGGTTCCAGCTGATCGCGCCCATCAGCGCGCCGAAGATCACGCGCGGATCGACCACGTCCGCCGCCACGATGCCGCGCCCGACCGTCTCGGCGACGTGCAGGCCGAAGAACAGGAAGGCGATGAAATTGAAGAACGCCGCCCAGGCCACGGCGTATTGCGGCCGCAGCACGCGGGTCGAGACGATGGTGGCGATGGAGTTCGCCGCGTCGTGCAGCCCGTTGAGGAAGTCGAACGCCAGCGCGACGACGATCAGCGCGACCAGCAGCGGCAAAGTGCGAGCCGAAGCGTCCATCGTGTCCTCCGCCGCACCCGAGCTCAGACGTGCTCGATGACGATGCCGTGCATCACGTTGGCGACGTCGTCGAAGCGGTCGACCACCTTCTCCAGATGGTCGTAGACCTCGTTGCCGACGAAGAAGTCCAGCGCCTTGTCCCGCCGCGGCGTTGGCCTGGTAGAGCTCGCGCAGGCCGACGTCGTGCAGCTCGTCGGCGCGGCCCTCCAGCGCCGAAATCTGCTGCGGTGATGGTCGCTGATGCGGCCGGCCTCGGCGCTGATCGATTGCAGCAGCGGCACGCCTTCCTGCACCAGCTGCGGCGCATTTCACGATGGCGTCCGCCATGTCCTTCATCTGCGGCGTGAACGTCGTGACGTCGAACAGCTTGACGGCCTTGGCGGTCTTCTGCATCTGGTCGATGGAATTGTCCATCGAGGTGATCAGGTCGCGGATGTTGCCGCGGTCGAACGGCGTGATGAAGGTGCGCCGCACCGCGATCAGCACCTCGCGCGTGACGTTGTCGGCGTCGTGCTCGCGGTCCATCACGATCTGGTAGTTGCGCGCGATCGCGTCGCCGCCTTCCAGCATGGCGCGCAGCGCCTCGGCGCCGGCCACCACCGCGCGCGAATGCTCGCGCGAACAGCTCGAAGAAGCGCTCCTCCTTCGGCATCAAGGCGTGAAACCAGCGCAACATCGCCATCCTCGCATCTCGCGTTCAAATCGAAGCGGCAGGCGCTCAGCCGAACGCCATCCGGCCGATCGCAGGGAATCGGCCATGACAGATTTGTGACAGTGTGGATCGTTGAAGGCACCGGACGGGCCGGCGCAAGCCGCCAGCCGGCCGTATCCCCATCTCGTTGGAGGAGGATCGGCCGATCGCTTCGCAGGCGGCTCGAGGACGGCTAGGCCCGCCCGGCGGCGCAGCGCACGTAGATCATGTTGCCGTAGCGGTTGCCGGCGTCGGGATCGACGAAGCGCGTGACCAGCACGCGGCCGTCGAACGAGACGATCTCGCGGTCCTCCGCCACGCCGGCCTCGCCGGCCGGCCCGATGTAGTTCTTGCCGCTGGCGCTGCCCTTGAGGCGCAGTTCGGTCGGCTGACGCTGGTCGGCCAGATGCATCATGATGCCGCCGTTCGGACCCGGGCGATCACGTAGGGCGTTCTTGCACTGGCCGCGCGCGGCGGCCTCGGTGCGGGCCCGGTCCTGGTCGCGGTGGTAGGACGTGAAGCCCCAGCGGCCGACGATTTCCTCCGGCGTATATCGCGACGGCACTTCCGCCGCCGGACGCGGCGGCGGCGGCGGCTGCTCGGAGGTCGAGCCGAAGCTCGGGAAGCTCGGCATGCTCATGCCGGTGCAGCCGGACAGCGCCAGGCCAACGGCCAAAAGCGCCAAACCCGCAAATGGGGACGAGATACGCTGGGCCGCCATGACGGGCTCCTTACAACTTAAGCCGATTCTGCGGGCCAACTGCGGCCAGCGCAAGCCACCCGAACGGGTGACCCAGCGCCACAGACCGGCCGATCAGGCCGTTTCTACGGGCCAAATCTTAACTCTTCGCGTTAACCAAGCCGACGCAGCCGGCTGCCCGGCAAGTGGCGTTCGGCTTGACACTCCATGGTCAACGCCATATTTCCTGACACGGCGCTTGGCACTCGTTAACGTGACTGCTAAGTGCTTCTCAGATCGATGTTTTTCGGTCTCCACCCCGCGCAGTCGCGCCGACGAGGAAGACATGGCCAAGCTCAAGTTCCGTCCCCTGCACGACCGCGTGGTCGTCAAGCGCATCAACGCCGAGAACAAGTCCGCCGGCGGCATCATCATTCCCGACACCGCCCAGGAGAAGCCCTCCCAGGGCGAGATCGTCGCCGTCGGCCCGGGCGGCCGCGACGAGGCGGGCAAGCTCATCCCGCTCGACGTCAAGGTCGGCAACACCGTGCTGTTCGGCAAGTGGTCGGGCACCGAGGTCAAGCTCGATGGCGAGGAACTCCTGATCATGAAGGAGTCCGACATCATGGGCGTGATCGCCTGAAGCCAGCAAACAATCCGAACAGGAGTGAATTGAAATGGCTGCCAAGGACGTGAAATTTTCCATCGACGCGCGCGACCGCATGCTGCGCGGCGTCGAGACCCTCGCCAACGCCGTCAAGGTGACGCTCGGCCCCAAGGGCCGCAACGTCGTGATCGACAAGTCGTTCGGCGCTCCCCGCATCACCAAGGACGGCGTCACCGTCGCCAAGGAGATCGAGCTCGAGGACAAGTTCGAGAACATGGGCGCGCAGATGGTGCGCGAGGTCGCCCAGAAGACCAACGACAACGCCGGCGACGGCACCACCACCGCGACCGTGCTGGCCGCCGCCATCGTCAAGGAAGGCGCCAAGTCGGTTGCCGCCGGCATGAACCCGATGGACCTCAAGCGCGGCATCGACATCGCGGTCGCCGCCGTCATCAAGGACATCGAGAAGCGCGCCAAGAAGGTCGGCTCGTCCGCCGAGGTCGCCCAGGTCGGCACCATCTCGTCGAACGGCGACAAGCAGATCGGCAAGATGATCGCCGACGCGATGCAGAAGGTCGGCAACGAGGGCGTCATCACGGTCGAGGAGGCCAAGTCGCTCGACACCGACGTCGAGATCGTCGAGGGCATGCAGTTCGACCGCGGCTACATCTCGCCGTACTTCATCACCAACGCCGAGAAGATGATCGCCGAGCTCGAGGACGCCTACATCCTCCTGCACGAGAAGAAGCTGTCGGGCCTGCAGGCCATGCTGCCGCTGCTCGAGGCGGTGGTGCAGTCCGGCAAGCCGCTGCGTGATCATCTCCGAGGACGTCGAGGGCGAGGCGATCGCCACGCTGGTCGTCAACAAGCTGCGCGGCGGCCTCAAGGTCGCGGCGGTGAAGGCGCCGGGCTTCGGCGATCGCCGCAAGGCCATGCTCGAGGACATCGCGATCCTCACCGGCGGCCAGCTCATCTCGGAGGATCTCGGCATCAAGCTCGAGAACGTCACCCCGGCGATGCTCGGCCGCGCCAAGAAGGTCGTGATCGAGAAGGAAAAGACCACGATCATCGACGGCGCCGGCAAGAAGAAGGAGATCGAGGCTCGCGTCGGCCAGATCAAGGCGCAGATCGAGGAGACCACCTCGGACTACGACAAGGAGAAGCTGCAGGAGCGGCTGGCCAAGCTCGCGGGCGGCGTTGCGGTGATCCGCGTCGGCGGCGCCACCGAGGTCGAGGTCAAGGAGAAGAAGGACCGCGTCGAGGACGCGCTCAACGCCACCCGCGCCGCGGTCGAGGAAGGCATCGTCCCGGGCGGCGGCACCGCGCTGCTGCGCGCCAAGAAGGCGGTCGGCAAGCTCACCAACGAGCAACGCCGACATCCAGGCCGGCATCAACATCGTGCTCAAGGCGATCGAAGCGCCGCTGCGCCAGATCGCCGAGAACTCCGGCGTCGAGGGCTCGATCGTGGTCAACAAGATCATGGAATCGAAGTCCGAGACCTTCGGCTTCGACGCCGCAGACCGAGGAGTACGTCGACCTGGTCGAGAAGGGCATCATCGACCCGGCCAAGGTCGTGCGCCGCGCGCTGCAGGACGCGGCGTCGGTCGCCGGCCTGCTGGTGACCACCGAGGCGATGGTCGCCGAACTGCCGAAGGAAGCCGCGCCGGCGATGCCGGGCGGCGGCGGCATGGGTGGAATGGGCGGCATGGGCGGGATGATGTAAGTCCTCGCGCTCGACTGAAAATGCCGCCAGGCGCAACCCGGGCGCAGCGCAGCACGACGAGCGCCGCGAGCCCGGGATCCCATCGACTGCAGGCCCGGCCAAGCCGGGGCCCTTTTCATGCCGAACCGTCATTCGGGGCGCCATTGCGAAGTGACGAACCCTGGATCGCATAACGCGATAACGCGAAGGGCCCGGCGAACCGGCTCGTCCGCTGTTCACCGGCATGACGGGCGGGACGCAGCATCGCCTTGGGCTCGCGGGCCCGGCCAGCGCGGCCCTGGCGAGCGTTCAACCCTCGAGCTCCCCCACCGCCCGCGCCGCCTGATCGATCGCGAAATGCACCCAGGCGTCGCCGCCGGCATCGGTGTTGGCGATCGCGACGCGGCCGGCCTGGCGCGCGCGCCAGCTTGAGCACGGTGTCGTCGTAGTCGTCCGGATCGAACAGCGAGTTCGCCACGTAGCTGTAGCCGTGCGGCCAGCGGTTGACGGTGATCGCGGCGATGTCGCGCGCGCTCGAAAATCCGCCGGGGCCGAGCATGCGGTCGAGATCGTCGCGGATGCGCGCCTCGAAATCGGCGAACGTCATGGCCAGCAGCTTGCCCTGGCCGATGCGGAACTGGGCGCGCGCGTCGAGCCCCTGGTTCGGCGCGCCCGGCACGTGGACGAGATGCAGGCAGATCGGCTCGGTCCGGATCGCGCGTGTGGCGATAGCCGCCGAGGCTGACCGGAAAATCGAGCGACACCTGATGGTGGAACGACATCGGCGCGGCGATGCCGCTGACCTTGAGGTTCGCGAAGGCGCGCCAGTTGCGCACCATCACGTTGGTGTAGACGATCGGCGTCTTGACGTTCTTCGCCAGCGCCGCGCGCTGCGCGCGCCGGCAGCTCCGGCATGATGTGCGGGATGACCATGTGGAAGCAGGCCAGCACGACGTGCTTGCCCGCGACGCGGTGCATCGTGCCGCCGCGCACGTAGCCGACCTGCACCTCGTCGCCGGCGTTGCGCACGTCGAGACAGGTCGCAGTCGAGCCGGATGCGGACCTGCTGCATCGCGATCGTCGAGCTTGCCGTAGTCGAACGGCGCCTGCACCACGTCGTCCATGGTGCTGCCCGGCGCGACGCCGGGAATGAGCGAGCGCACCAGCAGCCGCGCCAGCGACGCGTTGCCGTCGGGGAAATGATAGATGTAGGGCTCGCTCCAGGCGGCGTTGGCGCCGCCGAGGCCGAGGCCCGCGAAGCCCGGATAGCCGAGATCGCGCACGTCCTCCGCCGGCACCGCGTCGGCGCCGAGCCCGAAGAAGCCGAGCGTGCGGCCCTGCAGAACGTTGGCGACCTCCTCGCTGCAGCCGCAGATCTTGGTCGAGATAGTCGCGATAGCTGGTGCGCTTGAGCAGCGCGCAGCTTCTCGCCGGCGAGTGCGGCCGGCGAGCGGATCGCGCTTCGGCTGAATAGAGCGCGAGATACTGCGCCTTGCTCGCCTCCGAAATGGGAAAGTCGGCCACGAACTCCGCCAGCGGCCTGGCGTTGCTGCGCCGGCGCGCCGTCTCGTCGGCATTCATGCGCGGCGCATCGCCCGTCACCAGCACGTCGCGGCCGAACGTCTCGCGCGGAAAGAACACGCCGCGCGACAGCCCGAGCGATGGATAAAGATCGCGGTCGAACGCGGTCTCGAACCGCTTGATGTCGACGCCGAGCTCGCGCAGCAGGTCCTTCGCCGCCGGGCCGAAGAACGAATTGGGCGACTGGAACGACTGGCTGCCGCCGTAGCCGATGATGCGGCGCTCGCCGATGGTGAACTCGTTGCGCTTGGCGTGGCCGCCGAAGTCGTCGTGGTTGTCGAGGATGAGGATGCGCGCCTGCGGATTCTTGCGGCGGTAGAACCACGCCGCCGACAGGCCGCTCAGGCCGCCGCCGACCACGACCAGGTCGTAGCGCTCGTCGATCGGCAGGCCGCCGAAATCGAGCCGCCGGCCCTCGCGGGCGAACGCGTGCGCGATCTCGAACGAGCCGTCGTGCTGGCCGCGCAGGCCCATCAGCGCGGGCGGATAGCGGCCCGGCTGCGCCGCAAGCTGCGCCGCCGGCGTCAGCCCGGCGGCGACGCTCAGCGCCACGCCGTTGAGGAAATCGCGCCGCGTGATCGACATGGGCGGCAGCCTAGCACGCAGCCCGGCGAGATCGCGGCGCTACCAGCCGATCGCGCTGCGGCAGCCAGGTCGCAAGTCCGGGAAAGGCGAACACCAGCACCAATGCGAGGAGCTGCATGCCGACGAACGGAACGATGCCGCGATAGATGTCGCCGGTGGTGACCTCGGGCGGCGCGACGCCGCGCAGGAAGAACAGCGCCCAGCCGAACGGCGGGGTGAGGAACGAGGTCTGCAGGTTCACGCAGATCAGCGTGGCGAGCCACACCATGTCGACGTTGGCGGCCGCGAACACCGGCAGGAACAGCGGCACCGCGATGTAGGAAATCTCGATCCACTCGATGAAGAAGCCGAGGATGAAGATGATGAGCATCAGGAACCAGATGTCGGCATTGATGCCGCCCGGCAGGCAGCGCGAAGAAGTCCTTCACCAGGTCTTCGCCGCTGCAGGCCGCGGAACGCCAGCGCGAACACCTGCGCGCACATCAGGATGAACATCATCATCGCGGTGATCTTGATGGTCGCCTGACAGGTTTCGCGCAGCACCCGCCACGACAGCCGTCCGGTGACGGCTGCGATCAGGATCGAGCCGAGCGCGCCCATCGACGCCGCTTCCGAAGGCGCGCG
The DNA here is from genome assembly GCA_963838595.1 of uncultured Alphaproteobacteria bacterium. Taxonomy (GTDB): domain Bacteria; phylum Pseudomonadota; class Alphaproteobacteria; order Rhizobiales; family Xanthobacteraceae; genus Z2-YC6860. Next base: position 176,353 of record CAWIRP010000012.1, read on the forward strand.
ATGCCGGCGATGATCGAACCCAGCACCGCGCCGACCAGGCCGACCGGCGGCGCCACGACCTTAAGCAGCTTGCGTGGCGAGCTGCGAGCCCGACAGCAGCGCGCGCTCTTCGGCCGGGATGGCGGGAACATCTTGCGGCCGCACGATGCCGAGGACGAGGATGTAGACGCAGTAGATGCCGGCGAGCATCAGCCCGGGGATCATCGCCGCCGCGAACAGCGTGCCGACCAACTCGTTCATGATGTCGGCCAGCAGGATCAGGATCAGGCTCGGCGGGATGATCTGGCCGAGCGTGCCGGACGCGCAGATCACGCCGCAGGCCAGGCCCTTGTTGTAGCCGCGCCGCAGCATGCCGGGCAGCGTCAGCAGGCCGAGCGTCACCACCGTCGCGCCGACGATGCCGGTGGTCGCGCCCATCAACACGCCGACCAGCACGATGCCGATGCCGAGCCCGCCGCGCAGCGACCCGGCGAGATGGCCGATCACGTCCATCAGGTCCTCGGCCAGCCGCGATCGCTCCAGCATCATCCCCATGAAGACGAACAAGCGGGATCGCCAGCAGCGTGGAATTCGTGACCACGCCGAACAGGCGATGCGGCAAGCAGATTGAACAGCAGCGACCCGAAGCCGAGATAGCCGAACACGAAGCCGGAGATCGCCAGCGTCAACGCGACCGGAATGCCGGACAGCAGCAGGACAAAAAACGAAACCAGCATCAAAACGGCAAGGACTTCGTACGAAAACATCAGGCGCTCCGCATCGCGATGATAGCTCTTGATCGCTTGCGAGAGCGATTGGAGAAAGAACAGGGCAAAGCCGATCGGAATCAGCGCTTTGACGATGTAGCGATACTCGATGCCGCCGGGATTGGCGGTGCCCTCACCGATGCTCCACGACTGCCAGACGTAGGGAATGCAGAGATAGATCACGATGATCGACAGCAGCATGCCGGCAATCGAGGTGATCACTTCGACCAGCAGCTTGTTGCGCGGGGTGAAATACTGAAACACCACGTCGACGCGGACGTGCTCGCCGTGCAGCAGGGCATAGGACATGCCGAACACGCAGATCGGCACCATGATGTGCCACTCGAACTCCTGCATCCAGATCGAGCCGATCGAGAAGCGCGTAACGCAGCAGCACGTTGGCGCCCATGACCAGCGCGATACCGAGCGCGAGCCAAGCCGTGGCGCGGCCGACGAGATCGACGAAACGATCGATCCCGCCGGCAAGCTTTTGCGCAGCCGCCACCCTTAGGCCTTGCGGATCTTGTTGTGGTAGACGGTCTCGCTCAGGTCGGCCCAGGCGTCGTACTTGACCTTGTAGGCCATGTAGGAGTTGTGGACCTTCTTGGTGACCGGATCCTTGGCCACCGCTTCGTCGAGAATCTTGGTGGTCGCGACGCGCAGCGCCTTCACCACGTCATCGGGCAACGGCTGCGCGATGACGCCCTGGTTCTTCACCAGGTCCTCCATCGCCTCGGCGTTGTTCTTCTGACACCAGGCCTCGCTGATGACGTTGCAGGCCGCGCAGGCGTTCTCGACGATCGCCTTGAGGTCGGGCGGCAGGCTGTTCCATTTCGCCTTGTTGATGATGACCTCGGATGCCGGTCGCCATCTCGTGCCAGCCGGTGGTGTAGTAATACTTGGCGACCTTGTGCAGGCCGAGCTGGCGGTCGAGGAACGGGCCGACGAACTCGGCGGCGTCGATCACGCCGCGCTCGAGGTTCGGGAAGATTTCGCCCGGCGCGATCAGGCGGGCATCGACGCCGAGCTCGCGATACACGCGGCCCGCGAGGCCCGGAATGCGCATCTTGACGCCCTTGAGGTCGTCGACGGTCTTGATCTCCTTGCGGAACCAGCCGGTCATCTGCACGCCGGTGTTGCCGGCAAGGATCGGCACGAGATTGAAGCGGTCGTACACCTCGCGCCAGAGCTGGGCGCCGCCGCCGTCGTAGTACCAGCCGTTGAAGCCCTGGAAGTTCAGGCCGAACGGCACGGCGGTGAAATACTGCGCGGCGAAGCTCTTGCCGGTCCAGAAGTAGGAGTTGGCGTAGTTCATCTCGACCGTGCCGGACGACACCGCGTCGAAGCCTTCGGCCGCCGGGATCAGTTCGCCCGCGCCATAGAACTGGATCTTGATGCGGCCGCCCGACATCTCCTCGATGCGCTTGCAGAGATCCTTCGCGCTGCCCGGACCGGTCGAATAGAACGCGGCGTTGGGACCGTAGAAGCTGGTCATCTTCCAGTTGAAGGTCGATTGGGCGCGCACCACGGCCGGGGCCGCCACCGTGCCGGCGGCACCCGCCAGAGCCAATTTCGTGAAATCGCGACGTCGCATTGGTCACCTCCCGTTGGATGCCCGCCTGAAAAGCAAGCGACGGGCCATTCCTGACCAGGTCGGACGCCATATTCTGACTGGATTCCAACGCCACGCAAGGAGGCATGCCTAGAGAAGATGGCATGCTGCACAGGCAGAGGTCAGAGAACAAGCCGGCGCCTAATTCGTCGGCACCTTGAACTTCAGTGGCCGCGGCCCGCCGATCAATTCGAGCGTGTCGCCGCGGCGGCGCCAGTTCGTCACCTGGCCGAGCGCCGCCAGCAGTTGCTCGTCACCTGCCGCGCGTTCGGGCGGGCATTGGCGCTGGGTCGCCTGTCCGGTGAGAACGGTCACCGTGTCGGCGGCCACCACGAACTGCCCCTCGACGCGGTTGCACCACATCTCCATGGCGATGCCGCCCTTGGCGTCGACGTCCATGTTCGGGATTTTCTTCGAGCCGCGCATCGGCGCGACGTCCAGGATCAATTCGCTGTCGAACGGAAACTGGGCCTGCGCCGCCGCGGCTCCGGGGAGCCCTGTCAGCACGCACAACGCCAGACCCAACCGCCACTTTACAGATCGCATCGAAATCCCCCACGCCCCGCGCAATCTGAGCGGCAGCCGTTGCGAGCGTCAAGCCGGAGCGTTCTGGAATTCCCCGAAGCGGCGCGGGAATACTCCCGCCGATCCCCGTGTTATGCTTCACGCAACCAGTCCGGGAGGAACGCCATGGATCAACGCATCATCAATCTGTACGACAACTTCACCCACGGCGGCATGAACCGCCGCGATTTCCTCGACCGGCTCACCAAGCTCGCCGGCTCGACCGCGGCCGCCACCGCGCTGCTGCCGCTGCTGCAGAACGACTACGCGCAGGCCGCGGTCGTCGCCGAGAACGACGCGCGGCTCGTCACCGAGCGCGTCTCGTACGACTCGCCCAAGGGCAAGATCAACGGCTACCTGGCCCGCGCCCAAGTCCAAGGGCAAGCGCCCGGTCGTGCTGGTCATCCACGAGAACCGCGGCCTCAATCCGCACCTCGAGGACGTGGCGCGGCGGTTCGCGGTCGAAGGCTTCCTCGGCTACGCGGTCGACCTGCTCTCGCTGGTCGGCGGCACGCCGGCCAACGAGGACGCGGCGCGCGAGCTGCACACCAAGATGAACCAGGACGACGCCGTGGCCGCGCTCGTCGCGGCGGTGACGTTCCTCAAGAGCCATCCGGAATCGACCGGCAAGGTCGGCGCGGTCGGCTTCTGCTTCGGCGGCCTGATGGTCAACCGGCTGGCGGCGTCGAGCCCGGAGCTCGACGCCGGCGTCGCCTATTACGGCCGCCAGGTGCCGGCCGACCAGGTGCCGAACATCAAGGCGACGCTGCTGCTGCACTACGCCGAGAACGACGACGGCGTGAACGCCGGCATCGCCGCCTACGAGGCGGCGCTGAAGGCCAACAACAAGAAGTACACGCTGCACATGCTATCCGGGCACGCAGCACGCCTTCTTCAACGATCTCGGCGCCGCGCGCTACAACAAGGAGGCGGCCGACCTGTCGTGGACGCGCACGCTGGCGTTCTTCAAGGAGCAGCTCGGCGCGCCGCCGAACGCGGCCTGACGATGCGCGAGAGTCTCGCGCCCTGAACATGGCAGCGGCCAAAAGCCGCGCTGGACGACCACCATTTCTCTCTAGAATCCGCCGGTCACGAACGGCTTGCTCGTTACCGCGTAGAGAGGATGGTGGTCGATGACTCTGTTTTTTGGCGTTGCCTTGATAGCACTGGCCTTGGCGGCCTTTGTCTATTCGCTGCCGCGAGGCGGCAAGACAGCCCGCTTTGTCGGAACCGAATGGGAGGGATACGTCGTTACGACGATGATCGGCGCCGCTGGCATCGGCTTCATACTCTCACTCACCAGCGCTGGCCGCATTGATGAAGTGAATGACACAACGCAAGTCCCGCTGGTGGACCGGGGCTATGGCCGTTCTTAATCTTGGCTGCGTATTGCCTTCTCGGCCTTTGGGGCCATCACGTCAGCACGCCGTGATCTTTGCGCGCCGGCTCAGGCCGACCGGTCGCGCAGCGACAGGTAGAAGTCGTAGATCAGCAGCGCGAACACGACGAGGCAGATGACGATCAGCGGCGGCGCCTTGACCCACACCAGCATGAAGCCCATGAAAATGATGAGCATGGCGATGCCGATGATGCCGGTGATCAGATTCGCCATGAGCTTCGACCCTTTCGCTTCGCGCTGCAGCGCAGCCTTCTCGGCGCCCTGCCCTAGAGTTTTGACAAGCCAGTTCGCCGTGCGCAAGAGCCTTGCGTCATTGCCGCGCCGCCCCACCAATTGCACGCCCAGCGGCAGGCCGGCCTCGCTGCGCAGCAGCGGCAGCGTGATGGCCGGCGTGCCGAGATAGGTCCAGGTGGTGCAGAACACCGGATTGCCGGTCGCCTCGCCGACCGGCGCCTCGCCGGGCGCGGCCGGCGTCAGGATCGCGTCGTATTCGTTGAACACCTCGTCCAGCGTGGCGTTGAGCGGCGCGCTGCCGGCGAGCGCCGCGACGTAGTCGACCGCCGGAACCTTGCGCGCGCGCTCGACCAGTTGCCGAAGCTGCGGGCTGAACTGGTCGCGGCCCTTCTCGTAGTCGCGGTGGAGGTTGTGCGCCATGTCGACCTCCATGACCGTCTTATGCAGGTCGAGCGCCCGGCCGAAGCTCTGCCCGAGGTCCACCTCGCTCGCGGCCTCGCCGAGCGCCTCGACCAGTTCGGCGAACGCCTCGCGGGTCACCGGCTCGGCCTGATCCCAGAACGCGCGATTTCACGAACGCGAAGCGCGGCGGCAGCGGCGGCTCCGAGACCGCGGTCGACGCGAGCGGCGGCCGCGCGATCGGCCGCGTGTCGGGATCCTCGTCGTCGAAGCCGGCCATCACCTCGGCGAGCAGCGCGACGTCCTCGACCGAGCGCGCGAACACCCCGACATGATCGAGCGCGCGGGACAGCAGCAGCGCGCCGGTGCGCGGAATGAGCCCGTGGGTCGGCTTGAAGCCGACCACGCCGCAATAGGCGGCGGGCCGGATGGTCGAGCCGTTGGTCTGCGTGCCGATCGCGCCCGGCACCATGAAGGCCGCGACCGCCGCCGCGCGAGCCCATCGACGAGCCGCCGGGCGTGCGCGTCTTGTCGTGCGGGTTGCGGGTCTTGCCGGGATGGAAATAGGCGTATTCGGCGGTGACGGTCTTGCCCATGATCACCGCGCCGGCGGCGCGCAGCCGCGCCACCGCCACGGCGTCGTCGCGCGGCGTGCGGCCCGCCCAGATCGGCGAGCCGAACTCGGTCGGATAGTCGCCGGTGTCGAACACGTCCTTGATGGCGACCGGCACGCCGTGCAGCGGCCCGGTCGGCCGCCCGTGCGCGCGATGCTCGTCGAGCGCCTTGGCCTGCTTCAGCGCATGATCGCGATCGAGAAACGCGAAGGCCTGCACGTCGGGCTCGACCTCGGCGATGCGGTCGAGGCACGCCGTCACGAGTTCGGTCGAGGTCGACGCGTCCCTCACGAATTTCGGCCGCTGCCTCGCTCAAGCCCGAGCGCAGAGAGACTCATCCGTGGCGTCCTTCAGGGCAAGACCGGCGGCCGCTCATCTCGGCGTGTAGAGATAGTCCGGCAGCCACAGCGCGATCCCCGGGAAGATGTAGACCAGGATCATCGTCAGGAACACCATGAAGACGAACGGCAGCGCGCCGCTGAAAATGTCGGCGAGCTTCACCCACGGCGGCGCCACGCCCTTGAGATAGAACGCGGCCATGGCGACCGGCGGCGTGTTGAACGCGGTCTGGGTGTTCAGCGCCACCAGGATGCCGAAGAAGATCGGATCGACGCCGAACTTCGGCAGCAGCGGCAGGAAGATCGGGACGAAGATGATGATGATCTCGGTCCATTCCAGCGGCCAGCCGAGCAGGAAGATGAGGACCTGCGTCAGCACCAGGAAGCCGGTCTGACGACAGATTGAGCGACAGGAAGAAGTTCTCGACCACCTGCTGTCCGCCGAGCACCGCGAACACCGCCGAGAACGTCCACGAGCCGATGAACAGGTAGCAGACCATCGCGGTGGCGCGGGCGGTCAGATAGACGGAATCCCGCAGCATGGTGAAATTGAGCGCCCGATAGGCGGCCGCCAGCACCATGCTGGCCAGCGCGCCGGCGCCGGCCGCTTCCGACGGCGTCGCCAGGCCGAACAGGATGGCGCCCAGCACCGAGATGATCAGCAGCGCGAGCGGGAAGAACGACGTCGCCAGCGCCCACATGACCTCGCTGGTGGGAATGTCGGTCTGTTCCTTGGGCAGCTTGGGAGCCAGCGCCGGATTAATCATGGCGCGCGCGATGATGTAGAGGATGTAGAAGCCGGCCAGCATGAAGCCCGGAATGAACGCCGCGGCGTAGAGCTTGACCGCGGAGACGCCCGCGGTCGCGGCATAGACGATCAGCAGGATGCTCGGCGGGATCAGGATGCCGAGGCAGCCGCCGGCGCAGACCACGCCGGCCGAAAGCTTGACGTCGTAGCCGGCGCGCAGCATGGCGGGAAACGCCAGCAGTCCCATCAGCGTCACCACCGCGCCGACGATGCCGGTCGCGGTCGCGAACATCGCGCAGGTGAGCATGGTCGCCACGGCCAGCGAGCCGGGCACGTTCTTCATCGAGATTTGCAGCGAGTGGAACAGCCGGTCGAGAATGTTGGCGCGTTCGACCACGTATCCCATGAAGAGAAATAACGGGACGGCGGTCAGCACGTCGCTCGACATCACCTCGAATGCTTTCTGCACCAGCAAGGTGAAGATGCGGTTCGTGAAGAAGTCCTGGCCGGGCACGTAATAGGCGTAGTAGCCGAAGCCCACGCCCATCGCCATCAGCGTGAAGGCGATCGGGAAACCCAGCATGATGATGAAGATGAACAGTCCCAGCATCAACATGCCGACTTGCGGGTCAGTCATGGCTCAAGCTCCCTTCTGACCCTGCTCGGCGGCGTGAATCTTCTGCTCCTGCAGGATGATGCTTTCGGTCTCCTCGACGTCGTGCAGCCGCTGCGGCCAGGCGCCCGGTCTGGATGCACATGACGCAACGGAGGATCTCGGCGATGCCTTGCAGCAGCAGCAACACGCCGGCGATCGGGGTCAGCGTCTTGAGCGGGAACACCGGCACGCCGGCCGGGCTGAAGATGCTGACCTCGCGGAACCGAATCGACATTTCGGCGTAGTTCCAGCCGGAGTAGATGAACGCCGCCACCGCCGGCAGGAAGAACAGGATGTAGAGCACCAGGTCCATCTTGGCCTGCGTGCGCGGCTGCCAGAACCGGTACAAGACGTCGGCGCGCACATGGCCGTTGCGCGACAGCGCGTAAGGCGCCCGCCATCAGGAACAGCGCGCCGTAGGTGATGTAGCTGAAGTCGAAGGCCCAGGTGGTCGGCGCGCCCAACACGTAGCGCACGAACACCTCGTAGCTGACGCCCAGCGTCAGAATCAGGATCAGCCAGCCGAACGCCTTGCCGACCCACATGCTGAGCGAGTCGATGACGAGACAGATAACGCTGCATGTTCGATAAGCCCCGGACACCGCTTCAGACTAGCAACGCCGGCCCCGCGGCACCATTCGCCTAAAGTAGGTCGGGCGGCGCGCTTGCGCGCCGCCCTTCCTTGATTGCGCGGGCCCAAGCATCCCGCAAGCCGCCATCAGAGTCTTCAGGACGCTCGGGAAGTGATGGTTGAAGGCGCCCTTGTAGTCGGTCGCATTCATCATGTTGTAGTACACGACCTTCTTCACCCACGCCTTCTGCGAGTCCATCACCTTCTTCATGAACGCGTCCTTGCCGAGCGTGGCGATCAGGCCGTCCCAGGCCTTGATCTGCGCGTCGAACACGCCCTGCGGCGTGCGCAGCACGTTGACCTTGTCCTTGTTGATCAGCTCCTGCAGGTCGTCCGAGTACTGCCGCATCGCCAGCCATTCGTTGGCGGAGGATGCAGACCTCGGCGGCGTATTGCAGGATCGCCTGGTGCTCCTTCGGCAGGCTGTTGAACTTGGTGCGGTTGAACATGATCTCGAAGTACTCGGTCGCCTGATGGTGGCTGCCGAGCATGTAGTTCTTCGCCACGTTCTGCGCGCCGAAGCGCTTGTCCGAGGTCGGGTTGTTGAACTCGAAGCGCGTCGATCACGCCGCGCTCCATCGCCGGCACGATTTCGCCGCCCGGAAGCTGCGCGACGGCCATGCCCATGGCCTGCATCAGGTCGGCCGCGAGACCGACGGTGCGGTACTTCATGCCCTTGACGTCGTTGGCGCTCGGTGATCGGCTTCTTGAACCAGCCGAGCGGCTGGGTCGGCATCGGCATGGCGAAGAAGCTCTTGACGTTGAGCTTCATGATCTGGATCTGGAGCTCTTCGAACAGCTCCTTGCCGCCGCCGTTGTAGATCCAGCCGAGGCCTTCGTTGGCGTTGAAGCCGAACACCGGGCCGGTGCCGAACAGCGAGGCGGCCTTGTGCTTGCCGTACCAGTACACGGTCACGGTGTGGGCGGCGTCGATCTGGCCGCCGTGCACGCCGTCCAGCACCTGGAACGGATGCACCACGGCGCCGCCGTGCAGCATGTCGATCTTGAGCCGGCCGCCGGCCATCTCGTTGACGCGCGTGATGTACTGCTGGCACATCTCGGCGAAGATGTCGGTGGCCGGCCACGAGGTCTGCAAGCGCAGCGTCGCGGTCTGGGCGCGCGAAATCTGCGGCATCGCCACGGCGGCCGCGCCGGTCATGGCCGCGCCGGCCAGGAACTTGCGGCGGGACGTGGTTTTGGATTTGTGAACTCATAAGCGTATTCCCTCCCTGTGTTGATGCTTTGGCGGCATTCGCGCCGCATATCGAATGAACCGCCGGCGGCCGCTCCCTATTCCGCCCGCGACATTAGGCGCTAGTTTTAACCTGTTGGCGGCATTGCACAAGCCCGCCCGACCTCCCGCCGGACCGAGGTTTCCGGCCCACTGCAAACCGGTCCAGACAGCGCCCCCGGCAGGGCGTAGTTTCCACGAAATTGTCGGAGCAGATTCGCGTCGTCCCTGCCCCTGCGGCTCCAGGCCGCAAGCCAGTCAACACCGCCCGACAGGAGAATTCCGTGACCGGCCTCGCCTCGACGCTTGCCACCATCTGGCGGCTTGCCGCGCCCTATTTCCGCTCCGAGGACCGCCTGGCCGGGCGCGCCCTGCTCGCCGCCGTGATCGCCATCGAGCTGGCGATCGTCGCCATCAACGTGCTGATCAACCAGTGGAACAACCGCTTCTACAACGCGCTGCAGGACCGCAACTGGGATGCCTTCGTCAGCGAGCTGCTGTTCTTCTGCATGCTCGTGGCCGCCTTCATCGTGCTCGCGGTCTATCAGCTCTACCTCAACCAATGGCTCCAGATCCGCTGGCGACGCTGGATGACCAAGCCCTATCTCGGCGACTGGCTCGACGGCGCCAACCACTACCGCATGCAGCTCCTCGGCGACGCCGCCGACAATCCCGACCAGCGCATCGCCGAGGACATCAAGCTGTTCATCGAGAAGGGCCTGTTCCTCGGCCTCGGCCTGCTCAGCGCGGTGGTCACGCTCGGCTCGTTCGTCGTCATCCTTTGGGTGCTGTCGGCGAGCGCGCCGCTTCACGCTGTTCGGCATCAACTGGGCGATTCCCGGCTACCTGGTGTGGGCGGCGCTGATCTATTCGATCGCCGGCACCGCGATCACGCACTGGATCGGCCACCCGCTGATCGGCCTCAATTTCACGCAGCAGCGCTACGAGGCGGACTTCCGCTTCAATCTCGTGCGGGTGCGCGAGAACTCCGAGCAGATCGCCCTGCTCGACGGCGAGGCCGCGGAGAAGCAGCGGCTGCTCGACCGCTTCGGGCTGCTGGCGGCAACTGGATGCTGATCATGAGCCGCACCAAGAAGCTGACGTTCTTCACCGCCGGCTTCTCGCAGGTCTCGATCGTGTTTCCCTACGTGGTCGTCAGCCCGGCCTATTTCGCCGGCACGATCCAGCTCGGCGGCCTGATGCAGACCGCGTCCGCCTTCGGCAGCGTGCAGAGCGCGCTGTCGTTCTTCGTCAGCTCCACCGTCTACCGCCAGCTCGCCGAATGGCGCGCGGTGATCGAGCGGCTCGCCGGCTTCGAGCGCGCGGTCGCGGCCGGCCGCGGCGCGGCGTCGACGCCGCCGGTCATCGAGGTCGCGCAGGCGAGGGCAAGGCGCTTCAGATCGACGAGCTCGCGGTCAACCTGCCGGACGGCAAGCCGCTGGTGGCCGCCGACGACATCGTCGTGTCGCCGCGGCGACCGCGTGCTGGTCACCGGACCGTCGGGCTCGGGCAAGTCGACGCTGTTCCGCGCCATCGCCGGCATCTGGCCGTTCGGCAAGGGCCGCATCGCGGTGCCGAACGGCGCGCAGCTGATGATGCTGCCGCAGCGGCCGTATTTCCCGGTCGGCACGCTGACCGCCGCCGTGACCTATCCGGCGGAGCCCGGCACGTTCAGCGCGGAGCGGATCGCCGAGGCGCTGCGCGCGGTCGGCCTGCCGGCGCTGGCCGAGCGGCTCGACGAGGAGGCGCACTGGAACCGCATGCTCTCGCTCGGCGAGCAGCAGCGGCTCGGCATCGCCCGCGCCCTGCTGCAGGCGCCCGACTATCTGTTCCTCGACGAGGCGACCGCCTCGCTCGACGAGCCGTCGGAGGCCGCGCTCTACAAGCTGCTGCAGGAGCGCCTGCCCGACACCACCTCGTCTCGATCGGCCACCGCTCGACGCTCGACGCGTTCCACCGCCGCCGGCTGTCGTTCGAGCGCGGCGGCGAGCGTCACCGCGTGCGGGAAGCCGCGATCGAAGCGGTCCAAGCACGATCCGAAAAGTGGCTGCCGGTTTCGGACAGATATGCCAGCGAGACGAGCGACGGTGTCGCAGGAATCAGCCCGCGCTCACCACCACGCGCTGGCCAGGACGCGCCGCTTGCCGCGCTTTTGCCGGCGAGGTTGTGCCAGGCGAACGCGAACGCGGCGAGCATCAGCGCGCCGGCGCCGACCGGCGCCAGCAGGAACGTCCACGGCATGCCGTTGACGACCACGACCAGCGGGTCGATGCCTGCCGGCGGATGAAACGTGCGTGTGAGGTGCATCGCGATCATCGCGAGGCCGACCGCCAGCGCGGCCGCCCAGGGGCCCGGCCCGGTCAGATTGCAGCACGATCAGCCCGACCAGCGTCGACACCAGATGGCCGCCGACCAGCAGCGCGCGGCTGCGCCGAGCTCGGCCTCCGGCGATCCCATCACCAGCACGATCGAGGTGGCGAACGGGATCACCATCAGCGGGAACTCGGCGCTGAACGAGGCCAACTCCATGACGGCGACGGCGACCGCGGCGCCGAGCGCGCCCGCGACGATTGACGACGACTTGGCGGCGCTCGATCAAGCATGCCGCAGCGATTCATGCAACTGGGACGCGCCAGCAGAGCCGAGTGTACAAAAAGAAGCGGGCGGCAACCTTGCGGCTGCCGCCCGTGAAGAACGGTAAGAGGCTTACTTGACGTTCTGCTTCAGCGTCAGGTCGGCCGAGAGCTTGGCGACGAAGGTCGCGCCGCACCACTTCGAGCCGAAGCCACCCGGATTGATCGCGGTGATCGAGGTGGGCGGGGCGGCAGCGGTGTGGTCGCTGGTGAAGGCGTTGCAGTCGCCCTTGCTCAGGTTGGTGTCGATGTAGCGCAGGTCGAGCGTGAGCACCTTGTAGGTGAAGCCGATGCCGACGTTCCAGGTGGCGTAGTCCTTGTAGTTGATGCCCGGGCCGCCAGGAACGCCCGAGCAGGCCGTAGAACGAGTCGGTGGTGCCGAGCCACTGATAGCCGACCTCACCGGAGATATAGACGGCGACGCCGTTGGAGAAGGCCGGGAACGTGTACTTGACGGTGCCCGACGCGTAGGTGCCGTCGGCGCCCGAGTTCAGGAAGCTGTCGGTGTAGTACACGTTGAAGCCGAGCTGCAAGGCGTCGGTCACGCTGTAGATGCCGCGGACGTAGACCTTCCAGGAAGCTCAGATCCTTCTTGATGACGTTGCCGTTGATCGGCAGCGCGCCGCGGAAGCAGTCGTCGCCGAATGCAGGCGTTGGCGTGGAAGCACTGGCCGCCCGGATACCAGTAGTACAAGAGCACCGATGTCGAGGGCGAGCTTGCCGAAGGTCGGACGGATACCGGCGTAGAAGTCGATTTCGGCCGCGGCGCGGTTCGGGAAGCTGATGCTGGCGCCCGCGATGCCGACGTAGATCTGCAGATCCGGGTTGATGTTGTAGCGCGGCTCGAAGTAGGCGCCGACACTCGGCTTCTGGTTCGACTGCGAGATGCCGCGGAAACGATAGTCGCTGGCGATCGCGCCACCGAACGCGATGTCCCAGGCCGGCGGCGGCGGCGCCGCGACTGGCTTCGCCTTGACCGGCAGATCGGCGGCCAGTGCAGCACTCGCGGTCAACGCGTAGACGGCAACAGCCGAAAGCAGAAACTTTTTCATTGTTAGCCCCTTCCCGTTATTCGTCGGGAGCGGGGACCAAGGGTTACGTTCGCCAACGGTCTCGAATCAGAGAACTCGACTGGAAACTTCACCCGACAGCCCGTCACTCCCGCCTTTTTATCTGCCGAAATTAAAGGGTTCTGACCTATAACCAGCAAGGCGAAAGCATAGACAGTTGCTGACTTTTTAGGCGATTCAGCCCAATCCCGCCTGAATCCACCAAAATCCGTCTCGTGTTGCGGAATTCGTCACATTTTTCGGTCTCGAAAAGCGCCGCTTCCGCCCGAAAGACGGGTCTGTGTGGATAAGTTGCCGCCCTCAAACCGCGCTCAATCGTTGAAAACCGCGACGGCCCGGATCGGCGAGCCGGTTCCGTTGCGCCACTTCAGCGGCAGGCCGATGAACTGGAACTGGCCCTTGCCGAGCAGCGCTTCGAGATTGCACAGACTCTCGATGTGCGTGATGTCGAGTTCGAGGCAGGCCTTGTGAACGAGCGTGTTCACCATGCCTTCGGGGCCGGGCCGCATCGAATCGATGCCGAAATGCACGACGCCCTGCTTGGCGAGCCATTCGGTCGCCGCGACGTTCACGCCGGAATTGTCGGTTGAATATTCCTTGCGGGGAAACGTGCGCTCGTGATGGCCGGTGCAGAGCAGCACCGTGCCCTTCTTCGGCACCGGCACGCCGGCCTTCTTCACCGCCGCTTCCAGATCGGCCGGCGTGATCTCGGCCTTCGGCGCGATGTGGCGGAGATCGATGCAGATCCCCGGCACGATGCAGTTCTCCAGCGGATACTCGTTGATCGGCGTGCCGCTCATGCCGAAGTGGCGCGGCGCATCGATGTGCGTGCCGCCGTGGTCGGGCATCGAGAAGAACATCACGCTGTTGCCGTGAACGCCGCCGCTTTCGGCCTTGGCTTCTTCGTGCGTCTTCCAGATGCCGTGAATGATCGGCGGCTGGCCCGGATAGCTCGGCGTCCGGTGATAGAGTTCGCGGCTCAGATCGACAATTCGCATCGTTTCCTCCCCTTGCCCAGCTTGCCCACGCGGCTTGACGCGAGCGTACCTTCGCGGCGACGGCGCGACAACGTGGCGTGCTAGGCTTCGCCCGCAATCGACGGAGCCGGACATGAAACTCAGCACCGACCGCATCCTCACCACCCACACCGGCAGCCTGCCGCGGCCGCAGCCGCTGATCGATCTCGTGCTGCGCAAGGAAAAGGGCGACGCCATCGACGCGGCCGCGTTCGAAACGCAAGCCGCCAAGGCGGTCGACGACATCGTCGCGCAGCAGATCGCGGCCGGCATCGACGTCGTCAGCGACGGCGAGATGAGCAAGCCGTCCTACACGACCTACATCCGCCATCGCGTCGCCGGCATCGCGCCGGACCCGCGCGCCGCCGAGAAGGGCCGCGACATCATGATCGGCCGCGATCTGCTGGCGCATCCGGACTTCGCCAACCGGCGCCGGAATTTCTCCGACACGCCGTTTCCCGGCTGCGTCGGCCCGTTGAGCTACAAGGACCGCGGCCCGCTGGAGCGCGACCTCGCGCATCTCGCGCTCGCCGCCGGCAAGCGAAAGCCGGCCGACGTGTTCATGACCGCGCCCTCGCCCGGCATCCTGACGCGCTTCATCATCAACCTGCATTACCCGACCGAGGACGCCTACGTCGAAGCGCTCGCCAGCGTGCTGCGAGACCGAATACCAGGCGATCGTCAACGCCGGCTTCGTGCTGCAGATCGACTGCCCCGACCTCGGCTCGTGCCGCAACAACCAGTACCGCGATCTCACCGACGACCAGTTCCGCAAGATCGCCGAGCGCAACATCGAGGCGCTCAACGCCGCGACCGAGGGCATGCCCGCCGACAAGATGCGGCTGCACATCTGCTGGGGCAACTACGAGGGGCCGCACAGCTTCGACCTGCCGCTGCTCAAGATCATCGACATCGCCTTCAAGGGACGGCCGCAGGCGATCAGCATCGAGGCCGCCAATCCGCGCCACGACCACGAGTGGGAAGACCTCGCAGACGATCAAGATCCCCGACGACAAGGTTCTGATCCCGGGCGTGATCGATTCGACCACCAACTTCGTCGAGCATCCGAAGCTGGTGGCGCAGCGGATCGGCCGCTACGCCGACCTGGTCGGCCGCGAGCGCGTGATCGCCGGCGTCGATTGCGGCTTCGGCACCGCGGTGCGGACCGATCCGATCGTCGCCGACAGCATCGTGTGGGCGAAGCTCAGGGCGCTCAGCGAAGGCGCGCAGATCGCGAGCAAGCGGCTGTGGGGATGAGCCATGATCAAGCATCTGCCCGGTCCGTTTCCGACGCGCAGCCGCGCCGTCATCCACGACGGCCACGTTCACGCGGTGTCGTTCGTCACCGACAAGCAGCCCGACATGTACCTGCAGACCAAGAGCGCGCTCGCCCATATCGACGCGACGCTGAAGGAGGCCGGCACCGACAAAAGCCGCATCCTCAAGGCGATCGTCTACATCGCCGACATGGCGCGCAAGCCGGAGATGAACCGCGCCTGGGACGAATGGGCCGATCGTTCAGCAGCCCGCCCATGCGAGCGTGCCTCGCCGTGACGCTCGAGGGCGACACGCTCGTGGAGATCGTGGTCGACGCCGTCGTGTAGCAGCCAGGCCGATCTTTACGGGACACGGACGCCCTTCAGGCCGGCCTGCTCGATGGCGCGCGTCACGACGCCGGCGGCCTTCGCTTCGTTGACCAGCGCGGTGAGCCGAGCCTGCGCCGCGGCGGAACGTCCCTTCGGGATTGCGACCGCGAACGAGACCCGCTCGAAACACGCCGACGATCTTCGCCCCGGGCAGCTTCGCCGCGGCATCAAGCGCAATGCCGGTACCGGTCGCGAACAGGTCGGCTTTGCCCGAGCGCAGCACATCCACCACGTTGTCGACGCCGCCGGCCTCCCGCAGGAGCTGGGCGGACTTCAGCGAGCGGCTGAGGAACACGTCAGCCGAGGCGTTGCGGGCGACGCCGATCGTGACACCGGCGCGGTCGACCTCGGCGACGCCGGCAAATGCTTTGCCGGGCGCCGCCAGCAGCACGTATTCGACCGCGATCACATCCGGGCTGTAGTCGAACTTCGCATCGGCGCGCGGATTGCGCCCGGTGACGCAGATGTCCCACTCCGCGAGCTTCTCCATGCTGTCCGTATAGGCTGCCGACGTGGGATAGAGCACCGGCACGTAGGCCGCGCCGAGTTTGGGAGCGATGAACCGGCCAAGCTCGGGCGCGACGCCGCCGGCGCTGCCGTCGGCGTTGCGCGTCACGATCGTCGAATTCGCGCCGTTCAATCCGAACCGCAGCTTGCCGCCGGGCGCGAGCTCCGCGTCGATCGCGGACTGGGCCACGGCGTCGCCGGATGCGGCGATCATCAGCGCGAGCAGTCCGAGGAGCCGCTTCGCGCGCACGACCGCCTCCCGTTACGCCGCCGCGGCCTTCGCGCGGTTCGCCGCGATCCGCCGGTCGACCAGCGCGACCTGCGCGTCGATCGCCGGATGGCTCAGGCCCTTCTGCTTGGCGATGAGCTGCACCAGCTTGTCGGCGCGCTCGATGTTCGGCGCGCCGTTCTGCAACGCGCGCGCGGCCGAGGCCGGACGCACCAGCGACTGCGCCGCCGCGGCGTATTTCTCGATACGGCACGAGATCGGCCGGATTGGCGCCGAGCTTGACGCAGAGATCGAACACGAAGTCGTAGACCGACTTCGAGGTCGCCGGGATCGGAGTGCACCGCCTCCTGCGCGGTCCGCATGCCGTCCTCGGTGACGCAGCGGTAGTTGCCGGCGAGCAGCATCGACCACTTGGCGAGCGGCACGAAGATGCCGTCGTAGACCCGCAGCTTGACCGGCAGCTCGATCTTGGTGCCGTCGCCCGGATCGAAGCGGATCGCGTCGATCTCCTTCTCGAGCTGGCGCAGGATCGCGGTGCCCTTCTCGTCGTCGAACTTCGCCGCCTTGAAGTTGGTCGGCAGCGTGACCATCAGCACGTTGACCTTCTCGTCCGGCGGGCGGATCGCCTGCGGGTCGGGGCTGCACAGCGTGAGGAACTTCGGATCGAAGCTGTCCCAGACGCGCGCGTCGGTGTAGGCGGGCTCCAGCGCCGCGTAGTCGAGGCCGGGGATGCGCTTCACGTAGGGCAGCGGCGGCATGTTCATGATCGACATGCACGGCACCTTCGACTTCGCCACCGCGTCGAGCAGTTCGCGCACGCCGGGCGAGCGGTACTGCGGCTCCTGCATGGCGAGGCAGATCAGGTCGTAGTCCTTCGGGTTGACGCCGGTGGCGGCGCCGGCCGTCACCTTGCCGGGCAGCTTGGTCGAATTCGAGCAGCACCGGATCCTTGCGGCCCTTGACCGGCAGGCGGACACGGAAGCCCTCGGCGTTGATCAGGTCGGCCTCGGCGGGCAGGCACACGTGATGGATCTTGTGCCCGCCGAACAGCATTTTGGAGGCCAGCAGCGACCCGTAGGCCGCGCCCAGGATCAGGATGTTGTACGCCATGACTGTTCGCTCCCTCTCGATTGACTTGAGGCCAAGATTTCCGGCCTCACCTTGTTGAAAAGCCAATCTATTCGGCCCGTCGCACGCCATGCAATCGGGCACGCGTCGGCGCTCGCAAGCGCGCTTCAATCGAGCGGGTACGACAGCAGCGCGGACTACGGATTGCTTCCGCCGCCGCGCTGCGCCGTCAGTCGGACCGCTCATCGGGAGCGACGACGGGAACGGCGACGGACGCGGCGCGATCGGCGTCGCGGCGGGTATCCGGCGGACGTCATCGGGACCGGCGGCCGACGCGCGCTTGCGCGGCGCTTCGCGGCTTCTTGGCGGCCTTCTTCGCTGACTTTCGTTTTCTTGCCTTCGCCTTTTTCGCCGCCGGCTTTCGCGCGCGACGCCGCCTTGACTTCTTCTTGCGCGAGCCGGCGCCGCCTTCCGCGTCGTCTTCTTGCCTTGCGCTTGGCCTTCCGCTTCTTCGCCATGATCGTTCTCCCGATGCGTTCGGCCACTCACTGACAGTCACGCGGTGCGTGCGGCGCGCCCTTGCAGAGCTTCCGGCACCGGTCCGCCGGTCGCCCAGTCGATCAGTTCGACCGGATGAACGACCGGGATCGCGGTGCCCGCCGCGAGCTGCGTCATGCAGCCGATGTTGCCGGCGGCGATCAGATCGGCGCCGACGCTTTCGATATTGCCCGATCTTGCGGGCGCGCAACCGGTCCGCGATGTCGGGCTGCAGGATGTTGTAGGTGCCGGCCGAGCCGCAGCACAGATGCCCCTCCGGCACCTCCTTCACGACGAAGCCCAGACGCGACAGCAGTTCCTTCGGTTGCCGATGCACGCGCTGGCCGTGCTGCAGCGAGCAGGCGGAGTGATAGGCGACCGTCAGACCCGACGGCGCCGGCGCGCTTCGAGGTCGAGCTTCGCCAGATATTCCGACACGTCGCGCGCGAGCGCCGAGACCTTCGCGGCCTTGTCCGCGTAGGCCTGGTCGGTGCGCAGCATGAAGCCGTAGTCCTTCACCGTGGTGCCGCAGCCGGAGATGGTGATCAGGATGGCGTCGAGCCCCTCGCCTTCGATCTCGCGGGTCCAGGCGTCGACGTTGGCGCGCGCCTGCGCCAGCGCCTCGGCCTCGCGGCCCATGTGATGGACGAGCGAGCCGCAGCAGCCCTCGCCCGGCGCGATCACGACCTCGACGCCGTGGCGGTTGAGCAGGCGGATCGTCGCCTGGCGTGATCGACGGCGCCAGCGCCTCGTTGGCGCAGCCGGCCAGCAGCGCGACGCGGCCGCGGCGCGCGCCCTCGGCCGGATAGACCTGCTGCGGCGTCATCGGCTCCGGCCGGCGCGACGGCGCAAGCCGCAGCGCGGCGGCGAGCGGCTTGAGGCCGATCAGCGCGAACAGCGGCGCCAGCGGCCTTGCCGAGCTTCGCGGCCAGCATCGCGGCGCGCAGCCGCACCGGATAGGGCATCACATTGGCGAGAAAGCCGCGCATCAGCCGGTCGACCAGCGGCCGGCGATAGGTCTCCTCGATATGGACGCGGGCGTGATCGACCAGGTGCATGTAGTGCACGCCGGACGGACACGTCGTCATGCAGGCGAGGCAGGACAGGCAGCGGTCGATGTGCTTGACCACGTCGGCGGTCGCCGGCGCGTCGTGCTCCAGCATCTCCTTGATCAGGTAGATGCGCCCGCGCGGCGAATCGAGCTCGTCGCCGAGCAGCACGTAGGTCGGGCAGGTCGCGGTGCAGAAGCCGCAATGCACGCAGGCGCGCAGGATCTTTTCCGATTCCGCGATGTGCGGATCGGCGAGCTGCGCGAGGGTGAAGGTGGTTTGCATCACACCCCCGCCCACATGCGGCCGGGATTGAGCACGCCCTTGGGATCGAAGCTTTCCTTGACGCGCTTGGTCAGCGCGGCGACCGCGCCGGGCTGCGGCTCGAACACGTCGACCGCGGCGCGCACCGCGGCGGGCGCGCGAATCAGCGTGGCGTGGCCGCCGAGCGCGGCGACCGCCTTGCGCACGTCGATGGCGCCGCCGTCGTCGGCCGGCAGCGGCGCGATCCAGATCAGCCCGCCGGCCCAGTCGTAGAACATCTGCGCGCTCGGCTCGATCAGCGCCGCGATCTCGAAGCCGCGCGCCGGCGGCACCGAGACGCGCCACACCGGCGCGGGCCCGACGGCCCGTTCGCCGCGAACGGCCGCACGTCGCGCACGCTCGCGCCACAGCGCGCGCGAAGTCGTCTCATCGAGCGATGCAACCGCGCCGTACGGCTTGAGCAGCGCCGCCAGCGCATCCTTGCGATGCTTGACCGACGGCGCGACGCCTTCGAGCCGGAACGCCGTGGTGGCCTGCGCCGCCGAGCCCGCCGAAGCGGAACACGACGTGGGCCGGCAGATGCGCCGCGCCCGACACGTCGCAGGACGACGCCATCGCGGCGGTCATCGCCTGCACGGCGCGCGCGTCGTCGAGGCCGGTGAGCAGCAGCGTCTCCTCGGTCTCCGGCTTCGGCAGCACCTTGACCGTGACGTCGGTCATCGCCGCGAGCGTGCCGAACGAGCCGGCGAGCAGCTTGCAGAGATCGTAGCCGGTGACGTTCTTCACCACGCGGCCGCCGGACTTGAAGGTCTCGCCGCGGCCCGACACCGCGGAGAAGCCCAGGAAATGATCGCGCGCCGAGCCGGCCTTGATGCGGCGCGGCCCGGCGAGACCCGCGGCGAGCGCGCCGCCGATCGTGCCGCCCGCCGCGCTGCCGAGCAGCGGCCCGTAGTCCATCGGCTCGAACGCAAGCTGCTGGCCTTTGCCGTCGACCAGCGCCTCGATCTCGGCGAGCGGCGTGCCGGCCTTGGCGGACAGCACCAGCTCCTCCGGCTCGTAGAGCGTGACGCCGGACAGCGCCGGAGAGATCGAGCGTGAGGTCGGACTGGCTCGGACGGCCGAGCGCGCGCTTGCAGCCGCGGCCGACGATCTCAGT
>CAWIRP010000013.1:0-77941 GCA_963838595.1 uncultured Alphaproteobacteria bacterium
ATCACGAGATTCTCCGCCGCGTGCGGCCATGTTCATCGCCGCCAAGCAGCTCACATTTCCGGGGTCGTCGTAGAGATCGGCACGTTCGATTTTTGTCTGCCATGGCGCTGGATTACAGCAGCGAGCGCCGCGCTCAGCATCGACATATTTCGACTGGCCGGATGAAGAGGTGTGCGCGCGGCTGCGTTGCGTGGCGGACCAGGCTTTGGCGGCGACGCTTCTTCACCTGGAAGGGCGACACACAAGCACTTCACCGGACGGATTGCGCAGCAAGTCAGCGATCGACGGCACCACTTCATCCACATCGATGGCATCCGTCCATCGATTCCTTCATCAGCGACGCCTCGAGCTGGCGCAGGCCGTCTATTGCATGCAGCAGCATCATCACGCTCGATGACATGCTGCGTGCAGGCTATTGCCGAGTTGATCGTTGCGGTATTGACTGTCAGCGCCACCCGGACATCATGGTGCTGTACATCATCGATCGTGAGGACATTTCAGCAGCAGCGAATGCCTGCTTTGCCGCGCTGACATGGCAGTACGCTTCAGAACAGAGCCTCGATGGCGCGGCCGAGCGCGTTGCCGATCTGCGAGGCGACCGACCGGCCGACCTGCTTGGCGACGACTTCCCCGGTCGACATGCGGCCACGGGGCCGCCCGCCGCGCGGCCCCGTCTGCTCCTGATCGCCGCCGAGCACGTCGCCGATCACATCGCCCCAGCCGCCGCCCGACGGCCGCGCTTCCTCTTCGGGTGGAGGCCCCGGCGCGCGCCGTACCGGCGGCACCGACGAGCCGCTGCGCCGGGTCTGCTGGGACGGCGGTGCGGGAGGTGGAGGGGCTTCGCGCGGCGCCTGGCCCCACGGTCCGGGCCGGCTGGTCGGCGCGTTCGACGGCGCCGGTTGCAGGCCGATGCGGCGCTGCAGGATTTCGTAGGCCGATCCGGATCGATCGCTTGTTCGTTACTTGCCGCGGATCGCGCTCCTGGCCAGCACCGCCTTGCGCTCCGCCGTGGTGACGGGGCCGATCCGCGCGGCGGGGGGCGCGATCAGCGCGCGCTGCACCATCGAGGGCGTGCCGTTGCCTTCCAGGAACGACACCAGCGCTTCGCCCTTGCCGAGCTCGGTGATGACCTGTTCGGTCTTGAGTTTCGGATTGGGCCGGAACGTCTCGGCCGCCGCCTTCACCGCCTTCTGGTCGCGCGGGGTGAACGCGCGCAGCGCGTGCTGCACGCGGTTGCCGAGCTGCGCCAGCACCTTGTCCGGCACGTCGAGCGGATTCTGCGTCACGAAGTAGACCCCGACCCCCTTGGAGCGGATCAGCCGCACCACCTGCTCGATCTTGTCGAGCAGCGCCTTCGGCGCCTCGTCGAACAGCAGATGCGCTTCGTCGAAGAAGAACACCAGCTTCGGCTTGTCGAGGTCGCCGACTTCTGGAAGCTTCTCGAACATGTCGGCAAGCAGCCACAACAGGAATGTGGAATAGAGCTGCGGGCTCTCCATCAGCTTGTCGGCGGCGAGGATGTTGATGATGCCGCGGCCCTCCCGGTCGGTCTTCATCAGGTCGTTGATCGACAGCGCCGGCTCGCCGAAGAATTTTGCGCCGCCCTGGGTCTCCAGCACCAGGAGCTGGCGCTGCACCGCGCCGACCGAGGCGTTGGCGACGTTGCCGTATTTCTGGCCGATCTCCTTGGCGTTCTTGGACAGGAAGTTGAGGAGCTCGCGCAGGTCCTTGAGATCGACCAGCCCGTTGGCCTCGAGGCCGGTCAGTTGCGGATCGTCGTCGGCGAATTTGAAGGCGATGTTGATGACGCCTTCCTGAGTGTCGTTGAGGCCGAGCATGCGCGAGATCAGCAGCGGCCCCATCTCATGCACGGTGGTGCGGATCGGATGGCCTTGCTCGCCGAACAGGTCCCAGAACACCACCGGGAATTCGTCGGGCTCATACTTGATGCCGATGTCCTTGGCGCGCTGCAGGATGAAATCCTTGCCTTCGCCCATCGCAGCGACGCCGGACAGGTCGCCTTTGATGTCGGCGGCGAACACCGGCACGCCCGCACGGGAAAACCCTCGGCCAGCACCTGCAGCGTCACCGTCTTGCCAGTCCCGGTCGCGCCGGTCACCAGCCCGTGCCGGTTGGCCAGCCGGAGCGTCAGATATTCCGGCTTGGTGCTTTTGCCGGCGAAAATCTTGCCGGTCTGGTCGATCTGCGGTTGTTTCGCCATAGCCCGCCTTTGCTGCTTGGCTCGAAGGTGTGTTCGCGCGAAGCTTAGTGCAACGACGTACATTCGCCCAGGGGAGAGCTTGATGGCCAACCATCGCTTGGATGCAGGTCCCGACACGGTGCACTGGGGCTACTTCGACGCGGCGCTCAAGCCGCTTCTGACGGTGGACAGCGGCGACACCATCACGTTCTCCACCGTATCCGGCCAGCCGACCCAGGTGCCCAAGCCGGGATCGGGCCTCACCATTCCGCCGGCGCTCGCCGCGATCCACCAGAAGTGCCAACCGAAGGTCGGCGGCCCGCACATCCTCACCGGTCCGGTGGCGGTGCGCGGCGCGAAGGCGGGGCAGGTGCTTGAGGTCCGCATCAAAGCCATCGAGCTTCACTACGACTGGGGCTACAACACGGTGCGCCCGCTCGCCGGCGCGTTGCCCGATGACTTCAAGGAGGTGCGTCTCATGCACATTCCGCTCGACAAGAAGCGGAATGTCGGAACGCTGCCGTGGGGTCTCGAACTCGAGCTTAAGCCGTTTTTCGGCATCATGGCGGTGGCGCCGCCGGCGGCCTGGGGCGTCATCCCGACCCAGCCGCCGCGCAGGAACGGCGGCAACATGGACAACAAGGAACTGGTGGCCGGCACCACGCTCTATCTTCCGATCCACGTCGACGGCGCGTTGTTCTCGTGCGGCGACGGCCATGGCGTGCAGGGCGACGGCGAGGTCTGCGTCACCGCGATCGAGACCGGTCTGATCGGGACGTTCGAATTGATCGTGCGGCCGGACATGCAACTCGAGTGGCCGATGGCGGAGACGCCGACCCACGTCATGACCATGGGCTTCGATCCCGATCTCGACGACTGCGTGGTGATCGCGCTGCGCGACATGATCAAGCTGATTTGCGCGCGCACCAATCTGTCGCGCGAGGACGCTTACACGCTGTGCAGCCTGGCCGCCGACCTGCGGGTGACGCAGGTGGTCAACGGCACCAAGGGCATTCACTGCATGATCGAGAAGAAACTGATGCGAGCCGGCAGTCGAACGCCACCGCCGATCGCGCGAAGTGTTGGGAAGCACGCATGTGGACGGCAGCACGGGCTGGCCGTCGGGGTCGGCACGCGGCGGGCTGCGCCCAAGTGGTGATTTCCAGAAGGCTGCGATCGCCCGCTGCAGGCGGGGAGGCGGACATGCAGTGGGAGCCATGATAGTCCGAGCGAAGGCGGACGTGTAACGGCGTGCTCTATGCGCGGCCCTAACCGCCGGCTTCACCCGCAGAATTCGCCCATTCGAACTGTCCGTCACCAGATAGATTGCGCCATCCGGGCCGGCGCGTACGTCGCGAATGCGTTCGCCGACGCCTTGCAGCATGCGTTCTTCGCCGGTGACCTTTTCGCCGTCCAGGTGAGCCGCACCAGCATCTGATCGCGCAGCGCGCCGGCCAGCATATTGCCGCGCCACGCCGGGAACAGCGTGCCGCTGTAGAACGCCATGCCGGACGGCGCGATCGAAGGCACCCAGTATTTCACCGGCTGCTCCATCCCGGCCTTCGATGTCGCTTCGTGGATTTTCGCGCCGCCGTAGTTCGACGCCGTAGCCGATCACCGGCCAGCCGTAGTTCTTGCCCTTCTCGATGATGTTGACCTCGTCGCCGCCCTGCGGGCCGTGCTCGTGCGCCCACAGTTTGCCGGTCACCGGATGCAGCGCCGCGCCCTGCACATTGCGGTTGCCGTAGGTCCAGATTTCCGGCTTGGCGTCCTTGCGCCCGACGAACGGATTGTCGGTCGGAGCGGCGCCGTCCGGCGTGATGCGCACGATCTTGCCGATGTGATTGCCGAGGTTCTGCGCCTCCTTCGGATAGGAGCCGTGATCGCCCAACGTCAGGAACAGGTTGTTGTCAGGCGTCTGCACGATGCGGCAGCCGAAATGCCGGCCGCTCGACGGCGGTCCTTCCTGGCGGAAGATCACCTTCACGTCGTCGAGCTTGTCACCGGCGAGCTTGGCCCGCGCCATCGAGGTGCGGCCGCCGCCCTCGTACGGATCGGCGAAACAGAAATAGATGGTCTGGTTCTGCGCGAAGTTGCGATCGAGCGCGACGTCATGCAGCCCGCCTTGGCTCGACGCGAACACTTTCGGCAGGCCGGGAAGCGGCGGGGAGAGCTTGCCGTCGGCGACGATGCGCAGACGGCCGGGACGTTCCGTCACCAGCATGCGGCCGTCGGGCAGGAACGCGAGCGACCAGGGGTTGTTCAGTCCGCTCACCACCGTCTCGACCGCGAGTGCGCCGGCGGAGGATTTGTAGGTCTGTGCATCGGCAACGGTGCAGGGCAGTACCAGCGCCGCGGCCGCGCCGATGACGCACGATTTCATGCTGATCTCCAAAGCGGGACGCCATGCCTGAACTATGCGCCGCGGTCGCGGCTTCAATGTGCTGCGAGCCTATCAATTGATCGTGACAGCACCGCTGAAATTTTCCAGCATGACCTGGATGCTGTTGCATCTTCCGATGCAACGGCTTGGCAGGCGAAGGACGAGAATCCATGACGTCGCAATTGCGGCCGGTTGTCCTCGCGTTGCTGGCCGGTCTGGCCTTGGGCGGAAGCGCCGGCGCGCAGACCTATCCATCGCGGCACATCACGATCATCGTGCCGTTCGCGGCGGGCGGTCCGACCGACACCATCACGCGGATCTTGGCCGATCACATGAGGAACACGCTCGGCCAGCCGGTGATCATCGAGAACGTCACCGGCGCGGGCTCGACCCTCGGCACGGCGCGCGCGACCCAGGCCGTGCCCGACGGCCACACGCTCTACGCAGGAAACTGGACCAGCGCGGTCGGCGCGGGTGCGCTCTACCATGTGACCTGGGACGCGCTGCGGGATCTCACCCCAATCACGCGTTTTCCGGCTTCGTCGCTGATGATCGTCGGCAAGACGGGCCTTCCGGCCAACTCCGTGCAGGAGCTGATTGCCTGGCTGAAGGCAAACCCTGGCAAGGCCACGGCGGCGAGCGTCGGGTCCGGCAGCGGCGCGCATATCTGCGGCATCTATTTCAGGGACAAGACGGGGACCAATTTCGAGTTTGCACAGTATCGCGGCGCCTCGATCGCGTTGCAGGACGTGATCGGCAACCAGATCGATTTGATGTGTGCCGAGGCCTCTCAGACCACGGCGCATATCCGCGCCGGCCGGATGAAGGCCTTCGCGATCATGTCGGAGAGTCGCTGGTCGTCCCTGTCCGAGGTCCCGACGATGAAAGAGGTGGGATGGGACATGGTCATTTCGTTGTGGCAGGGCCTGTGGGGACCGAAGAACCTGCCGCGGCCGATCGTCGAACAGGTCAACGCCGCGGTCTCCAAGGCGCTCGACGACCCGGCGGTATCACGCCGGATCGGGGAACTCGGCATGACGATTCCGCCGCCGGAGCAGCGCACGCCGGAGGTGCTCGCCGCGCATCACAAGGCCGAGATCGAAAAGTGGTGGCCCGTCATCAAGGGGGCCAACATCAAGGTGCAGTGACGGGCCGCAATCAGCGCGGCGCCGCTGCGACCATGCGCTGGCGCACCACCAGCATCGCCAGCATCAAGAGATTGATGAGGTTGAACGCAACGCCGGTCGCGAAGGCGGGCGCGTAATAGCCGTTCATGTCGTAGAGATAGCCGGCCAGCCAGCCGCCGACCGCCATGCCCGAGCCGCTCGTGAACAACAACGTCGGCACGCGCCAGTATGCTTCGCTGCCGGGGAAGAGGTCGCGAACCGCCAAAACATAAGCCGGGATCAGCGCGCTGAAGCCGATGCCGAACGCGGCGGACACGGCGAACAGCCCGACCTCATCTTGCGTGTACAGAAAGCCTGTCATCGCCGCGGCCTGCAGCGCGGAGCTCAGCAGCGCGGTCTGCAGTCCGCCGATGCGGTCGGACACCAGGCCCCAGCCTTGCCGGCTCAGCAGTCCCGCGCCGAGCAGCACCGACAGCATCGCGGCGCCCATCGTCGCCGAAATGCCAAGGTCGGTGCACAGCGCGACAATATGACCCTGCGGCATCGACATGGTCACGCAGCACATGAACGACGCGACCGCGATCAAGCCGAACACGACGTTCGGCGGCCATCCGAGCACCGTCGGTTTCACCGCCGCGCCGCCGCTCTGCGTCGCGGGTGCGGCAACTTTGGGCGGCGGGCGGAGGAAATACGCTGCGAGCGGCACGATCAGCGCGAGCTGGAACACGGCGTAGCCGATCATGGTCCAGCGCCAGCCAAAGTTGGCGATGGCGCGCTCGAAGATCGTCGGCCACACGAAGCCCGCGAGATAGCCGCCGCTCGAGATCAGGGCGAGCGCCGAACCGCGGCGCCGGTCGAACCAGTGGCTGACATAGACATAAAGCGGCGCGTTGAGGCCGGCGTTGCCCAGCAAGCCCATGAACAGGCCGTGGCCGACATAGAGCTGCCACGGCGCGCCACCGGTCGAGATCAGCAGCCCGATGCAGATCATCACGGCGCCGAAGATCACGGTCCAGCGGATGCCGAAACGGTCGGCGATGCGGCCCATCAGAATGCCGCCGACCGCCGAGCCGAACCAGGCGAGCGAGCTCGCCAGCGCCGGCACCGAGCGTGCGCCGCCCATTTCTTCGGCGATCGCCTTCAGTCCGACCGCGGTGATCCACGGTCCACCGAACGACAGGCCGAGCAGGGCAAGCGAAACCCCCGCGACGACCCATGAGGCCCGCGTCTCGATCGAGCGCGTTTCAGAGCTTTGCGTGGTCAATCCGGTACCCGGCAGGGCGAGGAGGGCCATATGGCGCGGACGCGCCAAGCTGGTACTGTGTAGCGAAGCCGTGGGAGGATTGGAAATGAGAAAGCCGCTGATCGCGGTTGCGCTGGCTGCAATGGCCGCGTTCGCGGGGGATGTTGCGGCGCAATCCTACCCCTCAAAGCCGATCACCATCATCGTGCCGTTCGCGGCGGGCGGTCCGTCGGACGTGCTGGCGCGTGTGATCGGCGAGCGCATGCGCGGCTCGCTCGGTCAGACGGTCATCGTCGAGAACGTGACCGGCGCAGCGGGCACCATCGGCGTGGGGCGCGCCGTCCGCGCGCCGGCCGACGGCTATACGTTGAGCTTTGGGCACCTTGGCACCCACGTCGTCAACGGCGCGATCTATCCGCTGACGTTCGACTTGCTCAACGATCTCGATCCGGTCGGGCTGGTCGGCGCCAATCCCATGCTGGTCGTCAGCAAGCTCGGCGTGCCGGCAAAGGACCTCAAGGGATTGATCGCGTGGATCAAGGCCAACGAAGCAAACGTGACGTTCGGCACCGCCGGCGTCGGCTCCGGCGCGCATTTCAGCGGTCTCTACCTCCAGAGCCTGATCGGCACGAAATCGCGATACGTGCCGTACCGCGGCACCGGTCCGGCGATGCAGGACCTCGTGGCCGGCAACATCGACATCATCGTCGACCAGGCGTCCAATTCGATGCCGCAGGTGCAGGGCGGCAAGATCAAGGCCTATGCCGTCACCGATGCAAAACGGCTGGCCGTGGCGCCCGACATCCCCACTGTCGATGAAGCGGGCCTGCCTGGATTCCACGTGCTGCTGTGGTCGGGGCTGTGGGCACCGAAGGGCACGCCGAAGGACGTCATCGGCAAGCTCAACGCCGCGCTGCGCGAAGCGATCGCCGATCCGGGCGTCCTGAAGCGTTTCGGCGACCTTGGCCTCGACGCCACGCCGGCGAACCGCCAGACGCCGGAAGCCTTGCGCGCGCACCAGAAGGCCGAGGCCGACAAGTGGTGGCCGGTGATCAAGGCCGCCGGGGTGAAGCCCGAAGGTTAGTCGAACGGAGCGGCATCCTGATGAAACGGTTCCTCGCTGCCATCGCGCTGTTGTTGTGCGGGATCGTTCACGCCGAGGCGCAGTCCTATCCTTCGCGGCCGGTCACTCTGCTGGTTCCGTTCGCGCCTGGCGGCATCACCGACATCATCGCGCGCGTGGTCGGCGAGCGCATGCGCGTATCGCTCGGCCAGCCGGTGATCGTTGAGAACGTCGCGGGCGCGAGCGGCGGCATTGCGGTGACAAGGTTTCATCGCGCCGCGGCCGACGGCTACACGATCCTGATCGGACAGTGGACGTCGCATGTCGGTGGTGCAGCCACCAACAATTTCGGATTCAGCATCCTCAATGACTTCGAACCGCTGTCGTTGCTGTCTGTCGGGCCGCTCTGGATCATTGGCGGTGGCCACTTGCCGGTGAAAGACCTGAAAGAGCTGATCGTCTGGCTCAAGGCCAATCCGAAGCGCGGCGCGGCGGGGACGTCAGGTCTCGGCGGCGGCACGCACATGTGCCTGCTGGATTTCCAGAACAAGACCGGCACGCAGTTTCCCTTGATTCCCTATCGCGGCGTCGCGCCGGTGATGCAGGACTTGCTGGCCGGGCAGATTGATCTGTCTTGCCCGGAGGCAGGGCAGACGCTGCCGCAGTTCCGCGCCGGCAGCATCAAGGCGTTCGCGGTGCTGACGCCGAAGCGCTGGTTCGCGGCGCCGGACGTGCCGACCATCGACGAGGCGGGCGTGCCGGGACTGCATTTCCCGTTCTGGCATGGCTTGTGGGCGCCGAAGGGCACACCGAAGGATGTCGTCGCAAAGCTGAACGCGGCGATTTCCGACGCGTTGTCGGATCCCGTGGTGCGGCAGAAGCTGGTCGATCTCGGCCACGAAATCGCGGCTCCCGAGCAGCAGACGTCGGCCGGCCTGTACGCCGTGCACAAGGCCGACGTCGATCGATGGTGGCCTATTATCAAGGCTGCGGACATCAAGCCGCAGTGACGAAATGCCGGACGGTGGTTTGATCGTCTTTGGAGAGGTGTGACATGAGGGGTTTGATACGGGCCGTGACATTTGTCGCGGCAGCTCTAGCAACGATTTCGAGCGCGGCGGCGCAATCATTTCCGTCGCGGCCTGTCACGATCATCGTGCCGTTCCCGGCGGGCGGCCCGACCGACACGCTGGCGCGCATCTTCGCGGAGCAGGCCAAGGGCCCGCTCGGCCAGCCGGTCATCGTCGAGAACGTCGCAGGTGCCGGCGCCAGCATCGGGATCGGCCGCGCGGTGGCGTCGCCGCCCGACGGCTATACGCTGAGCCTCGGCAACTGGACGAGCCATGTCGGCGCCGGCGCGATCTATCCGGTCAGTTGGCACATTCTCCAGGACCTCGCGCCGGTGGCGAAATTCCCGGTCTCGACGCTGATGATCGTCGGCAAGAACGACCTGCCGGCCAAGAACATCAAGGAGCTGATCGCCTGGATGAAAGCCAATCCGGGCAAGGCGTCGATCGCCAACGTCGGCAACGGCAGCGGCGCGCACGTCTGCTCGGTCTACTTCAACGATAAGGTCGGCGTCAGCGGGACCTTCGTGCCGTACAAAGGCGGCGCGCCGGTGATGCAGGATCTGGTCGGCAACCAGATCGACCTGTTCTGCGCCGAGGCGTCGCAGACGCTGGAGCATGTCCGCGCCGGCAAGATGAAGGCGTTCGTGACGCTGTCGGAAAAGCGCTGGGTGCCGCTGCCGGATGTGCCGACCATGGCCGAGACCGTTTCGGCGGACATCGTGCTGCCGTTCTGGCACGGCCTGTGGGCGCCGAAAAATACGCCGAAGGATGTGATCGCCAAACTCAATTCGGCGGTCAGCGACGTGTTCGCCGATCCCACCGTTCAGAAGCGCATTGCGTCGTTGGGCATGGTGATTCCGACTGCGGCCGAGGCGACGCCGGAGGCGCTTGGCGCCTATCACAAAGCCGAAGTCGAGAAATGGTGGCCGGTCATCAAGGCTGCGGTGAAGCAGAACTGATCCGGACAAAATACATAAGGAATAAGGGGAGGAATGAAATGAAGAGGTTGCTCGCGGCTGCCGCGCTCGTTGCGGTCGGCGTCATGGGTGCGCACGCGCAATCGTTTCCGAATCGTCCGGTCACGGTTCTGGTCCCGCTCGCCCCGGGCGGCTCGACCGACACGATCGGCCGCATCATGGCGGAAGGCATCCGTCATCACCTCGGCCAGCCGGTGATCGTCGAAAACGCGCCCGGCGCTGGCGGCTCGACCGGCGTGATCCGCACCGCGCGATCGACGCCCGACGGCTACCTGATGCAGATCGGCCAGTGGGGCACCAATGTCGCGAGCGGCGCGGTGTACGATCTGCCGATTAATCTTTTGACCGATCTCGAGCCCGTCGCCTTGATCGCGACGCAGCCCTCGATGATCGTCGGCAGGAAGGATCTTCCGGCCAACAATCTGAAAGAGCTGATCGCTTACATCAAAGAGAATCCCGGCAAGGTCACCGCCGGCAACGCTGGCATCGGCAGCCCGGGCCATGTCTCCAGCCTCTTCTTCCAGAACACGATCGGCGGGAAAATTACGACCGTTCAGTACCGCAGCGCCGGACCGGCCTCGCAGGATCTGCTCGCCGGCACCATCGACTTCATGATGGACACCGCATCGACGTCCGGCGGCCACGTGCGTGAAGGACGACTGAAGGCCTTCGCGATGACGGCCGACAAGCGCTCTCCGGTCGTGCCGGATGTGCCGACCACCGACGAGGCCGGACTGCCGGGTTTCCGCTTCTATTTCTGGCACGCGTTCTGGGTTCCGAAGGGCACGCCGAAGGACGTGATCGCCAAGCTCAACGATGCCACCATGAAAGCGCTGGCCGATCCCGCAACCCGCAAGCGGCTGCTCGACATTGGGCAGGAGCTCTACGGTCCGGACATGTCGTCGCCTGAGGCGCTCGCCAAGTTCCAGAAGGCCGAGATCGAGAAGTGGTGGCCGATCATCAAGGCCGCCGGCATCAAGGTGGGGCAGTAGCGCGACGAAGAACTAAGAAACAAATCAAAAAAAAAATCCAGGGAGTGAAACAATGCGGAAGCTGATTGCTGCCGTGGCGCTTGCGGCGCTCACGAGCGTTGCCGCGCAAGCGCAGACCTATCCGTCGCGTCAGATCACGCTGATCGTGCCGTTCCCGCCGGGTGGCTCGACCGACGTCGCGGCGCGCATCATGGCGGAGAAGATGCGGCCGATTCTCGGACAGCCGGTCATCATCGAGAACGTCGGCGGCGCCGGCGGCAGCATCGCGGTCGGCCGCCTCGCCCGCGCGCCGGCCGACGGCTACACCATCGACATCGGCCAGTGGGACACCCACGTCGGCAGCATCATCTACAATATCGACCTACGATCTGCAGAAGGACTTCGATCCGGTCGGACTGATCTCGGTCAACCCGCAGCTGATGGTCGCCAAGAAAAACCTGCCGGCCAACCGGCTCAACGAGCTGGTCGACTGGATGAAGAAGAATCCGGGCGATGCCAAGTTCGTCAACCAGAATGCCGCCGCCTACGTCACCGGCGTCATGATGCAGCAGATGACGAACACCAAGGTGACGTTCATTCCGTATCGCGGCGCAGGTCCGGCGATGACCGACCTGATCTCGGGTCAGGTCGATCTGCTGGTGGTGCAGGGCGCGGTGGCGCTGCCGCAGGTTCGCGCCGGCACGATCAAGGCGATCGCCAACCTGTCGCCGCAGCGCTCGGCGTCGATGCCGGACATCCCGACCTCGGACGAAACCGGCGTGCCCGGACTCTATATGTCGGGCTGGTTCGGCTTCTTCGCGCCCAAGGGCCTGCCGAAGGACGTGCTCGCCAAGCTCAACGGCGCGATGAAGCAGGCGCTGGCCGATCCCACGGTGAAGTCGCGCTTCGCCGAACTCGGTTTGGACGTGGCCTCCGTCGAGCAGCAGACGCCGGAGGGCCTCGCCAAGTTCCAGCAGGCCGAGATCGAGAAGTGGTGGCCGATCATCAAGGCATCAGGCGCGAAGCCCGAATAGGTGTTCTTTCACGCAGGGAGGAAGCGACCGATGTTCAAGTCAATCGTCTCCTTGGTCGCTGTGCTCTTCAGCATCGCGGTCGCACAGGCGCAGTCGTTCCCGAACCGCCCGATCACCATCGTCGTGCCGTTCCCGGCGGGCGGCTCGACCGGCGCGATGGCGCGCATCCTGCTCGAGCCGATGCAGGCCGCGCTCGGCCAGCCGATCATCATCGAGAACGTCGGCGGCGCCGGCGGCAGTCTCGGCGCCGGCCGCGTCGCGCGCGCGGCGCCGGACGGCTACACGATCTGCTTCAGCCACATGCAGACCCACGTGCTCAACGGCGCCGTTCTGAGTCTGCCCTACGATGTGGTGACGGATTTCGAGCCGCTCGCGCTGATCTCGGACACGCCGCAGATCGTCGTCACCCGCACCGCGTTCCCGGCGAACACGCTGAAGGAGTTGATCGCCTGGCTGAAGGCCAATCCTGACAAAGGCACATCCGGCGCGGTCGGGATCGGCGGGCCGAGCGATATCTCGGCCTGGCAGTTCAAGCAGATGACCGGCACCAGCTTCCAGTCGGTGCCGTATCGCGGCGGCGGGCCGTTGCTGGCCGATCTGGTCAGCGGCCAGATCGACATCAATTTCGGTCAGGCGTCGACCTACATCGGCGCGGTGCGCAACGGCCAGCTCAAGGCGCTGGCCACGCAGGCCAAGGAGCGGTGGTGGGGCGCGCCCGAGGTTCCCACCGTCGATGAGGCCGGTGTGCCGGGACTTTACGGATCGTACTGGCACGGCATGTGGCTGCCGAAGGGCACGCCGAAGGACATTGTCGACAAGCTGAATGCAGCGGTGATGGTGGCCTTGGCCGACCCGATGGTGCAGCAGCGCTTCAAGGACTCCGGCCAGAGCATTTGGCCGCGCGAGCAACAGAGCCCGCAGGCGCTTGCGGCTTTCCAGAAAGCCGAGATCGAGCGGTGGTAGCCGATCATCAAGGCGTCCGGCATCAAGGCGCAGCAATGACCCGATAAGGGGAGGGACCGGCATGAGGACTCCGCTAGCGGCCGTGCTCGCCGTTATCGCGAGCGTCTACGCCGCGCATGCGCAGAGCTATCCCTCGAAGCCGATCACGATGATCGTGCCGGTCGCGGCCGGCGGCAGCACCGATATCGTCGGCCGCGCCATTGCGGAGCGCATGAGAGTTTCGCTCGGCCAGCCGATCGTCGTGGAGAACGTGACGGGTGCGGAGGCACCACAGCCGTGACGCGGCTGCACCGCTCGGCGCCCGACGGCTACACGATCCTGGTCGGCCAATGGTCGTCCCATGTCGGCACGCCGCTCCTCTATGCGCCGCCGTTCGACTACCTGACGACTTCGAGCCGGTCGCCAGGCTGTCGAGCGGTGCGATCTGGGTCATGGGCCGCAAGGATTTCCCCGCCAAGGACGCCAAGGAACTGGTCGCCTGGCTGAAGGCCAATCCCGGCAAGGCCACGGCCGGCACCGTCGGTGCGGGCACGGGTTCGCACCTCTGCATGCTCTATCTCACCGGCACGATCGGCAGCAGCGTGCAGTTCGTGCCTTATCGCGGCGGCGCGCTCGCGATGCAGGATGTGGCGAGCGGCGCCATCGACCTTGCCTGTCTGGAGGCAGGTCAGACGCTTTCGCTCACAAGTTCGGGTCTGATCAAGCCTTACGCCGTTCTCACGGCCGAGCGCTGGTTCAAGGCTCCCGAGGTGCCGACGTTCGACGAGGCCGGCGTGCCGGGCCTCCAGTTTCCGTTCTGGCACGCGATGTGGGCGCCGAAGGGCACGCCCAAGGCCGCGATCGAGAAGCTCAGCGCCGCGGCGCTCGATGCGCTCGCCGATGCGACGGTGCGGCAGCGCTTGAGCGACGTCGGACACGATATTCCGTCGCGTGAATTGCAGACGCCGGAGGCGCTGGCCGCCTACCACAAGGACGAGCTGGCCAAATGGGCGCCGATCATCAAGTCGGCCAACATCAAAACGCAGTGAGTCTCATGAAAAGACTGGCCGCTGCTCTGACCTTGGGTGTCGTTATCTGCCAAGCCACGCGCAGGCGCAGAGCTTTCCGTCGAAGCCGATCACCATGGTGGTGGCGCTGCCGGCCGGCGGCGCGGTCGATGCGCTGGCGCGCGTGATGGCCGACCACATGCGCGGTCACGCTCGGCCAGCCCATCGTGGTCGAGAACATGGGCGGCGCCGGCGGCACGATTTCGATCGCCCGCGTGGTGCGCTCGGCGCCCGACGGCCACACGCTCGGCATGGGGACGCTCGGTCAGTACGTGATCTCAGGCGCGGTCTATCCGCTGCAGTTCGACATGCTCGCCGATCTCACGCCGGTCGCGCTGCTGCCGAACGTTCCGTACTGGATGGTGGCGCGCAAAGGCCTGCCGCCGAACTCGCTCAAGGAACTGGTCGACTGGCTCAAGGCCAATCCGGACAAGGCGTCGGCGACGTCGGTCGGGACGGCGAGCATGGCGCGGTTCTGCGGCATGGGATTCCAGAAGGCGACCGGCACGAGCTTCCAGTTCGTGCCCTATCGCGGCGGCGCGCCGGCGCTCAACGATCTGGTCGCGGGGCAGGTCGACCTGTCGTGCGATCTCGCGGCCAACTCGCTGACGCAATACCGCAGCGGCAACATCAAGGCCTATGCGGTGATGACCAAGGCGCGCTGGTTCGTCGCGCCCGAGGTGCCGACCGCGGAGGAGGCGGGCGTGCCCGGTCTCTACTACAGCACGTGGCATGGCCTCTGGGCGCCGAAGGGCACGCCCGCGGACGTCGTCGCGCAGGATCAACGCCGCGGCCAACGCGGCGATGGCCGATCGCGGAGGTGCAAAAGCGCATCGCCGCGCTCGGCATGGATCTGCCGCCGAAGGACCAGGCGACGCCCGCGGCGTTCGCGGCGTTCCACAAGTCCGAAGTCGAGAAGTGGTATCCGATCGTGAAGGCGGCGGGCGTGAAGCCGGAGTAATCGTCGGCGTGGGAGGACACGCATGACGAAGCTTGCCATCGCGCTTGCCGTGGCCGCGCTCGCCGGCGTCGCTCCGCGTACGGGCGCAAGGCTTTCCGTCGAAGCCGATCACGATGATCGTGCCGTTCCCCGCGGGCGGCGGCTCTGACATCCTGGCGCGCATCGTGTCCGAGCGGATGAAAGCATCGCTCGGCCAGCCGGTGGTCATCGAGAATGTCGGCGGCGCGGCGGCACGATCGGCACCGCGCGGGTCGCGCGCTCCGCGCCGGACGGCTACACGCTCGGCTTCGGGCAATGGACCTCGCACGTCGGCGCCGGTGCGCTCTATCCGCTGACGTTCGATCTCCTGAAGGACCTGACGCCGGTCGCGCGGCTGACCGATGGCGCGGCTCTGGATCATCGGGCAGGAGCGATCTGCCGGCGAAGGATCTCAAGGAACTGATCGCCTGGCTGAAGGCCAATCCGAACAAGGCGACGGCGGGATCGATCGGCGCGGGCAGCGGCACGCAGCTTTGCTTCATCGACTTTCAGAACAACACCGGGACCAGGTTCCAGCTCGTGCCGTATCGCGGCGCGGCTCCGATCATGCAGGATTTGCTGGCCGGTCAGATCGACCTGACGTGCCCGGAGGCCGGGCAGACGCTGGCGCTCTACCGCAGCGGCAAGATCAAGGCCTATGCGGTGATGGGCACGACGCGCTGGTTCGCGGCGCCCGACGTGCCGACCACCGACGAGGCGGGCGCGCCGGGACTGCACATGACATTCTGGTACGGCCTGTGGGCGCCGGGCGGCACGCCCAAGGACATCGTCGCCAAGCTCAACGCCGCGGTGGCCGATGCGTTCGACGATCCGGCGGTGCGGGCGCGTCTCACCGAGCAGGGCCACGACATCCCGCTCGCGCAAAGAGCTGACGCCCGAAGCGCTCGGCGCGCACCACAAGGCCGAAATCGAGAAATGGTGGCCGATCATCAAGGCCGCCGGCATCAAGCTGCAGTGAAATTCAGGAGTTGCAGTGATGAGAAAGTTGCTGGTTGCCCTTGCTCTCGCTGCGTTCGCTGCCGCTGCGCAGGCGCAGACCTATCCGTCGCGGCCGGTGACGCTGATCGTGCCGTATCCGGCGGGCGGGCCGTCCGACACGCTGGCGCGCGTGCTCGCCGAGGCGATGCGCAGCACGCTCGGCCAGACCGTCATCATCGAGAACGTATCGGGCGCGGGCGGCAGCATCGGCACCGGCCGCGTCGCGCGCTCGGCGCCGGACGGCTACATGCTCAGCCTCGGTCACGTGCAGACCCACGTGCTCAACGGCGCGACGCAGAACCTCAACTACGACGTGGTGAAGGATTTCGAGCCGGTGACGCTGATCGCCGACACGCCGACATGGATCGCGGCGCGCGCCAACTTCCCCGCCAAGGACTTCAAGGAGATGGTGGCCTGGATGAAGGCCAATCCGGGCAAGGCGACGCTCGGCGCGGTCGGCGTCGGCGGCCCGGCCGACATCGCGGCGATCTATTTCCAGCGGCACACCGGGATGACGTTCCAGACCGTGCCGTACAAGGGCGGCGCGCCGCTGATCCAGGACCTGATCGGCGGGCAGATCGATCTCACCTTCGGCCAGGCGGCGAACTACCTCAACCCGGTGCGCAGCCGGGCAGCTCAAGGCCTTTGCCGTGCTCGCCGCCAAGCGCTGGTGGGCGTCGCCGGAGACGCCGACCATCGTCGAAGCGGGCGGGCCCGATCTCTACTCGTCGTTCTGGCACGGCCTCTGGGTGCCCAAGGGCACGCCGAAGGACGTCATCGCCAAGCTCAACGCCGCGGTGTCGCAGGCGCTCGACGACCCGACCGTGAAGAAGCGCTTCGCCGACATCGGCCAGGAAATCTGGCCGCGCGAGAAGCAGAACCCGGCGGCGCTGGCGGCGCAGCAGAAGGCCGAGATCGAACGCTGGTGGCCGATCATCAAGGAGGCCGGCATCAAGACGCAGTAACAATCTTCTGGACGCCGGCACGGCGCCGGCGTCCAGAAGCGATGGACATTCGGACAGCAAGCCTGGACGCAACAACGCCTGACCGACGCGTTACGCGGGACGACGCCTCCGCCATTCAACTCACATCGCGGCGCGCGCGATGCCGATCGACACGATGGTGAACGCCACGGCGACCGACACGGCCAGCGCCAGCGTCGGCGCGACAAACGCCTGATCTGCAAACGCGGGACGCTTACGGGACTGTTCGATCAATTCCTGGGTCATGGGCGAAACCTGCAAAACGAATCAGCGTTGCAAGCGAATATGGCGGTGGATGCTGGCTTCGGTCCGGCTGGATTGCGGCGGCGCGATTGGCGAACCGCGGCGAAACCGTGGCGCAGGGTTAACAGAAGGTTAAGGCCTGCTATGCTGGT
This sequence comes from uncultured Alphaproteobacteria bacterium, assembly GCA_963838595.1. Taxonomy (GTDB): domain Bacteria; phylum Pseudomonadota; class Alphaproteobacteria; order Rhizobiales; family Xanthobacteraceae; genus Z2-YC6860. Next base: position 17,434 of record CAWIRP010000013.1, read on the forward strand.
GCGATAAAGAACAAGTGTGGCGGGGAGGACACGATGCGGTGGGTCGTGGGTCTGGTTGCGGCGCTGTCGTTGCGTTTGGCGGCGATCGAAGTGTCGGCGCAGGCGGGTTATCCGGACAAGCCGATCCGGATCATGGTCGGCTTCTCCGCCGGCGTCGCGCCCGACGTGACCTCGCGGCTGTTCGGCGACAAGTGGAACGAGACCTGGGCCAAGGGCGTGGCGGTCGAGAACGTCACCGGCGCCGGCGGCAATCTCGCGGTCGAGCGGCTCGCGAAGGCGGCGCCGGACGGCTACACGCTGTCGATGGGCGGCAACGCCGCGCTGGTGATCAATCCCGAACCTGTTCGACAAGCTCGGCTACGATCCGCTCAAGGATTTCGCCTACATCACCCAGGTCTTCATCGTGCCGAACCTGGTGGTGGTGCCGCCGGACGTTCCGGCCAAGACCATCCAGGAGCTGATCGCGCTCGCCAAGGCGAAGCCGGACTATTTCGTCGCCGGCCACGCCGGCATCGGCACGTCGCAGCATCTCGGCGGCGAGCTGTTCATGAAGATGACCGGCGTCAAGATCCAGCAGGTGCCGTATCGCGGCACGACGCAGATCCTGCCGGACCTGCTGGGCGGGCGGCTCAACCTGTTCTTCGGCAACATCTCGAACGTGCTGCCGCTGGTGCGCGAGGGCAAGCTGCGCGCGTTCGGCATCACGTCGCGCAAGCGCTCGCCGCAGATCCCCGACCTGCCGACGATGGAAGAGCTGGGCTTCAAGGACTTCGACGCCACCGCCTGGTTCGGCCTGATGGCGCCGGCCGGCACGCCGCAGCCGATCGTCGACAAGATTCACGCCGAGACGGTGAAGGTGATGGCGATGCCCGACGTGCGCGCCAAGCTCGAAGGCCTCGGCCTTCAACTGGTCGGCAATACGCCGGCGGAGTTCGCCGACATCGTCAGGAAGGAAATCCCGATGTGGGGCAAGGTCATCAAGGACGCCGGAATCAAAATGCCGCAATAGACCGGCGCGAGCCGCGGAGGGAGCGATGAATCCGATCCGAGCATGGTTGGCGCTCGCGCTGCGCGCTGATCGCGGCACCGGCTGTCGCGCAGGCCAACTATCCCGACAAGCCGGTGCGCTTCATCGTCGGCTTCACGCCGGGCAGCGCGACCGACATCACGGCGCGGCTGTTCGCGGCGAAGTTCGCCGAGGCCTGGAAGGTGCCGGTGACGGTCGAGAACGTGCCGGGCGCGGGCGGCAGCGTCGGCGGCGACCGGGTGGCGAAGTCGGCGCCGGACGGCACCACGTTCTACTGGGGCGCCAACGGCGCGCTGACCATCAACCCGACGCTGCTGCCGAACCAGACCTACGACGTGGTGCGCGATCTCGCGCCGGTCGCGCGGCTGCTGATCGTGCCGAGCATCCTCGCGGTCAACAACGACGTGCCGGCCAAGAGCTTTGCCGAGCTGATCGCGCTCGCCAAGGCGAAGCCCGGCAAGCTGTCCTACGCCTCGCCCGGCGTCGGCACGCCGCAGCACATCGCCGGCGAACTGCTCAAGAGCTCGCGGGCGTCAACATCATCCACGTGCCGTATCGCGGCGCGGTGTTCACCGACGTGATCGGCGGCCGCGTGACCATGACGCTGCAGAACATGGGCGCGATCCTGCCGGTCGTGAAAGAGGGCCGGCTGCGCGGCCTGGCGGTGACCTCGCTCAAGCGCACGCCGATCATCGACCTGCCGACGGTCGCGGAATCCGGCGTGCCGGGCTTCGAGGCGATCTCATGGTTCGGGTTGATGGCGCCGGCCGGCACGCCCGCGCCGATCGATCGCCAAGGCGCATCAGCAGGCGGTGGCGATCGTCGCCATGCCGGACGTGCGCGAGAAGCTGACCCAGCTCGGCTTCGACATCACCGCCGACGGGCCGGATGCGATGGGCGCGATCATCAAGGCGGACATCGCCAAGTGGGCGAAGGTGATCAAGGACGCCAACATCAAGGCGGGCGATTAGCGCGCGAACGCCTACTGCGCCGCCGACCATCGCTCGTCCGGGTGCCAGTCCATCGCGACGTGGTCCGGCTGCGCCGCGACGCGGTCGAGCCAGTCGCGCACCGCCGGGAAGCTCGACGAGGTCGAAGTCGCACTGCTCGGCGACGTGGGTGTAGGCGTAGAGCGCGATGTCGGCGATCGAGTAGCGGTCGTCGGCCAGGAAATCCTGCCTGGCGAGGTGCTTCTCCATCACGCCGAGCGCGCGGTAGCCCTCTTCCATCCAGTCTTCGAGCGCGTGCTGCTGCAGCTCGCGCCCGCCTTTGACCAGCACCAGCCAGAACCAGGCCGCGCCGAGGTTCGGCTCGAGCGCGTGCTGCTCGAAGAACATCCATTGCAGCGTGGCGGCGCGCTCGACCGGATCGTCGGACAGGAGCGGCGTGCCCTCGGCGAGGTACCAGAGGATGGCGTTCGACTCCGGCAGGTACTTTTCCGGCGCGACCTTGAGCAGCGGCACGTGGCCGCTCGGATTCATCGCGAGGAATTCCGGCGTGCGGGTCTCGCCCTGCAGGATGTCGACCTCGACAAGCTCGTGCGCGATGCCGAGCTGCGCGAGCGCGAGCCGCACCTTGTAGCAATTGCCCGAGCGGCGCATCGAATAGAGGGTGTACATCCGTGCTCCCCCGATCGGCGTGAACCGATCTGCGTTTCAATTCTTAGCGCCGATTGAAAAGCAAAGCGCGGCGAATAAAGGGCGGTGCGATGACGATCGGATGAAAAAAGATAAACGCGTGCGCTGCAACATGAATTGGACCAAAACTCTCTCCGGCCGCGCGCAACAACGGAAGTTACTTTCGAGCGCCATTGGCTAGGGTGATCGCAGCACTACATGCGGGAGTCGGGTCGTGCGCGTTGTTCAAAGTTTAGTGATTTGTTGTGTTGCGCTGCGAATGATGATCGATATTGCCGAAGCGCAGCCCGGCTATCCCGACCGGACAATCCGCATCCTGGTGGGATTTCCCGCGGGCGGCTGCTCCGCGCCGAGCTGGCGCAATGGGCGAAGCTGATCAAGGCAGCCGGGATCAAAGCAGGAGAGAACTATTCCGCCGCGACGCGCTTCTCGCGCGCGTAGCGCTTGAGCGCGTCGTCGCCGACCGGCTGGATCGGCGTGAAGTCGCGGTGCGCGATCCATTCGGCGCGGGTGAACTTGGTGATGTGATTCGAGCAGGCGCAGAACGTCACATAGACGATCTTGCGCGGGTAGGGCGTGATGTTCGGCGGCGAGGCGTGCACCAGGTTGCCGTGGAACATCAGCACCGAGCCGGGCTTGCCGGTCGGCGCCACGATGCCGTGGCCGTGCGCCGCCTCGGCCTCGGCGACGAGCCGCGTCACCGTTTCCTTGTCGAGCGTCCACAGCGGATAGGACGTGGTGAGCTTGTCGTGGCCGGCCTCGAGCACGCCCTGCTTGTGGCTGCCGGGAACGAGCAGCAGCGGGCCGTTGATCGGCATCACCTCGTCGAGGAACACCGCGATGTTCATGGCGCGGGCCTCCGGCATGCCGTCGTCGCGCGCCCAGGTGCCGTAGTCCTGGTGCCACTGCCAGACGTCGCCCTCGAACGCCGCCTTGGCGTTGAGCTTGAACTGATGGACGTAGACGTCCTCGCCGAAATACTGCTTCAGCGGCCCGACCAGCCGCGGATGGCTCACCAGCAGGCGGAACAGCTCGTTGAAGGTGTGCGCGGCGAACGCGGTGCGCGGCGCGCCGGTCTTCTCGCGCCAGACCTCCTGGCGGTCGGCCTTGAGGATGTCCTCGCCCTCCGAGCGCATCAGCGCGACTTCTTCGTCGGCGAAGCAGTTCGGCAGGAAGACGTAGCCCTGGTCGTCGAAGGCCTTGAGCTGCTGGGCGGAAAGCTGCATGGCGTCTGCTCCCTGAACTTTGGAGCATTCTAGCACGGAGCGGGGCGCGATCTATTCGATCACCTCGTCGGCGGTCGCGAGCAGCGACTGCGGCACGGTGAGGCCGAGCATCTTGGCGGTCTGGAGGTTGATGACCAGCTCGAACTTGGTCGGCTGCACCACCGGCAGGTCGGCCGGCTTCGCACCCTTGAGGATGCGGCCGGCATAGACGCCGACCTGACGATAGGCATCCGTAAGGTTGCTTCCGTAGCTCATCAGCCCGCCGACTTCGGCAAAGTGACGCCCCGAATAGTCGCGGGGATCGTGTGACGCGCCGCCAGTTGGACAATTTGGACACGCCGGCTGCTTAAGAAGGGATCGATGCCGACGAAGAGGGCGTCAGGCCGCTCGCGCATGAATGTTGCGAAGGCCGCATCGATCTCGCGGTTGGTGCTGGCGTTGAAGACCTGGATTTGCAACCCGATGGCGCGGCCAGCCGCTTCCATGTCTCTCAACGTGGTTTCGGTATTGGAAGCATTGGACGGATTGACGAGCACGGCAACACGAGCCGCTCCAGGCACCAGTTCGCGCAGAAGTTCCAGCCGCTTTGCCGCCACCTCCCCGCTGAAAAAATTGACACCTGTCACATTGCCGCCAGGCCGCGCGAGGCTGGCGACAAGACCAAGCCTGACCGGGTCTTCGGAGACGTTGAAGACGATGGGGATCGTCGTGGTTGCCGCCTTGGCCGCCAACGCCGGAGCGCTGCTTCCGGTCGTGGCGATCACGGCGACCTGCCGGCGAACCAGTTCGGCCGCCAGCGCCGGCAGCCGGTCGATTTGATTCTCGGCCCAGCGATATTCGATTGCCACGTTCTCGCCCTCGACATAGCCGCTGTCCTTCAGGCCTTGGCGAAATCCACGCAAACGGTCTGCCATCGTGTCAGGCGATGTGGGGTTGAGGAACCCGATCACCGGCATCGCCGGCTGCTGCGCGCGCGCCGCGAGCGGCACGCTGCCGCCGCGCCGCCGAGCAGCGTGATGAACGTCGCGCCGTTTCATTCGATCACCTGGTCGGCGCGGCCGAGCAACGTCGTGGGAATTGTGATGCCCAGCGCCTTTGCGGTTTTGAGATTGATGACCAGTTCGAAAAGGGTGGGCTGCTCGACGGGAAGATCGGCTGGTTTGGCGCCTTTCAAAATCCTGTCCACGTAGCTGGCCGCCCGGCGAAACTGGGACTCCATGCTCGGTCCGTAAGTCATGAGGCCGCCGGCCGCGGCGTAGGTCTTGATCCCATAGATCGCAGGCAGCCGCTGCTTCAGCGCGAAATCGATGATCCGGGCTTGATGACTGGCGAGGAATGGGTCGGCGAGGACGAGCAGCGCATCGGCGCGCTCTTGAGCGATCGCGGCGAAGGCGGCATCCAGCTCGTCGGCGTCCCGCGCGCCGAAGGTCCTGAGTTGAAGCTTCAGCGTCGCCGCGGCAACTCCCGCTTCCTTCAACATCTGCGCCTGGAAGACCGCATTGGCTGGATTCCATAGCGCTGCCGCGCGGGCGACTCCCGGGATGGCCTCCTTGAGAAACTCCAGAGACTTGCCGACCACCTCGGAGGTTTGGGACGACGTACCTGTGACATTGCCGCCGGGCCGCGCAAGATTTGGGATCAGCCCGGCACCCACCGGGTCGGAAACGCCGGCAATGACGATAGGGATCGTCTTTGTCGCGTCTCTTGCCGCCACAGAAGCTTGCGTGAGCAAGGCAACGATGACGTCGACCTTGATCTGGACCAGCTCTGCCGCAAGCGCGGGGAGCCGGTCGAATCTGCCATCGGCGAAACGATACTCGATGACGATGTTCGCGCCTTCGACATAGCCGAGTTCGCGTAGTCCTTGTTGAAATGCATCGTCCCTGATGACGGCGCTGGCATTTCGATTGAGGGGTGACAGGTAGCCGATCCTGGGCACTCTGCCCGGCTGCTGCGCGCGCGCCGCGAGCGGAGATGCCGCCGCGCCGCCGATCATCGCGATGAATTCGCGCCGCCGCATACGCCCCGCCCCTCGCGCTGTATCGTAGGCTACTCTACCACAACCCCCGCCGCCTTGATCACCGCCGCCCACTTCGTCACCTCGCCCGGCAGCCAGGCCGCGACCGCGTCCGGCGGCCGCAGCGCCAGCGTCATGCCCTGCGCCGCGATGGCGTCCGACGCGGTCTTGGCGGACAGCGAACAGGACACCGCGTTGTAGATCCTGTTCAGCGTATCGGGCGGCGTCTTGGCCGGCGCGAACAGCGCGAACCAGGCGTCGGCCTCGACGCCGGCGATGCCCGCTTCGGCGAGCGTCGGCACATTCGGCAGCCGCGCGGCGCGTTTCGGGCTCGCCACCGCCAGCGCGCGCAGCACGCCGGCGTCGATGTAGCTGATCACGCTCGGCAGCGTGACGAAGGTCACGTCGATGCGGCCGGCCAGCAGCTCGGTGGTCATCGGCGCGGCGCCGCGGAACGGCACGTGCAGCAGATCGACGCCGGCCTTGAGCTTGAACAGCTCGGCGGCGAGATGCGACGCCGAGCCGTTGCCGGTCGAGCCGTAGGTGAGCGCGCCGGGCGTTTTCTTCGCCAGCGCGACCAGCGCGGCGACGTTGTCGGCTTCGAGCCCGCGCCGCACCACCAGCGCATGCGGGATGTCGGCGATGCTGGCGACCGGCGCGAAATCCTTCACCGCGTCGTAGGGGCAGTTCTTGAGCAGCGATTGATTGGTGGCGTGGGTCTGGTTGGTGCCGAGCACCAGCGTGTGGCCGTCGGGCTCGGCGCGCGCCACCGCGACGGTGCCGATCACGCCGGAGCCGCCGCCGCGGTTGTCGACCACGATCGATTGGCCGAGCGGGCCGGATGCGACTGCGCGATCAGCCGCGCCACCGCGTCGACCGGTCCGCCGGCCGGGTAGGGCACCACGATGGAGATGTTGCGCGAGGGAAACGATTGCGCGCGCGCGTGCGGCGCGGCGATCAGTCCGGCAATGGCAGTGAGCGCAGCACGCCGCGTGAGCATGCCGCTACTTAATCGGATGCGCCGCCGATTGCCAATGCGCAAACGCGCCGGTGTCCGCGGCCGCTCGCCGCAGCACCAGCAGCAGCACGAGCATCATCGCGGGAACCGCGAGCGGAATGAGCGTCTGTTCCGCGACGGTGCGGGCGATCAGCGGCATGAACCAGAGGAACGCCAGCGCGGTCTTTTCGCAAGGCGCGGAACCCGCGCTCGTAGCCTTCGACCGCGAGGAACGCGATCGACGGCGCCAGCGCCATCAGGTCGTAGTCGAGGCTGTAGGGCGTGGCGAGGATCGAGGCGATCGGCAGCGCCGCGGCCTTGAGCCGGTAGCTCGCATCGCTGCGCCACAGCCACGCCAGCGCCGCGCCGAGCGCGATGGTGACCGCGCCCTGCACCGCGTAGGCGAAGCCAACGCTGCCGCCCCACATGCGCGCCCAGGAGAACACGCTCTGGATCTTGTGCCAGCCGGTGCCGCCCTGTTCGAGCACGACCTCGCGGGTGAACGGCAGCGCGTCGATCATCATGCGCCAGACGTCGGCGCCGAACGCCAGCGTCGAGATCGCCACGAGCGCCAGCACGGTCGCGGCGGCGGAGAAGAAGGCGTGCCAGCGACCGGTGACGATCAGCACCAGCGGGATCATCACGCCGAACTGCGGCTTGTAGGACATCAGCCCGAACAGGATGCCGGCAACGATCGGCCTGCGGTCGAGCACCAGCAGCGCGGTGCCGATCAGCGCGGCGGTGAGGAAGCCGTTGTGACCGTGACCGAGGTTGACGAACACGGCGGGGAAGGCGACCGCGAGCAGCAGCCACATCCGGTCGCGCGACAGCACCTGGCCGTCGCTCTCGCGCGATGGAGAGAAGCGGAAGACGCCCCACAGCATGCTCAGATAGAGCAGCATGGTCGAGGCCTGCCACACGAACAGCGCACCGGCATAGGGCAGCAGCGCGAGCGCCGCGGCGATGAACAGCAGGAACGGCGGATAGCACCAGCCGTAGAACGGCGTGTCCTTGCCGAAGATCATCTGCTGGCGCGCGTGCTGCGACGGCGGATCGAACGCGGTGCCGGGCTGGCCGTCGAGCACGTAGGTGCCGCCGGCGTAGATGTTGGAGAAGTCGGTGCCGAGCGGCCGGCCCTGGTAGTCGTTGAGCCCGTCGGAGGTGACGACCAGGAATACGAGGCCGCAGAGCGAAGCCGCGAGCACCGCGAGCGACCACAGCCGCGCTCGCTCGCGGGTGATCCAGGAGCCGGATTTCAAGGTTTCGATCATCATGCGGCCTTGGCGACGGCCGCCGTCAGATCTTCCCGGTAGTAGATGTCGCGGCCGACGTCTTCGCAGACGTGGCTCGCCGGCACCGGAATCATGGCGCGCAGGAAGCTGTGGCTGTACGGGAAGAAGTTGAAGTGCGGATTGAACGTGTAGATGCTCTCGCGCTCGCGCGGCACCACGATGATGAGCCGCCGCCGCGCGATGCGGCGCAATTCGGCGATGGCGTTGCGGTAGTCGAGGATGTGCTCGATCACGTGGGTGCAGACCACGGTGTCGAAGCTCTTGTCGGGGAACGGCAGGTTCTCGACCCAGCCGGACACGAATTCGATGCCGCCGCCGATCGGATCGGCCGGCGCGACGATGTCGACGCCGACCATGCGTTGGAGTTTCTGCTTTGAGTGTTGCGCACATGGCGCAGCAGCGCGCCGGTGCCGCAGCCGACGTCGCAGATGCTCGGGCCCAGCGCGTCGGCGGCAATGCGGTCCAGGCAGGCGCGCGAATTGTCGGTGTCCTCGTGCACACGCGGATGCGTGCGGTAAAGTTCGCTGTACTGCTCCGCCGTGAGGAATGGCGCCGACTTGCGGAACTCGGCGAGCGTCGAGATGTGCTTGCCCCAGGCCAGCGACGCCGCGAACTGGAACAGCGCGGTGTCGCGCAGGATCGGCGGCAGCAGCTCCTCCAGGATGAACCGGATTTGGTTGGACTGCTCGCGCCTCATGGCCTGCCGCATGTTGTCGGAATGGTCCGCGAAACTACGGAAAGACGCTTGAAAAGACGTAAAGATGGGGTCCGGAATTTGGCCGTTTCCGGCGGAAATGCAGGTTCATCAACGGGTTTGATGGGCCAAATCAGCGTTTCCGCCTTGCCGTCGCCGGGATGGGCCATTAGGACATTCGCGCCCTTTTTGGGCACGGAGATTCCCTGACATGGCCCTGCTCGCCGAGTACCTGAAGCGCATCAAGCCGTCCGCCACCATCGCGGTGACCGACAAGGCGCGCGCGCTCAAACTGGCGGGCCGGGACGTGATCGGGCTTGGCGCCGGCGAGCCGGATTTCGACACGCCCGACAACATCAAGCAGGCCGCGATCAAGGCGATCAAGAGCGGCAGGGCGTCGAAGTACACGGCGGTGGACGGCCTCGCCGAGCTGAAGCAGGCGGTGTCGCGCAAGTTCAAGCGCGAGAACAATCTCGACTACAAGCCGTCGCAGATCATCGTCGGCACCGGCGGCAAGCAGGTGCTCTACAACGCGCTGATGGCGACCATCAATCCGGGCGACGAGGTGATCATCCCGGCGCCCTACTGGGTGAGCTATCCGGACATGGTGCTGCTCGCCGGCGGCGAGCCGGTCAGCGTTCCGACCACCATGGAAGACGGCTTCAAGATGCGGCCGGAGGCGCTGGAGAAGGCGATCACGCCGAAGACCAAGTGGATCATCTTCAACTCGCCGTCGAACCCGACCGGCGCCGCCTACACGCGCGACGAGCTCAAGAAGGTCACCGACGTGCTGGTGAAGCATCCGCACGTCCACGTCATGACCGACGACATGTACGAGCATCTGGTCTACGACGACTTCAAGTTCTTCTCGCCGGCCGAGGTCGAGCCGCGGCTCTACGACCGCACGCTCACCGTGAACGGCACGTCGAAGGCCTATTGCATGACCGGCTGGCGCATCGGCTACGCCGGCGGGCCGGAGCCGCTGATCAAGGCGATGGCGATGATCCAGTCGCAGTCGACCTCGAACCCGTCGGCGGTGTCGCAATGGGCCGCGGTCGAGGCGCTCAACGGCGTGCAGGACTTCATCCCGAAGCACAACGCGATCTTCAAGGAGCGGCGCGACCTCTGCGTCTCGATGCTCAACCAGTCGCGCGGCTTGAAGTGCCCGACGCCGGAGGGCGCGTTCTACGTCTATCCGTCCTGCGCCGGCACGATCGGCCGCACCACGCCGAGCGGCAAGAAGCTCGAGACCGACGAGGACTTCGTCACCGAGCTGCTGGAAGCCGAAGGCGTCGCGGTGGTGCAGGGCACGCCGTTCGGCGTCGGCCCGGCGTTCCGCATTTCCTACGCCACCAAGACCGAGGACCTGGAAGAGGCGTGCCGCCGCATCCAGCGCTTCTGCGGCAATCTGAAGTAGCGATCACCCGCAATCGGACGGTTGTAGCGGCTCGTGTGCACGCTGTGCGTGCTCACGCGCATTGATTTGGCGAACTTAGGCCCGATGGGAGGAACCTTGCCGCTTTGGCGCGAATTGGACATTCACAACAATCACTCAAAACAAGGAATGTCCCATGAGCGATACGTCTCGATCGTCCGCCGGCACCAATTGGCCTTCAGGGCCGGCGCCAGCAAGCCTGGCCAGAACGCTGCCAAGGGCGTCGAAGCGCTCAAGGACAAGGTCGGGGACGCGCTGGATCGCGGCAAGTCCGGCCTGGCGGATTCGGCCTATGCGGCCGGCGACAGCCTGAACGAGGACGTCGCCAAGCTCCGCGAAGACATGGCGGCGATCCAGAAGACGCTGTCGAAGTTCGCGTCCGAAGCCGGCAACGAAGCCGTCAAGACGGCGCAGAACGTCGGCTCGGCGGTGGCCTCCCAGGTCGGCGACGTGGCGCCGCAGGTCGGCGCGGCGGCTACCGAATACGCTTCCGAAGCCACGCAGCAGGTCAAGACCTTCGCCTCCGAGATGGAGACATGGCGCGCAAGAATCCGCTGGGCACGATCGGCGCGACGCTGCTGGTCGGCGTGGTGATCGGCATGATGTCGCGGGGTCGCGCCTGATGGTTCGCGACCGTCCTGAAACTCGTCGGATTCGACCTTCAGCGCCAGTTGGCGCGCTTGAAGGCCGAGGCGGAAGACTTCAAGGACCGCACCACCGACGAGATCAAGCACAAGGCGGTGGACGCGGGGCTGACGATCGGGCTCGCGTTCGCCGGCCTGGTGTTTCATTGTGCTTGCGGTCGTCGCCGGGCTGATCGCGCTTTATCTCTGGGTCGAGATGAAGCGCGGCACGTTCGCCGGCCTCGGCGCGGTGGCGCTGATCTCGGCGGTGTCGGCTGGCGTGCTGTTCATCGTCGCGGCGGCGTGGGGAAAGACGCACAAGCCGGCGAAGCGTTTGGCGCCGGAACCGGTCGTTGCAGTTTCTCCCGCGGAGGCGGCAGTGGCGGCCGGTCCCACTCGCGTCACGCCGACTGCAAGTAGTTCATCTCCTGTAGCCTCCTACGCCAGCGGTCCATCGGTGGCGATGCCGAATGCGTCCTTCATCGACACCATCACGAAGGATCTCACCGATCGCACGACTGCTGCGGCGAACGAGGCGCTGGATACTGCCGCCGGCATTGTCCGCAAGAGCCCGCCGGAGGCGATCCTGGCGGCGATGGCGGTGGCGTGGTCGCCGGTATTTTTATCGGCCGGCGCCGGGGCGACACGCGTTAACCACCTTTGTCTCGCAATCTTCAGCAATTCTCGCTGCATCGGCGTGCGGTGACCGCGATCCTTTGCGTCAGGTCCGCCTCCGGTAAATTCTCGCACACACAGGAGGCGACCTCCATGATTCGTTTTCCAGCCATTGCACTCGCGGCATCGCTCGCCGCGGTCGCGTCACCCGCCAGCCGCACAGGTCGAAGCCGGCATGCTGGAATGCTCCGGCACGACCGCGAGCTTCATCGTCGGTTCGGTCACTGAACTGCGTTGCATGTTCCGCCCGGCGGTGGCGCTCCCGCCGTTCCCTATATCGCGACGATCCGGCGCGTCGGCGTCGACATCGCGCTTGCCCGCGAATGTCGGAATGGCGTGGGGCGTGTTCGCGCCGACCCGCATGCTGGCGCCGGGCGATCTGCGCCGGCACCTACGGCGGTGCGTCCGCCAGCGCGACGGCGGTGGTCGGCGTCGGCGCCAATGTGCTGGTCGGCGGCTCGAACAACACCATCTCGCTGCAGCCGGTCAGCCTGCAGGGCCAGACCGGCCTCGGCGTCGCGGCCGGCGTCGCCGGACTTGAGCTGCGGCTCGCGCGCTGATTTTCGGATCGAGTTTGAACGCCGCCGCTTCCGAGCGGCGGCGTTTTCATTTCTGCACGACGTCGATGCGGCCTTCGACGCCGGTCTGCACCGTGCCGAGCTTGTGCAGATAGGCCATCACCTCGTTCGCCAGCAGCGGCGAGTCGTCGGCGGGCAGCAGCGACCGGGCCTTGCCGAAGGTGTCGTAGCCGTCGCTGCCGCGCGCCAGGAAATCGTTGGTCGCGATGCGATAGATGCGATTGGGATCGAGCGGCTTCGCCGCCGATCCTGATCGACACGATGCGCTTGCCGGGCGGCCGGCGCGGATCGAACTGGATGGTCATGCCCGACACCTGCGGAAACCGCCCGGCGGCGTCGGCCAGCCGGGAGAATCCGTTTTCCAGCGCCGAGCGCAGATCGCGGCCGCGGATTTCGATGGTCACGACCCGGTTGCCGAACGGCAGCTCGGCCAGCACGTCGCGGCGCGTGATGGTGCTGCCGGCGGGATAGACCTTGCCGCCGCGAATGCCGCCGCCGTTCGTCACCGCCGCGTCGGCGCCGGTCTTGGCGCGCATCGCGTCGGCGATCAGGTTGCCGATCGCGGCTTCGCCGGTGCGCACCGCGATGTTGCGGCTGTCGAGCTCGACCGCGAGCTTGGCGAGCGGCACGTCCATCTCGCGCGACAGCTCGGCTTCGAGCTTCGCCACCACCGCCGCGACCTCGGGATCGGGCGTCACCGTCGCGGTGTCGACGATGCGGAACTGCGGCCACCATTTCACCGTCGCGGCGGCCCTCGACGGTCGCCATGTCGATGGCGACGTCGATCATCGTCACGTAGTGGGCGTCGTAGCTCGACTCCGCCATGGCGACGCGGCCGTCGTATTTGACGAACAGGTCGTGGTTGTGCCCGGTGAGGATCAGGTCGGCGGCGTTGGTTGCGCCCAGCTCCGACGCCTGGCTGCGGTCGGCGTGCATGACGGCGACGACGAAATCGGCGCCCTCCTTGCGCAGCGCCGCGGCCTGTTCCTTCATGGCCGCGACCGTCGGCAGGAATTTCAGGTCCTCGGAGCTCGACACCTTCGGCGTCTCGTCATAGGCCGCGCCGGTCAATCCGATGCGCACGCCGCCGAACTCGACGATGGCGCGGTCCTTGATGTTCGGCGAGCGGCTTGCCGTCCGGGCCGCGCAGGTTCGCGGCATAGATCGGAAATTTCGCCTCGGCCATGCGCTTGAAGAACACCGCCTTGCCGAAGTCGAATTCGTGATTGCCGGGCGCGAAAATGTCGGGCGGGATCATGTTGGTGAGCGCGATGATGTGCGCGCCGCCGTCGATGCCCGACATCAGCGACGGCGACAGCGTGTCGCCGCCGTGCGCGAAAATGACGTGGCCGCCCTTGGCGCGCTCGGCCTTGACCACGGCGGCGAGCCGCGCGAAGCCGCCGCGCGGCTTGCCGTCCGGCGCGATCGTTTCGCCCATCAGGTAGATGTCGTTGGTCAGGACGAAGGTGATCTTGGCGCTTTGCGGCCACGCGGACGCGGGCAGGATGACGGCAAGACACAGGACGACCAGCAGGCGGCGGAGAGCGGACATTTCGGGCGATCCGGCGGGGCAGGGGCTTGCTCTAGCATGCGGGGACAGCGCCCGGCTATGCTGCGGCATGCGTCACGCAGCGCCACGACGTTCGCTGTGGACATGAACCGACCTGAGAGTTCTCGCGCGCGGCGGCACCGCCGCCGGCGCCGGCCGGATCGGCGTGCTGATCGTCAATCTCGGCACGCCCGACGCCACCGACGCCGCTTCGGTGCGGCGCTATCTGAGAGAATTTCTCAGCGACCGCCGGGTGATCGAGGACCAGGGCCTGATCTGGAAGTTCGTCCTCAACGCCATCATCCTGACCACGCGGCCGCGCCGCAAAGGCCTCGACTACGAGAAGATCTGGAATCGCGAGCGGAACGAATCTCCGCTCAAGACCATCACGCGCTCGCAGGCCGGCCAAGCTGCGCGCCGCGCTGGACGTTCCGGACATCGTGGTCGACTGGGCGATGCGCTACGGCAATCCGTCGCTCGACTCGCGGCTCGAAGCGCTGGTGAAGCTCGGCTGCGAGCGCATCGTGCTGGTGCCGCTCTATCCGCAATACGCCGCGGCGACGACCGCGACGGTGTGCGACGCGGCGTTCGCGACGCTGGCGAAGATGCGCTTCCAGCCGGCGCTGCGCGTGGTGCCGCCGTACTACGACGATCCGGTCTATATCGATGCGCTGGCGGCTTCGATCGAAGCCGAGCTGAAGGCGCTGCCGTTCAAGCCGGAGATGATCCTCGCCTCGTTCCACGGCATCCCGAAATCCTACGCCGACGATGGCGATCCCTATCCGCAGCAATGCTACGAGACGGTGCGGCTGCTGCGCGCGCGGCTCGGCCTCGACGAGCAGCAAGCTGATGCTGACGTTCCAGTCGCGCTTCGGCCGCGCCGAATGGCTGCAGCCCTACACCGACGAGACGGTGAAGAGCCTCGCCGAGCGCGGCGTGAAAAATCTCGCGGTGGTGACGCCGGGCTTCTCCGCCGACTGCCTGGAGACGCTGGAGGAGATCGCGGTCGAGAACGGCGACATCTTCAAGGCCAACGGCGGCGACGAACTTCGCCGCCATCCCGTGCCTCAACGACAGCGAGCCGGGCATGAAGCTGCTCGTCCACCTGGTGCGCCGCGAGCTGCAGGGCTGGGTCTGATCGCAGCCTGAAAACCGGCTGAAATGGCCGGTTTCCAGCCGATCAACGTCTCGTTAACCACAAATCTTTAACCCTCGTTAACCACGGCCGCTGGGAGCGGCCGTTTGCCGGTTCTCGCCGCCCTTCTGCAGGAGGGCGCGCGAACGCCGGCGCGATGCTTTGTGCCATGGAGGCCGGCTCTGCCGCGCGGTCGTTCAAAGGCTCTGACTGTTGCGCTCGGCGCGCTCGCCGCGGCGCTGGCGGCGGATGCGTCCGCGCAGACCTATGCGCCGAATCCGTTCGAGCCGGCGCTGATCGATCCGAACAGCGCGCAGCGTTTCGCGCAAGCCGCCGGACGGCACGACGCGCTCGACCCAGCCGGCCGCGACGCCGCCGATCGGTAGCGGCGCCGGCGAAACCGGCTTCGACTCCACCGGCTCGATCGCGAAGAAACGCAAAGCCAAGCGCAAGCCGGGCAGCCCCTATCCCGACGCCGCGCGCGGGCGCCGTCGTGCTGCGGCGGTCCGCCGCAGCGACGGCAGACCGCGGCGCCGCAGATCGCGGCGCGCGCGGCCTACGCCAACGTCTACAAGCCGCCGGATGCGCCGGTGCGCCGTCCGCTGCCGCCCAACACCGATCCGTACGAGCCGGTCGGCGTGCGGGTCGGCAGCTTCCTGCTGCGGCCGTCGATCGAGGTCGGCTACGGCGCCGACAGCAATCCGAACCGCACGCCGAACGGGCCGCGCTCGAACTTCACGCAGGTGCTGCCGGAGGTGCAGATCAAGTCGGAGTGGTCGCGCCACGAACTCGGCGCGACGCTGCGCGGCAGCTACTTCGCCTACGACTCACTGCCCTCCGTCAACCGGCCGACCGCCGACACCAAGGTGTTCGGCCGTCTACGACTCCAACCGCGACCTGCGTTTCGAGGGCGAGGGCCGCTTCCTGCTCGGCACCGACAATCCCGGCAGCCCGAACCTGCAGGCCGGCCTGGCGAAGCTGCCGATCTTCACCACCTGGGGCGCCACCGCCGGCGTGGCGCAGCGCTTCAACCGCCTCGACCTGTCGGTGAAGGGCAGCGTCGATCGCACCGACTATCAGGACTCCGAACTGACCGACGGCACCAGCGTCAGCAACCAGGACCGCAACTACTACCAGTATCGCGTGCAAGGCCGCGCCAGCTACGAATTCACCCCCGGCTTCAAGCCGTTCGTCGAAATCGACGCCGACAAGCGCATCCACGACAACGACGCCACGCGGCAGGGATTCTCCACGCCTTGACGCCGAAGGCCGGCGTGACGTTCGAGCTGCTCCGCTATCTCACCGGCGAGGTCTCGGCCGGATACACACGCGCGAATACGTCGACCCGACACTGCAGCCGTTGAAAGGCTTTGTGCTCGACGCCTCGCTGGTCTGGGTCGCCACCGGCCTGACCACGGTGACCTTCACCGCCAGCTCACGCGCCGATGAATCGCCGCTCGCCGGCGTGTCCGGCACGCTGCGGCGCGACGTCGGCGTGCAGGTCGATCACGCGTTCCGCCGCTGGCTGATCGGCACCGTCAAGGTCGGCTACGGCCAGGACGATTACGTCGGCCTCGATCG
Organism: uncultured Alphaproteobacteria bacterium; assembly: GCA_963838595.1. GTDB lineage: Bacteria > Pseudomonadota > Alphaproteobacteria > Rhizobiales > Xanthobacteraceae > Z2-YC6860. The sequence continues at coordinate 33,900 of CAWIRP010000013.1, forward strand.
GCTCGACAAGCGCACCTCGCTCGCCGCGATCGTGACCTACAAGTTCAGCCGCGAGCTTTGGCTCAAGGGCGAATTCCGCCAGGAATGGCTGCGCTCCAACGCGCCGGGCGTCGATTACGACGCCAGCATCTTCCTGATCGGCGTGAAGGTGCAGCGCTAGCGCGTGAAGGCTATCTCTTGCCGAGCAGTCCGTCGAGCTCCTTGCGGAACGCCGGCGCGATGTCCTCGCGCTCCAGCGCATAGGCGACGTTGGCGGCGAGGAAGCCGACCTTCGATCCGCAGTCGAAGCTGCGGCCCTTGAACTTCAGGCCATAGAACGGCTGCTGCTTGGCGAGCTTGATCATCGCGTCGGTGATCTGGATCTCGCCGCCGGCGCCGCCCTGTCTGCGTCTCCAGGATCTTGAAGATTTCCGGCTGCAGGATGTAGCGGCCGGTGATGATGAGATTCGACGGCGCCTTCTCGCGCGGCGGCTTCTCCACCATGCCGGTGATGGCGAAGGTCTTGCCCTTGGTCTTGCCGACGCCGACCACGCCGTATTGGTGGATGCGCTCCATCGCCATCTCCTCGACCGCGATGACGTTGGACGCCTCCTTGAGCGCGCGATAGGCCTCGATCATCTGCTTCAGGCAGCCCGGCTTGTGCTGCACCAGCACGTCCGGCAGCAGCAGCGCGAACGGCTCGTTGCCGACCAGCTCGCGCGCGCACCAGACCGCGTGGCCGAGCCCGAGCGGCGATTGCTGGCGGGTGAAGCTGGTGGTGCCGGCCCCGGGCAGGTCGGCGTCGAGCAGCTTCAGCTCGGCAGTCTTCTTGCGCTCCTTGAGCGTCAGCTCGAGCTCGAACTGGCGGTCGAAATGATCCTCGATCACCGCCTTGTTGCGGCCGGTGACGAAGATGAAATGCTCGATGCCGGCCTCGCGCGCCTCGTCGACCACGTGCTGGATCAGCGGCCGGTCGACCACCGGCAGCATCTCCTTGGGCATCGCCTTGGTGGCGGGCAGAAACCGGGTGCCAAGACCGGCAACGGGAAAGATGGCTGTGCGAATGGGTTTCATGCGAGCCAATCGTTGAAAATATGGGCGGGGACTGTTGCTTGGCGTGCGTATTGAAGAATCACGGGTGATTCAATAGGTCGCACACCACCGTTTAACCTCGGTCCGTCAATGAGGTTCCGACGTGATACGGGTCTAATGGCGGTTTCGGGCAAATTTCGGCCCTTCCGAATTTCGGCGAGTGGCGACCATGGGGCGATGGCGCGGAGCTTGGATTGCCGGGGCGATGCTGGCTCTTGTCAGTGCTGGGCCGGACCGGCCGACGCCGCTCCGCGATGCCGCAACACGGGAAGCTTCGACGCCTGGATGGCGGCCTTCAAGAAGGAGGCGGCGTCGCAAGGCATTTCGCAGCGGGCGATCTCCGCCGCGCTCGATGGCGTCACGTTCGACCCGGCGATCATCCGGCGCGACAGCGGGCAGGGCGTGTTTCAGCAGAGCTTCCTGCAATTCGCCGGCCGCATGACGGCGGTGGGCCGCTATCAGAACGGGCTGAAGCAGTTGAAGGCTCACGCCGGGTTGTTGTCGCGCATCGAGGAAGCGACCGGCGTGCCGCCGCCGGTGGTGGTCGCGCTTTGGGGTCTGGAAAGCGACTACGGCGCCTACAAGGGCGGCATCTACAACATCATCCGCTCGGTGGCGACGCTGGCCTACGATTGCCGGCGCCCGGCGTTCTTCCGCGACCAGTTGATGGGCGCGCTGCGCATCGTCGCAGCGCGGCGATCTGCGGCCGGATCAGATGATCGGCAACTGGGCGGGCGAGCTTGGGCCGACGCAGTTCACGCCTGCGGACTATTTCAAGCACGGCCTCGACTTCGACGGCGACGGCCGCGTCGACATGATCAACAGCCTGCCCGATGCGCTCGCCTCGGCGGCCAACCTGATGAAAAGCTTCGGCTGGCAGAAGGGCCAGCCGTGGCTTCAGGAGGTGCGCGTGCCGGCGCAGATGCCGTGGCAGGAATCCGGCCTCGACATCCAGCATCCGCGCTCGCAATGGGTGAAGTGGGGCGTCACCGCGGCGCAGGGCAAGCTTCCGGCCGACAACCTGCCGGCGTCGCTGATCCTGCCGATGGGCCGGCTCGGTCCGGCGTTCCTCGCCTATCCGAACTTCAAGGCCTACACCGAATGGAACGCCGCCATCGTCTATGCGACCACCGCGGCCTATTTCGGCACCCGGCTCGCCGGCGCTCCGCTGGTCGGTCCGGGCAACGGCCAGCCGGTGGTGCCGACGACCGAGCAGATCATGGAATTGCAGCGGCTTCTGATCGCCCGGAAAATGCTGACCGGCGAAGCCGATGGCCGGCTCGGATCGCAGACCCGCACGGCGGTGAAGCAGGCGCAGCTCAAGGTCGGCCTGCCGGCCGACGCCTATCCGACCGCCGAATTGATCGAGCGGCTGCGCGGCGGCCGCTGAACGATCCCGATCTTGTGATGGGAGCGGCTCGTTAACGTTCGTTAAACCATATGTTGCCCCAATGTGCCGTTACTCACCGGGGCGCATGAGGCAGGCGACATGGCGCATCATCTGACAAGAATTCTGGCGGTGGCCATCGCGGTCGGCTTTGCCGCGCCGGCGCTTGCGCAAGGCATCGCTCCGCCGAAGCCTGTCAGCCCGGCAGGCGCAGGCCGCGCAGCCGCCGGTCGCGCCGCTCGCTCCCGCGCCGTCGCCGCCGAAGGAATGGACCGGCGAGGACGGCGCCTCCGGTCATCCCGAGATGAAGGCGTCCGCGATCCGCGCCGCCGCCGCCAATTTCGAAAGCTGCCTCGAAGGGCTCTGGCCGCTCGCCGCCAAGCGCAACATCTCGCGCGCCTCGTTCGACAAGGCGGTGAAGGGTCTGACGCCCGACCTGCGGATCATGGACCTGATGGATTCGCAGCCCGAGTTCACCAAGGCGTTCTGGGACTATCTCGACATCCTGGTGAACGACGCGCGCGTGCAGAACGGCCTGGAGATGCTGACCAAGCACAAGGCGATCTTCGACAAGGTCGAGAAGGCATACGGCGTCGACCGCTACATCATCACCGCGATCTGGGGCGTCGAGTTCGAACTACGGCACGCTGGGCGGCGACCGGCCGGTGATCCGCTCGACCGCGACGCTCGCCTGCGTCGGCCGGCGGCAAGCCTATTTCCGCGACGAGTTCCTCGCCACGCTGGAGATCCTGCATCGCGACGACGTGCGTCCCGAGCAGCTCAAGGGCTCATGGGCCGGCGCGTTCGGCCCGACGCAGTTCATGCCGACGTCGTTCAAGCGCTTCGCGGTCGACTTCGACGGCGACGGCCGCCGCGACGTGGTCGACAGCACGATCGACATGATCGCCTCGACCGCCAACAACCTGAAGAAGGATGGCTGGGTGACCGGCCAGACCTGGGGCTACGAGGTGTCGTGCCCAAGGGCTTCAACTACCTGCTCGCCGACCGCTCGAAGCAGAAGACGATGGCGGAGTGGGAGGCGCTCGGCATCAAGCGCGCCGGCGGCAAGGGTTTTCCGCGCGCCGACGACAAGGCCTATCTGCTGGTGCCGGCCGGCCATCAAGGGCCCGGCTTTCTGATGCTGCACAATTTCCGGGTGATCATGAAATACAACCCGGCCGAGGCCTACGCGATCGCGATCGGCCATCTCGCCGACCGGTTGCGCGGCGGCACGCCGTTCGTGCAGGCGTGGCCGCGTCATGAGGCGGTGCTGTCGCGCGACGAGCGGCGCGAGCTGCAGGAGCTGCTGCTGAAGAAAGGCTTCGACGGCGGCACGCCGACCGGCCGGCTCGGCCCCAAGACCCGCGCCGCGGTCCGCGATTTCCAGGCCTCGATCGGGCTGATTCCGGACGGCTTCGCCACCACCGCGATCCTGGCCCGGCTGCGGCGCTAGCCGCGTTTTTCAGGGCTTCCGCCGGTAACCATGCCGGGTGCCTTCCGGTTGACAAGATCGTCGCGCTATTGACCGATAGGGGCACGGCACGGCCCTGCGGCAGGGGTCGCCGGAGGCCCTATCGGTATTCAGATGGCTCGAAAAAGCCTGCGTGGTCAGCGGCTTGGAACCGCGCTCCTGATCGGAGCCGCGGTCGCGCTGGCGGCTGTCGACTGGTCCGGCCGGTACCGGCCCAGGCCCAGGGGTTCGGCTTCGACAATTTCTTCCGCCCGTTCCCCAGCCAGCGCACTCAACCGCGATCCGAGCAGCGCGTCGCGCCCGCCGACTTCTCCAGGGCGCCGGCGCCAGCCGCGCCGGGCCGAGCCGCCGACCAGCCACGTCCTGGTGCTCGGCGATTCCATGGCCGACTGGCTGGCCTACGGTCTCGAAGATGCGCTTGGCGAAACGCCGGAGTTCGGCGTCATGCGCAAGCACCGCACCAATTCCGGCCTGCTGCGCTACGAGCCGCGCAACGAGACGCCGGACTGGGCGCAGGCCGCGCGCGAGATCATCGCGGCGGAGAAGCCGAATTTCATCGTCATGATGGTGGGGCTCAACGACCGCCAGTCGATCCGCGAGCGCGCTCCGGCGCCGGCCGCCCGGCGCGCGGCGCGCCGCGCAACGCCTGCTGCTCCGGCGGCTGAGCCCGCCGCGCAGCCCACGCAGCCTCAAGCCCAGCCGCAGCAGAACGAGCCGCCCGAGGCGGACAATCCGGATCAACTCTCGATCATGGCGCCGGAAGCGCCGCGCGGCGCGCGCGTCGCCGGCACGCACGAGTTCCGCTCCGACAAGTGGGCCGAGCTCTATTCCAAGAAGATCGACGACACGATCGCCGCGCTCAAGAGCCGCGGCGTGCCGGTGTTCTGGGTCGGCCTGCCGTCGGTGCGCGGCCAGCGCTCGACCAGCGACATGGTCTATCTCAACGAGCTGTACCGCACCCGCGCCGAGAAGGCCGGCATCGTCTTCATCGACGTCTGGGACGGCTTCGTCGACGAAGGCGGACGCTTCACGCTGCAGGGCCCCGATTTCGAAGGCCAGATCCGCCGCCTGCGCACCAGCGACGGCGTGTATTTCACCAAGGCCGGCGCGCGCAAGCTCGCGCACTACGTCGAGCGCGAGATCAAGCGCGTGGCCTCGCGCGGGCCGGTGGCGGTCGCGCTGCCGAGCTCCGAGCCGCAGCCGCAGACGCCGGCCGCGAAGACCGGCGGTCCGACCGCGCGGCCGCTGGCCGGTCCGGTGATGCCGCTGACCGCCGCCGCCAACGTCGGCGAAGACGGACTGCTCGGCGGCGCCGGCGCCCGTCCAACACCCGACCACGTCACCGTGACCCGTGTGCTGGTGAAGGGCGAGGCGGTGGAACCGCCCGCCGGGCGCGGCGACGATTTCGCCTGGCCGCGCCGCGGCGTCGCTCCGTTCGGCACCGATCCGGCGGTGGCGACCACCACGCTGCCGCTGCCGGTGATGCAGGGCGCGCCGGCGAAGACCGTGCTGGCGCCGAACGCCGATGCGCCTGCGGCCGCCGCGCCGCGCCGCGCCGTGCAGCGTCCGCAGCGCCGCCGCAGGCGGCGCAGCAGCGACCGCCGCAACCGCAGCGCGGCTTCTTCTTCCCGTTCTTCCGGTAGACGCGCAATCAGCGCGGCAGCGTCGTCGTTCCCATCAGGAACTTGTCGATCGCGTGGGCGCACTGGCGGCCCTCGCGGATCGCCCACACCACCAGCGACTGGCCGCGCCGCATGTCGCCGGCCGCGAACACCTTCGGCAGCGAGGTCTGGTAGGCGACCTGGTCGGCGCTGACGTTGCCGCGCGCATCGAGCGCGAGGTCGAGCGACTTGATCATGCCGTCGTGCACCGGGATGCACGAAGCCCATCGCCAGCAGCACGAGGTCGGCCTTGAGCTCGAATTCGGTGCCCGGCATCGGCTGGAACTTCGCGTCGACGCGCGCGCAGTGCAGCGTCTTCACCTGGCCGTTCTCGCCGGAGAATTTCGTCGTCAGCACCGCGAAGTCGCGCTCGACGCCTTCCTCGTGGCTCGACGAGGTGCGCAGCTTCAGCGGCCACAGCGGCCAGGTCAGCGGCTTGTTCTCGTGCTCCGGCGGCTTCGGCATGATCTCGAAGTTGGTCACCGACAGCGCGCCCTGGCGGATCGAGGTGCCGATGCAGTCGGAGCCGGTGTCGCCGCCGCCGATCACCACGACGTGCTTGCCGGCGGCGAGGATCGGCGCCGCATCGCCGGGCGGTTCGCCGCTGACGCGGCGGTTCTGCTGCGGCAGGAAATCCATCGCGAAATGGATGCCCTTGAGCTCGCGGCCCGGGATCGGCAGGTCGCGCGGCGCCTCGGCGCCGCCGGTCAGCGCCACGGCGTCGTAGTCCTTGAGCAGCTTTTCGGCCGGCAGGTTGACGCCGACGTGCGCGCCGTAGTGGAAGCGTGACGCCTTCGGCCTGCATCTGCTCGACGCGGATGTCGACGATGCCCTTCTCCATCTTGAAGTCGGGGATGCCGTAGCGCATCAGGCCGCCGGCCTTGGCGTATTTCTCGTAGACATGGACGTCGATGACCGGCGCGGGCGAGCTGCTGCGCGCAGGCCATGCCGGCCGGCCCTGAGCCGACGACCGCGACCTTCTTGCCGGTCTTGTGCGAGGCGGGCTCCGGCTTGATCCAGCCGCTCTCGAACGCGCGGTCGGCGATCGCGCATTCGATGGTTTTGATGGCGACCGGGTTGTCGTCGATGTTGAGCGTGCAGGACGCCTCGCACGGCGCCGGGCAGACGCGGCCGGTGACCTCCGGGAAATTGTTGGTGGAGTGCAGGTTGACCGCGGCCTCTTCCCATTTGCCCCGGTAGACGAGGTCGTTCCAGTCCGGGATCTGGTTGTTGACCGGGCAGCCGGTCGGCTGGGCGACGGTCTGGTCGGTGCCGTGGCAATAGGGCACGCCGCAATCCATGCAGCGCGCGCCCTGCTGGCGCACCTCCTCCTCGGGCAGCGGCAGCACGAATTCGCGCCAATGGCGAATGCGCTCGGCTACCGGCTGGTAGTCGCGCTCTTCGCGCTCGAACTCGAGAAACCCAGTGACCTTGCCCATCCGCCTCTACTCAGCGGCCTGCATCGCGCGCGCTTTGTCCATCTCGGCGAGCGCCCGGCTGAACTCGAGCGGCATCACCTTGCGGAACTTAGGCAGATAATCGCGCCAGTTGGCAAGGATTTCGGCGGCCCGCCTGGAGCGGGTGTATTCGGCGTGGCGGGTGATCAGCCGGTGCAGCCGCTCGTTGTCGTGCTGCGTCATGTCGGTGAGGTCGCCGTGCATCTCGCCTTCGACCCATTCCGGCATCTCCTGCAGCTCGACCATGGCGCGGTTGCAGCGCTGTTCGAAGGTGCCGTCCTCGTCGAGCACATAGGCGATGCCGCCGGACATGCCGGCGGCGAAGTTGCGGCCGGTCTGGCCGAGCACGACCACCACGCCGCCGGTCATGTATTCGCAGCAATGGTCGCCGGCGCCCTCGACCACGACGGTGGCGCCGGAGTTGCGCACGGCGAAGCGCTCGCCGGCGACGCCGCGGAAGTAGGATTCGCCGGCGATCGCGCCGTACAGCACGGTGTTGCCGACGATGATCGACTGCTCCGGCACGACGCCGGTGTCGGCGGGCGGCCGGATGACGATGCGGCCGCCCGACAGTCCCTTGCCGACGTAGTCGTTGGCGTCGCCCTCGAGCTCGAAGGTCACGCCGCGCGCCAGGAACGCGCCGAAGCTCTGCCCGGCGGTGCCCGTCAGGCCGACGTGGATGGTGTCGTCGGGCAGGCCGTCGTGGCCGTAGCGCTTGGCGATCTCGCCGGACAGCATGGCGCCGGCGGTGCGGTCGATGTTGCGGATGTCCGCCGTGATGCGGACCGGCGTGCCGTTGTCGAGCGCGGCCTGCGCCTGCGCGATCAGCTTGCGGTCGAGGATGTCGTGGATCTTGTGGTCCTGCGGCTCGCAGCGATAGATCGGCACGCCCTTCGGCGCGACCGGCTTGGTGAACAGCCGCGAGAAATCGAGGCCCTTGGCCTTCCAGTGCTCGATCACCTTGCGCTGGTCGAGCATCTGCATCTGCCCGATCATCTCGTCGAAGGTGCGGTAGCCCATCGACGCCATCAGCTCGCGCACCTCTTCGGCGACGAAGAAGAAGAAGTTGATGACGTGCTCGGGCTGGCCGGTGAAGCGCTTGCGCAGCACCGGGTCCTGCGTCGCGACGCCGACCGGGCAGGTGTTGAGATGGCACTTGCGCATCATGATGCAGCCGGCCGCGATCAGCGGCGCGGTGGAGAAGCCGAACTCGTCGGCGCCGAGCAGCGCGCCGATCACCACGTCGCGGCCGGTGCGGATGCCGCCGTCGACCTGCACCGCGATGCGGCTGCGCAGCCGGTTGGCGACCAGCGTCTGATGGGTTTCGGCGAGGCCGATCTCCCACGGCGAGCCGGCGTGCTTGAGCGAGGTGAGGGGGCTCGCGCCGGTGCCGCCCTCGAAGCCCGAGATCGTGACATGGTCGGAGCGCGCCTTCGAGACGCCGGCGGCGACGGTGCCGACGCCGACTTCGGAGACGAGCTTCACCGAGACGTCGCCCGTCGGGTTGACGTTCTTCAGGTCGAAGATGAGCTGCGCCAGGTCTTCGATCGAATAGATGTCGTGGTGCGGCGGCGGCGAGATCAGGCCGACGCCCGGCGTCGAGTGGCGCACCTTGGCGATGGTCTTGTCGACCTTGTGGCCGGGCAACTGGCCGCCTTCGCCGGGCTTGGCGCCCTGCGCCATCTTGATCTGCATCATGTCCGAGTTGACGAGATACTCGGCGGTGACGCCGAAGCGTCCCGAGGCGACCTGCTTGATCGCCGAGCGCATGCTGTCGCCGTTCGGCAGCGGCTTGAAGCGGTCGGCCTCCTCGCCGCCTTCGCCGGTGTTCGACTTGCCGCCGATCCGGTTCATGGCGATGGCGAGCGTGGTGTGCGCCTCGCGCGAGATCGAGCCGAACGACATCGCGCCGGTCGCGAAGCGCCGCACGATGTTCTTCGCCGGCTCGACCTCCTCGATCGGCACCGGCTTGCGGTCGTCTTCCTCGGCCTTCTTGACGCGGAACAGGCCGCGGATGGTGACGAGGTCGTCCGACTGCTCGTTGAGGATCTTCGCGAAGGCGCGATAGCGCTCGTAGGAATTGCCGCGCACCGCGTGCTGCAGCGTCGAGACCGTGGTGGCGTTCCAGGCGTGATCCTCGCCGCGCACGCGCACCGCGTATTCGCCGCCGACGTCGAGCATGGCGCGGTAGATCGGCGCTTCGCTGAAGGCGTCGCGATGCCGCCGCACCGCTTCTTCGGCGATCTCGGTGAGGCCGACGCCCTCGATGCGGGTCGCCGTGCCGGTGAAGTAGGTGTTGACGAAATCGGCCTTGAGGCCGACCGCGTCGAAAATCTGCGCGCCGCAATAGGACTGGTAGGTCGAGATGCCCATCTTGGACATCACCTTGAGCAGGCCCTTGCCGATCGCCTTGACGTAGTTCTTGACGACGTCCTTCTTGTCGAGCTTGGGGTTGATCTCGCTCTTGGCGGCGATCAGCGTCTCGAACGCGAGATAAGGGTTGATCGCCTCGGCGCCGTAGCCGGCAAGGCAGGCGAAGTGATGCACCTCGCGCGGCTCGGCGGAACTCGACGACGAGCCCGACCGAGGTGCGCAGCCCCTGGCGGATCAGGTGGTGGTGCACCGCCGCGCAGGCGAGCAGCGACGGGATCGGCACGCGGTCGGAGCCGGCCTTGCGGTCGGACAGGATGATGATGTTGATGCCGTCGCGCACGGCCTTCTCGGCCTGTCCGCTCAGCGTCTCGATCGCCTGTTTCATCCCGGCCGCGCCTTCGCCGGAGGGCCAGGTGGTGTCGAGCGTCGTCGACTTGAACTCTCCGTCGCCGAGCTCCGAAATCTCGCGGATCTTCTCCAGGTCGTCGTCGGACAGGATCGGCTGGCGGACTTCGAGGCGCTTGGTCCGCGACATGCCTTCGAGGTCGAGCAGGTTCGGCCGCGGCCCGATGATCGAGACGAGGCTCATCACGATTTCTTCGCGGATCGGATCGATCGGCGGGTTCGTGACCTGCGCGAAGTTCTGCTTGAAATAGGTGAAGAGCAGCTTCGGCTTGTCCGACAGCGCCGAGATCGGCGTGTCGGTGCCCATCGAGCCGATGGCTTCTTCGCCCATCGCCGCCATCGGCGACATCAGGAGCTTGAGGTCTTCCTGCGTGTAACCGAACGCCTGCTGGCGATCGAGCAGCGGCAGGTTCGAGATCGGCGCTTCGTTCTTCGCGGCCGGCAGGTCCTCCACCACGATCTGGGTCCGCTCGAGCCATTCCTTGTACGGATGGCTCTTGGCGAGCGTGGCCTTGAGCTCTTCGTCAGGGATCAGGCGGCCCTGTTCGAGGTCGACCAGCAGCATCTTGCCCGGCTGCAATCGCCACTTGGTGACGATGTCCTTCTCCGGGATCGGCAGCACGCCCATCTCGGAAGCCATGATGATGCGGTCGTCGCGGGTCACGAAGTAGCGCGCCGGACGAAGGCCGTTGCGGTCGAGCGTCGCGCCGATCTGGCGGCCGTCGGTGAAGGCGAGCGCCGCGGGTCCGTCCCACGGCTCCATCAGCGCGGCGTTGTATTCGTAGAACGCGCGGCGCTCCTCGTTCATCATCGGATTGCCCGCCCACGCTTCGGGCACCATCATCATCATGGCGTGCGCGAGCGAGTAGCCGCCCTGCACCAGGAATTCGAGCGCGTTGTCGAAGCAGGCGGTGTCGGACTGGCCCTCGTAGGAGATCGGCCACAGCTTGCTGATGTCGTCGCCATAGAGCTTCGACGACACCGACGCCTGCCGCGCCGCCATCCAGTTGTTGTTGCCGCGCAGCGTGTTGATCTCGCCGTTGTGCGCGATCATCCGGTACGGATGCGCCAGCGACCAGGTCGGGAACGTGTTGGTCGAGAACCGCTGGTGCACCAGCGCCAGCGCGCTTTCGAAATCCGGCTCGTGCAGGTCGCGGTAGTAGGTGCCGAGCTGGTCGGCGAGGAACATGCCCTTGTAGATGACGGTGCGGCACGACATCGACACCGGGTAATAGCCGGACAGCCGCCGCTCGTACTGGCGATAGATCGCGGCCGAGATCGCCTTGCGCAGGATGTAGAGCTTGCGCTCGAATTCGTCCTCGCTGAGTTTCTTTTTCCCTTGTCCAATGAACACTTGCATGTGGACGGGTTCGGTCGGCGTCACCGAGACGCCGAGCGTCGAATTGTCGGTCGGGATGTCGGTGCGCCAGCCGAGCAGCTTGAGGCCTTCCTGCGCGGTGACCTCTTCGAACGTCTTGCGCACCATGTCGCGGCGTTCGGCGTCGCGCGGCATGAACAGCACGCCGACGCCGTACTCGCCGGGCTTCGGCAGCGTGATGCCGAGCTCCTTCGCCTTGCGCGCGAAGAACTTGTGCGGGATCTGCACCAGGATGCCGGCGCCGTCGCCGGCGCGCGGATCGGCGCCGACCGCGCCGCGATGCTCGAGATTGCAGAGAATCTGCAGCGCGTCCTGCACGATCTTCTGGGACTTGCGGCCCTTGATGTCGGCAATGAAGCCGACGCCGCAGGAATCCTTGGCGAGAGCGGGATCGTAGAGGCCGCGTCCTTCCGGCAAGCCGGGGTCCGCGCTGTCCTTGTAGAGCAGACGCGCATCGACCGCGGGCGAGGGTGTCGCCGCGCAGTGAATACTGCCGTTCTTTCGTCGCGCCCTTCTTCATTCGCACTCTCGCGGCTCCCGTCGACCGGAAGCCGGCACACCCAGCCTCGTCCTCAGCACCGATTAGCGCTGCGGCCCAAGGCGAACCGAAAGTAAGGGCAGCCCTTCCGCGGGCCGCTGATCGGCACCTCGCGTGCTGCCATGTTGAGCGGCGTTCGGCGCATGTGCAAGTGCAATGCTGTGCCGCAGCAGCACGCGACAAAGCCGCGTGGTTTCGCCAATTGGGACAGCAATACTGTCCTAAAAAATACCGCTTGGCAAATCATTCCTGCGTTCGATCCCGGCTTTCATCGGGTTCGTTGCCGGAACACCACCTAATTTATGTCGTTCATTGCGCGCCCGCCAGGTTTGACCCTGCGATTCGACTCAGCGGAAGGTCGAAGCAGCGACGGAGCCGTTATGACCGAACGTTGGACAGCCTCGCGACAGATGCGCCGGACGCAGAATGGGAGGCGATCCCTGAGGGTGCGTCGCCTCCGACCCGCACCCAGAATTTCGTCGCGCGTGCGGTCCGGACCGTCGCCCTTGCGCTGCCCTATGGGCTGGTGGCGCTGGTGCTGCGGCTGGTCATGGCGCGGGCGTTTTTCGTCGCCGGCCAGTCCAAGGTGGACGGTCCCGTCATTCCGCTCACCGTGCCGGGTCTCGACTGGACCGTCGCCACCGTGACGCTGCCGATGTCGGTCAAGGACGGCACCTACCAGATGTTCGATCAGCTCGCGGCGCTGCCGCTGCCGTCGTGGTTTGCGGCGCCGGTCGTTGGCGCCATCGAGTTCATCGTGCCGATCTGCCTGGTGCTCGGTCTTGGCACGCGGTTTTGCGCGATCGTGCTGCTCGTCATGACCGGCGTGATCCAGTGGGTGACGGGGGCGGCGGCATTCTGGTCGCTGCACGTCTATTGGATATCGATCCTGCTCGTGCTGATCTCGCTGGGGCCGGGCCTGATCTCGGTCGATCATCTGATGCGATACCTCTACGAGAAGTGACCGCGCCCTCATGAACTTCGCAAGCGACAACACGGCCGGCATGGCGCCGGAAATCCTCGACGCCATCGTGCGCGCCAACGATGGCTTCGTGCTCGGCTACGGCAACGACGACCAGACCAAGCGCGTCGAGCAGCGAATCGGCGAGATTTTCCAGCGCGACTGCGCGGTGTTTCTGGTGCCGACCGGCACGGCGGCGAACGCACTGGCGCTGGCGCATGTCAGCCCGCCATGGGGCGCCGTGTTCACCCACAACGAAGCGCACATCGTCACCGACGAATGCGGCGCGCCGGAATTCTTCGGCAACGGACTGAAGCTGATCGGACTGGTGGGCGTCGGCTGCAAGATCGCGCCGGATACGCTCTCCGCGGCGCTCGCGCCTTATCACGGCCACGCGCCGCATCAGGTCATTCCGTCGGCGATCTCGTTCTCGCAGGCGAGCGAGGCGGGCACGATCTATCGCCCTGCCGAGATCGCGGCGCTGGCCGGGATCGCGCACGCCCGCGGCATGAAGGTCCACATGGACGGCGCGCGGCTCGCCAACGCGCTGGTGCGGCTCAATGCCAGCCCCGCGCAGGCGACCTGGCAGGCCGGCGTCGACGTGCTCTCGTTCGGCGCCACCAAGGGCGGCGCGATGGCGGCGGAGGCGGTGGTGTTCTTCGACCGGGCGCTCGCGGCGCAGATGGGCGAGCGGCGCAAGCGGGCAGGGCATCTGCTCTCCAAGCATCGCTTCCTCGCGGCGCAGTTCGAGGCCTTCCTGCACGGCGATTGCTGGCTGCGGCTCGCCCGCCACGCCAATGCCATGGCCGACCGCCTGGCGGCCGGCCTCACCAAGGCCGGGCTCAAGCCCGCTTGGCCGGTCGAGGCGAATCTGGTGTTTGTTGTCTTGCCGAAGGCTCTGGAGGAGCGGCTGAAGGCCGACGGAGCACGCTACTACGTGCGAAATACCGACAGCCTGCCGGGCGGCGCCCAGGTGGGGCCGAACGAGGTTCTGATCCGGCTGGTCACATCGTTCGCGACGCGTGAATCCGAGGTCGACCGGTTTGTCGATCTCGCCGCAAAAGCGTGACACAACGGCCCAAGCGCCGCCTCAATCGGCGGTGAACTTTGGGCCTGAATTGGTCCGCGTTCTGTTATCAATTCCTCGGTCCGATTCTTGGAGGGGCACGCGGTGCAACACTCATTGCTCTGTGCGTTGACGGCGATCGCTCTGTCGGTCTCAGCGGCCGGCGCCGATCCGATGCGCGTGACGCAGGCCATTCCCGGTCTGTTACCGGCCGGTGAAGTGGCCGCCGTCGTGCGCTCGGCAGGCTTTGTCCCGCTCAGCCCGGCGATGCGGCGCGGCGACAGCTACGTGCTGCGAGCAAGCGCGCCCGATGGCCGGGAGATGCGCGTCATCGTCGGTGCGCGCAGCGGTGAGATCGTGTCGGCGTCGCCGGTCGTGGCCGCCGCTCCGGCTGGCGAGCGTCTCGGTCCGTACGAGCGCATGGACGGGCCTCCGCCGCCGCAAGGCTACATCCGGCCCGCGCCGCCGATCATCCACGAGAACGATCGCCCAATGGCGCGTCCCATAGCGCCGATCCCGAATGCGCCGCCGCGCACCGGCGCGCCGCCGTGCCGGAGGCACGCGACTATGTGCCGCCGCCGTCCGCCGAGCCGCCGGCGATCATGCGCGAGGAGCGCGGCGAGCATGGCCTGTTGCCGCCGCCGCCCGACCGTTTTCCGTCTCGCACGGGTGCTATGCCGCCGCCCGCCGAAAAGCCCGCGGCAAAGCCGGCTCCCGTGAAGCGCGCGGCCACGACGCCGCTGCCCAAGCCACGACCGTCGGTCGAGGCCAATGCGTCTGCCGATGACGGCTGCACCGCCGGTTGCGGCTGCGCCTGCGGCGCCGGCTCCTACACCGGCCGCGCCCGCTCCAGCGCCGGAGGGCAAGGTCGATCCGCGGTCGCTTCCTCACTAGTCCTCAAAACAAAAGCGCCCCGGAAAATCCGGGGCGCTCCGCTCTCACTTGAGCCGTCGGCTGATTAGGCAGCCACCTTGGTCTCGACCACCTGCGGCTTGGTTTTGCCGTTGATGGCGATCTGGCGCGGCTTCTTCGCCTCGGGGATCTCGCGCACGAGGTCGACGTGCAGGAGACCGTTCTCGAGGTTCGCGCCCTTGACCACGACGTAGTCGGCGAGCTGGAAGACGCGCTCGAAGGCGCGGGCCGCGATGCCCTGATAGAGCACTTCGCCTTTGGCCTCTTCCTTGACCTGCTTCTCGCCTTTGACGGTCAGGGTGTTTTCCTTCGAACTCGATCGTCAGTTCGTTCTCGCCGAAGCCGGCGACCGCGATGCTGATGCGATAGTCGTTCTCGCCGGTGCGCTCGATGTTGTAGGGCGGGTAGCCAGGGGTGCTGGCGTCGAAGCCATCAAGCATCGAAAACAGCCGGTCAAAGCCGACGGTCGAACGATAGAGGGGAGCAAGATCGTAAGTTCGCATGGCATATCCTCCTTGAGCGACATGCGGTGGTCCGCCCGAATGGGCCGGACCCCAATGAAACGTGCAGCCCGAATGGGCCTGCACAGCGCCGATATGGGGTTGGGTCGTGGCCGCGCAAGAGGTCCGTCGCGAACTCCTTAACATGCTGTAATATTTGTAATTTTCGGCGCTGGCGCGAAAGCTGGGAAAGCCTCACGAAACGCGCCCGCCAGCAATTGAGCGCTGTCCGACCCCTGCTATAACGCGGCTGCCGCGAGCGCGACTCAAATCACATGGATCTCGTTTCCATTCCTGCCAATCCGGTGCCCGAGACGGCCGTCAGCGGCACGCTGAAGACCGTGGACGGCGTCACGCTTGCGTTTTGCGCGCTGGCATCCGCCGCCGGGCCGCAAGGGCACCGTGTGCCTGTTCCAGGGCCGCGCCGAATTCATTGAAAAGTATTTCGAGACCGTGCGCGAACTGCGCTCCCGTGGCTTTGCGGTGGCAACGCTCGACTGGCGCGGTCAAGGACTGTCGGAGCGCGCGCTCGACGATCCGCGCAAGGGCCATATCGAGGACTTTTCGCAGTATGAGCGCGACCTCGATGTGTTCATGAACGAGGTCGTGCTGCCGGACTGTCCGCCGCCCCATTTCGCCATCGCGCATTCCATGGGCGGCGCCGTGATGATGAACATCGCCAAGAAGGGCTCGCGCTGGTTCGACCGCATCGTGATCTCGGCGCCGATGATCGAACTGGCCGGCATGTGGGGCTCGTCGCTGTACAAGACGTCGGCGCGTTTGCTGCGCTACGCCGGCATGGGCACGCAGTACATTCCGCGCGGTGACGGGACTGTGATGGCGAGCGGTCCCTATATCGGCAATCCGCTCACCTCCGATCCGGTCCGCCATGCGCGCACCAAGGCAATCCTCGAAGCGGAGCCGGCGCTCGGTCTGGGCTCGCCGACCATTGGCTGGGCCGATGCCGCCTACCGCGTCATGAGCGGGTATGCCGATATCAACTTCGCCAACAAGATCCGCCAGCCGCTGATGCTGATCGCGGCCGGCCGCGACGAGATCGTCTCCACCGCCGCGATCGAGGACTTCGCGGTACGGCTGCGCGCCGGCTCGCACCTCATCGTCGCCGGCAGCCGGCACGAGCTGATGCACGAGCAGGATCGCTATCGCGTGCAGTTCTGGGCGGCTTTCGATGCCTTCGTTCCCGGCACGCCGATGTATTGACTAGGCGAGCGGATCGCCGAGGAAGAACGTCCGCATCGCGCCTGCGCCTTTGACGTCGATCAGGCCGCGGTCGACGAACGAGAACCGGCCGGCCAGCGCCTGCGCGACGGCTTCGCTGACGTGAACTTTTCCGGGCTCGCCGAGCGACTCCATGCGGCTCGCGATGTTCACGGTCGTGCCCCAGACGTCGAACGAGAACTTTCGCTGGCCGATCACGCCGGCGACGGCCGGCCCGGTGTGGATGCCGATCCGCAGGTTGATCTGCAGCCTTCGCCGGCGCGAAACGCCGATCTCGTCCAGCATGGCGCGCGCCTGAAGCACGGCGGCCTCGGCATGGTCCGGGCGCGGGTCGGGAAGCCCGAACGCCACCATGTAGGCGTCGCCGATGGTCTTGATCTTCTCGCCGCCGAAGCGGGTCGAGAGGCCGTCGAAGGCCGTGAAGACGGAATTGAGAAATCCGACCAGATCGCCCGGGCTTTGGCGGCCGGCCATCTGCGTGAAGCCGACGATGTCGGCGAACAGGATGCTGACCTCGTCGACGTGGTCGGCGATCATCGTTTCGCCGGCGTTGATGCGGTCGACCACCGAGCGCGGCAGGATCGACAGCAGCAGATCTTCCGAGCGGGCCTTTTCGCGGCGGAGCTCTTCGACCATCAGCTTCTCGCGGTCGCGCAGGATCTTGTTCTCCACGCTCGATCCGATGCGCGCCCGCAGCAGCGTCGGGTCGAACGGCTTGAGCAGATAGTCGACCGCGCCGGCCTCGATGCAGCGCGTCGACGCTGTCGAGGTCGTCGAGCGCCGAGATCATGATGACCGGAATGTCGGACGTGGCGGTCTGCGCCTTCAGCCGGCACAGCACTTCGTAGCCGCTGATGTCCGGCATCATCATGTCGAGCAGGATGAGGTCGAAGGCGCTCGCTCTCGAGCTTCGCCAGCGCCGCCTGCCCGCCTTCGGCCTCCGCGACGGTGTGGCCGGCGCGCACCAGTTGACGGCCGAGCAGATCGCGGTTCGACGCGTTGTCGTCGACGATCAGGATGCGGCCGCGGACGATCGGCGCCGACCGGCGCCGCGGCGACGGCGCGGATCGCCCGGACCGCTTCCACGACGCCGCCCATGCCGGCCGGCGGCCTGCGCCGGCGCTCCGGCGTCGCCGCGGAAATCGACCAGCGCGTCGATGCGCTTGAGCATGCCGTCGGCGGCGGTCAGCAGCTTGCCGAGGTCCGCGAGCAGCACCTCGTGCCCGCCTCGGCCGCATCCTCCACCAGCATTTCGCCGTAGCCCTTGATGGCGTTGATCGGCGTGCGCAGATCGTGCCGGAGCTTGGCGTGGTCGAAAATGACCGGGTCGCCGGAGTGCTCGTGCGCCAGCACCGATTGCAGCAGGGCATGCAGCGCATGGCCGGCGCTGCGGATCCGCTCGAGATCGGGAAGATAGGCGTCGAGCGACAGCCTCCTGGCGTCCTCGATCAGGATTTCGGTGTAGCCGACGATCGCGGCCGCCGGCGCGATGAACTCCTGCCGCAGATGCGCGAGCAGCGCGCGCTGGACGCGCCTTGCTTCGTCGCTGCCGTCGGTCGCGGTCATGCGGCGTCGACTCTGCGGCGCCTACTTCGGCGAGCAGCGCCTGGATTTTTGCGAGCAGGCGCGGCAGCTCGACCGGCTTGGTGTCGAAGTCGTCGCAGCCCGCGGCCAGCGACTTTTCCTTGTCTTCGGCCATGGCGTGGGCGGTCAGCGCGATCACCGGGATCGCCTTGGTCGCCGGATCGGCCTTCACCCGGCGCGTCGCCTCCCAGCCGTCGAGCACCGGCAGGCTCATGTCCATCAGGATCAGGTCCGGCTTT
The DNA here is from genome assembly GCA_963838595.1 of uncultured Alphaproteobacteria bacterium. Classification (GTDB taxonomy): domain Bacteria; phylum Pseudomonadota; class Alphaproteobacteria; order Rhizobiales; family Xanthobacteraceae; genus Z2-YC6860. The sequence goes on from CAWIRP010000013.1 coordinate 52,142, forward strand.
TCGGACGTCGCCATCGCCACGCCCTGGCCGCCATCGACCGCGATCACCACCTCGAAGCCGTTGCGGACCAGGCGGCGCGACAGCATGTCCCGGTTCATCTCGTTGTCTTCGACCAGAAGAATTTTCGGCATTGATCACCGTCAGTGTGAGTCGCTGAATTCGCGCGCCGGCTTGTCGGCGTTCTGCCGTTGGGTCGCGATCGCGGACAGCACCGTGCCGAGGCTGGCGATCGGCTGCGCCGACTTGCCCAGCACCAGGACGGTTCGTTCCGCGAGATAGGCTCGTTCTTCGGCGGTCAGATCCTTCGCGGTCAGCACGACGACCGGCACTTGAGCCGGTCCGGCTGTCGCGCAGGTGTTCGAGGAACTGGAAGCCGTCCATCTCCGGCATCATCAGATCGAGCAGCACCAGGTCCGGCGGAGGATTGGCGGCCAGCCACTCGATCGCGGCCCGGCCGTTGACCGCTTCGGCGGTCTTCAGGCCGACGCTTGCGCAGCGTCGCGCTGACGACGTTGCGGACCTCGGGATCGTCGTCGACGATCAGCACGACGGCGTTCGCGCTGCGGCTGGTGAAGCGACGCACCAGCGCCACCAGCCGCTCGCGGTCGATCGGCTTGGTCATGTATTCGGAGGCGCCGAGCGACCAGCCGAGATTGCGGTCGTCGACGATGGTCAGCATGATCACCGGAATGTGCGCCAGCGCGGGATCGGACTTCATCTCCGCCAGCACCGTCCAGCCGTCGACGTTCGGCATCATGACGTCGAGCGTGACGACATCCGGCGGCGTCTTGCGCAGGATGTCGAGCGCCTCGGCGCCGTCGCGCGCGTGGATGACGCGATAGCCGTTCTTCGCCAGCGTGGCGTGAGCACGTCGTGCACCGCCGGATCGTCGTCGACGACGAGCACGGTCAAGCGCCGGCTCCGTCGGGCCGCTCGCGGCGTCTTGAATCGCGTCGCCGGGGCGGCCGCATTGACCGACTGGTCGGGCAGGTCCAGCGTGAAGGTCGAGCCGACGCCGGGCTTGCTGGTGACGCTGACCGTGCCGCCGAGCAGGGTGGCGAACCGCTTGGTGATGGCGAGGCCAAGGCCGGTGCCGCCGAAGTTCCGGGTGGTCGAGGAATTGGCCTGCGCGAAGGCCTCGAACAGCCGGCCCATCTGCTCTTCGGTCATGCCGATGCCGCTGTCCGACACCTTGAACAGCACGTGCGATCGCCCGTCGGCCGCGGTCTGCCGCGCGACCGCTAGCCCGACCTCGCCCTTCTCGGTGAATTTCGCGGCGTTGCTCAGGAGGTTGATCAGGGACTGCTTGATCTTGGTCAGGTCGGTGCGCATCGCGCCGATGTCCGGCGGGCAGTCGATCACCAGCCGGTTGCCGTTCTTCTCGATCAGCGGCTGGACCATGACGCGCACCTCGTCGACCAGCTGCGTGAGGTTGACCGGCTCGAGATAGACGTCCATCCGTCCGGCTTCGATCTTCGACAGGTCGAGGACGCTGTTGATCAGCCCGAGCAGGTGCTTGCCCGCGGATTGAATCTTCTGCAGATCGTGCACGGCCGCCTCGTCGCCGCGGTCGGTGGCGTCTTCGGCCAGGATTTCGCTGTAGCCGATGATCGCGTTGAGCGGCGTGCGCAGCTCGTGGCTCATGTTGGCGAGGAAGCTCGACTTGGCGCGGGACGCCGCCTCGGCTTCGGCGCGCGCCGCGATGGCCTGATCCCTCGCGATCTGAATCTCGCGCGCGTTGTCGCGGAACACGCCGAGCGCCCGGCTCATTTCGCCAAGCTCGTCCGGGCCGGCGGCGGGAATCGGCGTTGCGAGGTTGCCGCGCGCGATGCCGAGCATGCTGTCGGCCAGCGCGTCGAGCCGCGATACGACGTAGCGATGCACGAACAGCCAGACGATCAGGCCGGCGATGACCAGCGTCGAGAGTGCGATCAGCAGCAGCCAGATGCGGCTCGTCGCGATGGCGCTGGTCGAAAGCTGTTGCGACTCGGCGGCCTCGCTCTCGGCGTTCGGACACTATGGCCGCCACCATCTCGCGCAGTTGCGCGCCGTCCGTCTTGAGGCGATTTGGTGATCGACGCGATCGAGGTTCTGATGCGCAGGATACTGCTCGCGCAGCGCAAAGATGCCGGCATCTGCCGGTCGAGTGCGTCGCCAGACTCTCGGGCTGCTGCAGGCGCGGCCGATGGTGTCCGAGGCGAAGTCCGGGACTCTGCCGCAGCTTGGCGATGTTGCCTGGAGGCGGCTGAAGGTCTCATCGAATTGCTCGCGCAATGCGATTTCAGCGCTTCGCTGCTGTTGGCCTGGCGGACGCTGTTCAGAATCCTGGCGGCGTCGTTGAAGTCGCTGCGCAGATCGTGAAGCTCGTCACCGAGCAGTCTGGCGCTCTCCGCCACTGGATCGGCAGCCGGCGCGGCGTGAGCGGGGTTCACCCGGTCGAGGATCGAGGCGATCGTCTTGTTCGCGGCGGCGGTCGTGGCACCGATTTGCTGGAACACCTTGGCGGGCGCCTGGCTCGCCGAAAGGCCGTCGCCGACGGTCCGGTTGAGATCGCCGACTTGCGAATCGATCCGCGCGATCAGCGCCTGGATCGGCACCATCGTCTGCTCGTCGACGACCACGGCGCGCAGCTTTTCGATCGCCTGCCACAGATTGCCGATGCGCTCGGTCGCGGTCGACATGCCGTTGAAGCGCTCGATCTCGTCCTGCGCGTTGCCGACTTCGCTCGCGGTCTCGATCACGTCGGCGGCCCGGCTCTGCACGTCCATCGACAGCTTCAGCGCCGGCATGCTGACGTCGACCAGGCCGTGCAGGACGCTCTCGATCTGGTTGAAGCGCATCAGCGACAGAAAGGTCGCGCCGATGGTCAGCGCGGCGATCAGGCCGAAAGCGATCAGCAGCTTGCCGCCGATGCTGTGGTGCCAGGCCCGGCTGCCGCGCGGCGCGGCCCTGTCGACCGGCGGCTCGGATGACGTGTCGGTGATGGTCATTCCTGAGAAGCCATGTCGTGACGGAGCGTCCCGGCGAAGCGCTTGTTTTGAAAACGATATCACAAACGCGCCGACGGGGTGAGTGTCCCCCCGTCGCGCCATTGCTTGTCAGGCTTAGTCGAACCGCGGGATTCCTGCCGCCTTCACCACCGCGTCCCAGCGCTTGACGTCGGCAGTCAGCAAAGCCCGTGTTCGTCGCGTTGCTCATGTGAGCTGTGCGATCGTTGGCGCTCGTTACACTTCACACTTCGGCGCGCCCGGTCCACCCATGCCGGGCCAAGCAACGCGTGTCATCCCTTCAGCATCGCCATCGCTTCGGCGTGAATGCGCTTGTCGCCCGCTGCGATGATCCGCCCGCCATTCTTGGCAGGGCCGCCGTCCCAGGTGGTGATGATACCGCCCGCCCCGGCAATGATGGGGATGAGCGGGACCACGTCATAGGGCTTGAGCCCGGCCTCGATGACGAGATCGACATGGCCGGCCGCAACCATGCAATAGGCGTAACAGTCGCCGCCGTAGCGCGACAGCCGCACCGCTTTCTCGACGCGGCCGAATGCGACACGCTCGGCGTCGTCCATCAGCAGCGGACTGGTCGTCATCAGGATCGCCTCGCCGAGCGAAGCACAGTGCCGCGCGTGCAGCGCGCGCGCGCCGGCCGGGCCGCGATAGTGCGCCGCGCCGCAATCGCCGCTGAAGTGCTCGCGGGTGAACGGCTGATGCATCAGGCCGTAGACCGGCTCGCCGTGCCGCATCAGCGCGATCAGCGTTCCCCACGCCGGCATGCCGGAAATGAAGGACTTGGTGCCGTCGATCGGGTCGAGCACCCAGACGTATTCGGCGTCGGTGAGCTCGTTGCCGAATTCCTCGCCGACGATGCCGTGCTCGGGGAAGTTCGCGCGGATCATCGCGCGCATCGTCTGCTCGGCGGCGCGGTCGGCAGCGGTGACCGGGTCGAAGCCGCCGCCGCGGCTCTTATTTTCGACCGACAGCGAAGTCCGGAAAAACGGCAAAACGGCATCACCGGCTGCCCGAGCAAGCTTGTCGACGAAGGCCGTGAAATCGATGGCAGTCATGCGGGCGGTTGCCCTTGTCATGCCTGGGAAGGCGGGGCATCCAGTAATCCGCTGTTTTGCGAAAATCGCAAGCAGTTGCTGGGATGCGCCGGGATGAAACCGTCAGGGGAGGCGCCGCGGGAAGCACCGCGGGCCATCAGCCCGTTTTCCGCGCTGGTGATCGCGATCGTCGTGACACTGGGGGCGCTTTATATCGTCAGCCAGTTCCTGCGAAATTCGGTCGGCGTCATCGCCCCCGATCTGGCGGCGGAGGTCGGGCTGTCGCCGATCGAGATCGGCCTCCTCTCCAGCATCTATTTCTTCGTGTTTGCCGCCACGCAGCTGCCCGCTCGGGGTGGCGCTCGACCGATTCGGGCCCAAGCGCTGCATGCTGGCGTCGATCGCGGTCACGGTCGCAGGTAGCGTGGCCTTCGCCATGGCGCACGACGTGTCCGGCCTGGTCGTATCGCGGGCGCTGCTCGGCCTTGGCACCGCCTGTTTCCTGATGGCGCCGGTCGCTCTCTATGCACGCTGGTTTCCGCCGGAACGCTTCTCGACCTTCGCCGGAATTCATCTCGGCGTCGGTACGCTCGGCGCGTTGCTGGCAACGGCGCCGCTTGCCTTCGCGGTCGCTAGTTTCGGTTGGCGCACGGCGTTTCTCGCGGTTGCCGCGGCCACCGTCGTGATCGGTCTGCTGACCTGGCTGATCGTCAGCGACGATCCGCCCGGACGAAAGACCGAGCCGCGGAACGAGACGCTACGGGAGAGTGTCGCCGGCATCTGGCAGGTGATCCGCACGCCTTCGATGGGGCGGATCTTCCTGGTGCAGCTCACCAGCTATCCAAGCTTCGTGCTGATGGTCGGGCTTTGGGGCGGGCCATATCTCACGCACATCTACGGCTACGATCTCAAAGGCCGCGGCGAAATCCTGTTCGTGGCGGCGCTGGCGCAGGTGATCGGCTCCTTCGTGTGGGGGCCAAGCGACCGGATTTTCGGGCGGTTCAAGCCGCCGATCCTGGTCGGCACGGGACTGAGCTTTTCGGCCCTGCTGTTGTTTGCCCTGGGCGGCGTGCTGCCGACGCCGCTGCTCATCGTGGCTTTCGCGCTGCTCGGCTTTTCGACCGGCATGACCTCGGTGGTGATGTCGCACGGCCGCTCGCTGGTGCCACCACATCTGCTCGGACGGTGCATCACGCTCCTGAACATCGGAACCATGGGCGGCGGATTTCTCGTGCAGTTCGTCTCCGGCGCCGTGATCGATCTGTTTCCGGTCGAGGGTGGCGCGTATCCGCTGGAGGCCTACCGGCTTGTCTTCGGGTTGCAGGCGGCGCTCGTTTTGGTAGGCGCGTGGGCCTATTTTGGTAGTCGCGAGAAAGGCTTAGCCGGGTAGCCGCCCTGCGCTGAGCTATTAACAGCCATGCCGTTTTGGGCAGCAAATAGGTCAGTATCACTTGCTCTTTGTGCGTCGCGGTGGCATATTGCTGCAGCGCGGTAGGCGGTCCTTTGGATCGCCCTCCCGCCGCCCTCCTTGGGCGTTTCCTCCCTAGACTTAGGCCGCCGACATGTTCGGCGGCCTCTTTCTTTTGCGCATGTCCCGGAAAAGTGGATACCGGTTTCCCGCCTGCGCGAAGCCCTAGCCGGTTCGTCATTCTGGCAAATGCTTCGGCGGGCGAAGGCAGGTCCGAAAAGGACATGCGCCAACGCAAGCGAAGCCTTATTCGGCGGCGGCGCGATAGGGCCGCAACTCCTCGACCGGGATCGCGGCCACGCGGTCGGCCAGTGCTTCAAGATGCGAAGCCAGCCGCGCGAAGTCGGCGGAGCGCTCGAAACGCCGCTCGTCCATGTAGAGGCCGCGATTGATCTCGAGCTGGATGGTGTGCAGCCCGGCGGCGGGGTTGCCGTAGTGCTCGGTGATGAAGCCGCCGGCGTAGGGCTTGTTGCGGCTCACCGCGTAGCCGAATGCGCGCAGCGTGTTCTCGACGGTCTCCGAAACCACCGGAACGCAACTGGTGCCGTAGCGGTCACCCAGCACCACATCCGCGCGAGGGCGTTCATCCCTGCCGGCGCCGGTGGTCGAAGGCATGGAATGGCAATCGACCAGGATCGCCGCGCCGAAATCACGATGCACCTTGGTGAACAGCCGTCGCAGCGCGCGATGGTAGGGTTTGTAGAGGCTTTCAATGCGGCGCAGCGCGTCGTTCACGGAAATGCGCCGGTCGTAGATTTCCTGCGCGTCGCCGACCACGCGCGCCACGGTGCCGAGCCCGCCAGCCACCCGCATCGATCGGGTGTTGGCGAACGAAGGCAATCGTCCCTCGAACATCCGCGGATCGAGCTCGTAAGGCTCGCGGTTGACGTCGACGTAACAGCGCGGGAAGTGCGCGCGCATCAGGGGATAGCCACGGGCCACCACGCCGAGCACGAGGTCATCGACGAAACAATCCTCCGACCGGCGCAAGGTCGGAAGATCGAGCCGGGAAGAACCCAGAAAAGCACGAGGATAGATGTTCCCGGAGTGCGGCGAGTTGAACAGCAGCGGCCCGCGGCGCTCGGCCGGCTCGATAACCTCAAACGGCGGATCGAGCTCGTCTTGCTGTTGGCTCATTGAGCGGGCGTCTCGAAATGCGGATTACACGAGGCGGTCCGGGTCCTTAGCCGGTCATGGTCTGCATTGTCCACGGCGCGCGTGGCGCTGCCAAGAGCCAGTTTTCATCGCTTGTTTACCAGCCTTGCGGCTTATGGCGAGGCGGGGATCAAAACCAGGCCAAATCGGCAAAATTAGGGGCTGGCGGTTGCCTGCAGACGGTCGAAATGGGCAAAATCCTGCGGTTTGTAACGAGACGTTAGCGTCGGACCGCTATGGCTTTCGCGTTCAGGGGTTGGCGGGTCAATGACACAGAGCGATCAGACGGCGAAGATCCTTCTCGCGGAAGACGATACGGACATGCGGCGCTTTCTCGTCAAGGCGCTGCAGAACGCGGGCTTCGAAGTCATCTCTTACGACAACGGCATGTCGGCCTATCAGAGGCTGCGTGAGGAACCGTTTCAGCTTCTGCTGACCGATATCGTGATGCCGGAAATGGACGGCATCGAACTGGCGCGCCGGGCCGCCGAGCTCGACCCCGACATCAAGATCATGTTCATCACCGGCTTTGCCGCGGTCGCGCTCAATGCGGATTCCGCCGCGCCGAAGCACGCCAAGGTTCTGTCGAAGCCGATCCATCTGCGCGACCTCGTCAACGAGGTCCAGAAGATGCTCGCCGTAGCGGCCTGAGGCCGCTGTCCGACGTGCTTGGGGCTTCCTTGGGGCCTGCTTGCCTCGCTGGAATCCAGCCGATATAGGTCGCGACGGATGGGCTCGTAGCACAGCGGTAGTGCGTTCCCTTGACATGGGAAAGGTCACAGGTTCAATCCCTGTCGAGCCCACCATCCTCGCCTATTCAGCTTAGAAATCCGGAACCGCGTTAGGGTTAAAAAGCCCAATGGTTTCTATGACTTTGTCATAGAAACCATATCCCAAACTCGTCCGAAATTTACGTCGTTTTTGATGTCCCGTCCGCGGGGTTTCCGGTAGCAATTTGTTAATCACGCGGAAGCGGGGAAACACCGATGTTGAAGGCGACCCTCTGCGCTGCGGCGCTCTTGATGGGCTTGGTTTCGCAGGCGGACGCCCAGCAATGGGGAGCAGGAACTGTTGTTGTTCCGCCCCGCGCTGAGGCATCTGCCGATCCGCGGCGGGCTGCCCCTCGCGACACTGCCAGACCTCAAGTCGCTGCCGAACCCATTCTCACTGAAGGCCACATCGCGCGTCTTCGCGCGATCCTGAGGCTCACGCCCTCCCAGCAGCCTCATTGGCTTCCGGTGGAGGTGGCCTTGAGCGATCTCGCCCGTCAGCAGGCGCGAGGCATAACGGTCGCCGGGACGACGATGCATCTGCGCAGGATCAAGTCGATCGCGATGCCGCTGATCATGATCCTCGATGACAATCAGAAGCGCGACGCGATCGTCTTTAGCCGCGCCATGGGCTTCCAGCAGTTGGTCGCCTCGTTCTGACGGCCCGGCCTGGTGCAAAAAGGAAACGGGCCGAGATTGCTCTCGGCCCGCAATAGCAGTCCCTCGCACGTGAGCGCTATTTCGCGCCGCGACTGAGGTTGATCGACACCGCCGAGATTTCGCTGCCCGGCGACTGGATCGAGATCGATTGCTGGTTGCTCTGCGTGCTCACCGCCAGCAACGCCGAGAACACCGGGCTGCTGGCCCGCAGATTGATCTGATGGCCCTTGGACGTGCCGGAGATCGTTCCGACTGCACCGCGGGTCAATTCGCTCCAGGTTCCGGAGATCGCGCCATCACTGCTGTGCGTCACGGCGCTTTGCAGTTCGAACTTGTAGGCATCGCTGGCGCAGCGCAGCTCCAGTTGCAGGTTGGAGCCCGTTTCGGCGACGCGATAGACCGCGCGGCAGCGAATCTTCTCTTTGGCCCCGGTGTTCAGGCTGATTATGCCTAGACCCGCCCAAGAGCCGGACAACCCGGTAAACGGGCTGCTTCGCTGGGCCTCGCCGGCGGTTGCAAACAGCAGTGTGGCCGCGGCCGCTCCAAGCAGAAGGCGCACCGGACGTTTGGTCGGAAACTGGCTCATGAATTCTGATCGCCTAAAATTGAAGCGGAACCTGTGTGAGTCGCCCCGTGGAAGCAACGCGGTTCTGAAGGCTCAGCGCAAATCAGCCCTGCCCGTGACGTTTCGGACACTGGGCCCGGCTCATATAGGCCTCGGAATCGGCGGTTCAACGTCGCCGGCCGCCGTCAAAAACCGTGATTTGTTCCCCTATTCGACCCGAATGCGGGATTTTGCCGCGTTTGCGCGGCCTATTTGGCCAGGGCGTTGGCCGCCACCTCTCGCTCGACGCGCTCGTAGATTTCGTATGCAAGCGGATTTCGCATTTCCTCGGCGACGTGGCCGACCAAGCCGACGGCGCGGCCGATGATCGCGACGCCACGGCAGATGCGCCACGGGAAGCCAAGCTCGCTGAGCACCGCGCCGATCGCGCCGGTGGCGTTGATCGGCAGGTTGCGGTTGAGGCGCTTCTCCGCGGTGGTGCAGATCGCCTCGAGCAGCGCGATGTAGCGGCCCCGATATCCGTTCTTTTCCGCAATGGCGAACAGCACCGGCGTGCGCGGATCAATCGGCTTGTGCAGCGGATGGCCGATGCCGGGGATCGGCGCCTTGCGCGAGGCGTAGTCCTCCACGATGCCCTGCGCGATCGCGTTGAGATCGATGTTGGCATCCTTGCCGTCGAGCGCCGTCTGCAGGATGCGCGCGATCTGCTCGGAGCCGCCCGCAAACGTGTTGCCGACGCCGAGCAGGCCCGCGGCAACGGACGCTTGCATGGCCTCGGGCGAGCAGATGCTGATCAGACGCGAGGCAATCGCCTGCGGCGTCATGCCATGCTCGACCAGCGTGACGAGCAGCGCGTTGAACACCTCGGCTTCGCGCGGATTGGGCATCCGCCCGGTGATTTCGAGGAACGCCATGCCGCCGAGATCGATCTTGCCAAGCAATTGGTTCGGCAGGTCGTAACCGCGGACGGTGATCTTGTCGGGGGTGCTGAAGCCCATCTCGGAGCGCAGCGGCTTTGGTTCTTTCATGATTTTTCCTTTATAGCGCGGCGACTTTCGGCATCACTTCGCGCGAAAACAGCCGCAGCGAACGTTCCGCCGCCTCGACCGGCATGTTGGCCGGCGTGAAGTGCAGCGAGATGCTGTCCAGGCCGCCAACCCTTTCGTTGAAAGCGCGGATCATCTCGACGATGTCGGACGGCGTGCCGATGAATGCGCTGCCCTTCGAGACCTGTGCTTCGGCGCTGTCGTTGAGCACCTGCGCCATCATCTTGTCGTAGCCGGGATAGTCCTTGGTGCTGGCGCCCGTGAGCCACTCCTTCGCGGCATCGGCAAGCCCGCGAAGGTGTCCATTGCAGGGACCGAGTCCGATTTCCATCGCCTCGTCGCGCGTCGGCGCGCAGAACATGAAGAACGTGTTCATCACGTGGCCGTTGCCGGGATGCCCGGCGGCCCGCCAGGCATTGCGATACCGGTCGAGCAGCCCGCGCATCTGAGTTGGCTCCAGCGGGATGCCCATGACGCGGTATCCCATCTTGCCGGCGAACTCGAAGCTTTCCGGCGTCGCGGTGGCGGCGATCCAGAGAGGAGGGTGCGGCTGCTGCGTCGGCCGCGGCAGCGAGGTCACGTTCTTGAAGCTGTGGAATTCGCCCTGCGAGGAAACGTTCTCCTCTTTCAGCAACGCCGCAATCTGCGCCAGGCCCTCGGTGAAGCGGCGGCGGCTTTCGTCGAGGCTGACGCCAAACCGTTCGAACTCATGCGGCAGGAACGCGCGCGCAAAGCCGACCTCCAGCCTGCCGCCGCTGATGCCATCCAGCATGCCGATCTCGCCGGCCAGCTTCAGCGGGCTGTTGAACGCGGGCAATATCGCGCCGGTGATCAGCCGGGTGTTTTTCGTGCGCGCCGCGGCCGCAGCCAGAAACAGCATCGGATTGGGGCTGTAGCCGCCATAGCGGTGGAAATAGTGCTCAACCTGCCGGATGTGCGTGTAGCCCAACTCGTCGGTCAGGCTGCACAGGTGCATCGCCTCGCGGAAATAGCGCTCGGCGGACTTCTCTGCAGGACCGACACACGGAAAAAAGTTCAATCCGAATTGCACGATCAAACCTCGGAACCCGGCGCGGTACGCTTCTGGCGGCTATCCGGGCTTCGGCGGGCAAGGCCGCCGGGACGCGCGGCAGCGCAGCAAAAGCGTCATGCTGCGTTCTTACACTGTCGCGAGTCATATCAAACCGAGGACAACAGCCATGCGCCCATCGATCTTCGCGTTTTCGTGCGTCGTCGCAGCGTTGGCCGGCACGCGCCGCGTTCGCACAGACCATCTATCCGATCGATCGCGCCTCGATCCTCTCCGGCTCGCGGTTCGATCTGAAGGTCGAGTTTCCCGGTCTGGTGCAAGGACCGGCGGCCGTTGTCACGCTCAATGGCGAGGATCATCAAAAGGTGTTCGGCCGCGCCGCGGAGTTCGTGGAGCGTGAGGACGGCCGGGACCAATCGGCGCTGATCCTGCGCGGCGTGTCGCTGACTCAGCCGGGCGTCTACAAGGTGCGGGCCACCGACGGCACCAACACCCGCGAAGTGACGTGGGAGGTCTACGGCACCGGGCAGCGGCAAGCCAAGAACGTCATCCTGTTCATCGGCGACGGCATGTCGAACGCGCATCGCGTCGCCGCGCGGCTGCTCTCCAAGGGCATGGCGGAGGGCAAGGCGTTCGGCAAGCTGGCGATGGACGAGATGCCGCACATGGCATTGGTCGCGACCGCCGGATCCGATTCCATCATCACCAATTCCGGCGAATTCGGCGAGCGCCTACTCGACCGGGCACAAATCGGTGGTGAACGCCATGGGGGTCTATGGCGACCGCACGCGCGACCCGTTCGACGATCCGCGGGTCGAGACGATTTCCAGTCTGGTGAAGCGCCGGCTCGGCCTCGCGGTCGGTGTCGTCACCAACACCGAGATCGAGGACGCGACGCCGGCCGCGATGATCGCGCATACGCGCCGGCGCGTGGAGTACGACAACATCGTCGAGCAGTTCTTCGACTTCAAGCCGGACGTCTTGATGGGCGGCGGGCTGCACGCGTTCACGCCGAAAGGCGCCGCCGGCGGCAAGCGCAACGACAATCAGGACTATGTCATCAAGTTCCGCGACGCCGGCTACACCTACGCCACCACCGCGGCCGAGCTGGCCAGCGTGACCAAGGCCACGGGCACGAACAAGCTGCTCGGCCTGTTCAACTACGGCAACATGGATGGCGCGCTCGACCGCAAGTTCCTCAAGGGCGGCACGGTGAAGAAGTATCCCGATCAGCCGGACCTCACCGAGATGGTCAATTCCGCGCTGCAATTGCTGTCGCGCAAGCCGGAAGGGTTCTTCCTGATGGTCGAATCCGGAATGATCGACAAGTACACCCATCTGCTCGACATGGAGCGTGCGGTGTACGACACCATCATGCTGGACAATGCCGTCAAGCTGGCGAAGGAGTGGGCCGCGCCGCGCAACGACACGCTGATCCTGGTGATCGCCGATCACACGCATCCGATCGCCCTGATCGGCACCATCGACGACGACATGACCAAGGACCCCGACCGGCCGATGCGCGAGCGGGTGCGGACCTACAATTCGGCGGCGTTCCCCAACTACCCGAAGCCTGACGCGGACGGCTATCCGCCGCGTGTCGACGTGAGCCGCCGGCTCGCCATGTTCTCGGCGAGCTCGCCCGACTATTACGAGACGTTCCGCCCGAAGCTCGACGGTCCCAACGAGCCCGTCGTGCCCGGCAAGGAGCCCGGCACGTTCGTCGCCAACGAAGCCTACAAGAACGCGCCGGGCGCGATGTTCCGGCTCGGCAACCTGTCGCGGATGGCGAACGCCAGCGTGCATTCCGGCGAGGACGTGGTGCTGACCGCGATCGGCCCCGGCAGCGAGCGCGTGCGCGGCCAGATGGACAACACCGAGGTGTTCCGCGTCATGGTGGAGGCGTTGGGGCTGGGCGCCGCCGAGACGGTGGCGAAGTCGCCGTAGGGCGTGACGCTTGAGGCCGGCTCAGTCGCGCGCAATGCGCCGGCCGAACAGTATGATCGCGCCGATCGGCAACACGAAGCCGATCACCACGACCGTGATCAGCAGCGGGCCGAGCGCACCGTAGTGGCCGCGGTCGACCACGAAAATCTCGTTGAGATATTTGGTCTGCAACTGGCCCGCGACCAGCGCGAGGTTCATCATCGAGGCCATCAGCGCGAACCAGGTCGCACGGTGCCCGGCGGGCGCGTAGTAGGCCACCAGGGTGAGCAGCGGGATCATGCTCAATTGCACGAAAGGCGAGGCGGTCGCGGCATCGACGATGGCGATGCGTGCGCGCGCCGAAGCCGAAGTTCGCTTCGGTCCATTCGTGCAGGCCGTAGATCAAGCCGACGTTCGGCAAGGATAGAGCGTGCCCGCGACCGCGATCCAGAACAGCACGGAGGTGACGGAGTATTCCGTCAGTTGCTTGCTGAACATCCACATCGCGGCGATGGCGATGATCGCGCCGGTCTGGCGCAGATACGCCGTAGAACGCGGCATCGAACTTGAGCACGTCGAGCGTCCACCAGAAATAGGCGTCGCCGACCGACGGCGTGGCGCGGAACATGAAGATGATGACGGTGGTGAAGAAAATTGCGCGGCGGCTCTCATGCGAGATGTCCTTCGTCACCAGGAACAGCATGGTGCAGACCACCGCCATCGAGAGGCAGAAGATCACCTCCTGCGCGAAGGGTATGCCGCCGACGCCGAGCACGATCACCAGCGCGCCATAGGCAATGCCGCCGCCGAGGATGCGCCAATCGGGCGCGCGACGCTCGACGGGCCGGTCTACGCGCAGAAATACGCCGGTGATCGAGATTGCCGGAATGACGAGCGCGATAAAGAACACCGCCTCGCGGGAGAAGACGTGCGCCAGCCATCCCGACAATCCGGCGACGGAAAGGATGCCGAGCGAGACTGCGATGCGGCCGAGCACCTGCACCATGCCGAGGTCGGCGCGCACGTCGTGATCGGGGCGCGGATTGCCGGCCTCATCGACGCGCGACACCACCTCGGTCGACATCGCGTCGGCCACCACGTCCTGGATCACCATGCCGATCACGATCAGCATGGTGCCGGCCAGGTAGAAGTTGTTGGGCGTGCAGAAACGTGAGCCAGCCGCCGGCCGCGCCGGCCAGCATGACCATGCCGCTCGCCATCAGCGTTGCGCCGATCAGCACGTAGGCGGTGCGCTGCGAGCCGAAGATCGGCGTGCTGTCGACCAGTTCGCCGAACACCATCTTGATGGTCCACGGCAGGCTGAGCCACACCGCAATGGCCGCGAGCTGCGCCGGCGTCAGCGTCAGCGCTTCCTTGATCCAGAGGTCGCGCGACACGTCGATCAGGCCGAGCGCGCCGTAGGTGAAATAGATCATCACCACCGGCACGTAGCTCAGGCGGAACGCCAGGATCGGCCGCAGGAAGCTGTCTATCCACGCGGGGCGCGTGCTGATCACCGGGTGGGGTGCGACGTGGCCGGCTGGGACGAATCGCTCATCGCCAGCCAGCGTATCGTGCGGCCGTCAGTTCCAGAACTGTTTCGTCGCGATCTGCCGCGCCGTCCGCCATCGCCTTGAGCTTGGCGAACACCACGTCGGGATCGACCGCGGCCTGGCCGACCCAGGTGCCGTAGCCGCAATCCGAACCGGCGATCACGTTCTCGCGGCCGACCAGCTTGGCGTAGCGGCCGATCCGCTGCGCGATGACTTCCGGGTGCTCGATGAAGTTCGACTTCGAACTCGATCACGCCGGGGATCAGCACCTTGCCGGCGGGCAGCTTCACCGTCTCGAACACCGCCCATTCGTGATTGTGCCGCGGGTTGGCGCCCTCCAGCGAGATCGCGTTCGGCTTTGCCGCGAACACGATGTCGATGATGTCGGTGAGCGGTACGTCGTGATGGTGCGGACCTTCGTAGTTGCCCCAGCACAGGTGCATGCGGAGCTGCTCGGCCGGCACGTTCTTCACGGCGTAATTGAGCGCCTCGATGTGCAGCGTGATGCGCTTGCGGAATTCCTTGAGGTCGAGGTCGGCGTACTGGATGTGCCGGCCCATGCCGAGGTCGGGACAGTCGAACTGCAGCACGAAGCCCGCTTTGGCCACGGTCTCGTATTCGTCGCGCATCGCGTCGGCGATGGCGTAGATGTAGGTCTCGAAGTCCTTGTAATGGTCGTTGCGGAAGAACAGCGACACCACGCCGGGCGAGGCGGCGCTCATGAAGCCTTCGCTGTGCTTCACCTGCGCCAGCGCGGCTTTGAGATTGTCGACGTCCTCGCGCACCGCCTTCGGGTCGCGCACGCTGATCGGCGCGTTGCAGGCGGGCGTCTTGCGGCGCGAACGTCCCGGATCGCCGAACACTTTCTTGGCGAGCGCGGGATATTCCGCGAGATCCTGGTAGACGAAGGTGTTGCCGGTGCCGCCGAAGCCGTTCAGCCGGTCCTTGATGTAAGTCGCGTAGCTCGGCTTCGAGAGTTCGCCGTCGTTGATCAGATCGACGCCGGCGTCGGACTGCTTCTTCACCACCTCGGCGACTGCCGCACGCACCCGCGCCGAAAGCGCCTGCTGGTCCACCGGCACGCCTTCTTCCTTGGCGTACATCATGCGGATCAGGTCTTCCGGCCGCGGCAGGCTGCCGGTGTGCGTGGTCAGAAAGCGCTCGGTGCTTCTTTTCATTTTGGTCCTCCCGGCGCGCACTCTAGTGCAGCCCACGCGCGCCTTGAAAGGGTGGGCGGCGCTCGCGTCAACCAGGCTTTGGCAACGCAGGAGCGACATGCTGAGTGGGCAGGCTCAGGATCAGCTCGGAAGCGCCGGTCCAGAAAATCTGCACGCCGATGCAGAACAGGATGAAGGCGGAGAGGCGCACTGCGATTTCCGTTCCGTTGTGCCCAAGCATCCGCTCGGCGCGCTCCGCGTAAGCG
Source organism: uncultured Alphaproteobacteria bacterium (assembly GCA_963838595.1). Taxonomy (GTDB): domain Bacteria; phylum Pseudomonadota; class Alphaproteobacteria; order Rhizobiales; family Xanthobacteraceae; genus Z2-YC6860. The sequence goes on from CAWIRP010000013.1 coordinate 67,780, forward strand.
AAACAGATGTAGATGCTCACCGCGATCGCGATGGCTGCAAGCAGGATCATCGCCACGAAGAACAGCTCCCCCATCACGCTGGTCGACGTCGTCCGCGAGAAGCCGAGGCTGATCATCACCGCGATGGTGCCGGGTCCGGTCGTGAGCGGCAGCGTCAATGGATAGAAGGCGAGGCCCTTGTAGTCGGCCTTGTCGATGTCGTCCGGCGTCTCGTCCGCTTTCTGGCTGCCCTGGCTAAGCAGCTTCCAGCCGGTGGCGGCGACGATGATGCCGCCGGCGACGCGGATGATGGGAACCGAAATGCCGTAGAGGTTCAGCACGAATGTGCCGACGAGGAGCGAGCCGGCCATCACGAAAAACGCATTGATGGCGACGCGGCGGGCGAGGAACTGGCGGGTTTCGGCGGAGGCGCGCCGGGTGAGGCTGAGGAACACCAGCGCGGAGCCCGGCGGGTTCACCACCGGGAAGATCGCCGCGAGAACAATCAGGAAGGTCTGGAAATGCGGGTACAAGGCTTGCACTGGCGTTGGAGGAAGCGAGCGGCGTCAGAATATCTCAAGCTTCCCGGACCGGGATCGGGCGGATCGCCCCGGTTTGACAGGCGGGGCTGCGCTCCTTATGAACGGGCCAAATCCGGCATCCCAGAGATACCCATGAAAGTCCGTAACTCATTGAAATCATTGCGTGGCCGCCACCGCGACAACAAGATTGTCCGGCGCAAGGGCCGCGTTTACGTGATCAACAAGACGCAGCCGCGCTTCAAGGCCCGTCAGGGTTGAGCCGCCGCCTGCGCGGCGTTTCATCACAACTGCCCAATCCGCCGTCTTGCCGCCACAGGCCGAAGTTCTAAACTTCCGGGCTATGAGCATTCAATTCCTCGCGGTCATTCTGGCCTTCCTCGCGTCTGCCGGAGCTTCCTCCGCGCAGACCATCGCGCCGCCCACCCCGCGCGGCGGCCAGGCGATCGAGCCGGTGCAGCCGCCGAGCGACCTGCCGCGCGCGCAGCGCGGCGACCAGGTGCGCGGCCTCGACTTCCTGTTCGAGGCGCTCAAGGTCGCGCCCGACGCCGACAGCGCCAAGCACATCGAGAACCGCATCTGGGCGCTGTGGCTGGCCTCCGGCAGCGACACCGCGACGCTGCTGATGACCCGCGTCAAGACCGCGGTGGACGGCAAGGACACCGACCTCGCGATCAAGCTGCTCGACTCCATCATCGAGCTTCGCCCCGACTACGTCGAAGCCTGGAACCGGCGCGCCACGATCCGCTTCGTGCAGAAGGACTACGTGCGCGCGATGGCCGACATCCGGCAGGTGCTGGCGCTCGAGCCGCGGCACTTCGGCGCGATCTCCGGGCTCGGCATGATCATGCAGGAGTTCGGCGACGACAAGCGCGCGCTCGATGCGTTCCGCCGCGCGGTGCAGGTCCATCCGCATCTGCAGCGCATCCCCGACCTGATCAAGACGCTGACCGAGAAGGTCGAAGGCCGCGCGATCTGACGGTCATTCTTCTGCCGTGGCGTCCGCGCCGACGAACGCAATCCGGATCATGTTGGTCGCGCCGGGCGTGCCGAGCGGCAGGCCGGCGACGATGATGACGCGGCGGCCGGCCTTGGCGAAGCCGTCGCGGAAGGCGAGGCGGCAGGCGCGCTCCACCATGTCGTCCTGGTCGCGCGCGTCCTCCGCCACCACGCAGTGCACGCCCCAGGCCACCGACAGCTTGCGGCCCGCCGCAGTGTTAGGCGAGATCGCCACGATCGGCACATGCGGCCGCTCGCGCGCGACGCGTAGCGCCGTCGAGCCGGAGAAGGTCCAGCAGATGATGGCGGAGAGGTCGAGCGTGTCGGCGATCTGCCGCGCCGCCGCCGAGATCGCGTCGGCGCCGGTCGCCTCCGGCTCGGCGTGCTGCGCGTGCATGATGGCGCGGTAGCCGTCCTCGCTCTCCACCTCCTCGGCGATGCGGTTCATGGTCGAGACTGCTTCGACCGGGAACTGGCCGGCCGCGGATTCCGCCGACAGCATGATCGCGTCGGCGCCGTCGAAGATCGCGGTGGCGACGTCGGACACTTCGGCGCGGGTCGGCACCGGGCTCACGATCATCGATTCCAGCATCTGGGTCGCGACCACGACGGGCTTGCCGGCGCGCCGCGCGGCGCGGGTGAGCTGCTTCTGGATGCCGGGCACCTTCTCCAGCGGCATTTCCACGCCGAGGTCGCCGCGCGCCACCATGATCGCGTCGGTGACGTCCATGATGTCGTCGAGCCGGGTCACCGCCGCGGGCTTCTCGATCTTGGCCATCACGGCGGCTCGGCCGCGGCAGATCTTCTTCGCCTCGGCGATGTCCTCGGGGCGCTGGATGAACGACAGCCCGACCCAGTCGATGCCGGCGTCGAGCGCGGCATCGAGATCGGAGCGGTCCTTCGGGGTCAGCGCCGAGAACGGGATCAAGGTGTCGGGCAGGCTGACGCCTTTGCGGTCGCTGAGTTTGCCGCCGACTTCCACCTTGGTGACGATTTTTTCGCGGCTCGCTTCCATGACCACCAGGCGGATCTTGCCGTCGTCGAGCAGCAAGCGATGGCCGGCCTCGATGCCGGCGAAGATTTCGGGGTGCGGGAGCTGCACGCGCAGCGGCATCTCCCGGCTTGGCGTCCTGGTCGAATGCGAAGATCGCGCCGTTGTCGAGCATCGCCGGGCCGTTGGCGAAGGCGCCGACCCGAAGCTTCGGTCCCTGCAGGTCGCACAGGATGCCGATCGGACGCGCGTATTTCGCCTCCACGGCGCGGATCGCCGCCACCAGCTCGCGCATGCGGTCGTGCGAGGAGTGGCTCATGTTGATGCGGAACGTGTCGGCGCCGGCCTCGAACAGCTTGCCGATCATCTCGGGATTGCCGGAGGCGGGGCCGAGCGTGGCGACGATCTTGGTTCTACGCAGTCGCCTCATCGGGGCTGGCTTCCGGGCAGTTGCGACGGACCTTGCCGTCCGGGTGTGGGCAGCAGGCCCGGCGTGAACGGCCGCTGCGGATTGGTCTCGCCGGCCTCGGTGAGTTGCACCGTCCAGGCGCGCTGCTCGCCGGTGTCGACCTCGAAGAAGCCGGTGCGGTCAAAGCCGCGCGCCAGGCAGTCCTCGGTGCCGCGGATGGTGAATTCCTTTTCGCGCGAGCACATGAAGGCCTGGCCCGACCATTCGCCGCCGCGGTCGTAGTCGATGGCGTAGATGTAATAGTAGCGGGCGATCAACTGGCCCTTAAGCAGCGTCTCGCAGCTTCGTGCCGACAAATTCCACCAGCCTTCCGTGGTCCAGTTGCCGTCGGCGTCCTTGTAGCCGACCGCGACGCCGACCCGGCTGCCGGAATTGTTGCAGATGTGGAAATCGGCGAGCGCGGGGGTGGGCGACATCAGGATCGCCGCAGCGAACAGAACGCGCCGAACGGATTTGAAAATGGTCAAATCCACGGTGCGGGGCCTCTGAAATCGGTATCGGTGAAGGATTATAGCCTGTCAACGACGATCGCCCGGAAGTCGTTCACGTTGGTGCAGGTCGGGTCCGGTCATGACCAGATCGCCCATTCGCTCGAAAAAGCCCGTGGAGTCGTTTTCGGCGAGAAACTGGGCCGGATCGAGGCCGAGAGCCTTGGCGCGCGGCAGTGTTCCAGCATCGACGACGGCGCCGGCCGGGTCGGTGGCCGAGCCTGCGCCGCCGTCGGTGCCGTCGGTGTCGGCGGCAAGCGCGGCGATCCCGGGCGCCTTATTGAGCGCCAGCGCGAGCGCCAATGCATATTCCTGGTTGGGCCCGCCGCGGCCCTTGCCGCGAATGGTCACCGTCAGTTCTCCGCCGGACAGCATGATGGCGCGGCGGCCTTCACGTTGAAGCCCGATGGCGCTGGACGCGTGCTCCGTAGCGACCGCGCGTGCCTCACCCTCGACGCGATCGCCCAGCACGATGCACTCGTAGCCTGCCGCGCGCACGGCGGCCTCGGCGGAGCGGAACGCGTCGGCCGGTTTTGCGACGAGCTTGTACTGCGTCGATGCGAACACTGGATGACTGGGCTTCGGGAATTCGTTGGCATGATCTTGCAACGCGCGCTGCACGGCAGGCGGCACATCGAGCTTGTAGCGCGCCAGCACGGCGCGCGCGTCGGCGAGCGTCGTAGGATCGGGCACCGTCGGACCCGAGCCGATCACCGCCGGGTCGTCGCCGGGCACGTCGGAGATCGCCAGCGTCACCACGCGTGCCGGCTGCGCACGCAGAGCGAGCCGCCCGCCCTTGATGCGCGAAAGATGCTTTCGCACCGCGTTCATCTCGCCGATGTTGGCGCCGGAGCGCAGCAGCGCGCGCGTCACCGCCTGCTTGTCGGCGAACGTGAGGCCGTCAGTCGGCGCGATCCAGTTGGCCGACGCGCCGCCCGACATCAGCACCAGCACCAGATCGTCCGCCGTCGCCGCTTCCGCAAGCTTGAGCACGCGTTCCGCAGCGGCAAGTCCAGCGGCGTCCGGTACCGGGTGGCCGGCCTCGATCATTTCGATCCGGCGGGTTGGTCGGGCATAACCGTGCCGCGTGACCGCGATTCCAGCGAGACGGTCGGCGGAGAGCTTCATCTCGTCGAGGTAATGCCGTTCGGCGACCTCGGTCATCGAGCCTGCGGCCTTGCCGGCGGCAAGGATGATCAGACGGCCTTTTGCGGGAGGCGGGCGGCAGATGCGCAGGCAAGCGGCCGGCCGGGTGCGCGGCTTCGACCGCGGTGCGGAACAGGCCGTTCAGCAAGTAGGGAGCGGGCGGGGGTGCGGGCCGTTGGCATTCCTGGATTATTCCACGCCGTCCCGCGATCGTCCCAAGGTCATCCGAAGCTCGTGTGGAGCGCCAAATTATCGCGTTTCGCGACTGCCAAGCCGCGCCGAGACATGCTTATAATACCTCCAAACAAGGGTTCTTGGGGAGGACGCTGGCCGGGCAACGGCCGTTCAACATCACACAAAGAAGAATGCGCGCTGCTGTGCCGTGATGACGGTGCGCGACGTGTGGCCGGGTGGGGTAGGGCCCGCCCAATCAATCAAACGTCACCAAGGAGGGAACGCATATGGCGGTCTCGTTTACGATCAATGGCAAAGCGGCCAAGGTCGACGCCGGCACCGACACGCCGCTGCTGTGGGTGGTGCGCGAACATCTGAAGCTGACCGGCACCAAGTTCGGCTGCGGCGCCGGGCTGTGCGGCGCCTGCACCGTGCACGTCGACGGCAAGGCGGTGCGCTCGTGCCAGACCCGGCTGAAGGCCGTGGCCGGCAAGAAGGTCACCACCATCGAGGGCCTGTCGCCGAACGCCTCGCATCCGCTGCAGAAGGCCTGGATCGCCGAGCAGGTGCCGCAGTGCGGCTACTGCCAGTCCGGCCAGATCATGCAGGCGGCCGCGCTGCTCGCGAAGAACACAGAAGCCGAGCCGCGCAGCAGATCGTCGAGCACATGGACGGCAACCTCTGCCGCTGCGGCACCTATCCGCGCATCGTGCGCGCCATCGAACGCGCTGCGCGGGAGGCTGATCATGACCAACGAAAAGGCGCAGTTCGCATGAACCGCCGCGAGATGCTCGCCGGCTCGGCGGGGCTTTCGCTTGCCTTCGCGCTGGGCTCGTCCGCCGCGCAGGGCCAGGCCGCCAGACGGCTCCAGCACCCTGAACGCCTATGTCACCATTGCGCGCAACGGCACTATCACGATCATGGCGCCGGCGCCGGAGATGGGGCAGGGCGTCAACACCACGCTGCCGCTTATCGTCGCCGAAGAACTCGATGCCGACTGGTCCAAGGTGAAGGTCCAGCAATCTCCGATCGCGGCTCCGTATCACAATCCGATCTTCAAGTCGCAGTTCGTGGTGGCAAGCATCACCACCCGCGCCTACTGGATGCCGTGCCGCATGGCGGGCGCGCAGGCCCGCAAGGTCCTGCTCGACGCCGCGGCCGAGCGCTGGAAGGTGCCGGTCGGCGAGCTCACCACCGAGCCGAGCGTGGTGGTGCATGCGGCGTCCAAGCGCCGGATGAGCTACGGCGAGATCGCGGCGTTCGCCAAGGCGCCCGAAGCCCTGCCCGCGCTGAAGCCCGAGGAGCTCAAGGCGCCGGCCAACTTCCGACTGATCGGAAAGAACGTCCCGCGCATCGACATTGCCGACAAGGTGTCCGGCAAGCCGCTGTACGCCGGCGACGTCCAGGTCCCGGGCATGGTGTACGGCATCATCGCCCGTTCGCCGTCGCGCGGCGCGGGGCCCGGCGTCGTTCAACCGCGATGAGATCAAGGCGCAGCGCGGGATCATCGAGGCGGTCGCGCTCGATCATGGTGTCGGCATCATCGGCAACAGTGTCGAGGCGGTGTTTGCCGCCCGGCGCAAGCTGAAGGTACAGTGGCGCGACGTGCCGGGGTTGAAGGTCAACTCGGAGAAGAATCTCCAGGGTTACCTCGCCGATGTGCGGGATCCGGCGAAGAAAGGCATCGTCGGACGCACGACCGGCGACGCCAACGCCGCGCTCGCTGGTGCAGCGCGCGTGCTGTCGGCAGATTTCACCACCGATTACGTCTATCACGCGCAGATGGAGCCCCATACGTGCGTGGCTTCGGTTAAGCCGGACGGCACCGTCGAGGTGTGGAGCGGTACGCAGTCGCCGACGAAGTCGGTGGAGGAGGCCGCGAAGGCGGCCGGCACCACGCCCGACAAGGTGAAGCTCAACCTCATGCAGATGGGCGGCGGGTTCGGCCGCAACGCGTTCGTCGAGTACGTCATCGACGCGGTGCTGCTGTCGAAGGCGGCGGGCAAGCCGGTGAAGATGATCCAGACCCGCGAGGACGATGTGGCGGAAGGGCGCTTCCGCCCGATGACCGCGCAGCGGCTCGAAGTGGGCCTGGACGCGAACGGCAAGGTGGTAGGCTGGAAGCACCGGCTCGCCGCCGACACTGTCGTGCCGTACGTCTATGGCCAGGCGCGGATGGATGCCCAGAAGGGCGTCGACCACATCGTCTTCGCTGGCGCCGACGTGCCCTTCTATGACGTGCCGGCGCATGTTGCCGATCACATCTACGAGGATCACGGCGTGCGCACCGCCGCATGGCGCGGCATTGGCGCGGGCTACACCAACTTCGCCGTCGAGGCGATGATCGACGAACTGGCGGTGGCGGCCGGCAAGAATCCACTGGAGTACCGCCTGGCGCTCCTCAAGGACGGACGTGCCAAGAAGGTGATCGAGCAGGTGGCTCAGCTCGCCGACTGGAATCGCAAGCGCGATGGCGGCCGGGCGCTCGGCATCGCGTTCAGCAAGCTCGGCCTGCCGCCGGTCGGATTCTCGATGACCGGAACGGTCGCCGAGATTTCGCTCGACCGTGCGTCCGGTGCGATCAAGGTGCATAACCTCTGGTGCGTTGCCGACGTCGGGCAGCCGGTCCAGCCGGACAACATCGCTGCTCAGATCGAAAGCTCGCTGATCTACAGCCTCAGCTCGGCGCTCAAGGAGCGCATCACGATCAAGAACGGGCACGTGGAGCAATCGAACTTCCACGACTATCCGGTGATGCGGATGTCCGAGGTGCCCGAGATCAAGGTCGAGATCGTCAGCAGCGGACCGATCCCGCTGCCGGTCGGCGAACTGGCGATGGGAGGGACGGCGCCCGCGGTGGCCGGCGCCTTCCTTGCACTGACCGGCAAGCGGCTGCGCGACATGCCGTTCACGCCGGACCGCGTCAAGAAAGCGCTGGTCTAGCTCTGAACTGAACACCGTCGCCCGCCGCGTTCCGTCGGGGAACACGGCCGGCTTGCTTTGAGCGTCGGTTAGAGGTCAGGCTGTGTGCGTAGCCGCTCCAGGTTGGCGATCTGGCGGTCGCGCCATTCGGGTTTCTCGCCAAGGATGTCGATGCACTTGTCGACGCAGACCCTCGCAAATGAACACGTGCGGACCAGCAATCAGCCTTGCCACGGTTTGCTCGCTCAGAGAGCCGCAGAACGAGCAGTGCAGGTTCCGAAGTCGTCGCATGGGCGGTCTCCGTGGTTGCGTTCAAGGCATAGGACGCCAATATCCATTCGGAACCGAGCGGTTGTGCTCTATGGTCAGACCCGTCCTTCGTGACTATCTTTGACCGGAGATTTGGAGGATTTCATGGACGACAAAACCCGCACCGAGCTCGAAGCTGCCGTGTACCGGCGCCTGGTCGAGCACCTGCGCAGCCGGACCGACGTGCAGAACATCGACATGATCAATCTAGCCGGCTTCTGCCGCCATCCCTACCTGTCGAACTGGATGAAGGACGCCGCCGACGCCAAGGGCATCCCGATGTCCAAGGACGTCAGCCGCGAGGTCGTTTACGGGGAGCCGTTCGAGCAGTGGAAGGCCAAGCACCAGAAGGACGCTTCGAAGGACCAGAAGGCGGCCTTCGAAAAGTCATCGGCGGCGCATAAGCATTAGCCTATGCCCGTCATCCTGAGGTGCTCGGCCGTCAGGCCGAGCCTCGAGGGCGCTGCCGACATACAGCGACCCATCGCTGCAACGAAGCATGTAAACGAACGCGCCCATTGCGCTATCATAGATATAACAAGCGGGCCCGCCACGGGCCGTCCATCCTTCGAGGCTCGCTTCGCTCGCACCTCAGGATGACGGCGATAAAATTACGCCTTCTTCCTTTCCTTCTTCTCCCCAAATCCCAGCTCGGCGAAAATCTCGTCGTTGTGCTGGCCGAGCGTCGGCGGCGGCGTATCGATGCGCGGGCCGCCGTGCGCGAACTTGAAGGCCGCGAGCGGCACGCCGAAGCCGCCTTCCATGCCGTAGGCGGTGGCATGCTTGTGAACCACGCCGCGCGAGGCGAGGTGCGGGTCGGCGAGCGCCTCCGCCATCGTCCGCACGCGGCAGGCCGGCACGTGCCGTGGCTGCAGGAATGCCTCCCATTCGTCGGCGGTGCGCGTCTTCATGATCTCTTCCAGCACCGCGATTTCGCGGTCGTGGTCGGCGTCGCGCTCGTCGTTGGTCTTCTTGATCATGTCGGGGCGTTCGAGCAGCGTCCACAGACGGCGCTGCTGACGCAGGTTGCTGGCGCCGATCATCACCAGCGCGCCATCCTTGGTCGTGAACGCGCCGTTGGTGGCGTGGGGATGGCGGTTGCCGCGCGGCTTCGGCTCGACGCCGTTTCGCAGATAGCCGGTCATGTGTAGACCCATCGGGTCATCGCGACGTCGAGCATCGCCATGTCGATGCGCTGGCCCTTCCCGGTGCGCTCGCGCTGAAACAGCGCCGCGGAAAGCGCGAAGGCGCCGGTGATGCCGGTCGAGTAGTCGACCGCCGGCGCGGCCGAGCTTGATCGGGTTTACGTCCTTGGTGCCAGTCGCCGCCATGATGCCGGAGGTGGCCTGGATCACGTGGTCGTAGGCGGGCTGGCTGCCGCGCGGACCGCCATGACCGATCCCGAGAACGACGCGTAGATCAGCCGCGGGTTGATCTTGGCGAGATCCTCGTAGCCAAGGCCCAGCGCCTCGAACGCGCCCGGCCGGTAGTTCTCGACGAACGCGTCGGCGGTCTTGACCAGCTCTTTCAGGATTTCGCGTCCGCGCTCGGTTTTGAGGTCGAGCGTGATCGAGCGCTTGTTGGAGGCCTGGGTGAGGAAATAGGTGCCCATGCCCGAATGGTTGAGCGCCTTGTCGGTTCCCGAGCCGCGGCTCTGGTCGGGATCGTTCGGGTCTTCGACCTTGATCACGTCAGCGCCCAATCGCCCAACTGGTAGGCCGCGAACGGTCCCGCCAGCACGTGCGTGACGTCGATCACCCGGATGCCTTCGAACGGACGCATGCGAACTCCTCCCTGCTTGGAGGGAGCATACAGCACCTGAAGTTCGCTAACGACAGGCCGTTTTGGGACGGCTATCGTTTTGCGTTCGGTCAAAGTTGGTTGTTCCATGCCTGAGCCACCGCGCAGATGCATCTCGGCATGTTCCTGCAGGGCGCAGGGCATCATGTGGCGGGCTGGCGCTATCCCGGCGCGGATTCCGGCAGCGAGAACCTGCCGCATCTGGTGCGGCAGGCGGTGGCGGCCGAGCGCGCCAGGTTCGACATGGTGTTCCTCGCCGACGGCCTGACCAGCAGCGAGGACGGGCATCCGTCGCAGATCGCGCGTTTCGAGCCGCTGATGGTGCTGACCGCGTTCGCGATGGCGA
>CAWIRP010000014.1:0-60631 GCA_963838595.1 uncultured Alphaproteobacteria bacterium
AGCGTGAGCTGCCGGAGGGTTCGGCAAACAATCGGCGCAAGTTGCGCGGCAATACGCCGACCAAATCGGTCGGCGTAGTCAAACTCGCCGTCCATGCGATCGTTCGCAAGAGGAAGCACGCAAACCATCCCTTGCAGCAATGAACTAAATTTTCAAAACAACTGTGTGAATTGTAGCACGGAAACTGCGTCTGGAACCCGCTGATGCAGTGACGATTCCGGGGCCAAGACCCGGCGGTTTATCGGGCCGCCTAACCGGTAAGACCGATCCCGGGATATGCGGCTGGCGAAGGGCGGCTCCGGGGACTATTGTGACCTTGGTGGGGTTCTCAAACTAGGCGCACGATTTTATCACTGCTGCTCCAAGAGGTGATGTCATGCTTCGAGTCCCCCGGCTGACATTTGCAGCCTTCGGCATTCTCACCGCCAGTTCGTCATTCGATGCGGCCCAAGCCGATCCTTACCGCTGGTGTGCCGACTATACGGCCCTGGGCGGCATCGGCGCCCGCAACTGCTATTTCATCACGCTTGCGCAGTGCCGTGCCACAATCTCCGGCGTCGGGGGCATGTGCGTCGAGAATCCTTTCTACGACGGAATTGGCGCGACGGACTCGCGGCCTGCACGACGCATCAAACCGCGAACGTGACTGAAAAACGAAGCCGGCTTCGGATTGGCGACATTCGCACCGCAGCAAGCAGAGCGCTAATCGATTACCTCATCGGCCAGCGCTATTAGCTTATCCGGCACCGCAATTCCAAAGGCCTTTGCGGTGGCAACATTGATTACCAATTCGAACCGTGTCGATTGCAGTACCGGCAGATCGCCCGGAGCGGCCCCACGCAGAATACGTCCGACATAAAGGCCCGCATGACGGTGGGCATCGGTCTGGCTGGTGCCATAGCTCATCAAACCGCCTTCCGCGGCAAATTCGCGGACATCAAAGATCGCCGGCAGTGAAAGACGGGTACACCGCGTTATCAGATGGCGTCTCACGCCATTGAAATAAGCATCACCTCCGATCAGCAACGCGTCTGGCCGGCGTCCCTCCATGTCGGCGAAAGCCGCATCGATCTCAGCAATGCTGCTGGCCCGAAATGTTTTGAATTGTATCTGGAACTTGTGCTGCGCTCCCTCGAAATCCCGCGCCATAGAGGCGAAATCCGGATTACTTGAATTCACGATGGCAGCGACAAGCTTCGCTTTAGGCACGAATGCCAGCAGCAATTCGAGTCTCTTGGCGACGATTTGAGTGGCGAGAAAGTTGACCCCGGTGAGATTCGCCTCGGGCCGGTTGATGCTGCGCACCAGCCCCACCTTCACCGGGTCCGCACCATTCACGAACACGATTGGAATCTTATTCGTCAGCTTTTTTAAGACCAACGCGGTTGCGGATCCGCCGGAGGCGAGGATCGCCGCAGGCCCCATTGCGATAAGTTCCGCCGCTAACCTATCGAGGCGATCCGGCTCATTGCTGCCCCAGCGAAATTCGATGGCTGCGCGTTTGTCGACGCTCCCGCCGCTTTCCGCAAGGCCGCGCCGGAAGCTGGCGACGAAGGGCGCATCGCTTTGCTCCGAGCGGCTGCCGAGGTAGCCGATAACGGGTGGTGAATCCTGCGCGCGCGCTGCGAGCGGCCACGCCGCCGCGCCGCCGAGAAGCGCAATAAAACCCCGCCGCTTCATTCAATCACCTCGGTAGGTCGTCGCATCAAGCTCCGCGTTATGTGCGCGGGAAAAATAAACTCGTGCGGGTGCGCCGCGCGCACGCCGCTGATAGCTCTTTCAAGTTGTCGAAATTCCACGCCTGCGGGGACACTGCCCCGTTCAGTAACAGCAAGCGAAGCCTAACACGCTTCGATCTCACCATCCCGCTCGGAATAGGCACTTTGTCACGGCCCGCGATGTCCGCTTTGGGTCAAAAGGCGACATGGCGGGCTGTTTTGACGATGTCTTCTTACTCCCGAAAGCGGACATGGATCAGACCGCCCTCCGCTACGTGCCAGATTCCAGCCATAGCCCTTCAGTGCCAGAAGCAGACGTCGAGTCACTTCACTCGATCACCTCGTCGGCACTGGCCTGCAGCGTCAGCGGCACGGCGAGGCCAAGCATCTTCGCGGCTTTAAGATTGATGACCAGCTCGAATTTTGTCGGTTGCACGACGGGCAAATTGGCGGGCTTATCGCCCCTGAGAATCAAGCCCGTATAGACGCCTGCTTGGCGGTAGGCATCGAAGAGGTTGGTGCCATAACTCACCAAGCCGCCGGCAACAACAAACTCGCGTTGCGCAAAAATCGCCGGCTTCGCATGGCGCGCCAGAAGCGCCAGCAACTGCGCACTCCGACTGAGAAAAAACGGATCAGCCCCTACCAGCAGCGCGTCGAATTTCTGCTCACCCTGCGTATCGAATACGGCATCGAGTTCGCGCTCGTTGCCTGCTTTCAATACCAGGAGCCGCTGCCCGACCGATTGCACCGCAATTTGGATGCCACTCAACTGTTGGACGATATCGGGCCGGTTCGGGTTCACCAGCGCCGCAATGTCGCGCGCGGCCGGCGCGAGCTCGCGCAACAGTTCCAGCCGCTTCGCGTCAAGCTCGATGGTCAGCGCGGCGACCCCAGTCACATTCGCGCCGGGGCGATTCATGCTCGCAACAAGACCGGAATTGATCGGATCGGACACCGCTGTGAACACGACAGGAATTGTCGTAGTCGCGGCCTTCGCCGCAAGGGCCGGGGCAGGCCCCCCGGCGGCGACGATCACAGCCACTTGGCGACCGACCAGTTCGGCGGCGAGTGCGGGCAGTCGATCATAGTGATCATCCGCCCAGCGGTATTCAATCGCAACGTTCTGGCCGATGGCATAGCCGGATTCATTCAAACCTGAATGGAACGCGGCAATACGCGGCGCGGGTGCGGGCGACGTGCTGCCGAGAAATCCAATCACCGGCATCGCCGGCTGCTGCGCGCGCGCCGCGAGCGGCCACACCACTGCCGCTCCGCCCACCAGCGTGATGAACTCGCGCCGCTTCATGTCAGTCCTAGCGAGCAAGATGATCGCCCTGCACAAACTAGCACGTTGAAAGAGATAAATGCGGTCCCAGGGACGAAGCGGGCGGCGGCACTTGCATCAGCCAATGACAACGTGGCCCGCTGTCGCTGCTTGAAACAGTGACCTTCGCCCGTACTTCACTTCCTCAATGAGATCGTCGCGAGCCACCTTTTGCAACTGCGCGCACTCCGTTGCGCTCGGGCGAAATCATTTCGCGTGTTGCCCCGGTGCTTCCCCATCAGCCTTAATGTCAATGCGCTAAAAATCGCGCAGAAATTCTGAATCAAAATCAACGAGTTAATGGCGCGCCAGTGTGAATAAAACTGCGAACACCTATATCATTGAAATACCGCTTTAATTTCGCAAGACCCCGCCATCAACTTGGTCTGAACCGCCCCGAGGCGTTTCCGAGGGATCGCCATAACGCCGTGCGTGCTTTGTCAGTCTGGGCGAGGAGACGAGCATGCTCCGCCACAGCCACATCCGACGTCCGCTTTTCTGGTCGCGATCAGAGTTTAGCGGACTAGACGCCGTCAATGCGGGAGGGTCGCTAATGACCCAAAGCGGACATCAAGGGCGCAACCAGCGGGGACATGGAGTAACACCACGCGGGCCGACCGCCCGGCACCCTCGCTCATTAGTTTCCACTAGCAACATTTTTTTGACAGTCCGTGCTTCGCCATTTTGATGCTGCCTAACCGCGCGCCAATGGAACAATTGCGACTGTCCTGCCGTTTTCCGGCTGCGACTGACCTCAAATGCCAAATTCTTTAGGGAGGAACTTATGCGACGTTTTTTCGCGATGCCTGCTATGGCGGCAATGTTCCTAATGACGTGGTCCAATCTTTCGACCGCAGCAAAAGCTGGCCGCAGTTACGAGGAATGCCAGAAGCTAGCAATCGAAAGAGGGCTTAAAGCTCAGGCAAGAGCTAACCCGCGTTTTGAGGCTTTGAACGCTCAAGGAACGGCTAACAAACCTACAGGTTTTATGGCGCAGTGTATGACGGGAAAATTAAAGGGCTGAAAAACACTCCGCGCCGATTGGCGAGCCGCGGACGCGGTGGCGCCGGCGTTCAACCCGGGGCCTCGTCTTTCCGAACGGAGTGAACGAGCCTGCCGAAAGGCTCAGTTCCCCATCTTGGAGCCCATCCATGAAAAGTTTTGTGCTTTTCGTTGCTCTCCTGTCCGTCATTCCCGCTTATGCAGCCACCCAAGAGGTACTCAAAAGCGAGCCACCGGAAGGTGCGCTTCGAACAGGAAAGCGCGTGCTGGTCGACGACGGCACCTGCCAGCCCGGCCAAATCTTGCAGGTGATCGGCGGGTCACGAGTGCCACGCTCACCGCGCCAACGCGTCTGCATCCCGCGAAAGTGACCGCAGAATTGGCGATTAACCTGAAGAAAGCGAAAGCGCTCGGCCTCACCGCGCCGCGGACACTGCTCGCCCGCGCCGACGAGGTGATCGAATAGAGATGCTGTTTGCTGCGGCGCATATGGCAGCTATTGGCACTTAGCGGACATGGGCTTGTGCGCTGCAAATGTCCGCTATTGGGGGTAAAGCGGACCTCGCCGGACCCCGCGATCAATCCAGCCTCGGCTCATTAGCCGGCACGCGCTGCGCCCATTGCTGTGATATGTCGAGCGATTGCTGAAGGTCGAACTCAGCTCGCTCGACCCAAATGCGGGCCCGGTGGCCATGGCCGATTAGTGCCTCACGACTGATATGGCCGTGCTTCAGCCAGTTCGAAACGCACGCCGGCGAGCGGCTTTTGAAACGCGCGAATTCCAGTTTTGTCATGATCGTCCGCAACTTGACGCTCGCGAAATTTCAGTCTTTTTCGAAGTGTGCCTTACTAGAAACCTCGAAGCGCTTCGCCCGCCTGCATACGTTTCTCGCGTCAGAAGGACCCGGACGATCGCTCACGAACTGCGACATGCGGATTGCGCAGCGAACTTTGCGCCCTCGGCGATCGCCGATATTTTTCAAGACACACCACATTGGATGAACGAAACCAGCGGACGCCTCCGTCCCATTTGGCTGTCGTGTATATGGCGCGGTCTTCTTCCGCGAACATCATACTGCGAAAAAACTTTTCTTCATCATCGAAGTACCGCCTGTACATGACAATCAAACCTCTCTTCCACACATCCTACTATATAATTATGAGACTAAATAAGAGAGACATAGAATAGACATAGAATAGACTAGGGACCGTATGGCCTAATCGGTCTCAAGATGTCGAAAATCATGAGACCGATTGGACCATGGCGCATGGCCTTATCGGTCTCATGATCTGATCGGTCGATACCGGCGGGCCACCATGTTGCAACTGTCCTCACGCCAGCTCGAATCCCAGCACGCGGGTCATGATCACGTCCGCGGCGCGAGAATCGTCGCACGCCGTGCCGCGCCAGGCGATGTGCTGATCCGGCCGCACCAGCAAGAGCCCGCGGCCGTAGATCGGGACGAATTCATCGTCGAGCTGCAGAACTTCGAGCGGTACGCGCCGCCGCGCCGCGGCCGCGACCAGCGCCTCGCTCGGCGTGTGTGCCGCAGCAGAGCAGCGTGAACCAGCGTCCGAGCCGATCGAACAGCGGTGCGCCGTCGCGCAGCACGACGCTCGGCAGCCGCACGCCGGGCGCGGTGGTCGGCTCATAATGCAGCGGATCGTTTGGGATCACGGCGCCCGGCTCGCTGCAGATCGCGGGCGAGGCCGCGTAGGCGTAGCCGAGCTCGATGCCGAAGCTCTCGTTCTCGGCATTGCCCAGCGCCGCAATTTTTTTCGCGGCATCACGGCGCGCGGCTTTGCCATCGGGGCCGTCGGCACACAAGTCCGGAGCGCCGCGATAGACCGCCGCGATGTCGGCGCGCACTCCGCTGTGGCGCTTCGCGGCCTCGCGGTTGCGCAGGCCGACCGGCCGGCGTTCGGCACCGTAGGATGTGAGCAGGCCGGGCGGCGCGAAGCCGTGCAGCATTGCGGCGAGCTTCCAGCCGAGATCGCAGGCGTCGCCGATGCCGGTGTTCATGCCGTATGCCCCGGTCGGCACGTATTGATGCGCGGCATCGCCGGCGAGCAGGACGCGGCCGGTGCCGTAGCTTTCGGCCACCAGGAAATGCGGCGTCCAGGCGTTGTGCACCAATATCTCATAGGGAAACTCGCAGCCCACGAAGGTTCGAAGCAGCACCTGCGGGTCGACCTGCTCGGGCGGCAGCTCGTCCGGCCAGCGCGTCTGCAAGGTCCACACATCGCGGTCGTTCTGCGCGATCAAGGTGCCGGCGATGGACTGGTAGTGCCAGGCCACGCCGAAGCGTTGCAGCACATCGGTCGCGGTCGAGCGGATGTGCGTCAAATGGCGCTGCTGCACGCGCGACTGGCCCTCGAGCACGATGTCGAGGCATTGCCGCACCCTGCTGGTGCCGCCGTCGCAGCCGATCAGGTAGTCGCAGCGCACCTGCTCGGCCGCGCCGCCGTCGGGCCGCAGCGTCACGGTCACGCCGGTCTCGTCCTGCGCCAAGTCCTCGAAAGCGACACTCCAGCGCGCCTCGATTTTCGACGCCGCCTGAACGAAGTGTTGCAGCACCGGCTCGATCTCAACCTGCGACACCCGCATCGGCGCTTCGCCCGGCATGCTGCCGTCGTTGCGCTCGCGGATTTGGCGCCGCCATTCGGTCACGCTCGGATAGCGGAAGCGATGCAGCTCGTGGCCGCAGAGCGTCGTGATCCAGGAAACGTCGAAGTTGTTGTCCTCCGGCACCGCGACCGCGCGCAGCGCATCCGCGATGCCGAGCCGTCTGAACAGCTCCATGCTGCGCACGTTGGTAATGTCCATCTTGGGATGGTGCGTGGTGGAAGCGTTGCGTTCCACCAGCATGCAGGCGATGCCGCGCTGCGCCAGATCGCAGGCCAGCGTCATTCCCACCGGTCCGCCGCCGGCGATCAGGACCGGAACGTGCTTCATGGGAGCGCGAGCCGGCGCGCCAAGATCATTCGATCTTGATGTTGGCTTCGCGCACGACCTTCGACCACTTTTCGGTTTCGGCCTTCATGTGAGCCGCGGCGGCTTCGGGCGTGCTGAGGATGGGATCGAAGCCGATGGTGTTCAGCCGGTCCTTGATGTCGGGCAGCGCGATCGCGCGTGCGATCTGGCGGTTGAGCAGGTCGATCACGTCTTTCGGCGTGCCGGCCGGGGCCAGCACGGCGGTCCAGAACGCGACCTCGTGGCCCGGACTGCCGGCCTCCGCGATGGTCGGCACGTCGGGGAAATGCGGCGAGCGCGTGGCGGCGGCGACCGCGAGCGGCCGCATGGTGCCGGCGCGGATGTGCGGCGCCACCGCCGGCAGCACGTTGTGGAAGATCGGCGTCTGGCCGGACAATGTGGACTGCACCGCCGGCGCGGCGCCCTGGAACGGCACGTGCGTGACGTCGAGCTGGTTGGCAACCTTGAACAGCCATTCGCCAGCGAGATGCGGCGTTGTGCCGTAGCCGGGGCTCGCATAGCTGTATTTGCCCGGATTGGCCTTGAGCAGCGCGAGCAGCTCCTTCAAATCCTTGGCCGGCACGGATGGGTGCACCACGATCATCTCCGGCGCGCCGACCACCAGCGTCACCGGCGTGAAGCTCTTGAACGGATCGTAGGGCACCTTGGACTTGATGATCGGCTGCACGATCACGTCCTGGTTGACGACAATGAGGGTGTGGCCGTCCGGCGCCGCGTTCGCGAGCGCGCCGGTGGCGAGGGTGCCGCCCGCGCCGGGCTGGTTCTCGACGTAGAAATTGCCGCCGGTTGCCTCCGAGAGTTTCAGCGCCAGGATGCGCGCCACGATGTCGTTCGGCCCGCCGGGCGGATAGGGCACCAGGATCTTCACCGGGCGCGTGGGATAGCTTTGCGCCTGCGCGAGCTGCGGCGTCGCCGCCGCGAGCATCATCATCAGCACGGCCGCAAGCCACCATCGCACTCTGGTCATGGAGTCCTCCCCTGCGGCCCGCCTTTGCCGTTCGCCCGTCCGGTGCGAGAGCCGTGCGGTCAACGATAGCGTCGTCCGGGCATGTGTCCAAGGCCGCTAAAAAGCGGACAGGCTAGTCGCACTGATCCACCTCGCTTCCTGTCAAAACCATCATGCTCTAAACCATTCGCATCATGGAAACGACGCCACGAACACCGGGCAAGGCTTTCGCGCTCGCGCTCGGCCTGACAGCACTGGTCACGCCGCTCGCCGTTCATCTGTTCTTCCCGGTCATTCCGGCGGTGAAGATGGCGCTCGGCCTGTCCGATGCCTACGCATATCTGACGTTCAGCATCGCGCTGTTCGGCATGGCGTTCGCCACCTTGTTCTATGGCTCGCTGTCGGATCGCTACGGCCGGCGGCCGGTGCTGATGTGGGGCCTCGTGGTGTTCCTGATCGGCAGCGCCGTCTCGGCAGTGGCGCCGACACCTGCCATGCTGGTGCTGGGCCGCCTGCTGCAGGCGATCGGCGCCGGCTGCGGCCTCGCGCTGGTGCGCGCGATCGCACGCGACGCCTACAGCGCTGACAAGCTGGTCAAGGCGATCGCCTATCTGACGATGTTCGCGACGCTCGGCCCGATGATCTCGCCGATCATCGGCGGTGTGCTCACCGACATGTTCGGCTGGCGCAGCGTGTTCGGCTTCGCGCTGCTGGCGGGCGCTGGGATAGCACTGACCGCCTATTGGGTGCTGTATGAGACTCACCTACCGGCCCATCGAACACAAAGCGACGTCAGCATCCTGCAAAGCTACGTGGCGCTGTTCCGCCGGCCGCGGTTCAACGCCTTCGTGCTGCAAAGCGGCTTCCTCACCGGTGCTTTCATGGTGATGGCGAGCGCGTCGGCCTCGCTGATGACGGAGCTGCTGCATCGGCCGGCCACCGAATTTGGGCTATACTTCCTGCTGTTCCCGATCGGATTTTTCACCGGCAATCTGATCGCCAGCCGGGTCGGCAACCGGGTCCCGGGCGAGACCATGATCCTGATCGGATCGCTGCTGGGGATGGCCACCGTTGCGGTCCAGGCCATCGTGCTGTGGCACGTCGTTGTCACACCGCTTGCGCTCTTCATCCCGGGTTTTTTCATCACCATGTCGCAGGGCATCGGGATGTCCTATTCGCAGGTTGGCGCGATGGCGGAGATTCCCCGCTTTGCCG
Organism: uncultured Alphaproteobacteria bacterium; assembly: GCA_963838595.1. Taxonomy (GTDB): domain Bacteria; phylum Pseudomonadota; class Alphaproteobacteria; order Rhizobiales; family Xanthobacteraceae; genus Z2-YC6860. Next base: position 9,204 of record CAWIRP010000014.1, read on the forward strand.
GAACGGCGGCGGGCGTCGGCGTGTTCATGCAGAACTTCGGCGCCGCGCTTTTTTCGCAGCTTTACGGCCTGCTCGCGGACGGCACGCCGATGCCGATGAGCTGGATCGCGCTGTTCTGCGCGGTGCTGGGACTCATCACTGGCGCCGTGCCGTTCGTGCTGGCGCGCCGTCGCGTCACGCCTTGACGACGGCCATCACCTCCACCTCCACCAGAAAATCCGGGTGCGAGAGGCGCCGCACCTCGACCGCTGTGCTGGTCGAGAGATCGTCGCCGCAGAATTCCATGCGCGCGTCGATCGCGCGCTATCCGGAGGCCATGACCGAGGTTCAGGTTCCGGCCACGCCGCGCTGGTCGACGTCGACACCCCGGAGGCTTTGACGCGTGTGAAAGCCGACATCGAACGTGGTTAACGGCGGCTTGCCGCAAAGCACGATGGTCGTTGTTACCCCGTTTAACTCCTTCCCGCATTAAATGCTGGCTTTCCGACGGGGACAGCCATGCGCGTCATTCTTCGCACCAGCCTGAGTGTCGTCAGCGCCGCAGCCTTGCTGCTTGCAGGCGCCGCGCCGATGCAAGCTGCGGGTGCGTTGGCGATCGGCGCCTGCGCGGCCTACGGCTACGCATACGACTATCCCACAGCGGAAGCGGCGCAGGCCGCGGCTATCGAGAAATGAAATGCTCCGGTGACTGCAAGCAGGTGGTCACCACCAAGAAGGGCTGCGTCGCTTACGCCATCGATGGACGGAAGCCCTGCGGACCGAACGGCTTTGCCAACGCGCCGCGGCTTGGTGAGGCACAGAACACCGCGCTGAAGTTCTGCTACAAGCACGGCAAGGATTGCGTGATCCGGGCCTGGATCTGCGGCGGCGAGAAGGGCTGACGCCGCCGTACGCTCTAATGACGGGTGATGACGCCGAGCTTGCCGTAGAGAGCCGTCGCGGTCGTCGCTGTCGGTGGCCCAGCCTAGCGACCCTGACCACTCGAACCATTTGTACTTGAGGCCGGTGACGTGCGCGCCGACGCGGAATTGCCGGTAGTTGTCGCCGGCCGCGAAGCCCTGCACCTCCGGGCCGAGATAGTAGCGGTCGAGTATCTTCCAGCCGAACGCAAAGTCGCGCGTTGTAGGTGGTGTCGATGGTGGAGATCATGCCGTCGCGCCGCCACCATGGTGGACGGCGTCGGCTCGTACCAAAGCTCAGCGTTGATGCGAAAGCCCGACATAGCCGCCGCGTAAGCCAGCCGACGGATCGTCGGGCGTGAGCCGGTGGTCTTGAAAATCCAGCCCGCCGTAGATCGTGGCGATCAACTTGCCGCGCACGAACCGGTAGCCGGGCAGGATGGTGGCGGCGAGCAGCCGGCCACTCACCTCGGTGTTGTTCAGTGCGCCGGAGATGTAACGATAATTGCCGCCGCCGAACATCACCTTGAGCGCAAAGCCCTTCCTTGTCCACGCCGCCAGGCGACCAGACCGCTCCTGCATGCACGAAGCCGCCGTGCCGCCAAAGGTCCGTGGTGGAGAACAGGAGAAAACGGGGCTCGTCGCGGCGGGATGGCTCGCCCCCGGCCCACGCAGACGCAACGAACAAGCAGAGCGCCGCGGCGGCTGCCGCGGCGATACTCCGAACTCGACGCATCGAGGCCCCCGACGCCGTAACGGCGCCATCCTCTGCCTCAACGATAAACCCGCGCTAGGTTGTAGAGTAAAGAGACGACACGTTAAAATCCATGTGGAGTCTGGATTTTCGAGGACCGCTAGGCTGGGCGGGCAGGCCGTCGGAATCCGAATAGGTTCATCGGCAACAATGGCGTATATCAGGGCAGCCCGCAGTTCTGGGCTGCGATTCCAAGGGATCCGATGTCGTATTCCAGCGCGCTGACTGCCGATGAGGACAAGCGCCGGCGCCTCTCGATCGGCTTCAACAACTTCGCGCACGCCGTCGACCACTACGTGATGCTGATCTTCCCGACTGTGGTGATCGGGCTGATGGCGGTCTACGGCAAGACCTACGCGGAACTCATCGCGCTCGGCACGGCCTCGTTCTTCGCCTTCGGCCTGTTCTCGCTGCCGGCCGGCTGGCTGGCGGACCGCTGGAGCCGCCGCAACATGATGATCGTGTTCTACATCGGTTGCGGCGTGAGCCTGATCGGCGCGGCGCTGGCGCCCAATTTGATCGTGCTCGCGGTCGCATTGTTCGCGCTCGGCATGTTCGCCGCGATCTACCATCCGGTCGGCACCACGATCGTGGTGTCTGAGGCTGTCAATCGTGGCCGCACGCTTGCGTTCAACGGCGTGTGCGGAAATCTCGGCGTCGCGTTTGCCGCTGGCATCACCGCGATGCTGACCGCATGGGTCGGCTGGCGCGGCGCGTTTCTGATCCCGGCGGCGATCTGCATCGCGACCGGCATCGCCTATCTGATGATGGTGCCGGATGACCGGCATAAGGCCGCCAGCCGCAGCTCCATGCCGGAGGTCCGGCTTGCGATGTGGCTGATGGTCTCGGTGTTTGGGCTGTTCGTCCTGATCGGTGTCACCGCTGGCCTCGTTTTCAACACGGTGACGATTGCGCTGCCGAAGGTGATCGACGAGCGGATCAGCGGCGTCTCGCTGGTGGCCGTTGGCGGCATGGCGACTGTGGTTTTTCTGGCCGGCGCTGTCGCGCAATTTACGGTGGGGCGTGTGCTCGAAAAATATCCGCCGCATCTTGTCTTTGCGGTGGTTGGGTTTCTGCAGTTCGTCGGCGTGGTCTGGGCGGTGTACGCAACCGGCTACATGTTGCTGGCGGCACTGGCTTTCGCGATGGCGTTCATCTACGCCCAGGTGACCGTGAATGATTTCGTCATCGCGCGCTATACCGCGGACGCCTGGCGCGGCCGGATCTACGCGGTGCGCTACTTCATCACCTACCTGATCTCCGGCGCGGCGGCTTCGATGATCGCTTTCCTGCATGGCCGCGGCGGCTTCGATCTGGTGCTGGGCGTGATCGCGGTCGTGGCGCTCGGTTTCGTCATCGGGACGGCCATGGTCGCGCTGCTGGTCAACGGCGTCGAGCGCGACTCCAGGATCGCGCAGCCGGCCGAATAATCAGAACAGCGGCGGCACCAGGTCGGTGACGCGCGCGCCGGTGCGCTCCGTCACGATCTCGGCGATCTTGCTGCGATGGCAGTGGCCGACGTCGCGCTCGTAGCAGAGCAGGCAGATACGCTTGCCGCCTTCGACCAGCGCGACAAGCTCCTCCATTTCGGCGATTGCGTCCTTGGTCTTGAGGTGCTTGCCGTAGATTTTCCATAGCGTCTTGAGGTCGCCGGAGCGCGCCGCCTCGCGGCCCTCGGCGGGCGTGCCGAGCTTCTGCAGATGCAGATACGCGATGCCCGCTTCGTCGAGGGAGGCGGCGAGCTGGCGCTTGGAAAAGCCCGGCCGGCGCGAGGCGGCGACCGCCCGGGTGTCGACCAAGAGCTTGACCTTGGCGCGCTTGAGCTCGCCGAGCACCGCGTCGGGCTTCGCCTTCTCGTAGCCGATGGTGAAAAGCTCGCGCGTTTTTGCCTTCTTGGCCATCACTTCAACCGTTCGATCAGCGCCATCGCCGCGGCCGGCGCGCGCACCTTGCCTTCGTGGATGACGTAGGCATAGACGTCGCGCGGCTTGCCTCTTCTTGCCGGCGGCGCCGACGCGATTGAGGTCCTTCGGCTCGCCGCCCTTGGCCCAGTCGGTGAGGCGGTCGGCCCAGGCGTCGATCTCCTTCGGCGGATAGGCGGTCGGCACCGTGTCCTTGCCCTGCTGCAGCCGGGCGTAGACGAAGTCGCCGGTGACGTCGGCGATCGACGGATATTCGACGTGATCGGTGAACACCACCGGCATCGAGAACTTGCGCAGCAGCGCGATGAATTCCGGCGTCAGGAAGCTGTCGTGCCGCACCTCGACGACATGCCGCAGGTGATGGCCGTTGAATGTGTCCGGCAGCAGCTCCAGAAAGCCGCCGAAGTCCGCCTCCTCGAATTTCTTGAACGGCGCGAACTGCCAGAGCAGGGGGCCGAGCTTGGGGCCAAGCTCGGTCACGCCCGAATCCAGAAACCGCTTGATCGAGTTCGCCCGCTTCCTTGAGCACGCGGCGGTTGGTGACGAAGCGCGAGCCCTTCAGCGAGAACACGAAACCGTCGGGCACTTCGCTCGCCCACTTGCGGTAGGTGGCGGGGACTGGGTGCGATAGAACGTGCCGTTGACCTCGATCGAGGTCAGCCGCTCGGCGGCGTAGGACAGTTCCTTCGCGTGCGGCAGGCCCTTGGGATAGAACGTCCCGCGCCACGGCGCGAAGGTCCAGCCGCCGATCCCAACGAAAATGCCGGTTCTGGATGTCATGAGGCTGTCACTGCCCTGGGATAGAAATACTCAAGTGGCGATGGCGCCGCGTAAGTGTAAGGCGCCTTCGCCAAGACGGCCACGAAGACGTTAAGGCGACGCCGGATGAACGCGCGCCTTCTCGTTCGTGGTCGTTATCATTTTCAGGCCCTGCAATGCCACCCGAAATGAAAAGGCCCGGGTTTCCCCGGGCCTTCGCATTCGTTCGCTTGTGCGGCTGCCGAACTTAGAAGTCCATCCCGCCGCCGCCCGGCATCGCCGGCATGGCGTTTCCGCCCTTCTTCGGCGCCTCTGCAATCATCGCCTCGGTGGTGATGAGCAGGCCGGCCACGGACGCGGCGTTCTGGATCGCGGTGCGCACGACCTTGGTCGGGTCGATGATGCCCTTCTGAACCAGGTTGCCGTACTCGCCCGACTGAGCGTCGAAGCCGAAGGCGTACTGATCCTTCTCCAGGATCTTGCCGACGATGACCGAGCCGTCCTCGCCCGCGTTGATCGCGATCTGGCGAGCCGGGAATTGGATCGCCTTGCGCACGATCTCGACGCCGGTCTTCTGGTCGTCGTTGGCGGTGCGGATCTTCTTGAGGGCCTCGGTGGCGCGCAGCAGCGCGACGCCGCCGCCCGGCAGGATGCCTTCCTCGACCGCGGCGCGGGTCGCATGCATCGCATCGTCAACGCGATCCTTGCGCTCCTTCACCTCGATCTCGGTGGCGCCGCCGACGCGGATCACCGCAACGCCGCCCGCGAGCTTGGCGAGACGCTCCTGCAGCTTCTCCTTGTCGTAGTCCGAGGTGGTTTCCTCGATCTGCGCCTTGATCTGGGTGATGCGGTCCTCGATGTCCTTCTTCTTGCCCGCGCCGTTGACGATCGTGGTGTTTTCCTTGTCGATCATCACCTTCTTGGCGCGGCCGAGCATCGCGATCGTGACGTTCTCGAGCTTGATGCCGAGATCTTCCGAGATCGCCTGGCCGCCGGTCAGGACCGCGATGTCCTGCAGCATGGCCTTGCGGCGATCGCCGAAGCCCGGCGCCTTGACCGCCGCGACCTTGAGGCCGCCGCGCAGCTTGTTGACGACGAGCGTCGCGAGCGCCTCGCCCTCGACCTCTTCGGCCACGATCAGCAGCGGCTTGCCGGTCTGCACCACCGACTTCGAGCAGCGGCAGCAGCTCCTGCAGGCCGGAGAGCTTCTTTTCGTAGATCAGGATGTAGGGGTCATCCATCTCAACGCGCATCTTGTCGGCGTTGGTGATGAAGTACGGCGAGATGTAGCCGCGGTCGAACTGCATGCCTTCGACGACGTCGAGCTCGGTCTCGAGGCTCTTCGCCTCTTCGACCGTGATGACGCCTTCGTTGCCGACCTTCTCCATCGCGCGCGCGAGGAAGTCGCCGATCTCCTTGTCGCCGTTGGCCGAGATGGTGCCGACCTGGGCGATCTCGTCGTTCGACGTGACCTTCTTCGAGTTGGCCTTGAGGTGCTCGACGATGGCTTCGACCGCGAGGTCGATGCCGCGCTTGAGGTCCATCGGGTTCATGCCGGCGGCAACCGACTTGGCGCCTTCGCGAACGATCGCGGCGGCGAGCACGGTGGCGGTGGTGGTGCCGTCGCCGGCCACGTCGGAGGCCTTCGAGGCGACCTCACGCACCATCTGCGCGCCCATGTTCTCGAACTTGTCCTCGAGCTCGATCTCCTTGGCGACGGTGACGCCGTCCTTGGTGATGCGGGGAGCGCCGAACGACTTGTCGAGCACGACGTTGCGGCCCTTCGGGCCGAGCGTCACCTTCACGGCGTTGTTGAGAATGTCGACGCCGCGCAGCATCCGGTCGCGCGCATCGACGGCGAATTTGACGTCCTTAGCAGCCATTGTTGGTAACTCCGTTTGATCATCTTCGAGATGCTGACAGATGAGAATGGTTAGGCGGCCTTCTTCTTGGCCGCGGGGACATCGAGGACGCCCATGATGTCGGACTCCTTCATGATCAGGAGATCCTGGCCGTCGATCTTGACCTCGGTGCCCGACCACTTGCCGAACAGCACGGTGTCGCCGACCTTGAGGTCGATCGGGATGAGCTTGCCGGCCTCGTCGCGGCCGCCCGGGCCGACGGCGATGATCTCGCCCTGCGAGGGCTTCTCCTGAGCGGTGTCCGGAATGATGATGCCGCCGGCGGACTTTTCCTCGGCGGTGAGGCGCTTGACGACGACGCGGTCGTGAAGCGGACGAAATTTCATGGGATCCTCCATAAGTGATTGGAACGACGTGATCTTTTTGCTGAAAGAGCGCCGGCCGGTTGCCCCGCCGGGCTCTTCACACCACCAGATGGGCGGGTGATGTCCTCGATCAAGAGGACGATGGAAGTTTTTTAGCACTCATGCAGACAGAGTGCTAGTAGTCATTTCATATCTGGCAGCAGTCCTGACCTGATGCTGCTAACCCATTGAATTGGAACAACTTTTGCACGGTTTAACTTGTCATCACCGGAAACGGTGACAGACTTGTTTGCCGGCTGAAGGAGATTCGCCAATGGCCTCGACCGACTTTAAGCGTCAGTTGAGTGGGTATGGACTGACGACCGCCCAAATCCTGTATCGCCGTCCCGATCATCCCTGGCTGCTGCAGACCTACGTCTGGCAGGACTACGACCTCTGCCCGAACTTTCCGGAGCTGCAAGGCTTCCTGAAATTCTGGCAGCGCTCGCTGGAGGGGGCCCTGCATTCGGTGACGGTCGCGCACTCCCGGCTGATCAAGCCGGCGGAGCTGAAAGCGATCGGCGGCGAATTCAAGCTGCACTGATTTCTCCGTTGGACGTGCGTCATCGCCCGCGGACTTGAGGCGCCGCGCCGCCTTCCTTGTCGTCTCCTCCCTCTTTCAAATGAGGGAGGCGGAGCGCCGGGAGGCGTTCCTTCTCAGATTTCGCCTTGCGGCGACGCGTCCTTAGCGAAGGACGGCCGCCTGCCGGCGCTCCACCGCGGCGATTTTTGGTTCCTCGGGACCGTAACTTTCAGCGACGGATGGGTGGGCCTTCCACCTCGGGATCGAGTCGGCTTTCGCCGCCCTTCCTCCGTCACCCACCAGCCCACTGAAGGGCAGCCCCGCATAGTCGGGACGGACGGTGACCCGGGCCTCCCGGAGTTGATCTTGCGAGGACCAACCGCAGGCGCCGCACCTTGCTCCACCATCAGATCGCCTCATGACAGCGCCCTCGATCGAGCAAAGCGCGATCAATATGGGGGCGGATTCCAGACCGGGGATAGATTTTTTATTCGCCAATGATTTCAGTGGGCGAAAATGAACGAAGGCGGGGATAGTGCACTCACCAATGCAGCAACCCGACGATCGCGCCCATCAGCAGCGTCGTCAGCGTGCCCGATACGATCGACTTCAATCCCAGTGCCAGCACGTCGTCGCGCCGCTCCGGCGCCATCACGCTCAAGCCGCCGATCATGATGCCGAGGCTGCCGAAGTTGGCGAAGCCGCACATCGCGTAGAGCATGATCAGCCGCGAGCGCTCATCGAGCGCGTCGGCGGGCAGCTTCGACATTTCCAGATAGGCGATCAGCTCGTTGAGGATGGTCTTGATGCCCATCAGCGAGCCCGCGGTCTGCGCCTGCGCCCACGGAATGCCGATCAGCCAGGTGACCGGCGCCATGATCCATCCGAGCACGCGTTGCAGCGTGATCGGCGCACCGGCGAAGCCCGGCAGCAGGCCGAGCATTGCGTTGACGAGATGCACCAGCGCGACGAACACGATCAGCATGGCGATCATGTTGAGAAGAAGCGCGAGGCCCGCGGCGGTGCCCTTGGCGATCGCGTCCATGGTGCTGTCGGCGACCGGCTCGGGCTCGGCGAGGCTGCCGGTCGGCTTGCCGCTGCCGCGGGATCATGATCTGGCCGATCAGCACGGCGAGCGGCGCGCTCAGCACCGACGCGATGATGAAATGGCCGGCGGCGTCGGGAATGCTGGACGAGAGAAATTGCGTGTAGAGCACCAGCACGGTGCCGGCGATGCCGGCCATGCCGCCGGTCATCACGACGAACAGTTCGCCGCGCGAGAGCTGCGCGAGATAGGGCCGGATGAACAGCGGCGCCTCGACGTGGCCGACGAAGATGTTGGCGGCGGTCGAGAGGCCGACCGCGCCGCCGACGCCCATGGTGCGCTCCAGCGCCCAGGAGAAGCCGCGCACGATCGGCGGCAGGACGCGCCAGTAGAACAGCAGCGTGGTGAGCACGCTCATCAGCAGCACGATCGGCAGCGCCTGGAACGCCAGCACGAATTCGGCGCCGGGGACCTTCAGCTCGAAGGGCAGGGTGCCGCCGCCGAGATAGCCGAACACGAACGAGGTGCCGGCGCGCGAGGCATCGCCGATCGCGACGACCGCGCTGTTGGCCTAGGCGAACAGCGCGCGAAGCGGCGGCAGCTTCAGGAACAGCGCGGCCAGCACGATGCTGGCGGCGAGCCCGATGGCGACGTGCCTCCAGACGACCGCGCGGCGGTTCTCGCTGATCAGCCAGGCGAAGGCGAGGATCGCGACGATGCCGAGAACGGATTGCAGCGACTGCATGATGCCCGAATCCCCAAACCCCCGGCCATGATACGCTGAACTGAAACGGCAAAGGGAACTGTCGCGGCCGCGATCTCACCGATGGAGCGGCCGTAGCGATGGCAAGATCGGCTCCGGTTTCCTAAATGAGCGATCGCGGCGGCTGACACCGGCGCACGCATGACGGGGAATTTTTGAATGTCATTGATCGAGAGCCGCCGCGAGCAGATTTTTCCTGTTCTCGATCGCCATCCAGATGGAGACCGCCAAACGCTTCACCGACGGTGCGCCTCGCGAATTCGCCGCGGGCGAAACCATTTTCAACGTGGGCGAGCGTTATGCGCCGGCCTGGCTCGTCCTCAAGGGCGAGATCGACATCACGCGCCGTGACGGGCTCAGCCGCGAGGCGCATGATCGCCAGCATGGGGCCGGGCCAGTTCACCGGCGAGATGAGCGAGTTGTCGGGCCGCGGTACGCTCGCGTCGGGCCGCGCCGGTCCGCAAGGGTTGCACGGCGCTGCCGTTCACCGCCGAGCAGATCCGCGCGCTGATCGTCGGCTCGGCCGAGCTTGGCGAAACGCTGATGCGCGCGTTCATCCTGCGCCGCGTCGCGCTGCTGCAGGAGGGCGGCGCGGGCTCGGTGCTGATCGGCCAGCCGGGCACGCCCGACCTGACGCGGCTGCAAAACTTCCTGTCGCGCAACGGCTATCCCTGCGCCGTGCTGGACGTCGCGACCGACGAAGAGGCGCTGCGAATTGGTAGAGCGCACCGGCGTGCAGCCCAACGAACTGCCGGTGATGGTCTGTCCGAACGGCACGGTGCTGAAGCGGCCTTCCGATGCCGAAGCCGGCATGTGTCTCGGCATCACGCCCGAGCTCGATCTGACCAAGGCCTATGACGTGGCTGTGGTCGGCGCCGGCCCGGCGGGTCTCGCGGCCGCGGTCTATGCGGCCTCCGAGGGGCTTTCGGTCATCGTGCTGGATCAGCGCTCGTTCGGCGGCCAGGCCGGGGCATCGGCGCGCATCGAGAACTATCTCGGCTTTCCGACCGGCATTTCGGGCCTGGCGCTCGCCGGCCGCGCGTTCAGCCAGGCGCAGAAATTCGGCGCCGAGGTCGCCATTCCGCTGCAGGTCGCGCACCTCGATTGCGGCGGCTCGGCACGGCGCGCCGAGCGATCCGCTGCGGCTCGAACTGACGGACGGCCGCAGCATCCATGCCCGCGCGGTGGTGGTGGCATCGGGCGCGCGCTATCGCCAGCCGAACATTCCCAACGTCACCGGCTTCGAAGGCGCGGGCGTCTCGTACTGGGCGTCGGCGGTGGAAGCGAAGCTTTGCGAGGGCGAGGAGGTGGCGCTGGTCGGCGGCGGCAACTCGGCGGGGCAGGCGGTGGTTTTCCTCGCTCCCAAGGTCAAGCACCTGCACATGGGCGTGCGCCGGCCGCTCGAAGCGACCATGTCGCGCTATCTGATCGACCGGATCGCGGCGCTGCCGAACGTTTCAGTCTACACGGGCGTCGAGGTCGTGGCGCTTGAGGGCGATCAGACGGGCGCGCTGTGCGAGGCGACGTTCCGCGGGCTCGATTCCGGAAAATTCTGGACCTATCCGCTGCGCCACCTGTTCCTGTTCATCGGCGCCGATCCGAACGGCGACTGGCTCGCCAAGCGCGTGAATGTCGATCCGAAGGGCTTCGTCATCACCGGACGCGACTTTGCGCCGACCGACGAGCCGGTCGGCCGCGCGCCGCTGCCACTGGAGACGAGCGTCGCCGGCGTGTTTGCGATCGGCGACGTTCGCGCAGGCTCGACCAAGCGGGTCGGCGCCGCGATCGGCGAGGGCGCCGCGGTGGTGGCGCAAATCCACGCCGCGCTGGCGAGCGTGAAGCTAGCTAGCCGCGCCCCACGAACGGCATGCCGTTCGCCATCACGGTGAGGAACAGCACGTTGGTGTCGAGCGGCAGGTTGGCGATGTAGACCACCGCCTTGCCGACGGCGTCGGCGTCCATGCGCGCCTCGATCATCATCTTGCCGTCCGGCTGCAGCACGCCGGTGCCCTGCACCATGCGGTCGGTCAGCGGCGTCGCGGCGTTGCCGATGTCGATCTGGCTGCACAGGATGAAGTCGTTGCGGTAGTCGAGCGCGGTCTGCTTGGTCAGGCCGGTGATGGCGTGCTTGGTCGCGGTGTAGGCGGCGGCGCGCGGCCGCGGCGTGTGCGCCGAGATCGAGCCGTTGTTGATGATGCGGCCGCCCTTCGGGTCCTGCGCCTTCATGATCTTGATGGCTTCCTGGGTGCAGACGAAGACGCCGGTCAGGTTGGTGTCGACCACCTTCTTCCAGGTCTCCAGCGGCAGCTCCTCCATCGGCACGGCGGGCGCGCCGATGCCGGCGTTGTTGAACAGGATGTCGAGCCGGCCGAAGTCCTTCTTGACGCGCGCGAACAGCGCCCTGATCGATTCCGGATCGCTGACGTCGGTCGGCACCGACAGGGTCTTGGCGTTGCCGGCTTCCTTCGCGGTTTCGTCGAGCTTGTCGGCGCGGCGTCCGGCCAGCACCACGGCATAGCCGTCGCCGGCCAGCGCCAGCGCCACCGCCTTGCCGATGCCGGTCCCGGCCCCCGTCACCACCGCCACTTTTTCAGCCATACCATCCTCCGAATGTGAATTCGGCGGCATCCTGAAGGCCTGGACGGTGCGCCGCAATGCCCCACCGCCGCGAAACGCGATGCCCACGCTTGATCGTCCACCGGCAATTGGTTTCAACTGATGCGAGTTGCCAATTCGTTTGGAAAAATCCTTGGGGGGAATCCGATGAGGCGACGTGACCTGCTCGCATCCGGCCTGGCCGCGCTGTCGGCGCCGGCGCTGGCTCCGTTTTCGGCATTCGCGCAGTCCAAATATCCGGACCGGCCGGTCCGGCTGATCGTGCCGTTCCCGCCGGGCGGCGCGTTCGACACCATCGGCCGGCCGTGGGCCGACCGGATCAAGGGCCATCTCGGCACGATGGTGATCGAGAACATCGGCGGCGCCGGCGGCGGCGTCGGCGCGGCGCAGGCGTCGCGCTCGCGGCCGGACGGCTACACGCTGCTGCTCGGCGGCGCGACCACGCACATCACCGAGGCGCTGCTCAAGACCAAGCCGACCTACGATCCGCTCAAGGATCTGGAGCCGATCTCGCCGGTCGCGGTCACGGCGTTCGCGATCGCGGTGCATCCTTCGGTGCCGGCCAAGGACCTCAAGGAGTTCATCGCCTACGTGAAGGCGAACCCGGGCAAGGTGTCCTACGGCTCGGCGGGGCACGGCTCGCTCAATCATCTCACCGGCGAACTGTTCAAGCTGCGCGCCGGGCTCACCGACCTGCCGCACGTGCCGTACCGCGGCGCCGGTCCCGGCCTGACCGATCTGCTGGCCGGGCAAATTCCCGTCGCTGGTGCCGGCGATGACCAACATCGTGCTGGAGCATCACCGCGCCGGCAAGCTGCGCATGCTGGCGGTGACGCATCACAAGCGGCTCGCCGCGGCGCCGGAGATGCCGACCGCGGTCGAGCAGGGCTTCACCGATATCGTCGCGCCGAACTTCATCGGCGTGTTCGCGCCGACCGGCGTGCCGAAGGACGATCGTCGACACGGTGTCGGCGGCCAATCTGAAGCTGCTCGCCGAAAAGCCTTATCAGGAGCTGCTGATCTCCGGCACGTTCGAGCTCGAACCGCTGCTCAGCCCGGCCGCATACAAGAAGTACGTCGAAGACGAACTGACCAAGTGGCGGCCGATCGTCGACAAGATGGGCATCAAGATCGACTGACTGCGGACGTACGATCAGCTCGCCAGCGCCGCGACCGCGTCGCCTTCGATGCTGCGGTAGACGCCGGGCGCCTCCAGGCGCGCGGCGATGTCGGCCGCCGTCATCGGCCTGCCGAACCGGTAGCCCTGCATGAAGTGCACGCCGGCGGCGCGCAGGAACAGGTGCTGGTCGGCGGTCTCCACGCCCTCCGCGGTCACCTTCATGCCGAGGCCGCGGCCGAGGCTCACCACGGCGTGCACGATCGCCGCGGCGTCGGCCGCCTTCTCGATCGAGAGCACGAAGCTGCGGTCGATCTTGAGCTTGTCGAACGGGAAGCGGCGCAGATACTGCAGGCTGGAATAGCCGGTGCCGAAGTCGTCGAGCGCGAGCCGCACGCCGAGCGACTTGAGGCGGATCATCGCCGCTTCGGCGCTTTCGACGTTGCCGATCAGCGTGCTCTCGGTCAGTTCGAGCTCGAGCCGGGTCGGCTCGAAGCCGGTCTCGCCGAGGATGCGCTCGACCACGGAGACGAAATCGATCTGGCGGAACTGCAGCGGCGAGACGTTGACCGCGACGGTGAGGCCCGGCCATGACTTGCCGTCGATGCAGGCGCGGCGCAGCACGTAGTTGCCGAGCTCGATGATCAGGCCGGAGTGCTCGGCGATCGGAATGAACTCGGCCGGCGAGATGACGCCGCGCGTCGGATGCGGCCAGCGCGCCAGCGCCTCGACGCCGACCACCTTTTCGCCGCTGGCGTTGACGATCGGCTGGTACAGGACCTCGAGTTCGCCCTTCTCGATCGCCTCGCGCAGCTCCTGCTCGATCAGCTTGCGCTTGGACAGGTCGGCGTCCATCGCCGCGTCGTAGATGCAGGCGCGGTTGCGGCCCTCGTTCTTGGCGCGATAGAGCGCCATGTCGGCGTAGCGCATGACGTCCGCCGCGCCGCCGGCGGAGCCGTCGATGGTGGCGATGCCGATCGAGGCGCCGATCACGATGGTGTGGCCGTCGATCGCGAACGGCGCGCTCAGCGTGCCGATGATGCGCTCGGCGATGCCCAGCAGCACGGCGTGGTCGGCGGAGATCGAGGTGAGCACCGCAAACTCGTCGCCGCCGAGCCGCGCCACGATATCCTCGGTCCGCATGGCGTTGGACAGCCGCCGCGTCACGTTGCGGATCAGCTCGTCGCCGACCGGATGGCCGAGCGTGTCGTTGACGTCCTTGAAGTGGTCGAGGTCGATGTAGAGCACGGCGGAGGCTGCGCCGCCTTGCTTGACCTCGGCGATGATCGCTTCGAGCCGGTCGCTGAAGTAGTTGCGGTTGGGCAGTCCGCACAGCGGATCGTGCAGCGCGAGATAGCGCAGGCGCTTCTCGCCGGCCATGATGGTCTCGGCGGTGCGGCGCATGAAGCGCAGCACCAGGCCGGCGAGCAGCACGAAGCCGGCAAGCGCGATGCCGAGGAACGGGACCACGCTGGCGAGGATTTCGGCGCCGGGCCGTTTCGGCGTCCAGGCGAAGCGCACGACCGGATCGCTTCGGGAGTCGACGATGTCGAACACGTGGTCGCCTTGCGGCGCCGTGCGCGCGCTGACCATGCGAAGGTTCGCCAATCCGACCTGGTCGCCGACGGTGTTCAGCAGCGCGTCCTCGAGGAAGCGGACCGTGATCACGATCGGCGTCGGCGTGCCTGGCGGAGTGCCGTTGGCGGCGGCGATCGGGACCGCGCTCACCACCGAGAGCCGGCCCAGAAACATCTGCAGCATCACCGTGTCGGTAATCGCGGCGACGTCCACGTCCGGCCGGCGGCCGATCAGGCGAACCATGCGGTCGGGGATTGCGGTGCGGCCGCGCAGATGGTCGATGATCGGCTTGAGAAAGACGAAGGAGTTAGCCGGGATGTCCGCGTCGCGGTGTTGCCGGCCGATCTGGCCGTAGACGAGCTGATCCGACGAGCCGACCACCCAGATCAGGTCGTGGTCGCGCATCGGCTCGAGCCAGCGCGACAACGGCGGGCTCGTGAGCGGCGGCGGGCCTTCGAGGTCGAGACCGCGAATGGAATCGTCCGTCGCGATGATGTTGCGCAGCCGCCGAAGCGACCACTCGCCGTGATTGGCGATGGCGCGGGTGAGCAGGTTCTTTTCGTTCTCGAGCGCGACTTCGTCGGCGCGATTGGCGGAGGTGAGCGCGGCGACGATGATGCAGACGATCGCGACCACAACGACGACGCACAGCGGCACGACCACGCCAAGACGCGCGCGATCCCAGACCGCGGGCTTCTGGTCCCGCGGCTCCGCTTGCCCTCGGGGCGTCACAACCGACACGCTTTGCTCCAACTCGTCCGACACGCGACGGTAGGCGGCAATGCTTGCTATTGACTTGATGTCGGCTGATAAAACGGCAGGCGGTGCACGCGTTGCGTGCGCGGCGGATGCATTTCGCGCCACGGCGTTAATCAAAGGTAAACGGTTAATGAAACGTTAACGCGGCGTGACGTAGGGCGGCCGCGGAATGCCCATGTGCGCGGCTCGCAACGCGGCCGACCAGCGTTCGCTCAGGTCGTGGAAATAGGGTTCCCCCGGCTCGATCCGGTAGACCAGCTCGGCGTCCACGGCGTCGCGGCGCACCACCACGCAGTCGATCGGCAGGCCGACGCCGAGGTTGGAGCGGATCGTCGAATCCATCGAGAGCAGGCTGATCTTGAGCGCGTCGTAGATGTCGATGCCGTACTTGGCGGCGCGGTCGAGGATCGGCTTGCCGTATTTGTGCTCGCCGATCTGCAGGTAGGGCGTGTCGACCGTGCATTCGATGAAGTTGCCGGCCGAATAGATCATGTAGAGCCGCAGCCGGTCGCCCTTGATCTGGCCGCCGAACAGGAACGACACGTCGAACTTGACGTCGTTGGCTTCGAGCGCCGCCGCCTCGATGTCATGGACGCGCCGCACCGCGTTGCCGATCCGCGAGGCGGCCTGGAACATGGTCGGCGCGTTCTTCAGGGTCTCGACCTCGCCGGTCGCCGGGTTTTCCATGCCCTTCGGTGAGCATGCTGACCACCGACTGGCTGATCGACAGGTTGCCGGAGGAGGCGATCGCCATCACCCGCTCGCCCGGCTCGATGAAGGTGTGGAGCTTGCGGAACGTCGAGATGTTGTCGAGCCCGGCGTTGGTGCGGGTGTCCGCGATCATGACGAGGCCTTCGCGCACCAGGATGCCGCAGCAATAGGTCATGGACATCCCTCCGCCCGGCCGCCTTTATAGCGATGCCGGGTGCATTGCGGCAACGCCGGATTATCAAGCTGCCACCTGCATTTGTGACAAGTCGGCGGCGCCGCTTGAGCGGGGGCATCATTCCGCGCTAGCAATCGCAATCCACCCTTGGGAGAGCGACAATGACCGACGCGGCGAAGCCGGACACCGTCACCGCCGCCATTCTGGTCATCGGCGACGAAATCCTGTCCGGCCGCACCAAGGACAAGAACATCGGCTATATCGCCGAGTACCTGACCAACATCGGCATCGACGTGAAAGAGGTGCGGGTGGTGTCCGGACGAGGAGCCGGAGGTCGTCGCCGCGCTCGACGCGCTGCGCCACCGCTACACCTACGTGTTCACCACCGGCGGCATCGGCCCGACCCACGACGACATCACCGCCGACTGCGTCGCCAAGGCGTTCGGCGTGACCATCGACGTCGATCCGCGCGCCCGCGCCATGCTGCTCACCCGCATCAAGGAGGCGGACCTCAACGAGGCGCGGCTGCGCATGGCGCGCATCCCGGCCGGCGCCGACCTGATCGTCAACAAGGTGTCGAGCGCGCCGGGCTTTCGGATCGGCAACGTCCATGTCATGGCCGGCGTGCCGTCGATCATGCAGGCGATGCTCGACGAGGTGGCGCCGACGCTCAAGACCGGCGTCAAGATGCTGTCGGAGACGGTGCGCGCCGATCTGCGCGAAGGCGACATCGGCACGCCGCTCGCGGCGGTCGCCAAGGCGCATCCGGAGGTGACGATCGGCAGCTATCCGTTCCAGGACGACCGCGGCCCCAACAGCAACATCGTGGTGCGCTCGCGCGATCCGGAAAAGCTCGCCGCCGCCAAGGCCGCGGTCGAGGACATGCTGGCCAGCGTGCGCGCCGGCCTGCGGCGCACCGCGTGAGGCGTCATGAGGCAGGACCAGACCCGGCGCCGATTTTTGCTCGCGACCGGCACGCTGGCGGCCGCGGGACTGAGCTTCGACGCGCACGCGCAGGAGCTGGCGCCGACGCCGGCCTGTCACGACGGCGACGAGCCGACCGTGCGGCAGACCGAAGGACCGTTCTTCAAGCCGCGTTCGCCGCAGCGCGCCGATCTGCGCGAAGCCGGAGCGCGCGGCGATGCGGTCGAACTTGACCGGCCTCGTGCTGACGCGCACGCTGCCGGCCGGTCGCCGGCGCGCTGGTCGATCTCTGGCACGCCGACGACAAGGGCGACTACGACAACACGCGGCTTCCGCTTTCGCGGCCACCAGTTCACCGATGCGAACGGACGCTATCGTTTCCGCACCATCAGGCCTGCGGTCTACACCGGCCGCACCCGGCACTATCACGTCAAGGTGCAGCCGGCGGGCGGCCGCGTCCTGACCACGCAGCTCTATTTTCCGGACGAGCCGGGCAACCGGCGCGACAGCATGTTCCGCCGCGAACTGTTGATGAAGATGGCGCGCGGCGGGGACGGCCAGGCCGCGCGGTTCGATTTCGTGCTGGATATTCGCTAACGTCACAAGACGCAGCACTCGGGGGAAACGAATTCATGGCGGAGCCGCAGGCGCAAGCACAGCCGCAGGCCCAGAAGGCCTTTCCGGTGTCCTGGGATCAGTTCCACCGCGACGCCAAGGCGCTGGCGTGGCGGCTTGCCGCGGCCGGTCCGTTCACCGCGATCGTCGCCATCACCCGCGGCGGCCTGGTGCCGGCCGCGATCGTCGCGCGCGAGCTCAACGTGCGGCTGATCGAGACGGTGTGCGTCGAGAGCTATCACGACTACAAGACGCAGGGCGAGCTGCGGCTGATCAAGACCGTGGCGGCCAGCGATCGTGAAGCTCGGCGGCAAGGGCGTGCTGATCGTCGACGACCTGGTCGACACCGGAAAGACCGCCAAGGTGGTGCGCGAGCTGCTGCCCGGCGCGCATTTCGCGACGGTCTACGCCAAGCCGATGGGCCGCCCGCTGGTCGACACGTTCATCACCGAGGTGTCGCAGGACACCTGGATCTATTTTCCCTGGGACACCGGGTTGGCGTTCGTGCCGCCGATCCGCGAAGGCGGAGCCTGAGCAGCATGCTGACACGACGCGAGTTCGTCGCCGGCGCGAGCCTTGCCATGCTTGCCGGCCATCGCGCGCACCGCGATGGCGCAGGCCTATCCTTCGCAGACGATCCGCATCCTGGCCGGCTTTCCGGCCGGCGGCGGCATCGATCTCCTGGCGCGCTATCTGGCCGAGCCGCTGAAGGCGCTCGGTCAGGCGGTCGTGGTGGAGAACCGCACCGGCGCCGCCGGCATGATCGCGGCGCAGGCGATCGCCAAGGCGCCGCCCGACGGCCACATGATGCTGATGGCGACCTCCGGCGAGATCGCGATCAGCCATCATCTCTACAAGGAGAAGATGACCTACGACCCGATGCGCGAGCTTGCGCCGGTCGCGCTCGCCGGCATCGTGCCGTGCGTGGTCGTGGTGGCGGAGACGACGCCGGTGAAGACGCCGCAGGAGCTGATCGCCTACGCCAAGGCCAATGCCGGCAAGCTGTCGTTCTCCTCGTCCGGCGTCGGCAATCCGCAGCAGCTTGCGGGCGAACTGATGAACAGCATGGCGGGCACCGACGTGCTGCACGTGCCGTATCGCGGCGCGGCGCCCGCGGTGACCGACGTCGCGACCGGCGCGGTCACCATGAGCTTCACCAGCTATGCGGCGGCGCTGCCGCTGATCCAGGCCGGCAAGCTCCGCGCGGTGGCGGTGACCTCGCTCGATCGCATGCCGCAACTGCCGGACGTCGCGCCGCTGCAGGAGGGCGCGCCGGGGCTCAAGGGCTACGAGCTGCTCAACTGGTTCGGCGTGTTCGCGCCGGGCGGCACGCCGGCGCCGATCGTGACGCAGCTCAACGAGATCACGGTCAAGACGTTCACCGAGCCGGAGATGGTGAAGAAGCTGGCCGGGCAGGGCATCGTGCCGCGCGCGACCACGCCCGCGCAGTTCAAGGCGTTCGTGGAGGCGGAGAGCAAGAAGTTCGCCGGCATCATCGAGCGGGCCAACATCAAGGCGCCCGCCTGAG
Organism: uncultured Alphaproteobacteria bacterium; assembly: GCA_963838595.1. Classification (GTDB taxonomy): domain Bacteria; phylum Pseudomonadota; class Alphaproteobacteria; order Rhizobiales; family Xanthobacteraceae; genus Z2-YC6860. The sequence goes on from CAWIRP010000014.1 coordinate 28,158, forward strand.
GCCGCTGACGGGCGGCCGCGAAGCGGCTATGATTGCCGCAGGCCGTCAATCGCAACGGAGCATCGCCATGGACGCCGTGACGCCGAAGGGCCACCAGACCGCCGACACGCATTCCCACGTCGTTCGCCCGCAGAACATGGAATGGCAGAAGACGCGCTTCCCCGGCTGCGAGGCGAAGACGCTGCTGTTCGACCGCTCGACCGGACTGATGACCGCGCTGATGCGCTTCGCGCCGGGCGCGGTGCTGCCGGACCACGAGCACGTCAACATCGAGCAGACCTACGTGCTGGAAGGCCGCCTGGTCGACAAGGAAGGCCCGGCCGCGGGCATCGAGGCGAAGCAGGGCGAGTTCATCTGGCGCGAGGCGGGCAGCCGGCACGTCGCCTGGTGCCCGGAGGGCGGCCTGATGCTCGCGATCTTCCAGGTGCCCAACAAGTTCTTCGAGGCCGACGGCCGCGTGGTCGACGCCGCGGGACAGGACTGGGACGAGACCTGGGGCCACACCGGCAAGGCGCTAGAGCGGGCGGCACAGCGCCAAGCTGCGCGCCGCACGTCATGTGCTAGAACCGCCGCGGGCCGACGTGGCGGAATGGTAGACGCATCGGACTTAAAATCCGTAGGGGCGAAAGCCCCGTCCCGGTTCGAGTCCGGGCGTCGGCACCAGCTCTATTTCTTGGAATCTTCGCCGGGCTTTTCGCCGGCGGCCAGCTTTTCGAGCGCGATCTGCTGGCGCAGCCATCGGCGCTGCGGGATCGCGGGATGGCCGCCGGTGTCCTGTCCGGCCGGAACGTCGGTGATCACGCCGGCGCGCGCCGCGAGCTGCGCGCCCTTGCCGATGGTGATGTGCGGCGCGATGCCGACCCGGCCGCCCAGCATCACGAAGTCTTCGATGGTGACGCTGCCGCTGATGCCGCTCTGCGCCACGATGATGCAGTGACGGCCGATCACGACGTTGTGGCGCGATCTGCACCAGGTTGTCGATCTTGGTGCCTTCGCCGATCACGGTGTCGCGCATGCCGCCGCGGTCGATGGTGGTGCCGGCGCCGATCTCGACGTCGTCCTGGATGACGACGCCGCCGATCTGCGGGACTTTGACGTGGCCCTTCTCGCTCGGCACGTAGCCGAAGCCGTCCTGGCCGATGCGGCAGCCGGGATGGATGATGACGCGGTCGCCGATGGTCGAATGGGTGATGGTGCTGCTGGCGCCGATCGAGCAATCGCGTCCGATGCGGACCGCGGGCCCGATCACCGCGCCGGCGCCGATCACGGTGCCGGCGCCGATCTCGGCGCGCGGGCCCGACCACCGCGCCCGGATCGACGGTCGCGCCGTTGTCGATCTTGGCCGACGGATGCACGACGGCGCCCGGCGCAATGCCGGCGATGCCGAACAGCGACGCCGGGCGCAGCGCGTTCGCGTACATCTTGCGCGCGACGGCGGTGAAGTCGCGATGCGGCTCGCGGCTGCGCAGCACGATGAGGCCTGCCGGCGACGTCGGCCTCGAAGCTCTCGGCCATCAGGCAGGCGCCGGCGCGCGTCGACTTCAGGCGGTCGAGAAACTTGCGCTGCTTTCGACGTAGGTGAGGTCGCCGGAGCCGGCCATGTCGAGCGGCGCGACATTGGTGATGCGGTGCGACAGGTCGGTGCCGGCCTTGGCTGCGCGCCGGTCAGCGCCACGATCTCGCCGATCGTCATCCCCGACGGCGGCTCGAAGAAACGCGACTCGCTCATCAGTTGGTCCTACCCGGCAGGCCGGAATTTCGATTAACAGTCGCGGATTAACCGCCTGTCAACGCTATCGATGCAGCGTGCCGCCTGCCGGCGAGCCGCCTCGGCGGCGTGCGGGCACGAATTGTCGATCAATTTCAATGATCTTGCGCCGAAAGTCGCGATGCCAGGCTCCGCGGACACCATCAAACGGCCATCAGCCAGGCCAAGCCGGTGGATGATCGCGCCGCAGCATGGGCCGGAGCGTGGGCGGCAGCGCGCCGGTCGCGGCCGGCGCTGCTGGCAGCAGCTGGCGAGCGTCGGCTCGCCGGGCAAGTCGCCAGCCAGATTGCGTAGGCCGGGCGACCGACCAGCATCGCAAGAGCTCAAGATGATGGCGCGCGCCAAGGACCGAGGCGATGGCCAGGCGTCATCGCAGCGATCGCTGCTCGACGATGCCAGGGGCTGGCGAGCGCGACGCGATGGTCCAGTCCGGCCGGAAGCGTGCCGCTCGAAGCGATCGGCCGGCGACCGTCGGTGTTCTGAATTGCTGAACCGCTGCCGCGCCAGCGCCGCGCCCTTGCCGAGCGCGTCGAGCTTGGCGGCGGCGATGTCGCGGCGCATCGGCGCCATGCCGCAATTGGTCGAGGCGACGACGCGCTCCTTCGGCACGTGCTTGAGCACCGCCTCGATGGTGGCGGCGACGTCGTCCGGCGTCTCGATCTCGTCGGTCGCGACGTCGATCACGCCGATCGCGACGTCCTTGCCCTTGAGCAGCGACAGCAGTTCGATCGGCACCTTGGCGTTGCGGCATTCGACCGACACCTGGTCGAATCCGGCTCGCCGCCAGCGCGGGGAAAATCTCCTCGTACTGCCGCCACTCGCCGCCGAGCGTCGCCTTCCAGTCGATGTTGGCCTTGATGCCGTAGCCGTAGCAGATGTGCACCGCGGTCGTGCATTTGAGGCCGTCGATCGCGCGGTGCAGCGCCTCGATGCCCCAGGTCGAAACCTCTTTCATGTAGACGTTGAAGGCCGGCTCGTCGAACTGGATGACGTCGACGCCGTCCTGCTCCAGCGCGCGCGCTTCGGCGTTGAGCAGATCGGCGAAGGCGAACGCCATCTTCACCCGGTCGCCGTAGTGCGCGTCGGCGATGGTGTCGATGATGGTCATCGGCCCCGGCATGGTGATCTTGAGCTGCTTCGCCGGTGTGCGCGCGGGCGAAGCGCGCCTCGGCGCCGTGCACGCGGCCCTTGAGCTTCAGCGCGCCGGTGACGGTCGGCACCATCGCCTTGTAGCGATTGTTGCGGATGCCCATCTCGACCTTGTGCGCGAAGTCGATGCCCTCGACGAATTCGAGGAAGCCGTGCACGAAATGCTGGCGCGACTGCTCGCCGTCGCACACCACGTCGACGCCGGCGTCCTCCTGCAGCTTGAGCGCGATCAGCGTGGCGTCGAGCTTGCCGGCGTCGAGATCGGCGCCGCTGAGCCGCCACTGCGGCCACAGCTTGTCGGGCTCGGCGAGCCAGGCGGGTTTCGGCAGGCTGCCGGCGATGGTGGTCGGAAACATGATGGCTCTTAGCGTTGATCGCGCTCACTTCGGCGGCGCAGGCCGCCAACCATAGAGCCAATCGTAGCTGCGAAGCAGCATCTTTCCGCCGATCGTCCGCAGATAGAGATTGCGCAGCACCGCCTCGGTGCCGCGCGTGTGATAGGCGCGGCTGTTGCGGCGCGCGCCGTTTTGCGCCCGGCGGGTGCGCCGCTGCCGCGTGCGCTCGTAGCGCCGCATCGCGCCGCGGAATGTCGTCCGGTGTGCGCGCCATCGACGCCGCCAGCACCGCGGCATCCTCGATCGCCATCGCGGCGCCCTGCGCGAGGAACGGCAGCATCGGGTGGGCGGCGTCGCCCAACATGGTGACGGGGCCATCGCCCCATTGCCGCAGCGGCGGCAGGTCGTAGAGCGCCCACTTGTGCCAGCGGTCCGCCTGCGCGATCAGCTCCCGCACCGCAGGCGCCCAGCGCTTGCTGGAAAACCGCGCGATGATTTCCTCGCGCGCGCCGGGCTCGTTCCAGCCCGGGCTCGTGACTCTGCCAGCGGTCGTCGTTGACGATGGCGACGACGTTGATGAGCGTGCCGAGCTTCACCGGATAGTGGACGAGATGCGCGCCCTGGCCGAGCCAGAGCCGCACGGTCTCAGCTGCGGATGTCGGGCGCGACGCTTTGCGCCGGGATCAGCGCCCGCCATGCGACGCGGCGGCGAAATACGGGCCTCTCGCGATGGCCAAGCCGCAGCCGCAGCCGCGACCACAGGCCGTCGGCGCAGATCAGCGCGATGCCGGTTTCGTCCGCGGGATTGGGTCCGTGCCGGCACGCGACGGTGACGCCGTTGCCGTGAACGACGAAGTCTTCGACGCGCGTGCCGAGCTTCAGCGCGATGTCGGGGTTGGCGCGCACGGCTTCGACCAGCGCGCCTGCAGGTCGGCGCGGTGCGTCACCCAGTAGGGCGCGGAATAGCGCTGCTCGGCATGGTCGCCGAGCGGGATGCGGGAGAGGATGCGGCCGCGCGACGTGCGGATTTCGACCGCCTCGGGCACGACGGCGTTGGCGATCAGCCGCTGTTCGAGACCGAGCCCGATCAGCACGCGCGTCGCATTGGGCGAGAGCTGGATGCCGGCGCCGGCTTCCTCGAGCGTGGACGCCTGGTCGAGCACGACGGCGCGGAAGCCGCGTTGCGCCAAAGCCAGCGCCGCGGTCAGCCCGCCGATCCCGGCTCCGGCGATGATGACGTTGCGCGAGGGCGCCACGGGTGCGCGCCCGGCGGTCAGGCCGCGTCGGGCAGCGCGCAATCCGCCGGCCGCGCGGTGTGCGGATCGAGCGTGGGATCGTAACGGTAGAGCGTCGAGCAATAGGGGCAGATGAATTCGTTGTCGTCGCCCATGTCGCAGTACACATGCGGGATGATCGTTCGGCGGCAGCGCGCCGACGCACTTGAATTCTTTCGCGCCGATCTCGATCACGGCCACGCCGCGATCGTTGTGAAAATGGGGAACAATCCGGTCAGCCATGGTGGAGCTCGAAGTCTCGGTGGAGCGCGGCGCACCATAACGGGGCGACCCGCGTTTTCCTAGCGGTTCGTCGCCGGAAAGCCTCAAATTGAACGCAAGCGGAACGCCGCCAATTGCGGCGGCGTTGCAGAAATCATGGTCATCCACCAACTCGAAGTCGATCCACGAATCGTTCATGAACGGCGTGTCCGACCGAAGGCGGGCCGCCGCATGAACCCCTTGCGCGTTGCTATCGCGTTTATCGTTGCCGGGCTGTTCGCGATTGCGGCGCTGGTCGCGGTGCCGATCGCGATGGAAGCCGACGTCCTGCTCAAGAGCGAGGACGATCCGGCGATGCTGGCCGACCGGGCGCTCGCCAACAAGTTCGACCAGGCATTCGCCGTCCGCGAGATCGAAGCGGCGCTGGCGGCGAACGACGCCGATCTCGCCAACAGCTTCCTGGAGCTGGCGCGCGAGCGCAACGTCGCGGTGCCGAAGCCGCTGGCCGACAAGGTGACGGCGGCGGTCGACGCCGCCAACTCCGCCGCCGCCCACATCGAAAGCTTTGCGCGCGGGCTGGTCACGGGCGAGCCGGAGAACATGGTCGGGCTGGCCGGCACCGCGCTCGGCGACCTGTTCGTGTTTGGCGACATCCGCGACATGGTGCGCGAGGGCACCCGCTACGTCAGCGGCCAGCCGGCCGACGAATTGGTGCTCGGCCTTTCCGCGGTCGGACTCGCCATCACCGCCGGCACCTATGCCTCGGTCGGCGCGGCAGGCCGGCACGCATCGGCCTGTCCGCGGTGAAGGCGGCGCGCCGCACCGGGCGGCTGAGCGCGCGCATGTCGGACTGGATCGGCCGTTCGCTGCGCGAGGTGGTCGACTGGTCGGCGCTCAAGCGCGCCGGCGCCGCGATCGCCAGTCCCGACGACGGCGCTGCGCGAAGCCCGCACGGTGGTGAAGGCGGAGAAGGCCGACGGCCTGATGAAGCTCGCAAGCGACGTCGGCCGCGTGCAGACCAAGGCCGGCACGCAGGCCGCGCTCGACGGGCTCAAGCTCGCCGAAGGGCCGCGCGACATGGCGCGGATCGCCAAGCTCGCGGAGAAGAAGGGCAGCAAGACGCGGGCGATCCTCAAGACGCTGGGCCGCGGCGCGATCCTGCTGTCGCTCGCGACGTTCAATCTCGCGGCCTGGATTCTCGGCGCGATCCTCACCCTGTTCGGCTTCGTCTCGTCGGCGAAGAGCGGCGTCGAGCGGATGACCCAGCGCGCCATCGACCGCGGCAAGGTGCGCAAGCGCGAACTGGCGATGATGCAGCCGTCGGCTTGATCGCTTCTTCGTGTCCGCCGTGCCGATCTGCTATGCCTTGCGCTTCGGATGGACGGATCGCGATGGCTGGCAGCCACTCCCACCACGATCACGCTGACGGCCACGGTCATGCGCATCGCCCTGCGGGGGCGGACGCCGAGCGGAAAATCCTGCTCGCGATGGCGCTCACCGGCTCGTTCATGGTGGTCGAGGTGCTGGGCGGGTTGCTGTCCGGCTCGCTCGCCTTGATCGCGGACGCCGGCCACATGGCGACCGACTTCGCGTCGCTGCTGCTGGCCTACGCCGGCATCCGTTTCGGCAAGCGCCCGGCGGACAGCAAGCGGACCTACGGCTACCGCCGGCTCGAAGTGCTGGCGGCGTTCGTCAACGGCATCACGCTGCTGGCGCTGACGGTGTGGATCGCCTTCGAAGCGGTGCAGCGTATCGCGGCGCCGGTCGAGGTGCTGAGCGGCCCGATGATGGCGGTCGCGGTGCTCGGCCTTGCCGTGAATCTCGCCGCATACGCCATCCTGCGGCAGGGCGGCAGCGACAATGTCAACGTCGGCGGCGCGCTCGTCCACGTGCTCGGCGACTTGCTGGGCTCACTCGCCGCGATCGCGGCAGCGGCGGTGATCTGGTTCACGGGCTGGATGCCGATCGATCCGATCCTGTCGGTGTTCGTGGCGCTGCTGATCGTGCGAAGCGGCTGGCAGATCGTGCGACGCTCCGCGCACATTCTCCTGGAGGGTGCGCCGGCCGGCATCGAGATCGAAGCCATCAAGCAGGACATCGAGCGCATCGAGGGCGTGCGTGAGGCGTCGCACATCCATGTCTGGTCGCTGACCAGCGAGCGCCCGATGGCGACCATGCATATCCGCGTTGCGCCCGGTGCAGATGCCGCCGCCGTCCTGATCGCGGTGAAGCAGCGGCTTGCTTCGGAATTCGACATCGAACATTCGACAGTCGAGCTCGGCATGGCGCGCGTCGGTAGAGCCGGGACATTGACAAGATGCCCCACCGGGCCGCATCCAGACATCCATGCCGCATTTCTCCAACGGCTCCGTCGAACTGGCGTATCTCGACGAGGGCCAATCCCAAACTGCCGAACCGATCCTGCTGATCCACGGCTTCGCTTCGTCGAAAGAAGTGAACTGGGTCAATCCCGGCTGGGTCTCGGCGCTGACGGGCGCGGGCCGCCGCGTGATCGCGTTCGACAATCGCGGCCATGGGCAATCGACCAAGCTCTACGATCCGGCCGACTATCACACCGAGCGGATGGCGGAGGACGCGCGGGCGTTGCTCGATCATCTCGATATCGAGCGCGCCGACGTGATGGGCTATTCGATGGGCGCGCGGATCACGGCGTTCCTGGCGCAGCGCCATCCCGAGCGCGTGCGCTCCGCCATTCTCGGCGGGCTCGGCATGCACCTGATCGATGGCGTCGGCTTGCCGGAGAGCATCGCGGAAGCGCTGGAGGCGCCGACGCTCGCTGACGTGACCGACCCGCAGGGGCGAACGTTTCGCGCCTTCGCCGACCAGACCCATTCGGACCGCCGCGCGCTCGCCGCCTGCATCCGCGGCTCGCGCCAGGAGATGTCGCGCGAGGAGGCCGCCGGCCTCGAGCCGCCGGTGCTGATCGCGATCGGCAGCAAGGATGTGATCGCCGGTTCGCCGGATGAACTCGCGGCGATCATTCCGGGCGCGCAGGCCGTGAGCATTCCGAACCGCGACCACATGCTCGCGGTCGGCGACAAGGTCTACAAAGAAGCCGTGCTGAAATTCCTCGCAGGAGCGGCCATGACTTCGCCGACCAGACTCGCCGACCAAGCCGGCGCATTCGAGGCCGGTGACGTTCACCGGCGCCTCTGGCAACAAGCTTGTGGGCGATGTGACCGGCAAGGACGGGCCGCCGGTCTTGCTGCTGCACGGCGGCGGGCAGACCCGCCACGCCTGGCGCAAGACCAACGAGGTGATCGCCAAGCTCGGCCGCGTCGCCTACGCGGTCGATCAGCGCGGCCACGGCGACAGCGAATGGGTCAAGGACGGCGCGTATTCGTTCCCCGACTTCGCCGCCGACGCCAAGGCGCTCGCCGATACGCTGACCGAGCAGACCGGAACGCGCCCGGTGGTGGTCGGCGCTTCACTCGGCGGCATTGCCTCGATGCTGGCGCAGGGGACCTACGGCCATGTGTTCGACGCGCTGGTGCTGGTCGACATCACGCCGCGGGTCGATCTTGACGGCGTCGCCAAGGTGCAGGGCTTCATGCGCTCGCATTCGAGGGAAGGGCTTCGCGTCGGTCGCCGAAGCCGCCGAAGCGGTCGCCGCCTATCTGCCGCACCGCCCGAAGCCGCGCTCCAACGAGGGGCTGAAGAAGAACCTGCGGCTGCATCCGGACGGCCGCTGGCGCTGGCACTGGGACCCGCGCTTCCTCGACGGCCGCAGCCGGGTCGGGCCGGGCGGCAGCGAGGTCGAAGAGATGCTGGTTGCCGCCGCCAGGCGCATCAAGGCGCCGGCGCTGCTGGTGCGCGGCGCGTCCTCGGAACTGGTGCAGGAGAAGCACGCCAAGGACTTCCTCGAACTGGTGCCGCACGCGTCATACGTGGATGTCGGCGGCGCTCGCCACATGGTGGCAGGCGACCGCAACGACCAGTTTGCAGACGCCATCAAATCGTTCTTGTCGGGTCTGTGATTTCGCCCGTAACCGATTGAACTGGCGGCAAGATCAAGTTTTCCGCATTGCGGTATCTTGGCCCAGCCCCCACCTGTGCTAGAAGGACGGCCCATCGTCAGGGACGTGTCGCGGAGACAGATCCATGGCCCAGCAGACCAGCAAGCCCATCAAGGCGATCGACAAGCTCGACCCGGTTTGGGGGCGCATCCGCGAGGAGGCCGAGGACATCGTCCGGCGCGAGCCCGAGGTCGGCACCTTCATCTTCTCGTCGATCCTGCACCACGACACGCTGGAGACCGCGGTGGTCAACCGCATCGCCGAGCGGCTCGACCATCAGGACGTCTCCGCCGAGCTGATCCGGCAGGCCTATGCCGACGCGCTGGAGGACCAGCCGTCGATCGGCGATGCGTTCCGGGTCGACATCGTCGCGACCTACGACCGCGATCCGGCGACCGACCGGTTCATCGAGCCGGTGCTCTACTACAAGGGCTTCCATGCCGTGCAGACGCACCGGCTGGCGCACTGGCTCTGGAACAAGGGCCGCAAGGACTTCGCCTACTACCTGCAGAGCCGCGCGTCGGCGGTGTTCCAGTGCGACATCCATCCGGCGGCCAAGATCGGCCGCGGCATCTTCCTCGATCACGCCACCGGCCTGGTGGTCGGCGAAACCGCCGTGATCGGCAATGACGTTTCGATCCTGCACGACGTGACGCTCGGCGGCACCGGCAAGGACCACGGCGACCGCCATCCCAAGATCGCCGACGGCGTGCTGATCGGCGCCGGCGCCAAGATCATCGGCAACATCGAGGTCGGGCGCTGCGCGCGGGTTGCGGCGGGCTCGGTGGTGATCAATCCGGTGCCGCACAATGTTACGGTGGCCGGCGTGCCGGCCAAGATCGTCGGCGATGCGCCGTGCGAGGAGCCGTCGCGGACCATGGACCACATGTTCCCGCACAGTTGATGATTTGAAGGGGGCTGCGTGAACGTCCAGGAAGTCAAGAAGCTCGACGCGTATCTGCGCAAGCTGTTCGGCAATCCGACCATCCGCGTGGTGCCGAAGGGCAGCAAGACCGCCGAGGTGTTCATCGGCGAGGACGATCTCGGCGAGCTGACGCTCGACGATGAGGATGGCGATCTCTCCTACAATTTCCGGATGGTCATCCAGGTCAGCAACGATCCGAGCCTGCAGCCGGTCCCGGCGCTCAGCGCCTATCTGCGCGCCAAGTTCGACAACGACAACATCCGCGTGGTGACGCGGCCGAAGAAGACGGATTCGCTCGAAGCCTACCTCGGCGAGGAATTTCTCGGCGTGCTGTTCGTCGAGACCGAGAAGGGCCGCAAGTCCTACATCTTCGAGCTGCCGATCCTCGACGTCGATCTCGACGGCGGCCCGGGCCCGGTCTAGCGCGCGCACGCGCTAGCGCTGACGCGTGATCACGCGCTAGCGTTCGCCGCCGCCCGGCCTGAGTTTCGCGATCAAACGATCGATGCCCGCCGCGGTGGCGCGCCAATCGGCGAGCCAGTCGCGCGGGAAGCGCACCGTCACGTCGGCGGCGCCGAGCCGGCGCTCGTGCAGGCAGGTGCCCGGCGTTCCGGCGAAGGTTTGCGTGCAGCGCATCAGCAGGCGCTCGGGCGCGACCGGATCGTAGATCAGATCCTCGCCCTGATAGGGCGTGCCGCTCTTGAACGCGCGCACCTGCAAGCCGTCCATGTCGACGGCTGAGCCAGTCGCGATGTAGCGCGGATAGATCGACTTGAGCCGGTCGCCGGGCGGCAGCGTGCCGTCGCTGCCGGCGATGGTGACGAAAATCCGCTCGGTCACCTTGGGCGCGTCGGCCGGCGTCACTGCGGTCGCCGGGAGCGGCGGCTCGAGCGACGGCCACAGGAAGGCCAGATCGACGCGGGACTGCGGGCCGGCGCGGCGCTGCATTTTGAAGCGGATCGCGGCGGGCGGGACGTTGAAGTTGACCCCGGCGATCGTGATCGGCAGGGAGGGCGCGTCCGGCGACACCGGCGTCGCCTGCGGCCACAGCATGTAGGCGATCGGCGCGCCGGCGAGGCCGACTGCGGCCAGGATCGACAACCACACCAGCGCCCACCGGGCGAAAGCGCCGGAACGGCCATGCCTTCCGGCGTGCAGGGCATAATCGGTCATGATTTGGGGCCCATTCCTCGAATCGAGCGCGTATGGAACCCGGTCTCCGTTAACCTTTCCTTAACGATGCGCTGGCGGGCGGGCCCCGGTTCTGGGAACTTGCTGAAAATCGCGTGTGGCGGGGGCTCGTCGTGTTGATGTCGCCGGAGTCGTTTTTGACCGGAATCCTGTCGTCGGGTTCCGGCAACTCGTTCATGGCGCTGGCGATCGGCTTCGCCTTCGCGGGCCTGCTTGCCACCGGCTACCAGTATTTCACCGATCAGCCGCCGAGCTTCCGCCTGGTGAACCGCGGGCCGCAAGCCGTGACCTTCGCGGCGGTGCCGTTCCTGATCTTTTCGGCGCCCTTCATCATCATGCGCAACACCATCCGCGGCGCGCGGATCGAGGGCCGCAGCTTCGGCTTCGCCATGCTGGCGACCGTGCTCGCCGGACTCTGGAGCCTGATGTCGGGTACAGTGGTGGTGATGGCTCTCGAGGCCAGCCGCATCATTCCGTAAGCGTTGGCGCATGTCCTTTTCGGCAAGACCGGTTCCCACTTCGCCGGGACATGCGCTAGAGTTCTGCATGCCAATCTACGAACTCGACGGTCAGGCGCCGGAGTTCCCGGCCGACGGCAAGTATTGGGTCGCCGAGACCGCGGTGCTGATCGGCCGCGTGCGGCTCAAGAGCTATTCCAGCGTGTGGTTCGGCGCGGTGCTGCGCGGCGACAACGAGTGGATCGAGCTCGGCGAGCGCTCGCAGATCCAGGACAACGCCACGCTGCACACCGATCCCGGCTTTCCGATGGTGATCGGCTCGAACTGCGTGATCGGCCACAAGGTGATGCTGCACGGCTGCACGATCGGCGACAACAGCCTGGTCGGCATGGGCGCGATCATGCTCAACGGCTCGAAGATCGGGAACAATTGCCTGGTCGGCGCCGGCGCGCTGATCACCGAGGGCAAGAGCTTTCCCGACAATTCGCTGATCGTCGGCTCGCCGGCGCGCGTCGATCCGCACGCTCGACGACAAGGCCAAGGCGATGATCGCCGGCGGCGCCGACGTCTACGTGCGGCGCTGGCAGGATTACGCGAAGAACTTGAAGCGGATCGGGTGACGCCGTCATGGCGACGGGCAAGGATCTGCGCCGGCTCGCGCTCTTGCTCGAAGGCACCACCGAGGCGCCGCACTTCGACCGCGCCGCCTTCAAGGCTGTGCGCATCTACGTGACGCTTGCCGCCGACGGCAAGTCAGCCAATTTCAAGTTCACGCCCGACGAGCAGGAATTCAAATGCATGATGGCGCCGGAGGCGTTCGCCGCCATTCCAAATGCGTGGGGCAAGCAGGGCTGGACGACGGCGACGCTGTCGAAGCTGAGCATTGCTGAATTGCGGAGCGCGCTTGAGATGGCCTACGCGCACGGCGCGGAGAAAAAGAAAGCCAAGCGGAAGCGCTAGTCGACGATCCAAAAAAGGTGCGGCCGGCAGTTGGGGGCTGCCGGCCGCGCGCGAACCCGGTCTGGGGACGGGGAGGGGTGGGGACGTGACCGGGGTCGCGTTTCTCCTAAGTCTCAGTTCAGCTCAGACGTGGTTGCTCAGATGGAGTCAGATCAGCGTGCAGTCGCAGTGGCGGTGGCCGGCCGCGGATCGCCGAGCGCGACCCAGACATTCTGGATCGCTCTGCGACTGGCGTTTGACGAAGCGGTAGCCGGTTTCCGACCAGAGCAGGACGTTCTCCGCCTGGTTGTCGAGAATGAAGTCGCCCTTGTCGGTCTTGACCGTGAGCACGGCGTGGCCGTCGCCCTTCTTGTCGCGCACCACGGTGATCAGCAGCGCCTCGCGCGGCCAGCCGGCCTGCATCAGCATGCGGCGCTTGAGCAGCACGTAGTCTTCGCAGTCGCCCTTGCCGGTGTCGGGATAGGACCACTTCTCGACCACGCCCCATTGATCCAGGTCGGTGACCGGCTTGATGGTGTCGTTGACCCACTTGTTGACGCGGGTGAGGTCCTTCCAGACCTTCGACGTGAGCACGACATCGCGCGGCGCGCTCGGACCGGTGGCGCATTCCTTCGGATGTTCGGTGCAGAATTCGATCCAGCCGATCGGCGGACGCGACGTCGCGCCGACCGAGACATAGATCGCGCTGTTCGACCGCCGCCGCCGGAACCGGCGCAGCCATGATGGCTGCGCAAGCGCGAAGCCGCGCAAAGTAGTCCCCTGTAACGCCCCAACATTGTTTGACCCCTGTCCCGTCTTGTTGGGGCCATATTTCTCACAAAGCTTTTGAACTGGGGCTAAGTTGCCAAGTCATTTGAGACAATCCAAGTAAAACCTGGCGATAATACTTATCGAATACTCAGAAAATTTGTTTCAAATTCTAGAAAATCCAATTTGAATAAAATTGTATCTTTAAGCGACGCGAGCCCAGACGCAATGCCGCGCGCAGCGCGAGCGAAGCGCGCGGCGCGTTAACCGCGCGCCGGCGCTTCGATCGCGACAGATCAGAACTGAATGCGAGGGATTTGGCCCGGCGCGGTGCCGCCGGACGGCAAGACGGCGTTTACCCTAGATGGGCGGCGACGCTTTCTTCGACCGAGTCCGGGTGCTGCAGCCGGGTGAACTCGATGGCGAAGCCGTCTTCCAGATGGCGGACCACCCGGCCCGGAACCTTGCCGAGGGTGACGACGGCGCCGATCTCCGGCCGGAGTGCGGCGGTACCGCGACGCCGGCGCCCGACAGCGAGACGTCGATGATGCGGCACGCCGACACTGACGCCGTTCGGCAGGATCAGGGTCGCGCCCGGATTGCGCGGCACGAAACGGCCGTGACGGCGGTCTTCCGGCAGGTTGAGGATGTGGCGGTTGGCGAGCCAGGTGAGCTGGGCGGCGAGCTTGTCGCGCTTGCGCGGCGTCGCCGAGATGGTCATGGCGAAGCCGTTGACCAGCAGTGCGGGCGATCCGCCTTCGAGCCGGCCGAGATGGTCGACGTAGGCGATCACCCGTTCGCCGACCTGGCCGATCATCGGCGCGATCAGCGCCATGCCGCCGGGCGACATGTTAACGACCTGGCAAGGATATTCCTGCCGGTCGGCCAGCATGTAGCGGCCCAGCAGGTTGACGCGCACGCGCTGATGGCGCCGGCGCTCCTGGGCGTGCTGGACGGCAGTGATGTTTAGGTTGCGGCAGCGCCATGCGGCGGGCGACTCGGGCAATCGCGAATGAGTTCTCCCTGAGACTATTCAGCGATCGTTAATGGCCCGTTATCGCCGCGTTATCTCCCATTATGACAGCTGCGGGTCCGCCTAGTCCTGACGCCCGCCCTGATAGACGACCAGGCCGCGCCGCAGCCGGCCCGGCCGCGGCGGCAAAGCGCGGGACCGGGGTCGCTTCGACGGCCGCGCCCGATGTGGCGGAACATGCCGAGCTTGAGCGGGCCGACCGCCTTGGCGCCGAGCCAGTAGGGCGCGGCCATCGGCGCCAGCGCGCCGAGCACGCGCGCTTCGGCCTGCGATTGGTGGGACAGCGGCAGCAGCAGCAATTCCAGGTTGACGGCGAGCATGGTGTCGTCGGCGGTCGCGCCGGTGACGCTGGCCACCACGCCGATCTTCTCTTCCATCACCACCGCGAGCAGTTCGCGCATCGCGGTCTGGCCGGAGCGCTCCCAAAGCTTAAGGAAGCTCTCGCCCTTGAGCTCGCGGCCGAACAGCGCGCAGAGCCGGGTGCCGGCGAGGCGGAATGGATAATGGCCGATGCCGTCGGCTGCGAGCACGAAGGTGTCGCCCAGCACCTGGCGGATCGCGCTCGGCTCGATGTCGGCGCGCTCCGGCGCCAGACGGCTGCCGCGGCGCTCGTTCCAGTAGTCGAACAGCTCGCGATTGGACGGGTGTTTCATTGTTGGCCGCTCCCTGTCTCGCCATCGCGCTTTGGCGCCCGGTCCGTCCCCCAGCGGGACAGCTTGCGGTCAGCTCTGCGATGGCGCGGCACACGGAGCAGGGCGATGTGCCGTGGCGGCGCGCCGGCGCGCGCGCGGTGCGCGCGTTTGCGGCGTTAGCGTTAAGTCGGCTTCGCGGTTGGCAGGCGCGGGTTCGCCGCCTACGGTGCGCGCACGAATTCCCACGGGGAGTGGGGGGACGCGACCGGAAGGGAGGGCCAAAAGCCCTCCCTTTTTGTTTGCGCAAGCCCTTGTCATCCGGGGTGCGGCTCGCGCATCTATGCCTTAGGCCGAACGTCGCGCACAGCCATTGCGCATCTCAGGCAGGGCGCGCGTGGAACAGTCTCGAGAGCCGATCTTCAACGTTCCGACGATCGTGGTCGCGCTGCTGGCGCTGCTCGGCCTCGTGCATGGCGTGCGCGAATGGCTGCTGTCCGCCGCGGACGACCGGCTGTTCCTGCTGACCTTCGCGTTCATGCCGGCGCGCTACGACGCGTCGCATGCTCGGCGGCATCCTGCCCGGCGGCTTCGGCGCGCAGATCTGGACCTTCTTCACCTACGCGCTGATCCATGCCGACCTGATGCATCTCGGCTTCAACGCGCTCTGGCTGCTGGCGTTCGGCAGCCCGGTGGCGCGGCGGTTCGGCGCGCGCGCTTCTTCGCGTTCTTCGTGGTGACGGTGGCGGCGGGCGCGCTGGCGCATCTGATCGCGCATCCCGGCGCGCGCGCGATCATGGTCGGCGCCTCGGCCGGCATTTCCGGCATGATGGGCGCGGCGACGCGCTTTGCCTTTCAGCCCGGCGGCTCGCTCGATTTCTGGCGGCCGCGCGGCAGCGACCCCGACCGCATTCCGGCGGCGCCGCTTTCGGTCGCGCTGCGCAATCCGCGCGTGCTGACGTTCCTCGTCGTCTGGTTCGCGCTCAATCTGCTGTTCGGGCTCGGCTCGCTGTCGATCGTCGGGCTACGACCAGAACGTTGCCTGGGAGGCGCACGTCGGCGGTTTCATCGCCGGGCTGCTGCTGTTCTCGCTGTTCGATCCGGTTGCGCCGCAGCAAAGCGGCACCCAGGACGAATACAGCCAATTTTAATCTGAAGTTGCCCATCAAGTTGCCGCGGATAACCGCTTTGCGGATGGCTGTCCGCTAAATTTTAGCGGGAACATTCATCGTTGGGCCGCACTTGTCGATTACCGTCGATGCAACTCAGCTCGACCCCTGAGTCGGCGGGAATGGAAAGCAAGGGAGCGACCCATGACGGTGAAAGCCATTCTGGCGGCCAAAGGCGGCAACGTGATCACCATCGAGCCGACCGCCAGCCTGGAGGCGGCGGCCAAGATTCTCGCCGAACGCCGCATCGGCGCGCTGGTGGTGACCGGCCCGGAGCAGCGCGTGGTCGGCATCGTTTCGGAGCGCGACATCGTCGCGATGCTGGCGGCGCGCGGCTGCCACGCGCTCGACGTGCCGCTGACCGCGGTCATGACGCGCAAGGTCACGACGTGCTCGCCGTCGGATACGATCAGCTCGATCATGGAGCGCATGACGGCGGGCAAATTCCGTCACGTGCCGGTGGTCGAGCAGGGCCGTCTCGCCGGCATCATCTCGATCGGCGACGTGGTGAAGCATCGCCTGCAGGAGATGGAGCACGAGCAGAACGCGCTGCGCGACTACATCCAGACCGCGCTGATCAGCTACTCTGCGCCGGCCGCGGCGCCAGCGCGGCGACCGCTTCGTCGACGAGATCGAGCGTGCGCTGCGTGGTGCGCGCGCCGATCTCGATCGCTTCCTGGGCGCGGTGGAAATCGAACCAGCCGATATGACCGATGCGCGGGCTGATCGTCACGTCCGGCGGATCGCCGGCGAGCCGCGCGCGCGTGACGCGATCCTGCATGATGTTGAAGGCGTCGACCATCACGGTCGGCAGGCCGGGCCGTTCGGCGCCGCCGAGGAACTGCCGCTTGAGCGAGCGCTCGGGGCCGAACAGCCCGCGCAGGCCTGCCGGCTTCTTCGCCAGCTCCTCGCGGTAGCGCTGGTCGTTCTCGTCGGAGCCGTGGCTCGGGATGGTGACGCCGCGGCCCAGCATGTCGGCGTTGAGGTTGACCGCGATCACGAGCCGCGCGCCGAGCGCGCGCGCCGCCGAGACCGGCACCGGATTGACCAGCGCGCCGTCGACCAGCCAGCGGCCGCCGAGCCGAACCGGCGGAAAGATGCCGGGCAGCGCATAGGACGCGCGCAGCGCGTCGACCAGCCGGCCGCGCGTCAGCCAGATTTCGTGGCCGGTGCCGACCTCGGTGGTGATGGTGGCGAAGCGGAGCGGCAGCGATTCTCGATCAGCGTGTCGCCGAGCGCAGTGTCGAGCAGCGCCGCGATCCTGCCGCCGCCGATCAGCCCGCTGCCCGCGAGGCTGACGTCGAGATAGCTCGAGGATGCCGCGCCGGGTCAGGCCGCGCGCCCATTGCTCGAACGCATCGAGCTGGCCGGCGGCGTAGCAGCCGCCGACCACCGCGCCGATCGAGGTGCCGACGATGACGTCGGGCTTGATGCCGTGCTTGGCGAGCGTGCGGATCACGCCGATATGGGCGAAGCCGCGCGCGGCGCCGCCGCCGAGCGCAAGCCCGATGGTCGGCCGCTCGGCGGTCGGTGTTTCAGGTCCGGGGGTTGCCTCGACGCCGCGGTCTCCGTTCTGCGGCGGGCGTAACGAGTCGAAGACCAATGACTTCCTCCGTGTCCTCCGATTAACCGCCCCCCGGCGGCCGCGTCATCTTGAACACCGAATCGACCACGGCGTATTCGTTGTAGCCAAGGCGCGCGATCGGCCGCATCGCGGCGGTGTCGAGCCGGCCGTTCTTGATGAAGCGGTCGTCGATGTAGACGCCGACCACGTGGCCGAACACCACGTAGCGGTCCATCGCCTTGCCCTCGATGTCGTCGAACGACACGGTCTTGAGCCATTTGCATTCCAGCGCGCAGGGCGAGGCCGCGACGCGCGGCGGCTTGACCAGGCGCGACGGCGCGGCTTCGAGGCCGGTCGCCTGCATCTCGCTGTCGCCGCGCGGCAGCGGCGCCGCGGTGCCGTTCATCTGGTCGCGCAGGTCGAAGGTGGCGAGGCTGCAGACGAACTCCTTCGTCTCCTCGACGAAGGCGACGGAATCCTTCGGGCCTTCGCTGGAGAACATCACGATCGGCGGCTTGTCGGTGATGCCGTTGAAGAACGAGTAGGGCGCGAGGTTGATCTCGCCCTTCGCGCTCATCGAGGTGATCCAGCCGATCGGCCGCGGCGCGACGATCGCCTTGAACGGATTGTGCGGCAGGCCGTGGTCGTTCTTGCGGGTGTCGTAGAACATGGAAATGGCAATTTCCTGAAAAGATCAGTTGGCGCCGTAGCGCGTGACGATCTCGTTGAGCGGCGGCCGCGGCCGGTCCTCCGACGGCTTCGCCGCACGGCCGATATGGACGAAGCCGGCGATGCGCTCGTTGGGCGCGAGGCCCAGCGCATCGAGCACGTCGCGGTCGTAGGCGTACCATTCGGTCAGCCAGTTCGCGGCAAAGCCGAGCGCGTGCGCCGCCATCACCAGGCTGGTCGTCGCGGCGCCCGCCGACATGATCTGCTCCCATTCGGGAATTTTGACGTGCGGCGCGGCGCGGCTCACCACCGCGATCACCAGCGGCGCGCGGGCGAGCCGCTTGCGCTCGTGCTCGACCTGGTCGGGCGTCGCGTCGGGGCGCTTGATGCGAAACGCGGCGGCGATCTTCTCGCCGGCCGCGAGCCGGGCGTCGCCCTCGAACACGATGAAGCGCCACGGCGTGAGCTTGCCGTGGTCGGGCACGCGCGAGGCGACGGTGAGCAGCGTCTCGATTTCGGCCGCCGATGGGCGCCGGACCGTTAAGCTCGATCGGCTTGATCGAACGCCGCGTTTTGAGCAGGTCTAAAGCTTCGGGCATCGGATTTGCTGCTCCAATCGTGCGGTAGCATAGCCCGGACGGTGTGACAAACGACGGCCGCGGCTTGAATTTGCCGCGATTTCAGCCGAAAAACGCCATTCCATGACCCTGTCGGGACTGCGCCTGCTCTGCCGCCTGATGCCCGCCGCGCTGATCGTCTTCGGCACGGGCAACGTCGCGCTTGCGCAATTGCGCGGAGCGACGTCGGGGCAAGCCTCGCCCGGATCCGCCGCGCTCCGGGCGCCCGGTCCCGTGACGACGCAGGGCCAGGCGAACCCGGTGCCGCCCGCGGACATCCCGAACGTGCCGCAGCCCGCGCCCGGCCCGACCATCCTGGCGCCGGGTGTTTTTCCGCCGCCGCTTCCGCCCACGCCCGGCGCCGCTGTCGCAGCCGCCTGGACCGCCGCCGCAGGCCGCGCCCACGCTTGCGGCCGGGCGAGATGGCGCTCGCGACCGCCGCCCGCTTCGGCCGCGACGCGCCGCAGATCACCTCCGGGCTGCACTGGCGGGTCTATGCCGACAAGCCGGACCAGAGCGGCGTGTTCCGCGTCATCAAGGAGGACCGCTCGGCGCAGCCGACCTTCGCGCTGCCGCGCGGCGGCTACGTCGTGCACGTCAGCTTCGGCCTGGCGAGCGCCGTCAAAGCCGTGCAGTTGCGCGGCGACGCGCGCGAGGTGTTCGACATTCCGGCCGGCGGGCTGTCGCTCAAGGGCCAGGTCGGCGACGTGCGCATCCCGTCCGGGCAGATCTCGTTCGACATCTACAAGGGCAGCCAGTTCGATCCGGGCGAGCGGCGGCCGATCGCGTCGAACGTGTCGACCGGCGAGGTCGCGCTGCTGCCCGAGGGCACCTATTACATCCTGTCGAAATACGGCGACGGCAACTCGGTGGTGCGCTCCGACATCCGCGTGCAGGCCGGCAAGCTGACCGACGTGACGGTGACGCATCGCGCGGCGGCGATCATGTTCAAGCTGGTCAGCCGCAAGGGCGGCGAGGCGCTCGCCAACACCGACTGGGCCGTGGTGTCGCCGGCCGGCGACACCATCACCGAGTCAAGGGCGCATTTCCGCGCGTGATCCTCGCCGAAGGCGAGTACAAGGTGATCGCGCGCAACGACGACCAGGTCTACCAGCAGGATCTCAAGGTCATCACCGGCGTCGACGGCGAGATCGAGGTGCTGGCGCGCTGACGGGCTGGTCGATCTAGCCGGCACTCGCGTCGACGGTTGCGGGATTGCCGCGTTGAGCGCGCAATCCACCGGACGGCGCCGCAGCGGTTCCAGCTCAGTCTGATCGTGGATGTCGCGCACCGCGAGGCCGGCGTCCGTGCACGCGCGAAATGCGGCTCGAAGCGCGACGCGCAAGCGCTCGTGCAGTTGCGCCCGCTTCGAGCTCGCTGCAACGATCGCCGCAAATGCCCAGCCGGCGGCATTCACTCAGAAGCCAGACTGATCCGACGACGGGTGCGAATTCGCGAGACTCCGACGCACATAATCGGAGTGCTCGACGATCGCGCGCTGTCGCGGCGCATCCGGATGCGCGCTGGCGCCAGAAACGCCGCGTACACCAGCCCGCGCTCCGTGATGTGTCGCCATTGGTCCGGCTCGCGGATGCGTATTGGCCGGCGTGCAGCCGGTAGCTCAGACAGCTGCTCGCGCAGCCAGCCGATGCGGCGCGCGGCCGATCGCTGCGCAACAGGAAATCCCAGTCGTGGCAATAGCGGAACGGCCGGAACGGCGCCGATCGCCTCGAAGACGGACTTGCGCATCATCAGGTTGGAGGTGGTGAGACGCGAAATTGCCGCGCAGCAGGGCCTGCTCGACGCTGCCGCGTTCGGCGGCCGCGGTGGCCCGCGCATGCGATTGCACCGCCTTGTGCGCGTGTCCGAGCGGTCCGCGCTCGTCACGGAACGAGACGTCGGAGAAGACGAGATCGTGGTTGTGGCGCGATGCGAACTCGAAAAGCTCGGTGAGGCGCCCGGGCGCGTAGACGTCGTCGGAGTTGAGGATCGCGATCCATTCGCCACGCGCCTGCGCGATCGCGTCGTTGATGGTGGCGTGCGCGCCGCGCGTTGGCGCGCCGCGACAGGTGGGCGAGGGCGCTGCCGAACTCGCTCTGGATGTATTCGAAGCTGCCGTCCGTCGAACCGTCGTCGATCACGACGATCTCGACCGGCTGATAGGTCTGGGCAGCGGACGCTGGCGATGGCTTCGCCGACGAAATTCCGATGGTTGTAGGACGGAATGACGACTGAGATGAGCCGGGTCATTTAGGCCGCAAATCCGTTGAAATATGGGGCAGAATTAACACGTTTCACCGGCGGTGAACACACAGGGGATCGCGATGCGAAGGGTAGTCGCAGCGGCGCTTTTGCTGACTATCGTGACGATCTGATGCGACCTTCGCCCAGTCGCGCATCCCGTCGAGCGCCATGCCCGGCCGCGAGCGCCAGCAGTTCGGCGATCCGCTGAGCCCGCCGGTGCCGCGCATCGAGCTGCGCGACGGCCGTCCCGCGCCGGTCTTTGAAATCGGGAAGCAAAGGCGTCCGGCGAAGCGAAAGAAATGTCGCAGCGGCAGGCGCGTGCTGAAGTTATTCCTTCGTCAGCGCGTCGAACGCCTGGCCGAAGCCCTTGAACGACACCGGGATGGCGACGTCGCGCTGGCCGGCGTCCTTGAATTCGAACCGGCCCTGCACGGTGATCCCGCGCAACCGCTTGATCATGTCGTTGTTGAGATCGAGGTCGGCGAAGCAGCCGGCGGGCGCGCACCATTGAAGCCGGCGGCGAGCGGCGCCGCCTTGGCGTCGAAGACGAACTTCACGCCGGCGGGAATCCAGACGTTGACCGGCAGTTGGAACACCGCCTTGACCGGCTCCTTCGGTCCGGCGCGGCCGATCGCGACCTGGGTGACCGGGCTGGCCTGGCCCTGCGCGGTCACCGCCTGCACCATCTCGCAGGCCTTGACCGGCGGGCGTGCCGCGCGTCTCGCAGCGCACCGTCCAGTCCTCGTAGGACGCGGTGGTGCGCTGCGGCGCAGCCGACGACGGGGGAGCGGCCGCCGGCGGCGCTGCGGGCGGTGGCGCGGCCGGCGCTTGTGCGCGCGGCTGCGCCAGCGCTGCTGCGCCAGGGCCGCCAGCAGCCACAAGTGCGAATGCAGCTAGCCGATCAGATCATGAGAGCCCCGAACCTCAGCCGCCATTCTGCCTGCGCCGGATGTCCGGCGCCACCGCTTCGTCGGCCAGCGCTGCGAGCGCCGCGTCGAGCGGCATCACCTGCTGGCCCTCCTTGCCGAGCCGGCGGATCGAGACGGTGCGCTCGGCCGCTTCCTTCTTGCCGACGACCAGCAGGGCCGGGACCTTGGCGAGCGAGTGCTCGCGCACCTTGTAGTTGATCTTCTCGTTGCGCAGGTCGATCTCGGCGCGCAGGCCCGCGCGCAGCGCCGGCGCGCGTGCACCTCGCGGGCGTAGTCGTCGGCGTCCGAGGTGATGGTCGTGACCACCGCCTGCACCGGCGACAGCCACAGCGGCAGGTGGCCGGCATAGTGCTCCAGCAGGATGCCGAGGAAGCGCTCCATCGAGCCGCAGATCGCGCGATGGATCATCACCGGCGGCTTCTTCGAGCCGTCGGCGGCGATGTAGAACGCCTCGAAGCGCTCCGGCAGGTTGAAGTCGACCTGCGTGGTGCCGCACTGCCAGTCGCGGCCGATGGCGTCGCGCAGCACGTATTCGAACTTCGGCCCGTAGAACGCGCCTTCGCCCGGATTGATCGCGGTCTTGATGCGGTTGTTGCTCTGCGCGATGCGCTTGAGCACGTCCTGCATGATGCCTTCGGCGTGATCCCACGCCGCGTCCGAGCCGACGCGCTTCTCCGGCCGCGTCGAGAGCTTCACCGTGAGATCGCCCTCGAAGCCGAAGTCGTCGTAGGTCGACAGGATCAGGTCGTTGATCTTGAGGCACTCGTCGGCCATCTGCTCCTCGGTGCAGAACACATGCGCGTCGTCCTGCGTGAAGGCGCGCACGCGCATCAGCCCGTGCAGCGCGCCGGACGGCTCGTAGCGGTGCACGATGCCGAACTCGGCCATGCGCAGCGGCAGCTCGCGGTACGAGCGCAGCCCGTGCTTGAAGATCTGGATGTGGCCCGGGCAGTTCATCGGCTTGATGGCGAAGACGCGCTCGTCCTCGGTCTCGTCGCCGGCCGACTGCGCCATGAACATGTTCTCGCGGAACCAGCCCCAGTGGCCGGAGGTCTCCCACAGCGACTTGTCGAGCAGCTGCGGCGCGTTCACCTCGCGGTAGTCGCCCTTCAGGCGGCGGCGCATGTAGGCGACGATCTCCTGGAAGATGGTCCAGCCGTTGGCGTGCCAGAACACCGTGCCGGGGCCTTCCTCCTGGAAGTGGAACAGGTCCATCTCGCGGCCGAGCTTGCGGTGGTCGCGCTTCTCGGCCTCCTCGAGCTGATGCAGGTAGGCGTCGAGCTCCTCCTGCTTGGCGAAGGCGGTGCCGTAGATGCGGGTCAGCATCGGATTGTTGCTGTCGCCGCGCCAATAGGCGCCCGCGACCTTCTGCAGCTTGAAGGCGTTGCCGATCTTGCCGGTCGAGGTCATGTGCGGGCCGCGGCAGAGATCGAACCAGTCGCCCTGGCGGTAGATTTTCAGGTTCTCGCCGGGCGGAATGGCGTCGACCAGCTCGACCTTGAAGTTCTCGCCCTTCTCCTTGAACACGCGCTTGGCTTCGTCGCGCGGCCAGACCTCCTTGGTGAAGGGTTTGTCCTTGGCGATGATCTCGCGCATCTTCTTTTCGATGACCGGCAGGTCTTCCGGCGTGAACGGCGGTTGCGGTAGAAGTCGTAGAAGAAGCCGTTGTCGATCACCGGGCCGATGGTCACCTGGGTGCCGGGCCACAGCGACTGCACGGCCTCCGCCATCACATGCGCGGCGTCGTGCCGGATCAATTCCAGCGCGCGCGGGTCCTCGCGCGTCAGGAATTCGATCTTGGCGTCCTTCTCGATCGGATCGGCGAGGTCGGCCACCACGCCGTCGAGCGCCATCGCGACGGTGCGCTTGGCGAGCGAGGGCGAGATGCCCTTCGCGATGTCGAGACCGGTTGTGCCTTGGGGGATACTCCCGACGCGCGCCGTCGGGAAAGGTCAGCGCGACCATTCCATTCTCCTTTGCTCACTCGCTGCCTACGAATGCAGGTAAGCGTATGGGCGCTACATAAGGCAGGGCAGCGGCACGGAGGCAACGTTTTCGCGATTGAAAGCCGCGCCGCCGCGCGGTGCGACGCTTGCGGCCAAGAAACAGGGAGGATGAGCCATGACGACCCGCCGCTCGTTCTTGGCGCACGCGGCTGCGCTGCTCGCGGCGTCGTCGCTGGCCGCGCGGCGGCTTCGCGCAGGCCTTTCCGTCCAAGCCGATCCAGATCATCGTGCCGTTTCCGCCCGGCGGGCCGGCCGACACCGCGGTGCGCATCGCGCAGCCCGGCATGGAGAAGGCGCTCGGCCAGTCCGATCATCGTCGAGAACGTCGCGGGCGCGGCCGGCGGCATCGGCGCGCAGCGCGTCAAGCAGTCGGAGCCGGACGGCCACACGCTCCTGCAGGCCGCGAGCCCGCACACCACCAACGCCGCGGTGAAGCCCGACGCCAACGTCGATCTGCTGCGCGACTTCGTGCCGATCGGCCAGACCGGCAACAGCGTCTATACGCTCTGCGCCAGCAAGGCGCTCGGCGTCGAAGACGCTCGCCGAGGTGATCGCGCGCGCCAAGGCGAAGCCCGGCGAGCTGAAGATCGGCAGCGTCGGCATCGGCTCGGCCCATCATCTGATCGCCGAGATGCTGAAGTCGGCGGCCGGCATCGAGCTCACCCACGTGCCGTATCGCGGCGAGGCGCCGGCCATTCCCGATCTGGTCGCCGGCCGCATCGATCTGATGTTCCTCACCACCGCCAAGCCGCTGATCGACGACGGCCGGGTGGTCGGGCTCGGCGTCACCGTCGGCGGAGCCCTGGTTCAACTTGCCGCAGCTCAAGCCGCTCGCCGAGCTCGGCCTGAAGGACTTCGTGGTGCCGGGCTGGAACGGCCTGATGGCGCCGAAGGGCACGCCGCCGGCGGTGGTCGCCAAGCTGAGCGAGGCGCTGAGCGCCGCGCTCAAGCCCGAGGCCGCGGTGAAGGCGCTTCAACGCCATGGGCTTCAAGCCCGGCACCGGCACGCCCGGGCCGATGACGGCGCAGATCGAAGACGACATGCGGCTGTTCACCACCGTGATCCGCGAGCGGAACCTGAAGTTCGACTAGCGAGTTCAGGTTCCGCGTTGGTTCCGCGCCAGCGGCCGTAGCGCCAGGGCAGGTACCAGCGCGCCCGCGCCGGCAGCGCCTCGCAGACGAAGTCGAGACCGGAATTGCCCCACGGATGACAGCGGCACAGCCGTGCCAACGTCATCCAGCCGCCGGCCCAGAGCCCGTGCCGTTCCAGCGCCTGGTCGGCGTAGTCGGAGCAGGTCGGCAGATAGCGGCAATGGAACCCGATCAGCGGCGACAGCGTGTAGCGGTAGGCCTTCACCAGCGCGCGGCCGGCGAGCCGCGGCCAGCGGCCGAGCGAGTTCCATGCAGCGTCGCGATTCGAGTCTGCGCATCCGATTAAAATCCCAGCGCGATCTCGAACCGCGTTCGACCAAAGAATGGCGAGCGACAATCGTGATGCTGCCATCATTATCGATCATGAGAGCGCCGCGTTCGATGGAACTTTGTCTCTGTCACGACACGCGCCGGGCGTTGCCCATTTGCACTAGACCCGAATCTGCGCCGCCGTATAAGAGTTCGACACAGGGTGAGTCGGTCCGCCTTTTGCATAACGTGAGGGACACTCTCACGGAGTGAAGGCACTCCGATTACAGGGGGTCTACGGATGAATCGATTCGTCGTCGGCGCTTGTGCGGTTGCGTTGTGCGCGCTTCCCAGCACGGGCCCAACTCCGTCGGCCGCCTCGGACCTGCGCGCGCTTCCGATGCAATTCGAGCTGCGGCAGGAGGGCCCGCTCGAGGCCTGCGGCCGAACTGCCGCACCTGGGTTTCCGCGACCGGCGCGATCACCGCCGACACGCCGCGCGACTTCGAAGCCTTCGCCAAGAGCCGCAACATTCGCGGCGCCACGCTCGTGCTCGACTCCGACGGCGGCTCGGTGCTCGGCGCGCTGGCGCTCGGCCGCACGGTCCGCAAGCTCGGCATGACCACGACGGTCGGCAAGACCGTCGATCTGCCGCCGCCGCGAACGGCGAGCAGCGCGCGCAGCTCGCGCCGCAGCGCCTATTGCGAATCGATGTGCGCCTTCGTGCTGCTCGCCGGCGTCGAGCGCCACGTGCCGGCCGAGGCGCGCGTGCTGGTCCACCAGATCTGGCTCGGCGACCGCCGCGACGATCCGACCGCGGCGCAACTACTCGGCCGAGGATCTCGTGCTGGTGCAGCGCGACATCGGCCGGCTCGCGCAATACACCGTGGAGATGGGCGGCGCGATCGACCTGCTCGAGATCGCGCTGAAGATTCCGCCGTGGGAGCCGATGCGGCTGCTGTCGCGCGACGAATTGCGCGGCATGAAGATCGTCACCGGCGGCGACGCGCCGGAGGTCAATTCCGGCGCCGCGACGGCGTCGCCGCCGCTGGCGAACGGCAGCCGCGCCGCGATCCAGGAGCGCAGCTGGGTGATGCTGGCGAACGCCGGCCGCGTGCGCTCACGCCGCAAGCATCCGCTGACCGTCGAGGGCGACGAGATCGGCAGCTTCGATCTGACCTTCGCCTGCGGCGAGCCGGGCAAGGATCTCACCGTCACCTATTTCGAGCAGCGCCGCGGCCGGCGGCCGCAAGCGCCGACGGTGCTCACCGACGTCGAGATTTCGATCGCCGGCAAGTCGGTGCCGCTCAAGGTGGTGTCGTCGCAGCCCGGCGGCCGGTCGCCGGAGTTCGACTCGGTCGCGCGCGGCCGCGTGCCGGTCGAGCTGTTCAAGACCTTCGCCGATCCGCGCAGCCGCTCGCTGCTGATCGAGACCGACGAGCGAGGACCGGCACGACCGCGATCCGGATCGGCAATGCCGGCATCGCGCGCAGCTTCCCGCAGCTGGCGGCGAACTGCGCGCGCGGCCGCCGATCCGCAGCACGCGCGCACCGAGCTGCGCCGCGAGGCGGAAGTGCGCCGCGGTGACGCGCTGACGCGGCTGAGTCCGCTCTAGCCGCGATAGCCCTTGATCGTCTGCTTGCAGCCGCGGCTGTTGAACTGCGCCTGATAATCCGCTGCCGGTCTTGCGCCCAGGCGTTGCCGCCTGCGCGCGAGCGGCGAGCGCGGGCATTGCGCGAGATGCGCCGACAGCCGCCGGGCGAACAGCAGGTTGGTTTCGAGCGTGATGCAGACGATCTGCCGGTCGTCCGGCGGCGCGACGTCGAGCCGCGGCAGCTCGGTCTCGGCGCGCTGGATCGCGCGCGGCTTCCGCCGCGCAATCGGCCATCTGCGCGACCGCGGCCGCGGCGCGACGACGGCTGCCAGCAGCAGAGCGGCGACGATGGCGGCGAGGTCCGCGCCAGATCGCGGCCTAGCTCGCCGCCGCGCGGCGCTTGCCTTCGATCTGGCCGATGGCGTCGACCACGGCGTCGAAGGTCAGCAGGGTCGAGGCGTGGCGCGCCTTGTAGTCGCGCACCGGCTCGAGCACCGCGATGTCGGCCCATTTGCCGTTCTTCGGCGGCTCGCCGTTCTCCTTGAGCATCTTGCGCACGGTGTCGCGCAGCGCTGCGCAGCTCGTCGGCCTTCGCGCCGACCACGTTGCGCGCCATGATCGAGGACGAGGCCTGGCCGAGCGCGCAGGCCTTCACCTCGTGGGCGAAGTCGGTGACGGTGTCGCCGTCCATCTTGAGATCGACGGTGACGGTCGAGCCGCACAGCTTGGAATGGGCGGTGGCGCTGGCGTCGGGCTTGTCCAGCCGGCCGAGCCGGGGAATGCCCCCGGCCAGTTCCAGAATGCGGCGGTTGTAGACGTCGTTGAGCATGGGCGGTTTCGGCGGCGGTTTCCGGCCGCCCGGCCGGGAATCGATTGTTTTGCGGCTCCGATTCGCCTATATATGGCGGGTCGAGCCGGCCCGAAAAGGGTTTCGTGCCGGCTTGGTTAGGGCTCTGGCCCAGGCTTTTCGCCCGGAGGAGCCATGCGAATTGGGAATGCGGCGTCCGATCGCCCCCGTGCTATGCCACAGGCCGGGCGCGGGCGACGCGGCCACCCGGTGACACATCCGGCTCCCGGCTCATGCCGAGGCGCCGGTCGAACGGAGAGACTCGATGGACGCCATCGTTAAGCCCTGGCCCAAGGGCGCCCCGCTCACCGACCATGTTCACAAGGCACCGCAGCCCGTCAGCCCGCGCCCCTCGCGCGAGGAGGCCGAGGCCGCGGTGCGCACGCTGATCGCCTATATCGGCGACGATCCCGACGCGCGAAGGCGTGCTCGACACGCCCAAGCGCGTGGTCGGCGCCTACGAGGAGCTTTATCGCGGCTATCGCGAGAGCCCGGCCGAGGCGCTGGAGCGCACCTTCTCCGAGACCGGCGCCTACGACGATCTCGTGCTGGTGCGCGACATCACGCTTCAACTCGGCCTGCGAGCATCACATGATGCCGTTCACCGGCAAGGCGCATGTCGCCTACATGCCGGTCGACAAGGTGGTCGGGCTGTCGAAGCTCGCGCGGCTGGTCGACGTCTATGCGCGGCGGCTGCAGACCCAGGAGCACATGAACTCGCAGATCGCGACCGCGATCGAGGAGATCCTGAAGCCCCGCGGCGTCGCGGTGATGATCGAGGCCGAGCACACCTGCATGTCGCTGCGCGGCGTCGAGAAGCCCGGCGCGCTCACGGTCACCACGCAGTTCCGCGGCGCGTTCCGCGACGATCCGAACGAGCAGTTGCGCTTCCTGTCGCTGGTGCGCGGCGGCCAGCGGTAGTCAGTCTGACGTCGATGCGCTTGCGCCGTCATGCCGGCGTCGCCTAGTCGCCGGGATCCGCGTCCTTCGGCTCGAACGCAGGCGTGGATGCGCCGTCGAGCCCGTGCCGCGATCGGATCGAATGCCGACGCATGTCCGAAACCCGACATCGAGGAAGGCCTCGCGCTCGCGCCGAAGTTCGACGCCGACGGGCTCGTCACCTGCGTCGCCACCGACGCGGCGACCGGCGACGTGCTGATGGTCGCGCACATGAACGCCGAGGCGCTGCGCCAGACCATCGAGACCGGCGAGGCCTGGTACTTCTCGCGCTCGCGCCGGGCGCTGTGGAAGAAGGGCGAAAGCTCCGGCCACATCCAGCGCGTCATCGAGATGCGCGTCGACTGCGACCAGGACGCGGTCTGGATCAAGGTCGAGCAGCAGGGCGCCGGGCGCCTGCCACACCGGGCGGCGCTCCTGCTTCTACCGCGCGGTGCCGCTCGGCAAAGCCGGCGCGGTGACGCTCGAATTCCGCGACGCCGACAAGACGTTCGATCCCGGCAAGGTCTACGACAAGACGTGACTTCTGGCTGACTCTCCGTCAGGCGTTTCCGGGAGCGCGCACTGCAGCTGCGTGACCTGCGTCTGCTGGGGCGCCGCAGCGCGGCTTTACCGCTGAGCTGTCGGAGTTTTATGACGCGCTGCAGCACGCAAAGGTTTTATTCCCATGAAATGCAACCGCTAATTAGCAATTTGTTATCTCAAGTTGTGCATTTGCATATCTGCATCTTTGTCATTGAGCCTGTTTCTCCAGCGGCCGGTTGAAATCGAACGCCGCGATGGAAGTCGTGCGATGCACAGACTTTGCGTTGTTAGCGACACAGCCAAATCCGACGCCCTGCGCTCGGATTTGGCTGGCGTTTTCGATGTCCAGTTTCTGAGTTTCGACCGGGTTCAGGATCACGAACCCGATCCGTTCACGGTGGTGGACATTGGTCTGCGGGAAACCTCTCGGCTCGTCGAAATCAAGGAATGGCTGAAGCGCAAGCCCAAAGACGGCAAGGCGATTTTTGTCATCGACAAAGCATCGCGCATCGAAGTCACGCAGGCATACGCGGTCGGCGCGACGCATGTGGTGCCTCGTCCGCTCAACGGCAAAGAGCTGCTGAGGACGCTATTCGGCGAATTCGCCGCGCTGGCCGGCGATGCAAAAACGTTTCCGGTTCAGAATGCCCCCGGCGTGGCCGCGGCGCTTGAAACGCTGCAGGACATCTTTTCCGCCGCCTGCCTCGGCCAGGCCATCGATCCGGCCGCAGTCAACTCAGCCGGCGATGCGGTCGTCGGCCAACTCGACTCGCAAGGCCTCGAGCTCGTGGATCGAGACCGTTCGAAAGCATCACAGCCAGACCTACCAGCATTGCATGCTGGTGACGGGATTGGCCGTGGGTTTCGGGCAGAATATCGGTCTTTCTTTCGCCGACCGGCGGCGGCTGTCGATTGCCGGGATGCTGCATGACGTCGGCAAGGCGCGCATTCCACTCGCCATCCTGGAGAAGCCCGGTCCGCTCGATCAGGACGAGCTGGCCGTGATGCGACAGCACCCGCAACTCGGGGTCGACGCGTTAGGGACGGAAGCGGGGCTTGCGCCCGAGATGATCGACATGGTGCTGCACCACCATGAATATGCTCGATGGTTCGGGCTATCCGCACGCTCTCCATGCCAACGAAATCGCCGATCTCGTTCGCATCATGACGATCGCCGATATCTTCGGCGCACTCATCGAGAAGCGCTCCTACAAGCCGCCGCTGTCGAACGAAAAGGCCTACCAGATCCTGATCGATATGGGCCCAAAACTCGACAAGGATCTCGTTCGCGCATTCAAGTCCACTGCACAGCTCGATCAGCGCCGAAAAGCCGGGTGAAGGAAATGTCCTGCGATTCGACCGGTCCATCATGCTCGGAGCAGCCCATTGGCCTGCCAGGTCGACGGCTAGGGTTCTGCAAATCAGGCTGATGGTTTTGCATGTTCGCGATTGTAACGTGTCAGACTTGCGAATTGCCGGCTCGATTTTCCAGCCGCGCCACCGATGCAGGGCGTGCTGGATTTCGATGCGGCGCAGTTTCGTGCTCAATGCAAAACGTCGTGTCAGTCGCGCACCTTCGACTGTCCGGATTTGAACCGGTCGATCAAAAACGCCGTGTGGAGTGATTCGTGAAATCGTCCGAATGGTTTGGGCGACCGCGACTGTTGACGAGATCAAACCGCTTTGCTCCGCGCCAGCAATTGCCGCGCCCGCTCCAGATGCGGCCGGTCGAACATCACGCCGCCGATGCCGACCGTGCCGGCGCCGGGATTGGCCGCGAACGCCGCGATCACCGCTTCGGCCTTCTTGATCGCCTCGGCGTCGGCGTGAACACCTCGTTGCAGGCCGCGACCTGCGCCGGATGGATCAGCATCTTGCCGGTGAAGCCGTCGCGCCGCGCCTCCTCGCATTCGCGGCGGAAGCCCGCCTCGTTGCGGAAGTCGATATAGACGGTGTCGATCGCCTGCACCTGCGCCGCCGCGGCGCCGGCGAGGCACAGGCTGCGCGCGAGCCGGTAGGGATCGAGGAAGTTGCCGTCGCGGTCGCGGTTCGCCTCGGCGCCGAGCTCGACCGACAGGTCCTCCGCGCCCCAGGTCAGGCCCTTGAGCCGCTTGCTCGAGCCGCCGTAGGTGCCGGCGAGGAAGATCGCCTGCGCGGTTTCGGTGGCGATCGCGATGATGTCGAGCGCGCCGTCGGGCAGGCCGTGGATCGCCTCGCGCGCGGTGATCTTGGCGTCGCAGTGGGTGACGGCTGCGCCGCCTTCGGCCTTGGGGAACATGATGCCGTCGGGATGGCCCGCCACCACGGCGTCGAGGTCGTCGTCGGTCAGCCCGGTGGCGAGCCCGTTGATGCGGACGTAGAGGCGCGGGCGGTCCTTGGCGGTGCGCGCCTCTTTCAGGAACGCCACGGTGGTCGCCCGCGCCTCCGCCTTGCTTCTCCGGCGCGATCGAATCCTCGAGATCGAGCAGCAGCGCGTCGGCGCCGCTGCCCATGCCCTTTTCGAGCTTTCTCGGGCTGTCGCCGGGAATGAACAGAAGCGAACGCATCGGCAGGTCGAAAATGTCCTACGGGCAGGGCCGTCTGGTCCCGTCGAACGCCATGTAAGTCCCCGACCTCGGATCGTAAGAGCGGTAGCGCTGCGTGCAATATGCCACCGCATCGCCGAACCACGGCGCGCGGCGGCGGGGGCAGCCACTGCGACGGGGCGCCGCAGGTCGGCGCGCCACCACCATGAAACCAGCCGTCCCGCTGCTGCACGTAGAGCAGCGGTTGCGGTAGTTAATAGCCATTGGCGCGGCGTCTCGCCCTCCGCGCCCTTGCCGATGGCTGCGCCGGTGGTGCCGCCGAAGGATGGCGCCAATCGCCGCGCCACGGCCGCCCCCGACCTGGCGCTGCCGATGACGCCTGCCGCCACCCAGCAGAGCGCCACCCAGCGCGTCCTGCGCGTTGGCGTCGTTCAGCGGAGCGGCAATGGCGGCGATCAACAGGGCGGCAGCCCCGAACGTCTTCATCAGCGTCGGCCTCCTCGACAGAAATGATCTTCGGATCATGGCACGGACCGGCATTGCGCGCAACAGCAGCGGGGCCGGAATTAGGTGGGCGCATCCGCACCATCGCTTGGCGGCGGCACTCCGCCACCAACTTGTTGTCCTGATTGTAGGCGCGGTGCAGCAGCTCGACGATGCCCGCACCCGGCTTCGATTTCTTAACTCGCGCTTGCCAAG
>CAWIRP010000015.1:0-107938 GCA_963838595.1 uncultured Alphaproteobacteria bacterium
GTGGACTGCTCGAAACCATGGGGTCCGGCTCGGCTATCTCGGTGTCGTCGACCTGCACGCCGGACCACGTCAAGATGCTGGCGGAACGCGCGCGCGCGAAAGGCATCGACCTGCTCGACGCGCCGATCTGCCGCGGGCAGATGGCGGCCGACACCGGCACCATGTTGACCCTGTGCGGCGGCAGCGAAGCCGTGTTCAAGCGCGCCGAGCCGATCCTGCGCACCTTCTCCTCCGACGTCGTGCTGCTCGGCGACGTCGGCGCCGGACAGTTCGGCAAGGCGCTGAACAATTTCCTGCTCTGGGTGAACGGCGTCGCGCTGATCGAGGCCGGCCGGCTCAGCGAAGCGAACGGCATGGACCTCGTGAAGCTGCGCGAAGCGTTGCTGATCTCGTCCGGTGCGTCCGACGCCTTGAAGAACTGGGAGAACGTCTCCTTCACCTGGGCGCTGAAGGACATGCAGATCGTCATCAAGATGGCGGACAAGGCCGGACTGTCGCTGCCGATCGCCGGCGCCATCAAGGAACTGGTGAAGGACGGCCGCCGCATCAAGCAAACCAATCCGCCGGACTGGACCGGGCGGAAACGCTGAACAATCAAGTCGGCTAAACGTAGTCGCGCTATTGGCGTCGCCCGTCGGTGCCGGGATTCTGCGCCGATGCATTCGGCGTGCTCGCTTGCGACGACTTCGGTTCGGGCGCCGGAGTTTCCGGTTCGGCTGGCGAGCGCACGTGACTGCCGATCCAGTATTGAGCGAGCTGTGTGGCTTCAAGAACCGTTCGTATCGCCAACTCCTGGCTGCTCCACCACGGCCGCTCGACGCTTGCATCGGGGGCCGACACCACGATGAACCGGCCTCGCGGCACGACATCTTCGAAGATCACCCTGGTGCGAAGCGATTGAATGCCGGAGGCAACGACGATCGCCTTGATCTTGCGCCCCTCGGCGAACGTCCGCAGCGCATCGGCGGTGTCGGCAATGGCGGTCTGGGCCGAACCGAACGGGACCACCGATGTGCCGGGCACACCCTCCCGTTCCAGCACGCGCAACTGGCTCGCGTAGAAATCGCCGGAAGCGCGCTGCTCGCGGCTCAGCAGAATTCTCGGCGCAAAGCCCTGCTTGTAGAGCTCCGCGGCCTTGATCAGCCGCCCGTCATCGCCCGGCAGCGGCACGATGTAATCCGCCTTCTCAGGATGGCCCTGACTCTCCAGCCAACCTCCCAGGAACGGCAGCGTGACCGCGGCGGCGAGCGCCAGATCATGATCGACAGCACGCCGACCGCCTGCACCGTCTTGCGCACTGCCCGGCCGAACACGCCGCGGCGCGGCGCCGCGCGCGATTGCCATTCGGCATAGCGCGGATCGTTGGTGCCGTAGACCTGCTGCATGGTCAGGCGCCAGGCGAACTCCCGCTCCAGCCGCAGCGTCCTCAGGTATCTGACGATCTCCCACAGCACGAAGGCGGCGCTGACAAGCAGCAACAAGCGTCAGCGCCTTCGTCAGCAGCTCGAAGTGGGCGGCCTCAAACACCCAATTGATTACGTCAGCCATCACCACCCCAAACGCCGAACAAGCCCATCGCCGGGCTCATTCCCGCCACCACCCTTTTTCAGAGTAGCGCAAACACCCCTTGGCCGCCACGATTGGCCATCGTCGCCAAGTTCAGCCAAAAATCGCGAAGCTGCTGGTCTCACAGGGAAATTCTCCACAAACGTGGGCCTGCGGCCCTACCGCGCGGCGGCCCGCCTGTGCCATCATTAGAACCAGTGCAAACTCTTCCCAAGCAAATCCAGCCGGAGACGGCGCAATGCCTCGCGATGAACCGGATATCGCGCTGTCGGAGCCGTCCGCCGACGAGATCAAGACCACCACCTGCTATATGTGCGCCTGCCGCTGCGGCATCCGGGTGCATCTGAAGGACGGCAAGGTCCGCTACATCGACGGCAACCGCGATCACCCGGTCAACAAGGGCGTGATCTGCGGCAAGGGCGCCGCGGGCATCATGACGCACAACTCGCCGTCGCGGCTGCGCGCGCCGATGAAGCGCGTCGGCCCGCGCGGCTCCGGCGAGTTCGAGGAGATCTCCTGGGACGAGGCGCTGGAGACCGCGACCGACTGGCTGAGCGACGTGCGCGCCCGCGATCCGAGCCGGCTCGCGTTCTTCACCGGCCGCGACCAGAGCCAGGCGCTGACCGGCTGGTTCGCGCAGCAATACGGCACGCCGAACTTCGCCGCGCACGGCGGCTTCTGCTCGGTCAACATGGCGGCGGCCGGGCTCTATACGTTCGGCGGCTCGTTCTGGGAGTTCGGCGAGCCGGATTGGGAGCACACCCGCTATTTCATGCTGTTCGGCGTCGCCGAAGATCACGCCTCGAACCCGATCAAGATGGCGCTCGGCAAGCTCAAGGCCAAGGGCGTCAAGGTCGTCGCCGTCAATCCGATCCGCACCGGCTATGGCGCGATCGCCGACGAATGGATCGGCATCCGGCCCGGCACCGACGGCTTGTTCGTCGGCGCGCTGATCCACGAGCTGATGCGGGCGCAGAAGATCGATCTCGACTATCTGGTGCGCTTACACCAATGCGCCGTGGCTGGTGATCGACGATCCGGGAGCGGCCGACGACGGACTGTTCGCGCGCGACGCCGACGGCAAGCCGCTCGCCTTCGACAAGACGAGCGGCGCGCTCGTCGATGCCGCGCGCACCGACATCGCACCCGCGCTGATCGGCACGTTCAAGCTTGCCGACGGCCGCAGCGCGCGGCCGGGCTTCGCGCTGATCGCGGAGCGTTCTCTGGACGAAAGCTACACGCCCGACACGACCGCCGCGAAAACCGGCGTGCCGGCCGAGACGATGAGGCGCATCGCGCGCGAGCTCGCGCACGCCGCGTTCGAGCAGCAGGTCACGCTCGACATTCCGTGGACCGACAGCGCCGGACGCCGCCACGAGAAGACCGTCGGCCGCCCGGTGTCGATGCACGCCATGCGCGGCATCTCGGCCCACTCCAACGGCTTCCAGACCTGCCGGATGCTGCATCTCCTGCAGATCCTGCTCGGCTCGATCGATTGCCCCGGCGGCTTCCGCTACAAGGCGCCGTTCCCGCGGCCGACGCCGCCGGCCAACCGCCCGGCGCGCCCCAGCGGCGCCCCCAACACGCCGCTGAAGGGCGCGCCGCTCGGATTTCCGCAAGGGCCGGAAGACTTGCTGGTCGACGCCGACGGCAAGCCGCAGCGCATCGACAAGGCCTATTCGTGGGACGCGCCGCTCGCCGCCCACGGCCTGATGCACATGGTCATCACCAACGCGGCGACCGGCGATCCTTATCCGGTCGACGTGCTGTTCATGTACATGGCCAACATGAGCTGGAATTCGTCGATGAACATTCCGGCGGTGCTCAAGCACCTGACCGCGACCGAC
Source organism: uncultured Alphaproteobacteria bacterium (assembly GCA_963838595.1). Lineage (GTDB taxonomy): Bacteria > Pseudomonadota > Alphaproteobacteria > Rhizobiales > Xanthobacteraceae > Z2-YC6860. The sequence goes on from CAWIRP010000015.1 coordinate 3,414, forward strand.
CCGGCGACCGGCGAATACAAGATCCCGAAGATCATCTACTCGGACGCCTATTCGTCCGAGATGGTCGCCTACGCCGACCTGATCCTGCCGGACACCACCTATCTCGAGCGCTGGGACTGCATCTCGCTGCTGGACCGGCCGATCTCCGGCGCCGACGGCCCGGCCGACGCGATCCGCCAGCCGGTGGTGCAGCCCGACCGCGACGTGCGCGGCTTCCAGAGCGTGCTGATCGACATCGGCGCGCGGCTGAAGCTGCCGGGCTTCGTCACCGACGACGGCACGCCGCGCTATCCCGGCGGCTATCCGGACTACATCGTCAACCACGAGCGCATGCCCGGCATCGGCTCGCTGGCCGGCTTTCGCGGCGCGGACGGCAAAAGCTACGGCCGCGGCGCGCCGAACCCGAAACAGCTCGACGCCTACATCGAGGCCGGCTGCTTCCACGAGCATCATCTCGCGCCGGAGCAGCGCTACTACAAGCACGCCAACAAGGCCTATCTCGACTGGGCCAAGGAGGTGGGCTTCATCGGCGACGCCAAGCCGGTGGTGTTCCAGCTTTATCTGGAGAGCCTGCAGAAATTCCGGCTGGCGGCGCGCGGCCACGGCGCGATCACGGCGCCGGCCAGCCATCGCGCGCGCATCGAGAAATATTTCGATCCGATCCCGTTCTGGTATCCGCCGTTCGAAGGACGCCGGCGAGGCGTTTCCGTTCTCCGCCATCACGCAGCGGCCGATGCACATCTATCACTCGTGGGGCTCGCACAACGGCTGGCTCCGCCAGATCACGGCGGAGAACTGCCTCTACATGCACCGCGAGCGCGCGCGGCAGCTCGGCATCGCCGACGGCGACTGGGTCTGGATCAAGAGCGCCGATCGGCCGCGTCAAAGGCCGCGTGCGGCTGATGGACGGCGTCAATCCCGACACGGTGTGGACCTGGAACGCGATCGGCCGGCGCGATGGCGCGGCCGCGCTCGATCCCGACGCGCCGGAGGCGACGCGCGGCTTCCTGCTCAATCACCTGATCACGGAGCTGCTGCCCGAGCGCGAGGGCGGCTACCGCTTCTCCAACAGCGATCCGATCACCGGCCAGGCGGCGTGGTACGACCTGCGCGTCAGCATCGAGAAGGCCGCCGCCAGACGAGGCGCGAAACCTCGCCGCGGTTCGAGCCGCTCAAATCGCCGGCGCTTGCCGAACCGGAGCCGGCGCCATGACCTCGCTGCCCGCCGCAACCGAAAAGAAGCTCGGCCTGGTGATCGATCTCGACACCTGCGTCGGCTGTCACGCCTGCGCGACAAGCTGCAAGGAATGGAACGCCAGCGGCTATTCCGCGCCGCTCACCGACCAGGACGCGCACGGCCGCGATCCGCACGGCACGTGGCTCAACCGCGTGCACTCCTATGAGGTCGGCGACGGCGGCCAGAGCCGCACCGTGCATTTCCCGCGCTCCTGCCTGCATTGCGAGACGCCGGCCTGCGTCACGGTCTGTCCGACCGGCGCGTCCTACAAGCGCGCCGCCGACGGCATCGTGCTGGTCAATCCCGACACCTGCATCGGCTGCAAGCTGTGCTCCTGGGCCTGCCCCTACGGCGCGCGCGAATACGACTACGACGACGGCATGATGAAGAAATGCACGCTGTGCGTCGACCGCATCTACAACGAGACGATGGCGCCGGAGGACCGCATTCCCGGCCTGCGTGCGCGCCTGCCCGACCGGCGCGCGGCATTTCGGCGATCTCGGCGATCCGACAAGCGCGGTGTCGCAGCTTGTGAAGGAGCGCGAGGGCTTCGACCTGCTGCCGGAGATGGGCTACAAGCCGGTCAACAAATACCTGCCGCCGCGGCCGCGCCGGGATCACGCTGCGCCGCCGCGCGCGCGCGAGTCGCCGGTGAGCGCTTCCGGTTCGCACGTCGACCGCTTCTTCGCCTGGGCCGACAAGACCCTGTCGCGCTGAATCCGGCGCAAGATGCATCCCGCCTATTCGGTCATCGTCTTCACCACGGCCTCCGGCGCCGGCTACGGCCTGCTGATCTGGCTTTCGCTCGCGGCGGCGCTCGGCCTCGTTCCGCGCGATCGCCGATGCTCGGCTTTTTCGGGCTCGGCATCGCGCTGGCGCTGATCACACTCGGCCTGCTGTCGTCGACATTGCATCTCGGGCGGCCGGAGCGCGCCTGGCGCGCGCTGTCGCAATGGCGCACGTCGTGGCTGTCGCGCGAGGGCGTCGCCGCGCTCGTCACCTACCTTCCCGCGGGCGCGCTCGGACTCGGCTGGGTGTTCGGCGAGACAGTGCCCGGGACAGATCGCGATCGCGGCATGGCTGCGCGTTGCCATGCGCGCTGGTCACGCTGTGGTGCACCGGGATGATCTACGCGTCGCTGCCCACGATCCGCGCCTGGCACCAGCCGCTCGTCGCGCCGATCTATGTCGTGCTGGCGCTCGCGACCGGCGGCGTGCTGCTGACCTTGCTCCTGATTGCGTTTCGGCTCGGCATCCGCTGGGCGGCCGGCGCGACGACGCTGGCGCTCGCGCCGGATGGCTGCTCAAGCGCCGCTACTGGACCGCGATCGACAACGCCGAGAAGACCCACACCGCGGAAGCGGCGACCGGGCTTGGCTCGCTTGGCACGGTGCGCCCGCTCGATCCGCCGCACACCCAGCCGAACTTCGTGATGCGCGAGATGGGCTATCAGGTGGCGCGGCGGCACGCCGAAAAGCTGCGCAAGCTGTCCGTCGCGCTGCTGTTCCTGGTGCCGCTCGCGCTGCTGCTCTGGCTGCTCACCCCGCTGCCCGCATTTGCGCAGATCATTCTCGCCGTCGTCGCGCGGCGAGCGCCACCGCCGGCGTTCTCACCGAACGCTGGCTGTTCTTCGCCGAGGCGGAGCACGTCGTGGTGGTCTATTATCGCGGCGGAAGCGCGTGAGGGCTGGATGAAGCAGGACAAGATCGGCATCGCCGTGGTCGGCGCCGGGCGGATCGGCACGCTGCGGGCGCGGCTCGCCGCCAAGCATCCGTGCGGTGCGCTTCCTCGCGGTCTCCGACAACGACCCGGCGCGCGCCAAGGCGCTGGCCGAACAGGCCGGCGCCGATCTGCACACCGGCAGCAACGAGGAGATCATCGCGCATCCCGACGTCACCGCGGTGATCGTCTCGACGCCGGAGCAGGAGCACACCAAGCCGATCCTGCAGGCGCTCAAGCTCGGCAAGCCGGTGCTGGTCGAGAAGCCGATCGGCTTTTCGCTCTCCGAGGCCGACACGATCCTCGAAACGCTGCGCGAGACCAAGGGCGACCTGCGGGTCGGCTACAGCCGCCGCTACAAGGAATGCTTCCTGCGCGCCAAGGAGCAGATGCTGCAGGGCCGGCTCGGCACGGTCGTGGGCGGCACCGCGCGGGTCTACAATTCGCGCGCGCAGGCGTTCTCGATCCTCAAGCGCGATCCGCACGCCACGCCGGTGCTCGACGTGCTGACCTATTACGTCGACCTGATGTGCTGGTTCCTCGAAGGCAACCGGCCGGTCGAGGTGGTGGCGCGCGGCCAGCACGGCATCTTCAAGGAGGCCGGCTACGGCGCGCACGACGTGACCTGGGCGATCGTCACCTTCGCCGACGGCGCGGTGATCAACTTCGGCGTCAGCTACGCGCTGCCGGCGAACTATCCGACGCTGGGGCAGTCCGACCGCGTCGAACTGCTCGGCAAGGAAGGCACGATGATCATCGACGACGATCATCTCGACCACCTGCTCTATTCCGAAAAAGGCGTGCCGCACGCCTACGTGCCGAACCACGGCGTCAACATGGCGTTCCTCGGCAGCAACACCGCGGGCGACTGGGCGGTCGGCGATTTCTGGGGGCCGCTCGGCAACGAGACGCGCGCCTGGCTCGACCATCTCGTCACCGGCGCGCCGACCGTCCACACCACGCCGGAGCAGGCGCGGATCAATCTGGAAACCACCATCGCGATCGAGCGCGCGGTGGCGACCGGGCAATCGGTGCGGCTGCCGCTGCAGTCGGAATTCTAGTTGGCCGCCGTCTGCACGATAGGCGGCAACGGCGCGTCGACACGCTTCTTGTGATCGGCATCGGGATGCCAGCCGAGCACGGCCAGCATGACGAAGAAGCCGATCACGTAGGCGACCGCGACGTGCCAGCCGTGGCGCAGCCACAGCCCGACCGACCTCGCCTCCGGATACATGTTGGACAGCGCGACACCGGCCGACGAGCCGAACCAGATCATCGAGCCGCCGAAGCCGACCGCATAGGCGAGGAAGCCCCAGTCGTAGCCGCCCTGCTTCAGCGCGAGCGCGGTGAGCGGGATGTTGTCGAACACCGCGGAGACGAAGCCAAGGCCCAGCGCGGTCTGCCATGACGCCAGCGGCAGTTGCTCGACCGGCATCATCGACGCGCAGGTGACGAGCGCGAGCAGGAAGATGGTGCCCTTGAAGGTCTCCGGCATCACCTCCCAATCGGGCCGGCGCAGCGGCGCGGTCGCAAGGATGACCACCCAGACCGCGAGCCCGATGACCGGGATGACATCGAGCAGCGCGGGGAATTTCAGGTTGGCGGTGACGTTCGCCAGGATGGCGATGACCAGAATCGCCGCGACGATGAACACGCGCGTCCAATCGACCTGCAAGCTCCGCGGCGCATCCTTCACGATCGGCGAATAGCGGTGCTGCTGGAACGCGGCCGGAATGCCGAAAATGACGATGGCGACGCTCGCCGCGACAAAGGCCTCCAGCACGCTGAGCGGGCTGACGCCGTCGATCCACATCATGGTCGTCGTGGTGTCGCCGACCACGCTGCCGGAGCCGCCGGCGTTCGACGCCGCGACGATCGCGGCGAGATAGCCGATGTGCACCTTGCCGCGGAACACGTGCCGCGCCATCGTGCCGCCGATCAGCGCCGCCGCGATGTTGTCGAGGAAGCTCGAGATCACGACGACGATGACGAGCAGCGCGAAGGCGCCCTTCCAGTCGTCCGGCAGAATAGGCCGGCATCTGCTCCGGGATCTGGCTTTTCTCGAAGTGGCGCGACAGCAGCGCGAAGCCCATCAGCAGCAGGAACAGGTTGGCGAGGATGACCCACTCGTGGTGCATGTGCAGCGCGAAGCCGCCGAGCCCGGCGCCGAACTTGAAGCCGGTGAAGATGAGCTTGTAGAGCGTGATGGCAGCAAGTCCGGTCAGCGCGACTTCCAGCGTGCGGTGATGAAACACCGCGACGCCGAGCAGCGTCAGCGCGAACAGGATGAAATCGATCGGGAATGCCGAAGAGATAGTGCAATTGAACCGGGGACGCAGCCGGAGCCGCCCACGCCTCACCCGTCATCGCCAGGATCGCCAGCACACAGACCGGCGCGACCACCCGCAGCATTTCATCCCCCGCCCAACGATTGCCCGCAGACCCTGACTGCCCGCGTACCCAATGGCAATACTACCAAGTGCGGCATGTGGCGTGGAACAAGCCGCGCCGACTATTCCGTTCCGTAGGCGCGGTTTCCGGCGTCGCCCAGCCCCGGAACGATGAAGGCCTGCTCGTCGAGATGCTCGTCGATCGCGGCGGTCCAGATCGGCACGTCGGGATGAATGCCGCGCAGCCGCTCGAATCCTTCCGGCGCAGCGATCATGCAGACCATCCGGATGCCGCGCGCGCCGCGCTCTTTCAGCCGGTCGATCGCAGCGACCGCGGTGTTGGCGGTCGCGATCACAGGCGACACCACGATCGCCATGCGCTCGGCCAGGTCGGTCGGCGTCTTGAGATAGTACTCGACCGCGACCAGCGTGTCCGGGATCGCGGTAGAGCCCGATGTGCGCGACCCGCGCCGCCGGAACCAGTTCGAGCATGCCGTCCACCAGCGCCAGGCCGGCGCGCAGGATCGGCGCGAACACCAGCTTCTTGCCGCCGATCTTGGGCGCCTTCATGCGCTTCATCGGCGTTTCGATCTCGACCCAGTCGAGCGGCAGGTCGCGCGTGACCTCGTAGCAGAGCAGGATGCCGAGCTCGCGGCACAGCTCGCGGAACGATTTGGTCGAAAGGTCCTTCTGGCGCAGCAGCGTCAGCTTGTGCTGCACCAGCGGATGATCGACGACCGTGACGCCTTCCATCATACCCTCCCCCTCAAAACACCGTGCCGTCGCTGACGATCTTCAGCGGCGGCCCGCCGTCGGCGCGCAGCTCGCGCGGCCGACGATCGCGTCCGGCCGTCCAGGTGCCGCCTTGCAGGATCTTGCGCGAGCGGCAGCGACTGGCGATCCATGCCGAGCTCGCGCGCGGACCACGTCGGCCAGGCGGTCGAGCAGCGCGACCGTGAGCGCGCGCCATTCCACCACCAGTTCGGAATCGACGGTGTGCTCGCGCTGCGCCGCGCCCGGATCGCGCAGCGCCAGCACGCCGGTGTCGATGAACAGCCCGCCGTTGCGGTATTCCGCGAGGCCGGTCAGCCCGTCGATGTCGGTGACCTCGATGCCGGCCTGTTGCAGCGGCTCGATCAGCGAATAGGCCAGCCATTGCGACAGCTTGTGCAACGGCACGAGGCCGTCGGTCTCGTCGCCGGCGATCAGCGCCGGATGCCGCCAGCAGTCGCCGAGCGCCACGCCGTCGAGCGTCAGCCGCGACGGCCAGATCGGCCCGAGATGCGTCAGCAGTTCCGAGCAGGATTGCCGGCGCGGCGATCGCTGTTGCTGCGCGCCAGCGCAGCGAGATGATCGAACAGGCCGCCGGGACGCGGCGCGTCCTCGCGGCCGAAGACCGCCGGCGCGTCCGTCACAGTCCGGCCGAGCCGCTGCAGCAGACGCGCAGCGCCCTGCAACGCCCAGCAACGGATTTTCGGCCGAAACCTGAAAGCCGCGCAGCGAGCGATTGCCTCGGAAAGCTCGAGCCAGCATCGCTCGCGTCGGCCCGCAGCGGATCGCTCGGCCACGTCGAGAACTCGCCATCGCGGAACATCGCGAGGCTCGCCAGCGCCAGGCCTTCGGAACGGCCGATCGTCTCGCCGCTCTTCGGCATCGCGGAAACGCCACGCCGGCCCGGCGCCGGCATCGAGCAGCACGCTGACGATCGCAAGATCGAACGCCGCGCGCGCGCGCTCGGCGGCGCGACGGCCAGTCCATCTGCCGGTCGATGCTCGTCCCAGCGATCGACGCCGTCGATGCTCGAAATGCCGCCAGCGCGAATGAAACGGCACGTCGAGCGTGGGATAGGCCGCGCGCGTGGTATCGATCACCAGCCGCGCCGCATCGTCGAGGCGATCCAGATCGACGCGAAAATTCGGCAGCCGATCGCCGAGCGCCAGCATCCGGTGCGCCCGCTCGCGCACGGCTGCGGCGCTGAGCAAGCGACTTCGCGGCAGCCTGCGACGGACACGATCAATACTTTTCGAGCGGCCGGCCGGATGTCTTGAGATCTTCGGGCTTGGGCGGCTCCGGCGTGTAGTAGCCGGCGGCCTTCTTGGCCTCGATCTCGACATGCGCGTCGGGCGGCACCAGTTCGTCCGGGATCGGAACGCGCTCGACGATGTCGATGCCCTGGCTGACCAGCGCGTCGTGCTTCATGTCGCTCATCGACACGAAGCGGTCGATCCGGCGAATGCCGAGCCAGTGCAGCGCGTCCGGCATCAGTTGCTGGAAGCGCGCGTCCTGCACGCCGGCGACGCATTCGGTGCGCTCGAAATAGGTCGCGGCGGCGTCGCCGCCCTCCTGGCGCTTGCGCGCGTTGTAGACCAGGAACTTGGTGACCTCGCCGAGCGCGCGGCCTTCCTTGCGGTTGTAGATGATGATGCCGAACTCGCCCTGCTGCGCGGCGCGGGCGCACTCCTCGATGCCGTGGATGAGATACGGCCGGCAGGTGCAGATGTCGGAGCCGAACACGTCGGAGCCGTTGCACTCGTCGTGCACGCGGCAGGTGATCTTGGTGCGCGGATCGGACAGCTTCGCCGATGTCGCCGAACAGATAGACGGTGATGCCGCCGATCGGCGGCAGGAACACGCGCAGATCGGGCCGCGTCACCAGCTCCGGGAACATGCCGGCGGTCTGCTCGAACAGGTTGCGGCGCAGCTGCGTCTCGGTGGTGCCGAAGCGCTGCGCGATGCCGGGCAGATACCAGACCGGATCGATCGCGATCTTGACCACCGACAGGCTGCCGTTGGCATGGATGGCATTGCCGTCGGCCTTCAGCCGTCCGGCCGCCAGCGCGTCGCGCATCTCGATCAGGTCGAGCCGCGCGCGCGTGATCGCGATGCTCGGGCGGATGTCGAGGCCTTCGGCGATCTCCGGCTTGAACGCGTCCGGCGACCAGATGCCCCCACGGATCGAGCGAGACGATCTGCTCCGGCTCGCTCCATTGCGGGAACGGGCCGATCGTCGCGGCAGGATGCGTGTTGGTCAGGTCCGGGCCGGCGGATCGGATCGAGCACGCCCGACGACACCGCGAGCGCGCGATAGAGCGCGTAGGAGCCGCCGTGGCTGCCGATCACGTTGCGCAGGCCGGGCTGCGACACCGTGCCGATCACCGGCCCGCGCTCGCGCGCGGTCGCGCGCGCCCCACTGGATCGGGAAGCGCACCTTCGCCTGCCGGGTCGGGATGCGAGGTGAGCCGGATATGGTCCGGGCGGTTCGACGAGTTCATCGCAGCGTTCCAAAAAGGCCGACGGCCCGCCACGATGACGGGCCGACAGATCAGCGCTTCACTATTTGGCGGGCGCCGACGCATACCATCGAGGACCCACTAAAGAGGTAATATAGCGAGGTTTATTCCAATCCGCCACTGTTTCCGCTTCGGACGAAGCCGCCAGCGCGACAATAAATAAGCAATTTCATATGGTTATGAGGACGCCTGAACCGCATGACAGGCAGGCTCAAGTTGGCCCGAGCGCCCCAAGAGTGGCGCGCCATCCGATCAGCCGCGCAGCCGGCAGCGCCGCAGCACGCGAAACCGCGAACCGGCGTCGTCCTGGCGCATCACCGAAATCGCGTCCAGTTCCAGCGAGTCATTCGATCGCGCGGCAAAGGCATGCTCCAGCGCGTCGCGGAACCTGTCCCGCATGTTGTCCAGCAACGCGCCGGTCAGCGTCATGTGAAAGCGATACTCGTCGAGAACGTACGGATAGCCCCACTGATCCATCAGTTCGATCTGACGGGGTGACAGCTTGGCCTTGATCCGCCGCTCGCGGTCCGCAGCCGACAATGGCGCCCGGTAAGCGTTGAACGCCTTCAAGCAATCCGCGGCGAAGCGGGAAAGTTCTTCGCCCGGGACGGTTGGTATCAGCGCGACAAAATCGCCGATCGTCGCAACGTCCAGCCCACCGATGCGCACCGGAGCCGTTTTCGTAGCGTACGCGCTGGCGGCCGCGATGAAATCGTCCTCGGAATGTCCTGTCAGATAGAACGGCGCGACGATCGTAGCGTGGAAGCCGTACTGGCGCGGATCGAGCGTCATCAATTTCTGGATGTTGGAATCGATGCCGTCCAGCCGCGCATGCGCGACCTCGACCGCATCGAAGCAATCGTAGCCGATGACGCCAGCGCCAAAACGGGCTAGCGCCGAAAACGGCGGCGGCGTGTAATAAATCGCGTAACGGGGAGACATAGACGGCTCGACCGAGATCGGGTTACTGCGCCGGCATGTCAGTTCCGTGACAGCATCGGATTTTCACGAGGCGCTCAAACGTCAGGCCGGCCTCGCGGCTTCGCTAGTGGGAGTGGCGCGCTTCATCACCACCCTGCCCCATTTATCGGTCGTCGGCCGCTAAGACGTGGGACGCCGCTCGATTTGCGGAAATCTACAGCGACGGCCTGCCTTTTTGGCCGGGGTGCAATTGCTTCCGATTGACGTTACTCTGCCCGTGCAACTCCAAGGAACCGCTGACCAGCGGCGGCTCACAGGGCGGAAGAATGGCGTCAAAACGTGCGCAAGAACCGCAACATCACTGTTTCACCTGATCAAGGACGCCTTGCGGCGGGGATCCCGCAGCCTGCATATGCGGCTTGCCGAGCACTCCGTTTCCGTCGGCCATTGGACGTTCCTGCGCATTCTTTGGGTCAACGACGGCATGACGCAGAGCGAGCTCAGCGAACGCGCCGGGCTGATGCAGCCCACCACCTTTTTTGCCGTGAACGGCATGGAGCAGCTCGGCTACATCCGGCGCGAAAAGCTGCCGAACAGCCGGCGCAACGTCCATATCTTCCTGACGCCGGCGGGACGCGCATTGCGCAAGAAGCTCGTCGCCTTACGCCGACGAAATCGACGCGCTGGCGGTCGCCGGCATTTCCGGCCCGCGACATCGCCGCGACGCGCCGCACCCTGCTCGCCATGATCGAAAATCTTGCCAAGGATGAGCTCGAAGGATTGAGGAAGAAGCGGCGCGTCCGTTCGACGCGGGAAATCTCACGCTTCATGCGGACATCCCGGTCGCCGAAACGCCGGCGCAACGCGGCGCTCCAAGTCCGAGCGCAAGGCGAAGCGGCCCGGCTTGGGCAGACGCGCCCGCTCAGCGGGTTAAGACACGCGTCGAGAAACGACAGCATTCGCCCGTAGGCGATTTTCGATTCCTCGTTCTTCAGGTCCGGCCGGAAGAACGCGTGGCCGCCCTCGGCGTAGCGCAAGCACCTCGATATTTGGCCGCTCCTTCGCAATCTCTTCCAGCATCGCGACGGCGGCCGGCGGAACATGAGCGTCCTTGTCGCCGAAATGCATCTGGACGGGCTGCTTGACCGTGCGCAGAATATCGAGCCGCTGATCGAGCCCCACGCCATAGAACGCCACCGCCGCGTCGCCCGCGCCGCTTGCCAGCGACGAGCGGCCCAAGCTTGCCTCCCAGGCAGAATCCGACGACCGCGATCTGGCGTATATCCCCGGCCTCGCAAGTACTGCGGCGCAAGCCGCCACGTCGTCGAGCGCACGCTCCTCGTCGAGCCGGCCCAGAAAGCTCATCGCTCGCTGGATATCCGGCTTCGCTGTAGGTGAGCTGAACGCCAGGCTCGAGACGCCAGAACAGGTCGGGCGCCAGTGCCGCGTAGCCGTCGCGCGCGAACAACTCGCAATAGCCGCGGATCTTCGACGTCACGCCGAAGATTTCCTGCAAGAACGATCAGCGCTCTCTTGGTCGGCGCAGCGCGGCGATACGAAAGCCGCGGAGAACGTGCCGTCGGTCGCCGAAACTGGAAACCGAGTTACGGCTGCAGTCGGCGCCTTCATCAGGTGACATAGCGACCTTCAAGGATTTCATGCGCGATGGTGTTGCGCTGGATTTCGGTGGTGCCGTAGCCGATCGAAAAGCCGCGCACGTCGCGAACCATTCGCTCCGATCGGAAATTCTTCCGAGAGCCCGTAGGCGCCGTGCAGTTGCATGGCCTGATCGGTGACGCGGCGCGCCATCTCGTTGACGTACACCTTGGCAATCGACGCATCGATCGCCGGCGCCCGTGCCGGACTCGCTGCGGTTCGCCGCCCGATAGAGCAGCGCACGCCCCGCTTCCAGATCGATCGCCATGTCGGCGAGCTTCCACTGAACGCCCTGATGCTTGGCGAGCGGCTGACCGAACTGCGTCCGCTCCTTGCAATACTTCACCGTGGTCTCGAAGGCGGCCTGAGCGATGCCGAGACAGATCGGCGGATTGGTGGCGATGCGGTCGGCGTTGAACACCGGCAGCAGTCTTGCGGAACTGCCCCGGCGGCAGCAGCAACATTGTCCGCCGGCACCCGACAATCCTCGAACACCAGCTCGGCCATGCCGGTGCCATGCAAGCCCGACCAATTCGAGGTGACTGCCGATGGAGAAGCCCGGCGCGCCGCGCGGCACGAGCAGCGCGCCGATACCCTTCAGGCCGGGTTCGTCGTTGAGGCGCGCAAACACGACAAAGATCTCGGCGATCTGCGCGCCCGTGCACCACAGCTTGCTGCCGTTGATGACGTATTCGTTGCCGGACTAGACCGCCTTGGTCTGCATCGCGCCGATGTCCGATCCGGCATTCGGCTCCGACATGCCCCAACCGCAGAAAAAATCGCCCTGGTAGTCTTGCGGCGAGAGCTTTCGCGCTGCTGCTCCTCATTGCCGAGATAGAAGATGGCGCGAGGCGCGGCGCCCTCCGTCGATCCGGCGAGCAAGCGCCGTGTTGGCGCAGCAGCGCGCAAGCTCTTCGATGACGAGAACGATTTCCAACAGTCCGAGACCGGGACCGCCGTGCTCCTCCGACATGAACAAGCCGGTGAAGCCATGCTCAGCGAGCAGCTTGATGTTTTCGACCGGCGGCCGGCGCGACGCGGTCGATTTCCGCCGCCTTCGGCCGAAAGTGCTTCTCGGCCAGCGCGCGAACCGTCTGTCGGATCATTTGCTGATTTTCGGTAAGCTCAGGAATGCTCATGCTCGTCCTGGCTGAGTTGATGAAGGTGTTTTGGTACGGCAACATCGCCGTATTTATGGGAGCCTGCAACATCACGTCGGCCTGGCCTTCCTGCACGACGACATCAGCCTTGCTTCAGCAGCCGGATGCGCCGCTCGACGATGTAGCGGTCGCCCTTGCTGGTGATCGCGCTTGCCCAGAATTTCGATTTCGGTGTGCACGGTGTCGCCGATGAACAACGGGTTCTGAAAGCCCAGTCCTTGAGACCCAGCGCACCGACAACCGGCTCCTCGAAATCCAGCAAGTGCGCCTGCATGCCGAGCGCCAGCGCGACACCGAAGCCACCGTGCATCAGACGCTGACCGAACTGCGTGGTCTTGGCGTACTCGGCATCGCGTGCAGCGCGCCCCAGTCGCCAACCAGCATCATGAACATGCCGTGATCGGTTTCGGTCAACGTCCGGCCGCGGACTGACGAAACGCTGGCCCGTCTCAAGCGACGCAAATGAAACCTTGTGCATCGACGCGTACCGATCATTCCTGCGCGATCATGAAACCTGCCGCCGATCAGCAGCCCCAGAACGGCGACCGCAGCGCCTTCTTGTCGATCTTGCCGTTGTGCATGCGCGGCAACGCTTCGAGGAAATCGATCGTGCGCGGCTTCTTGTATCCCGCAAGCTTGTTTCGACAATGCTCGACCAGTTCGTCGAAATCAGCCGACTGCCCGTGCGCGAAGCACAACGCAGGCTTTAACCGACTCGCCCCATTCCGGATCCGGCACGCCGATCACTGCAACCTCTTCGACCGCGGGATGCAGCATCAGCGCCTCCTCCACTTCGCGCGAATAGATGTTCTCCCCGCCGGAAATGATCATGTCCTTCTTGCGGTCGGCAACGAACAGAAAGTTGTCCTGCGTCGAGGTAGCCCATGTCGCCGGTGTGCAGCCATCCATGTCGCAGACACCTGCATCGTCAGTTCGTGGTTGTTCCAGTAGCCGGACATGTTGCCTGGCCCACCGATGATGATCTCGCCGATCTCATCGACCGCGCAATCGCATGCCATCGGGCCGGACCACGCGGATCTCACCATCGGTGAATGCCTGCCCGGCCGATGCAAGCCGCGCCGACCTCCACCGCGCTGCCGTCCGGCAGATGTTGGTGCGGCTGCAGAATGGTTCCGATCAAACCTTCGGTCAGACCGTAGACTTGCGCGAAGATCGGTCCGAACTTCGCGACGGCTCGCTTGAGCAAAGCCACGGACATGGGCGCAGAGGCGTACTGCACCAACCGCAGCGAACTTAGGTCATAGTCATCGAGATCTGGCGCGCTCATGCAAGCGCTGCACCATAACGGGCGCGAGATGCGCAGAGGTGATGCGATGCTCCTGTATGTCGCTCAGCACCCCGGTCGGAGTGAAAGCGCGCTGGAGAATCGTCGCCGCGCCGCGGATCGCGAAAATGCCAACTGCTCGATCTTGCCGCCGATGTGGTACATCGGCATCACGATCAGCATCCGATCGGTTGGCAAGGCGTTGCCTTCGTAAGCGATGGCTCGGGACGACATGACCATTGCCCGATGGCTCAGCATCACGCCCTTCGGCCGTCCGGTCGTGCCGCTGGTATAGATGAGATAGACGATGTCCTCGGGTTCGGGACGGACGTCCGGCCGGGCATCGATCGACGCCAGCAAGCATCGCTTCGTACGGACAACCCGCCGTCGCTTCGTCCACCCGAACAGTAAAGCGAATCGACGGACATTGCCGCGGCGAGTTCCTCTGCGATCTCGCGTACTGCGCTTCGAACACCAGCGCCGACGGCTGGCAGTCGCCAAGGATGCCTTCATCTCCGCGACGCTTAGACGGTAGTTGATCGGAACTGCGATCATTCCGGTCAACTCGGCAGCACCAAATACCTCGAAGCCTTGACTGCAGTTCTGCGCCAGGATTGCGACGCGCTCGCCCGGCACCAGCCCACGCTCCAGCAGACCATTGGCAGCCCGGCACATCCGCTCGTAGAGTTGCTTGTGCGTGAAGCGCCGGCCTTCGAAAAACAAGGCGAGCCGCTGTGGATCATAGCCGCGCATTTCGCTCAAAGATGTCACCGACGATTTTCAACACAGCCGTCACCGCTCCGCAACGAAACTCTCATGCGACGACGCCTGCCGACCGTAGCGTTTTCATCTCCGGCGTCGCCAATGCCGGCGCCGCGCAAGACTTCGTCGGTGTGTTCGCCGAGCGTCGGCGGCGCCTTGCCCTCGATCGGTCTGCGGCCGTCCATGAACAGCGGCGGCCGGATGACATCGACAGTGCCGCGCTCGGCGTGCTCGTATCGCGCGAATGTTCCCAGATGACGAACCTGCGGATCAGCCATCACCTCGGTGAAGTCATTGATCGGCGCAAACGGCACGTCGGCCGCGTCCAGCAGCGCCATCCAGTCCGCGCGCGTTTTCAAGGCGGAAGGCTTCGACAGCTCTTCAGTCAGTGCGACGAAATTCTCGATCCGCTTGGCGCGGGTGTCGAAGCGCGGATCGGCTGCCAAGCTCGCAATTCGGAATGACCGAGAGCAAGCGCTTCCCAGAACTTCGGTGGCGACGAGATGTGGATCGCCAGCATCTTGCCGTCGGCGCAGACCAACGCAAAGCAAGACGAGAACGCAGGCCGCTCCAGTGGAGACGGCGTCATTCCCGAGCGAAAAGAAACTTGCATAGGGCTGGCGCAGGAATGCGATCATCGCTTCGACCATGGTGACATCGACGCGGCAGCCGCGCCCGGTGCGGCCGCGCTCGACCAGTGCACCCAGCACGCCATAGCTGGCATATAGGCCGGTGATGGCGTCCGACACCGCCGGACCGACGATTTGCGGATCGTCCGTTGAGACATATTGGCTGAGGAAGCCGCTGAAGCGCGCCTGCCACGGAATCGTAGGATGGCCGGTGCTGATAGGGGCCGTCGTGGCCGAAGCCGGTGAGCGAGCAATAGATCAGCCGCTCGTTGAGCGGTGACACATTCTCCCAGCCGAAGCCGAGCCGCTCCATCACACCGGGCCGAAAATTGTGAACGAGCACGTCGGCCTTGCCGATCAGGCGACGCAGAACATCCGCGCCATCTGAGCGTTGGTGATGTCGAGCGCGACGCTGCGCTTGTTCGGATTATACGCCTGAAATTCTGACGAATAGCCGTTGGGATGGCGAAACGGATCGCCACCCTTCGGATTTTCGATCTTGATGACGTCGGCGCCGAGATCCGCCAGCAGCTGGCCAACGTAAGGACCGCTGACGAAGCTCGCCGTTTCCAGCACGACAATGCCGTCCAAGGGCTTGGGCATCTCAACTTCCCTCCCGGACCGCGCTCATTCGTACATACGGAAGACTTCGCGGGCCAACGCCATGCGCATCACCTCGACCGCGCCTTCGGTGATGATGAAGCTTCGCGAATCCTTCCACATCTTGTGAATCGGCAGATCGACGGTCAGGCCGATGCCGCCGTGAATCTGCATGCACGAATCCGCGGCCTGGAAACCCGAGCTCGGTGCAGAACATCTTGGTGATGAAGGTTTCGTGGCGCGAGAGCTTGCCGTTGATCGGCCTTCCACGCGGTCTGGTAGACGTAGTTCTGCCCGACCTGATGCTCCATAAATGCGTCGGCGATCTTGAATTGGACCGACTGGCGGCTCGCAAGCGGCGCGCCGAACGTGACGCGCTGCTTGGCATAACGTGACGCAAGCTCGATGCAGCGCTGCGCAACGCCGAGACCGCGGCACGCCTGATAGATGCGCCCGGCGGTGATCCAGGATTGCGCCAGCGCCATGCCCTTGCCTTCTTCGCCGACGCGATTTTCAACGGGAACCTTCACGTTGTCGAACGACAGTTCGTAGGTGACGTCCCCCATCATCTTCTGCTGCTTGCGGGTGATCGGACACCCGGGCGTGTCCATGTCGACCAGGAACACACTCAAGCCGCCGCGCGAGCCCTTGGCTCCGATCGGTCGCGGCGACGAGCTGGATGAAATCGGCATCAGCGGCAAACGAGATGAAACGTTTCGCGCCGTTGATGACGTAGACATCGCCTTGGCGGACCGCCGTGGTTCGCATACTGCCCGGGTCGGCGCCGGCATCGGGCTCGGTCTGGGCGAATGCCGTCTTCTTCTTGCCCTCAATCAGCGGCAACAGATAGCGCTTCTTCTGCTCGTCGTTGAGCGAATAAAGCAGCGGCTTGGCTTCCGGTCCGAGAATGCTTGGACCTCGCGGCGGCAAGGCAATGGTGCGCGCGAGTTCCTCCCACACGACAGCCATGCCGAGCAGCTTCAGCCCCTGACCGCCGTATTCTTCCGGCGTGTCGAGCAGCCACAAGCCCAGCTCCCGCGCTCGTGCTTCCAGGTTGGTGCGCACGTCCGGCTTGAGATCCGGGCCGTCCATCGAATCCATTTCGATTGGAATGAGCTCGCGGTCGACAAATCGACGCACCGTCTCCTTCAGCATTCTCAACTCTTCAGGGAGCTCAAAATCCATGACGGGCGTTTCCCGACTACCTTCTTAGAGTTCTAACTCATCATAACTTGCCTTCGATCGCCAGCAAGTGATGCTTCAAGTCGCTGTTGCCATATTCTTAGAGTTCTAAGATACTCGCCGATTAACAGTGGCGCGGCGTTAGCGCTCGAACGTTCGCGTTTCAGGGAGGACGTCCGCTCCGGCAACATTGCCGGTGCGCGGACACGGAAATCAAGAACGAGGCTCTCCGCAAATGCCGAAAGTGAGTGGCGACGCCGTCATCGTCGGAATCGGCGAAACCCGGGTCGGCAAACTTCCCGGCATGAACTCGCAGGAAATCCAGGCCTGGGCGGTGCAAGAGGCGATCGCCGACAGCGGCCTTGAGCTTGAGGGACATCGACGGTCTCGTCAATCTCGATCCCTATCAGACACCGAACAGCATGTTCTCCACGACGCTGAGCGAATATCTCGGCATCAAGCCGTCGTTCAGCACGACGGTCGACGTCGGCGGCACCGTCACCGGCATGACGATGCTGCAGCAGGCGGTCTGGGCCATCGGCGCAGGACACTGCCGCAACGTCGTCTGCGTGTTCGGCGAGAACCCGCAGACCAGCCGTCCGCCCGGCACGCACGGCTTCATGCTCAAGAACGCGCTGGGCGGCGAAGAATGGGAGGAGCCCTACGGCGTGCAGGGCATGGTCATGCAATACGCCATGACCGCACAGCGGTACATGCACGAGACCGGCGCCACGGTCGAAGATCTCGGGGCCGTGGCGGTATCCGCACGGCAGCATGCACTGCTCAACGACAACGCGATGATGAAGAAGCCGATCACGCTGGAGGATCATCGCGCCAGCCGGATGATCGCCTCGCCGCTCCGGCTGCTGGATTGCTCCATCGTTGCGGACGGCGGCGGCGCGCTGGTGCTGACCAGCGCCGAGCAAAGCCGGCGCATGGGCGCGCGTGCCGTACGGGTTCGGTCGATGGCCATGCGCTGCACGCACAATTCCGTCGCCGCTCATCCTGACCTCTAAAGACCTCGGCATGTGGGACGCCGGCAAGCGGTGCTTCGAATCCGCCGGTGTCGATCCGAGCGATGTCGATCTTGCAGAACTACATGATGCGTTCACGATCTCTATCCTGGTGACGCTCGACGCGCTTGGCATCACCAAGCCTGGCGAAGCCGGCGCGTTCATGCGCAGCGGCGCCGGCACGCTCGGCGGCCGCTGCCCCATCAACACGCATGGCGGATTGCTGTCGCAGGCCCATGTCGGCGGCATCCTCCATCTCGTCGAGGCCGTGCGTCAGTTGCGGGGCGAAGCCGGACGCCGCCAGGTCGAGGATGCACGCCTTGCGCTGGTCAGCGGCAATGGCGGAATCTTCTCGGTCTGCGGCGCGATGCTGCTGGAAAGGAACTGAGCGTGGAAAACCTGATCGCCATCCTGCCCACGCCGACCGCCATCAGCAAGCCGTTCTGGGACGCCTGCAATCGCGGCGAATTGCAGCTTCCGCACTGCATGCGATGCGACCGGGCCTTCTACTATCCGCGGCGCAATTGCCCGCACTGCGGAAGCGCGGAACTCGACACCCGCCAAGGCGGCCGGCACGGGACGGATTTTTTCCTTCACCCACGTCCACGTCTCTTTCTATGGCGCCCAGTGGGAGTCACAGCTCCCCTACACGCCGATCCTGGTCGATTTGGACGAAGGCGTGCGCATGCTCAGCCGACTGATCGGCGCGGACCGGGATTCGATCGCGGTCGGCGATCGCGTTTCCGTGATCTTTGTCGAGATCGAGGGACAAAAGCTGCCGTTTTTCCAACGCACGAAAGACAGTTGATCCGTCAAAAGAAAACGCGCGCACAAAGGCGATACACGGGAGGAATAAATGAAAGTCACGCGACGACAGGCCATTGCAGGCGCCCTCGGTGCCGTGATCGCGCGCCCGGCGCTCGCCCAGGAGTGGCCGACCAAGCCGGTGTTCTGGATTTGCCCGTTCGCGCCGGGTGGCGGAGCCGATACGGTCTCGCGTCTGGTCGGCGGCGAGCTGGCCAATCGCTTCGGACAACGCGTCGTCGTCGACAACAAGGCCGGCGGCTCAGGCGTGATCGGCACGCGACTGATCGCGCAGGCCGCACCGGATGGCTACACGGTCGGACTGCTGACCGACGTCCACTGCGTCAGTCTCGCGCTGGGGCAGGACCTCGGCTACGACGCCGACAAGGACTTCACCTATATCTCCCAGCTCATCCGCGTGCCGATGGGCATGTTCACCAGCGCCAAGAAGCCCGAGCTGCGCACGCTTCCCGAACTCATCAAGTTTGCGAAGGCCAATCCCGGCAAGCTGACGGCGGCCTCGATCGGTCCTGCCACACCGCATCATTTCGCGGTGGAATGGCTCAAGGCGATCGCCGGTATCGATGTGGTCGTGGTCAACTTCCGCGGCATTCCGCAGGGCATCCAGGCCCTGGTGTCGGGCGATGCGGACCTGATGTTCATGGGCATCGGCTCGGCCGCCGACGGCTTCATCGCCCAAGGGCAAATGTATCAAGTCGGTATTGCGACACGCGCCCGGCTGCCGAAAATTCCAAACGTGCCGACCTTCATCGAACAAGGCATCTCCGATTTCGAGCTGGTTTCCTGGTACGGGCTGGTCGGCCCTGCCGGATTTCCGAAGCCGCTGCTCGATCGATGGCACAAGGACCTTGTCGCATCGCTGGAGGCACCTGAGGTGCGCGGCCGCATCGAAGCGACGGGCGCGCAAGTCGCTCCGAGCGATCCGGCGGCATACGCGGCATTGGTCCGTGCCGAGTCCGAGAAATTCAAGAAGATCGTGGCACTGGCGAACGCACAAGCAAAAGCACGCTAGCGGCTATGTCGATCACATGATTGGCCGGTGATGGCCGGGAGAAAACGGATGCGACAATTTCGCACGTACTGCTCGGCCACGACGGCAATGCGCCAAATCAAAGTCCTCTGTGCTCTCGGCGTACTGTTCGCTTGCAATCTCCCGCCGGCCGAGGCGCAGAATTATCCGACCCAACCCGTGAAGGTGATGGTGCAGCAGGGCCCCGGCGGCTCGCTCGATATCGCGCTTCGAATGCTGAGCGAGCACCTGAGCCCGATCCTGGGCCAGCAGGTGGTGGTGATAAACCAGCCCGGCGCGGGCGGCCTGATCGCTGCGCGCGCGTTGGCGGCCGCTCCGCCGGATGGCTACACGCTGTTCATGGCGGCTTCGTCGGTGTTCGTGAGCCTGCCCGAGTTGCAGTCCAACCTGCCGTTCGACGTCAACGACTTCGTCCAGATGGGATACATCGGCGAGCAGCCATTTGCGATGGGCGTGGCCGCTTCGCTGCCGGTCAATTCACTGGCCGAGCTGATCGAGTACTCGAAGAAAACGCCGGAAGGTCTCAACGCCGTCGCCGGCACGCAGGGCGGGCTGCAGCACATGAGCCTCGAGTGGTTTCGCAGCCGCTCGAAAGCGAACCTGACGATGGTGCACTATCCGAGCACGACGGCCGCGCTTAACGACGTGATGTCCGGCCGCGTGCCGGTGGTCTGGGATTCTCCCACCGCCCTGAGCGCCGCGATAGCGGCCGGCCAGGTCAAGCTGCTCGCCGTCACATCGCCGAAACGCCTGCCGACATTCCCGCAGATCCCGCCGGTCTCCGACACACTGCCTGGATTTCGCGGCGCAGGGCTGGCTCACCCTGGTCGGCCCCAAGGGCCTGCCCCAGGAGATCGCGCAGAAGCTGAACAACGACCTGCGCGCAGCGCTCTCTCGCCCCGAGCTGCAAAAGAAATACGAGGCCCTCGGCACCTTCACACGGCAGATGTCGCTGAAGGAACTGTCCGACTTCGTGCGGACCGAACAGGAGCAGTGGCGGCCAATCGTGAGGCAGATCAGAGACGCGAAGAAGTAAGGCCGGCCATCTTTGGTTCGATGTAGCGCCTATTGGTGAATCGACAGCGATCTGCCGATTTAAGTATGGCAGCCTTGCGAACGCGTCAGATCGCAAGCTGCAAATTTGTGCGATGAACAGAAGGTGCGGCATGGCCGCGTGAATTCTGAGCAAGAAAAACACCGAAGGGAGAACGCCACCGATGGCCGCGGAATGGGACCTGATTGCTGTCGGTGCGGGCCTTGCTGGATTGACAGCGGCCAATCGCGCGCTCGAGTTCGGACAGCGGGCTCTCGTCCTCGAACGGTCGACCATTCCACGGCATCCTTGCGCATCGCGGACCAATGGCGGCGTGTTTCATGTCGGCTTTCGCAGCGTCACCGCCGACCCCAAGGAACTGTTCGACGTCGTCAACAAGGCGACCGGCAATTTCCCCGATCCGCCGGTCGCGCGCGCGCTGGCCGACAATGCAATGCGCGCAGTCGATTGGCTGAAGAGCTTCGGCACCAAGTTCGTGCCGCTTGAGCCGACCGACGGCTGGAAGGAGCACACGCTCTATCCGCTGGGCTTCCACAACAAGACGACGATGGAGTGGGAAGACCTGGGCGCGGACCGCCTGATCACGCGCCTCGAACAGCGCGTGGAAGAGCTCGGTGGCGAAAGCATCCGCGGCGCGCGCGTCACCGCGTTGATCGTCGAGGACGGCGCGGTTCGCGGCGTCAAGGCGCAAACCTCGGAGGGCGAGAAAACCTATCGCGCGAAAGCCGTCGTGCTGGCCGATGGCGGCTTCGAGGCCAACAAGGACATGCTCAAGCGCTTCGTCACCACGCATCCCGAGCATTTGCACATGCGCGCCCCGGATTCAGGCAACGGCGACGGCATGCGGATGGCGGAAGACGCAGGCGCCAAGCTGCTGAGCATGGAGGCTTTCTACGGGCACCTGCTCAGCGCCGACAGCCTGCATCGCGAGGGCCTGAGCCCCTTCCCGTTTCTCGAATTTCTCGCCGCCACCGGCATGATGGTCGACGGCAACGGCGAACGTTTCGTCGACGAGACGCTCGGCGGTCACTTCACCTCCAATGCGCTGGCGCGGCATGGCAACGCCCTCGCCCATGTCATCTTCGACGACGCGCATGTGGAGCACGATCGGCAAGCATTTCTTCTGCCCGCCGAACCCCAATCTGGTGAATGCCGGCGGCACGCTGCACAAGGCCGACACGATCGAAGAGCTGGCGACCAAGATCGGACTCGCGCCCGCTCGGCTGCGTCAGCTTGTCGACGCCCAGAACGCAAAGGTCGATGCCAATCGCGCGAAGGACGAGGCAACGGCCGCCGCGCGCAAGGCGATGCCGTCCTATGCCAAGGGCAAGCACCCATCGCAGGCGTTCCGCACGCCGCCCTACTACGCCGCGCCGGCCTGTCCCGCGCTCACCAGCACGCTGGGCGGCATCGCGATCGACCAGCACGGCCGCGTGTTGCGCAAGGACGGCGGAACGATCGCGGGCCTCTACGCCGCGGGCTCGACCTGCGGCGGCGTCGAAGGCGGACCCGAGGTCGGCTATCTCGGCGGACTGATCAAGGCGCTGGTGTTCGGCGTTCTGGTTGCCGAACATCACGCGGGCCAGAACAAGGCGGCAGCCGGAGTCGCTGCCTCGGCGCGGTAGTTTTGTTTCGTACGGATCGAATGATGGCTACAAAGGAATTCGTAGCGGACGTGGTCGTCGTTGGTGGCGGCGGCTCGGGAATGGCGGCGGCGATCTCGGCGGTCGAACTCGGCCGTGACGCCATCCTGCTCGAGAAGAACAGTTTCATCGGCGGTTCGACCATCCGTTCCATCGGCAGCATCTCTGCGACCTCGACGCCGCATCAGATCCGCAAGGGCATCAAGGATACGCCTGACGAACATTTCCGCGATCTCGGCCTGTTCAACGAAAAGATGATGAAAGGCCAGCGCACGCAGGACAATCTCGCGCTGCGCCGCATCCTGGTCGACAACGTGAACGACTCGCTGCGTTGGCTGATGTCGATCGGCGTTGTGTTCTACGGTCCGTTGCCCGAGCCGCCGCACAGCAAGCCGCGCATGCACAATGTGATGCCGAACTCGCGGGCCTACGGCTATTTCCTGCGAAAGCGTGCGGAGGCCGTCGGCGTCGACATCCGCACCGAACGCCGCGCCACGCGGCTGATCAAAGAGAATGGCTGCGTCGTCGGCATCGAGTGCTCGACACCTGATGGCTCTACCGAGAAATACCTCGCGCGCGGCGGCGTCGTGCTCACGACGGGCGATTACAGCGCCAGTCCAGAGCTCAAAGGCCGCTTCGCAACCGATGGCGACGCCCGTATCGGACCGACCAATCCAACCAACACCGGCGACGGCCACAACATCGCAATGGAAGCTGGCGGGCGCGTCATCAACGGCCACCTTGTGCTCACGCTGGTGCGCTTCATTGCGCCGCCGCCGACCTGGATTCACAAGCTGCCGCCGTGGCCGATCCTCACCAAATTCATGGCGTGGTCGTTGGAGAACATGCCCGGCTGGCTCTTGCGCCCGTTCGTCCTGAGCTTCCTGACCACGGTGCTGGCTCTTTCGCCGGAGCTGTTCAAGTCCGGCTCGATCCTGGTGAACAAGCGCGGCGAGCGCTTCACCGACGAGACCGAGCGGCCGGTCTATCCGCTCGCCGAACAGCCCGACCAGACGGCTTATGTCATTCTCGACGGTGCGATCGGTCGGAAGTTCTCGGCGTTTCCGCATTTTGTATCGACGGCGCCGGGCATTGCTTATGCTTTTATCCCGGACTACGTGCGAAGCCGTTCGGACGTCGCGCGCAAGGCCGCTACCTTGGCCGAGTTGGCGAAGAAGATCGGCGTTGATCCGAAAGCACTGGAAAAGACCGTGGCCGAACGCAACGCCGCGGTTGCGGCGGATCCTGGCAAACGCTTCCGCGACTGACGGAACCGCCGTTCTATGCGCTCGGTCCGATGCGCAGCTTCGTGAACCTGACGGACGGTGGGCTGGCGATCGACGAGAACTTCAATGTCCTCGGCACAAACGACCAACCCATCGCGGGGCTCTATGCAGCCGGGTCGGCCGGCCAGGGCGGTATCGTACTGGAAGGCCACGGTCACCATCTCGGCTGGGCGTTCACGTCAGGGCGTTTGGCGGGGCGCAATGCGGCTTACCGGGTCAGCACCGAAGACACCTGGAAGGCGGCCAAGTGAACACAAAGAGCGTCATGCAAGCTGACCGCGAGGTCGACCTGTTGATCGCCGGCGCCGGACCGGCCGGCATGACGGCAGCGCTGGTGGCTTCACTCGAAGGCCTCGACGTCTTGATCTGCGAGAAGACCGACCAGGTCGGCGGAACCGGATCGACGTCAGCCGGGACGCTTTGGATTCCCGGCAATACCCAGAGCAAAGCCGCGGGTTTCAATGACAGCTCCGCCGAGGCCGAACGTTATCTCGACGCGCTGATCCCAAATCCGGCCAACCGGCCGCTGCGAACCGCGTTCCTACAGACCGGTCCCAAGGCAATCGACTACCTGAGCGAGAAGACGGACGTACAGTTCGTGCCGTGCGGCAAGCATCCCGACTATCGCAGCAACATGCCGGGCGCTGCCCTCACCGGCCGCGCCATCGTGCCGAAAGCATTCGACGGCCGCCTGCTCGGCAGCGACTTCAAACGCATCCGGCCTCCGATTCCGGAATTTATGCTGCTCGGCGGCATGATGGTCGGAAAGGAAGACATCCCGCGGATGATCGGGCGATTCCAGTCCGTGGCGAATTTCGTCTATGCCGCGAAGCTCGTGCTTCGCTATTTCAGCGACCGCCTGCGCTATCCGCGCGGCACGCGGATCATGATGGGCAATGCGCTGATCGCGCGGCTGTTCTACAGCCTCCGCAAGCGGGACGTTCCGATCCTCTACAACACCTCGATTGCCGGCATCGATGGTGACCGCAATGGTGTGATCGGCGCGCGCGTCAACCTGAACGGCAAGGAGATATGTGTGCGGGCCCGCAAGGGCGTGGTGTTGGCGACCGGCGGTTACGCGCATAACAAAGAGTTTCGCGCCGCCTTCATGCCGCAGCCGGTGCCTCCGCATTCGCTGAGTCACCAGGGCAATCTCGGCGACGGCATCGCCATCGGCCAGAAGCTCGGCGCCCGCATCGCTCCACAGGATCATCTTCGCAGCGGACTTTGGACTCCTGTGTCCATTCTCAAGCGCAAGAACGGCAGCACGGGACTCTACCCGCACCTGGCGCTCGACCGGGCCAAACCGGGACTGATCGCGGTGAACTCCGCCGGCCGGCGCTTCGTGAACGAAGCCGCGTCGTACCACGACTTCGTCGAAGGCATGTTCGACAGCCAGGCCAATGTGCCGTCGATACCAGCTTATCTGATCTGTGATTTCAATTTCATCAGGAAGTACGGTCTTGGCGCGGTCTACCCCGGCGCCAGCAATCTCGCCCAGATCGAACGCACGGATTATCTGTTCAAGGGACAGACATTGGACGAGCTCGCCGGCTGGATCGGCGTCGATGCCAAGGCGCTGCGCGATACTGTTGCACGCTACAATTCGTTTGCCGAAACCGGCATCGATGTCGATTTCGGCAAGGGCGAGACGGAACTCAACCGCTTCAACGGCGACGCGAACCACAAACCCAACCCCTGCGTCGGCCCTCTGACGGCCGGACCGTACTACGCGGTCGCGGTCTATCCCGCCGATATTGCGGTCAGCACTGGCCTCTCGACCGACGCCGACGCGCGCGTGCTCGGCCCGGACGGCAAACCGATCCCGGGGCTCTACGCCTGCGGCAACGACATGGCCTCGCTGATGTCGGGCGCCTATCCGGGCCCGGGAACCACGCTCGGCCCGGGCGTGGTGTTCGCCTATCGCGCGGCGATGCACGCGCGAGACGCAACGCCGGTGCGAACATGACATGCTGAAGTCCGAATTCCTTGGAACGCTGCAAATCGAACTCGGCGTTTCGCATTTCAGCGGCGAGACGCCGGTGGATTTTGACCTGAAACTCCTAACAATCAACCGGCGAAAAGAAACGATCGCGCAACCCCTCACATCTTCTCGCCGATGGCAGCTTCAAAATCCAAGAAATCGTCCGCATCCTACAGCAAGACTTCGGCCCGATGATGCTGCCGGATATCTACAAGGCGCAAGGGCACCTCATGAGGCGGGCGCAGCAAATCGCCGTCGCGATCTTTTTCGAGGAATTCGAAGGCTGGGACGTGACGTCCGTTCAATACGCGGCGCTGGTTGCGATCCGCGACAAACCCGGAATGGATCAGCGAACGCTGGTGAATTACATCGCGATCGATCGCTCGACGATCGTCTCGATGTCGAAGGGGCTGGAAGAGCGCAAGCTGATCTACCGCGTCACGCCGAAAGAGAACCGGCGGATTAAGAAGCTTTTTATCAAGCGCGCCGGCGAACGATTGTTGAACGACACACGAAGCAGCATTATGCGCGTCCAGGAGCGCATTCTGGATCCGCTCAACAAGACCGATCAGACGGCGTTCATGGAACTGCTGACACGGCTCGTCAAACTCAACAACGAGCTAAGCCGCGCCCCGCTGCGCATTTCGGATTGATCAGCAGCGCACGTGAGCGGCGCCAGTCACGCGGCACGCACTCACTTCGCCTTGCCCTTCAACTCGACTCCTGCCCATTTCTCAACCGTGCTTGCGACCCTTGTCAGGTCCACATCAGAACCTTGGCTGGCCTCAGTCATGGCGAGCAATTGCTTGACCGCATTTCCAACCAGCATCGGGACGCCGAGCTGATCGCCGACCTCCAGGCAAAGCCTGACGTCCTTCTGAAAGAGATTGATCGGAAACCCAAAATCAAACCGCCGCGACAGCACGCAGCGCGGGAATTTGTCCTCGCTCGCCGTGTTTCGTCCGCTGCCGGCGTTTATCACGGAGATCATGATATCGGGATCGAGACCGGCTTTCGCACCCATCACCATCGCTTCCGACGTGATCGCAACAGCCGCCGCGGACATGATGTTGTTAACGAGCTTCATGGTCTGGCCGAGGCCAGGCTTCTCGCCGACCCAGAACACCTTTCCGATCGCCTCGAAGGCCGGGCGAAGTTCATCCGCGAGAGCGCGCGGACAGGCGACCATGACGGCCAGGCTGCCGCGCTCGGCGCCCGCGGGGCCACCGCTCACCGGCGCGTCAACCGCGACGATCCCCTTCTTCGCAAGCGCCTGCGCCACCTCCCTCGCTACTTTGGGACCGGTGGTCGATAGATCGACGAACGTTCTGACCTTGCTGCCGCCGATGATCCCGCTATCGGAAAGCGCCACCGACCGGACGACGTCCGGCGTCGGAAGACTGACGAACACGGTCTCTGTTTTCGATGCGACCTCTGCGGCAGATGCAGCCCGCTTCGCGCCTCGCTGAACCAGACGCGCCACCGCGGTTTCATTGACATCGTGAATGGTCAGATCATAACCCGCATCGAGCAACCGGCCGGCCATGTGAATGCCCATACGGCCGACGCCGACAAATCCAATATGCTTCTCGGCCATGCGCATCTCCCGTGAGGGAGACACATTATTCGCGCGTGTTGGAACAATCCATCCGTCTCGGATAGACGAGCGGGCCCCTTCCGGCGGCAATGGGCGGCATGATGGCCGGCGTGCCCTGCGTACCAGGAACGTTACGATCCTACGATGTTGACCCGGCCAGCAATGAATTGATCTTCGACAATGCGGCAGACACCAGGAACTCTTCGTTGCGCTCGCCCTGATCGATTGCTTCGACGATGCCGCTGACCAGCGACTCGACGACGCTGCTCACGAGCGACGGATTTTCGGTCTTCAAACTTTCCAGCGACGCACTGTTCCGCTCGTAGGCGCGCTCATAAGCCTTCGCCATCAAATCCAGTTCTGCGTCGTTATATTCACGCATGGTCGGCCTCCAGGTTTGGTCCCGAGGGCTCCAGGCGCGTCGCCTCCCCAATTTTATGTAGCATCACTTAGCCGATGCGGTTGAATTTTCAAATGCCGGCCGCCGCCAAAGGTTCCCGAAAACCGTTCCCGTTCCATGCACGAATTGCAGGCATGCCATCAGCTCTCATCAGGAACCGAGATGTCCCTAACGAGACGTCCTTAAAGTGCGATGAGTTCCGCGATTTGGCGAAAGCCACGCGTTCGCCCCCGCGGCCAGGTCGTCGATATATTTCGCAGGTGGCAGTTCGCCTCTCAGCGTCAACCAGGCGCCCACTGCAACTTTACGTACGAGTTCAACGATAACGCCACGCTTCTTCTTTCGCGCGTGCGTTGCGATGGCAACAAGCCCGCCCCGATAATACTTGGCGCGCAGTTCCGCGCTCTTGTCCCGGTGGCCGACGACGGCCGCGTCAAAATACATCGCCTGCGTACTCAAGAAATAGGCACGTAAGGCGAACTCGGTGTCTTCCGCACCGCCAATCGGTGTTCCGACACCCAGTTGCTCGTCGAATACGGCACCCGATTGAATGATTTTGCCTCGCACGAACATCGTGTTGGACGATGCCTGGCGTATGACATTGCGCGCGCGCGCCGGCCTGCCGATAACGCGCGCTTCGCTGGTTACGACAGGATTGGACGCGTAGCGGCAAAACCATAAATCCAATTCCGGACGGAACGAAAACTGGCCGGCGACGTGTGCAAGAGTTTCTGGCGGGTACCAGCAGTCGTCGTCAGGAAAGCCAACGATGGTCGTTGGACCGATCAGTCCCCGGGACTGCGCGCGCAACAGGAGAATGTTCCGCGCTGCGGACAGGGATATCTGATGCGGGATTGATGATACGTCCACGAACGTTGGGAACTGTTCGATCGGATTCTGCTCGGGAGGAGAGTTTTGCAGCAGCAGCAACAGTGCGATCGGTATATCGGGACGGCCGGATACCACGCTCTCGACCGACTTCAGCATGCGATCGAGAGCTTCCGACCGGCCGGCGCTGACGTTCGACGTCGAGATCAGAACAATGCCCATGACTCAACAACCATCTTCGCTACGGCCAGGATCACTCAGCCACGAGATGAACGATGCGCATCCCACGCGCGCGAATTTCGTCGATGATCATTGGCAGCACTTCGACGGTATTTTTTTGGTTGTCGTGAAGCGAAAGGACACCGCGGTCACGCCGGGCTAGCAGCCGCCGTACGCGCTGCATGGTGACCTCGGGCGCCTCGCCGCGCCAATCCTCCGAGCTGATGTCCCAGCTCGCTACCGTGCCTTTGTGGGCGCGGACAAAGGAAACAAGCTCGGGGGTCGACTTGTAGCTTGGGAACCGAAACAGGCGTGCACGCTCTTCACCGCCAGGCCCATATGCGGCTTTCTCGACCGCCTCGTAGCCGCGCTGGATATCCGCGACGGCCTGATCCGGAGGCAGCGTGTCAAGGTTGCGATGGGAATAAGAATGGCTGCCGATCGTATGACCGCCCTCCTTCGCACGGGCAACCAGCTTCGGCTCCGCTTCCGCCCGCTTGCCGATCATAAAGAATGTCGCGCGGATGCATTCTCGCGCGAGGATGTCGAGGATTTGCGGCGTTGACCCCGGTGCGGGGCCGTCGTCGAAGGTCAGTACGATCTCGCGCGACGACAGCGGAAGAGCTTTAAAGGGTTTGCCGAATCCGGCGGTGGCGCCGGTGTCGACCTTGAGAACGCGCGATGTGCCCAGCGCGCCGGAATTGTCGCATGCATGCGCCGTGATGGTGGCCATCGACACGATGACCGCAGTGTAAACGGCAATTGCTCCGACCTTCATGCTCGATTTCGCCTGATCGAGGGAACTGCGCCAGACAATTCTCGTTTCCTAGTAGCGAACATCAGCGCGGCTCATGCGCGCCTCTAACGCATGGGATATCGACCTCATAGGTTCCAGATGTCGATGGCATTTCCATGTCGCGCAGCGACCGCAGAGATCTGGCGGCTACTTTTTGGTCGCGTTGATTGTCGTTTGCTCACCGGACGCTTTACGCAAAAGCGCCATAATAATCGGCCTGCATAGCTGGTCTGCGCGGAGAGTTCCAACAACGCACTCGGTTCCACAGGTCGACGATGACTCGACACCCGAAAGTTCCACGACGCCGGTTTCTGGCTGGCGCAATCGCCTCCGGACTCCTGTCTGCAGCACCGGCACGGCTGGCCCGCGCCGAGCAACCAGCCGCGCTACGAGCAATGGCGCAGCGCGCCGGCCTGTTCTGGGGCGCGGCGGTGCAGTCCCAACAGGTGGAACCGGAATCTGACTTCGCGGCCGCGGTGGCGCGAGAATGCTCCGTGATCGTGCCTGAGTGGGAAATGAAATGGGGAGCCATCGAACCGGAGAAAGGCAGAAGAAATTTCGCGCGATGCGACGCGCTGCTGAAGTTTGCCGACAAACATCGGCTCAAGATCCGCGGCACGGCTCTGATCTGGTACCGGAACATCCCGAAATGGGCCGTGGAAGCCATGAAGAGCGATGCGGACTGGAATTTGGTTGCCTCCCATATGACCGCGACACTGAAGCGCTACAGCGGCGACAGTTTCATCCATTGGGACGTTCTGAACGAGGTGCTCGAACCCAAGCACGGACGGGCCGATGCATTGCGCTTGAGCCCGCAACTGAGCGCATTTGGACCGGAGTACATTCCGCGCGCTCTCACGCTCGCCCACGAGCATGCGCCGAATGTGCAACTTTACATCAATGAATATGGGCTCGATTACGATGGGACGATCGAGAGAGATCGCCGGACCGCACTGCTGCGCCTCGTCGAAAAGCTCAAGAAATCGAATGCGCCCTTCCATGGGATCGGCATACAGGCGCACTTGCGCCTCGACAATTCCAGGTTTTCCGAAGCGTCCTTGCGCCGCTTCCTGGCGGACATCGCAGCGCACGGGCTCAAGATTACGTTGACGGAACTGGATGTACGGGAACGCGACTTGTCTTTGCCCTTGGATGAGCGGGACCGCCGCGTCGCTGCCGAAGTGGCGAGGTATCTCGATGTCGTGCTTGACGAGCCCGCCGTTGCGGGAATCGTGAGCTGGGGACTGTCGGATCGCTATTCTTGGCTCAATGCCAAGCTGCAGAGCGGCGCCCGAAACAGGGGCTTGCCGCTCGATGAGCTTCTCGCACCCAAGCAGGTCAAATACGCGATGGTTGAAGCCTTGGCGCGCCGCGCCGCGAGATGAACGCCCGCGATGCGGGCGCCCTCGCCCGTGCTTCGACACTTTTCGAAATCACCAGCGCGACGGTCACAGCGAACGCGATGCTGGTGTATCCGGTCATCCCGCCGAATGGTCCTGCTTCCGTCAAGCCTCGCGTCATGAAGAAAATGAAAACCGCCGCTTCGTTGATCGCACGCAATTGATACATCGCCACAAACGTCCGGTACGACACATACAGAAATATCCCGAGCAGAACGATGCCGCCCGCGAGCAACAGCTCCAAAAACATGTTGTGCGCGTGCGCCGCCACGTTGAATAACCTGGGATCGGTCGGTAGCAGCGACAGCGCGGATGTATATCCGTAGCCGAGCAACGGCCGCTGGGCCGACAGTTCCAGAACGACCGACCAAATCAATGAGCGGCCCGTCGCACTGGTGATCTCGTCGGCCTTTCCGGATCGCGAGAGCAGCGAAAAAATCTCGTCGGAGAAGGTCATAAGCACGAGCCCGCCAAACAAAGCGGCAGCGACGCTCAACACGAGCTTGAAACCAGTATCGCCACGGCAAAGAAAGGCGAACCAAATCGCCACCGCGACCGCCAACATCGAGCTGCGGTTGTTGCTAAGGACAAGACAAGCCAATGCGCTCGGTATCAAGACGATCGCCAGACGCCTGCCGAATCTTCCGAACGACCGGTAATACAAAATGGACAGCACGATCGCCAACGCAGCGATCATTCCGATCGCGTTGGCCGATCCGGTCAGCCCTTTCATCCTGCCGGTATCGCCGAAGGTCGCGCCGTCGGTCCACGCCTGCATACGGCCCATGGAAGGAATGGCAAAATAGACAAAGATCGAGCCAATGCACATCAGCAGCGCGACAAGCATCATGATCTCGATCGCTCTTATCCGAGTGAGCCAGATCGTCATGTAGACCGCGTAAAAATAGCAAATGAGGAACGAAATCGAGCAGGTGAGAGCAAAACCCACTGATTCCGAATAGGCTGACGTGACGACAAGCCACGCAAAGAAAAGCAGCCACTCATAAAACAGCCGGCCGAGGCGCAGGCGGTTGAAGGCGTAGGACAGAAACACGACCGCCGAGGCAAGGAGGAGCGCAAGGGCAAGCAGCTTCAGCCCAACCTGCAAATCTATGCTTTTGTCGGCGTAGGCGCGGGCACGGAAGTTCGCGGCTGATATGAAGATACACACCACCGCTATGGCGGCGCCGCTGAACCGGTCACCAAAAACAGCCCTGGTGACGATATAAGCGCCGATCAGCAGGGCAGGCAGGAGCAGCAAAAGCGCAACGGCGATCTGCTCGTCGCCCTGCAGCACGGGAATTGCCAATACGCCCGCCGTGAATATCACGAGCCCTATCGGCAGCGCTGCGAGCATCAAACCACGATCAGGCCGCCGTCCCGCTTCGACTGCTCTGTGGGTCGACGCCTGCACTCTCAAGTCCTGCGCAAGACCAGATGGCCGGATTGGCGGGACACGTAGAACTGGCGATTTGAAGCTAGAAATTCGTCCGTCGCCGCGCGGCATCCGCCATAGTCGTTATAGTCATCAAGAATGATCGAGCCGCCCGGGCTCGTCAGAAGCGCAACCGCGGCCAGGCAGAATTTGACGGGTTCATACCAGTCGCAATCGATGTGCGTCAGCGCCACTTGCTCGATGCCCGGCGCAACATCGGGCCAGGTTTCGGCGAACAGGCCCTTGTGCAGGTGCAGCCGTCCTCGATTGAGCGGCAGGCCGTAGCGGACAAAGGTTGCCCGAACTTCGTCGTAGAGGTTTTCCCGATACCCGTAATACGTTTCACCGCCGAGCCCGACGCTTTGGCCCGAACTGATTTGTTCGTACCGGACCTTGGATTTCTTATCGTCCTTTTCGTGCGTCGGAGGCGGGATCATTCCGAACACGTCGAAGCCATGAAACGATCGATCGCCGTTGCATTCCTGCGCCATCAGAATGGCCGAACCGCCCAGCGCCACGCCAAATTCCAGAAAATCCCCTCGGACATTTTCCCTGCGGATGCGGGCCATCTCGCGATGCAGGCTGAACAGCTTCCGGTCGGCGAGATAAGTAAGATTGTCCGCTTTCACTCGTTTTGCCGCCGGCGGCAGCATGACGTGATACGCGAGATCGTTGATACGCCGTTGTATGCCTGCGAGCATGACAGCTCCGCGCTTTGAAAGTGGCCGAGAAATTCTCGAATAGAAATTTGAGCGGGAAATGCGGCGCGAGTTTGCCGGCGCGCCACAAATCAAATTGTCACAAGTTGCGCAATCAACGCGCACACGGAACCAAGATTAGGCAATCGAATGCGTGCGAAATCGGCGGCGCCGAAAATCATGGAACCGGTGCCGCCGTCAAACCGAATTGAGAACATGTGAATGTCTCAATCTCCGCGTTAAATATGGCTGCCGGCAAATCGAGAAATTTCGCGAATGCCCGACGCTGATACGGATCTGAATGGCCGTCCTCACGACGCGATGATGGACGGGCTCAAGCAGCGGCTCGGACGTATCTCCGAGGTGATGCCTCCAACACGGCCGGTCGTCTATCTGGATTATCCCGTCCACGACAACGTCGGCGACCTTCTGATCCACCAAGGCGCCGACGCGTTTCTCAATGACTACGGATATACCGTTCTCGGCCGCTTCAGCATTCACGATTTCTGCCGCATGCAGCGCACCGGCGAACCGCTGGTTGCATTCAAACCGTCAATTCGCGATCTCGACTCTTTGGTCGAGCGCCACGAATGCGGCCTTGCGCTTCACGGCGGGGGGAACCTGGGGGACCTTTGGCCGCATTTCCAATTGTTCCGCGAGATGCTGATTGCGCGCTATCGCGACACTCCCATCGTCATCCTGCCTCAATCCGTGCATTTCGCGAATCCACGGGAGCGCGATCGCGCCGCTGCAATCTTCGGTGGCCATCGCCACCTCTTCACGTTCGTTCGCGATTCCGAATCGCTGACCTTCGTTCGCGACGATTGCGGCGGCAGCGGCGAAATCTCGCCCGACATGGCTCATCAGCTTTGGCGACGACCGCTCTTCACGCCGCCAGCGGCGAAAGCTGCGGACAGCACTCTCGTACAACGCCGGCGCGACAAGGAGCGCAGAAGCGAAATCGCAACACCGCCCGCATCGTTCGACTGGGACGATTTGAAGAGCGGCAGCGACGCCTTGATCCTTCGCGCGATGCGCAAGTGGCAGACCGTCGACAATCCTGTGCGCCATTGGGTTCCCAACTACACGCTGTGGAGGCGCTATCGCGATCGCCTGATACGCCGGGCCGTCGAGCAGTTCCGCCCCTATGAGCGGATCGATACCGATCGGCTGCATGGGCTGATCCTCGGCGCTCTGATGCGCCGGAAGGTCCTCTTCAGAGAAGGAACTTACGGAAAGCTTCACCGTTACGCCCAACTCTGGCTCTCCAATTCCGATCTCATCGAGGGCGAGCGCTCTCAACGCAGCGCGGCATGACGAACTCATCGGCATGCGCGCGCCTCGACCAGCACCTGGAAAGGGACCGTACCTGGTGTCGACCCGACTGAAGCGCCAGGTGATCCGCGCCCTGCCCTGGAGCTTTGCTGAAGGCGTGGTCAACGGCGTCGCCGGTCTTGCCCTGACCTTCATCCTGGCGTGGTTTTTAGAGCCCAAGGAATTGGGGCAGGCCACCATTGCGCTCGCGATCGTCGGGATCGTCGAGATCCTGGCCGGTCTGGGCATGATCGAGGCGCTGATCCGGGCACGTTCTGCCGACACCCGCGCGTCCGACACGGCCTTCACCGCAGTCATGATTTCGAGTCTTGCAGCGGCCGGCCTGTGCTGGCTGCTCGCGGCTCCAATCGGCCGGTTTTACGGCGATCCGCACATTGTAACGTTGCTCGAAGTGGCCGCACTTATCCTGCCGCTCAACGCCTTGGCGGCAATTCCCACCGCGTTGCTGACCCGAAAGATGCGAGCCGGAGCGCTGACGCTGCGGATGATGGCAAGCCGGGTCGTCACAATCGCCGGCATTGCGCTCCTTGCGTATCTCGGTTTTGGCGCCTGGGCTCCCGTTGTCGGTACGATTATGGGCTCGGTCGCGGCCATCATCGCGCTTCTATTGACGATGTCGCGCTGGCCGCGCGTGCGTTTCAGCCTTCTCGAGTTCCGCAACCTTATCGCGTTTGGCGCGGCATTGAGCGTCGAGCGATTGATGTGGGGATCGACCATCCGTCTCTTCTGGCTCGCGGTCGGCTACATTCATGGAAGTGCAACACTGGGCTATTTCCAGTTTGCGCAGCGCTTCATCGACGAGACCGCAAATCTGGTCCAGACATTCTCGATCCGTTTCGGACTGTCCTTTTTCGCCGCCCTCGAACGCGCCGGGAGAAATCCCGCCGACGCTTACCTGCGTGCGACGCGGCTTATCACGGCGGTTGCAGCGCCGGTCTTCACCGGCTTGGCCCTGGTCATGCCGGACCTGGTCGGAACCATATTCGATGCGAAATGGGCGCCTGCCGTGATTGTCGGCCAGATTTCCGCGCTTGGTTGGGTCATCGCATTTCCTCGCGTGCTTGTCGGGCCCGTCCTTCGGGCACGGGGCCGTCAAGTCGATCTGGTGATCTACGCGATCTTGTCGAGCTCGGTCACGCTCGGCGCCGTATTGCTCACCGGCGGCCAGGGCCTGCTTGTGATTGCCCTGGCATGGCTTCTGCACCACTTTGTCGGACTGCCCTGGAGCCTGTACGCCCTCAACCGCTATGTCGGCATCTCGCCGCGACGCCAGATCGGCGCTTCCGTGCGCCCCCTCGTCGCCACCGCGCTGATGGCTTGTGCCGTCCTTGGCGTTGCCGCTCTGACGAAAGACTCGGCGCAGACGATACGTCTCATCGCGACCGTCGCCACGGGAGCAGCCAGCTATTTCATTGCGATCGCCATCATCGACCGCACGACCATTCAGCTCGGCCGGACGCTTTTCAGCGACATGTTGCAGATCAGGCGTTCCGCCCGCACCAGCGCGTAACTTCAGCTACCCGAGCGCATAACGGTCCAGCGTGTCGAACATGGCCGGGCCACACGCCCACTCGATCTTTCGCGCGAAGACATAGCTGCGGCCGGCGAACCGCGGGATGTCGCCTTCCGTGAGGCTTCTGGGATGACCGAGCCGGGAGCCTTCCATGTCGAAATAGCGCCGGTTGTCGTTCACAAACCGGAAATCCGGGTGATTGGCCAGGATGGTCTGCACGAAGCTCTCGTCCGGGATCAGGACATTCCGGAAATACTCGACGATCTTCGGATTCGTCTCGAAGAATTCCAGTATGTAGTCCGCGCAGCGCCGGCGGATCGTGTGCCAATAGCTGCCGGCGTAGCATCGGAACCGGGGATTGAACGGGGGTTCATTGGCGCGCCATCCGATCATCAGGCCATAGGCGGTGTTGATCCTGATTTTGTCGGTCAAATATTCTGTGCGCCAGACGAGGGAGACGGATAACGGCGCGCTCCGCGACGTTCAGATCGCTCTTCAACTTCGTGTACTTGTAATAGTAGCGGTCATAACCATGACGCGCGGGCCATCTCATGGGGGACATTTCCCGGACGTCCTGCCGCAGCACATCGAAATGGTGCAGAAATCCGTCCTGTGCACTCTGCGAAAGCTCTCGCGAGAATTCGACGAGGGATGAAGCCGGGTAGTCCTGTCCGCTCAGATTCGTGAGCCAGTCGTAGTCGATCTTGTGGGCCCTGACCCAACGAAGCGCCGCGATATACCCGTCAAGGATACTGAAATCGCCCCGGCCGCCGCTTCCGGCGATGACGTGGATGTCGGACATTCCGGCAAACAGCGAATCTGGAAGTGGTTTGGCGCGGTGATGGTGACTGACCAATACGACCGAGTCGGGACAGCCCGCCCGCAAGGTGTGCACCAGACGGGCGAGTTGGTCCGGATCCTTGTGCGTTTGGATGAGGAAAAGGTGTCGCATCAGTCGAACGCGCCCGCCGCCACCAGCTTGGCCTTGGTCTCCTCGGCGTTGGTGAAGCAGCCATAGGGCCCGACTGCTATTCCTTGGCGAATGATCTGCGCTGGATTTCCCGCAACGAGGCAGCGAGCCGGCACGTCCTTTGTGACGATGCTGCCGGCCGCGACGACGCATTCGTCGCCGATCTGGATGCCCGGAAGGATGACGCTACGCGCGCCGATGAAGCAACGCTCGCCTATTCTGGTGTGCAGATAGAGCCCGCGTGTCATGTCATGCGCGAGAACCGCGGTTTCGAAAGCGATGTAGGTCTGTGCTCCGACATGAATTCCTTTCGGATAGGTCTTGTCGAAGCGGACGCTGAGCGAAAACCTCGCTGTGGGGTCGATGTCCATGGCCCAGAAGCGCGTGTAATAGAGCCACTTGGCGCGCACCATCGTACGGCGGAACCACCAGAGTGAATTGAGACTACGCATGCGCGGGTGACTCGATGTCCTCAGACGGGATATGGATTTCGCGATCTCACGCTCGTCTTCTCTTCCAGAGCGGCCTTGGACAGCCGCCGATAGACGGCCGTGTATTTGCCGGACTCGCGTTCCCAATCGAACTGCTGGTCTGAGAGAGCCTTGATCGCGCGGCCTCGCTCGCGGCGAAGCGCTTCGTTCGTAATCAGGGGCAGGCATGCGCGGGCAAGCCCTTCCGGCGTCGTGCTGTCCGCATAGAACGCGCAATTTCCGAGGAGCCGGCGCGTCTCGGTCAAATTGTAGGCGACGCATGGAATTCCCAGCGCGGAATACTCGAACACCTTATTCATGCTGATCTTGTCGTTGTATTCGTTCACCGGATCGGGCATGACGCCGATGTCGAACGTGCTCATCGCGGCAAGCAGATTCGTTGCCGCGCAAATAGCCGGTGAACGTGATCCGGTCGGCGATGCCGATTTCATCGGCAAGCGCCCTGACCGAGGCGAGCGCCGGTCCATCGCCGACCACGACCGCGCGAATATCGTTATGCCCCTGCTCGACCACGAGATGGTCGACGCAGTGGACGAAATGGTCGACGCCGTCCTGATCGCCGATGATGCCGACATAGCCCAGCACGATCCGCGCGCCACCGCGCAACGCCTCGTTGGGCTTGACGCGGCGAAGGCGGGCGCGCTCGGGCACGCTGTAGACCGCCACGACGTCGTCCGGCTTTCTCGCGCCGCGCGAGAGCGCAATGCCGCGGTAGGTCTCATTCGCCGAGATGACCTGGTCGGCGATGCGGAAGGTGAGCCGCTCCGCAATGAGGAGAAGACGATGAAACACGCCGCGCCGGCCGAACTTCGCCTCGAACAGCTCCGGACACACGTCGTGATGATCGAACACGACGCGCTTGCCGAACAGCTTGTAGGGCGCCGCCGCCAGAAACAGGATATCCGGCGGGTTGCAAATCTGAATGACATCGAAGCCGCGGCTGAACGCGATCTTGAGAAGGCAGTAGCTCTCCCAGAATAACGCGCTGCTGTACTCGATCAGAAATCCGAGCGGCCCGCGCGCCTCCAACGGCAACGGATGGCGATAGATCGCAATTCCTTCCAGTTCCTCATACCGCTCCGGATGCTTCTCGGATTGCGGGCATATGACCGCAACATCCCAGCCATCGTCACGTAACGCCCTCGCCTCCTGCCATACCCGCCGGTCAAACGGCACCGGCAGATTCTCAACCACAATGACACACGATGGCATTTCGCCTCCTTCTTCTTGTGCGATATGCCCCCCATTCCGCCGTTCAACCACTCCCGGAAATTTTCTGACAAGGCACGGATTGCGACACGCCCAGTTGGACGACGAGCGCAACGTTGTTCACCAGCCGCCCTTCCCGTGGGGCGATGAAACGCAGCGTCTGCTTTGGAAATTGCGTGCAGAATTGCGCCAATGTCCCCGCAGTCGCTGGAACGCTGTCGTTTCGCGGCAAGCACGGCAATCGCGCCGGCCTTCAAGACAAAGGCGTCCTTGACGTTCGACATCTGCAAGGTCTGCAGACAGCTCTTGTAGAGATCGAGATAAGTCCGCGGCGATCGCGGAAGATCTCCGGATCCGTCCGCCAGAATGTAGTCGCGGCTTTTGCTGCAGCCTTCAGCCCGCGCCTCGGCAACCTGCATAACGATGATGCAGGCGAATGCCGCGCAGGCCTGCTTCAGGCGAGTTCGGCCCGTGGTCACGCTGCACGCTCCGGTTCGGCCTGCAGCGTGAAATCGTACGGCCGGAAATAGATCGAGTTGGAATAATGGTCGTAGAGGCCGGCCTGCTGCAGATCGACCTGGCTCAGCACGGTGCCGATCACGCGATCCCGGACATAATCCAGGTGCTCTACTGCGCTGGTCAGGAGGTCTTGCGGCGTCCGATCCCAGCACGCGGCAAGAACGATATGATCGGCGTATTCGGCCAGCATTCGCCCGTCGACCAGCGGCACCAGCGGCGGTGCGTCGACGATCACCATGTCGTAATATTTCCGCAGCTCGTTCAGAATTGCGTTCATCGCGTCGGAAAACACGAACTCGGCGAGCAGCGCTGGGTTGTCCGGTGACGGGGCGGGAAAGATCGAGAGAATTCGTGTCCTGGTCGACGACAATCGCCTGATGCAGCAACATCTGGCCGGTGGCGACCTCCACAAGGCCGCCTGGCGCACGCGGACACAGCGAACGCGTCAGCTCAGGGTGCCGGAGATCGCCGTCGACCAGAATCGTCCGGACACCGATGGTCGCAAACGAGAAGGCGAGATTGGCCGCCAGTGTCGACTTGCCTTCGCCACCAACCGCCGAGGTCACCATCGCGATCTGGCCGCGCTTGCCTCGCGCGGCACGCTGAACAGCCAAACGCACGGCGCGTATGGCCTCCGTGAACACCGAAGTCGGCCTCTCGATGACATACCGCATGAGCGGAGGCTGCAACGCGGGAGGCAACAGGCACGAAACCGCTGGATCGTACCATTGAAGCTCGCGTCTTCCCCGCTTCGCCATATGCGCCAGTTCACGCAAGCTCACCATCGGGACGGCCGCAATCGAGGGTATTCCAGTAGCCAGCTCCGCCTGCTGCAATGTCTTGATTCGCGGATCCAGATAATCGGCGAGCATCGCCAATACGGCGCCCAGCATTGTTCCCGCCACGAGCGACGCGGCCAGGATTAGCAGCGTCCTCGGGAAAGAGGGACGGAGCGGAACTTCCGCGCGGGTGACGATCCGCGAACTCCGGCATCTCCAGACTTTCTTGGGCGCTGGTCTCTTTCTGGCGCGCAAGGAACGATTCGTAGAGCGTCCGGTTCGAAATCGGCATCGCGTTGCAGCTCTCGGAGCCGCACCTGGGCCTGCCCGGACTCGGTGGAGACGTTCTGCAGATCGTCGAGGCTCTTCTGCAGCGACAGCTCGCGGGCCGATGCCACCTCGAACTCATGCTGCCTGCTTTGCAGAATTCGCTGGACCTCCCGATCGATGAGGCGCTGCGTATCCCTCACCTGCGCTTCGGCGGCCGCAACTCCTGGATGACGCGGCCCGTATCGCGACGACAAATCGGCAGCGGCCTTGGTCAGCTCGCCGTACTGTCCACGCAGCCGCGTGATGATGTCGGAAGACAGTGCTTCGGCGAGAGCGCCGGCATCCGCCTTGCGCCGCGTGATGTCCTGGGATTGCTCGTACTTGGCGCGGGCTTCGGCTGTCTTGGCGCGGGCCTCGATAAGCTTGTTGTTGAGGTCGCCGATCTGCTGGTCGTTGACGGTCACGCCTTGCGCGGCAACGAGGTTGTTGGCCGCGCGAAAGTCCGCCACAGCCTTTTCAGCGGTGAACACGCGCGTCCGCAGTCCCTCGATCTGGCGATTGAGCCAGTCCGTCGCGATCTTCGTCGCTTCGTATTTGGAGCGGACCTGATCGATAAAATAGGACTCCGCGATCGCATTCGCGATCTGGGCCGCCTTGGCCGGCTCCCAGGCGCTTACATTGATGTCGGCCAGAAACGTCGATTTTTGCCGTGCGACCTTGAGGCGCTTCTGCAAGAATCTCAATCGAACGAGCCTTGGCCATCGCCTCGGCGCTCATGCCTGTAGTCGGGTTTGCTGGAAGCGAACAGCGCCTTGATCGGATCGAGGATGCCGGGGGTCGGCTGAAATTCAGGGTCCTCGGTCAGTTTCAATGTGTCCACGACCCGCTGAAGCACGGTGACCGACTGGATCAGCATCACCTGGCTTTCGGTGGTGACGTCGTCCGTATTGAAATTCGACAGGACCGGATGGTTGTTGGTGGTATCGACGATGCTCGCTCGCCGCGGATCGATCAACACCGTCGCCGTGCCGGTGTAAAGCGGCTGCACGGACATGACAAACACCAGCGCCGCGGCAAGCAGGATGAGCGGCGTGGCGATGACGATGCGCCATATGCCGCCGCAAGATGCGCAGCAATTCGCGAATGTCGATGCCGCCACGCTGCTGCAAAGACGAATCGTTGATCAGCAACGCACTTTCGTGCGGCCGCTGCGATACGAGAGCACGCGTCTCAGAACCGCGCTGTAACATTGATGGTGACCTCGTGCTTGTCGTAGCTGATGGTCGGAATGTTGCTGTCGCGCTGGGTATAATTGTGACGAAGAGCGATCGAGCTGAACCGATTCGGCAGATATCTCACTTCAGCTCGCGTTGCGTAGACATTGTCGTCGCGTAACTGCCCGATGAATTTGTCAGTCTCATACATGCCCGATGTCGAAACGATGACATTTCGCAGCAACTCGTAATCAATTCCGAGTTGTACGGCTCGCGCTCTCACGCTGGTGGTCGACGTATCGGAGATCTGCGTGACAAGCTGTTCGGCTTTGAACCAGACATCGATCAGTCGCGTCGGACTCCAGATCACCATCGATCTGTAGGTCGGGCCATCGGCTTTCGGGATTTGCGCAGAATCGTCAAAGCGCTGGCTCGAGTAGCCAAGTCCGATTTCGCCCATAATCAGCGGGCTGAATTGAATCACCGCCCCGCCGAGCGTGCGATAGCCGTCGGAGGACAGCGACTGAACGCGGCGTGCCGCGAAGGTCGCGGCGATTGCCCTCGGCCGAACCGAAAAAGCCGAGTTTTGGCGACACGGCATAATCGGCGCGCCCGTAGAGCGCGTAGACTTGTCCGTCTCGATTATCCTGGTTGATGACTCGGCCGTCCTGCGAACGGGTCAAGCCGTAGTTGTAGGAGGTCGCCCGGGTGCCGACCGACACCGTCAGTCTGTTGAATTCCTGCCGGTAGGCGACGTCTCCCGACAGCAAATCGTAAGGCGTCGGCTGCACCGCTCCTGCGGGTGAGCTCAATGTCCCGACGTCTATGTTCAGATGCGCCACTTCAAATCGCGACAGCAGCGCGCGATCGTGAGCGATGTCGATGCGGCTGCGACCGGTCAAACTGGCGTTGTTCTGATCGAGTCCAGGATTTTCCCGATAGAAGTACGATCTTGCGCTGGCTTGCAGGTCGATCTCGTGGCGTTCCCACAGCGTGTGTGCTCGCACGCGTCGGTGCGACAACGGCCGCGATATCACTGCGCTTGTCGATATTTGAAGCAAATACGTTGCTGTCGAACAGGCCACCGAGCGTCATCGACGGATAAACCATCCATGAGCCCGCGCGCAGTCCAACGCTCTCGTAACCGGGATGTTGGCGCACTTTCACCGGTCTGTCCTCCGGTTCACGTTTGTCGCGCTCGTCGCGATCCCACCAATCTGGAAACACAAGCGGCTCGAACACCTCGTGCGCATTCCACGGTGGATTCCTCGGCGGCTTTAGCGGATCAAGCACCTGCGCTTGTGAAGCGGCACCGCTCAGCGTCAGAAGAATGGCACCAGACCAACATGCAAGCCGCGTTCCAGCGCGCCATGCTCGTCCCTGATATGCTCGTCGTCGTTGAGCATCCGCAATCGCGGATGCTCCGGGCTGCGGAGCCGCACTCACACTTACGCGTACAACCATTCACTCAACCCTGACCGGAGCGTCGTTGTTTCCGAAATCCCGGAGCGTCGTTGTCCGAGATCGCGTTGATTAAGTGGCAGTGCGCTCAGTTTCCTTTCTGTCGGCGCGACGTCCGGCGGAGTCGACAATCCCCTCCCCGGAAACATCAATCTTGCGCATCAGTTCCGCAGTGCAGCAGAATTCCTGGTTCGACGATTTGTCGAAGACAATGTGGCTGCGCTGCAATTGCTGCTGCCGTGCTGACACGTTCTCGCCGAAATGTACGCTCGACGTGCATCGCCGATGAACATCGCTGCACAGACGATGATCAGAAATAGCGCTCGGGAACTCGAATGTTGTCGCCGGGATATACCGGGATCGGCATGTCCATCGAGTAGCACTTCCTCGACAAGGGATCCTGCCCGGCGAATAAACACTTTGCTCTCGTTCGCGCGATAGGTGTACCCGCCAGCGGCGGCGATCGCGTCCAGCACCAGCAGCCCGGGCTTGTATGGAATCTCCGCGGGCTTCTTGACCTCACCGAGAATGTAGAACG
The DNA here is from genome assembly GCA_963838595.1 of uncultured Alphaproteobacteria bacterium. Lineage (GTDB taxonomy): Bacteria > Pseudomonadota > Alphaproteobacteria > Rhizobiales > Xanthobacteraceae > Z2-YC6860. The sequence goes on from CAWIRP010000015.1 coordinate 46,751, forward strand.
GCGCGTGTGTCGCAACCTCCACACTCACCTTGGGGTCGCGTATGACGCCGTCGGTGAGACGAGCAACGATCATGCGCTCGAGCTGCCCGGCCGTTTGGCCGGCCGCCCTGATACGGCCAGCGAGTGGTATCGAGATAAAGCCGCTGGCGTCGACCTGATATTCGCCGGTGATCTCAGGCTCGTTGTAAACCTTGACGCGAAGACGGTCGTTGGGCCGGAGGGAATAGCCCGCTGGACGTGCGCTGGCCTGCGCCGCTCCCCAACCCGGTTCGCCAACGGAACCAAAGTCCAGAAGCCAGCCTGCGAAAGCAACGAACAGCCCTAAAATGCCCACCTTAACGGCAGATTGCAGCATGATGATCCCACCCGCTTCAACCCACCCGAACGCAACAGCTTAGACTTGGAATAGCGGACGGAGCAATGGCCAATTCCTGGGCGCCGGAACCGGTATCCGATTTGCAAGGCTCGCACTGCGAGCACGACATGCCTACGAACACCAAACCGATCCGAGTTATCTTGCGGCAACTCAGCGCTCGTCTGCCTATTCAAAGAGCGACAACGGATTCTAAGAGCGACAATAGATTTCGCTCGATCACACATCTGATGCGTGCAATCGCCGCGCGATCAACGCTGCCACCGAACCATCAAACTCCCATCACCTTGTCGGCAAAGTTCCGCGGCTGGATCGACGCGCATTCGACACCAAGATTCCACGTCTCGACGTGCAACGAATTTTCGTCCGTTGGATTGTTGGATTGTCCAATTGTGCATTGCACACGCGCCATGATGGACGGAGCAAACGATGGCAATCTCTACGTCCTTTCCTGAATCCGCTGTAGTCGCCACGCCCTTTCCTGAGTCCGATGTGATGCTGCTATGGCAGGAGCGTCGACAGGCGTTCCTCAAGGCAGTCAGTTCCAATTCCGATCGCGGTTACCAAACCGTTGCGTATCCGTCCTCCGGCGAACCAGCTACGCCTGACCTTGAAGCGCGCATTGGATTTTACTGCAGCGGCTCTGGCGCTGATCTTGCTCGCGCCGCTTTTCATCTTGATCGCAGCAGCCATCAAGATGACGTCGTCCGGGCCGGTATTTTTCCACCAGTGGCGATATGGCTACCGGAACCGCCGGTTCCGAATCTACAAGTTCCGAACCATGTATACCCACCTTCAGGACCGGACCGGCACCAATCAAGCGACGCGCGACGATGCACGCGTCACGCCGATCGGCCGCATCTTGCGCGCCACCAGCCTCGACGAGCTGCCGCAACTGATCAATGTGGTGAAGGGCAACATGTCGTTGGTCGGCCCGCGCCCGCATGTTCCGCGTATGCTTGCCGCCGAAGTGCTCTACGAGCACCTGGTACCCTATTACTTTCAGCGGCACACCGTGCGGCCGGGCATCACCGGTCTTGCGCAGGTAAGCGGTTGCCGCGGCAGCACCGCGCAAGCAGGCGATGCGATCGCGCGCATCGACTATGACCTCGAATACATCGAAACCTGGTCGCTGTGGCTCGACATCAAGATCATTCTCAAGACCGTCAGGCGGGAGTTCCTGTTGGGCACCGGCGCCTGATCATGCGCCAGCGCGGATGCTCAGTCTCGAAATCACGCTCGCCAATCACACGGGCCACGAGCGCAGCGCCATGTCGGCAACCTTGCGCAATTCCTTGCGTGTGGCGCCAGCGGCCGCCCTGACCGACATTCCCTCCAGCATTGTCATGATGTAGCGAGCGAAATCAGCCGGCTCCAATTCTGCCGGCATCTCGCCGCTCTTTTTCGCGACCTTCAGCCGTTCACGGAGTTTGAGCTCGCCCATTTCACGGCGCTCGATCAAATCGCGGTGAATCGCTTCCTCTTCCTCGCCGCAAGACAGCGCGCTGCGCACCAGCATGCAGCCATGCGGATTGGACTTCTCGGTCAGGAAGTCCGCGCTCTTATGCAGCAAGTGTTCCACCGTGCCGCGCGCCGTCGGCACCGCGAGGGCATCGTCCCAAAACTTGGTGTGCCGTTCGATGTAGCGGTCGAGCGCCTTGCGGAACAATCCTTCCTTGTTGCCGAAGGCGGCATAAAGGCTCGGCGGGTTGATCCCCATCGCCGCAGTCAGGTCGGCGATCGACGTGCCCTCGTATCCATTGCGCCAGAACACGTCCAGCGCCTGATCGAGCGCAACGCTCATGTCGAATTCCCGGGGGCGTCCCATCACCACGGCTTATAGTTCCCTCAACTTTTTTGAATGTTCATTATTTACCGATCGCTATATAAGTCGCTTGACACCCGCCGTCCAGCCCCCACATTATGTATCTAACGCTACAAAAGTAGCGCACCTATATCAACGATACAAAAAGTGGCGACGGAGCCAATTCGCATGAACAAACTGTCCTTTCGCCGGCCCTTGCTGGGCGCCGGGTTCGCGGTCGCGATTGCCGCGGCGGGCGCGGTGGCTTTGCTGGCGGTACCGACCAGCAGCCCGAAGTCGAACAATGCACCTGCACCCGCCCTCACCCCGGTTTCGGTGGCGGTGGTCGAGCAGCGCGACGTCGTTCTCTGGGACGAATTTTCCGGCCGGCTGGAAGCCGTCGAGCGCGTTGAAGTGCGTTCGCGCGTGGCCGGCGCCATACGGGCCGTGCATTTCCGGGAGGGCTCGCTGGTCAAAGAGGGCGACCGGCTGATCACGATCGATCCCGATCCTTACGCCGCCGAGGTGGAGCGATCCAAGGCGCAGGTGGTGGCGGCCGAGGCTCGCGTGGCCTTCACCAGGAAGGAGCAGGATCGCGCTCAGCGCCTGCAGCAATCGAACTCGGCTGCGATTTCCAATTCGAATGTCGATCAGCGCGTCGGCACCTATCGCGAGGCCGAAGGCAACTTGCGAGCTGCCCAGGCGGCGTTGCGATCGGCAGAGCTCAATCTCGAATATACGGAAGTCCGCGCTCCGGTTTCCGGCCGGGTCGGCAAACTGGAAATCACGGTCGGCAATCTTGTGGCAGCGGGACCCGGGCGCACCGGTGCTGACGACACTGGTTTCGGTCGATCCGATCTACGCCAGCTTCAGCGCGGATGAAGAGGTCGTGATGCGGGCGCTCGCGTCGCTGGGCGAGAATTCGAAAGCGCACTCTCAGCTCGATCGGATTCCGGTGCAGATGACGACTGTCACCAGCAATGGCACGACGTTCGAGGGCCGCCTGCAGCTCATCGACAATCAGGTCGACGCGCGCAGCGGAACGGTGCGCGTGCGCGCCGTGTTCGAAAATGCCGATGGCGGCTTGATGCCGGGTCAATTCGCGCGGCTGCGCATGGGACAGCCCAAGTCCGTACCGGTGGTGCTGGTCAACGAGCGCGCGGTCGGGACGGATCAAAACAAGAAATTCGTCATGATTGTCGATGCCGACAACAAGGCGGTCTATCGCGAGGTAACGCTGGGCGCCTCGGCCGACCGGCTTCGCGTCGTGACCAATGGCCTGAAGGCGGGCGAGCGCATTGTCGTCAACGGCTTGCAGCGGGTCCGTCCGGGCGCCGCGTTGGAGCCGCGCATCGTTCCCATGACGGCCGAGAACGTAGCCAGCCGCTGACCGCGTGGAGCGGTCTTTCCTCTTGAACGTGCAGTGCCATGAACATTTCCAGGTTCTTCATCGATCGGCCGATTTTTGCCGGTGTTCTGTCGACGCTGATCTTTCTTGGCGGCCTGCTTGCACTGCGGGTCATGCCGATCTCGGAATACCCGGACGTCGTGCCGCCGCAGGTCGTCGTCCGCGCAAACTATCCGGGCGCAAACCCGCGAGTCATCGCTGAGACGGTTGCCACGCCGATCGAAGAGTCAGTCAACGGCGTCGAGGGCATGCTCTACATGAGCAGCCAGGCGACAACCGACGGCCTGATGACGCTGACGGTGACGTTCCAGCTTGGCACCGATCCGGACAAGGCCCAGCAATTGGTGCAGAACCGGGTCGTGCAGGCCGAGCCGCGGCTGCCGGAAGAGGTTCGGCGCCTTGGCATCACCACGATCAAGAGCTCGCCGGACCTGACGATGGTCGTGCATCTCTTGTCGCCGAATGACCGCTACGACATCACGTATTTGCGCAATTACGGCGTGTTGAACGTCAAGGACCGTTTGGTGCGCATTCCGGGCGTCGGTCAGGTGCAATTGTTCGGCGCCGGCGACTATTCAATGCGGGTCTGGCTCGATCCCCAGAAGCTCGCAGAGCGTAGCCTGTCCCCCGGCGACGTGGTGCGCGAAATCCGGGCGCAGAACGTGCAGGCCGCGGCCGGCGTGATCGGCAGCTCGCCGGCTTTGCCGGGGCTGGATTACCAGTTGTCGATCAATGCCCAGGGCCGCCTCGAAGACGAAGAGGCGTTCGGCGACATCGTCGTCAAAACCGGCGCAAACGGCGAGATCACCAGGCTGAAAGACATCGCGCGGATCGAATTGGGCGCGGCTGAATATGCGTTGCGTTCGCTGCTCGACAACAAATCGGCGGTGGCGATCGGCATTTCGCAGTCACCGGGCTCGAACGCGCTGGCGATCTCCGACGAGGTTCGCCGCGTGATGGCCGATCTCAAGAAAAACATGCCCGAAGGGGTGAACTACGAGATCGTCTACGACCCGACACAGTTCATTCGCGCGTCGATTAAAGCCGTCATTGGCACGCTGCTGGAGGCCGTGGCGCTGGTGGTGTTGGTGGTCATCTTGTTCCTGCAGACGTGGCGGGCGTCGATCATCCCGCTGCTTGCGGTGCCGGTTTCCATCATCGGCACGTTCGCGGTGATGTACATGTTCGGCTTCTCGATCAACGCGTTGTCGCTGTTCGGGCTGGTGCTGGCGATCGGCATCGTGGTCGACGACGCGATCGTCGTGGTGGAAAACGTCGAGCGCAATATCGAGGCTGGCTTGCCGCCGCGAGACGCGACCTATCAGGCGATGCGCGAGGTTTCCGGCCCCATCATCGCGATCGCTCTTGTATTGATCGCGGTGTTCGTGCCGCTCGCGTTCATCAGCGGTCTGACCGGGCAATTCTACAATCAGTTTGCGCTGACGATCGCTATTTCGACGATCATTTCCGCGATCAATTCGCTCACCCTGTCCCCTGCCCTGGCGGCGTTGCTGCTCAAGGGCCACGACGCGCCGCGCGACCGCTTGACCCGCATCATGGACCGCACCCTCGGCTGGCTGTTCCGCGGTTTCAACGCCGTGTTCGGCCGCGGGATCCAGGCCTACGGCGGCGGAGTCAAACGGGTCATCTCGCGCAAGGCCGTGATGATGGGGATCTATCTCGTTCTGGTCGGCGTTACGTTTGGCATGTTCAAGGCGGTACCGGGCGGCTTCGTCCCCGCGCAGGACAAGCAATACCTGGTGGGCTTCGCGCAGTTGCCGGACGGCGCCACGCTCGACCGCACCGAGGACGTGATCCGCCGCATGAGCGAGATCGCCATGAAGCACCCCGGCGTGGAAAACGCGGTGGCGTTCCCCGGCCTTTCGATCAGCGGCTTCACCAACAGCTCGAACGCCGGCATCGTGTTCGTGACGCTCAAGCCGTTCGCGGAGCGCAAGCGCGCCGACATGAGCGGCGGCGCGCTCGCCATGCAATTGAACCAGAAGTTCAGCGCCATCGAAGACGCATTCATCGCGATGTTCCCGCCGCCGCCGGTGATGGGGCTCGGCCAGATCGGCGGCTTCAAGCTGCAGATCGAGGATCGCGCCGGCCTCGGCTATCAGGCGCTCGACGCGGCCACCAAGGCGTTCATGGCCAAAACGGCGGAGGCGCCGGAACTGGCGGGCCTGTTCTCGAGCTTCAAGGTCAACGTGCCGCAACTTTACGCCGACATCGACCGCACCAAGGCGCGCCAGCTCAGCGTTCCCGTCACCGACGTGTTCGAGACACTGCAGACCTATCTCGGCTCGGTCTATGTCAACGACTTCAACAAATTCGGCCGCACATACTCCGTGCGCGTGCAAGCCGACGCCAAGTTCCGGGCGCGCCCCGACGATGTCGGGCAGCTCAAGGTGCGCTCGACCACCGGCGAGATGGTGCCTTTGTCCGCGCTGCTGAATGTGCGGGCGAGCGCCGGCCCGGAACGCGCGATGCGCTACAACGGATTCCTGTCTGCGGACATCAGCGGCGGTCCCGCGCCGGGCTACTCATCGGGTCAGGCGCAGGCGGCGATCGAGCGGATCGCCGCGGAGACGCTGCCGACGGGGTTCAGCTTCGAGTGGACCGAATTGACCTATCAGGAGATCCTCGCCGGCAATTCTGCGATTTTCGTCTATCCGATCGCGATCCTTCTGGTGTTCCTGGTGCTCGCGGCGCTGTACGAAAGCCTGACCCTGCCGCTGTCGATCATCATGATCGTGCCGATGGGGCTGCTGGCCGCGATGGCCGGCGTATGGCTCTCCAATGGTGACAACAACATCTTCACCCAGATCGGCCTCATCGTGCTGGTCGGCTTGTCGGCCAAGAACGCAATCCTGATCGTCGAGTTCGCGCGTGAGCTGGAATTGACCGGGCGCAGTCCGGTCGAAGCCGCGATCGAGGCGAGCCGGCTGCGATTGCGGCCGATCCTGATGACTTCGTTCGCATTCGTGATGGGCGTGGTGCCGCTGGTCTTTTCGACCGGTGCGGGCGCCGAGATGCGTCATGCCATGGGTGTCGCGGTGTTCGCAGGCATGATCGGCGTCACCATGTTCGGCATTTTCCTCACGCCGGTGTTCTATGTGCTGCTGCGCCAGCTGACTGGAAATCGCCCGTTAAAGCGGCATGGCGAACAGCCGTTTCAGGCTGCTCCCGCCCAGCTTCAGCACAATCCCCGATAAGCTCTCTGCGGACTTCGGAACCTTCAGGTTGTCGAGGAGTTTATTCTCCCAGCGATGGCCGGGAGGACAGCAATGATGATCGCTCGTCGTTCTTAATTTGAAGCGCTCCCTAACAACCGCACAGTGGCACCGAGCGGATCGTCTCCTTACCTGACTGATCTCAAGCATCGCTTGCCCATGGTGAGAATGCGAACAACTCGAGGAATTCAAGTTGCTCAGGCAAGATTCGACCGCAACGTTGGTTGAGGAGATTCCCGAAGTTCCATTCTACATTCCGGCTACGGGCTCCTCCACGCGACCCCGCCGCACCCTCAAGCACGGTGACTGCTTCGCCGTGCTCGACAGCCATGCCGACATCGGCGCAGCGTCCGGCGGCCCCGACGGCATTTTCTTCAACGACACGCGTTATCTGTCGCACCTTGAGATGCTCATCAACGGCATGCAGCCGCTGCTCCTGGGCTCGAATGTCCGCGACGACAACTCCATCCTGACCGTCGACCTGACCAACCCCGACATCTATCTCGACCAAAAACTACTGCAGCCAAAGGACATGCTGCACATCGTGCGCACGATCTTCCTCTGGCGCGGGACCGCCTATCAGCGCCTGCGAATCCACAACCACAGTGACCGGCCGTTTGATCTCCGGCTTTCGCTTACCTTTGGCAGCGACTTCGCAGACCTGTTCGAGGTGCGCGGGCTGCGGCGCGAACGCCGCGGAACCGCAACCGCGGAAATTTGCGGCAACGCCGGGGTTGCCATGAATTACCTGGGCCTCGACGGCAACAGGCGGCGCACGATGCTGCTGTTCGAACCAGCGCCGGAGCGACTTGCCCCCGGAGCGGCATCCTTTGCGTTCGAGTTGCAACCCAACGAACGCCGTTCGCTCTATGTGACGGTGAAATGCGACCGCGGCGTCGGAGAAATCCACCCGCTGCCATTCCGCCGGGGCCTGCGCGCGGCATTCCACGAGCACCGGACTGTGGGCCGTGGCATGGCGACAATCACCAGTTCGAATCAAATCTTCAACGAGGTGGTGTGCCGCTCGATGGCCGATCTATCGATGCTGACGACCAACACACCCCAGGGGCCCTACCCTTATGCCGGCATTCCCTGGTACTCGACCACGTTCGGCCGCGACGGGATCATCACCGCGCTTCAGATGCTGTGGTGCGATTCCCGTGTCGCCAAGGGCGTGCTGCAGCGGCTCGCCGCCTATCAGGCCACTGATTTCAACCCGCTCGCCGACGCCGAGCCCGGCAAAATCCTGCACGAAATGCGCGGCGGGGAAATGGCGGCGCTGCGCGAGGTTCCGTTCAGCCAGTACTACGGCAGCGTCGATGCGACACCGTTGTTCGTGCTGCTGGCCGGGCTCTATACCGAACACACCGGCGACGTCGAGACGCTGCGGGCGCTATGGCCCAATATGGTGGCGGCCCTGGCCTGGATCGACGGCCCCGGCGATCCCGACCGCGACGGCTTCGTCGAGTATCACCGCGCCGACGACACCGGCCTCGTCAACCAAGGCTGGAAGGACTCGCACGACGCGATCTTCCACGCCGACGGATCGACAGCGGCAAGGCCCGATCGCGCTTTGCGAAGTCCAAGGTTACGTCTATGCGGCGAAGCGCGCTGCTGCGCGCAGCGCGAGGCGTCTCGGCAAGCACCTGATTGGCGACAAGCTCGACGCGGAGGCCGCAAATCTCGCCGAACGATTCGAGGCAGCGTTCTGGTGCGCGGACCTCGGCACTTATGCGCTCGCGCTCGACGGGCAGAAACGGCCATGCCGTGTGCGGACCTCGAACGCCGGCCAGGTTCTGTTCAGCGGAATCGCTGCCCCGGAGCGAGCGGAAGCGGTGATGCGCGACCTGATGCGGCCGTCGTTCTTTTCCGGATGGGGAATCCGCACGGTGGCGCGTGAGGAGTTTCGCTACAATCCGATGTCGTATCATAACGGCTCGGTCTGGCCGCACGACAATTCGCTGATCGCGGCGGGCTTCGCGCGTTACGGCTACAAGAGCGCGATCGATCGCGTATTCCAGGGCTTGTTCGACGCCGCGAGCTACATGGACTTGCGGCGGCTGCCCGAACTGTATTGCGGCTTCCAGCGTGGACGTCAGCGCGGGCCGACGCTCTATCCAGTCGCCTGCTCGCCGCAGGCTTGGGCGGCGGGCACGCCGCTGCTGCTGCTGCAGTCTTCCCTCGGCCTCGAATTCGATCCGGACCGCAATGAGATCGTGCTACGCAAGCCGCAGCTGCCGTCGTTCCTCCAGCAGGTGACGCTGCGGAATCTGCGCCTCGGCCAATCGGCCGTCGACCTGATGCTGCACCGGCACGGCACCGACGTATCGCTTCAGGTGCTCCGTAACGAGGGACAGATCAGCGTGACGGCGGTGTACTCGTGACGATGACGATTGCCGCGTCCGCGCGTGCGTACGGCAACCGCGTTTAGGCGACCGCCCTACTCCGCACCGCCGACCAGTTTCAGGCGCGGCGTCGCGTTTTTCATCAACTCACGATAGGCGGAGATATATTCCATTGCCATGCGGCGGGCCGTGAAGCGTTCTTCGAACCGCGCCCGCACGCCACCACGGTCGATTTCAGACAGCCGGTTGATTGCGCCGAGCGCGCTCGTTTCATCCTCCACGATGAAGCCGGTAACGCCATCGTCGACGATCTCGGGCACGGAGCCGCGGTTGAACGCGATGACCGGCGTGCCGCATGCCATGGCTTCGATCATCACGAGCCCGAACGGCTCCGGCCAATCGATGGTGACAAGCAGAGCGAGCGCCCCGCTGAGGAATTCCGATTTCTCCCGATCGCTGATCTCGCCGATAAACTCGATGTGCGGCGGCTCGATGAGCGGGCGAATGCAATCGTCGAAATATTCCTGGTCCGCACGATCGACTTTCGCCGCAATCCGCAGCGGGATACCGCAGCGCTTGGCGATCCGGATCGCGCGGTCAACGGCCTTCTCCGGAGCAATACGGCCAAGAACCGCCAGATACTTCGGCTCCACCGGTTTCGGAGCGAGCAGGTTCTCCGGCAAGCCGTGATGGATCGTACGGACCCAATTCGCTTGCGGCACGGGCCGCCGTTGTGAATTGGAAATCGAGATGACAGGGACGGAGGAGAAGGTGGTGAAAACGGGCTGATGCTCGGGCAGATCAAGCCGGCCGTGCAACGTGGTCACGAACGGGGTCGAATTCCGAGAAAACAGCGAGAACGGATAGTAGTCCAGATGGAAATGCAGGAAATCGAACTCGTCACACTGTTGACGCACGCGTTCCAACATCACCAGGTGCAGCGCGTTCGCGTCGCGAACCGACCCGTCGAGACGCAGCGCCTTCGGCCACACCGCCTCCAGCTTCGCCGAGGTGCGTGAATCCCCGCTGGCGAACAGGGTGACATCATGGCCAAGCGCGACGAGTTCCTCGGTCAACCAATGGACCACGCGCTCGGTACCACCGTACAGCCTGGGGGGAACTGCTTCAGTCAATGGAGCCACCTGCGCCACACGCATCGTGCTGCCTCCTTTTTGGTCAACTGTGGGGGAAAGCCATGCGGCCGGTAGATCGCCACCCAACGGCTTGATGCGGAGTGCGCACGAATTTTTGCATGACCGAACAAAACGTTCAGCGCGCGAAAACGTTCCGGAAAAAAATGCAGTGCTATCGCGCAGGATTCGCAATCCTGCATCGGCAAGCGGAACAAAGTTTTGCCGCGGTTGCTTCCACAATTGTGCGCTGTCGGCGGGAGTTGCGGAGTATGGAGCGCTTAGTAATGACAGCATTTCTTGAACCAAAATATCTTGAACCGAATTGCCAAAGTGAAATCAGCGTTTCATCACCAGCGCAGTAGGTCCGCATGGTCGAATTTTGCCGATACGCCGATCGCCCCTTCGCCTTCGTGGCCCGCTATCTGCGCCAGCGGAAGGCTTCGCATGCCATCATCCTTGGCGCGGTCGTTGCAGCGGTCATTTGCTCGGTGGGCACCCAGTACGGTGTCAAATTCCTCGTCGATAGCTTGGCCGCGGGCCCACAGCTTGCCGGCGGCGTCTGGCTGGCTTTTGCTTTTCTTGTCGCGCTGATCGCCGCCGACAATCTGCTGTGGCGCGTGGCGAGCTGGATCGCAAGCTCCGCGTTCGTCGGGGTCACCGGCGACGTGCGCCGAGATCTGTTTCGCTATCTGACCGGTCATGCGCCAAGCTATTTTGCCGAACGGCTGCCGGGCATGCTGACAAGCCGGATCACCTCGACCTCGAACGCGGTATTCGTCGTCGAAAACATGTTCGTGTGGAACGTGCTGCCGCCGTGCATAGCGACGGTGGCGGCGATCGCATTGGTCGCCACGGTCAGCATTCCGATGAGCCTTGGGCTGATCGTTGTCGCCGGCATTGTGGTCATCGCCATGTTCCGGCTCGCGGCCGCCGGCAAGACGCTGCACCACGACTTCGCCGACAAGGCGGCGACGGTCGACGGCGAGATGGTCGATGTCATCACAAACATGCCCCTGGTCAGGGCGTTTTGCGGCGTGCGCCGTGAGCACGGCCGATTCGACGCAACGGTCGAACGCGAAATGACGGCACGGCGCCGCAGCCTGATCTATCTCGAGAAGCTGCGATTGGGCCACGCCGTGGTCACGGTGATTTTGACGATAGCATTGCTGGCATGGGCCATCGTCCTTTGGCAGCGCGGCGCAGCCACGACCGGCGACGTCGTCCTGGTGTGCACATTGGGCCTTTCGATTCTACACGCCACGCGAGATCTCGCGGTGGCACTGGTCGATATCACCCAGCATATTGCCCGCCTCTCGGAAGCTCTTGCGACTCTCCTGGTTCCGCACGAACTGCGCGATCATCCAGAAGCAGAACCACTGGTCAAGCAGGGCGCCCGTATCGAATTCGACAACGTGTCGTTCAGTTATTTTGACGGTCACAAGGTATTCAGCGAATTCAACCTGCGTCTCGAACCCGGCCAAAGGGTCGGGCTCGTCGGCCAGTCCGGAGGTGGAAAGTCGACTCTGTTCGGCCTGCTGCAACAATTCTATGACGTGCAGCGCGGCAGCGTTCTGATCGACGACCAGGACATCGCCCGGGTGACGCAGGAAAGCCTGCGCGAGGCCATCGCTGTCGTTCCGCAGGACATTTCGCTGTTCAATCGGTCGATCAAGGAAAACATCCGGTATGGCCGGCCGTCCGCGACCGACGACGACGTGTTGCAGGCGGCAATCGCCGCACGATGCGACTTCATCGACATTTTGCCGAAAGGCATCGCGACCATGGTCGGCGACCGCGGCGTCAAGCTGTCGGGCGGTCAGCGGCAGCGCATCGCAATTGCCCGCGCATTTCTGAAGGATGCTCCGATCCTGCTGCTCGATGAAGCCACCGCCTCGCTCGACAGCGAATCCGAGGAGGCGATCCGCGAGGCGCTGAGCCGTCTGATGCGGGGCCGCACCGTGATCGCGATCGCGCATCGCTTGTCGACGTTGCGCAGCTTCGACCGGGTCATCATGCTTCAGGCCGGCCGGATCATAGAAGACGGCCCGCCGGACCGCCTGATGCGGCGCGGCGGCCCCTATCGCGAACTGGTCCAGCGGGAGATGAGCCGCCTTGGCCGGCACGCCGCATAGCGGCTGCCGAGCCGCCCGGGAACCATGATGACCTGGGCGGGTTTGCCTTCTTGATTTGGATCGCCCCGGAGGTTGCATGCGCGGCGGTTACCCGGCAATTGCGGTCATCATCGCTCTCGCGGCTCCTGAAGCCGCCTACACCGCATCGCAATTTGTACAGGCCAACAACAGCGTCTCAACGCCGCGGAAATCCACGCAACTGGAGCAGCCGGCCACTCCTCCGAGCAAGAACCAGCCGGAAGAAAAAGCGCCGCCGCCGTCGGTAACCGTCATCGATGCTGCCGACGCACGCGGCGTCCTCGGCCGGGAGGTGCGCACCACGGCCGACGAGAACATGGGCCGGATCGTCGATGTCGTGGTCGACCGCGCCGGGCAGGTGCGCGCGATCGATCATCGATTTTGGCGGGTTCCTTGGCGTCGGCAGTCGAAAGATTGCCGTTGACTGGAAAGCGTTGCACTTCGGCCGTGTCGACAACAAAGGCGACACCATCACCCTGGAGCTGTCGCGAGACCAGGTCAGGGCGGCACCGGAATACAAGGACGGCAAGCCGATAATCGTGCTTGGCGCGTCGGGGAACCTTGAACCGCTGGACTTCGACGTTCCGACGACACCGGAGAAGTAGGTGACCCCGAAATCATCAGCGCTCGAACGGGTCAGCCGCGACCGAGAGCGCGGTCCGACGGGGCCGCCGGCGCCTCCGACATCTCCGGCGCCCGACACATCGCCGTCGCCGTCGCGCCGCAGCTTGCGCGGTCTCGACTGGTTCATCTTTTTTCTCGCCGACGTGCAGACCGGCTTCGGCCCGTTCGTCGCGGTCTATCTGACGACGCAGAAATGGACACAGGTCGAGATCGGTCTCATCCTCTCAGTGAGCGGTCTCGTCGCTCTGGCGGGTCAGATGCCCGGCGGCGCGCTCGTCGATGCGGCCCGCTCGGAACGGCTCGTCGCCGGCGTGGCGGTGGCGACAATCGGCTTCAGTGCGCTGGCGTATGCCGCTTGGCCGATTTTCCCCATTGTCCTGATGGCGGCGATCCTGCATGCCGCCGCCAGTTGCGTGCTCGGCCCGGCCATTGCCGCGATCAGCCTTGGACTGGTCGGCCAGGCTGCGGTCGGCGAACGGTTCGGACGCAATGCCCGCTTCGCTTCCATCGGCAGCGGCATTGCCGCCGCCGTCATGGGTACGGTCGGCTATTTTCTAACGAGCCAGTCGGTTTTTCTCGTCACGTTCGTGCTGGTCATTCCCACCTTGCTTGCGCTGTCCCGAATACGCGCCAACGAAATCGATCCTGAACGGGCGCACGGCGCGGTGCCACGGCAGGTGGCCGACCGTTCGGCAACGAGCATTGTCAGCCTTATGCGCAAACGTCCGCTGCTGATCTTTGCGGGCTGCGTCATGCTGTTCCAGCTTGCGAACGCGGCGGTGCTTCCGCTGATGGGAAGCGTTCTGACCACACGTTCGAGCGATTGGGCAACCGTTCTGATTGCAGCGTGCATTATCGTGCCGCAAATAGTCGTGGCCGCGATCTCGCCCTGGGTGGGACGCAAGGCGCAGCAATGGGGGCGGCGTCCGCTGCTGCTTGTGGGCTTTGCCGCACTGCCGATCCGCGCCGTACTGTTCGGCGTTGTAAGCGATCCGTATCTGGTGGTCGTTATCCAGGTGCTCGACGGCATCACGGCGGCCGTATTGGCCGTGATGGTGCCGTTGATCATCGCCGATGTCACAGTTGGAACCGGTCATTTCAGTCTGGCGCAGGGTATTGTCGGGACCGCGACAGGACTGGGTGCGGCGATCAGCACGGTGCTCGCGGGATATATCACCGACCATGTCGGCAGCAGCGCGGCTTTCTTTGCGCTCGCGGCAGTCGCGACCGTGGGCCTTGCATCGGTATACGCCCTGATGCCGGAAACGCGGCAACGCAACGAAAGCGCTTCGCCGCTCAGAATCGTGGTCGCGCCTATTGGCTGACGTCCGACCGGTCTGCTTCAGAATTCAAACAGGGCAGCAGGATTGTCGACCAGGATCCGCTTTCGAGTACCTGCGTCAGGCGCCCAATCCGCCAGCAAATTGAAAAGCTGCACTGAGCCGACCTTGTCGGCAAACGACAGATGCGGGTAGTCACTCCCCCAAATCAGACGGTCGGGCGCAGCCTCGATCAACGCGCGCGCCATCGGCAATACATCGGACATCGTTGGAAGCGTCCCCATGCGATAGGTGCCGGTGAATTTTACCCACATGCGCCCGTCGCCGTGACGCAGCACGTCGAGCATTTTCTGGAAACCACGCTGCTGGGGTCCGTCCTTGCCCAGGAACATTCCCATATGCGCAACCGTGTACGAGCAACGCATTTTGGCGAATACGGGCAGCAGCTCTTCGGTCAGCCAGCCCGGATTGAGAAAATCGACATGCCAGCCAAGCTCCGCGCAACGCGCGTCGATCCGCTCGATCCGCTTGCTCCATTTTTCGGCGAAGCCAGCCTCCGGAGGCTTGACCGGTGACTGGTTGATCCGCACGGCGCGCACGCCGATCTTGTCCATTTCGGCAAGCAGCGAGTCCGGCGCATGCTCATCAACGTCGACCACCCCGCGGCAGCGCGCGACACCCACCTCCCGCATGGCGTCGAGCATGCAGGAGTTGTCGCGGCCATAGGCGCTGGGCTGCACAAAGACGAATCTTTCCATGCCCAGGTGTTTGGCCAGCTCCAGATAGTCCGATAGCGGCGCCAGCGGCGGCTCATAGCGAAGGTTTTCGTTCACACCGCCATGAGGATATTTGTCGGCCGGACCGAACACATGAAAGTGCGCGTCGCACGATTGAGGCGGTGCGCGGAATGCGGGCGCGGGCTCGTTGTGATGGCTCAACGATGTCTCCTTTTCCTTACCGGTCTGACAGGGAGTTTTACAGGGAATTTCGCGGATCGGGCGGCTTGTCGCCACTCCCGCAGCAGTAGCCGGACGACGGTGGCGCGGTCAAATCATCGCCGTCTCGACTTAACCGGCGCGGCCGGTATGGTGGCGCACGAAATCCTGCATCCGGCCCGCAACCCATGCCAACCGATCTTCCGGACATTCCCGTCGCGCGGCGCGTGACGCACAAGGTCACGCATCACGGCGTCACCATCGACGACCCTTACGCCTGGCTTCGCGATCCCGCCTACCCGCAGGTCAACGAACCGGACGTGCTTGGCTATCTCAACGCGGAGAACGCCTATTTCGAAGCGGCGATGAAGCCGCATCGGGCGCTGATCGACACGCTGTTCGCCGAGATGAAAGGCCGGGTGAAGGACGACGATGCCAGCGTGCCGCAAAAGGACGGCGCGTTCGTCTATTGGAATGCCTTCGATCCCGGCGCGGAATATCGCAAGTGGTACAGGCGGCCGGCTGGCGGCGGGCCCGATGCCGTCATCCTCGACGAACCTGCGCTCGCGGAAGGTCACGAATATTTCCGGCTCGGCGGCAGCGCCGTCAGCCCGGACGGCCGCCTGCTCGCTTATGCCGTCGATACCAACGGCTCCGAACGCTTCGTTCTGAAGGTGCGCGATCTCGAAACCGGCGCAGAACTCCCCGACGTGATCGAGAACTGGCGCTACGGTCTGGTCTGGGCGGCGGACTCCAGGAGCTTCCTCTACACGGACGCCGACGAGCACTGGCGCTCGAAGACCGTCTGGCACCACCGGCTCGGCGATCCGCAGTCGGCGGACCGTGCCATCTACCGCGAGCCGGACGAGAAATTCGGCGTGTCGATCGGCCGCTCTCAATCGCGGGCCTTGGCACTCATCACCACCGGCGATCACGCGACGAACGAGGTCTATCTGCTGCCGATGGACGATTTCACAGCAACGCCCGTGCTGGTGTCGCCCCGCAGAACGGACCGGCAGTACAACGTCGACGAGCGCGAGGGCACGCTCTACATCCGCGTCAACGACACGCATCCCAATTTCCGGGTGGTGACGGCACCGGTGTCAAAGCCGGGTGACTGGACCGAGCTGATCGCAGGCGACGACCGCCACTACATCCAGTCGGTCACGACATTCGAGAACCTGCTGGTCGTCGAGGAGCGCGTCGATGGCCTGTCGCAGATCCGGCTGCGCGACTACGCGAGCGGCGCGGAGCGCTATGTCGCGTTCCCGGAGGCCAGCTTCGTCGCGAGCCTGTCTTACAATCCGGAATATCGCGTCGACCGGCTGCGCATCGGCTACGAGTCGATGGTGACGCCCAACACGGTCTATGACTATCACCTGGCCGATGACCGGCTGGAGACGCTGAAGGTGCGGGAAATTCCCAGCGGCTACGATGCGTCGAAATATGCGACCGAGCGGCTGATGGCGCCGTCGCGGGACGGCACGCTCATTCCCGTGTCGGTCGTCTACCGCAGGGATTTCGTCAAGGACGGCTCCGGGCCGCTGCACATCCAGGGCTATGGCGCCTACGGCTATGCCTACCCGCCCGGCTTCTCGGCGAACCGTCTGTCGCTGCTGGACCGCGGCTTCGCCTGCGCCATCGCGCACATCCGCGGCGGCGACGATCTCGGCTATCGCTGGTATCTCGACGGCAAGCTGGAGAAGCGCACCAACACCTTCAACGATTTCGTGGACGTCACGCGCTTCCTGATCGCGCAGGGCTTCGCCGCGCCGGGCCGCGTCACCGCGGCGGGCGGCTCCGCCGGCGGCGAGCTGATGGGTGCGATCGTCAATCAGGCGCCGGAGCTTTACGGCGCGGTTGCCGCGCACGTTCCGTTCGTGGATGTGCTCAACACCATGCTCGACGGCACGCTGCCGCTGACACCCGGCGAGTGGTCCGAATGGGGCAACCCCATCGAGGACAAGGCGGCGTTCGACTTTATCCGCAGCTACAGCCCCTATGACAATGTGACCGCGCAGGCCTATCCGCCGATGCTGGTGACGGCCGGGCTCAGCGATCCGCGGGTCACCTACTGGGAGCCGGCGAAGTGGGTGGCGAAGCTGCGCACCACGAAGACCGACATGAATATGATGCTGCTCAAGACCAACATGGGCGCCGGCCACGGCGGCAAATCGGGCCGCTATGTCTCGCTCGAGGAAGCCGCGGAGGAATATGCCTTCCTGATCACGCAAGTGCTGGGCCCTTGCGGCGCCTGCTCGTGATTCGGGCCGGCTGGCTCGCTAGAGTTTTGTGCCTTTTTGGAACAATTTGATGGGCTTCAGGGAGGCAACCATTGAATATTTTCAAAGGCCTATATGGTTAACGCACCACAGTTGATCTAAACTTTCCTCAGATGCGGCGTATAGGATGGTGCTCCTATGCTCCGGCTGGCGGTGGCAACGATCGCGCTTTGCGCGGCGGCACTTTTATCGATCGGACTGTTCGGGAGCAGGCTGTCGCCGAGGGCTACTACGGTCCTCGTGAGCGCGGCTATGGTCTGGTTCACCAGGCCGCACCGGCTGCGCGCAATCTCGCGATCGGATGGCGGCCCGATAACCTGCTGGTGTCGCTCGGGCAGAGACTTTTCTTCGATGCGCGATTGTCTGGCACCGGCGCGAAAGCCTGTGCCAGTTGTCACAGTCCGGGCTACGCCTATGCCGAGCCCCGCTGGGTTAGCATCAACGACAACGGCAAGCTGGGCCGGCGCAATGCTCCCTCGCTGCTGGATGTCGCCTTCCTGCCCAGACTCATGTGGGATGGCCGGTTCCATACACTCGAGCAGCAAGCGCTCGGTCCGTTCGAGCGCGGCGAGATGGGGATCGGCGTCGATCAAGCCGTGCAGCGGGTGAATTCGGATCCGCAGTACATTCATCTGTTCCGGGCGGCGCTGGGCGGTTTTGCCACGGCCGATGGCTTGGGACGCGCGCTCGCCTCATTCCAGCGAACTTTGGTGACGCGGGAAAGCCGCGTGGACCGCTTCCTCGCAAACAACGACGCGGCAACATTGTCGCCGATGGAACGCGATGGATATGAAATCTTCACCCGCAGGGCCGGGTGCGCGAATTGCCATCATCTGTTTCCGTTGATGCCCGATGGCAGACAGAGCAGCCGCGCGCTGTATTCGGACTTCCAGTTCCACAATCTGGGGGTTGGCTACAAGGCGGGCGGATACGACGATGTGGGCCGCTTCGAGCTTTCAAGACTTCCCAACGAGTGGGGCGCGTTTCGCACGCCGTCGTTGCGCAACAGCGCAAAGTCGCCGCCCTACATGCACGACGGAAGCTTCGGCACGCTTGAAGAGGTGGTGGAGTTCTACAACGGCGGCGGACGGCCCAATCCCAATATCTCGCCCGTGCTCAGGCCGCTGAACCTCGCCGCCTACGAGAAAGCGGCGCTGGTGGCCTTTCTACGCGCATTGACCGACTAGGACTGCACGCTATCGTGCGGCTTGCGCTGCCGAGCGGCTCATATTCTGCGAAATCCGAAACCAATTTCCAAAAGGTCGACTTAGCTGCGGTGAAACACCTGCGCGCTTTCCCACCTGTCGGACCTAGGTGCGAGGCTGGTGGCCCAAAGCGAGTTATTTCCGACGTCCTTCAACGTTACCGTCATAACACCCGTTCGGCCGTCGATGGCGACGTGACCGAAAAACTGCAGTCCGAAGCACGGCGCCAGATTTTCACCCTGCTCCTCGCTGCATCCCATCTCGTAGATCGCGGTCGGACCGAAGGTGTTGTCGAGCGGACTTGGGCCCCAGGTGCCGGCGTGGATCGGCCCTGACACGAATTCCCAGAATGGCTCGAAGTCCTGGAACACGGCCCGGTTGGGATCGTAATAATGCGCAGCGGTGTAGTGCATGTCCGCGGTGATCCAGATGATGTTATGGACGCCGGCGCGCTTGATGAACGACAACAGATCGGCGATCTCATTCTCGCGGCCTTGCGGCGGTCCGTCCGAGTGGGCGATCGCATCGTCACTCACCAGGCCGATCGGAAGATCGGCGGCAATCACCTTCCAGGTCGCTTGCGAGGCTTTCAATTCCTGCTTGAGCCAGGCGGCCTGCACGCTGCCAAGGATCGATGCTTTCGCCGTGTCGCCACCGCGCAGGCGGTCGATGTTCGACCCGCGATAGCTGCGCATGTCGAGCATGAACACGTCAAGCATCGGGCCGTATGAAATCTTCCGATAGATACGTCCCGTGTCTGTCATCGATTGCCGCGTCGGCATGTATTCATGAAACGCGCGGCGCCCCCGCGCGGCCAGCAGCAACGCGCTCCGGTCTCGGTAATCCGGTCGCGTTTCGCCCGGCCACCAATCGTTGGTGACCTCGTGGTCGTCCCACTGCGCCAATGTCGGAATCACGGCATTGAACTCGCGCAGATTGTTGTCCAGCAGATTGTATTTGTAATTGCCGCGGTAGTCGGCGAGCGTCTGGGCGATACGGGACTTGTCTTCTGTGACAATGTTTCGCCAGATCTCGCCGTTCGGCAGCGTCTGTCGTTCCGGGATCGGGCAGTCCGCGTAGATACTGTCGCCGCAGTGGATGAAGAAGTCTGGACGATTGCAGAGCATCGTCGCATACGTCCGCATCCCACCGCGCGCCTCGTCGATGCCCCAGCCCTGCCCGGCCGTGTCGCCCGACCAGACGAAGGATACCGACTGGCCGCGTCCCGGCGCCGTGCGGAAATGGCCGACATGCGGCTCGCTCGTCACGGTCGGATAGGCCAAATCTTCGAAACGGATGCGATAGAAAATCTCCTGGCCGGACGGCAGGTTTTCAAACAGCGCCTTCGCCGTGAAATCGCTTTCCGGCAACGCGTCGATCGCCACGGCGGCGTGAATGTCGCGGAAGCTTTCGGTGGTGCTGACCTCGGCAAGCATTCGCGACGGCCGGTCGGCCCGCGCCCAGATCACGCCCGAGTCCGTCGAAACGTCACCCGATTGAATGCCGTGCGTCACAACGGGGCGGTCCGCCGCCCGGCTGATCGCCGGCCTGGCGATTGAACCCAAAGTTACGAGCGCTGCGGAACCGAGTCCGGACTTGAGAAGACGCCGCCGCGTGATCAGCCGGCGTGTTGCGCGCGCTTCGGTCGCCATCTGTCCTCCGTGATCGAATCACGGCGGAAGATGCCGAGGCTTTACGACAGAAACTCAACAGCATCACGACTCCTGTGTGACTCAGTCCGCGAGACTTCACCGGTCTGACGCTTTGGCAGACAAATTGCGCCGTGGTTCCGCCGCAACGGTGGTCGGGCTACGTCTGCTCGGATGCGGTGCTTGAATTTATCGGGTCCGGTATCAGTAGATCACGTAGAATCCGGAATCGCGGATCACATTGACCAATCGCCGCACACCGACCTCGCGCCGGCGCGCGTTGTGAATGACGAAGTCGGCGTCGCAGCAATCCCGAAGGTCCGCCGACCGCCGCAACCGTCCATCCAGGTTGCCGTCGCTGGCGCGGCCTCGCGCAGCGAGCCGCGCCTGAAGGATTTTTTCAGGAGCCGTGACCAGAACGACGGTCACCTGCGCATATCGCAGGCGCGCCGCGCCGACGATGGTCCGCGACACATTGCAGATCACGGTGCGGCCACGCCGGATGTCGTCGTCGATCGACGACGGGATGCCGTATTGGTTGCCGTGCGCGTCCCACCATAGCGCGAATGCGCCATCGGCCACGGCGCGCGTGAAATCCGCCTGCGAGAGCGGATCGTTGTCTTCCGACGCCGAGGGCGGCCGCGTCACGACGCGGCGCGGGAAACACGATGCGCTGATCGTCCCGGCACGCCTCCCGCGCGCCGTCGATCAGCGTGTCCTTGCCGGCGCCGCTCGGCCCGACCACCAGCATGAGGCGGCCGGGACCGATCGAGCCCGGCGCGGGCCGCCGTTGCGCGCGTATCGACGATCCAGCTCATGCCACCCGCCGCCCGCATCGCCACACGCTGCGAACCGCCGGCACGTCGTGGACCACGCGCACGCGGATCAGGTCGGCGCGCCGGCCGGGCACGATTTCGCCGCGATCGTGCAGCCCGACGGCCTCCGCCGGCGTCTTGGTGACGGTGCGCACGGCGGTCGCCAGATCGATCGACGGCACGGCCTTCGGCAGATGCAGCGCCGCCATCAGGAGGCTGGCCGGAACATAGTCGGACGACAGGATGTCGAGCATGCCGGCGTGCGCCAGATCGGCGGTCGCGATATTGCCGGCGTGCGATCCGCCGCGCACCAGATTGGGCGCGCCCATCAGCACCTTGACGCCGGCCTCGTGCAGCGCGCCGGCGGCTTCGACGGTGGTCGGAAATTCGGCGATCGCGACGCCGTCGACGACCGACTGCTTGACGTGCTCCAGCGTCGTGTCGTCGTGGCTGGCCAGCGGCGTGCCGTGCTGCTGGGCGAGCTTGACCAGCGCCGCATAGTTGGCCGGCGCGTAGGCCGCCTGGTAGCGCAGCCGCTTCTCGAACAGCCGATCCAACTCGGCGTCGGTCATGCCGCCCTTCTTGCCGCGATAGTAGTCCCGCAGCTTGGCTTCGTCGCGGAACTGGCGCTGGCCGGGCGTGTGATCCATCAGCGACGCCAGCCGCACATCCGGCCGGCCGAACAGCGCGGCCGCGTCGGCGACCACATCCGGCATCGGCACCTCGCAGCGCAGATGCAGGAAATGATCGACGCGCAGCAGCCCGTCGGCGCGCGCCGTCGCGATGGCATCGGCCAGCGTCTCCGCCTCGCCGTCGACCTCCTCGACGCCCTCTTCGCGCCAGACGCGAAGCGAATCGAGCGCCGTGGTGATGCCGCAGGTCGCAAGCTGGCCGTCGTAGGACACGACGGCGGCCACCGGATTCCAGTACACCTTGGGACGCGGCACATAGTGCGCCTCGAGATGATCGGTGTGCAGCTCGACGAGACCCGGCATCAGCAGGTCGCCTTCGAGATCCTCGCCGCGCCCCGGCGGACGCCCCTCGCCGATCTCGACGATCTTGCCGTCCGAAATCGCGACCCAGCCGGCTTCGACGACCCGGTCGGCCAGGACCACGCGGGCGTTGATCAGGATTTTCTCGTTGGTTTCCATCGTCTCGCCCTCATGCCGCATCGGTGAAACGCCGGACGTCGACGACGGTGTCGGCGATGGCATCGCGGACCTCCTCGTCGTGGACGATGGCGACGATCGCCGTGCCGCGGCGCTTCTTCTCGGCGATCAGGTCGATCACCGCCGCGCGGTTGGCCGCATCGAGCGAAGCGGTCGGCTCGTCGAGCAGGAGGATCGGCAGATCGGGCAGGAAGCCGCGCGCGATGTTGACGCGCTGCTGCTCGCCGCCGGAAAACGTCGCCGGCGGAAGACCCCACAGCGGCGCCGGGACGTTCAACTGCTGGAGAATTTCGGTGGCGCGCCGCCGCGCGGCCTCCCGCGCCACGCCGCCGCTCACCAGCGGATCGGCGACGATATCGATGGCGGCGACGCGCGGCACGGCGCGAAGGAACTGCGTGACGTAGCCGATGACGTGCTTGCGCAAGCCGATGATCTGGCGCGGCTCGGCAGCGGCGACATCGACCGCGGTCTGGCCATGGCGCACCATGATGTGGCCGCGCTCGCAGCGGTAGCTGCCGAAGATCATCTTCAGGATCGACGACTTGCCGGTGCCCGACGGCCCTGCCAGCACGACGCATTCCCCTGCGCTCGCCGAAAACGCGACATTCGACACCACCGACAGCCGGACGCCGCCCTGCAGATGCATGGTGAAGCTCTTCCCGACTCCCGACAGTTCAAGCGCGGCGGACATGGGTTGCCTCATGGCGGCAGGATCGAGGAGACCAGAAGCTGCGTGTAGGCTTCGCGCGGATCGTCGAGCACCTGATCGGTCAGCCCGGTCTCGATGACGTCGCCGCCCTTCATCACCATGATCCGGTGCGACAGCAGGCGGGCCACCGCGAGGTCGTGCGTCACCACCACGGCGGCCAATCCCAGATCGGCGACCAGCCCGCGCAGCAGATCGAGCAGCCGCGCCTGCACCGACACGTCGAGGCCGCCGGTCGGCTCGTCCATGAAAACCAGCCGGGGCTGGGTCACGAGGTTGCGGGCGATCTGCAGCCGCTGCCGCATGCCGCCCGAATAGGTCCGCGGCGTATCGTCGATCCGGTCGCGCTCGATCTCGACGCGATCGAGCCACGTCGTGGCGCTGTGCCGGATGCGGCCGTAGTGCCGCCAGCCGACCGCCATCAGCCGCTCGCCGACGTTGGCGCCGGCCGAGACGCCCATCCGCAGGCCTTGCGCGGCGTCCTGGTGGACGTAGCCCCAATCGGTGCGGAACAGGAACCGCCGCTCGGCCTCGCTCAAGCTCCGCCATGTCGCGGGTCACGCCGTCCCGCATCCGGTAGAGGACGCGCCCGGTGCCGGCCTCCATTTGCGAGGACAGCAGTTGCAGCAGCGTCGTCTTGCCGGAGCCGGACTCGCCGACGATGGCCATCACCTCGCCTTCGTAGAGCGAGAACGACACGTCGCGGCAGCCGATCTGGCGGCCGTAGTGCTTCGACAGCCGTTCCGCGATCAGCAGCGGTTGCTCGTCGCCGGCTTCGATCATGCCGCCACCTGCGGAATGTCGACGCGGAAGCTGAAGCCGTGCCGGTCGAAGCCCAGCGATTCGTAGAACGCGTGGGCGCGCTCGCGCTTGGCGTTCGACGACAGCATGAGCTTGTAGCAGCGCTTCTCGCGCGCGCGCTCGAGGGCGAAGCGCATCATCGCCTGGCCGATGCCGCGGCCGTGCAGCGCGGGCGCCACCACCACGTCCTCGACGATGGCGGACGGCGCGCCGAGATGGCCGAGATTGTCCATCACCAGCATCGCGAAGCTGCCGACGATGGCGCCGTTCTGCTCGGCGACGTAGAGCGTGTAGTCCGGATAGCGGGCAAAGCGCGAATGAAGCTGCGACGCCTCATCGACGGGAAGGACGTTGCCGTCGTCGATGTCCGGCTGGGCATAGAGCTCCAGCACGCCCGAGAGATCGGCGGAGGAAGCAGGCCGGATGGTGAGAGCGCCATCAGCCATGTCCGCCCCCGCTCTGCTGAGGCGCGTGCGAGTGCCCGGCGGCGCGGCGCGTCTCGCAATAGTCCGTGTCGGAGCAGACGAACATCCGGCCGCCTTTGTCGTCGGTGATGACCTCGTCGAGGAAGCTGTCGTCCGCGCCGCACAGCTCGCACGGCGCGTCGTAGCGATAGCGCTCGAACGGATGGTCGTCGAAGTCGAGCGACACGACGTTCGTATGCGGCGGGATCGCGTAGATGCGCTTCTCGCGGCCGGCGCCGAACAGTTGAAGCGCCGCGCAATCGTTCATCTTCGGATTGTCGAACTTGGGCGTCGGCGACGGGTCCATCACGTAGCGGCCGTCGACCTTGACCGGATAGGCATAGGTCGTGGCGATGTGGCCGTGGCGGGCGATGTCCTCGTAGAGCTTCACATGCATCAGGCCGTATTCGGCCAGCGCATGCATGCGCCGCGTCTCGGTCTCGCGCGGCTCGAGAAAGCGCAGCGGCTCCGGGATCGGCACCTGATAGACCAGCACCTGGTGTTCGCCGAGCGGCGCCTCCGGAATGCGGTGGCGCGTCTGGATCACCGTCGCCTCGCGCGTGTCGGTGGTGGTGCGAACGCCGGCGGTCTTGGCGAAGAACTTGCGGATCGACACCGCGTTGGTGGTGTCGTCCGAGCCCTGGTCGATCACCTTGAGGATGTCGTCCGGCCCGAGGATCGCGGCGGTGACCTGGACGCCGCCGGTGCCCCAGCCGTACGGCATCGGCATCTCGCGGCTGGCGAACGGCACCTGATAGCCGGGGATCGCGATCGCTTTCAGGATCGCGCGGCGGATCATCCGCTTGGTCTGCTCGTCGAGATAGGCGAAGTTGTAGGCAGGCGCGTTCATTCCGCGGCCTCCCGGACGGCGAGGCGCTCGTCCGCCGCGGCTTCGAACTCGGCGCGCATGCGCCGCACCAGCCCAAGCTCGGCCTGGAAGTCCACGTAGTGCGGCAGCTTGAGGTGCTCGACGAAGCCGGTCGCCTGCACGTTGTCCGAATGCGAGAGGACGAACTCCTCATCCTGCGCCGGCGCGTTGGCTTCCTCGCCCAGTTCGCGGGCGCGCAACGCGCGATCGACCAGCGCCATCGTCATGGCCTTGCGCTCGCCGTGACCGAACACCAGTCCGTAGCCGCGGGTGAACTGCGGCGCCTGCGTCGCCGAGCCGTGGAACTGGTTGATCATCTGACACTCGGTCATGGTGATGCGGCCGAGCGGCACGGCGAAGCCGACCTCTTCGGCGAAGAACTCGACCTCGACCTCGCCGAGCCGGATCTCACCGGCGAACGGATGGGTGCGGCCGTAGCCGCGCTGCGTCGAATAGCCGAGCGCCAGGAGGAAGCCTTCGTCGCCGCGCGCGAGATTCTGCAAGCGCAGATCGCGTTCGGCGGGAAACGACAGTGGCTCGCGCGTCAGGTCGCCGACGGGTTGCGCTGCGTCGGCTTGCGGCGACGGCTCGATCAGGTCGTCGGCGGCGAGCAGATCGCTGACGCGCGGCATCGCATCGGCCTGCACCGCGGCGATGGAAGGCGGCGCCACCTGGGTCTCGGCCGCCAGCGTGTGATCGAGCAGGCGGTGCGTGTAGTCGAACGTCGGCCCCAGCACCTGTCCGCCGGGCAGAGTCCTTGAACGCCGCCGAGATGCGGCGGCGGACCGTCATCGCGCCGGTGTCGACCGGCTCGCTCATGCCGAACCGCGGCAGCGTCGCGCGATAAGCGCGCAGCAGGAAAATCGCCTCGATCAGATCGCCGCGCGCCTGCTTGATGGCGAGCGCGGCCAGCTCGCGGTCGTACAGCGAGCCTTCGGTCATGACCCGGTCGACGGCCAGCGCGAGCTGCTCCGAAATCTGCGCCAGCGACAGTTCCGGCACGCTGGGATCGCCGCGCCGCTCGTGCGCGAGCAGCGTGTGCGCGTTTTCGATGGCCCGTTCGCCGCCTTTGACTGCTACGTACACGTCAACCTCGCTTCAAACGCACGGAGCGTGGGATGGCTGCGATCTGCGATGGCGCAACGAACAGCAGATCGACGCCGCGCGGAAACAGCGACCGGTTGGCGGTGATGCGCTCCGGCATGTCGGCCGGCAGCGGCGCAGCGCGAAACGGCTGACTGTCGCGAATGCCCGGTCCCGTCAGGCTCAGCGTCTCGCCTTCGGCAAAACTCGCAACCTGAAGGACGACAGTCGTCGAACGATCCGGATATTCGGCGCTGCCTTGGCCGAACGACTCGAACGGCGGAAGCCGGGCAGGATCGCCGATCAGTGCGAAGGCCGCCGAGGCCGGCTCCGACACGACGGGAGCACCGGTGTGAAACCGCAGCCACGCAGCCACCTCCGGCTGCGCCGCGAGTTCGCGATCAAGCCAGACCGGCGTGTCGTGATCGAACAGCGCGAGAGCGATCGCCGCCGCCTCGCCGCCGAGCGGGACCGGCACATCCTTCACGCCCGCGATGGGATGCAGCGACCCGGGCCGCGCCGTGGCATTCATGATGGCGCGAAACGTCGATTGCGCGGCGAAAACCGATTCGGCGAGATCCTGCGCCGCAACTGTCATTTCTCGTCTTCTCCGCGCACCAGCGTGAAGAATTCGACGCGCGTTGCCGCGGTCCTCTCCGCCTCAAGCTTGCGCGCCTCGCGTTGCTTGGCGCGCAGGGGCTCGATGACGCCGTTTTCGATCACCGGCCGGTAACGATCGCTCTGGACCAGCGCATCGCACAGCGCGACGAAGCGCGCCTTCTCGTGATCGCGGCCCAAGACGTAACCGAAGCCGGTTTCGCCGGTGGCAAGCTTCACCGCGGCGCGCGCCACCGTCAGCTCGCCGACGTTGAAGGGCGAGCCATCGCCGGAAATCCGTCCGCGCAGCATCAGCAATCCGCTTTCGGGCTTGCGCAGTTCCTGATGCGCGGGAAGCTCGCCGGCCGCCGCGAGCAGCGACGCAAGCTCCCCGGTGTCGCTCTCAGCCAGCACCGCCATCGCCTCGCGGCGCGCGGCGTGTTGCGCGAGACCGTCCTGATGGTCCGTCCTGGAGTGAACGCCGTGCGATGTTGTCATGCTCGATGTTGTCACGGGCAAGTTGTCTATGTTACTAGACAACTCGATAGCCTCCGCCCATGAAGGTTTGATGACATACCGATGACGGTCCGCACGAAAAGCAACGCAATGGAACCGGCCGGCGTCACGTTGTGGCGGCGCGTGGCGGACGGACTCGAACGCGGCATCGGCGACGGAACTTATGCGGCGCACAGCCGCCTGCCAGGTGAAATCGAAATTGCCGACCGGTTCGGCGTGAACCGCCACACCGTGCGGCGCGCCATCGCTGCGCTCGCGGAGCGCGGCCTGGTGCGGGCGGAGCGCGGCAGTGGAACTTATGTCGAGGCGCGCCGCATCCCCTATCCGATCAGAACCCGTACCCGATTCTCCGAGATCGTCGGCAAAAGCGGACGCGAGGCCAGCGGCCGGCTGATCGCCAGCACAGCCGAGACGGCGGATCGCGATATCGCACGCCGGCTGAATGTAAAGCCTGGCGCCGAACTGGTGCGAATCGATGCGCTGCGCCAGGCCGATGGCGTGCCGATCTGCGTCGGCACGTCCTGGCTTTCGGCCGAACGGTTTCCCGGCGCGGCGCGCGTTTACGCGGCCAAGCGCTCGATCACCAAGACGCTGGCGCATTTCGGCGTGCGGGATTATCGCCGCGCCAGCACGCGAATCGTTGCGGCGCTGGCCGACCCTGCCGACGCGATGTGGCTCGATCTGGAGCGCGGCGGCGCCGTTCTGGTGGTCGACAGCGTCGACGCCGATCTCGACGGGCGGCCAGTGGTGACGTCACGCGCCCGCTTCGCCGCCGATCGCGTCGAATTCAGTTTCGATAGCTGAACCTGGCTACACAGTAACCGTGGTCTGGCCGATCACAGCATGCCGCAGCTTGGCCGACACCCAGTCGATCGCGGCAACGGCCACCAGAATCATCAGAATGAGAAACGACACCTTGTCCCATTCGAGAATGCGAATCTGCTCGGTCAGATGCATGCCGATGCCGCCGGCGCCGACGATGCCGATGATGGTGGCGGAGCGCGTGTTCGATTCGAAATAGTAGAGCACCTGGCTGGCGATCACCGGGAACACCTCCGGCACCAGCGCAAACCGGATCGCATGGAGGTGCGAGCCGCCGGTCGACACGATGCCTTCCACCGGCCGTTTGTCCGCGGTCTCGATCGCCTCGGAGAACAGCTTGCCGAACGTGCCGAAGTCCGACACGGCGATGGCGAGAATGCCGGCAAATGGGCCGAGCCCGACGACGTTGATGAAGATCAGCGCCCAGATCAGCACGTCGACGCCGCGGATCATGTCGAGGAAACGCCGTACCGCGAAATGCGCGAAGATGTTCGGCACCACGTTCTTCGCCGCAAGAAGTCCGACCGGAAACGCAAAGATCGCGGCGACCAATGTTCCGAGCAGTGCAATCGCCAGCGTTTCCGCCAATGCGTGCAGGAATAGCGGCAGCTTGTTGCCGGGTGTCGGCGGAAACATCATCCCGACGATGTGGGCGATCTGCGCCGCGCCGGAACCAAGGCGGCTGAACGAGAATTCGAGCCGCCAGCAAGGCGAACAGCGCCAAGCCGGCGAGAAATGCAATCAGGCCGGCGAAAATCAGCCTGTGGGTGAGATCGGCGGCGAACAGTCCGGAATGCCGGACGCGCAAGCCGTTGCGATCGGCCAACATGACGTCGCGCAGCGAATGTTTCATCCGCGTTGCTCCAGTCCGATCAAGCGCGTGCCGCAACTGCTCGGTCACCAGGTCGATGATCATCACCGTGACGATGATGAGCACCAGGATGGCGGACACGTCGGAGTAGTAGAACTTGCGGATCGCCTCCATGAGATCCTGCCCGATCCCTCCGGCGCCGACGAATCCCATCACCGCCGCGCCGCGGACGTTGATCTCGAAGCGCAGCAACGTGTAGGAGGCGAAATTCGACATCACCTGCGGCAGCACCGCGTAGCGGATCGCCGATACGCGGCTGGCGCCGGTGGCGGTCGCGCCCTCCACGGGCTTCATGTCGATGTTCTCGACCACCTCGGCGAACTGCTTGCCGAGCGCGCCGAGCGTGTGGATCGCAAGCGCCAGCACGCCGGGCATCGGTCCCAGCCCGAACGCCACGACGAAAAGCAGCGCAAAGACGATCTCAGGGACCGACCGGCAGAACTCCAGAAAGCGGCGGCTCAACGATGCGTACCCAGCGTCGCTTCTCGAGATTGGCGGTGGCTGCGAAACACAACGCGAATGCGCCGAGAAATCCGAGCAGCGTGCCGAGATAGGCAATCAGCAATGTATCGCCCAGCAGCTTGAGCCAGTCCTTGAGGTTCCAGAACCACTCGGCGAGATCGGCGCGAAGAGTTCGCCCACGAGAGCTGCGGCGTGATGCTCCAGATGTAGTTCGGCAGGCGATGGATGTTGTCGAAGAACTTTCGCCGCATCGACTTCGCCGGCGATGCCGGCCAGGCCAATCGCAACCGCGAGGATCGCCAAGCCCAAGAAAAGCCGAACGCGTTTCGCCGCCACCGCCGAACGGTAGGCGGCGAGAGCGTGCTCACGCTGAGCAGGCGGAAGATGAAGGACAGCGCCGGTCATGGTCGGAAGGCGGCGGAGCCGGTGGAAAGGGGGCCGGCTCCGCCAGAGGCCGCGGCTAGGACGCGGCCTTCTTCTTCCGGAGTTCATCGACGAACTTGATCAGCTCGATCATCGGCTCGTAGGCCTTGTGCGTGATCTCCTGGAACGGCTTCTGCTTGCCTTCATAGATCTTGTTGAAGGCAGCCGGGTCCTTGGCGGCAACCTCGAGAATGGCCTTCTTGATCGCCGCCTTGAGGTCCGGCGGGAGCGTCGTGAGATACGCCATTGGCGAGTTCACGATCTGCTCGGACTTGAAAACGATGCGGTAGTCGCCCGCCTTCGCGATTCCCTTGCGCTCCATGCGCAGCAGGTTGGATTCCTGCTCGTCGTTCCACCAGTTGAAGGCGGCGTCGCAGGTGCCCTGCCCGACGGCGATGACCGCGTTTTCGTGGCTGCCGGCATAGACGACCTTGTTGAAGAACTGCTCGGGCATGATCCCCATCTTGTTCATCGCGAAGCGCGGCACGTTGTTGCCCGACGTCGAATTCGGATCGACCAGGCAGAGGTTCTTGCCCTTGAGGTCTTCGATCTTCTGGTAAGGGCGTGTCCTTCTTCACGTACAGAACCGAGTGGTAGCCCAGCGTGCCGTCGCCGCTGACCTCGATGGCGAACGGCTCGACCTTGGCGCCGGTCACATAGGCGCGCGCATACGAGGCCGGGCCATACATCGCGATATGGATGTTGCCGGCGCGCTGGCCCTCGACCACGGCGGCGTAGTCGTTGGCGATGCGCAGCGTGACCTTGATGCCGAGTTCCTTGGACAGATAGTTCGGCGAGCGGCGTCCAGCGGTCGCTGGTGCCCGAAGCGTTCTCGTCGGGAACCTTGGCAAAAACCAGCTCGGGGAATTTCGACTTGTAGTCCTGGGCCTGCACCGTGGTGGCGGCGAACGCCAGCACGGTGGCGCCGGCAATGATGGTCCGAAGCTTGAGCATGACGGCCTCTCTCTTGTTGTAAATTCTTGAAACGCGGAACCAGAAATTCGACGACACCTAGGCCGCGGCGGCCTCGCCCAGCACCGGCACAGCGCCGCGACGGCCCGAAGCCGGCGCGATTTCGAGAACGTCGCCGGCTTCCAGTCCGTAGATTTCGCGCGCCGCCGCGTCGGTCAGTTGCTCCGGCGCACCGTCGAACACCACGCGGCCAGCCGCCATGCCGATCAGCCGGCCGCAATAGCCGCGCGCGATCTCCAGCGAATGCAGGTTGCAGATCACGGTGATGCCGAAGTGCTTGTTGATGCGCAGCAGCGCATCCATGACGATCTGGGTGTTGCGCGGATCGAGCGATGCGATCGGCTCGTCCGCCAGCACGATCTGCGGCTCCTGGACCAGGGCGCGGGCAATTGCCACACGCTGCTGCTGTCCGCCGGAAAGCCGGTCCGCGCGCTGCGCCGCGAGCGCCGCGATGTCGAACTGCTCCAGCGCCGAAATCGCGATGGCCTTGTCGTCGTCGGGCCAGTAGTTCAGCAGCGAGCGCCATTGCGGCGCCGCCGCCAGCCGGCCCATCAGCACATTGGTCAGCACGTCGAGCCGGCCGACCAGATTGAATTGCTGGAAGATCATGGCGGCCTGCGCACGCCATTCACGCAGTTCGCGACCGCGCAGCGTCGTCACCTCGCGACCATCGAACAGGATGCGGCCTTCGGTCGGATCGATCAGCCGATTGATCAAGCGCAGCAGCGTCGATTTGCCGGCGCCGGAGCGCCCGATGACGCCGACGAAGCTTCCACGTTCGATCTGAAACGATACGTCGGCGACGGCGGCCTTCGAGCCGAAATGCCGC
This sequence comes from uncultured Alphaproteobacteria bacterium, assembly GCA_963838595.1. GTDB lineage: Bacteria > Pseudomonadota > Alphaproteobacteria > Rhizobiales > Xanthobacteraceae > Z2-YC6860. The sequence continues at coordinate 78,573 of CAWIRP010000015.1, forward strand.
GAAACGCCTTCGATGGACAAGCATGGCCACTCCTGTTGCGTGCTCGACCCTCCTATCGAGTGCGTTCAACAGTCGTGTGACAGTTCGATGCGGCCATATGACGTTGGAAAAATTTATAAAGATGGGAGTGTCATCGGAACGTCATCGCATCGTCATCAACTGGAGAGAGTGAACCTGTCAGCATTCCGGACTGCACATTTCATGGCCAAGACGCTCTCGACGACGCCACTTATTCGATCCAACTTCGTCGGTCCGAGACAGCCGTCTCGGGACCTACACCGAGGTTGGAGCGCGGACTTCTCTGCTGGAGGTGGAACTCGGCGACTATTCCTATGTCGTGAACGACAGCGACATCGCCTACACCGCAATCGGAAAATTCTGCTCGATCGCCGCGATGACGCGGATCAATCCGGGCAACCACCCGATGGATCGCGCCAGCCAGTCGCACTTCAGCTACCGGGCATCCGCGTATTTCCCCGGCGAAACCGACGAGTTGGAGTTCTTTCAATGGCGGAGGGCCCACCCGGTCACGATTGGTCACGATGTATGGATCGGCCACGGCGCTATCGTGCTGCCCGGCCGCAATATCGGGACGGGCGCCGTGGTCGCCGCCGGAGCCGTCGTGACGAAGGACGTGCCCTCTTATTCGATTGTGGCAGGCAATCCGGCGCGGGTGATCCGCCAGAGATTTCCGGACAGCGTGGCGGAGCGCCTGCAACGGCTGGCATGGTGGGACTGGAGCCACGAGACGCTGCGCTCCGCCCTCCCCGACTTCCGCCGACTGACAGCCGAAGATTTCCTGAACAAGTACGAAACGCTGACGGCTGCCGCATGATGGACTTGCGAATTGAAGGCGGCCAGGCGCTGATCGGCGATGAATTGGTCGACACGACAATCGACATCGCGGCCGAAACGTCGGTCATCTCCGGCATTGGCAAAGATGTCGGCGCGAAGCACCGGCTCGATGCACGCGGCCTGCTGGTGCTGCCCGGTATCGTCGATATCCACGGCGATGCCTTCGAACGCCAGATGATGCCGCGGCCCGGCGTGGACTTTCCCGTCGACATGGCCCTGCTCGACACCGACCGGCAGGTTGTCGCGAACGGCATCACCACGGTGTTCCACGGGGTGACATGGTCTTGGGAGCCCGGGCTGCGCGGCGCCGGCAACGCGCGCTCCATTCTCGAGGCGATGGAACGGCTGCGGCCGCGGCTTGCCGCCGACACGCGCTATCATCTGCGGCACGAGACGTTCAATCTCGACGCGGAGGATGAGATCGCCGGCTGGCTGGCCGGCAGGCGGATCGACATCCTGGCATTCAACGATCACATGACGTCGACGGTCGAGGCCAAGGATCGCGCCAAGAAGCTCGGCGAGATGATCAAGCGGTCCGGGCTTCCGGCCGAGGAGTTCGAACGCTTGGTCGAACGCATTCGCCGGCACGGCAACGAAGTTCCGGCCTCGATCGCGCGTCTCGCCGAAGTCGCGCGCGCCAACGGCATTCCGATCCTGTCGCACGACGACACCAGTCCGGACCAGCGCCGCTGGTTCCGCTCGCTCGGCAGCCGCGTCTCGGAATTTCCAACCACGGTCGAGACCGCGCAGGACGCCGCGCGCGAAGGCGACGACATCGTGATGGGCGCGCCCAACGTGGTGCGCGGCGGGAGCCATACCGGCTGGACCAAGGCCGCGGACATGATCGAGCGCGGGCTGTGCTCGGTCCTCGCCTCCGATTACTACTATCCGGCGCAATTGCTCGCGGCATTCCGGCTCGCGGCAGACCGGATCGCGCCGTTGCCACGCGCGTGGCCGCTGATCTCGCAGGCGCCGGCGGCAGCGGCCGGTCTCGCCGATCGCGGCCGTATCGCGGAAGGCTGCCGCGCCGACATCATCCTGGTCGATACCGAGCATCAGCCGCGCGTCGTGGCGACCATCGCGGCCGGCAAGATCGTGCATCTGACTGAAGGTCACCGCCTGCTGGCCAGTAACTGGCGGTGAGCCGAGCAGATTCCAGTGGATTGGCGGGATTTTCCGGAGTTCCCCTAAATTAAGAGCAGGGAAAATGGATGGGGTGGCGCGGAATGCGTCTCGCTATTTCCGTCCCATGCCTCTTCGTGAAAACGAGGAGGCCGGCGGGCCGGGGAAGGCGTCATTTACGGGGACCTCCCATCCGGTCGCGTTGGGCGGCGACCCTCCCGGAAAGTGCCTTCGCTCGACGCGATCGCGATCCAAGGAAAGCACTAGGCGCCGTGAGCGCATGGTCTCGCGGCGAATTTCCTGGACGCACTGATTTAGTTTTTCGAGATGAGGCCGCAGGTGCTGGCCGAGCTCGGATAGACGGGTTTTCGTCCGCCCCCGGTGGAACAGCATTCGCTGAGATCCTGCTCGAGCCGTTTTATTGCATTCGTGAGAGAGGGCTGGGACACGCCGCAGCGTTTGGCGGCGCGGGTGAAATTCTGCTCGTCGCAAACCGCCAGAAAATAGCGAATCTGATGGAGTTCCATTGTGCCTGCTGCATCTGTCGCCCCCCACCGAGTTTTTCCTGTACGCCCCACGCTAAGATGACCCAGCGCCGGAGCGCCGCGTCATCCGTTTGGATGATAAATTGAGGCGAAATCGGCGCAGGGTTTGCTTCGCGACCGGAGCGCTCGCCGGCACATTGCGATCCTGATGCCGATGACGCGAAAATCAAGTCGCAGAATTGGCAATTGGGCTCGTATGGGCGGCCACGAGCTTCACGAGATCGGCTTGCCGTTTTGTGCCGGTCTTCTCGAACAGCCGCCGCAGATGCGTTTTCACGGTGGTCTCGGAAATGCCGAGCGCATTTGCGACATCCTGCACGCCGCTGGCTTCGAAGACGCCGAGCAGGACGCGGAGTTCGCTTGGCGTTAGCCGGTAGAGTTTTGCGATTGTTTCGGGGCGGATGGCGCTTCCAGCGATGCCTTGCGCACGAACACGGCGGCGGTGGCAGCATAATTGATGCCCGCCCGACGCCGCGCGCCCGACGTGAGCGGAAGCACATGGGCGACATAGCGTTGTTCGTTGCCGGCGAGCAGCGGGACGGCGATCCCCCGCGTGCCGAGCCCCACGTCGCCGCCCTGCGCCGCGGCGCAGGCGTCGCGCAAGGCTTGATCGGCGCTTGCATCATTCATCACAAGCCGTCCGCCGGACGCGCGCACGGCCAAAGCTTCGGCCAGCATGGCGTGGCCGCTCACATTGGCCATGCCGATACGCCCATCCGCGTCGACCAGGAACATGCCGGCGGCGAGGCCGTCGAGCGTATCGGCGAGCGCTGCCGCTTCGGCCTTGTGCAGGTCGATCACCTTGCCGATCAGCACGGCACGGCGGACATGCGGCGCTAGACAGGCCGCATCCGACGTCGGGCGGTTCGTCGGTCAGACCGTCGCGCTCGTGGCGGAAAACCGTGAAGCACGCATAGCTTGTCGTCGGACTTCTCCAGCACGCGTTCGCGACGTCGACCCAGCCCTGCGGCCGACCCACTCCTTGTAGAACCGTGTCTCGAGAAATTCGTCGTAAGGCATAATGTCAACGACGCTGACCGACCTCCTCGATCCCGAAAAGAAGAAGCCGGTCGTTGTGGGGTCGAGCTTTACGTACTTGTCGAAATACATCTGAGTGCGCATAGCGGGTCGTTGCCGGCCTGGTAATTCAGGTTTCCGGTCCTGCTGATGAAGTCTTTGGAATAGAGTCCGGCCCCGCAGCCGCCGACGAATTGGTAGATTTTTCCGAGAACATCCGGCCACAGCGCCGGATCGAGCGCCGCGTCATAGATGTCGCCGATCAAGGCGGACAGAACCTCGGTTTCCGACATCGCCTCCCCGCCAAGCGTTTCTGCATTGGAAAAACAGTTATTGCATTTTGGCGGCTTGCTCTAGGGGTGAGTACTTGGCAGGTCACGCCAAAGCGAACACCGCCCACCGCACGGTATTCCCCTATCCAGTCCTGCTCCCGAACCGGCGTTTCTGGCGAACTCGGTCCGCAGGGCCGTCTGCTATGTCAAGAAGTTGAAATCGTCCGCGACCAGATTGCCGAGCAGCACGTTCTGCAGCGTGATCGTGGCCGACGCATTGATGGTGATCACGACGTCGTCGCCGACTTGCTTGCTCGCCGCCAGCACCTGCGCGAAATTATCAAAGAGATCATTTTCGAATTCGATCCGGTCCACGACCCCGGCGCCGGCCGAGAAATCGGTGATCACGTCCTTGCCAGCCACAACATTATAGAAGAAACGGTCGTTGCCCGCACCGCCGGTGAGCGTGTCGTTGCCGGCGCCGTCGCCGTCGCCGCCAGACAGAAAATCATTGCCGTCGCCGCCGGAGATGATGTCATTGCCGCCGGTGCCGCTCAGGAAGTCGTTTCCGCTGCCGCCGAAGATGATGTCGTCGCCGGCCCCGCCGGTTATCCCGTCGTCGCCGCCACCGCCGTCGAGGATGTCGTTTCCGCCGTTGCCGTCGAAGAAATTGGCGAGCTCGTTTCCGGTCAGCTTGTCGGCAAAATTGCTACCGCTGATAGCTTCAATGCTGATGAGCGTGTCGCCTTCGGCGTCGCCGCCCTTGCCGATCGACTGCGCGCCGTTGGCGCCGAGCGTCACCGTCACGCCGGCCTGGGAATTCACATACTGTACGCTATCGGTCGCGCCGAGGCCGCCGTCGAGGATATCCGCGCCGGAACCGCCGTTCAGTTCATCGTCTCCGGTGCCGCCATTGAGCGCATCGTTGCCAGCCCCGCCCCGCAGAACGTTCGCCTTGTCGTTGCCGCTCAGCGTGTCATTGAAGGCGCTGCCGGTGATATGCTCGATAAAACTGATCTGGTCGCCCTCGGCATCGCCGCCGGAGCCGATGGTCGTCCCGCCGCCGAGCGAGACGATGACCGCCGCCTTCGAGCCGGAATAGTCGATGGTGTCGCCGAGATCCCCGCCGCCGTCGAGGAGGTCGGCGCCCGCGCCGCCGATCAGCATGTCGTCGCCGTTGCCGCCGAGCAGGACATTCGAGAGTTCGTTGCCGGTCAGCACGTCGTTCGCCGCGCCGCCGACAATATTCTCGAACCCGCTGATCACATCGCCCTGCGCGTCGCTACCCTTGCCGACCGTCTGCGCGCCGTTGGCGCCGAGCGTCACCGTCACGCCGACAGCCGAGCCTACATAGCTCAACGTGTCGGTCCCCTCGCCGCCGATCAGGGTGTCGGCACCGGCGCCGCCCACGATGGTGTCGTTGCCAGCCCCGCCGTTGATGCGGTTGACGAGATTGTTTCCGGTCAGGTGATCGTTGTGGACCGAGCCGATGATATTTTCGAAGTCGAGCACCGCGTCACCGTCCGCGTCGCCGCCCAATGCGAGACCGAGCGCGCCATCCTGTCCAAGGGTCACGAAGACACCCGCGAGCGAATTGGCGTAGCTCAAGGTGTCGATGCCGGCGCCGCCGACGAGAACATCCCCGCCGCCGCCGCCCTCGATCACATCGTTGCCGAGGCCGCCGTTGAGCCTGTTGAACAAATTATTGCCGGTCAGGACGTCGTTTCCAGAACCGCCGAAGATCGCCTCGATGTTGCTGATCGTGTCGCCCTGCGCGTCGCCGCCGACTCCCTGGGTCTCTGCGCCGTTGACGCCCAGTAGGATCGTGACCGCGGCCATGCTCGTGCGATAATCGGCGACGTCATCGATACCGAGGCCGCCGTCTATGATGTCCGCGCCCACGCCGCCGGCGAGCGCGTCGGCGCCGTCGCCACCGCGCAGGGTGTCGTTGCCCTTGCCGCCGGAAATCTCGTTGTCGACCGAATTGCCGAAGATCACGTCGTCGCCGTCGCTGCCGATGACGTTCTCGATACCGCTGAGAAGGTCGCCCTCGGCGTCGCCGCCCTTGCCGGTTCCGGTGATCAGGTCGATCGTGACGGCCTTCGAGCCGGCATAGCTCGCCGTATCGATGCCGATGCCGGACCCGCCGACGAGAACATCGGCGCCCGCGCCGCCGATCAGTGTATCGTCCTCGGTGCCGCCGTCGAGAACATCGTTTCCTGCGCCGCCGATCAGTATATCGTCGTCGAAGCCGCCGTTGAGAACATCGTCGCCGGCGCCGCCGATCAGTGTATCGTCCTCGGAGTTGCCGTTGAGAGCATCGTTGCCGGCGCCGCCGATCAGCATGTCGTCGCCGTTGCCGCCGATCAGGACATTGGCGAGCTCGTTGCCGGTCAGCACGTCGGCCCCCGCGCTGCCGAAAATATTCTCGACCCCGCCGATCGTGTCGCCCTGCGCGTCGCCGCCCTTGCCGATGGTCGCCGCGCCGCCGGCGCCGAGCGTCACCGTTACCGCTTTTGTCGAGTTCGCGTAGTTCAACTCGTCAGTCCCCGCGCCGCCAATCAGGGTGTCGGCACCGGCGCCGCCATCGATGGTGTCGTTGCCGGCCCCGCCGTTGATGCGGTTGACGAGATTGTTTCCGGTCAGGCGGTCGTTGTGGATCGAACCGATGATATTTTCGAAGCTGTTCACCAAGTCACCTTGTGCGTCGCCGCCGGACGCCGTCGTGTCCGAGCCGTCGACACCCAGGACCACGGTCACGCCCGCGATCGAGTTGGCGTAGCTCAAGAAGTCGATACCAGCGCCGCCGATCAGCAGATCCACGCCGCCACCGCCCTCGATGATGTCGTTACCGAGGCCGCCGTCGAGCACGTTGTTCAAATTATTGCCGGTCAGGACGTCGTTTCCAGAACCGCCGAGGATCCTCTCGATGTTTCTGATCGTGTCGCCCTGCGCGTCGCCGCCGACGCCCTTGGTCTCCACGCCGTTGACGCCCAGTAGGATCGTGACCGCGGCGATGCTCGTGCGATAATCGGCGATGTCATCGACACCGGAGCCGCCGTCCACGATGTCCGCGCCCGCGCCGCCGATGATCCGGTCGTCACCGCCGCCGCCTTGCAGCTCGTCGTTGCCCTTGCCGCCGGAAAGCGCGTTGTCGAGCGCATCGCCGAAGATCACGTCGTTGCCGTCGCTGCCGATGACGTTCTCGATATCGGTAATAAAGTCGCCCTCGGCGTCACCGCCCTTGCCGGTTTTGGTGATCAGATCGATCGTGACAGCCTTCGAGCCGGCATAGCTCGCCGTATCGATGCCGATGTCGCCAATGATGAGATCGGCGCCCGCGCCGCCGATCAGGAGATCGTCGCCGGCGCCGCCGTTGAGAACATCGTTGCCCGCGCCGCCGTTCAGCACATCGGCGCCGAAGCCGCCGTTGAGAACATCGTTGCCCGCGCCGCCGATCAGCGTATCGTCCTCGGAGCCGCCGTCGAGAATATCGTTGTCGGCGCCGCCGATCAGCGTATCGGCGCCGCTGCCGCCGAGCAGGACATTGGCGAGTTCGTTGCCGGTCAGCACGTCGTTCGCCGCGCTGCCGGTAATATTCTCGAACCCGCCGATCGTGTCGCCCTGCGCGTCACCGCCCTTGCCGATGGTCGCCGCGCCGCCGGCGCCGAGCGTCACCGTCACCGCTTTCGTCGAGTTCGCGTAGCTCAAGGTGTCGATGCCGGCGCCGCCGATCAGGACATCCGCACCACCGCCGCCATCGATGGTGTCGTTGCCGGCCCCGCCGTTGATACGGTTGACGAGATTGTTTCCGGTCAGGTGATCGTTGTGGGTCGAGCCGATCAGGTTCTCGAAGCCGAAGATGTTGTCGCCCGCCGCGTCGCCGCCGGACGCTATCGTGCCATCGCCGTCGACACCCAGGACCGCGGTCACGCCCGCGAGCGAATTGGCGTAGCTCACGGCGTCGATGCCGTTGCCGCCGATGAGAACATCCGCGCCGCCGCCGCCCTCGATGACGTCGTTGCCATTCTCGCCCGAGAGCGCGTTGCTCAAATTATTGCCGGTCAGGACGTCGTTTCCAGAACTGCCGAAAATCACCTCGATGTTGCTGATCGTGTCGCCCTGCGCGTCGCCGCCGACGCCCTTGGTCTCCACGCCGTTGTCTCCCAGCACGATCGTGACCGCGGCCGTGCTCGCGCGATAATCGGCGACGTCATCGATACCGACACCGCCGTCTATGATGTCCGCGCCCGCGCCGCCGGCGATCACGTCGCGTCCGTCGCCGCCGTGCAGGGTGTCGTTCCCCTTGCCGCCGAAAATCTCGTTGCCGATCGCGTTGCCGACGATCGTATCGTTGCCGTCGCTGCCGATGACGTTGTCGATGCCGGTGAACAGGTCGCCCTCGGCGTCGCCGCCCTTGTGGGTGTTGCTGCTCAGATCGATCGTGACGGCGGCCTTCGAGCCGGCATAGCTCGCCGTATCGCTTCCGATGCCGCCGATGAGGATGTCGGCGCCCGCGCCACCGATCAGGACATCGTCGCCGAGACCACCGTCCAGAATGTCGTCGCCGCCGCCGCCGATCAGCGTGTCGCTGCCGCCATTCCCGGTCAGCTTGTTCGCAAGCTCGTTGCCGATCAACCGGTCGTTCTTCTCGCTGCCGGCAATGTTCTCGAACCCGCTGATCGCATCGCCCTGCGCGTCACCGCCCATGCCGATCGTCTGCGCGCCGCCCACGCCGAGCGTCGCCGTCACGCCGACAGCCGAGCCTGCATAGCTCAAGGTGTCGATGCCGGCGCCGCCGATCAGGACATCCGCGCCGCCGCCGCCCTCGATGGTGTCGTTGCCGGCCCCGCCGTTGATGCGGTTGACGAGATTGTTTCCGGTCAGGCTGTCGTTGAAGGATGAACCGATGATGTTCTCGAAATCGAAGACGGCATCGCCCTGCGCGTCACCCCCCGCTGCGTCCTCGGACGCGCCATCCTCTCCGAGTTTCACGGTGACGCCCGCAAGCGAGCCCGCGTAGCTCAGGGTGTCGATGCCGCCGCCGCCGTGGAGGAAATCCGCGCCGCCGCCGCCCTCGATGACGTCGTTTCCCTCGTTGCCAAGAAGGTCATTTGCCAAATTATTGCCGGTCAGGACATCGTTGAATTTTGTGCCAGAGAGCTGCTCGACGTTGCTGATCTTGTCGCCCTGCGCGTCTCCGCCGGACGCAATCGTCTGCGTGCCGTTGACGCCCAGCACGATCGTGACGCCCGCTTGGCTGTTGCGATAATCGATCCCATCGACGTCGACGCCGCCGTCGATGACGTCGGCGCCCGCGTCGCCGATGATCTCGTCGTCGCCGCCGCCGCCGTGCAGCACGTCGTCGCCCTTGCCACCTTCAATAAAGTTTTGGAGCGCATTTCCGGTCAGAGCATCGTTGCCATCACCGCCGAGAATGCTTTCGACATTGCTGATGGTGTCGCCCTCGGCGTCGCCACCCTTGCCCGTGCCCGCGGCGAGATCGACCGTCACTGCGGCCTTCGACCCCGCATAGCTCACGAGATCGCTATCGCTACCGCCATCGATCAGGTCGGCGCCCGCGCCGCCGATCAGCGTGTCGTTGCCGATTTCGCCGCGCAGAACGTCATTGCCTACACCCCCGATCAGCGTGTCGCGGCCATCGCCTCCCCTCAGCACATTGGCGAGCTCGTTGCCGGTCAGCACGTCGTTCAACGCGCTGCCGGTCATGTTCTCGAAGCCGGTGATCGCATCGCCCTGCGCGTCGCCACCCTTGCCGATCGACTGTGCGCCGTTGGCGCCGAGCGTCACCGTGAGGGCACCCGTCGAGCCCTCATAGCTCAGCGTGTCGATGCCACCGCCGCCGATCAGGATGTCGGCGCCGGCGCCGCCCGCGATGACATCGTCGCCGCCTCCGCCGTCGATGCGGTTGGCGAGTTCGTTTCCGGCCAGAATATCTTTATCGGCTGAGCCGATGATGTTCTCGAAGCCTAAGATGAAATCGCCTTCCGCGTCACCGCCGATGCCAGCAATAGGAACGTCCGCCGCTCTAAGGATGATGGTCACTCCCGCAAGCGAATTGGCATAGCTCAGGGTATCGACGCCATCGCCGCCCCCGAGAGCGTCTTTTCCCCCGCCGCCCTCGATCGTATCGTTGCCCTTGCCGCCGAGCAGGCGATTGGCGAGCTCGTTGCCGGTCAGCACGTCGTTGCCGTCGCTGCCGTCAATATTTTCGACAGCGCTGATCTTGTCGCCTTGCGCGTCGCCGCCCTGGCCGATGCTCTCGGAGCCATTGACGCCGAGCGTTACCGTGACGCCGGCCGTGCTCGTGTCGTAGCGGACGATGTCTATGCCATTGCCGCCATCGAGCACGTCCGCGCCCGCGCCGCCGCTGAGGATGTCGTTGCCGGCGCCGCCGCGCAGGATGTCGTTGCCCTTGCCGCCGGAAAGTACGTTGCCGATTGCGTCTCCGATCAGCGTGTCGTTGCCGTCGCCGCCGATAACGTTCTCGATGCTGATGATCGTGTCGCCCTCGGCGTCGCCGCCGTTGGCCGTGCCCAACCCGAGATCGATCGTGACCGCGCTCGAGCCGGTATAGCTTGCGGTGTCGGTGCCGTCGCCGCCGTCGAGGATGTCGGCGCCAGCGCCGCCGATGAGAAGGTCGTCGTCGTCGCCTCCCACCAGCTTATCGTCGCCGCCGGCGCCGGAGAGCGTGTCGTCGCCGTTGTTGCCCCTCAACTCATTGGCGAGATTGTTGCCGGTCAGGATGTCGTCGAAATCTGTCCCGAAGAGATTCTCGATGCCGCTGATCTTGTCGCCCTGGGCGTCGCCACCCTTGCCAAGGCTCTGCGTGCCGTTCGCGCCGAGCGCGACGGTCACGGCCGTCGAATTCCCGTCACCGTAATCCAGCGTGTCGTTGCCGGCGCCACCGTCCAGAATGTCCGCGCCGCCCTTGTTGTCGTCCTCGGAGTTAAAGATGACGTCATCGCCGGCTCCGCCGATCAGCGTCGCCGTGCCATGGCCGCCGAGTGAGTTGTTGCCGTCGCCGCCGATCAGCGTCGCCGTGCCGTGGGCGGAAAGGGAGTTGTCGCCGTCGCCGCCCTCAAGCCGGTCGTTGCCGGTTCCCCCGGAAATAAATCGTTGCCGCCACCGCCCTTGATGACGTTGGCGAGCTCGTTGCCCGTCAGATCATCGCCAGCATTGGAGCCGATGATGTTCTCGACATTCTTGATCTTGTCGCCCTCTGCAAGCCCCCGTCGCCGACGGTTTCGCTGCCGGCAGCGCCGAGCGTGATAACGACCTGTTCCGGCGAATTCTCGTAGCTCACCGTGTCGATGCCGGCGCCGCCGTCGAGCGTGTCGGCGCCGTCGCCGCCGGAGATGGTGTCGTTGCCCTTGCCGCCCTGGATGACGTTGACGAGCTCATTGCCCTTGAGCACATCGCCGCCGTCGCCGCCGGTGATGTTCTCGATGTTGCTGATCTTGTCGCCCTCGGCATCGCCGCCTTTGCCGATGCTCAGCACGCCGCCCATGCCGAGCTCGACCGTCACCGCCGCGGCCGCGCCGGCATAGCTCACGGTGTCGATGTCAGCGCCGCCATTGAGGGCATCGGCGCCCGCGCCGCCGCTGAGGATGTCGTTGCCGGCGTCGTCGAAGAGCGTATCGTTGCCAGCGCCGCCGCTGAGCCGATCGTTCCCGCTAAATCCGAAGAGACGGTTGGCGAGATTGTTTCCGATGACGATATCGTCGCCGTCCGAGCCTGAGATCTTCCTCAATGCCAGTGATCTTGTCGCCCTCAGCCTCGCCGCCTTTGCCGATCGTCTGTGCGCCATCCACCCCGAGCGTCACGGTCACGCCGACCGCGCCAAAGAACGACACGCGGTCGTTGCCAGAACCGCCGATCAGCGTGTCGGCCCCCGATCCGCTGATGAGGTGATCGTCGCCGACGCCGCCCATCAAAACGTCATTGCCGCCGTTGCTGTGAATTTGGTCGTCACCGATGCCGCCATCGATGACGTTGTCGAGCTGATTGCCATTTAGGTTGTCATGGCCGGCGCTGCCGATAATGTTTTCGACATTGCTGATCTTGTCGCCTTGGGCATCGCCATCGAGCCCCGAGCCGACGCCGAAGAGAGAGACAAAAACGCCGACCGTCGAGCCGGCATAGCTGATCGTATCGATGCCATCGCCGCCGTCCATGACGTCGGCGCCAGCGCCGCCGATCAGAAGATCGTTGCCGCCAAGGCCGCTGAGCTTGTCGTCGCCGCCCTTGCCGGACATCTGATCCGCAGCCGCGGTGCCGGTGAAATCGTCGTCGACCGCATCCGTCCCGTTAAAGATCGCCATGTCAGCTCCTTGCCAGGCATAACTCTGTTGTGACGCGTCGAGCATCGACGCGCGTTCGAAGGCCGCTTCTCACGAGAAGAGGAAATTGTCGGCGTTCAAATCGGCGAGCGGAATATTCGTGATCGTGTTCGGTGGGGCGTTCGCGTCCTTGCAGTCGCGGAGGTTCAAATCGAACTGATCGTTTCCCGCGCCGCTGAGTGTGCCGTCGCCACTCAAAATTGCATCGGCCGTCGCCGTTCCGGTGAGCACAACAGGGTTGTCGGTGCCTTGAATGATGGCCATTCGCGCCTCCAGATGCTGGTATCGAGCTGTGCCCCCATCATCAGCTCGGTCTCGTGCTCCTTCGCGCCCTGCAGCCTCGCTTCCAACTCGAAAGCTGCACCTTCCCCGCTTTACTAGTGACGCGGCATTAGTGCTGCCGCGTCATCCGTTCGGATGACGTCTTGCGTTCTCGGTGTTGGGTCCGCTGTATCGCGTGTCCACTTGCCGGTCAGGGCGATCCGGCCGCAGATGGCAGGTGTGGCGCGCCGAACGATCGCGATATTGGCCGGTCGACGCTGATTGGCACCAACCTGATCGGTTGCGCCTTCCAGCAACCACGAAGACAACGACGCAAATAAGCGGATTGAGGGGCATCAGCCGGTGAGGACAGCCCGCGGACCGCCTTGCAACCAGCGTTCCACAAGCGGTCCTTATGCGAATTGCAATTTGCAAAAAAATTGGCGATAATTGCCGGAACTGGGTCGTCGCTGAGGATTTTGCGGAAAACTGATGCTGCTCAGCCTTCACCCTGGAACGCCTTGTCCGGCCTTGGCCGGCATTGAGGCTATAACAGAGCATGTCTCTTCCAACAGCGTGACGATTTCCTATTCCATGACCGGTAGGATCGCCGACATCGCCATGCCGCCGCAGCGAGCCGCTGCACGTAGCAACGATCTGTGGCAACGCACCTGTTTTGAAGCCTTCGTGCGCCCATCGGATGGACTCGCTTACTACGAATTCAACTTTTCGCCTTCGGGCGAATGGGCAGCCTACCGGTTCGCAAAATATCGAGTTGGAATGTGTGAGGCCGAAGGAATCAGCGCCGTCAAAATTGACGCACGATCGGATCGCGACTCGTATACGTTGCGAGCCTCACTGTTGTTCGACGGCTCATTCGAATTGGCACGCGCCGCTTCCTGGCACCTCGGCCTAGCCGCCGTGATCGAGGAGAAAAGCGGCCGCAAATCGTATTGGGCCCTCGCGCATCCGTCAGATAAGCCGGACTTCCACCATCCGGACTGTTTCATCCACCAGCTATTCCCGACCGTACGGCAATGAAATTTGGTTTGGACCGACTTCTTGACGACGCTTCTTTGAGGGCGCCGCTCGCCAACAAGCGGGTAGCGCTGCTGGCGCACCCCGCCTCCGTTACCGAGGACTTAACTCATGCGTTGGACGCGCTGGTCGCTTGCGGCCTCAAAATGAGCGCGGCGTTCGGCCCACAACACGGGCTGCGCGGAGACAAGCAAGACAACATGGTGGAGTTGCCGGACTTCAATGATCCGGTGCACAACATTCCGGTCTATAGCCTCTATGGCGAAGTGCGACGCCCCACCGCTGCAATGATGGATGCGTTCGATGTGCTGCTGGTCGACTTGCAAGATCTCGGTTGCAGAATTTATACGTTCGTTACCACCTTGCGGTATTTCCTCGAGGCAGCCAGTCGCCACCGTAAGGCGGTATGGGTTCTCGACCGGCCCAACCCCGTCGGCCGGCCGATCGAGGGTTTGAGCTTACGGCCAAACTGGGAAAGTTTTGTCGGCGCCGGACCGATGCCGATGCGTCATGGCCTCACGCTTGGCGAGTTGGGCCTGTGGTTCATCGATCAACTCGGCCTTGATGTCGAATACCGTATCGTCGAAATGCCAGACTGGCGGCCCAGCGTGGGGCCCGGATACGGGTGGCCGCTCGGCGAGCGCACTTGGATCAACCCCAGCCCAAATGCACCAAATCTCTGGATGGCTCGCGCCTATGCCGGCACCGTCATGCTGGAGGGAACAACGCTTTCAGAAGGCCGAGGCACCACGCGACCGCTCGAACTGTTCGGCGCTCCAGACATTGACGCCCGCGCCATCATAAAGGAAATGCAAGATCTTGCTCCCGAATGGCTGCAGGGATGTCGCCTGCGTGAATGTTGGTTCGAACCCACGTTTCACAAGCATGTGGGAAAGCTGTGTCACGGCGTGCAGATCCATACCGAGCTGACGTCTTACAAGCATGACGAATTCAAGCCTTGGCGGCTGCAGGCCTTGGCCTTCAAGGTGATCCGCAAGCTATACCCGGACTACCCGCTATGGCGGGAGTTCGCGTACGAATACGAACACGGCAAGCTTGCCATCGACGTGATCAACGGCGGTACCGCTGTTGCGCCAATGGGTCGACGACAGTTCGGCAACGCCACAAGACTTGGACGCTCTCACGCAACGACTGATGAGCAGGGGTGGCAGTCGCAACGACGCGCTTATCTGCGCTACTGAGTGCCGTATCAATGCAGATTTGGGACGGCAGAATTCTCATTATCGACGACGCCGCCAAGCCAAACGCCAATCACCTTAAGTTTGCTATCGAGTGCCACCAAGTCGGCGCGAGCACCCGGTATGATTGCTCCGATCTCACACTCCAGACCCAAGTACCGAGCCGGCGTCAACGATGCCGCGCGAAGCGCATCCTCCAGCGGCAGTTGAGCCAGATTAACGGCATTGCGGACTGCCGAAGCCATATCGAGATGCGCACCGGCAAGGGTGCCCGCCTCGGTGGTCAACCGTCCGTCAAGCAACTGAACCTTACGACCCTGCAGTTCGAAGCGATCCAACGTCGATCCGACCGTCGGCATGGCATCGGTCACCAGAGCAATCCGATCTGCGCCTTTCGCAAGAAAGGCCGCCCGCACCGAAACAGGATCGACGTGAATTCCATCCAAGATAAGCCCTGCGGTCAAACGCGGCTCCGCCAGGGTTGCTCCGACGATCCCCGGCGATCGGGCACGCAGTGACGGCATGGCGTTGAAGAGGTGAGTCACGCCGGTTGCGCCGTCCGAAACCGCCTGCGCAACGTCAGACGCTGTCGCCTCACTATGACCGAGCGAAACGCGCAGGCCTGTCGACGCCAAGGAACGAATGAAACCGGCCGGAACACACTCCGGGGCCAGGGTGACCAGTGAGCGGCCGATTTTGGAAAGCTGGCTCAAAAACTCCAGGTCCTTCGCATCAGGTCTAGCGATCCTGTCGGCGCGGTGCACCCCCGGACGCCGCGGGTTGATGAATGGACCTTCCAGATGGAGACCGAGGATTCCATCTTGCCCGCTGATCGTGCGTGCCGCCTCGATGGCGGCGCTCCATCTGACCACTGCGTGTCCGTGATCAACGTCGGAAGGCATGCTGTCGTGCCGTAACGCCGGTGCGCTTTGGCGATGGCACGCATTCCGCCAACCGTGGGCTCGTCATTGAGCAGCACGCCAGCCCCGCCGTTGACCTGTAAATCGATAAACCCAGGCGCCAGAAAGGCGCCGGTTGGAACGCGCTGTTGGGACCAACTGTCAGGCACCTCATTCCAGGGGGAGAGCCCAATGACGGTTCCGTCCCGCACCAACACGGCGGCCTTGTCATGCCAACGGCGACCGTCAAAAACCCGGTCTGCCATCACCGCATGACCATCGGAAATTAAACGATCGTCGTCAGACGTTCTCATCGAGGCCAATTCACAAACTGTACTGGTGTCGCAAACAACCCAATCTAAGTTAAACAACAGACAATACCCAGGGCACCACCCGCCGGCTGGCGCGTTTCCAATCGGTTGCCCCTTCAGAACAAGGTGCAATTGCGGTCATATGCCTCTGCAGACCGAGCCGCAAAGAGGAACACGATGGATCGGCTGATTATCCGAGGTGGCAGACGAATTGAGGGCTCGGTCCAGGTCCGGGGAGCGAAGAATGCCGCTCTGCCGCAGATTGCGGCCTCGCTTTTGAGCTCCGGCCGACTGGAGTTGGCGAACGTTCCCGAGGTTGCTGACGTCAGCACCATGCTCGACCTGATGGCTGAGTTTGGCGTGACGGCCAACCGCGGCCCGAACAGGCTCCTTGTCATCGACGCATCTCAGGCTCGCAACGCCCAAGCGTCCTACGACCTGGTGCGCCGCATGCGCGCCAGTATTCTGGTGCTGGGCCCACTGCTCGCACGGTTCGGCTCCGCACGCGTCTCAATGCCAGGAGGCTGCGCGATCGGCGCGCGGCCGATCGATTTGCACCTCAAGGTGTTGGATGCCTTAGGGGCCGAGGTCGAGATAGAAGCCGGCTACATTCGAGCGAAGACCAAAGCAGACCGGCTTCGTGGAGGCCGCGTGGTTCTGTCGTCGCCCTCGGTCGGAGCGACCGAAACCGCACTCATGACTGCGACCGTCGCACAAGGGCGAAACTGAAATCCTGAATGCGGCGCGCGACCCCGAAGTCTGCGATCTGGCGCTTTGTCTGATCGCCATGGGCGCGCGCATCGAAGGCGTCGGCACACATCGGCTTCTTGTGCAGGGGGTCGATAGCCTTCAGTCCGCACGGCACGAATTGATTACCGACCGCATCGAAGCAGGCACTTACGCCATCGCAGCCGCGATCACCGGCGGGACATCTCGAAATCTTCGGCGCACATCTGGAGCATCTTGGTTCGGTCGGAGCAGCACTGGAAGCAGCCGGCGCTCAAATCTGGCCCACGGACCGCGGCCTGATGGTGGTCCAAGGCGAAGGGCTGAAATCCGTCGATGTTTCAACTGAGCCTTATCCGGGCTTTCCGACCGACTTGCAGGCGCAGTTCATGGCGCTGATGACCATCGCATCGGGCGCCTCGCTGATCCGTGAAACAGTGTTTGAGAGCCGCTTCATGCACGTTCCCGAATTGGGGCGGCTCGGAGCCAACATTTCATTGCAAGGATCAGCTGCGCTTGTACGAGGAGTTGATCGGTTGCGCGGCGCCGAAGTCATGGCGACAGACTTGCGTGCTTCGGTCTGTCTCGTCCTCGCTGCTCTGGTGGCCGAAGGAGAAACGACCGTCCATCGCATCTACCACCTCGATCGGGGCTACGAATTGCTCGACCGCAAACTGATCCAGTGCGGTGCGGATATTCAGCGGATGTCGGCAGAATGAGCCAATTGGACACCCTGTTTATCGGTGTGGACGGTGGTGGCACAGGCTGCCGGGTTCGCATCGAAAACTCTCAGGGCTGTGTATTGGGAACCGGCATCGGAGGGCCGGCGGCGCTTCGGCTGGGTCTTGAGCCTGCGCTTGCTGAAGTGGAAAGGGCGTGCCACACCGCCGTTGCTGAAGCCGGTTTTGATGCCGGGGTGTTAAGTCGCGCACACGCTGCGATGGGTCTAGCGGGCGTGGGGCGCAAGGGTGCGCTTGAGCAGCTTAAACTGCGAAGCCATCCCTTCCGTTCCGTGGTCTACGTCAACGACGCGACCATTGCATGTATTGGCGCGCACGCCGGACGAGATGGTGGGATTGTTATCGTTGGAACAGGAAGCGTCGGGTTTGCCGTGGTCCAAGGACGCGAATTCAGGGTTGGCGGCTACGGCTTCCCGATATCCGACGAAGGCAGCGGAGCCGACCTGGGATTGCAAGCCATCCGGTTGGCATTGCGGGCCTATGACGAACGTACGGTGGGCACTCGTTTGACGCGCGAGGTGTTGATGCGCTTCCATGATGATCCATTCGAAGCCGTCGCTTGGATGGACCGTGCAACGGCCACGGATTTCGCGACATTGGCGCCGCTGGTCATGCGGCACGCGGATGCGGGTGACGCCGCTGCGCGCCAGATCGTCCGCGATGCGGCCGAACAAGTGGATGCCCTGGTGCGTCGCTTGGTGGAATGCGGCGCTCCCCGCATGGCTCTGCTTGGCGGGCTCGCCTCGTCAATTCAGCCTTGGCTGGCTCCCGACGTGCAGCGCCGGCTCGTTCCCGTCGAAGGCGATGCGATTGATGGTGCCTTACGTCTGGCCCGCCAAAACACCACATCGAACTAAGGGAATTTTTCGCCGTTATTTACAAAGTGAGAAATTTCATGGCTACCGAACAAATCAGCCCGCGCTACATCGACCTCGATTCGTGGTCCGCCGCCGAAATGATTCTCGCGATGTATGAGGGCCAACTTGCGGCCGCCGCCGCTGTCCGCGGTGCGCTGGGAGCCATCGCCGCCGCAGTCGATGAAGCAGTCCCCGCCCTGCAACGGGGCGGGCGAATTGTCTACGCCGGTGCCGGCACCTCGGGACGTATCGGAGTACAGGACGGAACTGAACTGCCGCCAACTTTTGATTGGCCCAGCGATCGACTGGTATTTGCGATGGCCGGAGGAATGGATGCACTGGTCCGCAGCACCGAGCAGGCCGAGGACAACGAACAGGCTGGTGCGGAAGCAATGACAAAGGCCAGCATCTCCGCCGACGATGTCGTGATCGGCATAGCTGCGAGCGGAACGACTCCGTTTACGATCGGCGCACTACGGCAGGCGGGCGCCGTTGGCGCTGTAACGATCGCAGTGAGTAACAACCCCGGTGCCCCCCTCTTCGAGGTGGCGCGCCACCAAATACTGGCCGACACCGGAAGTGAGGTCGTCGCCGGATCCACCAGGATGAAGGCGGGCACTGCGCAGAAAATCGTGCTCAATCTGTTTTCAACCGCACTCATGGTTCGAATGGGCCGCGTCTACCGAGGACTGATGGTCGACATGCGGGCGCGGAATGCAAAATTACGCCGTCGCGCAACGACCATGGTCAGCGAAATCGTGCCGTGCACCATAGCCGAGGCTGACCGCTACCTCGAACAAACCGACGGCGATGTGAAGACGGCGGTCTTGATGGGATTGGGGTTGAGCCGACCTGAGGCTCATCAACTCCTGCAAAGCCACAAGGGAAATCTGCGCGCCGCAATCAACAAAGCGGCGAGTCACGATGACTGAAAGGACGACCCGCAGCGCGATGGCGCGCGAAATTTCCGAGATTCCAGAGTTCGATCGAACGCCTCTTGTCGCGCGGAAAATTGTTCTCGACGATCGCTCGATTGGTTAAACAGGCGAGACCCCAAATCGTTGTTTTTTGTGGACGCGGCAGCTCCGGCCACGTCGGAGTATATTTGCGATATCTTTTTGAAACACGGCTCGGCATCGTGGGCTCAGCCGCAGCACCATCTGTCGTCACGGCGTACCGGAGGCCGCAAAATCTGCACAATGCGCTTTGGATTGTTATCTCGCAGTCGGGACGCAGTCCCGATCTCGTTGCTGCCACAGAGATGGCCCGCAAAGCTGGCGCGCTCACTCTGGCGCTCGTCAACGACGAGAACTCTCCGGTCGCCTCGATGTCCGAGCTGGTCTTGCCGATTGATGCAGGTACCGAACAATCAGTGGCTGCTACAAAGACCGTGGTGCTGTCCATGATCGCGGGGGCGACGCTGGTTGCGGAACTGGCGAACGAGGCAGACCTCAAGGACGCCCTCTCCGAACTCCCGGTTCGTATGTCGAACGCGCTGCAATGCGACTGGTCGGCGTGGTCCAATCATGCGGCATTCGCACCCGCTGCTTTTGTGGTTGGACGTGGCTATGGACTTGGCTGCGTACGTGAAATTGCATTGAAGGTCTCGGAGACTTTGAGAGTACCGGCGCTCGGCTACAGCGCCGCGGAGCTACGACACGGCCCGCGTGCGTCTGTCTCACCAACGACACCCGTGCTGCTTCTTCGACAGAACGACGCGTCGGCTGCAGCCGTCGACGACCTATTCCAGGATCTGCATCGCGAAGGGAATCTTGTATTCAGCGCAGGCGGCGCAGCAGGCACATTGCCCTGGATCGGTGACGGCCATCCCGCGCTTGACCCTGTGCTGATGCTCGTACCGGCTTATCGGGCCATTGAAGCTGCGGCAATTAACAAAGGCCTTGACCCCGACAATCCACCCCACTTGACCAAGATTACTCATACCTTGTGACTGCGCTCGATATCTGATTGGCGCGTCGAACTCCGCAAGCGTCGAGCACACGGCAGTTCCATAACCTGTCTATGCCGCCCGCGCATCCAGACAAAAGGTTCTGCTCTACAACGAACCAATCTCTGCTTTTTGACTTTGCAAAACCACCATTTCCTGGGAAAGCGCGAGGAACCTTCAGCGCGCGAAAAGCCCCGTATTTGTGGGCTTTCTTGGGCGCTCGCCGAGAAAAAAGAGAGACCGGACTGGTTGGCTGGCGAGCCAGTGCAGATCGGACCAGTCTCCGACCGGCTATTCCCTGCTAACAGGGAATTTTACAGGGAATTTCGCAAAGTTGACGGCTTTACCGGCATTCCCGGACCAGATTTCCAGCAGATCATCGGGCTTTTTTCGCCAATTCCCTGGAATTTAAGAACAGGGAAATTTTCACTGCGAACAGGGACTGATAATTCAACAACACGGACCTGCAAGTCGCTAGCATGAAGTACCCGATGATGACGTCAGGCGTCGCGGGGGCCGAGGGGCCTCGCTGATCACCACGGAATGTGAGAAGGGGGCACGCTTAGCGTGCCCCCTTCTGCGTCTCGCCGCTTGTTAACCCAGCGCCGCCTTCACGCGCTCCGGCGTGAACGGGGTGTGGCGCAACCGCACACCGGTAAGCTGTGCGACCGCGTTGGAGATCGCCGGCGCCACCGCCGGCAGTCGACATTTGCCCGGCACCGGTCGGATGATTGTCGGTCGAAATTACTTCGGTGTGCATGAGCGGAATTCTCGTTCATGCGCGGCACGTGGTAGTCGTAGAAATTCGACTGCTCGACGACGCCGTCCTTAATCGTGATGCGCTCGGTCAGCGCCATTCCCAGACCATAGATCGTGCTGCCTTCGGTCTGCGCGATGACGTTGTCGGGCTGCAGTGCCACACCGCAGTCGATGGTGCACCAGAATTCATGCACCTTGATCTGCCCGGTGCCCCGGTTGACCGAAACCTCAGCGATCGCCGCTATCTGCGAACCGGAGTAATCGAGAAACGCGAAGCCAAGGCCTCGGCCGTCCCGTTTGCGGCCCCAGTTCGCCATCTCCGCTACGCGCTCCACCACCTTCACCGCTCGCGGCGTCTTGCTCAGCAGTTCGAGGCGGTACTTCACCGGATCGATACCGCGCTTGACCGCAATCTCATCCATGAAGACTTCGGCCGCGAACTTGTTAGCGACGAAGCTGATGCCACGCAACGGCGCCGTGCGGACGCCGGTGTCCTGGTACAGTTGTTCGACTAGTTGATGCGGTACGTCGTAGCCCTTGAGATCGGCGCCGAGCATTAAGATGAAATCCTTCTGCCCCGCCCGGGCGTAACGAACCGGATCGGCGAATGGTGTCACCCGATCGCCGGCCAGCCGATGATGATACGCGACGAGCTTGCCCGAGGCATCGAGCCCGGCCTTGAGATGATGCGCCGACAGCGGCCGGAATTGCCCGTTGTGAACGTCGTCCTCGCGCGTCCACATCGTCTTCACCGGCCTGCCTACCTCCTTCGAGAGGAGCACCGCGTCGACCAGGAAATCCATGTCGCGCGGTCCGCGGCGGCCGAAGCCACCGCCCATCAGCAGATCGTTCAGCTTGACCTTGTCGCGCTCGATGCCGAGCGCCTTGGCGGTCGCTTCCTGCGCCATGGTCTGGCTCTGGGTGCCGACCCAGATTTCTGCCGAGTTCTCCATTGGCCGAAACCGACGCAACCGCATTCAGCGGCTCCATCTGCGCGTGATAGGCGTAGTCGCAGCGGTACTCGGCCTCGACGAACGAGGCGGCCTTTGGCATTTCGGCTCGCGTATCGCCGGACTTGAACCAGTCTGTTGCCTTGGCGTTCGGATCCTTGACCTGGGCTGCGAATGCGTCGAGACCCTTGTCGCTGTCGAAGCCCCAGGCCTTGCCGGTCTTGCTCCAGGTGACGCTGTTGGCGATCGCCTGCCGAGCGGCGAACGCCGCCCACGGAGTTTCAGCGACGATGCCGACGCCGTACGGCAGCTTCACGACCTGCACGGCGCCCGGCGACGAGGCCAATGCCATGCCAATCTGAGGCGTCGATCCTTCGACCGGCGCACGGAGCACCACGCCGTAGAGCATCCCCGGCACCTGCACGTCGATGCCGTAACGCGCGCTGCCGTTTACTTTGCTCGGCAGCTCGATCCGCATCGCGTCTTTACCGATCAGCCGGAAGTTTGCTGGCCTCTTCAGATCTTCCGGTTTGATCTCCGGCGCGCTTGCCGGCACGTCGGCGAACGCCGCGATCTCGCCATAGCTCAGTTTCCGGCCAGACTTGGCGTGCACCACGACGCTCGGCTCGGTAGTCAATTCCGCGACCGGGACGCCGAGCTTGTTAGCGGCGTTATCGATCAATACGCGGCGCACCTGCGCGCCCATGGTGCGCAATGGCCGGTAATAGCTCGTCACCGCGTTGGAGCCGGCAGTGTACATCATGCCACCAAAGCCCGGATTACCGTAGATCTTGTCGAGCGCCGGCGCGGGCACGATGCGCACGCGCGACCAGTCAGCGTCGAGATCTTCGGCAAGGACCATCGGTAGCGAGGTCATCGACCCCTGCCCCATCTCGGTCGCCGCCGACATGATGAAGATTGTGCCGTCGGGCGAAATGCTGATCCAAGGGCTAAGCGCCTTGCCGGTCCGTGTGGACGCGAGGACCGAAGCGCTGGCGCGCCCACCGAGCGCAACGGCGAACGAAAGTCCCGCGGCGCCAATCATCACCTGGCGGCGGGACATCATCGAAGAATGCTTGAGCTTTTTCATGTCACGCCTCCCGCGCTGCGCGTTCGACCGCGCGCACGATGCGCTGGTAGGTTCCGCACCGGCAGATGTTGGTGCTCATGTGCTCGACGATTTCGTCGCGCGTCGGCTTCGGCTTTTGCTTGAGCAAATCGGCCGCGCTCATGATCTGTCCGGACTGGCAATAGCCGCATTGCGGCACCTGCTCGGCGAGCCACGCCCTCTGCACCGGGTGGCTAGAATCAGGTGACAGCCCTTCGATCGTCGTCACAGACTTGCCGGCAATCTCGGAGACCTGGGTCTGGCACGAATACGCGCGCTTGCCGTCGATGTGCACCATGCAGGCGCCGCATAATCCGGTGCCGCAGCCGAATTTGGTGCCGGTGAGCTTGAGGCCCTCTCGGATCACCCACAACAACGGCGTTGCCGGCGGCGCGTCGGTTGACGTCGCCTTTCCATTCACAATGAAATTGGTGGCCATTGCTTCCCTCCTTGTGCCCGCTTGGAGCCAAGGCCGCAGCGGGCCGCTTCTTTCCCTAGACGTATTCCAATGCAGCGAGGCTGCGCCTTTTCACGCACGGCGACAAGGTCGATCTCGCCCCTGCGTTTCCCTATGCTGGAGTAATCTCGCAAAGCAACCGATAGACTCCGATCGTGGTTCCTTGAAAATCATTGGCCAGCGACGCTGCAATCCTCTCAGCGTCCGGCACCCGTAGTGTTTCCACGAGCAAACACGCCTCGATCTTGCGATCGCCGCCGCGCAGCCGTTCTTCCATGGATATCGGGAATTCGAGCGGGTCCGCAGCGCGCCAGATTTCGCCGCAAGCCACCGCTTTGTCCCGCATCAACGTTTCAAGGACCGCTTTCAAGGCTGTCTCTTCAGGACTTTCGCTGAACCGCACGGTTACCACGACGGTGCCTCGCATGGCTCCCAGCCGAAAGGTGCGGTGGCAGACCGTCCGGATCATGTCCTTGAAGATTTCCGACATGACCGTGCGCGTCATCGGCGTCGGATCATCGAGCCGCCCGAGATAGGCCGCGGACTTCAAAACCTCGACCGATTGCGTGACATAGAAATTGAAATAGCGCGGCCAACCCGAGACCGCCTCGTGCCGTCGCCCGACTAGGAAGCCCGGGACAGCGATCCGCTCCGCCAAGTGTTCGTGCTGAAACCACTCCTCGAACTCAGCCTCGCGGCCGGGCGCGACGTTGTTAAAGATCGCGAGAATGCCGGGCCACGTGCCGGGATTATCGGAAGCGGAAAGCGTCATTTGGGACCTAGACGGATCGGAGCCGGCAGGCTGGCCGGCAACTTTCCAAGCATTTGAAGCGCTGACTGCATGGCGACGATATAGCCATAAGGTCCAAGGCCACAGATGACTGCCTTAACCGCGGACGAAAGCTTCGAATGACGATGCAGTTCGTCCCGGGCGTGAATGTTGGAAATGTGGCATTCGATGATCGGGCCTTCAAAGACCTTGAGTGCATCGAACAGCGCAATCGAAGTGAATGAAAGCGCGGCCGGATTGATGATGATGGCGTCGGCCTCCTGTCGCGCGGCTTGAATGAGATCGACCAGTACACCCTCATGGTTCGACTGATGAAACGACAGCAGCGCGTTCGCGATCTTGGCGAACTGCTCGCAGCTCTTCTTGATGGCAGAGAGCGTTGTCGAGCCATAGATATTCGGTTCACGCACCCCCAGGAGATTGAGGTTCGGACCATTCAGAATCATGAGCCGCGCAGGCATCATCTGCTCCGTTCAGACGTTCGTTCGTTGAGAACGAAAATCGGTCTTGTCATGGACTTAGCCTTTGTAGCCCATGAGGCGAGGGAGCCAGAGCACGGTGTCGGGGAAGAAGGTGATGATCGCGAGCGCGGCGATCATCGCCCACACGAACGGCATCGTGTCCCTGATGATTGCGCGCAGGGGTGCGCCGGAGATCGCAGAGATGATGAACAGCAGCAGGCCGTAAGGCGGCGTAATCAGCCCGATCATGATGTTCACCACGGCGACGACGCCGAAGTGCACGAGATCGATGCCGAGCGCCTTCGCCGTCGGGATGAAGATCGGCAAGATCACCAGAATGATCGTGCTGCCTTCCAGCAGGCAGCCGAGCACCAGCAGGATGATGTTCACGACGACAAGGAACATCACCGGCGAAAGCTCATAGCCCGCGAGCAAGCCGCGCACAGTGTTGGGAATCTGTTCGATGGTGACGACGTAATTGAAGATCAGCGCGCCCGCGATCAGCATGCCGATCGAAGCGGTCGCCCGCGAGCTGTTGAGCACGGCCAGATAGGTGTCGCGAACGGTGATGTTGCGATACCACAGCACCGCGACCAGGAACGCGTAGGCGGCGGCGACCGCGGCCGCTTCGGTCGGCGTCATTACGCCGCCGTAGATTCCGCCGAGCAGGATGACCGGCATCAGCAGCGCCGGCATCGCGACCCAGGTGATCATCGGCCATTCGCGCAGCGGAATTGGCTTCTCGACCGGATAGTCGTGCTTGTGCGCCATGTACGTGTTCATGGCCATCTGCGCCAGCGCCATCAGCAGGCCGGGGATGACGCCGCCGAGGAACAGGTAGCCCACCGAGGTGTCCGAAATGAGCGCGTAGAGCACCATCGGGATCGAAGGCGGGATGATCGGCCCGATCACCGCCGATGCCGCGGTGATCGCGGCAGCATAGCTCAGCGGATAGCGGTTGTTGCGCGTCATCATGTCGATGCTGATGCGCCCGGTGCCGGCGAGGTCGGCGATCGCCGAGCCCGACATGCCGGCAAAGATGATGCTCTGCGCGATGTTGATGTGGCCGAGCCCGCCACGGAAGCGGCCGACCAGCATGTCGCAGAAGCGCAGCAGGTGGTCAGTCATCTTGCTGACGTTCATCAGCTCCGCTGAGAACAGGAACAGCGGCACCGCGAGCAGCACGTAGCTGTTGTAGAGACCGTTGAGGATTTGCTCGGCCGAGGTGCCGAGGTCGAGGCCGGCGAGCAGGAGATAGAGGATCGAGCCGGCGATCATCGAATAGCCGATCGGCAGGCCGAGCAGGCCGAGGCCGAGGATCGTGATGATCGCGATGCCGAACGGGCTCACAGCGCCGACCCGCTGCCGAGTTCGATTTCCGGCGGCGTGCCCTTGATGGCGCGCCACGTCAAAGCGCTGTAGCGGATGATCGCGGCGATCGCGAAGACCGCGTAGATCGAATAGAGATAATCGAGGCGAATGCCGAGATAGGCCGATCGTTCGACCTTCAAAAACGTGATGTAACTGATCACGGCGGGCAGCGCGATACCGAACAGAATGACGGCCGTGATGCCGGTGATGATCGTGAAGACCCGGCGTGTCTGCACGCTGACGCCGCTATAGATGATATCGAAGCGGACTTCGTCCTTTTCACGAAGCACGAAAGCCGCGCCCCACAACGTACACCAGATCCAGCAGAGGACGCTGACCTCATCGGTCCAGCCGAGTGGGCGGTTGAAGACGTAACGCGCTACGATTTGCAGGATGAAGCAGAGAAACATGGCAAGCAGCAGCAGCGCGGAGACATTTTCCGCGCGCCGCCGCAGCCAGCGCCCGACCGCGATCGCTTGCGACCATCGCTCGGGCTTTTTGGCCAGCTTGGCCTTGGGCACCTAGCTTCGCCCTCTACTTGACCGCGTTGATCTTCTCGAGCGCGCCCTTCGGCCAGTCATTGCCATACTTTTCGACGTAACGCTTCTGGGCGAAGGTGCGGAAGGCGTTCTGGTCGGGTGCATAGACCTGCTTGCCTTCCTTCTTGAAGAACTCAATCGCCTCCTGCTCCTGCGCGTTGTATTTCGCGGCGCTCGCGTCGAAGGCCTTGTCGGCTTCGGCACGCAGCTTCGCCTGCTGCTCAGGCTTCAGGCTCGACCAGGCCTTCTTCGAGACCGCCAGCATGTCGTAGCCGAGCACGTGGTTGGTCAGGATGAATTGCGAGGTCACCTCGTAGAACTTCATCGAGCGGCCGGCGACCAGCGGATTGTCCTGTCCGTCGACCGCGCCGGATTGCAGCGCCGTGTAGAGTTCCGCATAGGCGACCGGCGTCGGGTTGGCGCCGAGCGACTCGCCAAGGAACTGCCAGAACTCGCCCGGCGGCATCCGTAGCTTGATACCCGCGAGATCGGCGGGCGTGTTGATCTTCTTGGCCGGCTTCAAATTCACCTGCCGCGCGCCGAAATAAACCGGGCGGATCAGCTCAATGCCAAGCTGGTCGCGGGCTATCTTGATGAATTCCTGGCCGATCTCGCTCTTGAACGTCTTGTTCAGGTGGTCGTAATCGCGAAACAGATACGCCGAGGTCATCAGCGACCAAGCCGGAATCTGCTTGGAGATATCCGCCGGCGCGAGATTGCAAAGCTCGAGATTCTCGCGCTGGAGCGCGACGAGCTCGGTGCCCTGCTTGAACAGCGTGTTGCCCCAGTACGGCTCGAAGTCGAAAGCGTCGCTCATCGCCGCGGCGAAGGCTTTGTAGGCTTCGGTGCGCAGATCGTTTTCCGTAAACGCGCTGCTGAAGCGCATCTTCGGTTTCGCCTGCGCGCTGGGCAGGTGCCTGCGGCCGCGAGCGCGGCCATCGCGGCGCCGCCGGCGACCACGGAACGGCGGGTTAGTTTCGGCATGGGCAGTCCTCCTGTTTGTTTTCTGTCGTCTTCTTGGGCACTTGCGAATGCGCTCTCAATAGTCAAAAATCAGATCATCATATGATCGACAGATCATCGGAGGTCGAAGTGGGTGGCGTGAGCACGGGCGTCGAAACCGCCGGGGAGAAGGCCTACCGGCGCATGCGCAACGACATCATTTTTGGCCGCCTGCGCGCCGTCGCAAAAGCTGCGACTCGAAGCGCTCAAGGATGCCTACGGCATCAGCATCAGCACGCTGCGCGAGCTGCTCAACCGGCTGACGTCCGAAGGGCTTGGTGATTGCCGAAAGTGCGCGCGGCTTCGAGGTTGCGCCGGTTTCCGCCGACAATTTCAAGGAGCTCGCCAATCTCCGGCTGCTGCTCGAATCTCACGCGCTGCAACGCTCGTTCGCGCTGGGTGACATGGATTGGGAAGGGCGTGTCGTCGCTGCCCACCACAAGCTGGCGACGATGGAAAGGCGAACGCTCGCCGGCGACAAGCGCGGCCTCGAAGTGCTCAAGCGGTACGATTCCGAATTCCATCAGGCGCTGTTGTCGGCCTGCGGCTCGCGCGTTTTGCTGGATGCGCACGCTGCGGTATTCGACAAATATGTCCGCTATCTGATGATCGCCGTGATTTTCCGCGACGCCGCTCCGCCGGAGCATCAAAGATTGCTCGAATGCGCGCTGAAACGCGATGCAAAAACCGCGCAGGCGATACTTTCGACGCACATCATGGATTGCGTCACCTACACTCTCGCCAATGCGCCGGAAAATTTGCTCGGAATCCATCGAGCGGCCGGCAAGCGCCGCCGGCCGGCCGATCTCGCAGTCGCGACCGCCTGAGGTTGCCTTGGAAACAATTCGTCTCGGCCTGATCGGCGACAATATCGCCGCCTCTCGTGCGCCCGATCTGCATCATGCCGCCGCCCGCATTTGCGGGATCGACGTCAAGTACGAGCGGCTGGTGCCGCGCGATCTCGGTCTGACGTTCGACGATGTTGTCGAGCGGGCGAAACAGGACGGCTTTCGCGGTCTCAACATCACGTATCCCTACAAGGAACAAGTGCTCCGCTTCGTAACGATCGAGGATCCGGTCGTGCGGACGATAGGTGCCTGTAACACCGTGCTGTTCGGCGCGCCTGCGATTGGCTTTAACACCGACTACACCGGATATGTGTCGGCCTTCCGAGCGCAATTCGGCGCACGGCCGCCTGGCGCGGTGGCGATGGCCGGCAGCGGCGGGGTCGGCAAAGCCGTTGCGTTCGGGCTCGCCGAATTGGGCGCGAAATCTCTCGCCTTGTTCGACATCGACGACGGTAAGTCACGCAGCCTCGCAACCGCACTTCAGCGGCATCAAGGCGCAATGTCTGTCCGAGTCGCTGCGTCGCTCGCTGATGCTTGCGAAGGCGCGGACGGCCTCGTCAATTGCACGCCATTGGGAATGGTCGGCTACGGCGGCAATGCCTTCAGCGGCATCCCAATCAAGGGCCGGGGGTGGATTTTCGACGCCGTTTACACGCCGATCCAGACGGCCTTCGTGAAGGAAGCGGAGGCCGCGCGGGTCGAGATACTGAGCGGTTATGAGCTGTTTCTTTATCAGGGGCGCCACGCCTTCAAGCTTTTTATGGGATGCGATGTGGACGCCGGCAAACTTCGGCGGATGCTGGAAGAAGGCTAGGTCCGCCGCAGCCGATGTCCGCTTTGGGTCAAAAGCGGACATGGCAGGCTCGATATTCGATGTCCGCTTTACCCCCGAAAGCGGACATCCGGCGACTGGGCTGCGATGTCCGTT
>CAWIRP010000016.1:0-70243 GCA_963838595.1 uncultured Alphaproteobacteria bacterium
ATGCGGCGTTCCGCGCGCTGTTTGCCAAGACCGCGGTGAAACGCGCCGGCCGCGACCGCTTCGTGCGCAACGTGCTGATCGCGATCGGCAATTCAGGCGACAAATCGCTCGCTCCCGATGCGGAAGCGCGGCTCGACGATGCGTCGCCGCTGGTGCGCGGCGCCGCGATATGGGCGCTCGGATGCCTCGATCCCTCGCGGCTCACCGCGCTTGCGCCGCAGCGCAGCGGCGAAACCGATGCATCCGTGCAGGAAGAATGGTCCGCCGCCCTGGCCTGACCCGATGTTGCCGCCGTCCAGGACACGATAGAGTCCCCCCAACAAGGGAGGAACGTCATGACCGCGCTGACGCGCCGGACCCTGCTGGCTGGCTTGTCCGCAACCGCACTTGCGCCCGGACGTGCATTCGCTGCCTGGCCTGAGCGCAACATCACCATGATCCATGGCCTGGCGCCCGGCGGCGGCGTCGACGTCACAGCACGGATCGTCGCGGAGGGATTGTCGAAACGACTCGGCCAGCAGGTCGTGGTTGAATCGAAGACGGGAGCCGGCGGCACCATCGCCGCGGCACAGATCGCGCGCGCCGCACCCGATGGCTACACGCTGGGCTTCGTGCCGAGCTCGCACGCGATCTCGGCGGCGATGTACAAGTCGCTGCCCTACAATCCAGTCGACGATTTCACGTTCATCGGCCAGGCGATCGAGTTTCCGTTTGTCATGGTTACGCACGCCGAGCACCCGATCAAGAGCATGACGGATCTCATCAAAGCCGCACGCTCCTCGGCAACACCGCTGCTATGCGGCACGCCGGGTCAGGGATCGTCGCAGCATCTGCTGATCGAGCACATATCGCGGCTGGCGGGCATCCGCGTCCAGCCGGTGCCGTTCCGCGGCGGCGCTTTGGCACTCACCGAACTGCTCGGCAAACGGATCGATTTCCTGATCGACCCGCCGATCGCGCTCTTGGAGAACATCAGGGCCGGCAAGCTGCATCCCATCGCGGTTACCGGTCCGAGCCGTTTCGCCGCCTTGCCCAATGTCGGCACCATTGCGGAAGCCGGCTTCGCCGGCTTCGCCGTCACCTCATGGATGGGCGTGATCGCGCCGGCGAAATTGCCGGAGCTGATCGTCGCGCGCCTCAACAAGGAGATCGCAGCGCATGTCGCCGAGCCGGCAGTGGCGGAACGCATACGCGCATTGGGCAGCGAACCCGCGCCCGGGCGGCCGGATCAGTTCAAGGACCGCGTCGCGACGGACATCGCGCGCTGGAACAAGGTGGTCGACGACGCCAATATCGAACGGATCGGCAGCTAGACAAACAACTAAAGCTCCGCCACTGCCGCGATCAGCCGTTCGAGATCCTCGGCCGCGACAGCCGGTGGTCGCCGTCCTTCACCAGCGTGAGCACGACGTCGTCCTGCGCCAGCCGCGATGACAGCTCGACCGCGTGGCGCCACGGCACGTCCGGATCCTGCACGCCCTGCAGGATGCGCACCGGACAGCCAATCTCGAATCAGGCCGTCGAGCAGCAGGTGGTTGCGGCCCTCCTCGATCAGCCCGCGTGTGATCGGATAGCCGACCGGGTCGTATTCCGACGGCCGTAGCCAAAATCCCTTCTGCTCGATCTCTTTCCGCGTCTTCGGCCGAGAAGTTCTTCCACATGAGTTCTTCGGTGAAATCGACGGCCGGTGCGATCAGCACCAGCCCGGCGATCGAGGCGCCCGTCACCGCGCGGCGCTTAAGCTCGCGAACCAGCAGCAGCGCCATCCAGCCGCCCATCGATGAGCCGACCAGAATCTGCGGCCCTGCGCGGTGGCCGAGAACACTGCCAGGCTGTCCTCCAGCCAGCGGCCGATCGTCCCGTCGGCGAAGTCGCCGCCGGATTCGCCATGTCCGGAATAGTCGAACCGGATGCAGGCGCGGCCGTTGGCCGCCGCCCAGTCGTCGAGCGCCACGGCCTTGGTGCCCTGCATGTCGGACTTGAAGCCGCCAAGCCAGAAAATGCACGGCGCGCAGCCCGGACGTTGGCGTACCGCAATGCGGCGGGCGGCCGGGCCGGTTCCCACGTCCAGGAAATTCAGGCAAGAATCGCTCATGGCATCGTTCATGGCGTGACGTTCGGTCGGGTTTGCGGTCCGTGTTTCGCCGCAAGCCGCCGCCAGCGCAAGGGGGTGCAGGGACACAGCGATGGCGATCAGCGCCGCCGATGTGGAGGGGGCACGGGTGCTGCCGCGCGCGCTGGCCGGCGCCACCGTGCTGCAGATCATCACCGCGCTGCGCGACTTCGACCGAGGCGCGCACCGCCGTCAGCATCGCGCGCGCCCTGGTCCACGCCGGCGCCCGCGCCATCGTCGCCGCTGGCGAAGGCCCGCTGGTCGACGAGCTGAAATCGTTCGGCGGCGAGTGGCTGCCGTTCGCCAGCGCGACGATCAATCCGTTGCCGGCTGCGGCGCAACGCCGACCGGCTGGAGCCGGTTCTGATCAACGAGCGCGTCGACATCGTACACGCCAAGAACGCCGGCGCCGCCTGGAGCGCGCTGGTGGCGACCGACCGCAGCACGGTGCGGCTCGTCACCGATCTTCCCGATCTGCCGCATCAGCGGATGCGGCTCGCCGCGTTCTATCTCGGCGGATTGAGCCGCGGCGACCGCATCATCGCGCGATCGCAGTTCAACGCGCAGCCGATGCTCGACCGCTACACATTCCGCTGGAGCGGCTGAGCGTGATCCCGCGCAGCATCGACACCACGCTGTTCAATCCCGCGCTGGTGCATCCCGACCGCGTCGCCGCGCTGCGCCAGGCCTGGGGAATTCCGTCGCGAGTGCGGATCGTGCTGGCGCCGCGGCCGGGTGTCGCCCGGCAACGGCCAGGCCAGCCTGGTGGCGGCGGCGCGCATGCTCGCTCACAACGGCATGCGCGGCGTCACCTTCGTGATCGCCGGCGACGACCGGACGGCACCGCCGGTACGCGCGCTCGATCATGAAGCGGACGCGCAAGCCGAAAATGTCGACGCGCTGTTCCGCGTGGTCGGCCACGTCGCCGACATGCCGGCGGCCTATGCGGCATCCGACATCGTCGTGGTGCCGTGCATCGCGCCGCCGATCTACGGCCAGGTCGTCGCCGAAGCGCAGGCGATGGCGCGGCCCGTCATCGCCTCGTCGGTCGGGCCGATCCCCGAGAACATGGTGATCCCGCCGCGCATGCCGAGCGATCTGCGCACCGGATGGGTGGTGCAGCCGGGCGACTCGATCGAAATCGCGCGCGCGCTCGCGACCGCGCTGGCGCTGGATGCCATGGAATACCGGGCGCTGGCGGCGCGCGCGCGGCAATTCGCCGAGTACATGTTCGCGCCGGGCCGCATCGCCGCCGCGACGCTCGAGGTCTATACCTCGCTGCTGGAGTGCGAGCCGTAGGCACCAGATCCCCGTGTCGCGGTTGCGCGCGCTCTGCAAAGCGAATTATCACCGCTGCCCGCATGAACTCCCCGATCCCTGAACGTGCTGATCGTCGTGCCGACGCTGCACATCGGCGCGGCCGATGCCGGCGTCGTCGAGCTGGTTCGCATTCTCGCAGCGGCCGGACACAAGCCGATCGTGGCATCGAGCGGCGGCCGGCTCGCGGACGTGGTCGAGGCGGCCGGCGGCGAGAACGTGCTGCTCGACATGGACAGCCAGAATCCCGCCATCGTGCTGCGCAACGCGTTTGCATTGGTGCGCCTGGTGCGGGAGCGCCGCTGCGACGTGGTGCATGCCCACGGCCGCGCGGCGGCATGGAGCGCTTTTGCCTGCGCCAAGCTGACCGGCGTGCCGTTCCTGACGACCTGGCACAAAGGCTTCCGCCAGCAGAACGCCTTCAAGCGGCTCTACAACAGCGTGATGGCGCGCGGCATGCGCGTCATCGCGGTCAGCGAGCAGATCGCGCTGCTGGTCAACGATCGCTACGGCACGTCATGGGACCGGATCGTCGTCGTGCCGGCGAGCGTCGATGCCGGCTCGGTTCGATCCGGCTAACGTCTCGCGCGAACGCATCGACGCGGTGCGAAGCAGCTGGGGCGTCGGGCGCGGCGACAAGCTGATCCTCGTGACCGGCCGCATGCTCCGCCGCAAGGGGCATCACATCGCGGTGCGCGCGATCAGCCGGCTCAAGGCGATGGGCGTCAAGGATTTCGTCTGCGTGTTCACCGCCGAGGACCAGGGCACGCGCTACGCCGCCGAGCTCTGGGACCAGGTGATGGCCAGCGAGGTCGCCGACGTGGTCCGCATCAGCGGGCCGATCGAGGATCTGCCGGCGGCCTACGCCGCGGCCAGCGTCGTCGTATCGGCGGCGGTGCAGCCGGAAGGGCTGCAGCGCGCGCTGCTCGAGGCGCAGGCGATGGCGCGGCCGGTGATCGTCTCGGAACTCGGCGCCGGCGCCGACGTGGTGCTCGCCCCGCCGGCCGTGCCTCATGACCGAATGACAGGGCTGCGGTTTGCGACCGGTGACGATTCGGCGCTAGCCGCAGCCCTGATCCAACTGTTTTCATTGCCGGAATCCGCCCAGCACGCGATTGGCGCGCGGGGCCGGGCCTGGGTGCTGGAGCATTTCAACGCCGCGGCGGTGTCCGAAATGACCCTCAAGCTCTACGCCGACGTGGCGGCGCAACGTGCCGCATGACCCTTAATTGCGCAACCGACGGCGTTGACTTATGGCCGGTTTGTCCCGATTCTTGAGGCGTCGCGAACGACAGAGGAGACCGTAGCCATTCGTCGCCCACAAAGAGCTCCGGTGCCGGCCCAAAAGGGTGGCCCGCGCATCAATGAAGACATCCGCATCGCCCACGGTGCATTTGATCGACAAGGACGGCGCCAATCTCGGCAACGTTCCGATCGCCGAAGCCCTGGCCAAAGCCCAGGAAGCCGGCCTCGATCTCGTCGAAATCTCTCCCAACGCCTCACCGCCGATCTGCAAGATCCTGGACTACGGCAAGTACAAGTACCAGGAGCAGAAGAAGGCCGCCGAAGCGCGCAAGAAGCAGAAGGTGGTCGAGGTCAAGGAGATCAAGTACCGGCCGATGATCGACGACCACGACTACGACGTGAAGATGCGCTCGATGAAGCGCTTCTTCGAGGAAGGCGACAAGGTCAAGGTCACGCTGCGCTTCCGCGGCCGCGAGATGGCGCACCAGGAGCTCGGCACCCGGCTGCTCGAGCGCGTCAAGGAAGACGTCGGCAAGATCGCCAAGGTCGAGATGGACGCCAGGCTGGAAGGCCGCCAGATGGTGATGGTGCTGGCGCCGCGTTAAGCCTGTATTTGCTGCGAAAATACGCGCCCGCAACCGCCGTTGCGGGCGTTCTCGTTGGCGTGGCCGGAGGTTGTTTTTTCGGACCACCTCTGCCATAACCCGCCCGCTCGCCGACCGGCTAACAAGGGCTGCCGTGGCGGCGACGCTGAATCATTCAGCACGCTCAATCAGAGCAAACCCGGCAGGACCGGCCTCAGGCCACGTCCAAAGCCGCACCGATGGAGAGCCAAATGCCCAAACTCAAGACCAAGTCGGGCGCCAAAAAGCGCTTCAAGGTCACGGCCAGCGGCAAGGTCAAAGCAGGCTTTGCCGGCAAGCGCCATGGCATGATCAAGCGGACCAACAAACAGATCGCCCAGCACCGCGGCACCCGCGTGCTGTTCAAGGCCGACGGCGAGAACATCCGGAAGTACTGGCTGCCGAACAGCTAGTCCGGCCAGCGCCGTCCATTCCTTAACGTTCGATTTGATTTGAAGGAGATCAGTCATGGCACGCGTCAAGCGCGGCGTCACATCACACGCCAAGCACAAGAAGGTCTACAAGGCCGCGAAGGGCTATCGCGGCCGCCGCAAGAACACCATTCGTGTCGCCAAGCAGGCGGTCGAGAAGGCCAACCAGTACGCCTTCCGCGACCGCAAGCGGAAGAAGCGCACGTTCCGCGCGCTCTGGATTCAGCGCCTCAACGCGGCGGTTCGGCCGTTCGGCCTGAACTACAGCCGCTTCATCAACGGCCTCGAGAAGGCCGGCGTCACGATGGACCGCAAGGTGCTGTCCGATCTCGCGATCCACGAGCCGGCGTCGTTCCAGGCCATCGTCGAGAAGGTCAAGGCGGCGACTGCGTAAAGCGGGCCCCGGCCACGTTACGCCGTCATGGTATATGAAGACGCCATGACCGACATCGCCAAGCTCGAAGCCGACATCGCCGCTGCCGTCGCCGCTGCCGGGGACGAGGCGGCGCTCGAAGCCGTGCGCGTCGCCGCGCTCGGCAAGAGCGGCTCGATCTCGGCGCTGCTCAAGACGCTCGGCGGCATGACGCCGGACGAGCGCAAGGCGAACGGCCCGATCATCAACGGCTTGAAGGACCGCGTCACCGCGGCGCTCGCCGGGCGGCGCGACGCGCTGAAGAACGTCGCGCTCGACCAGCGGCTCAACACCGAGACCGTGGACGTCACGCTGCCGGTTCGCGAGTCGCCTGCCGAGGCCGGCCGCGTCCATCCGATCAGCCAGGTGATCGACGAACTCACCGCGATCTTCGCCGACATGGGCTTTGCCGTCGCCGAAGGCCCGGATATCGAGACCGACGACTACAACTTCACCAAGCTCAACTTTCCCGAAGGCCATCCGGCCCGGGAGATGCACGACACGTTCTATTTCCCGCCGAAGCCGGACGGCTCGCGGATGCTGCTGCGCACGCACACGTCGCCGGTGCAGATCAGGACCATGCTGGCGCAGAAGCCGCCGATCCGCGTCATCATTCCCGGCCGCACCTATCGTTCGGACTCGGATCAGACCCACACGCCGATGTTCCATCAGGTCGAGGGCCTGGTGATCGACAAGAGCGCGCACCTCGGCCACCTGAAATGGATTCTCGAGGAGTTCTGCAAGGCGTTCTTCGAGGTCGATCAGGTCAAGATGCGATTCCGGCCGTCGTTCTTCCCGTTCACCGAGCCGTCGCTCGAAGTCGACATCCAGTGCAAGCGCGACAAGGGCGAGATCCGGTTCGGCGAGGGCGACGACTGGTTGGAGATTCTCGGCTGCGGCATGGTGCATCCGAACGTGCTGCGCAACTGCGGGCTCGATCCCGACGAGTACCAGGGCTTCGCCTGGGGTCTCGGGATCGACCGCATCGCCATGCTCAAATACGGCATGCCGGACCTGCGCGCCTTCTTCGAGGCCGACGTGCGCTGGCTCGCGCACTACGGCTTCCGGCCGCTCGACTTCCCGACGCTCGCGGGAGGCTTGAGCACGTGAAGTTCACTCTCTCCTGGCTCAAGGAGCATCTCGACACCGACGCTTCGCTCGACGAGATCGTGAGCAAGCTCACGATGATCGGGCTCGAGGTCGAGCACCTGGACGACCCCGGCAAGACGCTCGCGCCATTCGTGATCGCCAACGTTGTGTCCGCCGTTCAGCATCCGAATGCCGACCGGCTGCGCGTCTGCATGGTCGATACCGGCGACGGCAAGCCGATCCAGGTGGTGTGCGGCGCGCCGAACGCGCGCACCGGCATGATCGGCGTGTTCTCGCCGCCCGGCACGTTCATCCCCGGCAAGAACATCACGCTCGGCGTCGGCAACATCCGCGGCGTCGAGAGCCGCGGCATGCTGGTGTCGGAAGTGGAGCTGCAGATTTCCGACGATCACGACGGCATCATCGACCTGCCGGCCGATGCGCCGGTCGGCAAGCCCTACGCGAAGTACGCCGGGCTCGACGATCCGATGATCGAGATCAACCTGACGCCCAACCGGCCGGACTGCACCGGCATCAACGGCATCGCCCGCGACCTCGCCGCCGCCGACGTCGGCACCTACAAGGAGAACACGCCGAAGCCGGTGAAGGGAAGTTCCCCTGCCCGGTCGGCGTGACGCTCGATTTCGGCTCGACGCCGTCGCTCTGCCCGGCGTTCGCGCTGCGGCTGGTGCGCGGCGTCAAGAACGGGCCGTCGCCGGCCTGGCTGCAGAAGCGGCTCACGGCCATCGGGCTGCGCCCGATCAACGCGCTGGTCGACATCACCAACTTCATCACCTACGACCGCGGCCGCCCGCTGCACGTGTTCGACGCCGCCAAGGTGAAGGGCAATCTCGTGGTGCGCCGCGCGCAAAACGGCGAGAAGCTGCTCGCGCTCGACGGCAAGACCTACACGCTCGACAACGCGATGTGCGTGATCGCCGACGACAACGGCGTCGAGTCGCTGGCCGGCATCATGGGCGGCGAAGCCTCGGGCTGCGACGAGAACACCACCGACGTGCTGATCGAGTTCGGCGCTGTGGGAGCCGCTCAACATCGCGCAGACCGGCCGCAAGCTCGGCATCAACTCGGACGCGCGCTACCGCTTCGAGCGCGGCGTCGATCCGAACTTCATGCTGCCGGGGCTGGAGCTCGCGACCCAGATGGTGCTCGACCTGTGCGGCGGCACGCCGTCCGAGGTCGTTGTCGCCGGCAAGGCGGAGGCGCCGGAGAAGGTCATCGATTTCCCGCCGACCGAATTGAAGCGGCTTTCCGGACTGAGCTCTCGATCTGCCGGAGATGCGCCGCGTGCTGACCAAGCTCGGCTTCTTCGTCGCCGGACAGGGCGGCATCGTGAAGGTCTCGCCGCCGTCGTGGCGGCCCGACGTCGAGGGCAAGGCCGATCTGGTCGAGGAGATCGTGCGCATCGTCGGCGTCGATCGCGTGCCGTCGACGCCGTTCGACCGCGGCGAGGCGCCGCGCAAGCCGGTGCTCACCACCGCGCAGGTGCGCACCCGCAAGGCCAAGCGCGCGCTCGCCGCGCGCGGCATGGTCGAGGCGGTGACCTGGTCGTTCATCTCCAAGCCGCACGCCGAGCTGTTCGGCGGCGGCAAGGCGGAGCTGGCGCTGGCCAACCCGATCGCGGCCGAGCTGTCCGACATGCGGCCGAGCCTGCTGCCCGGCCTGATCGCCGCGGCGCAGAAGAACGCCGACCGCGGCTTCCCTGACGTGGCGTTGTTCGAGGTCGGCCAGGTGTTCCGCGGCGACAAGCCGGAGGATCAGTTCACGGCGGCGACCGGCGTGCGCCGCGCGCTTGCCAAGAGCTCGCGGCGCCGGCCGCCACTGGTCGACCAAGACCGCGACGGCCGATGCGTTCGACGTCAAGGGCGACGCGCTCGCCGTGCTGGTCGCGGCCGGCGCGCCGGCGCAGGCGCTGCAGGTCGTGCCCGGCGGCCCGGCCTGGTTCCATCCCGGCCGCACCGGCACCATCCAGATCGGTCCGCAGAACGTGCTCGGTCATTTCGGCGAACTGCATCCGCGCGCGCTGGAGGCGCTCGACGCCGAGGGCCCGCTCGCCGGCTTCGAGGTGATCCTGGAGCGCATCCCCGAAGCCAAGGCCAAGGCGACGCGCGCCAAGCCGATGCTGGAGCTGTCGCCGTTCCAGCCGGTGACGCGCGACTTCGCCTTCGTGGTCGATCGCGCGGTGAAGGCCGGCGACATCGTGCGCGCGGCGCAGAACGTCGACCGCAAGCTGATCACCGGCGTCAGCGTGTTCGACGTCTACGAAGGCCAGGGCATCGAGGCCGGCAAGAAGTCGATCGCGATCGCAGTGACGATCCAGCCGCGCGAAAAGACCATGACCGACGCCGAGATCGATGCGGTCGGCGCCAAGATCGTCGCCGAAGTGTCGAAGCGCACCGGCGGCGTGCTGCGGGCTAAATCTATCTTGTCGCCCCCGCGAAGGCGGGGACCCATAACCGCCGATCGACGTTGTTGCGCCATGGGTTCCCGCCTTCGCGGGGACGACAGCGTGAGATTCGCTAGGATCGCTCCACAGTTCAATGGGAGCGAGCGTCATGGAGATGAGCGTCAGGCGCCGGCGGCGATGCCGTGACCGCCGAACAGCCGAAGAACCAGCCCACCGATCGCCGCAACGCCAGCGATCTCGACATCTGGCTGGAGAAGGTCGAGGCGCTCGGCGAGCTCAAGCGCATCACCGCCGAGGTCGATCCCGATCTCGAAGCCGCGCACATCACCTATCTGGTCGGCATGGAGAAGATCGCCGGCGCTGTTGTTCGAGAACGTCAAGGGCCATCCCGGCCACAAGGCGCTCTACAACATGATCGGCTGCAACCTGTCGCGCTTCTGCCTGATGATCGGCGAGAAGCCGGTCGATCATCCGCTCAAGGCGGTGCAAATCCTGCAGCAGAAGTTCGGCCGCAAGATGAAGCCGGTGGAAGTCCCGGCCGAACCGCGATCTGCAACCAGAACATCGTCGAAGGCGATAAGATCGACATCCGCATGTTTCCGGCGCAGCGGATGTGGCCGCTCGACGGCGGCATGTATCTCGGCACCGGCGACGCCGTCATCACCAAGGTCCGGAGACCGGCCGCGTCAACGTCGGCACCTACCGGATGATGATCAAGGGTCCGCGCGAGATCGGCGTCTACACCTCGCCCGGCAAGGACGCGACCATCGACCGCGACAAATAGTGGAAGATGGGCAAGCCGATGCCGATCGCCGCGGCCTACGGCATCGATCCGCTGCTGTTCCTGGTCGGCGCGACCAGCCTGCCGAAGACCGAGAGCGAGTACGAATACTACTCCGGCATCAACGGCTCGCCGATCGAGCTGTTCACCTCGGACCTCACCGGGCTGCCGCTGCCGGCGCGCGCCGAGATCATCCTGGAAGGCCATCGTCTATCCGGACGAGACCTTCGCCGAAGGCCCGTTCGGCGAGTTCACCGGCTATTACGGCCGGCCCTCCGGCGCGACGCCCTACATGCGCGTCGAGCGCGTGCGCTATCGCGACAATCCGACGCTGACCTGCGCGCTGATGGCGGACGGCGCGGCGAACGAGGCCGGCCTGTTCTGGGCGGCGCTGCGCTCCGCCGGCATCTGGGCCGACCTGCAGAAGCTCGGCGTGCCGGGCATCCAGGGCGTGTGGTCGATCCCGGAGGCCGCCGGCTGGGGCATCACCGTCGTGTCGATCAAGCAGATGTACGCCGGCCACGCGCCGCAGGTGATGGCGCTCGCCGCGCAATGCACCGCCGGCGCCTACTTCGGCAAGTACGTCATCGTGGTCGACGACGACATCGACCCGACCAACATCCATCAGGTGCTGTGGGCGATGGCGACGCGCTCGCGGCCGGCGCAGTCGATCGACATCCTGCGCGAGACCTGGAGCACGTTCCTCGATCCCAGCCTCAACCCGCCGGAGATCAGGCCGTGGGGCTCCAAGGCGCTGATCAACGCCTGCATGGACTACAGGTTCATCAAGAGCTTCTCGCCGCGCACCAAGCTCGACAAGGCGACCTACGATCAGGTGGTGTCGCGCTGGACCGAGCTCGGCCTCACCGGCAAGCCGCCGGAGATCACCGTGTTCGAGGACAAGACGAGCGCGAAGGACGTGACCTAGCTCTCGTCATTGATCTGAGGATTACTGTCTTCACCCCGTCGCGAATCACTTTGCGCAGCACGTAGCATCGGTCTCCTGATTCGGAGATCGCGATGCAGCCCCGACGCGCTACGCCGATGTACCTGGTCGAGGACATGGACGACGCGCGGCTGCGCTACATCGGACTCGGTTTCGTGCCGGCGCCTTCGGACGATGATGAAGGCTGCTGCGGCATCAGCGCCGGGCAGACCCACATCATCCTGATCAACCGCGACCATGCCGAGCGGACGCTGCCGCCGCGCGCGATCGCGCTGCTGGAGGAGCGGCCGGCGCTCTACGTCTGGGTCGAGTCGCTGGAAGAGGTGCGCACCTCGGCCTGGACCAACACCGACACGTTTCTCGGCGAAGTGAGCACCGCCGGCCTGCGGGAATGGGCGGTCGAGAGCGAGCACGGCCTGCTGGTGTTCGCCGAGACGACGCGCCAGCACTAGTCCGCGCAGAGCTGGCCCGCGCCCATCGCCTTACAAACCGGGTTCCAAGCACCCACATAGGGAAGCAACCCCAATCTGTCAGGGGATTTCCCATGCTCGATACATCCATCGCCTATCTGCTCGATCCCGATCCCATCGAGGCCGCGCCCGCGACGCCGCAACACGGCGGCGACGGCGCGCTGCTCGATGCCTATTCGCAGACCGTGTCCACGGTCGCCGAGACCGTCGGGCCCGCCGTGGTGCGCGTCGATACGCGTGAAACCGCCGGCAAACCCGGCCGTGGCGGCGTCGGCTCCGGCGTCGTCATCTCGCCCGACGGGCTGGTCCTGACCAACGCCCATGTCGTCAACGGCGCCAAGGAAATCCGGCTGTCCGACACCGAAGGCCGGACCACCGAGTCGCGCCTGCTCGGCATCGACCCCGACACCGACCTTGCGTTGCTGCGGGCCGATGCGGCGCGCAGCCTCGCGTTCGCTCCGCTCGGCAATTCCAAGGCGCTGCGCCGCGGCCAGATCGCGATCGCGATCGGCAACCCGCTCGGCTTCGAATCGACCGTGACGGCGGGCGTGATCTCGGCGCTCGGCCGCTCGCTGCGTTCCGTCTCGGGCCGCATGATCGAGGACGTGATCCAGACCGACGCCGCGCTCAACCCCGGCAACTCGGCGGACCGCTGGTCAACTCGCGCGGCGAGGTGATCGGCATCAACACCGCGGTGATCATGGGCGCGCAGGGCATCTGCTTTGCGGTCGCCAGCAACACCGCGAACCACGTGCTGAGCGAGATCATCATGCACGGCCGGGTGCGGCGCGGTTACATCGGCGTCGCGGCGCAGACCGTGCCGGTGCCGCGCCGCCACGCCATAGCGGCGGGCATCGAGAACCGTCTCGGCGCGATGCTGTCGACGGTGCAGGCGGACGGTCCGGCCGATCGCGCCGGGCTGATGTCGCACGACCTGGTGGTGCGGCTCGACGGCGAGCCGGTCACCGGCATCGACGACATGATCCGCCTGCTCGACCGCAACCGCATCGGCAAGACGATCAAGATCGAAGTGCTGCGGCTTGGCCGTCTGCGCGAATTCGAGGTCGTGCCGAGCGAGCGGCCCGTCCTGGCCGCCGCTTAAGCTGGCAGGAAATCGGCATAGGCGAAGCCGTCACGCTCGACGACTTCGCCGGCCTTGATCGCCACAGGCCGCGCCAGCATCGGCCCGGCCGCAACGAACGAATGAAACTCGCCGTTCTCGCCGCACGGATCGACACCCGGCGGCAGATCGGCGAGCAGCGCGGCATCGAAGCGGCGGCCGGCGAACGACTTCGGCAGCTTCTTCAGATCGACGCAGACCAGCCGCGCATCGACGCCCGACGCGATCATCTCCCGCGCCAGCGCGTCGGTCGGCTTGTGCCAGACCGGAAACACCGGCGTGATGCCGATCGGCTTGAGCCGCGTCTCGCGATAGGCGCGCACGTCTTCGAGAAACAGATCGCCGAAGATGACGTGCGTGATGCCCTGCGCCTTGGCCTGATCCATCGCCGCCGCCATCTCGCGCTCGTAGATTTCGTTGGGACACGGATACGGAATCCGCACGGTCATGGGCGTGAGCCCGGCCGCGTCGAGCTGCGCGGCGAGCAGCTCCTGGCGCAGGCCGTGAATGCTCACCCGGCCGAACGCATCGGTGATCGTGGTCAGCGCGCCCACCACATCGAACTCGCCGGCGCGGCGCACCTCGTGCAGCGCCCAGGCGCTGTCCTTGCCGCTCGACCACGCGATCAGGGCCTTGGGACGGCTCATGCCTTGTCGCGGCTGCGGCGGCGCGGCTTCTCCGGCGCCGGCTTGGGCTCGACCGGCGCCTTCAGCACGCCGAGCTTGCGCAGGATCGCTTCGGCGGCGTGCTCGCCCGATTCCCAGGCGCCGTCGACCGTGCCGAATTGCGTCTCGTG
The DNA here is from genome assembly GCA_963838595.1 of uncultured Alphaproteobacteria bacterium. Lineage (GTDB taxonomy): Bacteria > Pseudomonadota > Alphaproteobacteria > Rhizobiales > Xanthobacteraceae > Z2-YC6860. The sequence continues at coordinate 13,769 of CAWIRP010000016.1, forward strand.
CACCGCCTCGCCCGCGAAATAGATGCGGTCGCGGATCGGCTCCATCATGGTCCTGCGCGCCAACGCGCCGCCCGGCCCCGCCGCGGCGAAGGCGCCGAGCACGAACGGCGAAGCGTTCCAGTTCGTGGCGTGCGATCGCTTCACGGCCTTGCGGATGTCGCCGCCGTAGAGGCCGGTCAGCCAGCCGATCGCGAAATCGACCATCTCCTTGTCGCCCTTGGCCGACAGCTCGCGGCCGAACTTCCCCGCGACGCTGACCGTGGCAAGCGACGTGCCACCGATATTGGCGAGCAGCGCGCCGGTCTGCGCGTTGGCCGACTTCTCGAACACCAGGTCGTCGCGCTGCAGGCCGAGCGGATTGCCGCCGAACTCCAGCGCGATGTGGTCGAAGCTGCCGAGCTTGAGCTTGGCCAGCGCGTCGAGCTGCCGCTTCGGCAATTCCGGCGCGAACGCGATCTTGCCCGCCGACAGCACGCCGGTCGAAGCCGTGACGATCACGAAGCGGCCGCGCAGCGTGCCCTTCGCGGTGCGCACTTCGACGCCGCCGCTGCTGCCCCTGGTGTCGATCTGCGTCACCGGCGTCGAAAGCTGCACCGGGATGTTGGCGGCGTGGCTTGCCAGCAGCGCGCCGAAGCCCTGCCGGCAGAACGCGTTGTTGTCGCGATCGGCCGCTCTCGCCAGGTCCATCGCCGAGATCTCGTTGAGATCGGTGGCGCTGTTGTAGGGACCGAGCACGAAATCGACGGTCGGTTTCCAGTCGCCGAGGTCCTTCGGCAGCGCCTGCGCGCAATGCATGTCGACCTTGCCGCGCGCGGCGTCGCCGATCGCGCGATTGGCGCGCACCACGCTGGAGAGGAAATCCTCCAGCTCGCTTTCGCGCGCGTTGCGGCGTCCGATCCGCACCCGCTGGCCCGGCGGCGCCGGATAGATTTCGAGACTGCCGCTGCGCGGCGCCTTGGTCACCGGATTGACGTCGGACGAGTAGATCCAATGCGCGCCGAGATCGAACGGCACGCCGAAGATCTTGGTGTCGGTGATGCAGCGCCCGCCGACGCGGTCGGCCGCCTCGACCACGACGAAGCGCCGGTTGGCCGCCGCGAGCCGGCGCGCCGCCGCGATGCCGGCGGCGCCGGCGCCGACGATGATCGTCTCGGTTTCGCCGGAAGCCGCCGGCGCGCCGAGCGCGGGCGACGCCAGAACCGCGCCGGTGCCGGCCAGGAACGATCGGCGGCTGAATGATGTCATGGTTTGCAATTGGTTGCCGGGCTGCACGTGTCGGCCGGACTTTGCCCGAATGCACCGCAAGCCGCAAACACTGTGGCTAACGATCCGTTGCCACGAAACGGCGCGGATGAACCGATTTGCAAGAAGTCTCGACTAAATATGGCAACACAAAAGCGACGTGCGCCCTCACGCACGCAGAACGGGGGAATGCGTGTCATGAATCCGATGCTGACCGGAATCGGCCGTGCCATCTCCGACTATCTGCAGCGCGCGGAAGACGGCTACGAGCCCTTCACGCCCAGCGATCCGGATGCGTTGCGCGCGGCGCTCAAGCCCGGCGACGTGCTGCTGGTCGAAGGCAACAACCGCATCTCCGGCGTCATCAAGTATCTCACGCAGTCCACCTGGTCGCACGCCGCGCTCTACGTCGGACCGATCGGCGAGCGCACCGCCGAGGACGGCGAGCCGCTGGTGCTGGTCGAGGCCAATCTCGGCGAGGGCGTGGTCGGCGCACCGCTGTCGAAGTATTTCCGCTATCACACCCGCATCTGCCGCCCGATCGGACTGACGCCCGACGATTGCGCGCGGGTCTGCACCTACGCCGCCGAGCGGATCGGCTTCGACTACGACGTCAAGAACATCATCGACCTGCTGCGCTATCTGATCCCGCTGCCGGTGCCGCAGCGCTGGCGGCGGCGCATGATGGCGCTCGGCTCCGGCCATCCGACCCGCATCATCTGCTCGGCGCTGATCGCGCAGGCGTTCGAGAACGTCCGCTATCCGATCCTGCCGAGAGTGACGCGCGCCGAAAGCGAAGCGGCGCGCCGCGAAATCCTCGAAATCCGCCACTCGTCGCTCTACGCGCCGCGCGACTTCGACATCTCGCCCTACTTCGCGCTGGTCAAGCCGACGGTCGAGAACGGCTTCGACTACCGCGCCATGCGCTGGGCCGACCTGCCGGTGGTCGACGAGAACGACATCGCGACCGCGCCGGCCGAGCCCGCGGCTGCCGCCATGACGCGGGCGGCATACCTCCGCCCTTGCCGCTTCAGCTTCCAGTCCCTACCTGTTCCGCGTTTGTGCGGAGGAGCGGATGTTCGAAGCAGCCTACAAGGCACTGGCGCAGATGGCCTCGCCGGAGTTCCGGCGGGTGCTGTTCAAGGCGCTCGGCCTGGCGCTGGTGATGATCGTGCTGTTCGGCATCGGCCTGCACCGGCTGTTCTCCTGGGTGGCGACAAGCGGCACGACCTGGGCCGAGGCCTCGACCGGCTTCGTCCCGCACACCGCCTGGAGCATCCTGCTCTGGATGCTGTCGATCGCCGCGACGCTCGGCATCGTCACCGGCGCGGTGTTCCTGATGCCGGCGGTGACGGCCTTCACCGGCTCGTTCTTCGTCGACGAGATCGGCGGCGCGGTCGAGCGCACGTATTATCCGGCGGAGCTGCCCGGCAAGGAGTTGCCGCTCGGGCGCGCGACTCTATGAGGGCACCAAGACCGCGCTGGTGTCGATCCTGGTCTATCTCTGCGCGGTGCCGTTCCTGCTGTTCGCCGGGCTCGGCCTGGTGATGATGTTCGTCGCCGCCGCCTATCTGCTCGGCCGCGAATACTTCCTGCTCGCGGCGATGCGCTTCCGCACGCCCGACGAGGCCAAGGCGATGCGCCGCGCCAATCGCACCAGCGTGTTCATGGCAGGGACGCTGATCGCGCTGTTCGTGATGATCCCGATCGTCAATCTCGCCACGCCGCTGTTCGCCATGGCGCTGATGGTGCACATGCACAAGCGGCTGTCGGGCGGGCGCGTCGAGCTGATCGAGCCGAAGCGGGCTTAAGCTTTCGCCGGCGCCATCAGCGCGGTCTTGCCCGGCCACTTGCACAGGTCGGCGATGATGCAGCTCTCGCACAGCGGCCGGCGCGCCAGGCACGTGTAGCGCCCGTGCAGGATCAGCCAGTGGTGCGCGTGCATCATGTAGCGCTCCGGGATCACCTCGAGCAGCTTGAGCTCCACCGCCAGCGGATCCTTGCCCGGCGCCAGGCCGGTGCGGTTGCCGATCCGGAAGATGTGGGTGTCGACCGCCATGGTCGGCTGGCCGAACGCGATGTTGAGCACGACGTTGGCGGTCTTGCGTGCCGACGCCGGGCAGCGCCTGCAGCGCCTCGCGCGTGTTCGGCACTTCGCTGCCGTGCTCGGCGATCAGCTTCTCCGACAGCGCGACGACGTTCTTCGCCTTGTTGCGGTAGAGCCCGATGGTCTTGATCAGGTCGCGCACCTTCGGCTCGCCGAGCTTGACCATCTTCTCCGGCGTGTCGGCGAGCGCGAACAGCGCCGGCGTCGCCTTGTTGACGCCGGCATCGGTCGCCTGCGCCGACAGCACCACGGCGACCAGCAGCGTGAACGGATTGATGTGGATCAGCTCGCCCTTCGGCTCGGGCTTGGCCGCCTCGAAACGGCGGAACGCTTCCTCGATCTCGGCCTTGGTCCACTGCGGCATGCCGCCGTGCGCGGCCTTGGCGTCGGCCTTTTTCTGCGCCTTCTTCGGCTTGACCTTGGCGGCCTTGCCCTTCTTCGCGGCCTTGATGGCTTTGGTCGTTTTCCTGGCCATGTTTGACTTATACTGAGCGCCATGAGCACGGACAGCGACACGGTTTCCGAGCCCACGATTTTTTCCGCGGTGATCACGCCGAACCGCTCGCTCGACCGCGTCGGCTTCATCGTCCTGATGAGCCTGGTGTCGTTCGTCAGCTTCGTCGGCGGCCTCGTGTTCTTCATCGCCGGCGCCTGGCCGGTGGTCGGCTTCTTCGGCCTCGACGTCGCGCTGCTCTACTGGGCGTTCAAGCTGAACTACGCCCACGCCGCCGCCTACGAGGAGGTCACCGTCACCGCCGCCGAGCTCAAGCTGCGCAAGGTGAGCCACCGCGGCGAGGTCCGCGAATGGACGCTCAATCCGCTGTGGACCAAGCTCGACCGCGAGGCGCACGCCGATTTCGGCTTGCTGCGGTTGTTCCTGGTGTCGCGCGGCCGCCGGTTTTCGATCGCCAATTTCCTCGGGCCGCAGGAACGCGAAAGCTTCGCCGAGGCGCTGTCCGCGGCGCTCGAACGAGGCCAAACGCGGGCCGACGCGGACCGTGCTCCAGTAGTCAGGAATCGGGTGGGAAGGCCACCGATGGCGGCCTAGATGGAGAGCAAATGATGGAGACCACCATGCTCTCACCTGACCGCACACCCACCCTGGGACCGCTGACCGCCGCCTGCTCCGACTACGACATCGTGCGCCGCGCCATCGCCCATATCCGGGGCAACTGGCGCCAGCAGCCCGAGGTCGAGGAGATCGCCGAAGCCGCCGGCGTCACGCCGGCCGAATTGCATCACCTGTTTCGGCGCTGGGCCGGACTGACGCCCAAGGCCTTCCTGCAGGCGCTGACGCTCGACAGCGCGCGGCAACTGCTGCGCGACTCGGCCAGCGTGCTCGACGCCAGCTACGAGGTCGGCCTGTCCGGCCCGGGCCGGCTGCACGACCTGTTCGTCACCCACGAGGCGATGTCGCCCGGCGAATGGAAGTCCGGCGGCGAAAGCCTCACGATTTCCTACGGCTTCCATCCTTCCCCGTTCGGCACCGCCCTGGTGATGGCGACGCCGCGCGGACTCGCCGGGCTCGCCTTCTCCGACGCCGGCGAGGAAAGGCCCGCGCTCGACGACATGCGACGCCGCTGGCCGAAGGCGACCTATGCCGAGGACAGCGCGCTGACCGCGCCGATGGCGCAGCGCATCTTCGACCGCAAGCTCTGGCGGCCGGACCGGCCGTTGCGCGTGGTGTTGCTCGGCACCGATTTCGAGGTGCGGGTCTGGGAGACGCTGCTGCGTATCCCGATGGGCCGCGCCACCACCTATTCCAGCATCGCGGGCTCGATCGGCGCGCCGAAGGCGGCGCGCGCGGTCGGCGCCGCGGTCGGCAAAAACCCGATCTCGTTTGTAGTTCCCTGCCACCGGGTGCTCGGCAAGTCCGGCGAACTGACCGGCTATCACTGGGGCATCACCCGCAAGCACGCCATGCTCGGCTGGGAGGCCGGCAAGGTCGCGGCGTAGGAGAGCGCCGGAAGACACTTTGCGGCGTTGACGGCCAACCGTCGATCCCTCATATGCCTCATCATCAAATCTGATGGGGAATGCCGAGGATGCAGAAGCGTCGTCCAGTCATGCTGGTGATCCTGGACGGCTGGGGCTGGCGCGAGGAGACGGCCGACAACGCCGTGCGCCAAGCCAAGACGCCGACGTTCGACCGGCTGTGGAGCACCTGCCCGCACGCCTTCCTGCGCACGTCCGGGAAGGACGTCGGCCTGCCCGACGGGCAGATGGGCAATTCCGAGGTCGGGCATCTCAACATCGGCGCCGGCCGGGTGGTGATGCAGGACCTGCCGCGCATCAACGAGGCCATCGCCAGCGGCGCGATCCAGCGTGCGCCGGCGTTGATCGGCCTGATCCAGCGGCTGCGGCAGACCGGCGGCACCTGCCACCTGATGGGCCTGGTTTCGCCCGGCGGCGTGCACTCGCACCAGGATCACGCGGTGGCGCTCGCCAAAATCCTGGCCAGCGCCAGGATTCCGACCGTCGTCCACGCCTTCACCGACGGCCGCGATACGCCGCCGCAATCCGCCGCCGACGATCTCGACAAGCTCGCCCAGGAGCTGCCCCGCGGGGCGCCGATCGCCACGGTGAGCGGCCGCTACTACGCGATGGACCGCGACGCGCGCTGGGAGCGCGTCGCCAAGGCCTACAACGTGATCATGGACGCGCAGGGCAACAGCTTCCCCAACGCGCAGGCTTGCATCGCCGATGCTTATTCGCAGCGGCAGTTCGATGAATTCATCTTGCCCGCCGCGATCGGCAACTATCGCGGCATGAAGAGCGGCGACGGCGTGCTCTGCTTCAACTTCCGCTCCGACCGGGTGCGCGAAATCCTCGGCGTCATCCTCGATCCGCCGGAGGGCTCGGGCTTCGCGCGGCGCGGCGCGTGCAGATCGCCGCCGCGGTCGGCATGACGCAATACAGCGAAGAGCTCGATCGCGTGATGCAGGCGATCTTCCCGCCGCAGACGTTCCCGAACATCCTCGGCGAGGTGGTGGCCGCCGCCGGCCGCACGCAGCTACGCATGGCGGAGACCGAAAAGTATCCGCACGTCACGTATTTCTTGAACGGCGGCCGCGAGGAACCTTACGAGGGCGAGGCGCGCATCATGGTGCCGTCGCCGAAGGTCGCGACCTACGACATGAAGCCGGAGATGTCGGCGCCGGAACTGACCGACAAGGCGGTGCTGGCGATCAAGTCCGAGCAATTCGACCTGATCGTGCTCAACTTCGCCAATCCGGACATGGTCGGCCACACCGGCAGCCTGCCGGCGGCGATCAAGGCGGTCGAGACCGTCGATGCCGGGCTCGGCCGCATTGTCGAACAGATCGAGAAGCAGAACGGCGCGCTGCTGGTCACCGCGGACCACGGCAACTGCGAACTGATGCGCGACCCGGAGACCGGCGTGCCGCACACCGCCCACACCACCAATCCGGTGCCGGTGATGCTGATGGGCGGCGGCCGAAGGCGATCCGCGACGGCCGGCTCGCCGATCTCGCGCCGACGCTGCTTGAGCTGATGGAGTTGCCGCAGCCGAAGGAAATGACCGGGGCGTCGCTGATCCTCAAGACGGCGTAGCGCGGCGCTACCGCTGCCTTCCGGAAAAGGCCAGCACGATCCATCCAATCGCTCGGCTGGCGCCGTAGACTAGGCCCGCCGCCGTCAACAACATTAGCAACACCAGCAGCGCGTCGGGAGCAGTGACGGTGCTCGGGAACTCGCCGTGCAGCCAGCCGTAAAACGCCCCCAAGGCAAATACGATGATCGGCGTGGCGAGTGCGATCCCGATCCAATGAAAGAGGCGGTGCAACCGGGACGCCTGCCGAATGACATCAGGCATCACATGTCGCCGAGGCCCAGCACGTCCATCATCGAATAGAGCCCCGGCTTCTGGCCGCGCGCCCACAGCGCCGCCTTGAGCGCGCCGCGCGCGAAGATCATGCGGTCCTCGGCGCGATGGATCAGTTCGACGCGCTCGGCAGGGCCGGCGAAGATCACGCTGTGCTCGCCGACCACGCTGCCGCCGCGCAGCGACGCAAAGCCGATGTTGCCGATGGCGCGCGCGCCGGTCTCGCCGTCGCGGCCGCGATGCGAACGCTTGCCGAGATCGATGCCGCGGCCTTCCGCCGCCGCGCGGCCCAGCAGCAATGCGGTGCCGGACGGCGCGTCGATCTTCTTGCTGTGATGCATCTCGAAGATTTCGATGTCGAACTCCTCGCCGAGCGTCTTCGCAACGCGCTTGGTCAGCGCCGCGAGCAGGTTGACGCCGAGACTCATGTTGCCGGACTTGACGATGACCGCGCTCTTCGCCGCGTCCTTGACCTTCGCTTCCTCGTCGGCGGAATGTCCCGTGGTGCCGACGATGTGGACCTTGCCGGCGGTCAGCGCGGCGAGCGCCACCGACGCCTTCGGCACGGTGAAATCGATCACGCCGTCGGCCTTGGCGATGAGATCCTTGGCGTCGGCGGTGAGCGCGATGCCGTTGTTGCCGAGGCCCGACAGCTGGCCGGAGTCCTGGCCGAGCAGCGGCGACTTGGCATCCTCGAGCGCGCCCGAAAGTGCGAGGCCCGGCGTCTCGGCAATCGCCTTGATCAGCGTGCGCCCCATGCGCCCGCCGGCGCCGGCCACCACAAGCCGCATGTCGGACATGAATGTTCTCCCGAAACCTGCGCGGATATAGCGGTCCGGCGCGTTCTTGTCAGTGGGCGTTACTTGGGCATGATCTTATCCGAAAACCGCTGCGCACTTTTCGGGATCATGCCCTACGGCTGCGGGCCGTCGTAACCCTCGACGATGATCAGGTCGGCGAGCGCGGTGGCCTGCCGGATCTTCGCGTTCTGCTGGTATTCGGGCGAGCGGTAGCACGCGACCGCTGCGGCGTAGTCGGGGAATTCGACCACGACGTTACGCGTGCGGCTGGCGCCCTCCGGGCATTCGTATTGGCCGCCGCGCACCACAAAGCGTCCGCCGTACTTGCGGAAGATGCCGGGATTGGCAACCGCGTAAGGCTTGTAGGCCTCCTCGTCGTTCACGTCGACGCGCGCGATCCAGTAGCCCTTGGCCATAGCGTGCTCCCTTTAGTGCGGCGACGGATCGAAGCCCTCGATCACGAGCAGATCGACCTCAGCCTTGCCTTTGCGCAAGACGGCCGCCGCCTGATAGTCGTCCGAGCGGTAGCAGGCGAGCGCCGCTTCGTAGCTCGGAAACTCCAGCACCACGGTGCGCGCGCGCTGGTGGCCTTCCATCACTTCGAAGCGGCCGCCCGCAATCAGGTAGCGCGCGCCAAATTTTCCGAACGGTGCCTTGTTGGCGACGATGTAGGGCTTGTATCCCTCGGTGTCGGTCACATCGACGTGGCCGACCCAGTAGCCCTTGAGCTTGGCTGCGGCCGGCGGTGTTCCAACCGCTGCCGGCTGCTGGCCGTCGTAACCCTCGACGATCAGGAAATCGCACTCCGCATGTCCCTCGCGCAGCGCGTGAGCGCGCGAATACTCGGGCGAATGATAGGCCGCCACTGCAACATCGAACGAATCGTACTCCCGCACCACGTTTCGCCCCCGCATCTTGCCTTCGACCACCTCGCGGCGGCCGCCCCGCGCCAGCAGCTTGGAGCCGTTCGTCTTGTGCCAAGCGTCCGCAGTGTTCCGATAGGCCTCGAAGCCTTGCGGGTTGCTGACGTCGAGGTGCGGGACCCAATAGCCCTTCGGCATGACCGCTCTCCCTACTGTCCGGTCGCTTGCGCGATCTCGGCAACGATCGATTGCGCCGCAGCCTTCGGATCGGAAGCTTCCACGATCGGTCGCCCCACCACCAGATAGTCGGCACCAGCCGCGATCGCCTTGGCCGGCGTCATGACGCGCTTCTGGTCGCCAGCCGCGGCGCCGGCCGGCCGGATGCCCGGCGTCACCAGCGCCATCCGCGCGCCGACGACCCCGCGCACGCTCACAGCCTCCTCGGCGGAACAGACCAGCCCATCGATCCCAATGTCGCGCGCCTGCGCGGCGCGCTCTGCAACAAGTTCGGGAACCGTGAAGTCGTAGCCAGCCGCGGCGAGGTCGGCATCATCGTAGGAGGTGAGCACGGTGACCGCGAGGATGCGCAGCTTCGATCCGGCGCGCGCATCGACCGCGGCGTGCATGGTCTGCGGATAGGCATGAACGGTAAGGAAGGTCGCACCGAGCTTCGCCACGCTCTCGACGCCCTTCGCCACCGTGTTGCCGATGTCGTGCAGCTTGAGATCGGCGAACACCTGCTTGTTGGCGCGGATCAATGTCTCGGCAAGCGGCAATCCGCCAGCAAACGCGAGCTGATAGCCGATCTTGTAGAACGACACCACGTCACCGAGCCGCTCCACCATCGCTTGTGCCGCCGAAACCGAGGGCACATCCAGCGCAACGATCAATCTGTCGCGCGCATCCATCACGCCATCTCCCGCGCCATGTCGGTGAGCCGCTCCGCCACGCGCTTGAGCAGATTGGCGGCGCGCTCGTCCTTGAGGTTGTCCATTTCGTCAAACGCCTCGCTGGCGCGCATCACCGCGATCTGATCCGGGATCACCAGTGCGCCGCAGCCAAGCTCGAGCACCTGGCGCAGCGCCATCAGCGAGCGCATCGCACCGTAGTTGCCGTCGGACGCGCCGCCGAGCGCGAACACGCGATTCTTGTAAGCGGCAAGCGGCGGCTCGCCGCGCTCGCGCACCCGCGAGATCCAGTCGATGGTGTTCTTCAGAAGCGGCGTGATCGACGCATTGTATTCAGGGCTCGCGATGAACACGCCCTGGTGGGCCGAGATGAGCTGCTTGAGCTTCAGCGCGTTGCCGGGCGGCCCCGACCTGGCTTCGAAATCGCCGTCGTAGAGCGGCATCGGGTAATCCACGAGCGAGATGCGCGTGACGTCGGCCCCCGCGAGCAGCAGCTCCTTGGTGGCGAGTGCGGCCAGCCGCACATTGTGCGATCCCGTGCGGATCGAGCCTGCGAACACCAGGATTTTTGGAAGCGACATGGCGGCTCCGAATGGCCCGCCAGCCTACCAACCGGCGTCAGTCCTTGCGATAGACCCAGACGCGCGCCGGCGGCACGTTCATCCAAATCCGCTCGGAGGCTTCGGTGCTCACCCCGGTCAGCGCTTTCGGGATCGGCGGCATCACCGCGTAGGTGAACTGCACGAACGGCGCGTTGGGCTGCATCAGCCGGAATGCTTCGCGGATCAGCCGCACCCGCGTCTTCAGCGGCTTGGTGACGAGCGGCAGGCCCGACACGATCGCCGCGGCCGGCTGCTCCAGCATCGAGCCAAGCATGCGGCGAAGCGAATAGGCATCGCCACGGATCACCGTTGCGTCCGGATAACGCGTGCGCAGCAGCCGGCAGAAGTCGGGATTGAATTCGATGAGGACGAGGCGCGACGGATCGACACCCTGCTCGACCAGCGCTTCGGTGACCGGCCCGGTGCCGGGCCCGAGCTCGATGACGGGACCCGGAATGGAGGGATCGACGTAACTCGCCATGGTGCGTGCGAGCAGCTTGCCCGACGGAGAGATCGCGCCCATCGTCAACGGGCGTTCGAACCAGGAGCGAATGAAACGCACCTCGTCGTCGAGGCGGATTCCCTTCCTCGTTTCGAAGAGACGAATCTGTCTCTCGATTTTCTTTTCCAGCAATTGAAGTGCCTGAATCGGCATGGGCTTAGGTACGCCACCCGGTCTTCGCAAAACGGTCACATAATCGGTAAAGCCCGACAGGGGATGGGTCAAGCCGGGAACTAACCCGGCCCGGTCCCGGTTCCGAAGAAGTCCTTGACTTTGGTGAAGAAACCCGAGGATTCCGGCTGGGTTTCGCGCGACGACAGCTTCTCGAACTCGGCCAACAGCTCGCGCTGCCGTTTGGTCAGGTTCTGCGGCGTTTCGACCATCACCTGGACATACATGTCGCCGACCTGCTTGGAGCGGAGCACCGGCATGCCCTTGGCCTGCAACCGGAAGCGCCGCCCGGACTGCGTGCCGTTCGGAATTTTCACACGCGTCTTGCGAGCCGTCGATGGTCGGCACCTCGAATTCGCCGCCGAGCGCCGCGGTAACCATCGAAATCGGCACGCGGCAATGCAGGTCGGCGCTGTCGCGCTGGAAGAACGCGTGGGTCGCGAGCGACAGGAAAATGTAGAGGTCGCCGGACGGGCCGCCGCGCAGCCCCGCTTCGCCTTCGCCGGCAAGGCGGATGCGCGTGCCATCCTCGACGCCGGCCGGAATGTTGACCGAGAGCGTGCGCTCCTTGGTCGTGCGGCCGGAGCCCGCGCAGGACGGGCACGGATTCTCGATCACCTGGCCGCGGCCGTGACAAGCGTTGCAGGTGCGCTCCAGCGTGAAGAAGCCCTGCGAGTGACGAATCTTGCCGTGACCGCCGCACGTCGCGCAGACCTTGGGCTTGGTGCCGGCCTTGGCGCCGGTGCCCGAGCAGACTTCGCAGGTCACCGAGGTCGGCAGCCGCACCTGCGCGGTCTTGCCCTTGTATGCCTCTTCGAGCGTGATCTGCATGTTGAAGCGCAGATCGGAGCCGCGCTCGCGGCCGGTGCCGCGCTGGCGCGCGCCGCCCATGCCGAAAATGCCTTCGAAGATATCCGAGAAGGCCGAACCGAAATCCGAGCCGAAGCCATGCGTGCCGCCGCCGCCCTGCTCGAACGCGGCATGACCGAACCGGTCATAGGCCGCGCGCCGCTGCGGATCCTTGAGGATGTCGTAGGCTTCGTTGATTTCCTTGAAGCGATGCTCGCTGTCGTTGTCGCCCGGATTGCGGTCCGGGTGCCACTTCATCGCAAGCTTGCGAAAGGAGGTCTTGAGCGCGCCGTCGTCGGCTGTGCGCTCCACCTCCAGGACCTCGTAGTAGCAACGCTTGGACATGCGCGGCTGGCCTTCCCCATCATGCCTTCGCTGCGATCATCCTCGCCGCGCGGCGCGCCTTCCCCAACCACTCGTACTGAAACTGGGAACTGGACCCCTGAAAAACAACCGGCCCGGCGCTGCGTGCACCGGGCCGATTATGTTTTAGACGACGTCGAGCATTGCGAAGGCTCAGGCGGATTTCTGGTTCTTCTTGTCGTCGTTGACTTCGGTGAACTCCGCGTCGACGACGTCCTCCTTCTTGCCCGGCTCGCCGGAAGGCGCACCACCATCGGCGCCGGGCGTAGCCCTTGGCCGTCCTGCTGCGCCTTGTACATCGCCTCGCCGAGCTTCATCGAAGCCTGCGCCAGCGTATTGGTCTTGGCCGCGATCGCGTCGTTGTCGGTGCCCTTGAGGGCTTCCTTCAGGTCCGCGATGGCGTTCTCGATCGCCTTGCGCTCGGGCTCGCCGACCTTGGAGCCGTGCTCCGCGAGCGCCTTCTCGGTCGAGTGGATCATGGCCTCGGCGTGGTTCTTCGCTTCGACCGCGGCCTTGCGCTTCTTGTCTTCCTCGGCGTTGGCTTCCGCATCCTTCACCATCTTCTCGATGTCGGATTCGGACAGGCCGCCCGACGCCTGGATGCGGATCTGCTGCTCCTTGCCGGTGCCCTTGTCCTTCGCCGAGACGTTGACGATGCCGTTGGCGTCGATGTCGAAGCCGACCTCGACCTGCGGCACGCCGCGCGGCGCCGGGGGGAGGCCGACCAGATCGAACTGGCCGAGGATCTTGTTGTCGGCCGCCATTTCGCGCTCGCCCTGGAACACGCGGATGGTGACCGCGGTCTGACCATCCTCCGCGGTGGAGAACACCTGCGACTTCTTGGTCGGGATCGTTGTGTTGCGGTCGATCAGCCGGGTGAACACGCCACCCAGCGTCTCGATGCCGAGCGACAGCGGCGTCACGTCGAGCAGCAGCACGTCCTTGACGTCGCCCGCCAGCACGCCGGCCTGAATGGCCGCGCCGATCGCGACGACTTCGTCCGGATTGACGCCCTTGTGCGGCTCCTTGCCGAACAATTGCTTCACGACCTCCTGGACCTTCGGCATGCGCGTCATGCCGCCGACCAGGACCACTTCGTTGATCTCGGCCGCCGAGAGACCGGCGTCCTTCAACGCCTGCCGGCACGGCTCGACCGTCTTCTGGATGAGATCGTCGACCAGCGCCTCGAACTTGGCGCGGGTGAGCTTCATGGTGAGATGCTTCGGACCGGACGCATCCGCCGTGATGAACGGCAGGTTGATCTCGGTCTGCGTGGTGGACGACAGCTCGATCTTCGCCTTCTCGGCGGCTTCCTTCAGCCGCTGCAGCGCGAGCTTGTCCTTGCGCAGGTCGATGCCCTGGGTCTTCTGGAATTCGTCGGCGAGATAGCTGACGAGGCGCATGTCGAAGTCTTCGCCGCCCAGGAACGTGTCGCCGTTCGTGGACTTCACCTCGAACACGCCGTCGCCGATCTCGAGCACGGAGATGTCGAACGTGCCGCCACCAAGGTCATAGACCGCGATGGTGCCGGTCTTGGTCTTGTCGAGGCCGTAGGCGAGCGCGGCCGCGGTCGGCTCGTTGATGATGCGCAGCACTTCGAGGCCGGCGATCTTGCCGGCGTCCTTGGTGGCCTGACGCTGGGCGTCGTTGAAGTAGGCCGGAACGGTGATGACCGCCTGGTCGACCTTCTGGCCGAGGTGCGCCTCGGCGGTCTCCTTCATCTTCTGCAGGATGAACGCCGAAATCTGCGACGGCGAATATTGCTTGCCGTCCGCCTCGACCCAGGCGTCGCCGTTGCTGGCCTTGGAAATCTTGTACGGGACGAGCTTCTTGTCCTTCTCGACCATCGGGTCGTCGTAGCGGCGGCCGATCAGCCGCTTGACCGCGAAGATGGTCTTCTCCGGATTGGTCACCGCCTGACGCTTGGCCGGCTGGCCGACGAGGCGCTCGCCGCCGTCGTCGGTGAACGCGACGATCGATGGCGTCGTGCGCATGCCTTCCGCGTTTTCGATGACCTTTGCGTTCTTGCCGTCCATGACGGCGACGCAAGAATTGGTGGTGCCGAGGTCGATACCGATGACCTTGCCCATGATGCTTCCTCTCTTTGCTCAGCAGGTCGGCCCGGGCCCTTGCGGCTCCCGGATGAAACCTTGCGCGGCCCACCCGCGTGGCTTCTTCCAACCCCCAAATTTGAACTCGACGCAGCCCCCTGCGACGTCCTGGCTCATATAGGAGAGGCCCTTTACCCCGCAAGGACTTGCGGAGGGTTTCAGGGCCGAACCACCCGATAGACGGCGAATGCCGGACCCGCCTCCACCGGCCTGAGCCAATCGGGCACCACCCCGGCCCGCAGGCCGGCCCAGAGGCTCTGGCTTCGGGCCGGCTCCAGCAGGCCGTCCGGCGGGCGCGGCCCGCAGACGGCGATGTAGTTAACATTGGCCTCCAGCGCGATGGCCCGCGCCTCGCCCGGCGAAGCGGCCAGCAGCCGGTGGGCGGTCACGATCCCGCTGGAGAGCCGGTGGTACGGCGCAGCCAGCGCCGAATGAGGGGTCAGCGCCAGGATGTACGGCCCGAAGCTGACGTCGGCGGCGATCAGGCCCGGCTCGAGCTTGGCCAGCGGGGCGTAGTTCGCCGTCGCGAAGCAGGCCCGCATGTCCGGCCGGGAAAAGTTGTCGCTGTCGTTCAGACCGGCCGCCGTGGCGACGATGATTGCCGCCGCCGACAGCACCATCGGCGTCAGAACCAGGGCCACAGCCAGACGCGGTATGACCCGTTCGACGCGAAACCGCTCGATCAGCCGCAACACCAACACCGCGACCAGGGGCATGCCGAGCCAGATCGCATAGGAAAAGCCGCGGATGGCGCCGATAGTAACGGCCGCGGCGGCAACGAATGTCGAGCGCCGCAGTTAGAAATCCGAAATTGCGGCGCAGCCATTCCACGCGCAGCAGGATCGCGACCGCCACCAGCGCCACCGCCGGAAACGCGGCGATGGCGGCGCCGGTCAGCGGGTTCTTTTGCAGCACCGACCAGAGCGGCTGCATCTCGCGCACGTCGCCGAGCCAGATCGGCCAGATCGCCGGATCGACCATCGCCATCGGTCCGCGGATGCATTGCGGCTCGAGCAGCAGCAACACCGCCAGCGTACCCATGCCGGAGCCGAGCACCGCGGCGATCCGCGTGACACGATCGCGATGGCGCAGCCAGCCGGCGAGCGCCAGCAGCAGCCCGCCGCAGACCGCGGCCGCCGCCGTGTTGATCGCGATGGCATCGCAAAGCTTGCGCGTCCAATGCTGCGGACCGACGCTGACGCCGAACGCCAGCACCGCGAACAGCGCCAGCGCAACGCCGTACCGAGCGAGCGCGACGCCAGCGTCGCGATCGACGACATAGTGCAGCGCCAGCGCCAAGCCGCATGCCGCGAGATATGGCAGGGCTTCGATGCCGATCGCCAGCAGTACGCCGCTCAGCGCACCGGCCGCGTAGCCGCACCACCACGTGCGGTCCGACCATGCCACCGCCGCCACGGTCAGCAGCGTGAGCGCGATCTGCACGTTGTGATGATCGATCCGTCCCGGCGAGAACTGCTGGTACGCCGGGACGGCAAGCATCGCGAAGAGCAGCGCAACCATCGCCGCTTCGCGGCCGGCAATCCGCCACGCGATCGCGGTCATGCCCGCCATGGTGGGAAGCAGCCACAGCAGCGGCCACCACGCGCGCATCAATCGCTCGGCGTCGGCCTGGTCGGCGAACAGATGGAAAAAAGCGAACAGGCCCGCCAGGCCGGCATCGATCAGCCGCGACCAATGCATGTCGACGCCGACCGGCGGCTGCAGCCTCGACTGATGCAAGTCGTACCAGCCGCTCAGCAGGCCCGGGCCGTTGAGCCACGCACGCATCTCGACCAGCCGCATCGCGTCGTCGGTGTCGAGCAGCGTTTCCGCAGTCTGCGGCCAGTGCAGCAGGAGCAGCACCAGCGCCACCATCAGCCACGCCAAGCCGAGCAAAGCGGCGAAATTCGGCTGACGGTCCAGATCGATAAGCATTGAATAGCTGCCCTAGATGGCGGCGCCGACCATATGTGATTCTCGACGTGATTCTCGGGGTTGAGTTTCGCTTGGCGAGCCGCCATACCCAAGGTCATGAACCGCCGGCACACCCTCGGTTGGCTCCCATTGCTCGCCGTATTGCTGGCATGGCCGGCGCATTTCGCTGCGGCGCAGACGGCCGCGGCGGAGGAACCACAGTTCCCGATCGCATCGCGGCTCGGCCTGACGCCGCCGCCCGGCATGACGTTGAGCACTTCGTTCCAGGGCTTCGAGGACACCGACAACAACGTCTACATCCGGCTCGTCGCAATGCCGGAAGCCGCCTACGCGGAAATCGAAAAGTCGATGACCAACCAGGCGCTGAAGAAGCAGAACATCACGGTGGAGAAGCGCGAGCCGTTCGCGTTGCCGAATTCCAAAGGTGTGCTGGTCGTCGCACGGCAGGACGCCGGCACGGAAAGACTGCGCAAGTGGCTGCTGATCGCGCCGGTCGGCGGACTGACCGCGCTGGTGTCGCTGGAAATCCCGCTCTCCGCCAAGAAAGACGTCTATGCCGAAGCGGCGATCCGCAAGTCGTTCGCCAGCCTGACGGCGCGCCCAACCGTGCCGGCCGCGGAGCAGCTCGCGCTGGTGCCGTTCAAGCTCGGCGATCTCGCCGGCTTCCAGGTCGCGGGCGTGGTGCCGGGCCGCGCCGTGCAGCTCAATGATGGCGGACAGGAAAAGTCGATACGATCGAAAGCCCGCACCTGGTCATCGGCATCGCGCCCGGCGGGCCGCCGAACGCCGGCGATCGCGACAGCTTTGCAAGATTGGCTTTCGCCTCGCCGCCAAACCTGAAGGACGTGCGCATCCTGAGCTCCGAGCCGATGCGGATCGGCGGCCAGCCGGGTCACGAAATGCGCGTCACGGGCAAGGACGCCAAGTCCGGCGCCGACGTCGAGGTCGTGCAGTGGCTGCGGTTCGGCAGCGGCGCCTATTTGCGAATGGTCGGTTTCGCGCCGAAGGAAGGCTGGGTCGAGGCCTACTCCCGCTTCCGCGCCGTGCGCGACGGAATGGTGCCGCGCTAGAAGCTAATTCGACGCGTTCTAGCGCCGGAATTGTCGTTGGCCGGTCGGCTGGCGGACGAGGCGCTTCGGCGCGCCCTTCGACACCGCCACCAGCGCCGGACGCAGCACGCGATCCCCGATCAGGTAGCCGGCCTGGATGACCTGGGCGACGTGGCCCGCCGGCACCGAGGCATGCTCCGCCTCGTACATCGCCTGGTGCTTGTTGGGATCGAACTTCTGGCCGATCGGCTCGATCCGCTTGACGCCGTGCTTTTCGAGCGCATTGAGCAGTGCGCGCTCGGTGATCTCGACGCCGTCGAGCAACGTCTTGACGCTGGCGTCCGCCTTTTCGCGCAGTTCCTTGTCGAGCGCTTCAAGGGCGAGATGCATGCTGTCGGCGACCGTCAGAACGTCGCGGGCGAACGCCGAGATGCCGTACAGGCGCGCGTCGGCGACCTCACGCTCGGTGCGCTTGCGGAGATTTTCCATCTCGGCCAGCGTCCGCAGCAGGCGGTCCTTCATATCGGCGAGCTCGCGGTCGAGCGACGTCGAAGGCTTTGGCGCGGCGGCGGGCGCAGCCTGATCGTCCGGCTGGATTGCGTCGTCCGGGTTGGGTTGCGTGGTGTCTGACATGGTGCCCCGCATATCAGGGCTTATTGGCCAAAAATCAAGCCGGAACGGCAGTTGCGGCTCAGCCGGAGATCAGCTTGCCGACCACCTTGGCGGTGTAATCGACCATCGGGATCACACGGGCGTAGTTGAGCCGGGTTGGGCCGATCACGCCGAGCACGCCGACGATGGAGCCCTGGGCGTCGCGATAGGGCGATATGACGGTCGAGGAGCCGGACAGCGAGAACAGCTTGTTCTCCGAGCCGATGAAGATGCGGACGCCCTCGGCCTGCTCGGCGCGGCCGAGCAGATCCACCACGTCGCGGCGCGTCTCCAGGTCCTCGAACAGCAGCCGGACGCGTTCCAGGTCCTCCAGCGCCTTGAGATCGTCGAGCAGGTGCGACTGGCCGCGCACGATCAACCGCCGCTGATCGCTTTCGCCGCCCGACCAGCTCGCCAGCCCGGCTTCGACGATCTTCTGCGTCAGCTCGTCGAGCTTGGCCTGCTCGTCCTTCATGGCGCGCTCAAGCTCGACCTTGGCTTCGGCCAGCGTCTTGCCGCGCACCCGCGCATTCAAAAAATTCGTCGCCTCCACCAGCGCCGAGGACGGCAGCCCGACCGGCAGCGTGAGGATGCGGTTCTCCACCTGGCCGTCGTCGCTGACCAGCACGACCAGCGCGCGCTCCGGCTCGAGCCGCACGAACTCGATGTGCTTGAGCCGTACGTTCGACTTGGCGGCCAGCACCACGCCGGCGGTGCGGGTCAGGCCGGACAGCAGGCCCGACGCCTCGGTGAGCACGCTCTCGACCGAACGGCCGACGCCGGCGACCTGCGCCTCGATCGCGCGGCGGTCGTTCTCGTTGAGGTCGCCGATCTGCATCAGCGCATCGACGAAGAAGCGCAGGCCGAGCTCGGTCGGCAGGCGCCCCGCCGATGTGTGCGGCGAATAGATCAGGCCGAGCTGCTCCAGGTCGGTCATCACATTGCGGACCGAGGCGGGCGACAGCGGCGTCGATATCAGGCGCGACAGGTTGCGCGAACCGAGCGGCTCGCCGGTCGACAGATAGCTCTCGACGATCTGGCGGAAGATTTCGCGCGAGCGCTCGTTGAGCTGCGCCAGCGAAACCTGCGTCTTGCCGATCGGGACGTCCTGGGCCACGCGCCTTGCTCCTTCAAGGCAATCAGAATTGTCCATTCGGACACGCAAACGCAAGCCTGAGCGCCCGGAATGGCCTGTTGCACGGCTTTGCGCGCTGTTAGCCTGACGATGCAGCAACATACGGGAGGGCGGCATGAAGGCTGGCGACAGTGCATGATGATGAGCGCGCTGGCCGCGCTCTGCTTTGGCCGTATCCGGCGCGCAGGCGCAGACCGTGATCGACGAATGGGCCTCGGCGAAGCTGCCTCCGGCGCCCGCGCTCAAGCCGGCCAAGATCGTGCCGGGCGAGACCGCCCTCCTCGTGATGGATTTCACCAACCAGACCTGCAGCCAGGAGCGGCGGCCGCGCTGCGCCGTGTCGGTGCCGAAGGTGGTCAAGCTGGTGAACGAGGCCCGCGCCAAGGGCACGCTGATCATCTACAGCGTCGCGGTGCCCAAATCGGTGCCCGGCGATATCGTGAAGGAGCTTACCCCCGCCGCCGGCGAGCAGGTTCTGCCGCCGCTCGGCCCGGACAAGTTCATCAACAGCGATCTTGAAAAGACGCTCAAGGACAAGAACATCACCACGGTGATCGCGATGGGCACGCAGGCGCAGACCTCGGTGCTGCACACCGGCGCGACCGCCGCGCTCAAGGGCTTCAAGGTGATCGTGCCGGTCGACGCCATGTCGGCCGACGACGTGTTTCCCGAAGCCTACACCGCCTGGCACCTCGCAACCGCCGCTCGGATCAGCAACCAGGTGACTCTGACCCGGCTCGACATGATTTCATTCTGATCGCTCGCCGAAATGATCTCCGCACGCACCAGCCACCTGCGGACCCGTCACGGCCACGAGCACCATCGCGTCACCTTCGTCGAATTGTTCTTCGACCTGGTGTTCGTGTTCGCCGTGACGCAGCTTTCGCACGGCCTGCTCGAGCATCTCACGCCGCTCGGCGCGCTGCAGACCGCGATCCTGCTGCTGGCGGTGTGGTGGACCTGGATCGACACGGCGTGGATCACCAACTGGCTCGATCCCGACAAGCCCGCGGTCCGCGTGATGCTGTTCGTGCTCATGCTCGCGGGCCTGGTGCTGTCCGCGTCGATCCCGAAAGCGTTCGGCGAGCGCGCGCTGGCGTTTGCGGTCGCCTACATCGCCATGCAAGCGCTGCGCGACATGTTCATGCTGTGGGCGCTGCACAACCACGACGCCGGCAACCACCGCAACTTCGTCCGCATCTCGATCTGGCACATCGCGT
This sequence comes from uncultured Alphaproteobacteria bacterium, assembly GCA_963838595.1. Classification (GTDB taxonomy): domain Bacteria; phylum Pseudomonadota; class Alphaproteobacteria; order Rhizobiales; family Xanthobacteraceae; genus Z2-YC6860. The sequence continues at coordinate 34,121 of CAWIRP010000016.1, forward strand.
GGCGCCGTTCTGGCTGCCGGCGCGCTGGCCGACGGATCCGCTGCGCATGGCGCTGTGGGCGCTTGCGGTCGGCATCGAGACGGTCGCGCCGATCGTCGGGCTTCTGGGTGCCGGTGCTCGGCCGTTCCAGCACCGCCGACTGGCACATCGAAGGCGCCCACATGGCGGAGCGCTGCGGCCTGTTCATCATCATCGCGCTCGGCGAGTCGGTCCTGATCACCGGGCAGACCTTCGCCGGCCTGACCTGGAACGCCGCGAGCGTCGCGGCCTTCGCCGTCGCCTTCCTCGGCAGCGTCGCGATGTGGATGGTCTATTTCAACATCGGCGCCGAGCGCAGCAGCAAGCTCGCGGCGGCCTCCGACGATCCAGGCCGCATCGCGCGCAACGGCTACACCTATCTGCACATCCTGATCGTCGCCGGCATCATCGTCGCTGCGGTCGGCGACGAACTGGTGCTGCACCATCCCGGCGGCCACACCGATGTGAAGACCGCTGCCGTCATCATCGGCGGCCCGGCGCTCTATCTGTTCGGAAACATGCTGTTCAAACGCCTCTCGGCGCCGCATTTCCCGCTCTCGCACATCGTCGGCCTCGGGTTGCTGGCGCTGCTGATCCCCGCCGCCATCGTTGCGCCGCCGTTGCTGTTGTCGGCGCTCGCGACCGCAGTGCTGATCGTCGTCGTAGCGTGGGAATGGATGTCGCTGCGTCGAACGGCCTAACGCGGAAATCCGTAAAGCCTGGCCGGATTGTCGACCAGGATTTTGCGCCGCACCTCGGCATCCGGCGTCCAGTCGTGGAACAGCTCGAACAGATGCCCGGCGTTCGGCATCTCGCCCTCGATGCGCGGATGCGGCCAGTCGCTGCCCCACACGATGTTGTCGGGATTGGCCCGCACCAGCGCTTCGTGGAACGGCCGTGCCTCCGGATAGTCCGGCGCGTTGTTGCTCAGCCGGTGCGCGCCCGACACCTTCACCCAGCCGCGCCCCTCGCCGACGTAGCGCAGCAAGCTCTGGAAGCCCGGCGTGCCGGTGCCGGCCCGCGCATCGGTGCGGCCCATGTGATCGATCAGCACCGGCAGGCCGATCTGCATCGAGGATCGGGATTGTCTCCGGCATATCCTTGCAGTCGATCCAGAGCTGCAGGTGCCAGCCGAGGTCCTTCATCACGGGACCGAGCTTCTTCGCCGTCTCCAGCGTGACGCCGCCGCGGTAGTGCAACTGCCCGCCGCGGAAGAAATGATTGAAGCGCAGCGCCTTCACCCCGAGCTTGTCCCAGCGCTTCAGTTCAGCCGGCGAGATGCTTTCGTCCGCCACCGCAACGCCGCGCAACCGCGTGGGTGTGCGCTCCAGCGCATCGAGCATCGCCGAATTGTCCTGGCCGTGCGCGCTGCCCTGCACCAGCACACCGCGCTCGAAGCCGAGCGTGTCGAGCATGTCGAGATATTGCGCAAGCGGCTGATCCGGCGGCGTGTAGCTGCGGTCCGCCGCGTAAGGAAAGCGGTCCGACGGACCGAACACATGGGCATGGGTGTCGCAGGACTTGGGCGGCGGCGGGTTTTTCGGGCGGCGCGGCTCGAGCGGTCCGGGACAGCCGGGGATGGCGCTGTTCATGGCGCAAATCCTGTTATGCTCCCCGCCAACAGGTCAAGCGAATAGACTTGCAAGGATCAATGTCAGGGAGGAATGACGTGAGGAATGTGCTTCGCATTCTCGCCGTGTTCGGCATCGTGCTGTCGGCCGTTTCGGCCCAGGCGCAGAATTTTCCGTCCAAGCCGATCACCATCGTCGTTGCGTTCGGGCCTGGCAGCGGCAGCGACCTGATCGCTCGCATCATTGGACAGCGGCTCTCCACTGCGCTGAACCAGAGCGTCATCGTCGAGAACAAGGCGGGCGCCAACGGTACGATCGCGGCAGTGGCGGTTGCGCGCGCGGAGCCGGACGGACACACGATCATGCTCGGCACCAACACGTCGCATTCCGCCGCGCCCTTCCTGAAAAAGAGCATCAGCTACGATCCGGTGAAGGATTTCACCTCGCTCTCGCGCGTCGGCAGCTTCACGCAACTGCTGCTCGTTCATCCCGACACACCGGCGAAGTCAGTGCCGGAGCTGATCGCCTACGCCAAGGCCAATCCAGGCAAGCTGTCGTTCGCGAGCGGCAACGCCTCCGCGGTGCTGGCAGGCGAGACTTTCAAGCGCTGGGCCGGGATCGACATGGTCCACGTGCCCTACAAGAGCGCGCCGCCCGCGGTGCAGGACGTGCTCGGCGGCCGCGTCACGATGCTGTTCACCGACATGTCGACCGGCTGGCCCCACCACAAGTCGGGCGCGCTGCGCGGCCTCGCGACGACGCGGCTCAAGCGCAGCGCGCTGGTGCCGGAGCTGCCGACGCTCGACGAATCCGGCGTCAAAGGCTTCGACATGGATTCCTGGGCCGGCCTGTTCGCGCCGGCCAAGACGCCGCCGGCCGTGGTGGCAAAGCTCAACAGCGAGTTGCGCAAGATCATCGACGATCCCGAGGTGAAGACGAAGATCGCCGCCACCGGCTTCGAGGCGTTCTCAAGCTCGACCGACGAGCTCGACACGTTCGTCAAGGAACAGCTCGTGAAATGGTCACGCATGATCAAGGAAGCGGGCATCGAGCCGCAGTAGCGCACTCACAGCAGTCAGAGGACAATATGAAACGGCTGTCTCAGGCGATCGTCGCTGCCGCGACGCTATGCGGCGTACATATTCGCATCGCAGGTTCACGCGCAGAGCTATCCGAACCGGCCGATCACCGTCATCGTGCCGTTCGGCGCCGGCAGCGCCACCGACACCGTCTGCCGCATCGTGGTGCAGCAGCTCGGCGTCGCGCTCAACGCCAGCATCGTGGTCGAGAACAAGGCCGGAGCGAACGGTGCGATCGCCGGAGCGCAGGTCGCCCGCGCCGCGCCGGACGGCTACACGCTGCTGATGGCGACCAACAGCCCTCTGAACGCCGCGCCGAGCCTCAACAAGACGATCTCCTACGATCCGATCAACGATTTCGTCGGGCTGTCGCGGGTCGGCAGCTATGTGTTCGTGCTGGCCGTGCACCCGGACGTGCCGGCCAAGACGCTGCCGGAGCTGATCGCCTACGCAAAAGCCAATCCCGGCAAGCTGACGTTCGCGAGCGGCAATTCGTCCGGCGTGGTGGCCGGCGAGACGTTCAAGTCCTGGGCCGGCATCGACATAACGCATGTGCCCTATCGCACCGCGCCGCCGGCCATCACCGACCTGCTCGCCGGACGCGTGTCGATGATGTTCACCGACATCACCATTGCCGGTCCGCACCTGAAGAGCGGGGCTCTGCGCCCTCTCGCCACGACGCGGATGCAGCGCAGCACGCTGTTCCCGGAACTGCCGACGCTCAACGAGGCGGGCGTCAAGGGCTTCGATATGGACTCCTGGGCGGGCCTGTTCGCGCCGGCCAAGACGCCGCCAGAGATCGTGCAGAAGCTCAACACGGAACTGCGCAAGATCATCGACAACCCGGAAACCAAGCAGAAGATCGCGGTTCTGGGCTTCGAAGCCTTCTCCTCCTCGGTCGAAGAGCTGAACGAGCACAACAAGGTCCAGCTCGGTAAATGGACCAAGATGATCAAGGACGCGGGCATCCAGCCGGAATAGATCGCGTCGCGCCCCTTGTCGGTCTCCGCCGCGCCACCTAAAAGCGTGCCAGCCAGGCGCAAGCCGCGCCCCTTGGGAGACCTGACGCTTGCGACCGAGCAAACGCCAACCCGACGAATTGCGCGCCGTGTCGCTGGAGCGCGGCGTGGTGAAATACGCCGAAGGCTCCTGCTTCGTGAAGTTCGGCGACACCCATGTGCTGGTGACCGCCACCCTGGAAGAACGGCTGCCGCCGTGGCTCAAGGGCCAGGGCCGCGGCTGGATCACCGCCGAATACGGCATGCTGCCGCGCGCCACCCATGAGCGCACCCGCCGCGAGGCGTCGGCCGGCAAGCAGGGCGGCCGCACCATCGAGATCCAGCGGCTGATCGGACGCAGCCTGCGCTCCGTGCTCGACCTGCCGGCGCTCGGCGAGCGGCAGATCACCGTCGACTGCGACGTCATCCAGGCCGACGGCGGCACCCGCACCGCCTCGATCACCGGCGCATGGGTCGCGCTGCGCGACTGCCTCAACTGGATGCGCACCCGCGAGATGATCAAGACCGATCCGCTGCGCGATCATATCGCGGCGATCTCCTGCGGCATCTTCAACCACGTCGCGGTGCTCGATCTCGATTACGCCGAGGACTTCGCAGGCCGAGACCGACGCCAATTTCGTCATGACCGGCAACGGGAATATCGTCGAGGTGCAAGGCACCGCCGAGAAGGACCCGTTCAGCGAGGAGCAATTGCTGGCGCTGCTCGCGCTGGCCCGCAAGGGCGTCGCCAAGCTGGTCGACCTGCAGAAACTGGCGGTGATGTGAGTTGTCGCACCGCAAGATCACGGATCGGCTGGTGATCGCGACCCACAATCCGGGCAAGCTGGTTGAAATGCGCGATCTGCTCGCGCTCTATGGAGTCGACGCGGTATCCGCCGGCGAACTGGGACTGCCGGAACCCGACGAAACCGGAACCACGTTCCGCGCCAACGCGCGGATCAAGGCCGAGGCCGCCGCCAAGGCGTCAGGCATGGCATCATTCGCCGACGATTCGGGTCTCGCGGTCGACGCGCTCAACGGCGAGCCCGGCATCTACTCGGCGCGCTGGGCCGGACCGGACAAGGATTTTCGTTTCGCGATGAACGAGGTCCAGACCAAGCTGATGGAGAAAGGCGCCAAGGCGCCGGAGCGCCGCCGCGCGCATTTCGTCTCGGCGCTGTGCGTCGCCTGGCCCGACGGACATCTCGAGGAGTTCGAGGCGAAGGTCCACGGCACGCTGGTCTGGCCGCCGCGCGGCACCAAGGGCTTCGGCTACGACCCGATGTTCCTGCCCGACGGACAGACGCAGACGTTCGGCGAGATGTCGAGCGAGGACAAGCACGGCCTGCCGCCGCGCGGCAAAGGGCTGTCGCACCGCGCCCGCGCCTTCCTCAAGCTGGCGGAGGCCTGTCTTGAGCGGCGCTGATCCCAACGAGCCGTTCGGCGTCTATCTGCACTGGCCGTTCTGCCTGTCGAAGTGCCCGTACTGCGACTTCAACAGCCATGTGCGCCACGCCGCGATCGACGAGGCGCGCTTCGTGCGCGCGTTCGAGACCGAAATCGCCGCGACCGCGGCGCGCGCGCCCGGCCGCACCGTCTCGACCATCTTCTTCGGCGGCGGCACGCCGTCGCTGATGCAGCCCTCGACCGTGGGCGCGATCCTCGACGCGGTCGGCAAGCACTGGACCGTCGCGCCCGACGCCGAGGTGACGCTCGAAGCCAATCCGACCAGCGTCGAGGCGACGCGCTTCAAGGGCTACCGCGCGGCCGGCGTCAACCGCGTTTCGCTCGGCGTGCAGTCGCTCGACGATGCGCTCGCTCAAGGCGCTCGGCCGACTGCACACGCGCGCGCGAGGCGCTCGATGCGGTCGCCATCGCGCGCTCGGTGTTCGACCGCTACTCGTTCGACCTGATCTACGCGCGGCCGGAGCAGACGCCCGCGATGTGGGCGGACGAGCTCAAGCAGGCGATCGCGGAAGCGGCCGAGCATCTTTCGCTCTATCAGCTCACCATCGAGCCGGAGACGCCGTTCCACACGCTGCACGCCGCCGGCAAGCTGGTCATCCCGGACGACGACACCGCCCGCGCGCTCTACGACACCACGCAGGAAATCTGCGAGCGCGCCGACCTGCCCGCCTACGAAATCTCCAATCACGCGCGGCCCGGCGCCGAGTGCCGGCACAACCTGGTCTATTGGCGCGCGCACGAATACGCCGGCATCGGCCCCGGCGCGCACGGCCGGCTCGACATCGACGGCTATCGCCGCGCCCTCGCAACCGAGAAGCGTCCGGAATCGTGGCTGATGCGCGTCGAATCGCTCGGCCACGGCGTCGTCACCGACGACCTGCTCAGCCGCGAGGAGCGTGCCGACGAGTTCCTGCTGATGGGGCTGCGTCTCGCCGAAGGCATCGATCCGGCGCGCTACGCCGCGGTGGCGGGCAAGCCGCTCGATCCCATGCGGATCAAGGAGCTCGCCTCGCACGGCCTGATCGAGAGCGACGGCGCACGGCTTCCTGCGCGTGACCAAGGCCGGCTTCCCGGTGCTCGACGCGGTGGTGGCCGATCTGGCAGCATAGCCGCCTCGAGCATGATCCCGAAGAAGATCATGCGCGGAATCAGGGAGGCGACCATGAAGAGGGCGTATTGGCTCGGCGCGCTCGCCGCGCTGCTCGCGATATCCAACGTGTCACACGCCGCCGACAAGATTCATGTCGCAACGCCGTCGCGGGTGATCTTCGCCATTCCGTTCTGGGTCGCCGAGCACAAGGGCTACTTCAAGGACGAGAACATCGAGGCGACGCTCGAGGTCGTCGGCAGCGGCAAGGAAATCACCGCGCGGCTGATGTCCGGCGCGTCGCAATTCTCGATCGTCGGCCCGGACGCCAGCATCATCGACGCCATGAAGGGCGGACCGCAGCGCATCGTCGCCGGCATCGTGCGCAAGCCGCCGCTGTTCCTGATCGCCAAGCCCGGCATCAAGACCTTCGCCGATCTCAAGGGCGCCAACATCGGCGCGCTGTCGCTCACCGAGGGCAGCAGCAAGCTGCTGATCAAGATGGCGCGCGCGGAAGGGCTCACGCGAGCTGACCTGAATATTACCTCGGTCGGCGGCGCGCCGGCACGTCACACGCTGCTCAAGGACGGCAAGATCGACGCCGGCATGCAGCCGATGCCGCTCAACTACGAGGCCGAGGCGCTCGGCTTCAACAATCTCGGCTGGGCCGGCAAGTACGAGCCGGACTGGCAGTTCACCACGGTCAACACCGACGGCGAATGGGCGCGCCGCAATCCGAAAGTCGTCACCGGTTTCGTGCGCGCGCTGCTGCGCGGCCAGCAGTTCATCTTCGCCAATCCCGACGAGGCCGCCAAGATCGCGGCGCAGGTGCTCAAGACGCCCGAGCCGCTGGCGGCGCGCGCAATCTCCGAGGCGGTGCGGCTCGGCATTCTCGATCCGCAGCTCAACTGGTCCGAGCTCGGTTTCGTGAAAATGTACGAGAACATGCAGGCCGACGGCACGATGCCGGCGGACCTCAAGTTCGATGTGAAGAAGATCGTGGACGACAGCTATCTGCGCGCGGCGCAGGCCGGCGTCCGCTAAATCCCCGAGCCGCCGAACGCGCGCGGCGGCGGGCTGACGGTCTGTCCGCCGGTCGGGCCGACGCGCAGCACCGCGAGCCCGCGCTCGTTGGTGCCGTCGGTGCGGAAGCGGAACAGGCCGTCGATGCCGGCGAAGCCGGACGGATTGGTCAGCACCTGCTCGGCGAAGCGCTGCGCGCCCTGCGTCTTCACCAGCGCCGCCACCAGCGCGACCGCGTCGTAGGCCAGCGTCGCGGTGCGCACCGGATCCTGGCCGAACCGGGTGCGATAGCGCGCCGAGAAATTGCGGAAGCCGGCGGAGTCCGGCGCGGCGTACCACGCGCCGTGCAGTCTGGTATCGCTGAAGATGCGCGGATCGTCCCACAGACCGGTGCCGAGCAACTGGATGCTTTTGGTCTGGACACCGGCGGCGCCCAGGGCGCTCACCACCTGGGGCACCGCGTCCGAACCGTCGGGAATGAAGATCGCGTCCGCGCTCTGTGCCGACTGCGCGACGATGGTCGCCTGCGCGGACAATTGCGTCGAGGCGAGCTGGTAGCGCTCCAGCGCGACGATGCGCCCGCCTTTGCGGGCCACGGTCTGCTGGAGCGCCGCCTCGACCACCGTGCCGTAGGCATTCTCCGGCACCATCGCGGCGAACGAGCGCTTGCCGTTCGCCACCGCGAAATCGACGATGCGATCGACGTCGGACTCCGGCAGGAAACTGAGCAGGTAGGTGCCGCGCGAGGCGACGCTCACGTCGGTGGAGAACGCGATCACCGGCACGCCGCGGGCCCGCGCCGCCTGCCCGACCGCCTGGACCGACTGCGCGAACAGCGGGCCGACGATGAGCTCGGCGCCTTCGCTCATCGCCTGCTGCGCCGCCTGCGAAGCGCCGTTGGGTGTGCCGCCGTCGTCCTTCACGAGCAGTTGGATGTTCGGGCGTTGAACTCGGCGAGCGCCATCTCGGCGGCGTTCTTCATCGACAGCGCCGCGATGCCGGCGTTGCCGCCGGCCGACAGCGGCAGGATCAGCGCGACCTTGACCTGGCCGGTGCCGATCGCGGTTGACGGCTGTACCGCGCCGCCTGGCTGCGAGTTGAAGAGGTCCGGCGTGGTGCAGCCGGCGAGCAACGCGGACAGCCCCCCGAACACAACGCCGCGCCGTACGCGCGAAAAGCGCGCTTCCGACCGTTCGGCCTTGAGTCCCCGGATCATGCCTTCCTCGGCGCCGCCAGCAGGCGCGCCGCTCCGCCTTCGCGACGGGATACCCAGTGAATCGTTAACCAATTGGAAAGGATAACAAACTCCTCCACGCCATGACTGTTAGCCCACTCGGAGCTAAAATGGCGGCCAAATGCAGGCGGAAAGCACCCAAGCGCGGACCAAGACCTACCTGCTGGCCGGTCATCCGGTCGAGGCCCCGCGGCTGGCCGCCGGCCTGCATCTCGTCGCCACCCCGATCGGAAACCTGCGCGACGTCACCCTGCGGGCGCTCGAGACCCTGGCCGCGGCGGACCTGATCGCCTGCGAGGACACCCGGGTGACCCGCCGTTTGCTCGACCACTACGGTATCGCCACCCCGCTCACGCCTTACCACGAGCACAATGCCGCAGCCGCCCGGCCGAAGCTGCTGGCCCGGCTCGCCGCCGGCGACAGCGTGGCGCTGGTGTCGGACGCCGGCACGCCGCTGGTGTCCGACCCGGGCTTCAAGCTGGTGCGGGCGGCGCACGATGCCGGCCATGCCGTGACGGCGCTGCCCGGCGCGTCGGCCACCTTGGCGGCGCTCGCCTCGGCAGGACTGCCGACCGACCGGTTCTTCTTCGAGGGTTTCCTGCCGGCGAAACCGGGCCAGCGCAAAAGCCGCGTCAGCGAACTCGCGCGCATTCCGGCGACATTGATCCTGTTCGAGAGCGGGCCGCGGCTTGCCCGCCGCGCTGGCCGATCTTGCCACCGCATTGGGCGGACGCGAGGCCGCCGTCTGCCGCGAGCTCACCAAGCTGCACGAGGAGGTGCGCCGCGGCAAACTCGCGGAGCTGGCGCAAGCTTATGCGGACGGCGCGGAGACGCGCGGCGAAATCGTCATCGTCATCGCGCCGCCGTCGGAGAATGAAGCGGCGCTCGATGAAGGTGAAATCGACGCCCTGCTGCGCAACGCGCTCGACCGCGCTTCGGTGAAGGATGCGGTGAGCGAGGTGGCGAGCGCCACGGGCCGGCCGCGCCGCGAAATCTATGCCCGCGCGCTCGCGCTCACCGGAGGAAGACGAGCGATGGCGCGGAAAAGTGACCGTCCGAAGTCATCCCGAAGACCCGAAGCCGACGGCCCGAGCGCGTGGCGGCATTCCGAGTCGGGCTTTCGGCGGAGAGCCGCGCCGCCGCGTTCATGCTCGCCAAGGGCTATCGCATCCTGGCGCGGCGCTTCCGCACGCCGGTCGGCGAGATCGATATCGTGGCTGGCCGGCGCAACACGCTGGTGTTCGTCGAGGTGAAGGCGCGCAACACGCTCGATGAAGCGGCGGAAGCCGTCAGCGACCGCAACAAGCAGCGCATCGTTGCCGCGGCCGAGTTCTGGCTCTCGCAGCATCCCGACGACGTGATGAGGGAAATGCGGTTCGATGCCGTGCTGGTGGCGCCGGGCAAAATGCCGCGTCACATCCCGGCGGCGTTCGATGCGACTTGAGAACTTTATGTGCCGGACACGAGGGCGGAGTTAAGCCGCCTTCAGCCGCTCGAAGAATGCGTCGACCTGACCGCGGATGCGGCCCGCCACCGCGCCAAGCTCGTCGGCAACCGACTTCACCGTGGTGACGCTGGTGCGGGTGTTTTCCGTCGCGTCGCCGACCCGGCCGACCTCTTCCGCGGTTTCGTTCGTCCGCTTGGCCGCGATCTCGACGCTGCGCGCGATTTCCTGCGTCGCGGCGCCCTGCTCGGTCACCGCCGCCGCGATGGCGCCGCTGATCGACCCGATGTCACGGATGGTGCGCTCGATCGCGCCGATCGCCGCGATCGAGCTTTCCGTCGCGTGCTGCATGCCGGCGATCTGCGCGGCGATGTCCTCGGTGGCCTTGGCCGTCTGCCCTGCCAGCGCCTTGACCTCGCCCGCGACCACGGCAAAGCCGCGCCCGGCCTCGCCGGCGCGCGCCGCTTCGATGGTGGCGTTGAGCGCCAGCAGATTGGTCTGCTCGGCGATGTCGGTGATGAGCTGCACGACGTCGCCGATCCGCTTGGCGGCTTCGTCGAGCTCTTTCACTGCGGCGTTCGTGCGTTCCGCCTCGATCACCGCCTTCTCGGCGACCACATTTGACTGCCCGACCTGACGATCGATCTCCATGACGGAGGCAGCCAGCTCGTCGGCGGCCGACGCGATGTCGCGCACGTTGTCCGATGCTTCCGCCGAAGCGGTTGTGGCGGCTGCGGTGCGCTGCGTCGCACGATCGGCGGCGCCGGCTAGATCGGTCGACGCGTCGAGCATCTGATCGCAGATTTGTCCAAGCTCGGCAATGCCGGTTTCGACCTCGGCGGAGAACCGCTCGATCTCGGCCGCGATCTTTTCCTGGCGGCGCGTGCGCGCCTCGGCGTCGCCGAGCACCTTGTCGCTCAGCTCCTTGTTGTGATGCATGGCGTGCTGGAACACCGCGATCGAACGCGCCAGCGCGCCGATCTCGTCGCGGCGCGCGCCGTAGGGAATGGCGGTGGCGGTGCCTTCGGCGACGATCTCGGTGACGCGGGTGATCTCCTTCAGCGGGCGCGCGACGTTGCGCCAGATGATGAATGCGCCCGCCGCGGCCAGGAGCACGGCAATCGCGCTGAGCACGGACATGATCAATGCCGTCGATGCAATGCCGCGGTCGATCTTGGCGTAGGCGTGCGTGGCGCGGTGCGAGTAGACCTGAACGAACGCTTCGAGATCCGCGTTCAAACCGGAGCGCACAATGCGATTGGCTTCGTTGTCGCCCCATTCGCGGGCAGCGGCCGGGCCGCGCTCCATGGCAAGGCGTGCCAGCTCGCGGCGAAACTCCTGGAAATCCTTGACCCGCGCGGCCGTAGTCTCGAAATCTTCGGCGTCCTGCGGCAGCACAACCCGCCGCCATGCCGCAACGATGTCGCCGATGCCCTCGTTTTGGCTGCGCAGCCCATAGATGAACTGGCTGGCTGCACTGGCGTCCGCCGACATGTAGATGCCGCGCGATTCCATCGTCACCGCGTAGATGAGACCATTGAGGCGCTCGACATGCTTGGCGCCCTGGGACGCCGATTCGAATTCCTGGGTCAGGGCGTTGTGGTGGCGCGCATTGATGACCGCCACCGCGGCCAGCGCGACGGTCACGGTGGCAAGCAGCGCAAGGATCGCGTAAAGCTTTGTGGCAATTGATAATCTTGGCAAAATAGCCATTCAAATCACCGCGCAGATTAGCGGCTAGATTGGCGGTAAGATGTTAACCACTCGTTTGCGCTGTTTCTCCGGATTCAGAGACGTTTCATGGCCCTGACCGTCGCGGTTCAGATGGACCCGATCGAGCGGATCAACATCCGCGGCGATTCGACCTTTGCCCTGCTGCTGGAAGCGCAGAAGCGCGGCCATTCGGTGCACTATTACACCCCCGATCGGCTGGCCATGGTGCAGGGCCGGGTGTTCGCCGGCGTGCAGCCGCTCCAAGTGCGGGACGAGCCGGGCAATCACTTCACCCTGGGCGAAGCCAAGCGCACCGAGCTGTCGAGCTTCGACGTGATCCTGATGCGGCAGGATCCGCCGTTCGATCTTTCCTACGTTACGGCGACCCACCTGCTGGAACACATCCATCCCAAGACACTGGTGGTCAACGACCCGGCGTCGGTGCGCAACGCGCCGGAGAAGATGCTCGTGATGCAGTTTCCGGCGCTGATGCCGCCGACGCTGATCAGCCGCGACCTTGCCGAGATCAAGGCGTTCCGCGCCGAGCACGGCGACATCGTCATGAAGCCGCTTTACGGCCACGGTGGCGGCGCGGTGTTCCGCCTCACCAAAGACGACCTCAACTTCGGCTCGCTCTACGACATGTTCAGCGCGACGTTCCGCGAGCCGTGGGTGATCCAGAAATTCCTCCCCGCGGTGGCGAAAGGCGACAAGCGCATCATGCTGGTCGACGGCGAGTTCGCCGGCGCGGTGAACCGCGTGCCGGCCGCCGACGATCTTGCGCTCCAACATGGTGCGCGGCGGATCGCCGAAGGAAACCGACCTGACGCCGCGCGAGCGCGAAATCTGCGCGACGATCGGGCCCGTGCTGCGCGAGCGCGGTCTCATCCTGGTCGGCATCGACGTGATCGACGGCCTGCTCACCGAGATCAACGTCACCTCGCCGACCGGGATCCGCGCGATCAGGAACCTCGGCGGCCCGGACGTCGCGGCAGCCACGTGGGACGTCATCGAGAAGAAGCGGGCGAGCAAACGCTAGCCTGCGATGCTTTTTAACTCGCCAGAATTCATTTTCGTATTCCTGCCCGCGGCGGTGCTGCTGCATTTCCTGCTGGCGCGACACAGCATCGCGGCCGCTTGCATCACGACAACGATCACGTCGCTGATCTTTTATTTGTGGTGGCGGCCGCCATTCGTGCTGCTGCCGGTGCTCTCGATCCTGCTGAACTTCGCGCTCGCATCGTGGATCGTGCGATCGGAGCCGCTCGCCGCAAGGCGGCTGCTGATCCTCGGCATCTGCGCCAACATGGCGGTGCTGATCTATTTCAAATACGCCGAGTTCCTGCTCTCGATCGTCACCGGCGTGCCGGCCGGCGCGCCCAAGGTGCCGCTCGCGCTGTCGTTCACCACCTTCGTGCAGATCGCCTTCCTGGTCGACGTATTCCGGCGCCGCGAGGTTGGGCGGTTCGACCAGTATTCGATGTTCGTCGCGTTCTTTCCGCACCTGATCGCCGGCCCGATCGTGCGCTGGACCGAGCTTGGCCCGCAGATAGCGGAACCTTCGCGTTACCGCGTCGACTGGAACAACGTCGCGCTTGGCCTGACCATTTTTCTGTTCGGCCTTGCCAAGAAAATGCTGATCGCCGATCCGCTCGGCGAGTTTGTCGCGCCGGTGTTCGATGCGGCTGCGCGCGGCGAAGCCGTCACCGCCGCCGCGGCGTGGGGCGGCGCGCTGGCCTATTCCGGCCAGCTCTATTTCGATTTCTCCGGCTATTCCGAAATGGCGATCGGGCTTGGCTTGCTGTTCAACCTGCGCCTGCCGATCAACTTCGCCGCGCCGTTCCGCGCCACCAGCATCGTCGATTTCTGGCGGCGCTGGCACGTTTCGCTGTCGCGCTTCCTGCGCGATTTCGTTTATGTCCCGCTCGGCGGCAGCCGCCGCGGCCCGTCGCGCACCGCGGTGAACCTGGTCGCCACCATGACCATCGGCGGGCTCTGGCACGGCGCCGGCTGGACCTTCATCGCATGGGGCGCCTGGAACGGCGTGCTGCTCGCCATCAATCATCGATGGCGGCAGTGGCGCGGCCCGGCGCAACCGACCCGCATCAAGACGTTCTTCTCGTGGCTCGCGACATTCATTGCCTTCGCCATCGGCATGGTGTTCTTCCGCGCCGCCGACATGCCGTCGGCCATCCTGCTTCTCAAAAACATGGCCGGCATCGACACCGCGGCGCCGGCGGCCGCCGTGACCTTGCAGTGGGATGTCTGGGGCATCCGGCGCGGCTACCTTTCCGAGGATTTCATCCGTCACGTGTTCGGCAGCACGTGGTCGATGGTCGGCAGCGTCTGGACGCTCGGCGCGCTGGCGGTCGCCTTGCTGTTGCCCGAAACCATCGAATGGATGAATTACCGCGAAGGCGAGCCGCACAGCGCGTGGCGCCGCCCGGTCGGCGAATACGCGTGGCGGCCGTCGGCGGCCTGGCTGGTGCTGGCGCTCGCGCTGTTCGTCGGCGTGTTCTACCAGATCAATCGCGTCAGCGAATTCCTCTACTACCAGTTCTGAGACCGGCATGCGGCTGACATCAAAATTCTACGCGCTGACGCTGATCGCGGTGAGCTTCGCGCTGTTCACCGTGGTCGTCGCCGCCAACGTGCTGATCGACCCGCAGCGCATGTTCGGCTTCGAGCTGTTCCCCAACAAGCGCAACGAGAATCTCCGCTACGCGCAGTATCTCGCCTACCGCAATGCCGAGCCGCAGATCGGCGGCCTGATGTTCGCGTCCTCGCGCGGCAGCGGCATCCCGCTCGACCTGTTGTCCGCGCGCACCGGCGGCGCGCGCTACGCCGACTTCACCGTCGGCGCCGGCATGATCACCGATCATCTGCCGGTGCTGGAGCGCGCGATCCGCGACAAGGCGGCACGCGGCGAGCATCTCAAGCAGGTGTTCCTGCTGCTCGACGTCGATCTGCTCGGCGAGCGGCCAACCACCAACCGCAACCCGCAGACCCAGTTGCATCCCGATCTGACCGGCGAAGACCCGGTGCGGTTCTGGGTCCGCTATCTCACCGCGATCCAGTTTCGCGCCTGGCGCGACGATGTGCGGCGCGCTTCGCTGCCCAAGGGCGCTGTCCTCGACGAGCCCGTTGTCGCCGAGCCGCCGATGCCGCGCGTTCGTGTCGCCACGCTCGGACCCGCGCCGCTCCCGCTACCCAAGGAGCCGATGCGAGTCACGGCGCGGCCCGACTATCAGCGCCAGCTCACCTTGATCCGCCGCTTCGCCGAGCTGTGCCGCGACAACGGCGTCAATCTGATCGTCGCCACGTCGCCGCTTCATCGCATCACGCTGTCCTACGTCGACGCCAGGGATATCGCCGTCGCGGTGGCCGACGTCAGCCGCATCACGCCGCTATGGGACTTCGGCGGCCCGGCGTGGCTGAGCGACCGGCACGACCTGTGGGCGGACCACAGCCACTTCACCGTGGAGGTCGGCCGCATGATGATCGAGCGCATCACCACCGGCGCGCTGCCGCCCGGCGGCCTGCCGTTCGGGGTGCGTCGGCCAACGGCCGAGCCGTCAGCCGCTGGCCGATAGGCTCAGTTCGCGCGCGGCGCCTGCGTCTCGGCGTCCGGACCGTGGATGAAGAAGCACAGCCGCCCGCGGCCCGGCTCGAAATGCTGGACCTGCCAGATCAGGTCCTCCACGTCGGTCGAGGCCGTCTCGGCCTCAATACGCGCCAAACGGGCATGGTGCAGTTCGGTTTCGATAGCCTTGAGATCGATCATCGGAATTCTCCAACAGGACGTCCCCGACCAAATTGGCTCGCGCCAGTGTATTTGAATCTTTTTGTTCTGCAAATGTTCTTGTCGCAAGAACAGAGTTCCGCTAGGCTTATCCCCGGTTGAGGGGCGGCCATGGTCCAGCGGGTCAGCACGGTGGCGTTCGAGGGCATCGAGGCCCGCGCCGTCGACGTTCAGGTCCAGGTCGCACCAGGATTGCCTGCGTTCAACGTCGTCGGCCTGCCTGACAAGGCGGTGTCCGAAGCCCGCGAAAGGGTGCGCGCCGCACTGGTCGCCTCCGGGCTCGCGCTGCCCGCCCGCCGCATCACCATCAACCTCGCCCCCGCCGATCTGCCCAAGGAAGGCAGCCACTACGACCTGCCGATCGCGCTCGGCCTGATGGCCGCGATCGGCGCCATCCCGCAGGACGCGCTCGCCGGTTTCACCGTGCTGGGGGAACTCGGCCTCGACGGCTCGATCGCGCCGGTCGCCGGCGTGCTGCCGGCAGCGATCGGCGCGAATTCGCGAAGCGAAGGATTGATCTGTCCCGCCGCCTGCGGATCGGAAGCCGCGTGGGCGAGTCCCGAAATGGAGATCGTCGCGGCGCGCTCACTGATCCAGCTCGCCAATCACTTCAAGGGCACGCAGGTGCTGATCCGGCCGAAGCCCGCGATCCGCGAAGTCACTGGCACGGCGCTCGACCTCGCCGACATCAAGGGCCAGGAGAGCGCCAAGCGCGCGCTCGAAGTCGCCGCCGCAGGCGGGCACAATCTGCTGATGGTCGGACCGCCCGGCTCCGGCAAGTCGATGCTCGCCGCGCGGTTGCCGACCATCCTGCCGACGCTGTCGCCGGCCGAGCTCCTCGAAGTGTCGATGATCGCCTCGGTGGCCGGCGAGATCGCCGACGGCGCGCTGACCAACCGCCGTCCGTTCCGCACGCCGCATCACTCCGCCTCGATGCCGGCGCTGGTCGGTGGCGGATTGCGCGCCAAGCCCGGCGAGATTTCGCTCGCGCATCACGGCGTTCTATTCCTCGACGAGCTGCCGGAGTTCCAGCCGCAGGCGCTCGACGCGTTGCGCCAGCCGCTCGAAACCGGTGAGGTCGCGATCTCCCGCGCCAACCATCGCGTCACGTATCCGGCGCGCTTCATGCTGGTCGCGGCGATGAACCCCTGCCGCTGCGGACGCGCCAGCGATCCCGGCTTCACCTGCCGGCGCGGCCCGAACGTGCGCTGCGCCGCCGAGTATCAGACGCGGCTGTCCGGTCCCTTGCT
This sequence comes from uncultured Alphaproteobacteria bacterium, assembly GCA_963838595.1. GTDB lineage: Bacteria > Pseudomonadota > Alphaproteobacteria > Rhizobiales > Xanthobacteraceae > Z2-YC6860. Next base: position 50,807 of record CAWIRP010000016.1, read on the forward strand.
CGACCGCATCGATCTCAACATCGAAGTGCCCGCGGTCACTGCCGCCGACCTGATCCTTCCGCCGCCGGCGGAGGGCAGCAAGGAGGTGGCCGCACGCGTCGCGCAGGCGCGCGCCATCCAGGCCGCGCGCTATGCCGCGATGGGATTGCCGTCGCCGCACACCAATGCGGCGGTACCCGCCGCCATGCTGGAAGAGGTGGCGCGGCCGGACAGCGCCGGCGTCTCGCTGCTGCGTGACGCCGCCGACGCCATGCATCTTTCGGCGCGCGGCTATCACCGCGTGCTGCGCGTCGCGCGCACGCTGGCCGACCTCGACGGCGCCGAGAAGGTCGGCCGCGTGCATCTGGCCGAGGCGCTGTCCTATCGTGCGCTGACCGACGAGATCAGGCGCGCGGCCTAGCGCATGATCCCGAAAAGTGGGAACCGATTTTCGGAAAAGATCATGCTTACAAAAAGATCATGCTTACACAAGAATCAACGCGTTAAGCTCCCGCTAACCATACCGGCCTAGCGTCCGGGCATGGACCGCCTGCGCAAATCGCTGATTCTGCTCGCCGTGATCGCGGTTCCGGCAGCGGCGCACTCGACCTTCGCGCCGGAGGACGAGCTCTGCTTCGCCAGCGGGTCCGCGACCTTCAAGCTCTCACAGAAGGCATCGTCGCCCGACATCCGGGTCAAGATCGACAACGCCGCGCCGCGGCCCGACCTGCGCATGCAGCTCGTCGACCGGCCGGAAATCGCCGACTTCGTGCTGGTGGACGACTACGGTGCGACCCCGGGCAACGCCTGCAAGTCGCCGGCGCGGTTAAAGTCATCAAGGTCGACGACGAGACGCGCACGCCGGACATCACCGTCAGCCTCGGCGCCGGCGACACCATGCCGGACTATCGGGTCTACGTGCATTCGGTGCGGTTCTCGCACCGCGACGTCGCGGCGCTGCTGGCAGCGCTCTGGAAGACGCAGCAGGGCCTCAAGCTCGCCGAGCATCGGTAACTGTTGCATCAACCTTGACGGCCGTTCACCCTGCCGGGTGAGCGGATCGCAACGGTTGCACGTCCATATTGCCCCTCAGAAACGTTGAAGAATCAGGTCGCCGGGCGCGCCAACCGCGTCCGTGGGGAAGGGGTCAGATGCAGGTTCGTCCCGCCAATGGACAACCGCGCCCGCGCTTCCATTTCTGGCGCCGGCTGCTGCTCGCCGTGCTGCGCTGGTCGTTCATCGTGCTCGGCGCGCTGGCGACCATGTCGGTGCTGTTCTCGCATCTCTATTCGGTCAATGAGACGATCTACGACCCGTCGTCGTTCGCGATCGGTGTCGCCGGCCTGTTCTCCATGTTGTGCGGCATCATGCTGATCGTGATGGCGCGCAACAGCCGGCTGCGCGCCGAGTTGCGCGCCGCCAAGGTGCGCTGCGAGGAACTGGCCGACTTCACCTGGGAACTGAAGGAGGCCGAAGCTCGCGCCGCCAGCCTGCTCGAAGCGCAGGGCGATCTCATCGTCCGCCGCGACGACGAAGGCCGCATCACCTACGCCAACGACGCATTCTGCGCGCTGGCGGGACAACCGCGCGAAGCGCTGCGCGGCACCGTGGCAACGCTGACCATTCTGGAGCAAGGCGAGATCAGCGTGCTGCCCGACGGCACACGCGTGCACGATCAGAAAATCGAGACTTCCGGCGGCCCACGCTGGCTTGCCTGGCGCGACACCGTCGTGTTCATGCAGGCAGGCGGCCACAGCGAAGTGCAGAGCGTCGGCCGTGACGTCACCGAACGCACCGAGACCGGCCGCGCGCTGGCCGAGGCGCGCGACGCCGCGGAGGCGGCGAACCGCGCCAAGTCGCGCTTCCTCGCGATGGTGTCGCACGAGATCCGCACACCGCTGAACGGCATCCTGGGCATGACCGGGCTGCTGCTCGACACCCCGCTGACGGCGGAGCAGACCGCCTATCTCAAGGCCACCAAAACGTCCGGCGACGCGCTGCTCGCGCTGATCGAGGACGTCCTCGACTTCTCCAAGATCGAAGCCGGCAAGCTCGACCTCGAGCATCGTCCGTTCGCGTTGCTGCCGCTCGTCGAGGAGATCGTCGAGCTGCTCGGGCCCCGTGCGCAGGCCAAGGGCATCGACATCGCCTCCGACGTCGACGAGCGCCTGCCCGAGCGGGTCATGGGCGATCCGACGCGGCTGCGTCAGGTGCTGCTCAACCTCGCCGGCAACGCCATCAAGTTCACCGAAACGGGCGGCGTCAGCGTCGCCGTCGAACCGGGCGACACGCCGGATGAGATCGTGTTCCACGTTCGCGACACCGGTATCGGCATCGCGCCGGAGCAGCAGGCGCGCATCTTCCTTGAGTTCGAGCAGGCCGAAGGCGGCGCCGGCCGCAAGTTCGGCGGCTCCGGCCTCGGCCTCGCCATTTCACGGCGCATTGTCGAACGCATGAACGGCCGCATCGCGGTGGACAGCAAGCCGGGCGAGGGCTCGACCTTCCGCGTCTCGGTCATGCTGCCGCGAACCGGCGCCGAACCCGCGTTCGCCGCGCCCGACCTGCACGGCAAGTGCGTGCTTCTCATCATGCCGCAATCGCTCGAAGCCGGACTGCTGGAACGCCGGTTGACACGCTGGGGCGCGACGGTGACGCGCGCCGACGCGGCGGCCATTCCCGCGCAGCCATTCGATGCAGTGCTGGCCGATCACGCGCTGGGGGCGGGCGCTGCAACCGCCGCCATCAAAGCGATCGGCGAGAAAGTCCCGCGGCGTATCGTGCTGGTCACGCCGGGCGAGCGGCACGGTTTGCTGGCGCTGCGCGCCGCCGGCTTCAATGGATATCTGGTCAAGCCGATGCGCGCCGCTTCGCTGGCCGCACAGCTCACCGGCAGCAATGTGTTCGAAGACACGCGCCGCACCCTCGATCCAGCCGCGCGCGACGCCTTCCGGCAAAAGCCTCTCGATTCTCATCGCCGAGGACAACAAGATCAACGCGCTGCTGGCCTGCTCGCTGCTGTCCAAGCTCGGCCATCATCCGATCGTCGCGGCCGACGGCGGCGAAGCCGTCGCCGCATGGCGCACCGCGCAAGAGGGCGAGACACCGTTCGACGTGATCCTGATGGATGTCCAGATGCCGGGCGTCGACGGCCTCGAAGCGACGCGCCTGATCCGCGCCGCTGAGGACGGCGCACGCCGCACGCCGATCGTCGCACTCACCGCAAACGCCTATGCCGAAGACCGCGAAGCGTGCCTCGCTGCTGGAATGGACGATTTCCTGGTAAAGCCGCTCGACCGCGAGCGTCTCGCCGCGATGCTTATCGAGCTTTCGGAGCGCGCCGCACTGGCGGCGTAGGAGCGCGTGATCTCGAAAAGTGGGCACCGGTTTTCGGAAAAGATCACGCGCAAAGACAATTCAAAGCTTCCGCAGCGCGACTTCCTCAACGCGGTGGCTTTCGGTCTTTTTCAAAATCAGATCGGCGCGCTGGCGCGTCGGCAGAATGTTCTCGTGCAGATTGACGAGATTGATGCTCGACCAGATTTTGGTCGCCGTCTCTTTCGCCTCGGCGTCGGTCAACTTCGAGTAGCGATGAAAGAACGATTTCGGATCGCGGAACGCGGTGCCGCGCAACGTGAGAAAGCGATCGACGTACCAGTCCTTCAGCACGGTTTCGTCGGCATCGAGATAGACCGAGAAGTCGAAGAAGTCGGACACGAACGGGATCGCCTTGCCGTCCTTCGGCAGCCGTCCGGTCTGCAGCACGTTCAATCCCTCGACGATCAGGATGTCCGGCTGCTGGACCTCAAGCCATTGGTTCGGCACCACGTCGTAGATCAGGTGCGAATAGATCGGCGCGCGCACCGGATGGCGGCCCGCCTTCACGTCGGTGAGAAAGTGCAGCAAAGCCTGCAGATCGTAGCTCTCCGGAAAGCCCTTCTTTTCCATCAGGCCTTCGTTCTGCAAGACCGCGTTCGGGAGCAGGAAGCCGTCGGTGGTGACCAGCGCCACCTTGGGCACGTTGGTCCAGCGTGCGAGCAGGGCTTGCAGCACGCGCGCGGTGGTCGACTTGCCGACCGCCACCGAGCCGGCGACGCCGATGATGTACGGCGTCTTTTCGTCCTCGCTGCCGAGGAAGCGCTGCTGCGCCTTGTGCAAGCGTTGCGTCGCGGCGACATAAAGCGAGAGCAGACGCGACAGCGGCAGGTAAATCTCCTCGACCTCCGCCATGTCGAGCCGGTCGTGCAGCGAGCGAAGCTGCGTCACCTCGTGCGGCGTCAGCGTCATCGGCGTATCGTCGCGCAGCGCCGCCCAGTCCGCGCGTGAGTAAATACGATACGGCGACAACCCGTCGTCGATGCGCTGCTCCATCACTCGTCCGCCTCTTTGCGGGAGGCCTTCTCCTCGAGCCCGGACTTCTTGGTCCGGGTTTCCAGCAGCGCCTCGACCTCGGCCAATTTCACACCCCGCGCCTCCAGCAGCACCAGCAGGTGATAGAGCGTGTCGGCGGCTTCGCCGATCAAATGCTCGCGGTCTTCGCCAACCGCCGCCATCACGGTCTCGACCGCTTCCTCGCCAAATTTCTTGGCGCAATGGGCGATGCCTTTGTCCAACAGCTTGCGCGTATAGGACACGTCGGCGCTGGCCTTGGCGCGCTCTTTCACGCGCTGCTCCAGATCGGCGAGGGTGAACTTGCTCATGGGATTTCCATAGCACTTCCAGCAATTTGCGGAAACTGGCGCGCGCATGGCTGATGCGCATCGGCGCAGGATTGAGCTAGCATCGCACCATGAGCGGCAGCCTGGATTTCTGGTTCGACTTCGCCTCGACCTATTCCTATCCGGCGGCGATGCGGATCGGCGACGCGGCTGACCGCGCCGGCGTGGCGGTCCGCTTCAGGCCCTTCCTGCTCGGACCAATCTTCAAGACGCAGGGCTGGGACACCTCGCCGTTCAGCATCTATGAGGCCAAGGGCCGCCACATGTGGCGCGACCTTGAGCGGCTGTGCGCCGAGCTTGAGCTGCCATTCCGCCGACCCGAGCCGTTTCCGCAGAACAGCCTGCTGGCGGCGCGCATCGCGTTGGCCGGGCTGTCAACTGGTGCCATATGGCCGGAGGAATTCTGCATCGCGGTGTTCCGCGCGCAGTTCGGCGAAGGCCGCCGGATCGACGACCCGTCGACGCTGAGCGCCATCCTGACGGTGTTCGGCGTCGACGCCGCGACGGCGCTCGCTGCCGCGCAGGCGGATGACAACAAGCTCCGCCTGCGCGTGCAAACGGAGGAGGCGCAGCGCCTCGGCATCTTCGGCGCGCCAACCTTCATCACGCCGGACGGCGAGCTGTTCTGGGGCAACGACCGGCTGGACGCGGCACTGGCTTGGGCGAAGAAAACCGCGACGCGCTAAGGATCAAGCCGCATCGGCAGACCGGCCTTCGCCATGTGCGTCTTGGCCTCGCGCACGGAATGCTCGCCGAAATGGAAGATCGAAGCCGCCAGCACCGCGCTGGCGTGGCCGTCGCGGATGCCCTCGACCAGGTGATCGAGCGTGCCGACGCCACCCGACGCAATCACGGGCACCTTCACGGCGTCCGACACAGCGCGGGTCAGCGCGAATGTCGAAGCCGGACTTGGTGCCGTCGCGGTCCATCGAGGTGAGCAGGATTTCGCCGGCGCCGAGCGCGACGACCTGCTTGGCGTATTCGACGGCGTCGATGCCGGTCGGCTTGCGGCCACCGTGGGTGAAAATCTCCCAACGGTCCTTCTCGCCCGGCTGCGAGACCTTCTTGGCGTCGATCGCCACAACAATGCACTGGTTGCCGAACTTCTCCGCCGCTTCCTTCACGAACTCGCGCCGCGCCACCGCAGCCGAATTGATCGACACCTTGTCGGCGCCGGAGGTGAGCAACTTGCGGATATCGTCGAGCGTGCGCACGCCGCCGCCGACCGTCAGCGGCATGAAGCAGGCTTCCGCGGTGCGCCGCACCACGTCGAACATGACGTCGCGGTCCTCGTGCGTCGCGGTAATGTCGAGGAAGGTCAGCTCGTCGGCGCCGGCCGCGTCATAGGCGATCGCCGCCTCGACCGGATCGCCGGCATCGCGCAGGTCGACGAAGTTGACGCCCTTGACGACGCGGCCGTCCTTCACGTCGAGGCAGGGAATGACGCGGACCTTGAACATCGCGTCACTTGCCCCGCGCCGCGCGGATCATTTTCAATGCTTCCGCTGCGTCGAGCCGCCCGTCGTAGAGCGCGCGTCCGGCGATGGCGCCTTCGAGCTTCCTGGCGCGCGGCTGCGTCATCACCTTGATGTCTTCGATCGAGGCGAGGCCGCCCGACGCAACGACAGGAATCGAAATCGCATCGGCGAGCGCGATGGTGGCGTCCCAGTTGATGCCTTTGAGCATGCCGTCGCGCGACACATCGGTGTAGATGATGGCCGCCACGCCGGCGTCTTCAAAACGCTTCGCGATGTCGAACGCAGTGAGCTCCGAGGTCTCGGCCCAGCCTTCGACCGCCACCTTGCCGTCCCTGGCGTCGAGACCGACGGCGACGCGCTTGGGAAATTTCTTCGCTGCCTCCTTCACCAGCGCCGGATCGCGCACCGCCGCGGTGCCGATGATGACGCGGTTGACGCCCTTCTCCAGCCAGGCCTCGATGGTCTTCATGTCGCGAATGCCGCCGCCGAGTTGCACGCAGAGCCCGACCGTCTCAAGAATGCGCTCCACCGCGGTGACGTTCATCGGCTTGCCGGCAAAGGCGCCGTCGAGATCGACCACGTGAAGATTGCGGAAGCCCTGGGTCTCGAACACGTGAGCCTGCGCCGCCGGGTCGCGGTTGAAGATGGTGGCGCGCGCCATGTCGCCCTGTTGCAGGCGCACGGCGAGGCCGTCCTTCAGATCGATCGCAGGAAACAGGATCACGTGACGCTCACTCGCTCGGCCATTGGCCGACAAACGCTGCAATAGGTCAGCGGCCTATAGGCCGCCGTTCAGGGCTTCCAATTCAGGAAATTGGCGATCAAGGCAAGCCCAAGTTTCTGGCTCTTTTCCGGGTGGAATTGCGTACCCACCATGCTGTCGCGCGAAACCATCGCGGTGACCGGCCCGCCATAGTCGGCCTCGGCCAGCAGATCGGCCGGATTGGTGGGCTTGAGCGCATAGGAATGCACGAAATAGGCGTGCAGCCCGTCCGGGCCGAGCGGGATATCGTCGAGCAGCTTGTGCGGCTTGCGGGCGTTGAGCGTATTCCAGCCCATGTGCGGGATCTTCAGCAAAGGGTCACGCGGTGCGATCTTGTCGACCTCGCCGGCCACCCAGCCGAGCCCGTCGGTGACCTGATACTCGCGGCCGCGCTCGGCCATGAGCTGCATGCCGACGCAAATGCCGAGGAACGGGCGGCCCTTGCCGCGCACCGTTTCCTCCAGCGCCGCGACCATGCCCGGCAATTCCTCCAGGCCGCGCTTGCAATCGGCGAACGCGCCGACCCCTGGCAGCACCACGCGATCGGCCTTGCGCACCGCGTCGGGATCGCGCGTCACCAAAATCGGCTGGCTGTGGCCGCTCTCGCGCGCGGCGCGCTCGAACGCTTTCGCGGCGGAGTGCAGATTGCCGGAGCCGTAATCGACGATGGCGACGCTCATGAACGCTTCTGCTAACGCGGTGGTGACTGCGGCTCGGGGAAAAGGCCGATGACCGGCGGCGGATCGGCTGCCGAGCGATACGGCGCCGGCGCGATGACGGCGGACTGGCTCATGACGGGGACCGGCCGCGCATCGCGCGCGATCCAGGCATCGAAGAAACGCCGCTCGGCGCTCTCTTCGTCGTCGGCGACGACGACGCCGTGATTGATCCAGCCGCGCCGGTTATAGGTCCAGCGCCGCAGCGACGGTCCTTCGAAACCGATCAACAGCCCGATCAGCACGCCGACGACGACCTTGACCGTCGTCGACGCACCGAGCGCCCACAGCCCGGCTTGAAGTGCGGTCATCACGACGGCGTAGAGCAGCAGCACCAGCCACAGCCGGCGCCACACCATCCAGAGCGGCGCAAACAGGAACGCCCACATCGAGAACTTGTCGCGCACGAACACGAAGCGGTCCGCGGCTTGCGCGGGGTCGTCGCTGTCGCGCGGCGGCGGCTCGTGCACCGTATAGACCGGCATGTCGTCCTCTTGGTTCTTTCCCAAAACAGGAAAGAGAAATCGTCAGCCGCCCAGCGTGCCCTTGGTGGAGGGCACCTCGCCGGCCGCGCGCGGATCGATCGCGAACGCCGTGCGCAGCGCCCGCGCCAAGCCCTTGAAGCAAAACTCGGCAATGTGGTGATCGTTTGACCCGTACAGCGTCTCGACGTGCAACGTCACCCCGGCATTCATGGCGAACGCCTGGAACCACTCCTGCACCAGCTCGGTGTCGAACGCGCCGACCTTGTCGCGGCCGAACTGCGCCTTGAACACCAGGAACGGGCGGCCCGACACGTCGATCGCGACGCGGGTCAGCGCCTCGTCCATCGGCACGTGCACGTCGGCGTAGCGGGTGATGCCCTTCATGTCGCCGAGCGCCTGCTTCACCGCCTGGCCGAGCGCGATGCCGACGTCCTCGGTGGTGTGATGGTGATCGATGTGCAGGTCGCCCTTGGCCTTGACCGTGATGTCGATGCGCGAGTGCCGCGCCAGCAGGTCGAGCATGTGGTCGAAGAAGCCGATGCCGGTCGAAATCTCCGACTTGCCGCGGCCGTCGAGATCGACCGCCACCTCGATGTCGGTTTCCTTGGTGGTGCGCTTCACCGATCCGCGGCGGCCTTTGGTGGCCACCCGGGCAGGCTTCTTCACCGTGAGCTTGCGGCCGCGGGCCATCGCAAATCGCCTTGCCGGTTCGGATTCGCGCCCTTTTATCAGGGGTTTGCCGGTTTCGCTACAGCGGCTTCGCCGCCCGGATTGCCGACGCGCAAGACCGTCAACGAACGCCATTCGCCGAGCGGCGTCTGCCATTCGATCGACTGGCTGACGGAAAGGCCGATCAACGCAGCCCCGACCGGTGTCAAAACCGAAATCCTGCCGGCGGCGAGATCGGCTTCGTGAGGATAGGCCAGGGTCACCGTCCTGACCTGCCCTGTCGCATTGTCGCGATATTCGACCTCGGACCCCATGACGACCACGCCCGGCAGCATCTGCGAAGGGCTGACGACGGTCGCGCGCTCGACCTCGCGGACAAGGAGCGCAGCGGCGTCCGGCAACTGCGGGCGAGCGATATCGGCGAGACGAAGCAGGCGCTCGGCATCGATCGTGTTCAAGGTGATCGGCGGCAAGTCCTCTCTCAAATAGGTCATCGGTCTCTCCTTGAGCGATTGGTGGCTCGACGTGCCGCGCACGCCGTCCGTAAGGTACGGATGGCTCAAGAGGCGGTCGGTTTGAGATTGCAGCGGCTGGTTTGAGATTGCAGAAAGTCGATGCGACCCGAACGGCAAAGAATAGCCGTTCGGGCTACCTGCCTGCGTGCAGGTGACCCGCGCGGGTGAAAAGGCGTTGCAAAATATGCGGCAAGCCGAACATGTCTTGGATCTAGGGACGATGCCGTGCTTGTCAATGGACGAGACACCGCCGCGTGTTTGGGCGGTTGGATTCGCTGACACCACGCCTAAATGATATTGTCGCGTAAGGGGTTCCGTATGCAGTCACAATCCGATCTCTGGCACGGCACCACCATCCTGACGGTGCGCAAGGGCGGCACCGTCGCGATCGGCGGCGACGGCCAGGTGTCGATCGGCCAGACCATCGTCAAGGCCAACGCCAAAAAGGTGCGCCCGCTCGGCAAGGGCGGCGTGATCGGCGGCTTCGCCGGCGCCACCGCCGACGCCTTCACGCTGTTCGAGCGCCTCGAAGGCAAGATCGAGCAATATCCCGGCCAGCTCACCCGCGCCGCGGTGGAGCTCGCCAAGGACTGGCGCACCGACCGCTACCTGCGCCGGCTCGAAGCCATGATGATCGTCGCCGACGCCAGCGTCTCGCTGGTGCTGACCGGCACCGGCGACGTGCTTGAGCCGGAGGCCGGCGTCGCCGGCATCGGCTCCGGCGGCAACTACGCGCTCGCCGCCGCACGCGCGCTGCTCGACGGGCCGCTCGACGCCGAGGCGATCGTGCGCAAGTCGCTCGACATCGCCGCCGACATTTGCGTCTACACCAACCGCAACGTCACCATCGAGACGCTGAAGACCGCCTGACTGGCGCCAGACCTACGAGTTCCATCCGATGACGGCCGACGACCTGCCGCTGATGCGGCGCTGGCTCGACATGCCGCATGTCACGGAGTGGTGGGGCGAGCCGGACGCAGAACTCGGCTATATCCGCGACATGATCGACGGTCGCGATACGACGCAGCCGTTCATCTTCTCGGTCGATGGCGAGCCGGTCGGCTACATCCAGTATTGGTTCGTCGGCCATCACCAGAACGCCACTGGATTGCGCGATCATCCCTGGCTTGCCGAATTGCCCGCCGACGCGATTGGCGTCGACCTGACGATCGGCGATCCCGACCGTCTCGCGCAGGGCATCGGCTCAGGCGCGTTGCGCGCTTTCGTCAACCGGCTGCTCGAGCAAGGATACGAGACGATTATCATCGATCCCGATCCGAGCAACGCCCGCGCGGTGCGCGCCTATGAAAAGGCCGGCTTCCGCGCCATTCCGCGACTCGCCGGACGGACCGGTGATACGCTCATCATGCAGTACGAACCCAACAGCAGACGTCCCAACTAATGACCGACTTCTCACCCCGTGAAATCGTTTCCGAACTCGACCGCTTCATCGTCGGCCAGCACGACGCCAAGCGCGCGGTCGCGATCGCGCTGCGCAACCGCTGGCGGCGGATCGAAGCTCGACGACAAGCTGCGCGAGGAGGTGCTGCCGAAGAACATCCTGATGATCGGCCCGACCGGCGTCGGCAAGACCGAAATCTCGCGCCGACTGGCGCGGCTCGCCGGCGCGCCGTTCCTCAAGATCGAGGCGACCAAGTTCACCGAGGTTGGCTATGTCGGCCGCGACGTCGAGCAGATCGTGCGCGACCTGCTCGAGATCGGCATCGCAATGACCCGCGAGCGCAAGCGCCGCGACGTCAAGGCGCGCGCCGAGCTTGCCGCCGAGGCTCGCGTGGTCGACGCGCTGGTCGGCGCCGGCGCCAGCGCCGCCACCAAGGATGCGTTCCGCAAACGGCTTCGCGCCGGTGAGCTCAACGACAAGGAGATCGAGGTCGAGGTGCAGTCGTCCGGCGGCGGCCTGCCGATGTTTGAAATCCCCGGCATGCCTGGTGCGCAGATGGGTGCGCTCAACCTCGGCGACATTTTCGGCAAGATGGGCGGCCGTACCAAGACGCGCCGCGTCACGGTCGGCGAATTCGCACGAAATCCTGGTCGCCGAGGAATCCGACAAGCTGCTCGATCAGGAGCAGCTCACCGGCGAAGCCATCAAGTCGGTGGAAAACAACGGCATCGTGTTCCTCGACGAGATCGACAAGATCACCGCGCGCGACGGCCGCGTCGGCGGCGACGTGTCGCGCGAGGGCGTGCAGCGCGACCTCTTGCCGCTGATCGAGGGCACCACCGTCTCGACCAAGCACGGCCCGGTGAAGACCGACCACATCCTGTTCATCGCGTCCGGCGCGTTCCACATGTCGAAGCCGTCGGACCTGCTGCCGGAGCTGCAAGGCCGCCTGCCGATCCGCGTCGAGCTGAAGGTGCTGACCCGCGACGATTTCCGCCGCATCCTCACCGAGCCGGAAGCCTCGCTGATCAAGCAGTACATCGCGCTGCTGGCGACCGAGAACGTCACGCTCACGTTCACCGACGATGCGATCGACGCCATCGCCGACGTGGCGGTCGCGGTGAATTCCTCGATCGAGAATATCGGCGCGCGGCGGCTGCAGACCGTGATGGAGCGCGTGCTCGACGAAATATCGTTCGAGGCGACCGACCACTCCGGACAGCCTTACGAGATCACCGCCGAGTACGTGCAGAAGACGGTCGGCGAGCTGACCAAGAACGCGGATCTGAGCCGGTTTATCCTCTAACCGCGGGGCATCAGCTTGCCCGACCGCCCTTGACCCGGTGGGCGGTTCCCCAGTGTTATTGTCAGGCAGCCTGATCGCACCGGATAGGACGACTTCATGCCTGACGTATCGCCCAAGGGAACACCGCTCGGCCCGATCGGCACCAAGGTGGTGTTCGAGAACGAGCACATCCGGGTCTGGAGCATCGAGCTGCCGGGCAAGGGCCATCAGCCGCTGCACGAGCATTACCTGCCGTACCTCATCGTGCCGATCAGCGAAGGCAAATCGGTGATGAAGTGGGAGGACGGCCGCACCCGCGACCTGGTCGACGTTGCCGGCGAGGTGAAGTACCGCGAGGCGAGCGGCGGGCCGCACGAACTGTTCAATCTGGAAGACACCAAGTTTCACTCCGTCCTGATCGAAATAAAGGGCGGCAAGCCGGCCTGACGGCTACGATGTGACCGCGCTTGAATAGGCAGCAGGGGCAAAAGCATGCGTCTTGGAATGTTCATGATGCCGGTGCATCCGCCGGATCGCACGCTGTGGAGCACCCTTGAAGAAGACACCGACAAGTCGCTGCTGGCGGAGCAACTCGGGTACGAGGAGCTGTGGCTGGGCGAGCATTTCTCCGCGTCCACCGAGCCGTTCGCCTCGCCGCTGATGTTCTTCGCCAACCTGCTGCACCGGACCAAGCACATCCATTTCGGCACCGCGGTCATCAACATCCCGAACCACCACCCGGCCATCGTCGCGGCCGAGTGCGCGCAGTTCGATCACATGAGCAAGGGCCGCTTCCTGATGGGCGTCGGACCGGGCGGGCTGGTGTCGGACTTCGAGCTGTTCAAGATGACCGATCACGACGCGCGCAACCGCATGGTGATCGAAGCGGTCGACATGATCGAGAAGATCTGGTCGCAGGACCCGCCCTACGATCTCAAGGGCGAGTTCTGGCATATCTCGATCAAGGACGGCATCGATGCCAAGCTCGGCATCGGCTACATGCCGAAGCCGTACCAGCAGCCGCGGCCGCCGGTGTTCATCTCGCTCGCAAGCCCGTTCTCATCGTCCGCCAAGACCGCGGCGGAGAAGGATTGGGGCATGATCTCGGCCAACATCATCCCGACCTATTCGGTGGCGTCGCACTGGAAGGTTTACCGCGAAGCCTGCGAAGCGATGGGCAAGCGGCCGAACGGCGATACGTGGCGGGTGGCGCGCAACCTGATGATTGCGCCGTCGGACGCCGAAGCGCACGACCGCGTGTTCTCCGCGGCAGCATCGAACACCTACTTCTACACTTACTTGCGCGAGGTGCTGAACAAGGTCGGCATGCTCATCCTGCTCAAGCCGAAGGGAGACATGCCGGACGAGCAGGCCACCGTGAAGGCCATCACCGAGGAATGCGTGCTGCACGGCTCGCCGTCGACCATGCTCGACAAGCTGATCGCGTTCCGCGACAAGGTCGGCCCGTTCGGCGGGCTGTTGCAGACCGGGCTCGACTGGGCCGGCAAAAACCAGGAGTGGGAGCGGGAATCGATGCGGCTCCTCGCCCAGGAGGTGATGCCGAAGTTCCGCCAGCACTGCGACGCGCAACGGCAGGCGGCGGAATAAGCGAGGCCATGGGAATGCGACTTGGACTGTTCATGATGCCGGTGCATCCGCCCGGCCGCTCGATGTCCGACACGTTGCGCGAGGACACCGCCAAGTCGCTGCTGGCCGATCAGCTCGGCTTCGACGAGCTCTGGATGGGCGAGCACTTCTCCGCCATCACCGAACCGTTCCCCTCGCCGCTGATGTTCCTCGCCGGCCTGGTGCCGCAAACGAAGAACCTGACGTTCGGCACCGCCGTCATCAACCTGCCGAACCATCATCCGGCCATCGTCGCCGGCGAGGTCGCGCAGTTCGATCACATGAGCGGCGGCCGCTTCATGTTCGGCGTCGGGCCGGGCGGGCTGGCGTCCGATCACGAGCTGTTCGAAGTCGGCGACGGCGCCAAGCGCGGCCGCATGTTCCTCGAATCGATCGAGATCATGCTGAAGATCTGGGCGCAGGATCCGCCCTACGACATCAAGGGCGAGTTCTGGAACGTCCGCATCAAGAACGCGATCGTGCCGGAGCTCGGCTTCGGCGCTATGCCCAAAGACGCTCCAGCAGCCGCACCCGCCGATCCACATTTCCGTCGGCACACCGAACTCATCGTCGGCGCGCATGGCGGCGTCGCGCGGCTGGGGCATCATCTCCGGCCCGAACGCGCCGGACTATTCGATCGCATCGCACTGGAACGCCTATGCCGAAACCTGCGCCGCGGCGGGAAAGCCGGCGCGCGGCGAAAACTGGCGCGTGGCGCGCAACGTCATCGTGGCGCCGACCGACGCGCAGGCCGAGGAACGCGTGTTCGGCGCCAACACCGCCAACCGCTACTTCTTCACCTATCTGCGAACCGCGGTCGCCAAGGCGGGCCGGCTCGGCACCATCAAGCCGCGCCCCGACATGACCGACGAGGAATTCACGCCTGACGTCATCATGAAGGAATGCGCGATCTACGGTTCGCCCAAGACCGTGCTCGACAAGCTGGTCGCATTCCGCGACCGCGTCGGACCGTTCGGCACCGTGCTGAAGATGGGCGTCGATTGGGGCGGCCAGAGCGAAGCCTGGGAGCGCGAGGCGATGACGCTGCTGGCGCAGGACGTCATGCCGAAATTCCGCCAGCACGCCACCGCGCAGGCGGCGGAGGGAGCATGATCCCGAAGTGGGAACCGGTTTTCGGAAGACATGCTCAAAGAGAAGTAGGCTATTCGGCGAACATCGCGCGAAGCGTGCCCAGCGCCTTGCTCAAGACCTTCTGATCGACCGTGCCCGCAAGGCGGGTCAGTTGCATCGTGTCGATGGCGCGTAGCTGGTCGAGCAGCACAACGCCGTCAACGCCGTCGAATTTCACAGCCGGACGAAACGAGGCAGCGCGGCCACGACTCGCAAGCGGCGCCACGATGACTGTCTTCAGATCGCCGATCATCGCGTCGGGCGACACGATCACGCAGGGGCGGGCGCCCTGTTCGAACTCCGCCCACCAAATCTCGCCCCGGTTCATCACCAATCCCGGCCCGGAGTCTTGCCGCCATCCCGGGCGAGACCGAACTCGCCGGCCCCGGCGAGCGCCCGGCATTCCGCTTCCCATCCCGAGCGGGGATCCTCGGCGAGCCGCGCGATGACGAGACGGCCTTTCTTGTTGATCTTGAGCTCGACCGCGTCGCCGGCTGCGACGCCGATCTCCTCGAGCATCAGTTTGGGAATCAAGACGCCGTGTGAGTTTCCCATCTTCCGGATGAACGTCTTCATGGCCGCCTCCGAATCGTAACAACAATGTTGCACCATTCAGAAATTGGATCAACAATGTTATTACAATGGTAGGCCCTATGAACTACCGGTCGGAGCGCCGCAGTCGCACGTACATCGCGCCTTCGCCGCCGTGACCGATACCGGCCATCTCGAATCCGATCACCATGTCGCGGAACTCCGGCAGCCGCAGCCACATCGGCACCTGGCGCTTGAGCACGCCGCGTTCGCTATCGCCGCGCGCACCTTTGCCGGTGATCACCAGCACGATCCTGGCGTCCTTCGCCTGCGAACGGCGCAGGAAGCCGAGCAGCGCGTCGTGCGCCTGCGCTTGTGTCATCCCATGCAGATCAAGACGTCCGTGGATCGCGCCGTTGTCGCGCGACAGGCGGCGCTTCGCCTTACGGGCGAGCGGCGCGGGCTCGGGACGCACCACAGACCGCGCAGCGACAGGCGCGGCGGCAGGACTTGGTTTTGACCTTGGCTTGAGGCTTGCGCACTTTGGGCGCTAGCGCGGCTGGCGGCTCAATATCTTCCGCATCATCGCGCCGCTGCTTGGCGAGCGGTGCGATCGAACGGGTGACGTGTTTCCAGAGGGAATGTTCGTCGGGATCGAGCCGTCGCCTGCTCATGGCGCACTAGCTCGGCGGCGCGGGCTCGACCGGCTTGGCGCTCTTCTTGGATTCTTTTTTCGGCTCGGGCTTTTTCTTGGCCGCCGGTTTTGTCGCAGCGGCGGGCTTCGTCTCAGGCTTGGCGGCGGGCTTAGCCTCGGGCTTGGCTTCAGGTTTCACGCTCGCCGTCTTGGCCGCGTCCGGCTTCTTCACCTCGGGCCTCGCGACCGGAAGCGGAACGGCCGTCGGGGTTCCGATCGCAGCGGTCGCCGCCGCTACGACCATCTCCGGCTTCGCGGCCGCCATCTCGTCCTGAGGAATGTTCTCAGGCCGCGGCTTGGGCAGCGGAATCTCCTCGTCTTCATCGTCGCGCGAGAACGGATCGACGCTCTTCGGGAACAGCATGGTGAACTGGCCGGGCTGCTTGAAGCGACCGGAGATCATGCCGGCCGGCTCGCCCGCGCCGTAATAGATGTCGGCGCGCGCCGGACCGACGATCGCGCCGCCGGTGTCCTGCGCGAACATCAGGCGCCGCCACTTGGTGGTCGGCTCTTCGCTGTCGATCGGCAGCTCGGACTGGATGAAGAACGGCGTGCCATAGACGTGCAGATTTCGGTCGACCGCGATCGAACGGCCCGCCGTGAGCGAGACGCCCTGCGCGCCGACCGGCTCGATGTCAGCGGCGAGACCGGTCTCGCGGAAGAACACGTACGACTTGTTCAGCCGCCGCAGCTCTTTGCCTTCGTCGGGATTGGCCGTCATCCACTGCCGGATGCGGTCCATCGACATTTCTTCCTTGGTGTAGATTTTCTTGTCGATCAGCCACTTGCCGACGGCGTAGTACGGATGCCCGTTCTGCGACTCGTAATTGACGCGCATCAGCGTGCCGTCCGGAAGGCGCACGCGCGCCGAACCCTGGATCTGGATGAAGAACGAGTCGACCGGGTCCTTGAGGTAGACGATCTCGAGATTGCGGCCCTTGAGCACGCCGTCCTCGATCGCCGCACGATCGTAGAACGACACCAGCCGCCGTCCGCCCCGGCGCACCTTGCCGGCGACCTTTTTCACGGCGGATTTCACCGCCTTCCTGGTGGCTTTCGCGCCCTTGGCGATCTTCGACGCGGTCTTTTTGCCGCCGAAGCTTGCCGCCTTGAGCCGCTTGCCGCCGCGCAACAGTCCGGCCGGCGTGCGGTACAGCGGATGAGCGTATTCGTCGTTCGGATCGCGCGAGCCGTCGACGATCGGCTCGTAATAGCCGGTGAGGAATCCCGCGGTCTCGCCGGCCGGTGTGATGCGGACCGGACGGAAATTCTGCTCGAAGAAGTCGCGCGCTTCCTTCGCGTCCTTCGGCGTCAGCGTCGCCGCGACCGTGCAGGCCTCACGGAGCCCGCGGAAAATCGGCCGTCCGCGCGCATCGCCACCGCTGCGCAGGATCGCGCGGCAGCTTTGCATGAAAGTGCCGAACGCGATGAGATGATCGTCCTCAGCCCAGCCATCGAGCTTGGTCCAGTCCACCGCTTCGAATTTGCTGTTGCCGATCTTTATCGCATGTGCCGGCTCGGCGAGGCCGAAAACCATCGCCCCATGCAGGATCGTTGCGGTGACCGCTGCCCGTCCTGCCCTGCGGTGAAAGCGCAGCCAGTCAGCCGTCATTGCCCAGCTTCGGTCGCGACCAGTTTCCAGTTGGGATCACGCGACGTGACGTCGCGTGCAAAGGTCCACACGTCGGTGACGGTGGTGACGGCGTCCGGATTGCCGTCGATCACGGCGCCCGACCGGTCACGCGTGACCGAGACGAGCTGGGACACGAAACGGATGGTGACATGCGCGGTCTTGCCGCGCAGCTCCGCGCCGATGAGTTCGGCGGCCTCGATCGAGACGAACCGCGACTCGATCTTCTCGCCCTTCTGCTCGCGATCGCGGATCGCAGCCTCGAAGCCTTCGTAGACCTCACGGCCGAGCAGATCCTTCAGCGAACGGCGGTCGCCGTTGGCGTAAGCGGTGACGATCATCTCGTAGGCGGCCTTGGCGCCACCGACGAAACCCGCCGGGTCGAACGTGTTGTCCTCGCGGGCGATGGCATCGAGCGAAACCGCGAGCGCGGAGCCCGGCTCCGCGATGCCCTTCCAGCGATCGCCGCCTTCTTCGGACTGCGGTGCCGCCGGACCTTTGTCCGCGGCGCGGCCAGGAAGCGTGACCACGTTGCCGTCGGTCGTCGGCGTGCGCGCGACTTCGCGGTTTGCATATGGGTCGAACGGAGGGCGCTCGCGTCCGGTGCGCTGGCCGAGCACGCTGCGCAAACGCAGAAAGATGAAGACCGCGAGAGCCAGGAAGATGATGGTGTAGATGTCGAACACGTCTCGCATGCTCCTGAGGCGGCCGCGCTGATGGATCAAACCCCGATCGCCCCAACTGGGGGCCGGCAAGCCCATCCGCCGCTATAATGTAAGCACGCTGGTACTGGCATCTAGAGGCGCGTCGATCGACCCAGCCGGGATCGTGCTTCATGCCGACATTAGACGATCCCTGCTCCCGCGCCAACCTCGGTCGGGCCGGAAAGACATTATGGTGAAGTGGATCATCATCGCTGTTTTGCTGCTGCCCGTCGCAGAAATTGCCACATTTGTCGTGGTCGCCCTGCTGATTGGCTGGGTTGGGCGTTTCTGCTGATGGCAGCCACCACAATTGCCGGATTTGTGATCCTCAAGCAGGCCGGCCGCAGCCGGCTCGCCAACTTCGGCGCCGCCGTCACAAGAAACGACACCACCGGGATCGAGGCCAATACCGGCAGTTTCCTCGCCGTCCTGGGCGGCATTCTCCTGTTTCTGCCGGGATTCCTGACCGATATTGCCGGCGCCGCGCTGCTGCTGCCGCCAGTCCGCCGGGCGTGTGCGCAATATGTCCGGACCATTGTCAGGGGCCCCGCAGGCTCCCGTTCGGTGGTGGACCTGGAGCCCGACGAATGGCGGCAGATGCCGGACCGCGAGATGCCGCGCGATCCCGACCAGTTGGACAAACCCTGACCGCAACGGGCCGCGCATTCTTGTCCCGCCGGGGCCCGTATGTTCGCCAGCCCCGGCAATTAAGGTGCGGCCGGTTCCCGGTTCTGAGGAGTTGTTCGTGTCGATGGCGTCCAACGGCGGCACCACACCACCGCCTGCCGCACAGCCTGCCGCGCAACCGTCCCTCGGCGTCGTCGCGCAATACGTCAAGGATTTCTCGTTCGGAGTCCAATGCGCCGCGCTCCCTGCAGACGCAGGTGCAGCCGCAGATCGGCATTCAGATCAACGTCAACGCCAATGCGCTGGGCGCCACCTCGCCCGATACGCCGCCGACCGACTTCGAGGTCGAGCTCAAGCTCGAGGGCAAGGCCAGAGGCCGCACGACTCCGTGCTGTTCAGCTTCGAGCTGGTGTTCGCCGGCGTTTTCCGCATTCAGAACGTGCCAGCCGACACGCTACAGGCGCTGGTCATGATCGAGTGCCCCCGG
>CAWIRP010000017.1:0-121778 GCA_963838595.1 uncultured Alphaproteobacteria bacterium
GCTGCTATGTGTAACCCCTTCATTCATTAGTATTGCTAGCACTAAGCTTGGACCTCCGGTGCTCCAACTCCGAGACGATCCAGCACCAGATTGTAGAATATCGAATTGGCAAGGATCAGTCAGCAACCAGTGAAAAGGGGGTACTGTCCGCTATGGGAAATACGTCGATTTTTGGCCTAGCCGGGCCACGTCCGCTTTCCCCCTGATAGCGACCGTTTCGCGGACATGCCGGATGTCCGAAAAGTGCCAAGAGCAGACATGCTTTGACTTATATCAACATCACAGTCGGCGCAACATTGTACGTCCAATGAAGCGGCTGAAACAGCGCGCCCAGATCATCATCGATCGCGATGACGTGATGCCGACTCTCAATAGAAGGGCGCAATATGAAAATGAAACGCCGAGATTTCAACCGCATCGCATTGGGCATGGGTCTCAGTCCATTGTTGGCAAATTCGGCGCTTGCTCAAGCAACGGCGCAAACAAAAAGCGCGCCTCCAACGCCGCCGCAAAACTTCAATATCGTTATTAAAAATACTCCGCGAACCTATAATCAAGTGAACGCGCCCCGCAAGTATGTCGCGGGAAAGCGGCGGTTCAGTATTTATTGGACGTGGAGCTATCCGTGGGAGTCCAATCGCGACGTGACAGAGTTGGACAATCGCTTTTCGACCATCACGGAGGTGCGCCGTGTGGCGTGGCCGAATTACGAGACGCCGGAATTTTCTGAACGGATGTTCCTGCAGGGAATTGCGGGCACATTGGAGCTCTTTCACCTGTCGACGATAAGATTTCCAAAGTCTCGCCGATGAGGTTACCGGGTATCCCGTCGCAGTTTATCAGCGGATAGACCAGGCCGGTCAGAAGTTGCCGATCGACGATCGCATCCTCGCAGATACGGACACGATGATGGTGTTTGGTCTTGACCATATGGTCACGGAGCAGGAAGCGTCTGAGGAAGAGATCGAGGCGCTTCGAAAGTTTCTGACGCGAGAGGGAAGTTGTCTCCTGCTCGCACCCCATCACGACGTAGGCGTGTCCGCCGACACGGCCGCAGCGCCAAATGGAATATGCACATCATGGCGATCCACTGGTGCCACGTCAGCAACGTTTCGGGAAATACACCCGTTCGCTGATGAAGGGCCTCGGTGTGCCCGTTGAAAATCGCTTCGGTCTCAGGCCGGCGGTGTTACCTGACACAAACCAGCTTGCGCCGTTGACGGCCATGCGGGATCTCGATCTTCCCGGATGGCTCACCGGAGTGACAACGTTCAACTTCCACCAGCACCTGCCGCATTACGAAGTCACCACCACGGACACAAAGTCGATTCGGGTGCTGGCGAAGCAACCGATCGACATGTCCAAACCGCATCCCTTCACAGCTTCCGGCAATCGAGAATTCAATACGTTCCTTTGGATGCCTCCAGCGGGTGCGCGGGCCGGGCATATCGTGCTGGTCGACAGCACAATTTTCACGACGCTGTTCGGGGCTTCCGCAAGCATCGAACGGTTCTGGTTCAACCTTGCGACGCGAACGTAATCGGGATCAGCGAAAGTCAACTCACGCCTTTCATCAACTCGGGAGATTGCAATGTCACAGGACCAACCCAGCACAACTCGTCGTGGGTTCCTAGGCGCGGCGACAGTCGCCACGGCAGCCACGGCGGCTACGTTGACGGCACCGCCCATAGCCCAAGGGCAACAAGCCAATGAAATTCTGATGGCGCAGAACGCGCCGGCAACAAAACCAAGCCCGCCAGCCGCATCCGCGCGCAAAGCAGGGCGACTGGTCCATGCCGGCGGCCATGGCGATCCCCAAAGGGGGAGCCTTCAAGCAGGAACACGGGCGATACGGTCAG
Organism: uncultured Alphaproteobacteria bacterium; assembly: GCA_963838595.1. GTDB lineage: Bacteria > Pseudomonadota > Alphaproteobacteria > Rhizobiales > Xanthobacteraceae > Z2-YC6860. The sequence goes on from CAWIRP010000017.1 coordinate 1,860, forward strand.
ATTTATCCACGGACTCCGGCAAATTACGGCTTCTCGATCCTCGCCAAGGTCAAGCCTGGACGCGAAGCAGCCGTTCGCGAGTACGGCAATACGATCGAAAAAGCTGTGGCTGCCAATCCGGGCGTTCTTGCGCCGCTGAAACTGCATTATCTGCGTTGGATTCTGTTCGACATCAAAGGCGATACGTATTTCATGTATCAGGGCATCTTCGACACCGACTTCGACAAGTATATCGAGGACGCTGTGGCGCTCTTCGCTTCGACCGGCATCACGACGGTGTTCACAAATCTCGAAGGCTTCCCCGAGAACTGGCAAGACAACGTGCCAGCGTCAATAAGTTTTTCCGGGACCATCAATGCCCGAGCTTCCTTGAATATGCCGAATATCCTTATGCGTCAGCGGATGAGATCAAGAAGGCGCTAAGGGTCAAGGGCGCCATGTCGAACGATGCTGATCAGATGCAATGACGATCGAACGATCCTGGAGCTGGCGTGGCGCCATGCTTGAGTTCGAGGATATTCAGCACATCACATTGACGCGTGTGCCCGCGATCACCGGCCGGTACGAGTTCCTGTCGTTTCGCGAGCCTGCACAAGGGCGAGCTTGGCTCGCGGGCATTCTCGACAAGGTGGCCTCGGCCCGGGAGGTCAACGCTTCCATCGAGAAAGAAAGACGGTGGATCTCGGTGGCCTTCACTTGGGCCGGCCTTGGTGCGCTCGGAGTGGATAAAGCTTCTCTCGCGACCTTTCCGGAGGAATTCCGTCAGGGCATGGTCGCGCGCGCGCAGATGCTCGGCGACACCGGCTCGAACCATCCGGATCGCTGGATCGGCGAGCTGGCAAGTCCGCGGCTGCATGCAATCGCTATACTGTTCGCCCGTGATGAGGCAGAGCGGCAACGGGCCGTCCGCGAACATCAGGCATATGTCGCGCGCATTCCGGGCGTTGAAATTCTTTCAGCCTTGGATCTGAATGCAGCTCCCCCGTTCGACCACGCGCACGACCATTTCGGCTATCGTGATCGGCTTTCGCAGCCCTTCATAGAAGGCGCCGGCGAGGTGCCTACGCCAGGCTCAGGCGCTCCGCTCAAGCCGGGCGAGTTTATCCTCGGCTACCCGGACGAAGAGGGACCGCCGGTCAATCTCCCGCAGCCCGCCCCTCTCTCGCGCAACGGCAGCTACATGGCGTATCGCCGGCTGGAAGAGCATGTGGGCAAGTTCCGCGATTTCTTGCGCGCGCACGGTGAGACGGCCGAAGAACAGGAGCTGATCGCAGCGAAGCTCATGGGGCGCTGGCGCAGCGGCGCACCGCTCGTCTTGGCGCCCGAGAAAGACGATCCGGCACTCGGCGCCGATCCGCAACGGAACAACGACTTCAACTACAAGGAGATGGATCCGCACGGATATGCCGTGCCACTCGGTTCGCACATGCGCCGCTTGAACCCGCGCGACACGGCCGTGAACCTGAACCGACGTCGCATGATTCGCCGGGGTGCGACCTACGGCCCCGCATTGCCGGAGAATGCGCCGGAGGACGGCAACGAGCGCGGCATCGCCGCTTTCGTGATCTGCGCGAGCCTCGTCCGGCAATTCGAATTCGCGCAAAACGTTTGGATAAACGACCGAAATTTTCACGAGCTCGGGAACGAGCACGATCCAATTATCGGTACTCAGGACGGCACGCTCGAATTCAAAATTCCAAAGCGTCCGATCCGTAAGAAAATCACTGGCCTGCCCGCCTTCACGACTTTGAAAGGCGGCGCCTATTTTTTTCTTCCTGGCCTCAAGGCGCTTCGATACCTTGGCGACGCTTGATGGCCGTTAAGGGCGCGCCACAGCGTTTAGGCGCACGCCGGCGGATCGCGCACGCGCGCTGGGACATGCCTGCTTTGGGTCAATCGCGTCGTTTTCGACCGGGCGAGAGGACGTCCGGCCAGGACGGATATCGACATCGATAAGGCTTTTGCGACGCCTGTGAACAAGCAGGCGGATGCGTTTCTCGTTAGCACCGATGCGTTGTTCGTCACGCGTCGCGTACAACTCGTGACGCTGGCAGCGCGTTATGCAATGCCCGCGATGTACTTTCGGCGCGAGTTTGCTGAAGCCGGCGGCTTGATGAGCTACGGATCGAACCTTGCGGATCAGTTTCGTCAAACTGGAATCTATGCCGGGCGCATCCTCAAGGGCGAGAAACCGGCGGACATGCCGGTCGTGCAGCCAACTCGATTTGAGCTGGTGATCAACCTGCCAACGGCGAGGGCGATCGGCATTGTGGTGCCGCCAAGCCTGCTCGCCCGCGCCGACGAGGTGATCGAATAGGCGGCCGATGTCCGCTTCTCTAATCGGCCGGTTGGGGTCAAGCGCTTTCAGACGATCCACTAGGGCAGTGTCGATGTCGCTCACGGGCTCGCGCTTCTCTACGGAATCGGCACCAAGGCCCTTCCATCATGGGATCCGAGGACGAGGTGGAACAATCTATTGGGCGGCCTTGCCGCTAGTCTGACGGCAGGTCCAAGCAGACATACGAACTCACCTCATCCATCGTCCCGCGAGGGACATCATTCACCGCTCGGTGGAGCTCGAGTTTCCTCCTATCGGATTTGATCCTGCGCGGTTGTCATGCTGCTGCTGGGGCTTGTTCGCGGCTCCAGCGGAACTCGGTCCCATCCACCCAGATGCGGTGCATGATGACGGCCAGCCGCCGTGCCAGGGCGACGATCGCCTTCTTCAGGCCGCGGCGCCTGGCGATCTGCATCGCCCAGGCCTTGAGCCAGGACCATTTGGTCGAGCGCACCAGCATGATGTGGGCGGCTTCGTAGAGCATCACCCGCATCATCTGGTCCCCGCACCGCGATATGCCGCCGGTTCGGTCGCTCTCGCCCGATTGATACTTGGAGGGTGTCAGCCCAAACACCGCCCCGACCGCCTTGGAGTTGCGAAAGCGGACCGGCACGTCGACGGTGGTGCGATATGTCAGCGCCACCACGGGGCCGACACCGGGCACCGTCATCAGGCGTCGGCATACCTCATCGCTCCTGACAATGGCCAGCAAACGACGATGCAGGACAGCGGTCTGTTCGCGCAGCACCCGTCGGACAGCGAGCAGGGGTTCGATCAGCGCAGCCAAATCGGCGAGGTTCTCGACCAGCTCCTTGATGCGCGCCTCGAACCTCGCCGTCCCCACCACGCCGACCTTGAGGCCGAAGTTGCGTAACGTGCCGCGCAGGTCGTTCTCAATGGCGATCGCCTTCGACTGCAGCAGCTTGCGATGGGTCAGCAGCATCCGCAGCTTCTGACTGCGCAGCGTCTTCACATGCACCGGACGATAGAGCCCCGCCCGCATCATCTGCGCGATGCCGCGCGCATCGTTGCGGTCGGTCTTGTTGATCTGCGCCTTCAACGCCGCCCGCATGTGCCGCGTCTCAACGCAAATCACCGGCAGGCCTGCTTCGGCGAGAGCGCTGAACAGCCATTGCGATAGCGGTCCAGCCTCCAGTCCAATCCGCTCGAAGCAGTAAGCCGGGTTCGCCAGCACCGCCAACAGAGCGTCAGGCTCGCTCGAAACCTTCGCTTCCCGAACGATCTTGCCCGTATCATCCACAATGCAGACGCTGGTCTCCTTGACCGAAACGTCCAGTCCAGCAAAATAGTTCATGCTGCGCTTCTCCTTCTGATGCTTGAGGCCCGTGACCACGGTGACCTCGTTTCACCATCAGCCTGAAGCGCAGCACCCAATCTTCAGCTATCAACAAGAACGCCGGCCGATTACCCCATCTATTGGCACTTAGCGGACATCGACGGGCGGCGGCTGCGGGCACTCGCGATGGGTGCCGGGGCGGCTGCGATGGGTTGGACGGTGAACGGCGTTTGCGCAGATGTTAAATGTGGAGGCCGGTCGTGCGTCGGGCGCAGCCGAAAGTGGGACCGGAATAGGACTGCGGAAAAGCGTTCTGAAATAAGCCAAAGATTGTAGGAGATTAAGGGAGGTTCGTGGCGGAGAAGCATCCACACTCTGACAGCCGTAATGCGATAAAAGATCTGCTTGCCCAGGATGCAGTGCGGCGGGGATTTTCGAAGAGCGCGATCTCTTTGACAGGTTCGAAGACTTACGCCCCGTTGGCGCGCGTATTCCTGCTCAGTGATGTAACCCTCGAGGAACGAAGGGCTGGGAGTTTCCCTGATCAAAAAGTTCCGCGTCCTTTTCGAGTATCATCGTCGGCTCCAACCTAGAGCCACTGCAAGACGCGATTCGAACAACGGGGAAAATCCCGTAATCCGGGAAACTAGTTTCCCGGCTCGCGTCGACTAACTCGATTTGATGAATTTCTTCAATTTGTACTGGTCGATGGCTGCGCGAATGGTTTTGTCATCTGGACCGTCCTTCGCGGGCGTTTTCCCGGGCATCGGCGTGACGTGGGTTCGGCAATACCGAACCATCTCCGCCACGTTGAAAATGTCCGGCTTCTCGTGTTCGAGTTTGCTCACCAAGGTCGGCCAGTCATATGTCGGCGGTTTACCACCTTTCCCTTTTTGCGCACTTGCGAAATCAAAAATACGAACGTGCTCAAAACGTCGGCGAGGCAGCAAAGGCGAGGCGTCAATCAGCTCTGACAAAATGATATCGGGAAACATGTCTTCGAGGAGAGCCCGCGGCACGACAGTGGTTCGTAATTGCCTGGTCGAAAACCTTCCACGCGAAAACGGTCATGAAGATAAAGGGTCTTTACTTTGTCCTGAAGCGCTCCCTCAGCTTCGAGCAAATCACTTGCAGTGTATTTCTGTTTAACGAGGGGCTTGTCAGCGTCAATCAGTATTGTCTTGTAATGCCGCAATAGAGGCTGTTCGAAATTCATCGCGTACTGATCCAAAGTCCACCCCTTTTTGTCATTGTAGGTTGGGTCCGGGTGTTCCTTCTTCAGGGGCCATTCTCGCCTCTTCGCAAATGTCGACGCGGCTCGCATCACTTCTGCATTCCAGAGCAAGTCTTCGTCATCTTGCTCTGCCATGCGTCTTCTCGCCCGCGTAGGAAGAGATCAGTTATTTGGCGAATTCTTGGAAGATGGTTCGGTTGTGGGCGGAATCATCTTCGGAAGCTCGACCACCATGCCGACTGCCTCGGCCGCCTCGCGCATGGACTTATCAAACAGATGCGCATAGCGTTGCGTGGTCTGCACCTGGGTATGCCCGAGAAGCTGCCCGATCAGAGGCAACGATGCCCCCGCAGATACGAGAATACTCGCAAACGAGTGCCGTAAATCGTGAATGCGCACGTTCGGCTGTTCAATCAAAATCGGCGCACCTGTTTCGTCGAAAATAGGCTTGCCTGATCGCGTCAATTTCGGGACCGACACGACCAACCCGGCTTTCTTACAGACCGATACCCATGTGCGTTTGATATCGGTGAGCGGCTTACCGTCAGACCCGCAAAACACGAACTGTGATTTTGCATCGACGCGTATCGCTTTTAGCAAATCTATGGCCGGGCTGCTAAGAGGCACGCGATGAATTCGTCGCTGTTTTGTATGTGAGCTGGGCTTCGTCCAGACGCCTTCGTCCAAATCGAGCATGTCCCACGTGGCATTCAAGACTTCGCCACGCCTTGCACCAGTCAGCATCAACAGTCGGATTGCATTCGCCGAGGTGATTTCAGGGTGTTCGTTGAGCGCATGCGCGAGCGCCATGAGTTCCGTTTTGCCGAGATATCGATTGCGCTTTTCTTCGGGATTGCGTTGCACTCCGCTCGTCGGATTGTCTTCTCGCCAGTGCCATCGGATGGCGAGATTGAACGCACCACGCAAGGCTTCGACCATGCGATTGGCGCGAACGGGAGTTTTTCTGATGCGTGTGACGTCGCGGTGCAATTGATCGATATCGTTGTAGGTGACATCGGCAACGCGGTATTTGGCCAAACGCGGCAGAATGATTTTCCGCCACATCGAACCTTCGTCGAGCTGAGTGCGTGCCGCTTTGGTCGGAAGCTTATCGGCTGCGTAGCGCTCCCAAAGATCCTGCACGGTGGGGGCTTCGCGAAGTGCGTGACGATCTCCCATGGGGTCCTGCCCGAGATCGACGTCACGTTTCATCGACTTGGCGGCGGCTCGGGCCGCTTGCACCGTCCAATCGGGGTAGCTACCGAGGGTTATGCGTCGCTGACGTCCCGCGACGCGGTAGTCGAGAACGAACGACTTCGTGCCCCGCGCCGTGATGCGCAGTGCGAAACCTTTGACTTCCGAATCCCAGATGAACGTCTGTCCGCGTGCGGGGGGCAAGCGCCTTGCGCGCCGCGGCTTCGCTCAACCTTGCAGGGCTCGAGCCCTCCCGTGTCAACACTGTGTCAACAACACCGGTGACGGAATCTGTCATCCCATTTCCTCGTTCGTCGCTGGGTGGCGATGAAATGTCTTTATTTTCATCGCTTTAGACAGTACGATCGAAAAATCGTAACGGTCGTTGGGGGTTGGGGCAAGTGCAAAAATTGTCTCATAACCTGAAGGTCATAGGTTCAAATCCTATCCCCGCAACCAAACTGGCTGTTAAGCGCCGGCTTGAATTGCCAATTTCGTGACGTGGACCCACAGCAACGGAGCTGGTCCGCTGCGCCCACAATTCCTGCGTGCAGTGTGGGAATACTCCATTAACTGTGACGCTGCGGCGCAGCATCGAATTTTGCTGCGACATATGCGTCCCACCGCAAGTTTGGATTGACCCGCGGCCGCAACATGCGTGTAATGTGTAATAATATATTCCTGTGCCGCTGGTGTGGCGCGCGGTCGCAAGAGTTCGGATTTCGTCGCTTTCTACTGTCACGGCCAACACAATGGCCGGACTAGGGACTAGGGAGAGGAAATACCCATGAAAAACACGTGGAAACTGCTCGCGCTCGGCACCGCAGCGTTGAGTTTCGCCCAACTGCCCACCGCCCATGCGGCGTGGGAGCCGACCCGTCCGGTGGAGTTCATTATCCCGGCCGGCACCGGCGGCGGCGCCGACCAGATGGCCCGCACCATCCAGGGCATCGTCAGCAAGCACAACCTGATGAAGCAGCCGATGGTGGTGATCAACAAGTCCGGCGGCGCCGGCGGCGAAGGCTTCCTCGACGTCAAGAACTCGCGCAACAATCCGCACAAGATCATCATCACGCTGTCGAACCTGTTCACCACGCCGCTCGCCACCGGCATTCCTTTCAACTGGAAGGATCTGACGCCGGTCGCGATGCTGGCGCTCGACGAATTCGTCCTCTGGGTCAATGCCGGCAAGCCCTACAAGACCGCGAAGGAATTCGTCGACGCCGCGAAGGCCGCGAACGGCACGTTCAAGATGGCCGGCACCGGCTCCAAGCAGGAAGACCAGATCATCACCGAGGCGATCCAGAAGGCCACCGGCGCCAAGTTCATCTACATCCCGGAGCGCGGCGGCGGCGCGGTGGCGGTGCAACTGGTCGGCAATCACGTCGACTCGACGGTCAACAATCCGATCGAAGCGGTCGCGCAATGGCGCGGCGGTCTGCTGCGTCCGCTCTGCGTGTTCGACACCAAGCCGCTCGACTACAAGGACAAGATCGCCGGCGACATGGCGTGGTCCGACATCGCGACCTGCAAGGCGCAGGGCCTCGACATCGACTACCTGATGCTGCGCGGCATCTTCATGACGCCCGGGCGCGACCAAGGATCAGGTCGACTACTACATCGATCTGTTCAAGAAGGTGCGCGAGACGCCGGAGTGGCAGAAGCTGATGTCCGACGGCGCGTTCAACACGACCTTCATGACCGGCGCCGACTACGCCAAGTGGGTCGCCAACGAGGAGAAGCGGCATCACGATCTGATGAGCGCCGCAGGCTTCCTCGCCAAATAAAGAATGATCTGAGCGCCGCCGGCGGACGAGCTTCGCCGGCGGTGTTTTGTTCAAGGCCGATAGTTCGGAGTGACGAGAATGGCGGAAAATCGGGAGCGGCCGACAAGGGCCCCTCCCATGTCGCGGTGGAGATCGGCGTCGCGATCGCCATCACGGTATTCGGCCTGATCGCCGTCATCGGCAGCCTGCAGGTCGGCATCAACTGGGGCGCGGAAGGCCCGAAGGCCGGCTTCTTTCCGTTCTATGTCGGCCTGATGATCATCGGCGCCGGCCTGATCAATCTCTATCAGGCGGTGACGGGGCAATTCGGCGGCGGCCTGTTCGCCAGCTGGGGGCAGCTTCGCCAGGTCATGTCGGTCGTGGTGCCGACCGCGATCTACGTCGCGGCGATTCCGTTGATCGGCATCTACATCACGTCGGCGGTGCTGATCGGCTTCTTCATGCGCTGGCTCGGCCGCTACGGCTGGGCGCTGGTGCTGGCCATCTCGATCGGCATTCCGCTCGTGACCTTCGTGGTGTTCGAGCGCTGGTTCCTGGTGCCGCTGCCGAAGGGGCCGATCGAGGAATTTCTGGGTTTCTAGGCGTTGGGGAGGAGACGGCGGCGCAACGCCGCCGGTTGCTGGACAACAAAATGGAAGAAATCGCCAATCTGTTCCACGGCTTTGCCGTCGTCCTGCAGCCGTTCAACATCCTGCTGATGGTGGTCGGCATTCTGCTCGGCGTCATCATCGGCGTGCTGCCGGGGCTGGGCGGGGCCAACGGCATCGCGATCCTGCTGCCGCTGACCTTCTCGATGTCGCCGACTTCGGCGGTCATCATGCTGTCCTGCATCTACTGGGGCGCGCTGTTCGGCGGCGCCATCACCTCGGTGCTGTTCAACATTCCCGGCGAGCCGTGGTCGGTCGCGACCACGTTCGACGGCCACCCGATGGCGCAGAAGGGCCAGGCCGGCGAGGCGCTGACCGCGGCGTTCACCTCGTCCTTCGTCGGCGCGCTGTTCGCCGTGATCATGATCACGCTGGTGGCGCCGCTGGTCGCGCTGTTCGCCCTGCAGTTCGGGCCGGCGGAGAAATTCTCGGTCTATTTCCTCGCGTTCTGCAGCTTCGTCGGCATGAGCAAGGAGCCGCCGGCCAAGACGGTCGCGTCGATGATGATCGGCTTTGCGCTCGGCGCCGTCGGCCTCGACCAGATGACCGGCAGCCTGCGCCTGACCTTCGGCTCGGAGACGCTGCTCACCGGCTTCGACTTCCTGATCGCGGTGATCGGCCTGTTCGGCATCGGCGAGATCCTGCTGACCATGGAAGAGGGGCTGTCGTTCAAGGGCCGCGCGGCGACGATCAATCCCAAGGTGGTGTGGGAGACCTGGAAGACGCTGCCGCGCTATTGGATGACGTCGCTGCGCTCCTGCATCATCGGATGCTGGATGGGCGTCACGCCGGCCGGCGCGACGCCGGCCTCGTTCATGAGCTACGGCATCGCCAAGCGCGTGTCGCCGAACGGCAAGAAGTTCGGCACCGGCGAGATCGAGGGCGTGGTGGCGCCGGAAACCGCGGCGCACGCCGCGGGCACCTCGGCGCTGCTGCCGATGCTGGCGCTCGGCGTGCCGGGTTCGCCGACCGCCGCGGTGCTGCTCGGCGGCCTGCTGATCTGGGGCCTGCAGCCCGGTCCGCTGCTGTTCGTCGAGCAGAAGGAGTTCGTCTGGGGCCTGATCGCCAGCATGTATCTCGGCAACATCATCGGGCTCGTGATCGTTCTCACCTGCGTGCCGCTGTTCGCCGCGATCCTGCGCGTTCCGTTCAGCATCATCGCGCCGATCATCCTGGTGCTCTGCGCGATCGGCGCCTACTCGGTGCACAACAGCACGTTCGACGTGGTGCTGATGCTGGTGTTCGGCGTGGTCGGCTACGTCATGAAGAAGTGCGACTACCCGCTGGCGCCGCTGGTGCTCGCCATCGTGCTGGGCGACAAGGCGGAGGAATCCTTCCGCCAGTCGCTGCTGGCCTCGCAGGGCAGCATCTCGATCTTCTGGTCGAACGCGCTGGTCGGCAGTATCATGCTGCTCGGGCTTATCGCGTTGTTCTGGCCGATGATTTCGGCCGGCTTGAGCAGGCTTCGGCCGCGCACCGCCTGATCGGTACGCGGTCGGAGCCGCAATTTTCGGCGTGAGCCGTTGCACCGCTGCGCGGCCGTGGAATATTGTATTCCAGAGATGTCAAACGACCGTACCATGCGTCGCGCCAGCGTCCGCGGCTCAGGCGGACGAGGCCGAGAGCACGCCGCGCCTCGCCATCGAGCCGATCGACACGACCTTCAGCTTCAAGAACAAGGCCTACGCCGCCTTGAAGAACGTCATCGTGTCGATGGACATCTACCGCAACCGCAACGACATCCGGCTCGACGAGCGCCAGCTCGCGCAGGATTTCGGCGTCAGCCGCACGCCGGTGCGCGAGGCGATGGCGCAGCTCGAGCGCGAGGGCTTCGTGCGCTCGGTGCCGCGCCGCGGCATCTATGTGGTGCGCAAGACCAAGCGCGAGGTGATCGAGATGATCACCGCCTGGGCCGCGCTTGAAAGCATGGCGGCGCGGCTGATCACCGAGAACACGCTGGACGCGGATATCGCCTCGCTGCGCCGCATGTTCTCGACCTTCGAGGACGGCAAGCTGCGCGCGCATCTCGACGAGTATTCCGAGACCAACATCGAGTTCCACCAGAGCATCATCCGCATGAGCGGCAACAGCGTGCTGATCTCGCTCGCCGAGAACCTGTTCACCCACATGCGGATGATCCGGCGCAAGACGATCGGCGAGAAGGACCGCGTCGAGAAATCGATCCGCGACCACATGAACATCATCGAGGCGCTGGAGGCGCGCGACACCGCGCGCGCCGAGGAGCTGGTGCGCACCCACGCGCTCGGCCTCGCCGACCACGTGGCGAAATACGCAGACTATCTGGACTGATCGAACAAACGACGCCGCGCGGATGAAACACGCGCGGCTTTAGAAGATTACGGGAGGCCCACAATGTCTGATGCAGCAACCAAGCCGAAACCCGCGACCGCGGCGCGGAAGCGGAGCGCGAGCTGACGGATGGCTTCAACCTCATCATCGACGCGCTCAAGCTCAACGGCCTCAACACGATCTACGGCGTGCCCGGCATCCCGATCACGGACTTCGGCCGCATGGCGCAGGCCGCGGGCATCCGCGTCCTCTCGTTCCGCCACGAGCAGAACGCCGGCTATGCGGCGTCGATCGCGGGCTTCCTGACCAAGAAGCCCGGCGTCTGCCTCACGGTGTCGGCGCCCGGCTTCCTCAACGGCCTCACCGCGCTCGCGCACGCCACCACCAACTGCTTCCCGATGATCCTGATCTCGGGCTCGTCCGAGCGCGAGATCGTCGACCTGCAGCAGGGCGACTACGAGGAGATGGACCAGCTCGCCATCGCCAAGCCGCTCTGCAAGGCGGCGTTCCGCGTGCTGCACGCCGCGGACATCGGCATCGGCGTGGCGCGCGCGATCCGCGCCGCGGTCTCGGGCCGTCCGGGCGGCGTCTATCTCGATCTGCCGGCCAAGCTGTTCGGCCAGGTGATGGATGCCGAGGCCGGCAAGAAGTCGCTGGTCAAGGTGATCGATGCGGCGCCGGCGCAGATTCCCGCGCCGGACGCGGTCAAGCGCGCGCTCGACGTGCTGAAGAGCGCCAAGCGCCCGCTGATCATCCTCGGCAAGGGCGCGGCCTACGCGCAGGCCGACGATGCGATCCGCGCGTTCGTCGAGAAGAGCGGCGTGCCGTTCCTGCCGATGAGCATGGCCAAGGGCCTGCTGCCCGACACGCATCCGCAGTGCGCGGGCGCGGCGCGCTCGACGGTGCTGGCGCAGTCCGACGTCGTGATGCTGATCGGCGCGCGGCTCAACTGGCTGCTGTCGCACGGCAAGGGCAAGACCTGGGGCACCGAGCCGAAGAAGTTCATCCAGATCGACATCGAGCCGAAGGAGATGGACTCCAACGTCGAGATCGTCGCGCCGGTGGTCGGCGACATCGGCTCCTGCGTCACCGCGCTGCTGAACGCCATGGGCGGCAACTGGCCGGCGCCGCCGGCCGACTGGATCAAGACGGTGACGCACGAAGCGCGACGAGAACGTCGCCAAGATGGCGCCGCGGCTGATGAACAACAACTCGCCGATGGATTATCACGGCGCGCTCGGCGTGCTGCGCACCATCGTCAAGGAGCGGCCGGACGCCATCCTCGTCAACGAAGGCGCCAACACGCTCGATCTCGCGCGCGGCATCATCGACGTGTATCAGCCGCGCAAGCGCATCGACGTCGGCACCTGGGGCGTCATGGGCATCGGCATGGGCTATGCCATCGCGCGCCGCGATCGAGACCGGCAAGCCGGTGCTCGCGGTCGAAGGCGACTAGCGCCTTCGGCTTCTCCGGCATGGAGGTCGAGACGATCTGCCGGTACAAGCTGCCGGTCTGCGTCGTCATCTTCAACAACGACGGCATCTACCGCGGCACCGACGTCAACAAGGTGAGCTCGGATCCGGCGCCGACCGTGTTCGTCAAGGGCTCGCGCTACGACAAGATGATGGAGGCCTTCGGCGGCGTCGGCGTCAATGCGACGTCGCCCGACGAGCTGAAGCGCGCCGTCAACGAGGCGATGGACTCCGGCAAGCCGACGCTCATCAACGCGGTGCTCGATCCGGCGGCCGGCAGCGAGAGCGGCCGCATCGGCAATCTCAACCCGCAAAGCGCGCTGAAGAAGAAATAGAGGATAGGGGACGACACATGGCAAAGAAGAAAGCCAAGAAAGAGCCGAAGGCCAAATCCAAGGCCGCGTCGAAGAAGGTCGTGAAGCTGAAGTCGAAGAAGCCCGCGGCGAAGGCCGTCGAACGGCCTGCCGCGCGCCTCGACCAAGCCGTTCGGCCAGGCCGGCAAGGCGCTCGACGGCGTGAAGATCCTCGACTTCACGCACGTGCAGTCCGGCCCGACCTGCACGCAGCTTCTCGCCTACATGGGCGCCGACTGCATCAAGGTCGAGCGGCCCGGCGTCGGCGACATCACGCGCGGCCAGCTGCGCGACGTGAAGGGGCAGGACAGCCTCTATTTCACGATGCTCAACGGCAACAAGCGCTCGATCACGATCGACTCCAAGCACCCCAAGGGCAAGGAAATCCTCGAGCGCCTGATCAAGCACTGCGACGTGCTGGTGGAGAACTTCGCGCCCGGCGCGCTCGACCGCATGGGGCTGACCTGGGAGTACATCCACAAGACCAACCCGCGCATGATCGTGGCGTCGGTGAAGGGCTTCGGCCCCGGTCCCTACGAGGACTGCAAGGTCTATGAGAACGTCGCGCAATGCGCCGGCGGCGCGGCTTCGACCACCGGCTTCCGCGAAGGTCCGCCGCTCGTCACCGGCGCGCAGATCGGCGACAGCGGCACCGGCCTGCATCTCGCCTTCGGCATCGTCAGCGCGCTCTATCAGCGCATGCGCACCGGCCGCGGCCAGAAGGTGCTCTGCGCCATGCAGGACGGCGTGCTCAACCTCGCGCGCGTCAAGCTGCGCGACCAGCAGCGGCTCGCGCACGGCCCGCTCACCGAATACAGCCAGTACGGCGAAGGCGTTCCGTTCGGCAAGGCGGTGCCGCGCGCCGGCAACGATTCCGGCGGCGGCCAGCCGGGCTGGATCCTGAAGTGCAAGGGCTGGGAGACCGATCCCGACGCCTACATCTATTTCATCACCCAGGCGCCGGTCTGGGAGGCGATCTGCGACCTGATCGGCAAGCCGGAGTGGAAGACCGATCCGGACTACGCCACGCCGCCGGCGCGGCTGCCGCGGCTCAAGGCAGATCTTCGCCACCATCGAAGAGTGGACCATGACCAAGACCAAGTTCGAGGTCATGGAACATCTGCAACGAGGTCGACATTCCGGTCGGGCCGATCCTGTCGATGAAGGAGATCGCCGAGGAGCAGTCGCTGCGCGACACCGGCACCGTGGTCGAGGTCGATCATCCGGGCCGCGGCAAGTATCTCACCGTCGGCAATCCGGTGAAGATGTCGGACTCGATCACCGAGGTGAAGCGCTCGCCGCTGCTCGGCGAGCACACCGAGGAAATCCTGACCAAGGTGCTGGGCTACTCGGCCAAGGAGCTCGCCGAGATCAAGACGTCGGGCGCGATCACCGCGCCGGAGAAGCCGGCCAAGGCCGAGGCGGCGTAGAGCTGTCGTCCCCGCGAAGGCGGGGACCCAGTACGAGCGTGACTGGATGCCCGCTTCGCGGGAGACACGAGTTCGGGGAGATGGTATGCGTATCGTGGTTCACGGCCAGCAGGCCTTCGGCAAGGCCGTGCTGGAGGCGCTGCTCAAGCGCGGCGAGAACGTGGTCGCCGTCTATGTCGCGCCGGAGAAGCCGGGCGCCAAGGCCGACCCGCTGAAGGAAGCGGCGCTCGCCGCCAAGCTGCCGGTCTATCAGCCCGCGTCCTACAAGGACCCGAAGGTGTGGGAGGAGTTCAAGGCGCTCAAGCCCGACCTGCAGGTGATGGCCTTCGTCACGCTGTTCGTGCCGGAGGAATTCCTCAACATCCCGACCCACGGCTCGATCCAGTATCACCCGTCGCTGCTGCCGGCCTATCGCGGCGCCAGCGCGATCAACTGGCCGATCATCAAGGGCGAGAAGGAAACCGGGCTGTCGATCTTCTGGCCCGACAACGGGCTCGATACCGGCGACGTGCTGGTGCAGAAGAAGACGCCGATCAGCGACACCGACACGCTCGGCACCGTCTATTTCGACCGCCTGTTCCCGATGGGCGTCGACGCCATGCTGGAAGGCGTCGATCTGGTGAAGGCCGGCAAGGCGCCGCGCATCAAGCAGGACGAATCGAAGGCGACCTACGAAGGCCGCTGCGGTCCCGACAACGCCAGGATCGACTGGGGCAAGCCCTGGGAGCAGATCGACCGCCTGATCCGCGGCTGCAATCCGGCGCCCGGCGCCTGGACCACGCTCGACGGCAAGCAGCTCAAGGTGTTCGACGCCAAGCCGCTGCCCGCCAAGGATCCGAAGGGCATCGCCGGCAAGATCGGCGAGATCGCCGTCGTCGAAGCCGACGGCTTCACGGTGGTCTGCGCCGACGGCCGCTTCAAGGTCACGCGCGTGCAGCCCGCCGACGGCAAGAAGATCGAAGCCGGCGAATGGGCCAAGTCCGCCAACGTCGCCAAGGGCGCACGTTTCACCTGATTTCCAATCACCTGATCCCCAAGGAACCACCGCGATGCCCGCCTCGCAACATCAGAAGCCGCATTCCGACATCGAAATCGCCCAGGCCGCCAAGATGCGGCCGATCATGGACATCGCGCCGCGAGAAGCTCGGCATCGCGCCGGAGAACCTCAACCCCTATGGCCACTACAAGGCCAAGGTGTCGATGGACTACATCAAGTCGCTCAAGGACAAGAAGAACGGCAAGCTGATCCTGGTCACCGCGATCACGCCGACGCCGGCGGGCGAGGGCAAGACCACCACCACGGTCGGCCTCACCGACGCGCTCAACCACATCGGCAAGAAGGCGATGATGTGCCTGCGCGAGCCGTCGCTCGGCCCGTGCTTCGGCGTCAAGGGCGGCGCGGCCGGCGGCGGCTACGCCCAGGTCGTGCCGATGGAGGACATCAACCTCCACTTCACCGGCGACTTCCACGCCATCGGCACCGCGCACAACCTGCTCAGCGCGCTGATCGACAACCACATCTACTGGGGCAATTCGCTCGGCATCGACGGCCGCCGCGTCGCCTGGCGCCGCGCGCTCGACATGAACGACCGTTCGCTGCGCCAGATCGTCTCGCTCGCTCGGCGGCGTCGCCAACGGCTTCCCGCGCGAGGACGGCTTCGACATCACCGTCGCCTCCGAGGTGATGGCGATCTTCTGCCTCGCCAGCGATCTCGAAGACCTCAAGAAGCGGCTCGGCAACATCATCATCGGCTATACCCGCGAGCGCAAACCGGTGCGCGCCTCCGACATCAAGGCGCAGGGCCCGATGACCGCGCTGCTCAAGGACGCGCTGTCGCCCAACCTGGTGCAGACGCTGGAAGGCACGCCGGCCTTCATCCACGGCGGCCCGTTCGCCAACATCGCGCACGGCTGCAACTCGGTGCTCGCCACCACCACCGCGCTCAAGCTCGCCGACTACGTGGTGACCGAAGCCGGCTTCGGCGCCGACCTCGGCGGCGAGAAGTTCCTCGACATCAAGTGCCGCAAGGCCGGCCTGCAGCCGGACTGCGCGGTGATCGTCGCCACCATCCGCGCGCTCAAGATGCACGGCGGCGTGAAGAAGGACGATCTCAAGAAGGAAGACCTCAAGGCGCTCGAAGCCGGCATGGCCAACCTGCGAGCGCCACGTCCAGAACATCCAGAAGTTCGGCATTCCGGCGGTGGTCTCGATCAACCGCTTCTCGGCCGACACCGACGCCGAGATCGCGCTGGTCAAGGAGAAGTGCAAGGCGCTCGGCGTCGAGGCGCTGATGGCCGACCACTGGGCGATGGGCGGCGAGGGCGCCGCCGACGTCGCGCAAGGCGGTGGTCAAGATCATCGACGCGGGCAAGAGCAAGCTCAAGCTGCTCTATCCCGACGACATGCCGCTGTTCGAGAAGATCCGCACCATCGCCAAGGAAATCTACCGCGCCAAGGACGCCACCGCCGACAAGTCGGTGCGCGACCAGCTCGCCGCGTTCGAGGCGATGGGCTACGGCAAGGCGCCGGTCTGCATCGCCAAGACGCAGTACTCGTTCTCGACCAACGCCGACCTCAAGGGCGCGCCGAGCGACCACACCATCAACGTGCGCGAGGTGCGGCTCTCCGCCGGCGCCGAGTTCGTGGTGGCGATCTGCGGTGAGATCATGACCATGCCCGGCCTGCCGCGCGTGCCGGCCGCCGACTCGATCGACGTCGGCGCGGATGGCAGGATCGTCGGGTTGTTCTGAGCGGCGAGCCTAGGCTGCGTGCGCGGCGGGCCGGTTTGCCCGCCGGTTCCATTTCATCCAACTGCGGCGCGACGCGCTTCGCCTCGTCCACCAGCGCGGCGGTGATCGGCATCATCGGCTCGCGCGACGGCACCACCAGGCCGATGGTCTGCACCGCCTCCGGCTCGACGATCGGGATCGCGCGCAGCGTGTCGGTGAGGCCCAGCGTCTCGGCGAGCTTGGCCGGCATCACGCTCGCCCAGCGGCCGGTGCGCACGTGCGAGAACAGCAGGATCATCGAATCCGATTCCAGCGTCGGCCGCGACTCGCCGCCGGCGCTCTTGAGCAGCCGGTCGATGATGCGGCGGTTCTGCATGTCGGGCGTGAGCAGGCAGAGCGGCACCTGCGCGACCTCGGCCCAGGTCACGCTGTCGCGGTTGCCGAGCGGCGCGTCCGCCGAGGTCAGCAGGCGGTAGCGCTCGTGATAGAGCGGGATCGCGTTGACGCGGCCGAGCGGCTCGTTGCCGAGATAGGTGATGCCGGCGTCGATCTCGAGATTTTCCAGCAGCTCGAGAATCTCGATCGAGGTGCGCGACAGAATGGTGAACTGCACGTTGGGATGCCGCTCGCGGTACGGCGTGGTGAGCGCCGCGACCATGGCGAGCGCGGTCGGGATCGCCGCGATCCGCAACTGGCCGGTCAGGCCGTGGCGCAGCGCGTTGATCTCCTCGCGCATCGCGCGGGTGTCGCCGACGATGCGCCGCGCCCAGTCGAGCACGCGCTGGCCTTCCGGCGTGAAGCCCTGGAAGCGCGAGCCGCGGTTGACCAGCAGCACGCCCATCTGCTCCTCGAGCTGCTTCACGCCGGCCGACAGGGTCGGCTGCGTCACGCCGCAGGCCTCGGCGGCGCGGCCGAAGTGCCGCTCGCGGGCCAGGGCCAGGATGAAATCGAGCTTGTCGATCATGAAATCGAAAGCCTTGTGTATGTCAGAGGCTTAGAGACTAGCGACAAGCTTCGATTGCTGAAATATTAATGAGCAATGCCCCTCAAGTCGATAGATATTATCTATCAAGCCATGGGAGGCACGGGATTGTCTGCAATTCTGGAAGGGTTCAATTCTGATCCATGAATATCCAAAATCCGCCGCCGCCGAACGGAAACGGCGCCGCCGCCGCGCGGCCGCAAGCCGCGCCGCACGCCGAAGGGCCGCCAGATCGATCCCAAGGCCGCCGACGAAGTCGAGCGCGCTGCTCGGCGACCGGTCGCGCCGGCGCGATCTGCTGATCGAGCATCTGCATCTCATCCAGGACAAGTACGGCCACATCTCCGCCGCGCACATGGCGGCGCTCGCCGCCGAGATGAAGCTGTCGCAGACCGAGGTCTATGAGGTCGCGACCTTCTACGCGCATTTCGACGTGGTGAAGGAAGGCGAGACGCCGCCGCCGCCGGTCACGGTGCGGGTCTGCAACTCGCTGTCCTGCGCGATGGCGGGCGCGGAGAAGCTGCTCGCCGATCTGCCGGGCAAGCTCGGGCCGAACGTGCGCGTGGTGCGCGCGCCGTGCATGGGCGCCTGCGAGCGCGCGCCGGTCTGCGCGGTCGGCCATGTGCAGGTGTTCAACGCGACGCCGGACAGGATGGCCAAGGCCGCGATCGGTGCCGGAGCACGCGCACGCCTGGAAGCGGCACATCGATTTCGAGCACTATCTCGCCGACGGCGGCTATCGCCTGCTCGGCGAAGCGTTCAGCGGCAAGCGCACGCGCGACGACTTCATCAAGATCGTCAGCGACGCCGGCCTGCGCGGCCTCGGCGGCGCGGGCTTCCCGACCGGCCGCAAGTGGTCGCTGGTGCGCGCCGAGCCGGCGCCGCGGCTGATGGCGGTGAACGCCGACGAGGGCGAGCCCGGCACCTTCAAGGACCGCTACTATCTCGGGCACGATCCGCACCGCTTCCTGGAAGGCATGCTGATCGCCGCCTGGGTGGTCGAGGCGATGGACATCTACATCTACATCCGCGACGAATATCCCGAACTCCGGCTGATGCTCGCCGACGAGATCGCCAAGGTCGAGCGCGCGGGCCTCGCCAAGCTCACCAAGCATCCATCTGCGGCGCGGCGCCGGCGCCTACATCTGCGGCGAAGAATCCGCGATGATCGAATCGATCGAAGGCAAGCGCGGCCTGCCGCGCCATCGCCCGCCCTATGTCGCGCAGGTCGGCCTGTTCGGCCGCCCGACGCTCGAGCAGAACGTCGAGACGC
Organism: uncultured Alphaproteobacteria bacterium; assembly: GCA_963838595.1. GTDB lineage: Bacteria > Pseudomonadota > Alphaproteobacteria > Rhizobiales > Xanthobacteraceae > Z2-YC6860. Next base: position 20,908 of record CAWIRP010000017.1, read on the forward strand.
TGTACTGGATCCGCGACATCGTCGAGAAGGGCGCGGAGTGGTTCACCTCGCAGGGCCGCCGCGAGCGCAAGGGTTTCCGCAGCTTCTCGGTGTCCGGCCGCGTCAAGGAGCCCGGCGTGGTGCTGGCGCCGGCCGGCGTCACCGCGCGCGAGCTGATCGAGGAATATTGCGGCGGCATGCACGACGGCGAGGTGTTCAAGGCCTATCTGCCGGGCGGCGCGTCGGGCGGCATCCTGCCGGCCTCGATGGCCGACGAGCCGCTCGATTTCGGCACGCTGGAGAAGCACGGCTGCTTCGTCGGCTCGCACGCGGTCGTCATCCTGTCCGAGAAGGACGACATGAAGGCGGTGGCGCTCAACCTGCTCAAGTTCTTCGAGGACGAGAGCTGCGGCCAGTGCACGCCCTGCCGCGTCGGCACCGAGAAGGCCGTCAAGCTGATGGAAACCGGCCCGTGGGATCCCGCGCTGCTGACCGAGCTGTCGGACCTGATGCGCGACGCCTCGATCTGCGGGCTCGGCCAGGCCGCGCCGAATCCGCTGCTGTGCGTTTTGAAATATTTCCCGGATGAACTGACCAAGCCGCTGGGACGTTGGTGAGAGAGAGGCTGCCATGAGCGACACGACGCAAGAAGCCCAACACGTTCTTCATGGACGACAAGGAGATCGACATCCGCGAGGGTGAGACGATCTTCCGCGCCGGGCGCCGCTTCGACATCAAGGTGCCGCACCTCTGCTACACGCCGAAGCCCGGCTACCGGCCGGACGGCAACTGCCGCGTCTGCATGGTCGAGATCGAGGGCGAGCGCGTGCTGGCCGCGAGCTGCCTGCGCACGCCGACGCCGGGCATGAAGGTCAAGACCCAGACCGAGCGCGCCAAGACCGCGCGCCGCATGGTCGCCGAGCTGCTCATCACCGACCAGCCGGATCAGGCGCACGCGCACGATCCGGATTCGCGAGCTCTGGAAGATCGCCAAGCGCCAGAAGATCGAGGCCGGCCGCTTCCCCAAGCGCGAGCCGATCAAGGTGCCGGCGCCCGACCGCAGCCACGTCGCGATGGCGGTCAATCTCGACGCCTGCATCCAGTGCAATCTCTGTGTCCGCGCCTGCCGCGAGGTCCAGGTCAACGACGTGATCGGCATGGCCGGCCGCGGCCATCTCGAGAAGATCGTGTTCGATTTCGACGATCCGATGGGCGCCTCGACCTGCGTCGCCTGCGGCGAGTGCGTGCAGGCCTGCCCGACCGGCGCGCTGATGCCGTCGACCATGGTCGACGAGAACAACGTCTACAAGGGCAAGCCCGACCGCACGGTCGACAGCGTCTGCCCGTACTGCGGCGTCGGCTGCCAGCTCACCTACCAGATCAAGGACGACAAGATCGTCGCCGTCGACGGCAAGAACGGCCCGGCCAACGCAGAACCGGCTCTGCGTGAAGGGCCGCTTCGGCTTCGACTACGTCGCACAACCCGCAGCGCCTGCTGAAGCCGATGATCCGCAAGGACGGCGTGCCGAAGGTGCCGCACGAGTTCATCGACCCGTCGAACCCGTGGACGCATTTCCGCGAGGCGACCTGGGAGGAGGCGCTCGACCGCGCCGCCGGCGGCCTCAAGAAAATCCGCGACCGCGACGGCCCGGACGCGCTGGCCGGCTTCGGCTCGGCCAAGGGCTCGAACGAAGAGGCCTATCTGTTCCAGAAGCTGGTTCGCACCGGCTTCGGCACCAACAACGTCGATCACTGCACGCGGCTCTGCCACGCCTCGTCGGTGTCGGCGCTGCTCGAAGGCGTCGGCTCGGCCGCGGTGACCGCGACCTTCAACGAGGTGAAGAACTCCGACCTCATCATCGTGATCGGCGCCAACCCGACCGAGAACCATCCGGTCGCCGCGACCTTCTTCAAGCAGGCCGCCAAGCGCGGCGCCAAGCTCGTCATCATGGATCCGCGCGGCACCGGCGATGAAGCGCCACGCCTGGAAGATGATGCAGTTCAAGAACGGCACCGACGTGGCGATGCTCAACGCCATGCTGAACATGATCGTCGACCGAGAAGCTCTACGACGAGCAGTACATCCAGACCTACGTCGAGGGCTTCGACGCCTGGAAGGAGAACATCAAGGACTTCACGCCGGAGGAGATGGCGCCGATCTGCGGCATCGAGGCCGACACGCTGCGCGAAGTCGCGCGCGCCTACGCCCGCGCCGAGCGCGCCATCATCTTCTGGGGCATGGGCGTCTCGCAGCACACCCACGGCACCGACAACGCGCGCTGCCTGATCGCGCTGGCGCTGATCACCGGCCAGGTCGGCCGGCCCGGCACCGGGCTGCATCCGCTGCGCGGCCAGAACAACGTGCAGGGCGCGTCCGACGCCGGCCTGATCCCGATGTTCTTCCCCGACTACAAGTCGGTGGAGAATCCGGAAATCCGCGGCCAGTACGAGAAGGCCTGGGGCGTCAAGCTTCCGCCCAAGCGCGGCAAGACCGTGGTCGAGATCATGGACGCGGTCCATGCCGACGAGATCAAGGGCATGTACATCGAGGGCGAGAACCCGGCGATGTCGGACCCGGACCTCAACCACGCCCGCGAGGCGCTGGCGCATCTCGAGCATCTCGTGGTGCAGGACCTGTTCCTCACCGAGACCGCGGTCTATGCCGACGTCGTGCTGCCGGCCTCCGGCTGGCCGGAGAAGGACGGCACCGTCACCAACACCAACCGCCAGGTGCAGATGGGCCGCGCAGGCGATTCCGCTGCCGGGCGACACGCGCCAGGACCTCTGGATCATCACCGAGATCGCCAACCGCATGGGCTGCGGCTGGAACTACAAGCACGTCGGCGAGGTGTTCGACGAGATGGCGTCGATGATGCCGGCGCTCGACAACATCACCTGGGAGCGCGTCGACCGCGAGTACGCCGTCACCTATCCGATCGACGGGCCGGATGTGCCGGGCCGCGACGTGGTGTTCGACAAGGGCTTCCCGCGTCCGGGCGGCTTCGCCAAGCTGGTCGCGACGAAGCTCCAGCCGCCGGACGAGGTGCCGGACGCGGAGTATCCGTTCATCCTCTCCACCGGCCGCCAGCTCGAGCACTGGCACACCGGCTCGATGACGCGCCGCGCCGAGGTGCTCGACGCCATCGAGCCGAGCGCGAGCGCGCAGCTCTCGCGCGGCACCATCGAAAAGCTCGGCATCCAGCCCGGCGACATGGTGCGCGTCACCACGCGCCGCGGCGTGGTGGAATTGGCGGCGCGCCAGGACGACGCGATACCGGACGGCGTGGTGTTCATCCCGTTCGCCTACGTCGAGGCGGCGGCGAACCTGCTGACCAATCCGAAGCTCGATCCGTTCGGAAAGATTCCGGAGTTCAAGTTCTGCGCGGCGAAGGTCGAGGCGGTCGATCCGGCGAGCCGGATCGCGGCGGAGTAATCTGCTAGTCTGGGCGGCAATGCCGCCCGGATCGCCGCGATGAAGAAGTGCTCTGGCCCATTCCATTTGCGTTTGGCGCTCGCCTGCGTGCCGTGGCCCGCGGCGGCGCAGCCGGCTCGCCGGCTCCAACCTTCGACCACCGCAAGCTCATCGCCGAAAATCTCGCCAAGCTGTTCTCGCCGGACGCCCAGGTCCGCAACGTCGTGGTGTCGGAATTGCGCCAGGTTCCCTCGGCGGCGGGCCTGATGTGGGGCACCTGCGTGCGGCTCAACGCCACCGGCATGGGCGGCAAGCCGACATTGCCGCGCACCTATGTCGTCACCTTTACGAAGCGGAACGACATCGCCGAGCGGCGCGCCGCCACCGGTGACGACTGCGCCGGCGCAAAGTTCGGGCCGTTGAGCTGACCATGGCATCCAACCTTGTCGTGGTCGGCCAGGGCGCCGCGGGGCTTTCGCGCCGCGTTCGCGGCCGCCGGCGAGGCGCGCCGCCGCGGCGTCGCCGTCAATGTCACGCTGCTGGAGAAGGCGGCGGAAGATGAGGCCGGCGGCAACACGCGCTGGTCGCCGTCCTACATGCGGATGGCGTCGCCCGAGCGCGTCGAGCCGAGCTTCGTCCACGACATGCTCGAGGCGACGAAATTCCAGGGCGACGAAACCTATTTCGCGCGGCTCGCCGCCGAGGCGCCGGCGACGGTCGCCTGGATCAAGAGCCACGGCGTCGAATTCCACCAGCCGACCTATTATCTCGCCAAGGGTCCGCCGCGCATCCAGCCGGTCGGCGGCGGCCCGGCGATCATCGAGACGCTGTCGCGCGCGGCGAAGGCAGGCCGGCGTCACGATCCGCTATTCGTCGCCGGTGCAAAGCTTCATCCGCCAAGACGGGCGCATCCGCGGCGTCGAGATTGCGGGCGAGGGCGCGGCGCGAAAAATCCCGGCCGATGCGGTGATCCTCGCCGCCGGCGGCTTCCAGGCCAATCCCGAGATGATGCGCGAGCACTTCGGCCCCGGCGCCGACGGCATTCGTCTGATCTCGCCCGGCACGCGCTTCAACACCGGCGACGGCATCCGCATGGCGCTCGGCGAGGGCGCCGACAAGTCCGGCGACTGGAACGGCATGCACATCGAGCCGATCGACCCGCGCAGCCGGAACTCCGCGCCGGTCGTGCTGGTCTATCCCTACGGCATCGTGGTGGACAAAACCGGCCGCCGTTTCTTCGACGAGGGCGGCGGCCTGGTGCACGAGACCTGGGAGACGTTTTCGCGCTCGCTGCATTTCGAGGTGCCGGGCCGCGAGGCCTACGCCATCCTCGACAAGCGGCTCTACGACATCCCGGATTGGCAGCGCGCGGTTCGCTCCGAGGTGCCGCCGATCGAAGCGCCGACGCTGCGCCGAGCTTGCGGCCAAGATCGGCGTCGATGCGCGGGTGCTGATCGACACGGTCGCCAACTACGACGCGGCGGCGGGCGGCGATCCCGCCATGTTCGACGCCACGCGTTGCGACGGGCTTGCCGCCACGCGCGAGCTCCAGCCGCCGAAGTCGAACTGGGCGCGGCCGATCTTCGAGCCGCCGTTCCTCGCCTATCCGCTGATCGGCGCCATCGCCTACACGTTCGGCGGGCATCTCGACCGACGACCGCGCGCGGGTGCTGCGCGGCGGCGCGCCGATCCCCGGCCTCTACGCCGCCGGCGAGATCACCGGGCATTTCTACGGCACCGCGCCCAATGCCGTGTCGGTGCTGCGCGCCTTCGTGTTCGGCCGCAGGGCAGGGCTGGAGGCGGTGGAGTTCTTGCAGTCAGGAACGAGCTGACGATCCTTCGCCGCGCATCAGTCGGGCGTCGACAAGACATCGCGCAGGCTCCGCCGCTCGTGCGCCCCGCTGTCCTCTCTCAATATGCTGGATAAGCCACGGTGTGAGAAAAAATTGCAGTCTTGTCAAGGGGCTAACTCCGTCGATAGTCAGACTCCAGCGACCAAGAAATACGATGACTGGAGCGCGGCGCATGACACTTGCGTGCGGCATAGATTTTGGCACTTCGAACTCCTCCGTTGGCGTCTGCGATGCGGCGGGGCCGCATCTGCTGCCCATCCAGAGTGGCGCGACGTCGGTGCCAACGGCGCTGTTCTTCAGCTTCGACGACAATTCGACGACGTTCGGCCACGAAGCTCTCGAGCGCTATTTCGCACGCGAGCCCGGCCGCTATCTCCGCGCAATCAAGAGCGTGCTCGGCACCAAGCTTTTTGAGGAGACGACGCCGGCCAAGCTGAAGCGCTATAGCTTCGGCGAGATCATCGCTGCGTTTCTCCAGTTCTTGCGTACCGCGGCTGGCGAAAGTCTCGGTGCGCCGCCCACGAGCGTGGTGCTCGGCCGTCCGGCGTTCTTTGTCGACGACGATCCCGAGGCCGATGCCGCGGCGGAGCGCCAGCTCGAGGCGGCGGCCCGAGCCGCCGGCTTCGAGAGGATCGCCTTTCAGTTCGAGCCGATCGCGGCCGCCCTCGACTACGAGCAGAGCGTCAATTCCGAGGAGATCGCGCTCGTGGCCGACATCGGCGGCGGCACCTCGGACTTCTCGGTGGTGCGGGTTTCGCCCGAGCGTGCGCGATCGAGCGACCGGCGCCAGGACATTCTCGGATTCACCGGCGTACACATCGGCGGTACGGATTTCGACAGACAGTTGGCGATGGCGAGTGTGATGCCGGCGCTGGGCCTGCGCAGTGCGCTTCGCCGCAAGGGATTGGATGCGCCATCGTGGTATTTTTTCGACCTCGCGACCTGGCACAGGATCAACTTTCTCTATGATCCGAAGGTGCTGACCCAGGTCCGCGGCGTTTTGCGGGATTCGGCGGAGCCCGAAAAAATCGAGCGGCTGCTGCGCGTCCTGGAGCAGCGCAAGGGCCACGAGCTGTTGGCGGGCGTCGAAGTCTGCCAAGATCGAGCTGTCGCGCGCCGATCTCGCCACGCTCACGCTCGGCGAGAGCGTCGCCGGCATCTCTCTGGAGATCACCCGAGCAGAGCTTGAGGCGGCCATTGCCGACAGCCTCCAGCGCATACGGTCTCGCATCGATGATGTGCTGCGGATGGCTGGTTTGACAGCGGACTCGGTGTCGGCGGTGTTTCTCACCGGCGGCGCCACCAGGATGCCTTCCGTGCGGAAGTCCATCGCCGCCGCAGTACCCACCGCGCGCCTCATTGCAGGCGATGCGTTCGGAAGCGTTGCGACGGGCCTTGCGCTCGATGCCGCCAAGCGATTTGCGGAGAGGTCAAGCAGCGCTTGACGGACTGCTGGTGACCGTGATTTAATTCCTACATCTCATCCACCCGAGGGCGCTCTCATGAGGCGTCGTTTGAGCGGGATGGGGTGCGGCTCCTCCGGCTGGGTTCTCGCAAAACCCGGACCTGGGGCGGCGACGGGAACTCCCCCGGGGACACTATCGATCCCCTGCCAGGAGCTTGGCTGACGGAGAGGCGATGAGCCTCACGAAAAGCGGGACCCCGAAGCCGGAAAGATGCCGCGATGGGGCGCCGCGAGGCGTAGCGCGCTGAAGCACAACAGCGCGCCCGTGTCCGCAAGGGCACGAACCAAGATGTGGCGCCGCGCGGTGCCCATCCCCTCGGACTTCCGAGGGTGGAAAATGCCGAAAACCTCGGACGATCATCGCCGCGAGAAGGAGAAACCGTGCGCAATGAAAACGGCTTGTTCCCGCAGCGCGGGAGACATTTATCTCTGAGCATGACTAATGTGAACGCCATGACGCTCGCTCATTCGCCCGCGATTTCCGCCGCAGGATCCATCGTCCGCAACGACTGGACCCGCGACGAGGTCCGCGCGCTGTTCGAGCTGCCGTTCCCCGAGCTGATGTTCGAGGCGGCGCGCGTTCACCGCATCCATTTCGATCCGGCCGAGGTGCAGATTTCGACGCTGCTGTCGATCAAGACCGGCGGTTGCCCGGAGGACTGCGCCTACTGTCCGCAGAGCGCCAAATACGACACCGGCGTCAAAGCCGAGAAGCTGATGGCGCTCGATGCCGTGCTGGCCGAGGCGCGCGCCGCGAAGGCCGCCGGCGCCAGCCGGTTCTGCATGGGCGCGGCCTGGCGCTCGCCGAAGGATCGCGACGTCGAAAACGTCTGCGCGATGGTGGAGGGCGTGAGGGCGCTGGGGCTCGAAACCTGCGCCACGCTCGGCATGCTGACCTCCGATCAGGCGCAGCGCCTCAAGCGCAGCGGTCTCGACTACTACAACCACAACCTCGACACCTCGCCGGAATTCTACGGCGAGATCATCACCACGCGCACCTACCAGGACCGGCTCGATACGCTCGACCATGTGCGCGCCGGCCGGCATCAACGTGTGCTGCGGCGGCATCGTCGGCATGGGCGAGGGCGCCGAGGATCGCATCGGCATGATCGCGACGCTGGCCAGTCTGCCGGTGCATCCGGAATCGGTGCCGATCAACATGCTGGTGCAGGTCGAGGGTACGCCGCTCGCCGGCGAGCGCGCGCTCGATCCGTTCGACTTCGTGCGCACCATCGCGGTCGCGCGCATCACCATGCCGAAGTCGGTGGTGCGGCTGTCCGCCGGCCGCGAGGACATGAGCGAGGAGACGCAGGCGCTCTGCTTCCTCGCCGGCGCCAACTCGATCTTCTACGGGCCGAAGCTGCTCACCACGCCCAATCCCGACCGCGACCGCGACATGCGGCTGCTCGACAAGCTCGGCCTGCGGGCGATGGAGCGATGACGGGATTTCTGCTCGTCTTCCTCGGCGGCGGCATCGGCGCGGCGCTGCGGCACGGTGTCAACATCCTCGCGCCGCGGCTGCTGGGCACCGGCTTTCCCTACGCAACCATCATCGAGAACGTCAGCGGCTCGCTCGTCATGGGGCTGCTGGCCGGCTACTTCGCCTTCAAGGGCGACGTGGTGCAGCCGATGCGGCTGTTCCTGGCGACCGGCGTGCTCGGCGGCTACACCACGTTCTCGGCGTTCTCGCTCGACACCGCGCTGCTCTGGGAGCGCGGCGAGGTCGCGCTGGCCGCGTTCTACGTCATCGGATCGGTGGCGCTGTCGATCGCCGGCCTGTTCGCCGGGCTGGCGCTGATGCGGCACCTGAGCTGAAACGGGCCTTGTGATCGGCGGCGGCCAACCCAGATAAAACCGATGTCGCCCGCCGATCCCACCCCGCTGCTGACGACCCCGGTCATCCCGGTGCTGACCATCGAGCGCCTTGCGGACGCGGTGCCGCTCGCCCGCGCGCTCGTCGCCGGCGGGTTGCCGGTGATCGAGGTGACATTGCGCACCAAGGTCGGCGCTCGACGCGCTGCGCGCGATCATCGCCGAAGTGCCGGACGCGGTTGCGGGCATCGGCACCGTGACCAAGCCCGCCGACATCGTCGCGCGCGTGCGAGGCCGGCGCGGCATTCCTGGTCAGTCCCGGCACGCCGCCGTCGCTGTCCGAGGCATTGGCAGATGCGCCGGTCCCGGCGCTGCCCGGCTGCTGCAACAGTGTCCGAAGCGATGGCGCTCGCTGGACCGCGGCTTCAGCGGTGCTGAAGTTCTTTCCGGCGGAACCGTCGGGTGGCGCGCGCTGGCTCAAGGCGGTCGCCGCGCCCGCTGCCGAGTCTGCGGTTCTGCCCGACCGGCGGCATCGATGCCGGGAACGCCGCGTCCTATCTCGCGCTGCCCAACGTGATTGCGGTCGGCGGCTCGTGGGTCGCGCCGGCCGACGCTATTGCCGCGCGAGACTTCGGCCGCGTCACGGCGCTGGCGCAGGCGGCGGTGCGGTTGCGGTCCCGCCGCTGAAATGCTTTTGATGCGGCTCACCGCAGCCGCAGGTTTCCTTGCCCGAAGCTCCGATCCAGCGCCGCCCGCGCAAGACTTTCGACTGGTCGACTGCGTTCATCGCCGTCGCGGTCGTGATCGCTGCCGCGATCGTGTATTGGCGTGACGGCCAGGCGCGCTTTCTCGAAATCCTGTCCACCGACGTCACGCTGTTCCTCGATATCTTGCCGAAGGTGCTGGCGGCCTGCCTGATCGCGTCGTTTGTCGCCGTGCTGATGCCGCGCGATGTCGTGGTGAAATGGGTCGGGGCCGAGTCCGGATTTCTCGGTTTGATCATTGCGACGCTTGCCGGCATCATCGTGCCGGGCGGGCCGATCACTGTATTCCCGATCGCCGCTGCGTTTCTCGCGGTCGGCGCCAGCGTCGGCGCCACCGTCGCATTCGTCACGAGCTGGACGCTGCTCGGCTACGGCCGCGCGCTGGTGTGGGAGTTGCCGTTCTTCGGCGCGGATTTCGTGATCTGGCGCAGCCTGGTCGCGCTGCCGCTGCCGGTCGTGGCGGGCCTCCTCGCGCATTGGCTGGCGCGCTGGTTCGTGCCGAAGGCCGGGAGCGGCGCATGATCCTGCTGGTCGATGCGCTGCTGTTCTTCATCGCCGCCGTGCTCGCATTGATTGCCGCCACCCGCGGGCGCATCGTCTTGCGCGACAGCGCGCGCGAGGGCGTGCTCGATTTCTTCAAGCTGATGCCGCGCATCATGCTTGGCGTGATCGGCGCGGGATACATCGCGGCGCTGCTGCCGGAGGAAGTGGTGGGGCGCTGGCTCGGCGCGGATTCCGGCGCGACCGGCATCGCTATTGCCATGCTGGGCGGCTTCCTGACGCCCGGAGGTCCGGTGATCGGATTCTCGATCGGGACCGCCGCGCTGAAGGGTGGGGCGGGCGCGCCGCAGGTGATCGCCTACACCACGGCCTGGGCGCTATTTGCCATCCAGCGTCTGTTCATTTGGGAGCTTGGGGTGATGCCGCACCGGCTGGTCTGGCTGCGGATCGCCGCCTCCTGGCCGCTGCCGATCTTGGCGGCCCTTGGCGCCATGCTGCTGGGCCGCCCCTAACCCGCTCCTCTGAATAGGAAATCGCGTTAACCGGGGACATCAACCACGGTTATCAACCATGGGTTCGGACATCCACCGGAATCCAACCTCTGGTACCTGAAAAAGTATAGTAACCCCTTGATTTCTGGTATGTTGCGGATGGGAAAGGCGTCAAGTTCGGGTGGGGGGTGATGCACGGCAGCTTCACCGGTTCGCGGAGTGTCGATGACACTGCCGCTGCGATGGCGTTTGACGGTAACTCGGTAACGATTCCCGACGCACATCTGCTGTTCAACGGCGACTTCAAGCGCGCTGGCGACAATCTCAAAATCACCGGCGACGACGGCAAGACCGTCGTCGTCGCGGACTATTTCAAATCCGATCGGCTTGCCACGCTGCTTGCGCCGGACGGCGCGGCGCTGACTCGGCGACGTCGTCGGTGCACTGGCCGGGCCGCAAGAGCCGGGCCAGTACGCGCAGGCCGGTGCGCCCGCCGGCGGGCGCGCAGGAGATCGGCCGCGTCGCAACCGTGCAAGGCGGCGCCGTCGCGGTGCGCAACGGCGTCGCCGTGACGCTCAATGTCGGCGACGCCGTTCTTAAGGGCGACGTCGTGCAGACCCAGGCAGCGGCTCCGCGCTCGGGCGTCATTTTCGCCGACGGCACCACGTTCAATCTGACCGCCAACGCGCGGATGGTGCTCAACGAGTTTGTCTACAATCCCGCAGGGCACTGACCAACTCCGCGCTGATCAATCTGGTGCAGGGCTCGTTCACCTTCATCGCCGGCGAGGTGGCGAAGACCGGCGACATGAAGGTCGGCACGCCGGTTGCCACGATGGGCATCCGCGGCACGGCGGTGCAGGTTGATATCAACCTCAACGACGGCACGACCAAGATGTCGGTGCTGGTCGAGCCGAACGGCGTCGTCGGCTCGTTCAACGTTTATTCGTTGAGCGGCACCCTGATCGGCACCGTGAACAACGCGGGCCTGGCGGCAGTCATCGCGCCGACGGGCGCTCTCAACGCGACGATGAGCGAAGTTCACCAAATCGCCTGCGGAGTTGCAGCAGGCGTTGCAGATCGTCCAAGCAGGTCGTGCAGACGCAGGCTGTCGGTCAAGCGATTCTTGCCGCTCAGCCCCTTGTGCCTGCCCCGAATGATGGGAAGCACGGCAGAAGCAGGGCAGCGATACCAAATCGTCGATTGAAGTCGCGACGACCAAGGTGGCCGTCACGATCCAGGAGAAGTCGACCGGAACGACGATCACCGAAGTCAAGGTCATTGAGACGCCACAGTGAAGGGGTGACGAAAACGACGATCGATCAACTACGCCGGTCCCCAACCGACGACGCTCGTCGCGCCCATTGCTGATCAATCGTTCACTGGAGGATTCGCCCTGGACCTACCAGGTGCCATCCCAGACATTCTGGACGCCGACACTCCCGTCCTGACGTTCAAGGCCAAACTCGCTAATGGCAGTGCTTTACCGTCATGGTTGTTTTTCAACGGGGAGACGCAAACGTTTTCGGGTACTCCGCCACAAGATTTCAATGGCCGTCTCGACATTACGGTGACTGCAGGTGACGGATCGTTTTCTCGCGTCCAGCACGTTCACGTTGACCGTTACCCGGGTCAATGACCAACCCGTGATTACGACTGCGGCTTCGATTGTCAATTTTGCCGGAAATGCGCTCTCCCCGCAGGGCTATTTGACTGCAAGCGGCTCAACAAACGGGACGATCGCGTTCAAGGATGTTGATCTCGCCGATACGCCGATAACTGAAAACCACGTGGTTTCTGCCACGCTAACCAGCGCTGCATGGCCGGGTGGAACTACCATTGGCGGGTTGCCGCCGGCGGCAAAGGCCGCATTCGAAAAGGCGCTATCGGCCCAGATTTCGAACACTGGCGCCGGAACCGGAAACGGCACGATCGATTGGCAGCTTGCGCCCATCCCTGAATATCTCAGGTCGTTCTTGGGTGCGAACCAAACGTTGACTTTGACCTACACAATTCAAGTTCAAGACGAATACCTGACAACGGCCACGCAAACGATCACGGTTACGATCACAAATAGTAATCAGGGCCCGTATGTCGGATGGATCAATCCGGCCGGTGGGAATTGGAACAATCCCAACAATTGGAGCACCGGAACAGTTCCCGGGCTCAATGACGACGTAAAAATTCCTGTCGACTTCGTCATCAATGGGACGGGCAATTATCCGGTTACGATTTCAGCTCCCGCCGCCGCAAAATCGATAACTTTGCGCGAAGGCGGCGTTGAGCTTATCAACACCAGTATATTAAATGTGACTGGGCAGGTCGCCGCTAATGACGGTACAATCACCAACAGTGCCGGTGGTGCGATCCACGCCGGCTCGCTAGTCCTAACGGGTGCGAGCGAACTAACCAATGCTGGCATTATCAAGCTGTCTGCTGGGGGCGAATTCGCAGATCAAAGCACCGTCACCAACACAAGTTCGGGGACGCTTGAGTGTGGCGGTACGCTTGAATTTCATGTCGATGTTATCAATGCTGGTCTGATTGCGGTTCTTGCCGGCGGCACGCTGACGCTGGACACCGCCACCACGCTCAACAACGACGACGGCGACATCACGGTCGCCGGCAACGGTACGCTCAATCTCGCCAGCGCCACGATCGACCAGAGCGATGGCGTTGGTGCCAACGCCGGCACGCTGACGGTTTCCGCCAACGGCATGCTCAACCTGACGAATGCAACTATCGCTGGTGGCTGCTCACCGGCGCCGGCATTATTGCTACGCTAGGCATTGGCGTGACTACGCTCGACGGCAGTTCTGGCCAAGCGGTGACGATCAATGGCGGCACGAGCATAACGGTCAATACCGGCACGACGCTGCAGCTCACCGGAGCGATTGGCGGGGGCGGAGAGATCTCTGTCGCTGGCGCGTCCAAGATCGTCGCAAACGGCGTTATTTCGATTCCGGTGAACGCCGCTCAACTCGCGGACGGCGCTCTACTGACGCTGGAAGGGTCCGCGGCGCTGACGGTCATTAATTTGGTCGGCGACCTTGACGCCAGCGCGTTGACCGGCACGCTCGACGTCACCACCGCCGACATCGCCGGCGCCGGCGGCATCACCATCATCACGGGCAACCACGCCACCACCATCACCTCCGGCGCGCTGCCTCCGGCGGCACCGCCGACACCATCGCGTCGACGCCGCGCTGCTCGCCGACGGCAAGCTGTTGCCACCTTGGTCGGACCGGCCAATTTCACCGTTACCGGGCTGAAGGGCGACCTCGACGTCAGCGCGAGACCGGCATCGTCACCATCGCCGACGCCCCCACCATCATCATCACCACCAGCGGCGACGGCATCAGCAGCATCGATGCCAGCGCGTTTGCCGACAACCACACCCTGATCCTGATCGGCAGCGACAACACCACCGTCACCGGGCTGAAGGGCGACCTCGACGCCAGCGGCCTGACCGGCACGCTCACCGTCACCACCGCGCGATGATCCCGGCGGCAACGCGCTCACGCATCATCACTCGGTACGGCAACAGCCACCACCATCAACGGCGTGGGCGCCAGCTTCGGCGGCAGCCTCGACACCGTGACGGTCAACGCCGCGGCGCTGGCGATCGACAAGACGCTGACGCTGGTCGGGCGGCGGACTTCACGGTCAGCGGCCTGATCGGCAACCTCGACGCCACCGCGCTGAGCGGCGCCCTCAACGTCACCACCGGCACGGTCGCCGGCCTTTCGATCGCCACCGGCAGCGGCACCAACACCATCAACGCGGAGGCGCTGACCAACGATCAGGTGCTGACGCTGACCGGCGACGATGCCGCCAGCGTCACGCTGACCGCCGGCGACCTCGTCGGCGACGACCGACAGCGGCGTGCTCACCGTCACCGTCACCGGCGACGCCGCCAGCCCAGCAACACCATCACCACCGGCACCAACGACGTCTCGATCACCGACGCCGGACGGCGCCGACGCCATCGCGGTCGACGCCGCCGCGCTCGCCGACGACAACACGCTGACGCTGATCGGGCGCGGCGGACTTCACGGTCAGCGGCTGATCGGCGACCTCGACGCCAGCGGCGCTGAGCGGCGACCTCGACGTCACCACCGCGACGTCGCCGACCATCGACATCACCGGTCGGCGGCGGCGGCTCCAACACCATCAACGCCGCGGCGCTGGCCGACAACCAGACCCTGACGCTGACCGGCACCGATGCCGTGACCGTCACCGGCCTCAACGCCAACCTCGTCGCCACCGCGCTGAGCGGCGCCCTCAACGTCACCGCCGCCGCGGTCGCCGGCGCTTTCGATCGCCACCGGCAGCGGCGCCAACACCATCAACGCCGAGGCGCTGACCAACGATCAGGTGCTGACGCTGACCGGCAACGACGCCGCCAGCGTGACGCTGACCGCCGGCGACCTCAACGCCGCCACTGACAGCGGCGTGCTCACCGTCACGGTCGATCGACGACGACACCGCCGGCTCCGCAACACCATCACCACCGGCACCAACGCCATCTCGATCGCCGACGCCGCACCGGCACACGACGCCATCGCGGTCAACGCCGCAGCGCTCGGCCGACGGCGTCACCGTGACGCTGAGCGGGACGGCCGACTTCACGGTCAGCGACCTGAGCGGCGACCTCGACGCCGCAGCGTTGAGCGGCGACCTGACCGTCACCACCGCCGACGCCGCCGACCATCAGCCATCACGGTCGACGGCGGCGGCGCCAACCACCGATCGATGCCGGCGCGCTCGCCGACAACAACACCCTGACGCTGACCGGCGCCGCGCCGTCACGGTCACCGGCCTGATCGCCAACCTCGACGCCACCGCGCTGAGCGGCGCCCTCGACGTCACCACCGGCACGGTCGCCGGCCTTTCGATCGCCACCGGCAGCGGCGCCAACACCATCAACGCCCAGGCGCTGACCAACGATCAGGTGCTGACGCTGACCGGCAACGACGCCGCCACCGTCACGCTGACCGCCGGCGACCTCTCGGCGCCACTCGACAGCGGCGTGCTCACCGTCACGCGTCACCGGCGACGCCGCCAGCACCAACACCATCACCACCGGCAGCAACAACATCTCGATCACCGACGCCGAGCGCCGACGCCATCGCGGGTCGACGCAGCCGCGCTCGCCGACGACAACACCCTGACGCTGGCGGGCCGGCGGACTTCTCGGTCACCGGGCTGATCGGCGACCTCGACGCCAGCGCGCTCAGCGGCGACCTCGACGTCACCACCGCCGACGTCGCCGACCATCGCCATCACGGTCGGCGGCGGCGGCGCCACCACCGATCGATGCCGGCGCGCTGGCCGACAACAACACTGCTGACGCTGACCGGCACCGATGCCGCGACCGTCACCGGCCTGCACGGCCAACCTCGACGCCACCGCGCTGAGCGGCGACCTCGACGTCACCACCGCCGCGGTCGCCGGCCTCTCGATCGCCACCGGCAGCGGCTCCAACACCATCAACGCGGAGGCGCTGACCAACGATCAGGTGCTGACGCTGACCGGCAACGACGCCGCCAGCGTCACGCTGAACGCCGGCGACCTCGGCGCCAGCACCGATCAGCGGCGTGCTCACCGTCACCGTCACCGGCGACGCCGCCAGCCCAACACCATCACCACCGGCAGCAACGACGTCTCGATCACCGGCGCCGAGCGCCGACGCCATCGCGGTCGTCGCCGCCGCGCTCGCCGACGACAACACCGCTGACGCTGATCGGCGGCGGCGGACTTCATCGGTCACCGACCTGATCGGCGACCTCGACGCCGCCGCGCTGACCGGCGACCTGACCGTCACCACCGCCGACGCCGCCGACCATCGCCATCACGGCGGCGGCGGCGGCACCACCGCATCAATGCCGCGGCGCTGGCCGACGACAACACCCTGACGCTGACCGGCACCGATGCCGTCACCGTCACCGGCCTCAAGGCCAACCTCGTCGCCACCGCGCTGAGCGGCAGCCTCAACGTCACCGCCGCGGCGGTCGCAGGCCTTTCGATCGCCACCGGCAGCGGCGCCAACACCATCGACGCGGAGGCGCTGACCAACGATCAGGTGCTGACGCTGACCGGCAACGACGCCGCCACCGTCACGCTGGCCGCCGGCTCACCGGCGGGGCACGGCGCCGACAGCCTGACCGGTGGCAAGGCACCGACGCCTTCGTCCTGATCGGCTCTGCGGCGCTGACCGGCGACACCATCAATGGCACGGCCGAGCCCCCACGCACGACACGCTGCGGCTGGACTGCGTCGGACGTCTATGTCCTGGCCACGCCACCATCAGCAACGTCGACGAGATTTCGTTCAGGGCGAATCGGCGAAGCTCCAGCCTGACGGTCACGACGCCCAGGTGTCGACCGCCGACGGCGACTCAGACAGCACGGCGGGCGATCTGAGGTTTGAGCGGCGACCGCGCCGACCAACGGGGTGACGATCGACGCCGCGACGTTGACCGGCAGCAACCGGATCAGTGTGTTCGGCGCCAATCTCAACGGCAGCGACACCATCACCGGGGGCGCCGGCGACGACGTCATCAACGGCGGAACCGGCGCCGACAGCTCCACCGGCGGAGCCGTCGCCGACATCATCATCCTGAACGGATCAGGAGCGATGACCGGCGATACCATCAATGGCGGCACCGGCAACGACACGCTGCGGCTCGACGCGGAGGCGCCTAGGGCACCTGAGCGTCCGACCGACGCCACCATCAGCAACATCGACCGGATCGCGTTCAACGCGACCGGCGCAAGCTTCAGCGTGACGGTGACCGACGCGCAAGTGTCGTCCGCCGATTCCGACCAGGATCAGCGCTGCCGGGCGACCTGCGTTTTGAGCCTTCGCGACGACCAACGGCGTGACGATCGACGCCTCGACGCTGACCGGTACGAACCGCATCATCGTCACGGCGGCGCGAATATGGGCGGCGCCGACACCATCACCGGCGGCGCCGGCGACGATATCATCTCGGCCGGCCGGGCGCGACACCTGACCGGCGGAACGGGCGCCGACACTTTGATGTGAACTGGGCCAGGCGGCGCCTCGACGGCGACACCGTCAACGGCACGCCGAGCAGGGCACACTCGACACGCTGCGGCTGCAACGCGGGCCGGCGCCTTACAACCTGGCCGGGCGCCACGATCAGCAACGTCGACCGGGTCGCATTCAATGCGGAATGCTGCGGGCTTCAGCCTGACGGTGACCAACAGCCCAGGTGTCGACCGCCGATGCCGACATGGACGGCACGCCGCGGCGACCTGCAGATCGATGCCCCGTCACAATGACCAACGGCGGTGACGATCAATGCCTCGGCCCTGACCGGCACGCAACCGCATCACCGTGGTCGGCACCAACCTCGGCGGCGCCGACATCATCACCGGCGGCGCGGGCGCCGACACCATCGATGGCGGCGGGGCGGATATGATGACCGGCGGTGCGGCGCGGACAGCATCGTCGCAGGCTCGGGCAACAACACGATCAATCTCGCCAACGGCGACTTCGCCGCGGGCGAGTCAATCACTGGCGGCGGTAACACCGACAGCATCGTTCTGACCAAGGCGCACGACCATCGATTTCTCGACAGGCACGTTCAGCGGCATCGACCACCTGATCGGCAGCGCCGGCGACGACACGGTGACAATGACCGCGGCTCAGTGGGCGTCGTTAGGCTCGATCGATCTGGGGTGGCGGCTCAACGTTCTGAACATGATCGCCGCCGGCGACATTCCGGCTCGGACCCCGACCGTCACCAACGTCACGACCGGCAATCTTATCGGCACCGGCAGCGATGCAGGATCACGCTCAGTGGCAAACAGCTCGACACTATCATGTCGGCTCCGGCACGATCAACCTCGGCGACGCCACCGACACCAATCATGGGCGGCGACGAACTCGCCCTCATCCGGCTCTGGCAGGAAAAGCGCGGCGAGGTCGAGCCGGCCGATCTGTCCGGCGAGCTCATTGTCCAGCTGGGGCTCGCCACCGAGGAGCTCAACCGCGCTTGGTACGAGCGCAATTCCGGCCATCGGGTCGGGCATCGGCAGGCGCGGAAACGTCATCCATCCATCGTCTGGATGGCGGCGACCCTGGACGGCCTGGTCGAGGAGACCGGGGCGGTGTTCGAGGCCAAGTTCATGCTGCCGTGGTCGTTCTCGGAGCAAGCGGCGGCCGAAAAGCATATGGCGCAGCTGCAGCACAACATGATGGTGGTGGGATCGAAGAACGCCGTGCTCTCCATCATCACCGGCGGCGGCAAATGGGTCGAAATGGCGATTTCCGCCGACCCGGTCTACCAGACCGCCATGATGTACGCGGAGCGGGCGTTCTGGCGCGCGGTCAGCAGCGGCGAGCCGCCAACGCTGTTTCATGCCGAGCCGCCACGGGCGCGGATCGAGGCGGTCAGGGTTGTCGATATGAGCACGTCGAATGCCTGGGCGGAGCTTCGCGGCCCTGTTTCGCAGCACACGGCCGGCCTTCCTGGAGCATGAGCGGTCGAAGGCCGAACTGAAGCTGCTGATGCCGGAGGAGGCCAAGGAGGCCATCGGTCACGGCATCCGGGCGAAGCGCTCCAAGTCCGGTGCGGTGAGCTTTGATCTCTGGAGGTGGCCGATGCCGCGCTCTAGCGAGTCTGTGGCGGCCTTGGCCTCGGCCTTGGCCAAGGCGCAGGCCGAGCTGACCAATCCGGAAAAATCGCTGATCGCGACCCTGCCGGCGGAGCGGGGAGGGCGCGAGCGGACGCTTCCGCTATGCGCCGCTCTCCGGCGGGCTGGATATCGTCCGCAAGACGCTGGGCCGGCATGAGATTGCGACCATCCAGTCGACCGCCATCGACCGCGACAGCGGCACCATCAAGCTCACCACCACGCTGGCGCATGCATCGGGGGAATGGATCGCCTCGGATTGGCCGGTCTGTGCGCTCGCCGATCTGCCGACGCCGCATCGGATGGGAGCAGCGCTGACCTACGCGCGGCGCTATGGACTGTTCACGCTGGTCGGGATCGCCGGCGAGGACGATCTCGATGCTCCCGATCTGCCGTACAATCGGACCGCCGGACACCGGGGCCCCAGTCCAGCATCCATCTCCCGCCGCTGGCGCCCGCGATGCGCCGAAGCAATGGCAAGTCGCACACACCGAAACCGGTCGTGACCCTGGATACCGAGGCGTCGACCCGGCAGCGCGATGAATTGCTGGGCGAGGTCGCGTCGATCTCCTCGTTTGACGCTGCTGCCGCATGGGCCAAGCGCATCATTCCGATCAAGAACACGTTGACGGCGGAACACGCGCGCGAGGTCGAAGCCGCTCTTGAGGCCAAGCTCGGTCAGATGGAGGATGTCTTTGCAGAACCGCCGCAGACTTTGGAGGCTGCAAACGAGGTCAGCAAGCAGAAACAGGTCGACGATGCCACAACTCTGGCTACCGTGGACCGCAGCACGCTGACAATCGGTCACGCACCGCGCCGGCGCAACAAGGCGCACCTGAAGTTTGTCGCCACGCAGCCTTGTCTGCTCTGCGGCCGCCGACCGTCAGATCCACATCACCTGCGATTTGCGCAACCCCAGGCGTTCGGCCGCAAGGTCAGCGACGAGTTCACGGTGCCGCTGTGCCGCACCCATCATCGGCAGCTGCACCGGGCTGGCAATGAGGTGCAATGGTGGGAGGCGTGGGATCGTGACGTCGATCCTCTGGAAATCGCCAAAGGGCTTATGGGAGCAGTCGCTTAACCGAACGTCGACATCGCCACCGCTTTGATGACTTTGTGCGTCACGGTTATGGCTTTTGGAGCGCGACTTGCGATCCAAAAAGAAAGAAAGTTCTTACTGCCGGCGATCAGCTCGCCGGAGGCAACAACAAGGGGCGCTCCCAACAAGAAAATACCAACGGGTTCGGCCTCGACCGTTGCCAGCGGCAGCGCTTGATTTGGATCTTTCTGTTGTTGAAAGTCGTCAGCACCCTTTCGCTTTGAGGCTGTGCAATGAGTGATCGTCGCAGCGCGGGAGGGCGATTAATCGATCGCAAAAAGGAGACTTGCGCGACCTCTGCAGCAACTTCTGAATCTTTTTTTCCGCTGCTCTGCATTTCCTGCGTGTACAACCCGTGCTTCAGTGCGTTTTGGTTGCCGCGCGGAGCCCCTGATCCGACTGCTCCACCGTGCATGCGGCAGCGCTTTTTGCCTTGAACGGCGGGGCGATACGGCACGGCTGTCCGGAGCGCGTCCTGGCTCCGCATCGCGGGCTTGCCAACATTGCTTTCGTGTTGCGCTGGTGGGTGCCACTCATGACCGGCGACGTGTGTGCGGCGCCCGCAGCGCGAGACGTGCAGGTGTTCCTAGGACCGCCATCGGGACGGACTGTGCACCAGTCAATGCGGTTGCCGCCAGCGTTGCCTTCTCGGCCGCGAGCTTGGACGACGACTGTGTAACGTTTCCAACAATGGCCTGACCTCCGTCACTGACCGATACGTGTTGCACCGTCACCCTCTGCTCGCCTCCTGTGCGATAGCGCTTGAGTGCTTCCATCTGTGCAGCAAAGGTTCGGGCAAGCTTGTTAAACGCACGCTCAGCGCTGTCCTGTTGCACAATCTGGTCGACATGGGCGAGGCGACGGGCAAAGGTCATGGTAGCCATATGGACCGCGGCCATCTGAGCTGCGAGCATTATTTCGAGTTGGTCTTTTGGCTCGATTCCTTTGATCACCGAGCGCATAAAGTTTGGTCGTCCAGACCGTTGGTTCGTCGATCTTGGGTGCCGGCATGCACGAGCTGTGAAACTAGCCCGTCTAAGAAATCTACATCCGCAATCCCAGGCCTTCCATCAGCACGACACGACCCGATTGCTTGATCTGGATGATCTAGCGCAATTTTCTCGGTTTCTTCGTGTGATGAAATTTTAAATCGCGGTATTGTTTGAGCGTTATATTTGGCAATAAATTTTTCGGAGGCCAAACGCTCTTGTTCTGTAGGTTTGTGATGGGCAGGCTTCTTTTTTCCAGACGCTTGTTCTGCCATCTTACCTCACGATGTGCAGGACCCGCCGTCGTGCGTGCACTGCCGGCGAATTACGCGGCAGTCACTCAGCCGTTGCTGCCCGTGGCACGAGTTCACCGAGCCGCCGCATTAGGCATTTTTTGCCCGAAGAACTACTTTGCATGGGGTTGTATTACTAAAACTTTAAACCCTCCCCCCTGCTGTGGCGGGGGGCCTTCGGTTGTCGACCGCCTGTCCCGGCTAACGCGAACCGTTCGGCTTAAGCGGAATCGGAGGCTTCCACTCTCGCGCAAGCTTCTGCGCTTCCGCGACCTGCTCGCGGGGCATCGATGCGGTCAGCGTTTCGCGACTTCTTGACCGCTGGTTCGTGCCCCTGGGCGCCCGACAGGTTGAACCACATGTGCGCGCGAACATTGTCTTGCGGAACGCCTCGGCCACTCTCATAGATTTCGCCAAGGCGATTTTGCGCAAAGGCATTGTTCCGATCGGCGGCCAGGCGAAACCATTTCAAGGCCTCGGCATGATCCTGCGGCACGCCACGGCCTTCGTCGTAGAGAATTGCAAGGTTGTATTGGGCCAGCGAATAGCCTTGATCGGCCGCGAGCCGGTACCATTTCACGGCTTCGGCGTGATCCTGGGGGACGCCCCAGCCGTGATCATAGGAAACACCGAGATTGAACTGGGCGCGCAGGTCGCCTTTTTCGGCGAGCGGACGGATCAGCGGTAGCGCGGCGGCGTAGTCGCCCCGGCTTAACGCAGCGGCGATGTCTTCGTCCGGTCCTGCGCTCGCCGGTGCGGTCAGGCAGAAGGCCAAACCGATGGCAAGCGAAGGTTGCAAGAGAATTACGGGTCATGATCATCACGTGACAG
This sequence comes from uncultured Alphaproteobacteria bacterium, assembly GCA_963838595.1. Taxonomy (GTDB): domain Bacteria; phylum Pseudomonadota; class Alphaproteobacteria; order Rhizobiales; family Xanthobacteraceae; genus Z2-YC6860. Next base: position 43,062 of record CAWIRP010000017.1, read on the forward strand.
ATGGCATCTATCGAGCCGGCGGCGCTATCGGCTTCCACTCTCGCACGAGCCGCTGCGCTTCGGCGATCTGTCCGGCGGTCATTCGTTTTGCCAAAGCGTCGCGGGTTTTCGTAGCGACCGTGTCGCCTTTCGCCGCGGAAATCTGAAGCCACATGTAAGCATAGACATAATCCTGAAGCACGCCTTGGCCGGTGTCGTGCATCGTCCCGAGATTGACTTGGGCGCGGGTGTGACCTCTGTCTGCCGCGCGGCGATACCATGCCGCCGCATCGACGACATTCCGTGGCACGCCGTTGCCGTACTGATAGGCAACAGCAAGATTGAATTGAGCTGGTATGTCGCCTTGGTCTGCCGCAGCCCGCCACCACTTCACGGCCTCGGCGTCATCCTTCTTCACGCCTCGCCCCTGAGAATAGATAAGTCCAAGATCGAACTGCGATGCAGCGTGGCCTTGGTCGGCGGCGGCGCGCAGCCACTTGGCTGCTTCGGCCTCGTCCTTCGCTACCCCCTGTCCGGTGGCGTACATTCTCGCGAGATTAAACTGGGCGGCCGCACGGCCTTGATCGGCCGCGAGCCGATACCATCTCGCCGACTCCACGAGATCCTTCGGCACGCCTTGTCCGGTGGCGTACATGAACGCGAGATTGGATTGCGCCACGGCATCGCCTTTGTCCGCCAGCGGTCGCAGCAGCCGCAAGGCCTTGGCGTTGTCACCCGCGAGCCGCGCTGCCACGGCATCGTCGATGGGGCCGGCCGCCGCAGGAGCGGCGATCCAACACGCCAAAAGTACGGCCAAAAAGAACTTGCTCATTGCGCGCGTAACAAGGTTGGCACTGATTTGCGGGTGTAAAATTCTCACAGGTTCTAGGGAAATCTGGAGATGAATTTTTGCGCCATTGCCCGACTCTAGCAAGATGGTGGGCGAAAGGGGCAATTGCCTTCACTCCTTAACCGTGCAGCCACCCGGCAAGCTGAGTCGGGCCTAACCCAGCGCGCCAAACTGCCGAATCCAGCATAACCACGGAACATCCACCGCGCTGCGATTGCTACTCTAAGGCGAGTGGAAACCACACTTTTCGCATGGTATAGCTGGAATCGGGAAGGCGTCGAAATGTAGGTAGAGGGTGATGCACGGGAGCTTCACCGGGCCGCGCCAACTTGGCGTTTCCGCAGACTATCTGATTGACGGTTCCAGCCCCACCGTAACAATCCCTGACGCTGCGCTGCTTTTCAACGGCGAGCTCAAGCGCGCCGGCGACAGCCTGAGGATCGTCGGCGAGGACGGCAAGACCGCGCTGATCCAGGACTACTTCAAATCCGAACGTCTGGCCGATCTGCTCTCGCCCGAGGGCGCGATCATTCCCGGCGACGTGGTGGGCGCGATCGCCGGACCGCAGGCCGCCGGACAATACGCGCAAGCCGGCGCGCCGGCCGCGGCCACGCAGGCGATCGGCCGCGTCGCTGTCGCGCAGGGCAACGCCACGGCGGTGCGCAACGGCGTCACGGTCACGCTCAATGCCGGCGACGCGATCCTCAAGGGCGACGTCGTCCAGACTGGCGGCGGCTCGCAGCTCGGCATCACCTTCAACGACGGCACCGCCTTCAACCTGACCGCCAATGCGCAGATGGCGATCACGGAATATCTGTACGACGCCGCCAGCTCGAACAACACCGCGCTGTTCAACGTCGTGCGCGGCACGCTGAGCGTCGTCGCCAGCCAGGTCGCCAAGTCCGGCGACATGAAGATCGTCACGCCGACCGCGACGATGGGCATTCGCGGCACCAGCTTCACGGTCGAAGTCGAGGTCGTGATCGGCGAAACCAGAGTGGTGCTGCTGGCCGACGCCGACGGCCGCGTCGGGCGGATCCAGTTCCTCGACCGAACCACCAACGTTCCGCAAGCCGATCTTACCGTCGCAGGCGCCGGCATTACCGTGACCGCCGCTGGGGGCATTCAGCAGGCCGTGGTGTCGCCGCAGGACATGGCACGCCTTACGGCTTTGATTCAGGCCGTTCATGCCATCAGCGGTCCGCCTGCTCCTCCGCAGCAGCCGGGCGACCAGCCTCAACAGCAAGGTAGCAGCTACGCCGGGGAGCAGCACGCCGCCGCAGTTCCTGGTCGATTTCGGTCCTGGGACGACCAAGGACGGTGTTACGCAGCAGATTATTACGGTCACCAAGTTCGAGTCAGCAGCCTCTGCCCTCGACACCGAACAACCAGCAGCAACTGCCGCTGCCTCCAACAGAGCAGCAGCAGCAACAACAAAATCAGAGCTGAACAACCAACGACTGTCACGATCACTGAGTTCAAAGGTGACGGAGGAGACAACATCATCGTTGGCACCGACGGCCGTGACATCTCTTCGGAGTGGCAACGATATCGTCGACGGGCGAGGCGGCGACGACAACATCTCGGCGGGACGGTGACGACACGCTGACTGGCGGCGCCGGCAACGACCTTGTTTTGGGCGACGAAGGCAACGACACGATCGTCGCCGGCTCGGGCGCGGGCGACGATTTCTACGACGGCGGGCTCGACATCGACACGGTCAGGTACAGCAGCACGACGCTGGGCGTTACCGTCAATCTTGCAACCGGCCAGGCGTTTGGTCTGGAGACCGGCACGGACACCATCACCGGCGTTGAAAACATCATCGGCGGCTCCGGCGCCGACATTCTCATCGGAACGAGCTGGCGCCAACGTCATCGAGGGCGGTGCCGGCAACGACAAAATCGACGGCGGCGGCGGCACCGATACGCTGCTCGGCGGCGCCGGCGACGACATCATCCAGGTGCGCGACGACGCGGAGTGGTCCGTCGACGGCGGGGAAGGCATCGACATCCTCCAGTTCGTCGGCGCGTTCAACGTCATCGGAGAAGGCGGGCCGGACACGCCGAAGAACATCGAGATCGTCGATCTCAACGCCGGCTCGGCCAACACGGTCGCCATCGCCGCCGACAGCATCGCGGAGATGAACGATCAGCACGTCATCCGCGTGCTGGGCGGCGCGAACGACAAGATCATCATCGAGGATGGCCTGTTCCCCGGCCATCCGGACGGGCATTGGGTGCTGGTCGACCAGTCGGTCCCACTTCGCGGGCGCAGGCGCCAACCTGACATCCGGCGTCCTCTTCAATGTCTATGCGTTTGTCGACGGCGAGCAGACGCTCGCCACGGTCTATCTGCAGAAGGGCGTCCAGATCGAGGGCGTGGACGTGCCCACCGTCGTCAACATCGAGCCGAAGTCGGTCGAGGAAGACGGCACGCTCGACCTGTTCGGCGCGGGCACGCTGTTCGACCCCGATTTTGGCGACCTGATCACGCTGTCCATTGAGGTGCAGCACGGCACGCTGGACATCGTCTCGGATACTGGCGTGGAAGTCTTGAACGGCGATGCGACGGCTTCGTCGTGCTGCGGGGCACTGCCCAGGAGCTGAACGCCGCGATCACGCACGGCATCAGCTACACGCCCGACGAGAATTTCCATGGAAAAGACACGCTCACCCTGACCGCCTCCGATGCGCCGTGCAGTCAGACCACGGAACACGTCGAGATCACGGTCACGCCGGTGAACGACGAGCCACCGGACGCCGGGGACGTGACGCTCAAGGTCAATTTGCTTCAACGGTTGAGCTTCGAGACGTTGCCGGACTTCGACGGCTGGAGGTCGACGAGACCACCGAGGATACACTCGAAGAGCGTATCTTAGCGATGCTTTCATCGACCAGCGACGCAGTTTCGACGGCGACGACGACGTCCGTGCTGCAGTTTTCCGCACGCGCGGAAGCCGGCGGCACCGGCTACGGGCCGACACTCAAGAGCGATCCGTTCGTCGGCCAGGCGGCGACAAGATCCGCCTTTCGGCTTCGGCTGAGGACGACGGGCAATTGGCGATCACGTCGGTCGGCTATGATCATCGAAGAAGGCAGATCGTCCACGATCTTGAATCCGATCGTGAAGCTCACTGGTCAGTCGGCGCGAGCTGACCACACGAGCGACCTTCCAGGTTGGACATGACGAAGCCGGTGTCAGATCGGCTGCGTCGGCCAGATTCCGACTCGGTCGGCGACGATTCCGAAGCTGGAGATCGGCCAGCGATTGTGCTGTGAACTCGACCAACGCCGGCAGCGATATGCTGACTCGACCGAGTCGACGACACGCGTCGGTCATCTCGGCTGGGCTCAGACGTCAGCATCGACGTCACTTCGCGCTGAGATTCAAGCTGACCGAGAACGGCAGACGATCACGTTTGACGTGCTCGAAATCCGCCGCCACTGGCAGGCGCTAGGCCAAGGCGACGCTGACTGGTTCTCGTCACGTTTCCGACGCAGAGCGACCTGCCGGACGAACGCCGTCCGACGGTCGGCGCGGCCCGACGAAAGTCACGGTCATTCGATGGCGGGACCATCGAACGGCGACACGACGGTCACTCGGGATGGCCGGCCGACGATCCGCGACTCAGCGGCGTCGCTGGACGTATCGTCACGGTCGACGAGCGCGGCCGAGGCTCGGACGAGATCGCAGCAATGCTGGAAGTCGACGCGACCGACCCGCAGACACTCCGGACGTTGCACTCGATCCGGCGAGACCATCTGGCCTCCGCGACCGGCGATGACGATTTGGACTTCGGCGGACCCTCACTCGATATCAGACGTCACGGACCACGGACCTCAGCGGCGTGGACACCGTAACTGGACGCTGAGGCGCTCAAGGCCTCGCCGGGACGGCCGAAAAGGATGTCGTTCGCCACGGCCACAGCGATATCCGACCGGCAATGCCGGCAACGACACGTTCGTGTTCTCGTTCGGCGAGCAAAACTTCGGCGCCGACACCATCACCGACTTCAAGGCCGGCGGCGCCCCCGGTGCCGAAATCGACAGGATCATGCTCGTCGGTGGAGCCGCTGACAGCATCGACGATCTGAACATTACGGATGATGGCAGCAACGCCACCATCGATTTCGGCAACGAAAATGTGATCACGCTGACCGGCGTAACTGAAGCCCAGCTTCACGCCGGCAACTTCATAGTCCGGCCGGATCGTTGATCTACGTGGCACGATGCCTCCGAAGCCGTCGGGCGAGGTAACTCTCGACAGTCGGCCTAATGCATCGCCGCCGCGGCGCGCGGCATGATCGCGCCGCGGTGGCGGATCTTCTCGCCCGCCAGCCGGTGCGCCGCGGTCGCCGCCGCGGCCGGATTTTCGCCCGACAGCCGCGCCGCCATGTAGCCGGCGTTGAAGCTGTCGCCCGCCGCGGTGGTGTCGACCGGCACCACGACCTCCGGCGGCGGCACGTACTCCTGCCGGCCGCCGGCGACACCAGCGCGCTGTTCGGCCCGTTCTTCACCACGATCTCGCCGATGCCGAACGCCTGCAGGCGCTCGACCGTCGCCTCCGGGCTCGGGTCGCCCCACAGCACCGCCTCGTCGTCGTAGGTCGGCATCGCGATGTCGACGCGCTTGAGCGCCTCGTTGAACACGGTGCGGGTGCGGCCGAGGTCGCCCTTCCAGCCGCGCGGCCGGAAGTTGCCGTCGAACGCGACCTTGACGCCCTGCTGGCGCGCCATCTCGAGGACGGCGAGGAAGCGGCCGAGCCCGTTGTTGGAATAGAGCGACAGCGTGATGCCGGAGAAATAGATCAGCCGCGCCGCCAGCATCGCCTCCGCGATCTGTCCCCACTGCGGCAGTTCGAACAGCTCGCGCGCCGGCGCGTTCTCGCGCCAGTAGGTGAAGCGGCGCTCGCCCTTGTTGTCGGTCTCGATCAGGTAGAGGCCGGGCTCGCGGCCGGGCACGCGCAGCATCAGGTCGGTCTTGATGCCTTCGGCGGAGGTCAGCGACACGATGCCGTCGGAATAGGGATCGTCGCCGAGCGCGGTGGCGTAGGCGACGTCGATGCCGGCGCGCGCGAGGTAGATCGCGGTGTTGAAGGTGTCGCCGCCGCAGCCCATGCCGAAGCGGCCGTCGCCGCCGCGGGCCATCTCGACCATGACCTCGCCGATGGCGACCACACGCTTGCGTTGCTCGTTCATCCGCAGCTTCCGGCCCATTCCCCGTTACCCCTCAACCCCGCGGCCAGAATGGCCGGGCGGGGAGGGGTTGGCAATCAATGATGGCCGCGATTTCACAGCGAGAGCGCACGCATTTGCCAAAAGTTCCAATGGCTTAGCGCAACTGGCAAAAGCCCAATTGTTATATTATAACATCGCCATGTCCGACCATCATTCGCACCATCATCACCACCACCATCCGGGCCACGTGCATCCGCCGGCCACGGTGCATCCCTCGATCCTGCGTCTGTCGGTGCTGGAGCGGCTCGCCGCCTCCGCGGTCGTGATCGCGCTGATTTGGGCCGCCACGCTCTGGGCGATGCGATGACCGCGCAGCTTCAATTCCGCAATCTCACGCTCGGCTACGACCGGCATCCGGCCGTGCATCACCTCGACGGCGCGATCGAGGCCGGCACGCTGATGGCGGTGGTCGGGCCGAACGGCGCCGGCAAGTCGACGCTGTTCAAGGGCGTGGTCGGCGTCATCAAGCCGCTGGCCGGCAGCATCGACCGCGGCGGGCTGTCGCCGCAGGACATCGCCTATCTGCCGCAGATCGCCGAGATCGACCGCAGCTTCCCGATCAACGTCTACGACATGGTGTCGATGGGGCTGTGGCGCGGCAAAGGCCTGTTCGGCAGCATCGGCGCCAAGGATCGCGACGCCATCGAAAGCGCGATCGCGACGGTCGGCCTGACCGGTTTCGAGAGCCGCGCCATCGGCACGCTGTCCGGCGGACAGATGCAGCGCATGCTGTTCGCGCGGCTGCTGTTGCAGGACGCGCGGGTGATCGTGCTCGACGAGCCGTTCAACGCGATCGACGCCAAGACCTCGGCCGATCTGCTCGCGCTGGTGCAGCGCTGGCACCGCGAGAAGCGCACCGTGCTGGCCGCGCTGCACGATCTCGACATCGTGCGCAACAATTTCCCGCAGGCGCTGCTGCTGGCCCGCGAGCCGGTGGCCTGGGGCGCCACGGCCGACGTGCTGACGCAGGACAACATCGTCAAGGCGCGGCGCATGTGCGAGGCGTTCGACGAGCACGCCGAGGCCTGCGTGGTGGCGGCGTGATTTCGTGATCTACGACACCCTCATCGCCCCGTTCGCCGAATTCGAGTTCATGCGCCGCGCGCTGGCCGGCATCGTCGCGCTGGCGTTCGGCGCCGGCCCGATCGGCGTGTTCCTGATGCTGCGGCGGATGAGCCTGGTCGGCGACGCCATGGCGCACGCCGTGCTGCCCGGCGCCGCGGTCGGCTTTCTGCTGTCGGGGCTCAATCTGTTCGCCATGGCGGCCGGCGGGCTCGTCGCGGGCTTCGTCGTGGCGGTCGCGGCCGGGCTGGTCGCGCGCTCGACCGAGCTCAAGGAGGACGCTTCGCTGGCGGCGTTCTTCATCATCTCGCTGGCGCTCGGCGTCACCATCGTCTCGGTGAAGGGCACCAACATCGACCTGCTGCACTTCCTGTTCGGCACCGTGCTGGCGCTCGACAACCAGACGCTGGTCCTGATCGCGGTCAACGCGACGGTGACGCTGGTCGGCCTGGCGATCATCTACCGGCCGCTGGTGCTGGAATGCGTCGATCCCGGCTTTCTGCGCTCGGTGAGCGGCGCCGGCGCGCCGGCGCATATCGCGTTCCTGGCGCTGCTCGTCATCAACCTGGTCAGCGGCTTCCACGCGCTCGGCACGCTGCTCGCGGTCGGCATCATGATCCTGCCGGCGGTGACGGCGCGGTTCTGGGCGCGCGACATCACCACCATGATGCTGATCGCCGCCGTGAGCGCGCTGATGTCCGGCTATGCCGGCCTGCTGGTGTCGTATCACTCCGGCGTGCCGTCGGGTCCCGCCGTGATCCTGGTGGCCGGCGCGATCTATGCCGTGTCGCTGCTGTTCGGCCGGGTCGGCGGCCTGGTGTGGCAGGCGTTCCCCGGACGACATCTGGAAGCGTGAGAAGGGCGGCGGAATAGGAGTGAGGAAGATGTCGAGAATGTACGTGAGGTGCGCGAGGTCGCCGCCATTGTGCTGGCCGTGCTGCTGCTCGCGGCGCCTGCCACCGCGCAGGATACCAAGCTCAAGGTGATCGCGACGTTCTCGATTCTCGGCGACGTGGTGAAGAATGTCGGCGGAGAACGCGTCGAGGTGACGATGCTGGTCGGGCCGAACGCCGACGCCCACGTCTATTCGCCGTCGCCCGCCGACGCCAAGAAGCTCGCCGACGCCAAGCTCGTGGTGGTCAACGGCCTCGGCTTCGAGGGCTGGATCGAGCGGCTGGTCAAGGCGTCCGGCAGCAAGGCGCCGGTCGTGGTTGCGTCTAAAGGCGTCAAGCCGCGCCCAGACCGCGGGTGGACACGGCCATGGCCACAGCCACGGCAGCGATCCGCATGCCTGGCAGTCGGTCGGCAATGTGAAGCTCTATGCGGCCAATATCCGCGACGGTCTGATCGCCGCCGATCCGGCCGGCAAGTCAGCCTATGAGGCCAACACTGCCGCCTACGTCGCCAAGCTCGACGCGCTGGATAAGGAGGTGCGCGAAACTGTCGCGAAAATCCCGGCCGACCGGCGCCGCATCATCACCACCCACGACGCGTTCGGCTATTTCAAGGACGCCTACGGGCTGGATTTCGTCGCGCCGCAGGGCGTCTCGACGGAATCCGAGCCGTCGGCCAAGGACGTCGCCCGGATCATCACCCAGATCAAGCGGCAGAAGATTCCGGCGGTTTTCATGGAAAACATCAGCGATCCGCGGCTGCTCAAGCGGATCGCCGACGAAACCGGGGCCAAGATCGGCGGCACGCTCTATTCCGACGCCCTGACCGACGAGAAAGGCCCGGCCCCCACTTACATCGACCTGATCCGGCACAATATCAAGCAGCTCTCGGCTGCTTTGACGACAAGCTGAGTCTTAGGCCGACGGCGCGGCGTGCCCTTGCGCCATCAGGCGCTGGCGCACCAGATCGATGTGATGGCGAAGCATGTACAGCATGCTTGCGTACGCGGCCGGAATCCGCAGCCGGTTGGCCTGCTGCTCCAGATGGTCGAGCCGCGCGGCCATGGCTCGGCGATCCTGCGCTTCAGTCCGTGGCAGCCAGTTCGTCTTCCAGGAAACGCAGTTCGCCGTACAGCCGCGATATCTTCCGCCGCATCATCCATCCGTAGATCGCCGGCAGGAACCGCAGCAGCGGATACAGGATGCCGAGGATCGGGATCAGCACCACCAGCATCCTGGCCGACCAGCGACGCTGCCCAGAACGGAAGGTAGTTCTGGAGGAACGGCCGTCCCGATTTGTAGAACTGGATGGCTTCGCTGCTGAGCGGAGCGTCGATCGCTTCCGCGGCGGGAAATTGTCCGGCGCGCCGGAATATTCCAGGGCCGGAATGGATCTGGACGGCGGCGTTGAGCAGCAGGAATTGGATCGCGGAATGCACGTCGTTGCGAACGACCAGGCTGGCTTTCGGCGCGAACAGCGTCACGTCGGACGGCGGTCTGTCATTGGCGAGATCGCCGACGCCGGCGGGAACGACCACCTTGTTCAGGAACGGGATAGAGCGCGATATAGGCGTCGGTGTGAGGAAAGCTGACGAGCTCGACACGTTCGTCCGACAGCAGCTTGCGGACGATCGGAGATTCCCAGGCAATCAGGATGATCGCGGCGTCGATCTCGCCCGACAGCAGCTTTTCACCGGCGACCTGAGACGAATATCCGAGAAACTCAACGTTCTGGCTGTCGATGCCTTGCCGTTTGAGCAGTTCGAGCGCCAGCGCGCGTGTCCCGCTGCCTTCGGGTCCGATCGAAATCTTTCGGCCGCGCAACTCGTCAAGCCCCTGGCCCTTGAATTCGCGGCGCTGGAACAGCCACAGGGGCTCGTAGAAGACCGTGCCCAGCGATTCGATTTCCGGCGCTTCGCGTTCGGTGGTCGTGCCGCCTTGGATCAGGGCGACGCTCACGCCCGGAGCGCCGGTTGCGCAGCAAGGCGAAGATTGGCGACGGCGCCTGCTCGTCGACACGAGGCGAAGCCGGATGCCCTCGCGCGCGAGGATTTCCTGGTAGCGTTTTCCGATCTCATGATAGGCGCCGCCCTCGGTGCCGGTCGCCATGACGATCGTTCGAGGCGGCATGGTCCAGAACACGGCGAAAGCGGCAACCGCCACGGCGGCGACAGCCACGGTGGCCGCGAAGACCGCCCAATGCCGTCGCAGATGATCCTGGATCGCCATATCGCCCCGTTGCCAGCGACCGATCGCGCCGTTCACGTCTTTTCGAAATTTCGCTTCGGCCGCGGAGGATAGCATCCGGCGGGGATGCATATATACGGTGGCCAAACGGAGTGAAGTGATGTCCGACCAGGCCCAAAACCAAGAAAAAATCCCCGTCACCGTGCTGACCGGCTATCTCGGCGCCGGCAAGACCACGTTGCTCAACCGCATCCTGTCCGAGCCGCACGGCAAGAAATACGCCGTGATCGTCAACGAGTTCGGCGAGATCGGCATCGACAACGAGCTGGTCGTCGGCGCCGACGAGGAAGTGTTCGAGATGAACAACGGCTGCATCTGCTGCACCGTGCGCGGCGACCTCATCCGCATCATCGAGGGCCTGATGCGGCGCAAGGGCAAGTTCGACGCCATCATCGTCGAGACCACCGGCCTCGCCGATCCCGCGCCGGTGGCGCAGACCTTCTTCGTCGACGAGAACGTCGGCCGCAAGACCAAGCTCGACGCGGTGGTCACCGTCGCCGACGCCAAGTGGCTCAAGGACCGCCTCAAGGACGCGCCGGAGGCGAAGAACCAGATCGCCTTCGCCGACGTGATCCTGATCAACAAGACCGATCTCGTGACCGACGGCGAGCTGCGCGAGGTCGAGGCCCGCATCCGCGGCATCAACCCCTACGCCAAGCTGCACCGCACGCAGCGCTCGCAGATCGCGCTCGATCGAGGTGCTCGGCCGCAACGCCTTCGATCTCGACCGCATCCTCGACATCGAGCCGGAGTTCCTGCACGGCGACGGTCACGATCATGACCACGAGCCACGATCATGGCGACGGGCATCATCACCATCACGATCACGGCGGCATGAAGCACTATCACGACGAAGACATGCAATCGATGTCGCTCAAGACCGACAAGCCGCTCAATCCGGACAAGTTCTTCCCGTGGATCCAGAAGCTCGTCGCCAAGGACGGGCCGAGCATCCTGCGCTGCAAGGGCATCCTGTCGTTCAAGGACGATCCGGAGCGCTTCGTGTTCCAGGGCGTGCACATGATCCTGGACGGCGATCATCAGCGGCCCTGGAAGGACGGCGAGACGCGCGACAGCCGCATGGTGTTCATCGGCCGCAATCTGCCGGAGGAGAAGATCCGGCAGGGTTTCGAGAGCTGCGTGGCGTAGGCCTTGGCTGAACACTCGCGCCGACACCCCCTCCGTCGTCGACAAGACGCGGCCCGTCGCCGCCGGCGCGCCGGTGGTGGCGGCGAAATTCCTCGGCCGCACCGCCGCGTTCGTGCTCGGCGAGGAGACGGTGCTGCTCGTTCCGGACAAGGGCGATGAAATTCGCGCGCCGGCGCATGGCGGCGGCATCCTGGCGGCGGCGGGCGATGGCGAGCGGCTGATCACCGGCGGCGACGACGGCAAGGTGGTGGCGACCGCCGCGAGCGGCGAAACCACCGTCCTCGCCACCGACGAGAAGCGCCGCTGGATCGATCACGTCGCCTGCGGGCCGGATGGCGCGGTCGCCTGGTCGGCCGGCAAGTTCGCCTTCATGCGCCCCGCCAAGGGCGACACCAAGTCGCTCGAGGTCGCCTCCACGGTCGGCGGGCTCGCCTTCGCGCCGAAGGGCCTGCGGCTCGCGATCGCCCACTACAACGGCGTGTCGCTGTGGTTTCCCAATGCGCAGGCGGCGCCCGAGAAGCTGGAGTGGAAGGGCTCGCACCACGACGTCGCGTTCAGCGCCGACGGCAAGTTCCTGGTCACCGCCATGCAGGAGCCGGCGCTGCACGGCTGGCGCATCGCCGACGCCAAGCACATGCGCATGACCGGCTATTCCGCGCGGGTGCGCTCGTTCGGCTGGACCGCCAGCGGCAAGTGGCTCGCCACCTCCGGCTCCGAGCAGCTCGTGCTGTGGCCGTTCCAGTCCAAGGACGGCCCGATGGGCAAGCAGCCGCAGATGTACGCGGCCTTCGCGGTGCGCGCCACGACGGTGGCCTGCCATCCGAAGCAGGAGGTGGTGGCGGTCGGCTATGCCGACGGCACGCTGCTGCTGGTGCGGCTCGACGACGGCGCCGAGGTGCTGGCCAAGAAGCCGGGCGCGGCGCCGGTTTCGGCGTTGGCCTGGGATTCGACCGGCATGCTGCTCGCCTGGGGCACCGAGGACGGCGCGGCCGGGGTGATCGCGCTGTAAATGAAAACCCCGGGCCGACGCCCGGGGTTTTGCATTTCATGCCGGCTCGGCCGATCAGATCACGTATTGCCGCAGCGGCGGGTAGCCGTTGAAGCCGACCGACGAATAGGTCGTGGTGTAGGCCCCGGCCGCCTCGATCAGCACCTTGTCGCCGATCGCCAGCGACACCGGCAGCGGGTAGGGGTTCTTCTGGTAGAGCACGTCGACCGAGTCGCAGGTCGGCCCGGCGACCACGCAGGGGCCGGTCTCGTCCCGGTCCTTGGTGGTCTTGATCGGGTAGCGGATCAACTCGTCGATCGTCTCGGCCAGGCCGTGGAACTTGCCGATGTCGAGATAGACCCAGCGCAGGTCGTCCTCGCGATTGCGCTTGGCGATCAGCACCACCTCGGCCTCGATCATGCCGGCGTTGCCGACCATGCCGCGGCCGGGCTCGATGATGGTGTTCGGGATCTGGTTGCCGAAGTGCCGGCGCAGCGCCCGGAAGATCGCCTTGCCGTAGGATTCCAGCTTCGGCGTCTTGCGGATGTACTTGGCCGGGAAGCCGCCGCCCAGGTTGACCATCGACAGGTTGATGCCGCGCTCGGCGCAGGAGCGGAACACCGCCGCGGTCGAGGCCAGCGCCCGGTCCCAGGCCTCGACGTTGACCTGCTGGGAGCCGACGTGGAACGAGATGCCGTGGGCGACGAGGCCCAGCCGGTGGGCGAGCTCGAGGATGTCCGTCGCGTAGTCCGGCTCGCAGCCGAACTTGCGGGACAGCGGCCATTCGGCGCCGGTGCCGTCGCAGTGGATGCGGCAGATGACGCGGCTGCCGGGGGCGTTCTTGGCGATCTTCTCGACCTCGGCCTCGCAGTCGACGGCGTAGAGCGTGATGCCCTTGCTGAAGGCGTAGGCGATCTCGCTCTCCTTCTTGATGGTGTTGCCGTAGGAGATGCGCTCGGGGGTGGCGCCGGCGGCCAGCACCATGTCGATCTCGCCGATCGAGGCGACGTCGAAGCAGGAGCCGAGCGAGGCCAGCAGCCTGAGGATCTCGGGGGCCGGGTTGGCCTTGACCGCGTAGAACACCTTGGTGTCGGGCAGGGTCTTGGCGAAGCCCAGGTAGTTGTCGCGCACGACGTCGAGGTCGAGCACGAGGCATGGTCCAGGGTCTTTGCGGGTTTTGAGGAATTCGCGAATGCGAGCCGTCATCTCGAATTGATCTCCCCTAGTCCGGTGGCGGCTCTGCCGCTCCGAGGTGAACCTGAGGCGATGTCCCGCGTGAAATTGCGGACGCGACACCACCTCGATTGCTGCCTTGGTCCGGATTAGGGAGGTCCCGTTCCGCACTGCTGGCAAGAAGGACAAGCCTCTTCGGTGATCCGGCGAGCGTGCCGGGCCTTCCAAAAAAGCCCGCTCCGTCGTTGCTTTAAGCCGCGTCCCCTGCGGAGAGCAGGGTGTGCTGGTTTCGCCTCCAGCTGCCGGTCAGATTTCTTGAAGAAGCTCTTGGCTTCCTCAGGCGGCTGGCCGGCCTCTTGTCCGGCTACCTACCGACCGACACACGGCCACAGGCACGTGCGAAATTGGGCACTCAACGAAATAATCCAATTGTTCCGAGAGTCAACACTTTTGGTTTGGACGAGCGTCGATCTGCAACCGTCTGTGTGGACGACAGCACATTCAGAATTCGTTTACAGGTGACGCGCGTCGGCGCGCGCAGCCGCTCAGTCGGTGAACGGCTCGATCTTCCGCGCCGCCTGGATGAACCTGAACATCACGTAGAGGCCGATCACGAAGAAGATCACCTGCAGCACCGGCGCGCCGTACTCGCCGAGCTGGAAGAGCGTCGCGAACGCCCAGCCGGCCGCGAAAGCGCCGCCGAACACCTCGGCGGCGATCAGCACCGCGGCGCTGCCCACGGTCGACACGTTGAGCCAGTTGATGCGGCGCTGGCGCGGTTTATCGGCGGTCTGGCTCATGGCTCTCGGTCCTTGGTGCGGCGGCAATGTCCCCGAAAGTGGGGGGCGGATCAAGCCCACAAGCCGCTGCTGCGGGCCTGCTTCGGCCTTAACCATGGCGACAGATTGGCGGCCGCACGACGCTTCCGGGGAGCCGTGATAGACCGGAGCGCAAGCAGGGAGGATCGCTTGGCCAAGCTCAAGGTGATGTGCGCGCGCTCGATGCATCTGGCGGTCGGGGCGCTGGGCAAGGATTTCGCCCGGGCCACCGGCCACGAGCTCGAGTTCGACTTCGGCACCGTCGGCGCGCTGCAGGCCAAGCTCGACGCCGGCGAGACCGCCGACGTGCTGATTCTCTCCCGCGCCATGATCGACAAGCTGGAGGCGGCCGGCCGGCCTGGCGCCCGGCTCGCGGGCGGACGTGGCCAAGACCTTCATCGCGGTCTGCATCCGCCAGGGCGCGCCGCTGCCGGACATCGCCACCCCTGAGGCGTTCAAGCGCACCCTGGAGGCCGCCCGCGCCGTCGCCATGAGCGATCCGGCGGTCGGCGGCTCGGCGGCGGTCTATGTGCCGATGGTGTTCGAGCGGCTGGGCATCGCCGGGCTGATGGCCCGAAGAGCCTGCTGCAGCAGAACGGCGTCGAGGTCGCCCGCCGCGTGGTGGAGGGCAAGGCCGACCTCGGCCTGACGCTGTCGGGCGAGGTCGCCTCGGTCGAGGGCGCGGTGATCGCCGGTCCGATGCCGCCGCCCTATGGCCAGGACACGACCTACACCGCGGCCGTGTCGGCGGGCAGCGCGGCCCCGGACGCCGCCCGATCCTTCATCGCGGCGCTGACCGCTCCGGCCGCCCGCGAGACCTGGCGGAAGGCCGGGTTCGAAGTGCCGCAGGCGTAAGCCGCACGGCGCTGCTAGGCTCGGCGCAAAGCTGCAATCGGGGAGGAGAGAATGGGAATGCAACGCGCCGCCGTGGCCTTGGCCGCCGGCTGGCTGATCGCCGCGCCGGGCGTCGCCTGGTGCCAGAGCTTGGCCGACCAAGGCGGTCACCATCGTCGTCCCCTTCACCCCCGGCGTCACCGTCGACATCAGCGCCCGCGTGGTCGGCGAGCAGCTGTCCAGGCAGATCGGCCAGCCGGTGGTGATCGAGAACCGCGGCGGCGCCGGCGGCACGCTCGGCGCCGGCATCGTCGCCAAGTCGGAGCCGGACGGCCACACCCTGCTGGTGTCCGGCTCGCTCGGCAGCGCCAACGCGATCTTCGCCAATCTGCCCTACGACACGCTGCGCGACTTCGCGGGCGTCCACTCGCTCGGGCTCCAGCCGCTGGTGCTGGTCAGCCCGCCGGACCGGCCGTTCAAGACGCTGCGCGACCTCATCGCCCTCGCCAAGGCCAAGCCCGGCACCTTGAACTACGGCTCGGGCGGCATCGGCTCGGCGACGCATCTCGCCGGCGAGCGCATCCGCATGAGCGCGGGCATCGACGTCCAGCACGTGCCGTTCAAGGGCGCCAACGACGCGCTGCGAGAGGTGATGGCGGGCCGGCTGGACTGGTACGCCACCCCGATCCCGTCCGCGCTGGAGCTGATCCGCTCCGGCAAGGTCGTCGCGCTGGCGGTCAGCGCGACCAAGCGCTCGTCGGTGCTGCCGGACGTGCCGACCACCGTCGAGCTCGGTCTGAACGATTCGGCGTATCTGCTCTACGCCGGCCTGTTCGCGCCGGGGAAGACGCCGCGCGACGTGCTGGTCAAGATCCACCAGGAGGTCGACAAGGCGCTTCAGGCGGCGGCTGTGAAGGAGCGGCTGCAGAAGCTCGGCGCCGAGCCGATGCCGATGAGCCAGCCGGAGTTCGACAAATATTTCCGCGACGATGTCGAGGGCAACATCAAGCTGGTGAAGGCGGCGAAGATCCCGCCGCAGCAATAAGAGGGCTGCATGGCCAAATCACCGCGGGTGGATTTTAAGTTGGAACGTGTCGCGGAAGGCGATTGGCGAATCGTGGCCAGCTGTCCGGGGAAGGAAACTCAGTACATTTCCGGATTCAAGACCAAAGCTGAGGTTGATGAATGGCTGACGGGAACACGTCGTATCGCTTGGCTCAGATCGCAAGGCTACGCGAAATGAGCGGTCAGCATGATACCGGAAACTTGAACTCGCAGGCGCTCAATCGAACTGAACCCCGCTCGCCTTGACCGGCGCCTCCCAGCGCTTGGTCTCCTCGGCGGTGAACTTGGCGAGATACTCCGGCGTGCGCCGCTCCGGCACCGGCACCTCAAGGCCGATGTCCTCCAGCCGCTTCTTCAGCGCCGGATTGTCCAGCGCCGTGTTGAGCGCGGCGTTGAGCTTCGCCACCTGCTGCGGCGTCGATGCCTTCGGCATGTAGATCGCGTTCCACGCCGAGATTTCGAGACCCTTGAAGCCTTGCTCCTGCGCGGTCGGCACGTCGGGCAGCGTCGGGAGCCGCTTGTCGTTGAGCGCGACGATGACCTTGGCGGTTCCGGCGCGGTGCGATGGCAGCGCGGTCGAGACGTAGTTGCAGATGAAGTCGACGCGCCCGGCCAGCAGGTCCTGCATGGCAGGGCCGCCGCCGCGGTACGGAATGTGTGTGATCTTGACGCCGAGCACCTGGTTCATCAGCACGCAGCCGATGTGCGACGACGTTCCTGCGCCGCCGGAGCCATGCTGCATCTTGTCCTGGTTCGCCTTGGCGTAGTCGGCGAACTCCTTGAGATTGTTGGCCGGCAGGTCCTTGCGCGCCAGCACCACCTGCGGCGCGTCCGCCACCAGCATGACCGGTGCGAAGTCCGTCACCGAGTTGTAGGGCGGCTTCTTGTGCATCGACTGGCCGATGGCGTGGGTGCCGATCGAGCCGAGCGTGAACATGTGGCTGTCGGCCGCGGCGTTCGAGACGCGCAGCGAGCCGGTCGCGCCGCCGCCGCCCGGGACGTTCTCGATCACCACCTGCTGGCCCAGCGCCTCGCTCAGGTAGGGCTGCAGGTTGCGCGCCAGCGTGTCGAGCGGTCCGCCGGGCGCGAACGCGATCACCATGGTCACCGGCCGGGTCGGCCAGTCCTGCGCCTGCGCGGCGCCGGAAATGGTCAGCGCAGCGAGCGCGGCAAATGCTGTCTTGATCATGATCCCTCTTATCAATCCGGCTTCAGCTTCAGTTCGGAGGCGATCTTTTTCCAGCGCGGCACTTCGGCGACCATGCGCTGGCGCAGCACGTCGGCGTCGGTCAGCTTCAGCGTGATCCCGGCGGCGCTGGTGCGCTGGACCATCAGCTCGTTGGTGCGCATCGCGGCGAGCTCGCGCTCGAGCCGCGCCACGATCGGCTGCGGCAGGCCTTGCGGGCCGAACAGCCCGTACCAGTTGGCCATCGTATAACCCGGCACCAGCTCGGCGATGGACGGCACGTCCGGCAGCTCGGGCAGCCGTTCGGGCGAGCAGACGCCGAGGATGCGGATGCGCCCGTCGCGCGCCGGCGCCAGCGCCTCGATGGTGCTGGAGAACACCGAGTCGATGTCGCCGGCGTAGAGCGCGGTCATGCCCGGCGCCATGCCGCGGAACGGAACATGCAGCAGGTCGATGCCGCCCAGCGTCTTGAGCAACTCGCCGGACAGATGATTGCCGGAGCCGACCCCGCCGCTGCCGAATGTGATCCGGCCCGGCTCCGCCTTGGCCTTGGCGATGTACTCGGCAAGCGTCTTGATCGGGCTGTTGCCGCGCACCGCGAGCACGATCGGCACCTCGGCGATCAGGCTGATCGGCGTGAGCTGCAGCGGGTCGAACGGCAGGTTCGGGTAGAGGCTCGGCGCGATCGAGATCGACGATGTGGTGAACAGCAGGCTCTGTCCGTCGGGCGCGGCTTGCGCCACCTGCTGGGCGCCGATGGTGCCGCCCGCGCCGCCGCGGTTTTCGAGAATGAACGTGCCCTTGGTCTGCGCGGCGAGCCGTTCGTTCATCAGCCGCGCCGGCACGTCGACCGGCCCGCCGGCCGCGAACGGCACCATCACGCGCACAGCGGATGACGGCGGCCAGTCCTGCGCGTGGCGGGCGCGGCGAGTGCGACGAGCGGCGACAGAGTGAGCAGTGCAAGACGTGTCATTCGATGTTCACTCCGCTCGCCTTCACAGGCGCAGCCCATTTCTTGGTTTCGGTGTTGATGAAGTCGCGCAGATACTCCGGGCTGCGCCGCGCCGGTGTCGCGGCGATCAGGCCGATGGCGTCGAGCCGCTGGCGCAGCTTGGGATCGTCGAGCGCCTTGGTCAGCGCGGCGTTGAGCTTCGCCACTTGCGCGGGCGTCGCGCTCTTCGGCAGCAGGATCGCGTTCCAAGCCGACACGTCGAAATCCTTGAGGCCCTGCTCGTCGGCGGTCGGCAGGTTTGGCAGCAGCGGCGTGCGCGCTCCTGCCAGCATCGCGATCGCCTTGACCTGGCCCTGGTTCACCGCCGCGGCGCCGATCGAGACGTAATTGCAGATGTAGTCGATGCGCCCGGCGACGACGTCGGCGAAGGCCGGGCCGCCGCCCTTGTAGGGCACGTGGGCGACTTCGGTGACGCCCATGATCTGGTTCAGCATCACGCAGGAGATGTGCGAGGACGTGCCGGTGCCGCCGGACGAGTACACCATCTTGCCCTGGTTGGCCTTGGTGTAGGCGATGAACTCCTTGAGGTTGTTCGGCGGCAAATCCTTCTTGGTCATCAGCAGCAGCGGCGCGTCGGCAATGAAGGTCACCGGCTGGAAATCGCTTGCCGGGTGATAGGCCGGCTTCTTGTGCATCGAGTAGCCGATCGCATGGGTGCCGATCGAAGCGAGCACGAACAGGTGGCTGTCGGGCGCGGCTTGCGACACCCGCAGCGAGCCGGTCATGCCGCCGCCGCCCGGCTGGTTCTCGATCACGATGGTCTGGCCCAGCGCCTCGGCCAAGGTCGGCTGCAGGATGCGGGCGAGCGCGTCCATCGGGCCGCCGGCGGCGAACGGCACCACCATGGTCAGCGGCCGGCTCGGCCAGTCCTGCGCTTGGGCGGTGGGCGCCATCGCGAGTGCGGCAAGGATCAAGAACAGGCGGACGGGCATGCAGGCGTTCCTCCCGGCTTTGACGCAGCCTAGCGCATTCCCATTCCAGCGGTCAGCCGTGCGCTTTGACACATGGCAAACCGGGTTGTTTTCGCTAGACTGTTGCTTCGAACTCTAAGCAATACGGGTGAGGAACGGCCATGACGGCTACGAATAGCGAATTGGTTGTGCGCGAGTGCGCATTCGACATCATCAAGCTGGCCGAGCAGCATCGGGACGACAACGCATCGTTGATCAAGGCGCTGCAAGCGCCGCTGAAGCGGATCGCGGGCCAGCCGGATCTGCTGTCGCTCGGTGTGAAGCGGCAGGGCAATCACATCGATAATTCCAAGTATCTTTATTACGACGGTCAGCTCGTCATCTCGCTGGACGAATTCCCCAAGGGCAAGCGCATCCCGCCGCACGATCACGGCGTCTGGGAGGCGCTGGTCGTTTACAAGGGCAGCTTCGATCACACCGTCTACGAGCGCCTGGATGACGGCTCGAAGGAAGGCTTCGCCGACCTCAAGACGGTGGACGATCGCCGGCTGACGCCGGGCGACGTCGCGATCGTGGCGCAGCCCGCCGAAATCCATACCTTCATCGCGCTCGAGGAAGGCACCTTCTCCATCACGGTCGTCGGCGGCCACTACGCCGAGGAGCGGCACTACTTCAAGCCGGATGAGAAGACCTGCGTGCTGCGCAAGCCCAAGGTCGTGGCCTGATCGTGCCGGTGACGATCTTTCGATAACGCAATGCGCCCGGCCGTTGGTGAACCAGCGGCCGGGCGTTTGACGCCGCCGCACAAGCGGCGCGCATAGAAAATACTTCGGGAGGACAGGATGACGTTGTTTTGGCGTGCGCTTGCGCTGCTTGCTATTTTGACGCCGGTTTCCGCCGGTGCGCAGACCAATTATCCCGACCGCACCATCCGCTTCGTCGTGTCCGCATCGGCGGGCGGAGGCACCGACATCGTCGCGCGCTTGATCGGCCTGCAGCTCAACCAGCTCTGGGGCCAGCCGGTGGTGGTCGAGAACAAGACCGGCGGTGCGGGCAACATCGCCGCGCAACAGGTCGCTCGGGCCGCGCCGGACGGCTACACGCTGTTCGTCACGTTCGGCGGCGTGCTGACGATCAATCCGCATTTGTTCAAGGAGATTGGCTTCGATCCGGACAAGGACTTCACGCCGGTCACCGTTCTCGCCTCGGCGCCCTATCTGCTCAACGTCAATCCCGACGTCGTGCCCTCGAAGTCCGTCACCGAGTTCATCGCCTACCTGAAATCGAAACAGCCGGAGAAGGTGAACTGGGGCTCGATGACCAAGGGCAGCCCCGATCATCTCGCCGGCGAGCTGTTCAGCATGATGACCAGCGCTTCGATCAACCACATTCCGTATCGCGGCGCATCCGACGCGCTGATCGACGTGCTCGGCGGACGTGTGCCGTTCGGCTTCTTCTCAATCCCTTCCTCGCTGGCGCATGTAAAGGGCGGCAAGCTGCGGGCGCTGGGCGTCAGCGACAAGGTGCGGTCGCCGCTGTTGCCTGATGTGCCGACCATCTCGGAGGCGGGCTTGCCGGGTTACGAGATGGTGACCTGGTTTGCCGTCTGGGGTCCGGCCGGCATGCCGCAGCCGGTGGTCGACAAGCTCTACTCGGGCATCAGCACGGTCTTGAAGAACGAGGCGGTGCGGCAGAAGCTTGTGGAGGGCGGATACGCTCCGGGCGGCATTTCGCCTCCTGAGTTCGCCAAGTTCGTGAAGGCCGAGACCGACAAGTACGGCCGCATCATCAAGACGATCGGGCTGGAGAAGCAGTGATGCGCGCACGAGCCCTGACGGCGGCGGCAGCACTGCTCGCGTTGTTGGCGAGCGCTCCGGCTGTCGCGCAGAACTATCCGAACCGGTCGGTCACCATCCTGACGCCGTTCGCCGCCGGCAGCGTCACCGACGCGGCGGCGCGGCTGATCGCGCAAACGTTGCAGGAGTCGCTCGGGCAGCCGTTCATCGTCGAGAACCGGGCAGGGGCCGGTGGCTTGCTCGCCGCCGGCGCGGTCGCGCGGGCGAAGAACGACGGCTACACGCTGCTGCTGACCACCAACTCGACGCACTCGGTGGTGCACGGGCTGTTCAAGAACGTGCCGTACGATCCGATCAAGGACTTCACGCCGATTGCGCGGATCGGAAGCTTCCCGTCGTTCTTTGCCGTGACGCCGGACAAGCCGTATCAGACGATCCAGGCGCTGGTCGCCTATGCCAAAGCCAATCCCGGCAAGCTCAGCTACGGCGTCGGCAACTCGACGTCGCACATCGTCGGCGAGGCGCTGAAGAAGCGCACCGGTGTCGACATCGTGCGCGTGCCGTACAAGAGCAATCCGGCGGTGATGACCGATCTGCTCGGCGGCCAGATTCCGATCATGGTCGCCGACTTCAACACCGGCATGCCGCAGTTCAAGGCGGGCAAGGTGAAGGCGCTGGCGGTGCTGACGCGCGAGCGCAACCCGGCGCTGCCGGATGTGCCGACGCTCAGCGAGACGGTGATGCCGGGCTATCACATCCTGGCCTGGGCGGGGATGTTCGGGCCGGCCGGAATGCCGGAAGAAGCCGACGAAGACCTGGCAGCAGCCGTGGAAAAGGCGCTGCAGAAGCCGGAGGTGCGAGCGAGGTTCGCGAATTCCGGCACCGACATCTACTGGAGCGGGCCGAAGGAATTCGACGCCTTCGTCAAATCCGAGCTGGTTTCCTGGACCGAAATGATCAAGGAAGCCGGAATTGAGCCGGAATAGGGCAAAAACGCCCGGAACCACTTAGGGTTAACAGCGTTAACACCCTTGAAAGGCCACAAAGGCATACTATCTAGACGGTCAGATGAGTTCCGCGGCGAGAGCCGCGGCCCCACCTAACGAGTGCCCGCTCGACCACGGATGTACTGGAGGGTAGAGCGCCGTTAGTGGGGAAGCTGATCAGGAACGCGCCCGCCGGTTTCCGGTGGGCCGTTTGCTTTTTGGGGCCTGGCCAAAGAAAAAGCGCCCGCCGGATCCGGCGGGCGCTCTCATTTTTCCTGGTCCGAAGCGTCACGCCTTCAACGTCTCCAGCACGCGATCCGGCGTGAACGGCAGGTGGCGCAGCCGCTTGCCGGTCAGGCGGTGGAACGCGTTGGAGATCGCGCCGGCGATGAACGGATTGCCGATCTCGCCGAGGCCGGTCGGCCGCGTGTCGACGTCGACGAACTGCACCTGCATCTCGTCCGGCACGTCGGACATCCGCATCAGGTTGTAGTCGTGGAAGTTCGACTGCTCCACGGCGCCGTCCTTCAGCGTGATGCGCTCATGCAGCACGCTGGAGAGCCCGTACAGGATCGCGCTCTCGACGTTGGCCGCGGCCGCCTTCGGCGACACGATGATGCCGCCGTCGACCGCGACCCACACCTTGTGGACCTTGATCTTGCCGGTCTGCGGTCGAGCGAGATCTCGACCACGCCGGCGCCGAGCGAGCCGGAGCGTTCGCTGATCGACAGGCCGAGCGCGCGGCCTTCCGGACGCGGCGCCTTCCAGTCGCACATCTGCGCGACCGTCTCGAAGCACTTGCGGGCCTTGGGCGTGGCGCCCATGCGCTCGAAGCGGAACTGGATCGGGTCCATGTTCGCGTCGACCGCCATCTGGTCGATGAAGCTCTCGATGGCGAACACGTTGAACACGTGCGCCACCGCGCGCCAGTGCTTGATCTGCACGCCGTGCGACATGCCGCGCAGCTCGATCTGCTGGTTGGGCACGCCGTAGTAGGCGATGCGCATGCCGCCGGTCAGCAGCATGTTGCCGCCGTCGCCGATCACGCAGTGCTTCCAGCCGGACACCTTGCCGGTGGAATCCAGCGCCGCTTCGAGGCACTGGAACGACTGCGGGCGGAAGTGGCCCTGCACCAGGTCTTCCTCGCGGGTCCAGATCATCTTCACCGGCCGCTTGATCTCGCGCGCGATCAGCGCCGCCTCGGCGGCCTCGAAGCCGCCGTTGCGCCGGCCGAAGCCGCCGCCCAGGTAGCACTGGTGGTGCGTGACCTGCTCTTCCTTGAAGCCGAGCGCCTTGGCCACGGCGCTGCGCGAGGCATCGGGCGCCTGGGTGCCCTCCCAGACCTCGACGTTGTCGCCGGCGTCGTTGAACCGGACCACCGCGTTGTGCGGCTCCATCTGCGCGTGATAGCCGAAGTCGCTCTTGAACTCGGCCTTGAACGTCTTCGCCGCGCCGCCGAACGCCGCCTTGGCGTCGCCCGCGGCATGGACGGTCTGCACCGGCGCGTTCGGATCGTGATGGATGCGCTCGTAGTCCTTGTGCAGCGCCTGCTCGGAGTCGAAGCCCGTCGCCTTGCCCTTGGCCCAGGTCACCTTGAGCGCCTTGCTGGCGTTGAGCGCCCGCTCGAAGCGGTCCGCCACCACCGCGACGCCGTTGCGCAGCTTCACGGTGCCGATGACGCCGGGCATCTTCTTGATCTCGGCGTCGTTCCAGCTCTCCGGCGCGCAGTTGTGCACCGGCGAGTGCAGCGTGGTGGCGTAGACCATGCCCGGCACCCGCACGTCGATGCTGTACTGGGCCGAGCCGTTGACCTTCAGCGGCGTGTCGCGGCGCGCGACGCCCTTGCCGATCAGGCGCCAGTCCTTCTTCGGCTTGAGCTCCTTGGCGTCGACCGCCGGCAGCGGCGAGGGCACTTTGCCGAATGCGGCGATCTCGCCGTAGGTCAGGCGCTGGCCGTTCGCCGGATTGACGACGACGCTCGGCTCGGTGCGCAGCGTCGAGGCATCGACGCCCCAGCGCTCCGCCGCGTTCTGCAGCATCACCTTGCGCACCTGCGCGCCGGCGGTGCGCAGGTCGGCGTAGTAAAGCATCGTGGCGCGGCTGCCGACGATCGCCATCATGCGCTGGTTGTTGTTCATCATGTAGCCGTAGACGCCGGCGTCGGCGGGCGCCATTTCGATCGCGACCTTCGACCAGTCGGCGTCCATCTCCTCCGCCACGATCATCGGCAGGTTGGTCAGCGAGCCCTGGCCCATTTCGGCGCCGGGGCTGATGATGGTGATCATGCCGTTCGGCGCGACGCGGACCCAGGCGTTGAACGCCTTGGCGTCGGTCGACGCTTCGGCCGCCGAGAACAGCTTGGCGCCGTCGGCGCCGAGCGCGAGGCAGAACGACATGCCGCCCAGTCCGGCGAGCGCGCCGCGGCGGGTGATCCGGGTCTTGTCCATGGTCATCGTCATGGCTCAGCCCTCCCTCGACGCTTGTTCAACCGCGGCGATGATCTTGTGATAGGTGCCGCAGCGGCAGATGTTGCCGTCCATGTGCTCGATGATCTGGGCGCGGCTCGGCTTCTTGTTGCCGGCCAGCAGCTCGGCCGCCTTCATGATCTGGCCGGACTGGCAGTAGCCGCATTGCGGCACTTCGAGCGCGACCCAGGCCTTCTGCAGCGGATGGGAGGAGTTGGCGCTCAGGCCCTCGATGGTGACGACCGACTTGTTCGCCACCTCGGAAACCTGCGTCTGGCAGGCGCGCACCGCCTTGCCGTCGAGATGCACCGTGCAGGCGCCGCACAGGCCGGCGCCGCAGCCGTATTTGGTGCCGGTCAATCCGACGTGCTCGCGGATGACCCAGAGCAGCGGCGTCGACGGCTCGGCGTCGACCGAAACGCTCTTCGCGTTCAGTGTGAACGAAACCATGTGACCTCCCTAAGACTTCGTCTTGTTGGCGCGACCGCCCCGACGAAATTAGAAGAAGTCTAGCATGACCGGCTCGAAGCCGGCAAAGCATCGAAATGCAGCTAGGGCGAAGGCGCGGGCGCTTCGAGTGATCGCGTTCCGGTTCCCGGGGACTCGTTCAGTTCGCGCAGTGCTGGGATGAAGGCGTAGGAGACCTGAAATGTCCCTGGCGTCTTCAAGCCGATCGCGCGGGCCAGCTCACCGACGTAGTGATTGCAGTTGTTAGACACCGCGTTCCAGTAACGCTCCTTGTCGGCTTTGGAGCGCTGGATGGCGGCCAGGAGCTTGCCGTATTGCGCAGCGGTGAGCTTGCGGCGGTACGACGCGGCGACCGGCAATGTCAGCACTTCGGGGTCCCATTGGGTGTTGGCCGGCACCGGCAGCAGATGGCCGATCGCCATCAGCGCGTAATTGCCCCTCGGGTGAAGATCGGTGTAGCGGGCATCGGCCGGCTGGCCGCTGGCGTTGAGCCTGCCGTACTTCACGTAGCTGTGTCCGTAGGTGCCGATCGTCGCCACCCGGAATTCGACGTAATAAGGGGTGGCGGATTGAGTGCTGGACGGGCGTGGTTTGTCAGCCGGGGGGCCATCCAGCGGCGCCGCCATCGGAACTGTCGGAGTCATCCACAAAATAAGGATGCCGAGGGCAACCAAGCAACGAACTCTTTCCATGACCATGCTCGACAGTTTGAAAGAGGACCGTTGATGCGATGCTATTGAGGATAAACGGGTTTGAAAAGGATTGGTGCCCCCCTGTGAATTGACACAGGATTTGGGCCCGAAACCCGACATAGCCGGCCGCGTACTTTGATGTGCACTGTGGCTATTCTGCACTAGAGTTCCCGGGGCTTAGATGTCCTCATGGGGGCCCAACCTGGGAGGCAGGAATGAAGAAAATTGCAGTGGTTGTTGCCTTGGTCGTGACGTCGTTGAGCTTGGGTGGTTGCTTTGTCGGCAAAGGCAAGGCCCCGCCGCCGGTCGTCACCAAGGGCTGATAGCTAGCAACATTTGAGCCAGTTCTGGATCGCTCTCACGGAAGTGAGAGCGATGGAAGAGAAAGCGTCGTTGCCAACCTTAGCGGCGACGCGTTTCTCTCCGCCTTTGTTGCGAGAAACATGGAACTCTGCTCCATGGCCCCGATGAAATGCTTCGTTCTTGCGGGCTGGTTTGCTGTGGGCGCAATCTGTGCGCCCGCATCATGGGCGCAGAGTAGCTCGCCGGCACTGGCATCCGTACCGAGCGGGCCGGCTTCGAAGCCGTCGGCCCCGAAAGTTGCCAAACCCTATTTCGTCGAATTTCGCGCGCGCAGCGCCTTGAGCTACGGGCACACCTTTGCGGTCTACGGACGTGTCGGGACCAAGATCGGCGCCGGCTCGTACGTCGCCGGCCTGCATCCGTTCACCGATAGCTCGGTTCCCTGGATGATCGGCCATCTTGTTCCGGTTCCTTCCGAAACTGGAGCGAGCGATGGGGACACCGAAGACAAGTACATCATCGCGCGCTATCGGGTGCTGTTGACCGAGCCCGAATACAAGAAATTGGTGGAGGGCATTAAGAAGCTGCAAGCCTCCTCGCCGGTCTGGCATGCGGTGCTCTACAACTGCAATGCCTTCGTCGGCGACATCGCGAAGTCGATCGGCTTGCAGATACCGTCCACGATGAACATGCCGAAGGAATTCATCAACGACATGAAGGCGCTCAACGTTCCCGGCGCCGCCGTTCAGACCGCCTCGACGGCATCCTCGGTTCACTAAGAGCTACGTCACCTCATCAACACGACGCGGGTGCCGACGCTCACCCGCTCGTAGATGTCCATGATGTCGCTGTTGCGCATCCGAATGCATCCCCAGGAGACAAATCCTCCGATTGAGCCGGGATTGTTCGTGCCGTGTATCGCGAGCTCGTTGTCCGCGAGGACGAGAGCCGCTGCTCCCATGGGATTGTTGGGCGCGCCCGATGCGATGATCCACGCCGGCCTGCTGCCCCTGATCTCAGCCGGCGGAGACCAAGCTGGCCTGAGCTGCATTCGAACGATGGACGTGGTCCCGTACCATTGCTTGCCGGCACGTCCAACTCCGACCGTATATCGCAGCGCCCTGCCGCTGCCCGTGACGAAATAGAGGCGCCGTTCAGTCGTTCGCACGACGATAGTGCCCGGAGGCTCGTTTCCTGAAAATTGAACGGCCTCGCGCGCAAAAGAAACGTCGGCAATAGCGGAAAGGGCTACAACGAACGCCGAGCATGCAATTCGTGCGATTCGAAGCACTGGAACTTCCTTTTTTGGATCGAAGCGCCAATTCGTCCGGAGAATTTTCCGGCATTATGCCATTTTAGTCCAGGGCGCACCCTTCGGATTGACGCAGCCGTGATGCTTCGTTGCATTTCCGGTATGGCGACAACCCCTCAAGACGTGCGATAAATTGGCATCGATAGCCCATGATTTCACTTCGCACCCTGCTTCGTCTGCTGCCGGTCTTGCTGGCGCTGTTTTTTGCAGCAGCGCCCGCCGTCGCGGAGCCGCCGCATTTTGACACTGCCATCGCGGCGAACGATGGGACGTCACAAGGCGCCGCTCATTCCCCGAAGCTTGCCGACCACGCCAGCAAGAAGCCGCGTCCCAGCGCGACTCTCGAAGAGTTCTTCGAGATCGACGACGACGCGGAGCAATATTTCAAGTCGCAGCCGGTCCTCGCTCACGACGCTGACAGCGTCAGGATCGGCGGCCGCATTCTGGTTCCTTCCCATTGCGCTGCGCTTCGCACCCATCGCGTTTGCGCAGCATTCCCGACCGGCCCTCCGCACGCCTGAGACTTCTCCGTTCCGGTGACCGCCGCGAGGCGGACACCAAATCTCATGCGTGAAATCGATCGAAGACCGCGCCCTGCATGGGTCGGTCTGTTTTGGAGGGTTCGTCAATGACCGTGATCATCGTCTATGTGCTCCTGGTGGGGCTCGGCGAAGTTGTCGCTTTCTTCGTGGCGCAGGCTTTCGACGCAATGGTGCCTGCCGCCTGGAGCATGATCTTCTACATGGCGCTGTTCTTCGGCGTGATCTGGGGCATGTGGCCGCGTCGCAGTGGCCATCACCGAGAAGTATCTTGTCAGGTCGAATGTGACAGGCGGCGCACCGCGCCGGACCTGACACGACCGGACGGAAGCGCCCGCCTCCGGGGGGAAGGCGGGCGCTTTGCCCGTTCGTCGGGTCATGGGATAGGGTGCGCGCCCGTATCGGCATAGCCATAGTGCGCGCATGAACGACACCCATCGATCTCCCGCCGAGGCTTCGAGCGGCGGCAATCCCTTCTTTGAGGATTGGACAGGCCCGTTCGGGGCGCCGCCGTTCGCGCGGATGCGTGCCGAGCATTTCCTGCCGGCCTACGAGCGGGCGTTCGCCGAGCATCTCGCCGAGATCGACGCGATCGCCGCCAATCCGGCGCCGCCGACCTTCGAGAACACCATCGTCGCGCTGGAGAACAGCGGCCGGGCGCTGCGCAAGGTCGACGACGTGTTCGGCCATCTGGTCGGCACCGACAGCAACGATGCGCTGCTCGAGATCGAGCGCGATACGTCGCCGCGCGTCGCCGCGCATTGGAGCAAGATCCGGCTGAATGCGGCGCTGTTCGCGCGCATCGACGAGCTGCAACGCAAGCGCGATAGGCTCAAGCTGACCGGCGAGCAGGCGCGGGTGCTGGAGCGCTATCACACCACGCACCGCCGCAACGGCGCCGCGCTCGACGAGAAGAGCAGGGCGCGGCTTGCCGAGATCACCGAGCGGCTGGCGACGCTCGGCACCACGTTCAGCCAGAACGTGCTGGCCGACGAGCAATCCTATGTGCTGACGCTGGAAACCGAAGACGAGCTTGCCGGCCTGCCGGATTTCGTGCGCGAGGCCGCGCGCGCCGCCGCCGAGGAGCGCGGCATCAAGGGCAAGCACGCGATCACCCTGCAGCGCTCCAGCGTCGAGCCGTTCCTGCAATTCTCGTCGCGGCGCGACCTGCGCGAGAAGGCGTTCCGCGCCTGGCAGAGCCGCGGCGACAACAACGACAAGTCCGACAACAAGGCGGTCGATCGCGGAGACCGTGCGGCTGCGCGCCGAGCGCGCCAGGCTGCTCGGCTACAAGACCTTCGCGCACTACCGGCTCGACGACGCGATGGCGAAGACGCCGGAGAACGTGCGCGGGCTGCTGGAGAAGGTCTGGGCGCCGGCGCGCGTGCGCGCGCTGGCCGACCGCGACGCCATGCAGGAGATCGTGCGCGAGGAGGGCGGCAACTTCGCGCTGGCGCCGTGGGACTGGCGCTATTACGCCGAGAAGCTGCGCAAGCGCCGCTGCGACATCGACGAAGCGTCGGTGAAGCCGTACATGCAGCTCGACAACGTGATCGAGGCCGCATTCTACGCCGCAAACCGGCTGTTCGGGCTGACCTTCACGCGCATCGACGCGCCGGTGTGGCACCCCGACGTGCGCGCCTGGGAGGTGAAGGGCGCGGACGGCAACCATGTCGGATTGTTCTTCGGCGATTACCTGGCACGGCCCTCCAAGCAGGGCGGCGCCTGGATGAGCACGTTGCGCGATCAGGAGAAGCTCGCAGGCGACGTGCGGCCGATCGTCTACAACGTGATGAACTTCAACAAGGGCAAGCCGACGCTGCTGTCGTTCGACGACGCCCGCACGCTGTTCCACGAGTTCGGCCACGGGCTGCACGGCCTGCTGTCGAACGTCACCTATCCGCAGATCGCCTGCACCAACGTGCTGACCGATTGGGTCGAGCTGCCGTCGCAGCTCTACGAGCACTGGTTCGAGCAGCCGGAAATCCTGCGCAAGTTCGCGCGGCACGTCGACACCGGCGAGCCGATGCCGGAAGACCTGATGCAGCGGCTGATCGCGGCGCGCACCTTCAACCGCGGCGCCGACACGCTGGAGTACATTTCATCGGCGATGGTCGATCTCGACCTGCACCTGCTGGAGAACGCGGACGGTCTCGACGTCAACGCGTTCGAGAAGCAGACGCTGGAGCGGATCGGCATGCCGGCCGAGATCGGCATGCGGCACCGCACGCCGCATTTCACCCACGTGTTCTCCGGCGGCTACTACGCCTCGGCCTACTACAGCTACATGTGGTCGGAGACGCTCGACTCCGACGCTTTCGCGGCGTTCGAGGAGACCGGCGACATTTTCGATCCCGAGACCGCGCGGAAGCTCAAGGAGTTCGTGCTGTCGGCCGGCGGCTCGCGCGATCCGGCCGAGCTTTACGTCGCGTTCCGCGGCCGGCTGCCGAGCGCCGAGGCGCTGCTGAAGCGGCGCGGCTTCCTCGACGCGGCCTGATATGGCCGAATTGCACAGCGCCGGACATCGGCGCGGCGTCGTCGCGGCGCCGCATGCGCTGGCGGCCGAAGCGGGCCGCGCCATCCTGGCGGAGGGCGGCAACGCCATCGAGGCGATGATCGCGATGGCGGCGACGATCGCGGCCGTCTATCCGCACATGAACCACATCGGCGGCGACGGCTTCTGGCTCGTTCGCGAGCGCAGCGGCCGGGTGCGCGCCATCATGGCGCCGGGGCCGGCGGGCTCGAAGGCGACGCGCGAGCTCTACCGGCAATACGACGCGATCCCGCCGCGCGGGCCGCTCGCCGCGCTCACCGTGCCGGGCGCGGTCGGCGGCTGGATGCTGGCGCATGGAGGCGGCGAAGGCGAACGGCGGCAAGCTGCCGCTCGACATGCTGCTTCACGCGGCGATCGGTCATGCGCGCGACGGCTATGTGGTGACGCGCAGCCAGGCGGCGCTGACGCAGGACAAGCTCGCCGAGCTGAAGGACGTGCCGGGATTTGCCGCGGCGTTCCTGCCCGACGGCAAGCCGCCGAAGGAGGGCGACAGGCTCAAGCAGAGCGCGCTGGCCGCGACGCTCGATCAACTCGCGAACGCCGGGCTCGACGATTTCTATCGCGGCGACGTCGGCCGCGAGATCGCCGCCGACCTGGAGCGGATCGGCAGCCCGGTGACGCGCGAGGACCTGAGGCGCTACAGCGCCGCCGTCAAAGAGCCGCTGAGCGTGAAGCTGAACGCCGGCACCGTGTTCAACACGCCGCCGCCGACGCAGGGCCTGGCGTCGCTGCTGATCCTTGCGCTGTATGAAAGGCTGCGCGTCCCCGAGGCCGAGAGCTTCGAATTCGCGCACGGCCTGGTCGAATGCACCAAGCGCGCGTTCCGCGTCCGCGACCGCTATGTCACCGATCCGGCGCAGCTGCCGCATCCGGCCGCGCGCTATTTCGAGCCGAAGTTTCTCGACATCGAGGTCGAGAAGATCGACCGCCGCAAGGCGGCGAAATGGCCGGCGCCGCCGGGCGAGGGCGACACGATCTGGATGGGCGCGGCGGACGCGAGCGGGCTGGTGGTGTCGTACATCCAGTCGCTGTACTGGGAGTTCGGCTCCGGCTGCGTGCTGCCGGCGACCGGCGTGCTGATGCAGAACCGCGGCGCGAGCTTCTCGCTCGATCCGAAGGCGGTGAACCCGCTGCAGCCGGGGCGGCTGCCGTTCCACACGCTCAATCCGGCGATTGCCGTGCTCAACGATGGCCGCGTGATGGGCTACGGCACCATGGGCGGCGACGGCCAGCCGCAGACCCAGGCCATGCTGTTTGCGCGGCATGTGCTCTATCGCCAGCCGCTCGACAAGGCGCTCGACGCGCCGCGCTGGCTGCTCGGCCGCACCTGGGGCTCGGCGCACACCAATCTGCGGATGGAATCGCGGTTCGACGGCAACCTGATCGACCGGCTGATGTCGGCCGGCCACGACGTCGAGGTGCTGGGCGCGGCGCTATTCCGACACGATGGGCCACGCCGGCGCGGTGGTGCTGCATCCGGACAAGACGCTCGAAGGCGGACACGATCCGCGCGCCGATGGCGGCGCGGCGGGCGTGTAAGCCGAACGCGCCGGAAGAAGCTCCGGCGCGCTGTTACGGTTCGGCTATGAGCCGGTCACCCAGCTCCAGACCCGCTTGATCCACGGCGTCGCCGACGGCTGCGGGGTATCCGCCGCCTTGGGCGCGGGCGCCGCCGCTGCGGTCTTGATCGGCGCGGGCTTGGTGCGCGCGGCCGCGGTCTTGGTCTTCTTGCCTGGAGCGGCTTGGCCGCGACCTTCGTCGTTGCCGGCTTTGCGATCACCGGCTTTGCAATCACCGGCGGCGGCGCGGCGCGCTTCGGCTGATCGTTCAGCGCCACGACCGGCGGCTTCGGCAGCGGAATGCTGGCGGTGTAGAGCTCCTCGGGCTCGGGGACGATATCGCACACGGCGGTCGCCGCATCGTCGTCGATGCCGAGATGCGCCAACTGCTCGTCGTCGACCGGACCGAGCGGATAGGAGCGGCCGAGCGGCAGCGGGATTATCCGGAAATTCGGCAACAGCCCCTTGTCCAGCGACTTGTCGAAGTAGGCCATCGCGGCGCGGCTCAGGTCGAACTTGCGGCCCGGGCGCAGCGGCCCGACGTCGTTGAACCGCACGATGATCTTCTTGCCCCCGTATTCGCCGAGCCCGTAGGCCGGCACATACAGGCGTCCATAGCGCACGCCGGCGAACTTGTGGCGGATCTCGAGCTGCACGGCGGCGGTGAATGCGTTCGGGTCGTACTGCTCACCGGAAGCGGTCTGCTGCGGATCGTCGTAGAACGACGCGATGCCGACGATGGCATCCCGCGCCGACAGGACGACGCGCCCGACGTTGTAAGGAATGAGGTCGGCGATCGGTTCGATCTCCACGGGCACCGTGTGGATCGCCGCGGTGACAAGCTCGTCGGTTTCGATGGTGGTGACGCTCTCCGCAGCTTCGATCTTTGCCGAACTGATGATCGAGCCTGCGGTTGCAATTGTTTCGAGCGCCGCAGTGACGGCTTCTGCCGTATCGACGGCTGCCAGCGCAGGCACGTTGAGCTCGATGCTCGATGCCGGCGTTTCGCTTTCGAGATCGATCCAGTCGTGCCGGCTCGGTTCGCCGGCGATCGCGATGACTGGCGTAACGAAACACAGAGCTGCGATTGCACTGACACAAGTCAGTGCCAATCCTGCGCGTTGCATGGTGGCCCTCCCCCCGTAGTGGGACCAACATGCGCGAACAACTTTGGAGAGCCGCTAAGGTCGCGGTTCGTTATCGGAAGACGGACAACAAAGACCTTATTGCAGCGATTTGATTCATCTTTCGCACACCAGCGTTGGTAACGAAGCGCTCGTCATGGCGCAGCGGAAAAGCACGCTGCCGCGCGGCGTTGTAAAAACGGCCGGTTGCGCGTGGTTTCGAAACGATGAATCGGCGCCGGGCCTTAACGCGGCGGAAAGCCTGTGCCCGAGCGTTCCGTTAAGGCTGTTCTCAGCCGACCTTTCCGCCGTACTGCTCGTCGCGACACCTTCTCCATCCACGTCACGTGCGTGCCGTCGAGCGCCTCCTGCATGGCGAGGTGCGTCATCGCCGTGTTGGGCGCGGCGCCGTGCCAGTGCTTCTCGTTCGGCGCGAAGAACACCGTGTCGCCGGCGCGGACCTCCTTGATCGGGCCGCCCCAGATCTGCACGCGGCCTTCGCCCTGCGTGATGTGGATGGTCTGGCCGAGCGGATGGGTGTGCCAGGCGGTGCGCGCGCCCGGCTCGAAGCGCACCCACGCGGCGCGCAGTCGCGCGGGCTCCGGCGCTTCGATGATCGGGTCCTGCCAGACCGTGCCGGTGAAATAGTCGGCCGGCGTCTTGCGCGACGGCTGCGAGCCGAGCGGCTTGATGTCCATGAGCGTTCCTCCTGCTTGAAGTTCTTTCGGAAAGCCGTAAAGCGTCGCCGGGTTGTCGACCAGGATGCGCTGGCGCGTCGCGGCGTCCGGCGCCCAGTCGGACAACAGATCGAACAGCACGGCGTCGTCCGGCTTGTCCTTCTCGGTCGGATGCGGCCAGTCGCTGCCCCACACCATGCGCTCCGGCGCCGCCTTGATGTAGGCCTGCGCGATCGGCGCGGCCTTGGCGTAGCGCGGCGGGCCGTCGAACATGTAGGCGCCGGACAGCTTCATCCAGGTGTTGCCCTTGTCGAGCATGCGGCGGATCACGCCGAACGCCGGATCGGCGACGCCCGCGCCGACAGCCGTCCGAGATGATCGAACACGATGGTGCCCGGCAGCCGCATCAGCAGGTCGGCGGCGCCGACGATCTGGTCGCCGCGCAGATGAATCTGCACGTGCAGGCCGAGCGGCTCGGCGCGCTTCGCCAGCGGCTCGATCATGTCGAGCGTGGTGGCGGCGGTCTTGGGATCGAACTGGGTGAAGCGGATGCCGCGGACGCCCTTGGCTTGCATCGCCTTCAACTCGGCGTCGGTGACGGTCGGATGCACCACCGCGATGCCGCGCGCCTGCGGCCCAAGTTGCGCCAGGGCGTCGAGCGTCACCGCGTTGTCGATGTGGTTGGCGGCGGGCTGCACCACCACCACGCGGCTCGTGCCGATGCGCTGCTGGAACAGCCGGTATTCCTGGACGCGGGCGTTGGGCTGCATCCGCGCCTCCGGCCGCGGCGGCGGGAAGCGCTCGCCGTCGTAGATGTGCATGTGGCAGTCGCAGGCGTTGGCCGGGGCTTTCAGGGCGGGCGGCGCGGTGCCTGCGGAATTCGGGACTTGCATGGGTGTTACGTTATCCATAGCCGGATCAGCGCTGCTACGGCCTCCATTCCGCCCCAGTCCGTGATATGTTCCGCCACCCATGAACACGCCTTCATTCAATCGATCTTCGCCGCGGCCGCCGGCTTGCTCATCGCAGCCGGCGCGGCGCAGGCGCATCCCCACGTCTGGGTCACGATGACCAGCACGGTGATCTACGCGCCGGACGGCACCGTGACCGGCGTGCGCCACGCCTGGACGTTCGACGACATGTTCTCGACCTTCGCCATCCAGGGCCTGGAGAGCAAGCAGAAGGGCGTGTTCACCCGCGAGGAGCTGCAGCCGCTCGCCGAGGTCAACGTCACCTCGCTCAAGGAATACGAGTACTTCAGCTACGCCAAGGCGAACGGCAAGAAGACGCAGTTCACCGATCCGGTCGACTATTACCTCGAGCACAAGGACTCGCTGCTCACGCTGCACTTCACGTTGCCGCTCAAGACGCCGATGAAGGCGCAGAGCCTCGAGCTCGAAGTGTTCGATCCGGCCTATTTCATCGACTTCACGTTCGCCGAGAAGGATGCGGTGGCTGCTCAAGGGCGCGCCGGCGGCCTGCAAGGCCAGCGTCGGCAAGCCGCAGGAGATGACGCAAGGAGCTGGCGGACCGGCTGTCGAAGATCGGTCCGAACGAGCAGATCCCGGAAAACACCTTCGGCGCGCAGTTCGCCAACAAGATTTCGGTGAAGTGCCCGTGAGGCGAGCCGGCCGTGAGCGCGTGGTGGCGTTCGCGATCCTTGCCGCGATTGCCGTCGCTTCTGCTTTTGCCCGGCATGCTCGACGCGTTCGCGCAAAGCGCTACGCCGTTCGGCATGCCGCGTCCGACCGCGAAGCCGCGCGCCGCCGCCGGACGGCATCGTCGGCTGGATCCTCGCCAAGCAGGCGGAGTTCTCGCTCGCGATGCGCGCCATGCTGCGCAACGCCAAGGCCGACGGCAGCGCGGTGTGGGGCCTGCTCGGGCTGTCGTTCCTCTACGGCATTTTCCACGCCGCCGGCCCGGGCCACGGCAAGGCGGTGATCTCGTCCTACGTGGTCGCCAACCACGAGACCTGGCGGCGCGGCGTCGTGCTGTCGTTCGCCTCCGCCTTGCTGCAGGCGTTCGTCGCGGTGGCGTTCGTCGGCATCGCCGCCTGGGTGTTCAACGCCACCATGGCGACGATGTGCACCAGCGAGCGCTACATCGAGATCGTCAGCTACGCGCTGATCGCGCTGATCGGGCTGCGGCTGGTCTGGGTGAAGGGCCGGGCGTTCTTCAGCACCGCGGCGCGGCATGAGCCGGCCGCTGCATGCGGTCGGCGCGGCGGTGACGCCGCCGCACGACCACAAGCACGACGATCATCATCACCACGATCACAAGCACGATCACGGTCACGGCACGATCATGGCCACGATCACCACGATCATGGCCACGATCATCACGGCCATGGTCACGACCATCACCACCATCACGGCGACGAACACGCCTCGGCCTGGGGCCATGCGCACGGACCGGAGCCGCAGGACCTGGCCGGGCCGGGCGGCTGGCGGCGCGGCCTGTCGGCGATCGTCGCGGTCGGGCTGCGGCCGTGCTCGGGCGCGATCCTGGTGCTGGTGTTCGCGCTGGCGCAGGGCATGCTGTGGGCCGGCGTCGCGGCGACCTTCGTGATGGGGCTCGGCACCGCGATCACGGTCGCGGCGATCGCCACGCTCGCGGTCGGCGCGCGCGAGCTGGCGCAGCGCTTCGCCGGCTCGCAGTCGGGCTACGGCATGCTGGCGCTGCGCGGCATCGAAACCGGCGCCGCCGCTCGTCATCCTGGCGTTCGGTTCATTGCTGCTGATCGGCTATCTCACCAGCGAGCGTCTGCCGCTCTGTTGACCCGATGATCCAGACGACGTGCTGCATCGTTGGCGGCGGCCCGGCCGGCATGATGCTCGGTCTGCTGCTGGCGCGCGCCGGCGTCGACGTCGTCGTGCTGGAGAAGCACGCCGATTTCCTGCGCGACTTCCGCGGCGACACCATCCATCCCTCGACGCTGGAGCTGATGCACGAGCTCGGCCTGCTGGAGCAGTTCCTCAAGCTGCCGCACCAGCAGGTGAACGCGCTCGGCGGGCGGTTCGGCAAGCAAGTTCTATCGCTTCGCCGACTTCAGCCATCTGCCGACGCGCCTGCAAGTTCATCGCGCTGATGCCGCAGTGGGATTTCCTCGATTTCATCGCCGGGCAAGGGCGGCGCTATCCGGGCTTCCAGCTCATGATGCGGGCCGAGGCGACCGACCTGATCATCGAGCGGCGACCGCGTCGCGGGCGTGCGCGCCACGACGCCCGATGGCCCGCTCGAGATGCGCGCCACGCTCACGGTCGGCTGCGACGGCCGCCATTCCCTCGTGCGCGAGAAGGCCGGGCTCGTGGCCGACGACTTCGGCGCGCCGATGGACGTGCTGTGGTTCCGCCTGAGCCGCAAGCCGACGGAC
The DNA here is from genome assembly GCA_963838595.1 of uncultured Alphaproteobacteria bacterium. Lineage (GTDB taxonomy): Bacteria > Pseudomonadota > Alphaproteobacteria > Rhizobiales > Xanthobacteraceae > Z2-YC6860. The sequence continues at coordinate 80,316 of CAWIRP010000017.1, forward strand.
AGCATGGCGACCGGCGGCGTGTTCGACAAAGGCCGCATCTTCGTCATGCTCAACCGCGGCGACTATTGGCAGTGCGCCTACGTCATTCCGAAAGGCTCGACGGATGAGGTGCGCAGCGCGGCATCGAGGAGTTCCGCGCCGAGCTGGCGCGCATCGAGCCGGGATGGCGGATCGCGTCGGCGAAATCGCCGACTGGAAGCAGGTGCATCTGCTCACCGTCACCGTCAACCGGCTGCGGCAATGGCACCGGCCGGGCCTGCTCTGCATCGGCGACGCGGCGCACGCCATGTCGCCGGTCGGCGGCGTCGGGATCAATCTCGCGGTGCAGGATGCGGTCGCCGCCGCGAACGTGCTGGCCGATCCGCTCTACGAGAAGCGCGACGTGACGCCGCTGCTGGCGAAGGTGCAGGAGCGCCGCGAGTTTCCGACCCGCGTGACGCAGCGCCTGCAGCTCGCGATCCAGAACACGGTGATCAAGGGCGCGCTCAAGGGCGGCGACGATTTCCGGCCGCCGCTGCCGCTGCGGCTGATGGACCGCTTTGCGTTCTTGCGGCGGATTCCGGCGCGGCTGCTCGGCCTGGGCTTCCGGCCGGAGCACATCCGGACGCCGGAGCGCCTGACGGCTCAATCGTGAAAATCGCTCGGCTGCAGCTCGATCGGCTCGCCGTGCGGCGTGCGGTCGGCGGCGTGGTCCCAGGCGTGGAAATAGCGGTGCAGCGTCTTGGCGTCGGTGACGCCCTTTTCGGCCACGATGCGCTCCAGCGCGTTGAGCCAGTGCATGTAGTAGGTCTCGCCGGTGTCGGGATCGCCGGCCGCCTGCGCCTTCTTGATCTCGTCGCTGAGCGTCGCCGCCCATTCCGGCCAGGTGAACAGCTTGCGCTCGTGCAGCGCGAGCGTCATGGCGAAGGCCTGCGCCTCCCACGGCTCGCGGAACACCGGGCCTTCGGCGTCGCAGCGGGATGCTGGGCACCGCTGCGGTCGCGCGCTTTGCGGCGGTCGGGATCGATGGAGGTCATGCCGGGTCGAGATACGGCTCGAACGCGTCGATCGAAATCTTGATGGTCGGATCGGCGTCGGCGCCCCACAGCTCCTGGCTCGTGAACACCACGGTGTAGAGCCATTGCGGGTTCTCGGTGCCGTCGATCGACGCGGAATCCGGAAACACGTGCGTGCCGTGGTTCAGCTCGACGACGCCGACGTGGCCGCGCACGTAGCGCGGCAGCCGGGTGTGCGTCGCCGGATTGATGTTCTTGCAGCGCACCTTGTCGCCGGGCTTGAACTTCGGCTCGGTGTTGGTCGGCCGGCCGAACTTGGCGCGGTTGAGGACGCGCTCGACGTCCTTCATGCCGAACGGGCCGCGCTTGAGCGGCTTGCCGGGGCGCAGCGCGTGGCCGGCCTTGACCTCGTCGGCGTCGATGAAGCCGCGCTCGACCAGCATGTTGCGCAGCGCCGAGGAACCATTTCTGGTAGTAGCGTCGCGGCCAGATAGACCGGCGGCGCGAGCAGCTCGCGCGCGTGGCGCGACATGTCGATGTTCCAGGCGCCGGTCGCGCCCATGGCGCGGTTCATCGCCAGCACGCGGCCTTCCCACGGCTCGTGGAACGGCGGCTCGTTCTTCTCGACCTCGACCTTGCCGAAGCCGTCCATGCCGCCCATGTCGTGAACGCCGTTCATGCCGGCCTCGTCACGCTGGCTTCTTGGCTTCCGGCAAGCCGGTGCCGATCATGCTGTCGCGGGTGACGATCTCGGTGAGCTGATCCTCGCTCCAGCCTTCGGTGCCGGCGGGCCGCATCGGCAGCACCAGGAAGCGCGTCTCGGCGGTGGAATCCCAGACGCGGATTTCGGTGTCCTTCGGCAGCGTGACGCCGAAGTCGTCGAGCACGCCGCGCGGGTCCTTCACCGCGCGCGAGCGGTACGGCGCGGCCTTGTACCAGACCGGCGGCAGGCCGAGCATTTCCCACGGGTAGCAGGAGCACAGCGTGCAGACGATCATGTTGTGGGTCTTCGGCGTGTTCTCGACCGCGACCAGATGGTCGCCGACGCGGCTGAAGTGGCCGAGCGCGGCGATCGCCTTGGTGGCGTCGGCGAGCAGCGCCTTCTTGAATTCGGGATCGAGCCAGGCCTTGGCGACGACGCGGGCGCCGTTGTGCGGGCCGATCTTGGTCTCGTAGGCCTCGACGATGGCGTCGAGCGCGGCCGGATCGACGTAGCCCTTCTCGGTCAGGATGGTTTCCAGCGCGCGGACGCGGAGCTGGGTGTCGGACAGCTCCGAGCCGTGGTCGTGATCATGGTCGTGACCGTGGTGGTGGTCGTGATCGTGGTCTTTTCCGGCCATGGGGGCCTCATGGGTTCCGATTTGCGCTTAATATATAGCATGTCTGCCGGCTCCCCAATGCTCGCGATTGCCGACCGGATCGACCGCCTGAATGCGGCGGTCGGCCGCACCGCGGCGTGGGCGGCGCTGTTCATCGTGCTCGTGCAGTTCGTCGTGGTGGTGCTGCGCTACGCGTTCGGCCAGGGCTCGATCTGGCTGACCGAGGCGATCGTCTACGGCCACGGCACGCTGATCATGCTGGCGGCGGCCTGGACGCTGCTCGCGGGCGGGCACGTGCGGGTCGACGTGTTCTATGCCGACGCTTCGCCGCGCACCAAGGCGCTGGATCGATCTGCTCGGCGCGCTGCTGCTGCTGCTGCCGTTCATGCTGGTGCTGGCCTGGTTCGCGGTGCCCTATGTCGCGCGCTCGTGGGCGATCCTGGAGCGCTCGCGCGAGACCAGCGGCATTCCCGCGGTGTTCCTGCTCAAGACGCTGATCCCGCTGTTCGCGCTGCTGATGGCGCTGCAGGGCGTGTCGCAGGCGATCCGCGCGGCGCATGCGCTGCGCGGCGGGCGCTGACCATGCCGCTCAACGAAGTCCTCGCGGTGCTGATGGTGGTCGCGGTCTGCGTCGTGCTGTTCGCCGGCTATCCGGTGGCGCTGACGCTCGGCGGCGTGTCGCTCGCCTTCGCCGCGCTCGGACATCTGCTCGGCGTGATGAGCTTCTCGTTCATCGGCGCGCTGCCGGGCCGCGTCTATCGGCGTGATGACCAACGACGTGCTGCTCGCCATCCCGATGTTCGTGTTCATGGGCGTGATGCTGGAGCGCTCGCGCATCGCCGAGGAATTGCTCGAGACGATGGGCCGGCTGTTCGGCACGGCTGCGCGGCGGGCTCGGCGTGTCGGTGACGATCGTCGGCACGCTGCTCGCCGCGGCCAAGGGCGTGGTCGGCGCCACCACCGTGACGATGGGGCTGATCACGCTGCCGGCGATGCTGCGCCACGGCTACAACAAGGCGCTCGCCGCCGGCACGGTCGCGGCGACCGCGACGCTGGCGCAGATTTTTCCGCCGGCCACCGTGCTGGTGCTGCTCGGCGACCAGCTCTCGACCGCGTACCAGTCGGCGCAGCTCGCGCAAGGGCAACTTCGCGCCGTCGTCGGTGACGGTGGCCGACCTGTTCGCCGGCGCGATCGTTCCCGGCTTCGCGCTGGTCGCGATGTACATTCTCTATCTGATCTTCATGGCGGTGTTCTTCCCGAAGACCTCGCCCGCCATCCCGCCCGATCCCGAACGCGCCGCGCGGCTTTGCGATGGCGCGCCGCCTGATCGAGGTGCTGGTTGCGCCGCTTGCGCTCATCCTCGCGGTGCTCGGCTCGATCCTCGGCGGCATCGCGACGCCGACCGAGGCGGCCTCGATCGGCGCGGTCGGCGCGATCCTGCTGACCGCGCGGCGCGCGCGGCTCGCCGAGGCGCTCGGGCCCGACCGTGCACAAGACCGCGCAGATCACCTGCATGATCTTCGTCATCCTGATCGGCGCGACGCTGTTCAGCCTGGTGTTCCGCGGGCTCGGCGGCGACGACATGGTGCATCGCGCGCTGGGCGATCTGCCCGGCGGCACGGCCGAGCGCGATCATCGTGGTGATGCTCGCGATGTTCCTGCTCGGCTTCGTGATGGACGCCTTCGAGATCATCTTCGTGGTGGTGCCGATCGTCGCGGTGGCGCTGCTCAAGCTGCCCGGCGTCGATCCGGTCTGGCTCGGCGTCATGATGGCGCTCAACCTGCAGACCTCGTACATGCACCCGCCGCTCGGGCCGACGCTGTTCTTCCTGCGCGGCGTGGCGCCGCCGGAGATCACCACCTGGCACATCTACGTCGGCGTCATTCCGTTCGTGCTGATCCAGCTGTTCGCGCTGGTGGTGCTGTGGTTCGTGCCGGGGCTTGCGACGGCGCTGCCGCGAATGTTGTATGGGGGCTGAAGGACAGGACATGAAAGCCTCCGAAATCTTCGATCTCAAAGGCCGCGTCGCCATGGTCACCGGCGCGTCGAGCGGGCTCGGCACGCGCTTCGCGCAGGTGCTGGCGGCGAACGGCGCGGCGGTCGCGCTGGTGGCGCGGCGCGCCGACCGGCTCAAGGACTTGCAGCAGAAGATCGAGAAGGCCGGCGGCAAGGCCATCGCGGTCGAGGCCGACGTGCTCGACCGCGCCTCGATGACGCGCGCGTTCGACCAGGTCGAGAAGGCGCTCGGCACCGTCACCATCCTGGTCAACAACGCCGGCGTCGCGCATTCGACCCGCGCCACCGACGTCACCGAGGAGGAATGGCGCCGCGTGGTCGGCACCAATCTCGACGCGGTGTTCTTCTGCGCGCAGGAGGCGCGCGAAGCGGATGCTCGCCGCCGGCAAGAAGGGCGCGATCGTCAACATCGCCTCGGTGCTCGGCTTCGGCGTGTCGAAGGGCACCATCGCCTATTCGACCGCCAAGGCCGGCGTGATCCAGATGACCAAGGCGCTCGGGCCTCGAGCTCGCCTTCAAGGGCGTGCGCGTCAACGCCATCGCGCCGGGCTGGTTCGTCACCGAGATCAACCGCGATTATCTGACCGAGCGAGCAGGGCAAGAAGCTCACCCGCGACATTCCGGTCGGCCGGTTCGGCCAGGACGGCGATCTCGACGGCGCGCTGCTGCTGCTGGTGTCCGACGCCGGCAGCTACATCGCCGGCGCGACCGTCGTGGTCGACGGCGGCCAGATGGTCGCGCTGCGCGGCTAGCCGCTACGGCGCGTCGCCGTATCGCGGTGCGCGACGGCGCCCACCAGCGGTCGTGCACGATCATGCCGGCGACCATCGCGGCGACGAAGCACGAACACCTTCGGTGCAGCGTCACGAAATCGACCAGCGCCGGCGCCGGGCAGAGCCCGACCAGGCCCCAGCCCAGTGCCGAACAGCACGGCGACCGACGACCAGCGGCGCGTCGATGTCGGTGCGGTCGGCCAGAAGCTCTTGCGCGGCGAGCATGGCGGCCGGCCGAGCACGCTGCACAGCGCCGACACCGCGCACGGTCAGCCACCAGGCCGGGCCAGGGTCGGATCCCAGGTTGCGGACCATGGCGATCGGCGACGTGAAGTCGAGCATCTTGGCCGGCTGCGGCCATGCCCGAGATCGCGACGGCCGAAGCCGACAGCAGGCCGCACGACAAGACGGCGAAGCATCGCCATGGCGTCAGCGCTCCAAGAAGACCTGACGCAAGGACGAACAGTCGCCATCCGGCCGCCGTGAAGGAATACGAGGTCGCTGGTCGCCGAGCGCGGCGACAGCCGCGCGATGCCGCAGACGCCGTGGCCGGACGTGCAGCCGCCGCCAGCCGCACGCCGAAGCCGATCCAGGAGCCCGCGCGACCGGCGCGTCCGCCGGCATCCCGATGGCGGTCGCAGACCGAAGCTGCACAATCCGGCGAAAGCCCAGATGCGAGTCGATGCCGCGGCGTCGCCGAGGAAGGCGATGCCGCCAGCTCGCAGCTTGTCGCGCAGGGCGCAAGCAGTCGCCAAGGCAATGCCGCTGATCCCGGCGATGCGGCCGGAGAGCAGCATCAGCAGCGCGGCGGACAGCGCCGATCAGATCGCGCCGCGCGATCAGGCGCGGAATCGATGAAATCGGTCATGAGCGCTCCCGCATCGCGCGTAGGCGGCTTGGCCACACGCCGTGCGCAGACAACGTAGACTGCCGAAGACAGATGACCCATGGACTTCACGCTTTCGCCCGAGATCGAGGACCTCCGCAAGCGCACCCGCGCCTTCGTCGAGGAGCACGTGCTGCCGCTGGAAAGCGACCAGGCGAATTTCGCCGAGCACGAGAACATTCCCGACGAGCGGCTCAATCCGGTGCGCGAGAAGGCCAAGAAGGCCGGCCTGTGGGCGCCGCAGTCGCCCAAGGAATACGGCGGCATGGACCTGCCGATCGTCGCCTGGGCGGTGATGTACGAGGAGGCGGCGCGCTCGCTGTTCGGGCCGCTCGCCTTCAACTGCATGGCGCCCGACGACGGCAACATGAACGTGCTGAAGATGCTCGGCACGCCGGCGCAGAAGGAAAAGTGGCTCAAGCCGATCGTCGAGGGCAAGGTGCGCTCGTCGTTCGCGATGACCGAGCCGGCGCCGGGCGGCGGCTCCGACCCGAGCATGATCAAGACCTACGCCGAGAAGCACGGCAACAAATGGAAAATCTACGGCCGCAAGTGGTTCATCACCGGCGCGGCGGCGGCGTCGCACTTCATCCTCGCGGCGCGCACCTCGGACGACAAGCGCAAGGGCATCACCACGTTCCTCTATCACAAGGACCAGCCCGGCTGGCGGATCGTGCGGCGCATCGACATCATGGGCCCGGAGGAGCACGGCGGGCATTGCGAGCTGGAGTTCGACGGCCTCGAAGTGCACGACGACGACGTGTTCGGCGGCATCGGCGACGGCCTCAAGGTGGTGCAGGTGCGGCTCGGCCCGGCGCGGCTGACGCACTGCATGCGCTGGACCGGCTGGGCCAAGCGCTGCATGGAGATCGCGCAGGAGTACGTCAACCGGCGCGAGGGCTTCGGCGTCAAGCTCGCCGACCGCGAGAGCGTGCAGATCAAGCTCGGCGAGGTCGGCGCACAACATCCAGATCGGGCGGCTGCTCGTCATGCACGCGGCCTGGAAGCTCGATCAGGGCGACTTCGCGCGCAAGGAAGTCTCGATGGCGAAGGTCCACGTCGCCAACACGCTGCACCAGGCCGCCGACGTCGCGATCCAGCTCCAGGGCGCGCGCGGCTATTCCAAGGACACGATGGTGGAGTGGGTCTATCGCGCCGCGCGCGCCGCGCGCCTGGTCGACGGCGCCGACGAGGTGCACAAGATGGTGCTGGCGAAGTTCATGCGCGAGGAAGGCCGCGACTTCTGGAGCTGGAGCGCGGGGAACAGGGTGTAGGCTTCGTTCAGTCGGTGCCGTTCCAGGAGCGTGAGATGTCGATCTGGAAACCGCTGCTGACATTGCCGATCGCCGTTGCGGCGTTGCAGTTTATTCAGTCTGCGCCAGCGCAAGCCGCAGGACTGGCCCAACCGGCCGGTCAAAATCATCGTGCCGTTCGCGCCGGGCGGCAACGCCGACGGCATGGCGCGCATCATCGGGCAGCGGCTCGGCGAGGTGCTGGGCCAGCAGTTCGTGGTGGAGAACCGCACCGGCGCCGGCGGCACCATCGCGGTCCAGGATGTCGCGCGCTCGCCGGCCGACGGCTACACGCTGCTGTGGGGCGTGCAGCCGCAGATCGTCATCATCCCGGCGATGCAGAAGGTGCACCTACGACCCGGTCAAGGACCTGGCGCCGATCAGCGTGCTCGCCACCAATCCGTTCGTGCTGGTGGTCAACGGCAAGCTGCCGGTGAAGACGGTGGCCGAGTTCGTCGACCTACGTGAAGGCGCAGCCGGGCAAGCTCAGCTACGGCTCGAGCGGCATCGGCAGCGTGGCGCAGCTCGCCATGGCGCTGTTCCTCAAGCGCGCCGGGCTCGACATGACGCCGGTGCACTACACGCGGCAACGCGCCGGCGCTGGCCGACGTGGTGGCCGGCCATGTGCCGGCGATGTTCTCCAGCCTCGCCGACGCGCTGCCGCAGGCGCAGGCCGGCAACGTGCGGCTGCTGGCGATGAGCGGCACCAAGCGCGCCGCGCAGGTGCCGGACGTGCCGACCGTCGCCGAGGCGGGCTACGCCGGCTACAACGTCATCACCTGGAACGGCCTGATGGCGCCGGCGCAGACGCCCAAGCCGATCGTCGACCGGATCGCGGCGGAGGTCGCCCGCGCCGTGAAGGATCCGGCGTTCGCCGAGCGGCTGACCAAGTTCGGCGTCGATCCGCTCGGCAACAGCCCGGAGGAGTTCGCCAAGCTGATCCAGCAGGAGATTCCGCTGTGGATCGAGGCCGTCGAGATCGCCGGCGTGAAGACGCAATAGGAAGTCTTGCCAATGGTTGTTATCGATTGCATGGACCATGAAAGGGGAGCGACGTGAGAACATTTCTGGTGGCAAGTGCGATGGCCGCGCTCTGGAGCGCGAACGCGATGGCCGCTGAGGTCAAGGTGCTGTCGGCGGGCGCGGTCGAGCCGGGCCTGCACAAGGCGGTCGAGCTGTTCCAGAAGGCGAGCGGCCACACCGTGTCGATCCAGTTCAACACCGCGCCGCAGATCGCCAAGCGGATGGCGGACGGCTACGTCGCCGACATCCTGATCGCGCCGCCGGGCGGCCTCAAGAAATACGCCGAGCAGGGCAAGGTCGCGAAGGACGGCCACGTCGCGGTCGGCAAGGTCGGCGCCGGCGTCACCATCCGGCCGGACGCGCCGGTGCCCGACATCAAGACCACCGATGCGCTGAAGGCCGCGGTGCTGGCGGCGGACTCGCTCGTCTACAACACCGCCTCGACCGGCATCTATCTGGAGAACCTGTTCAACAAGCTCGGCGTCGGCGAGCAGATCAAGGCCAAGACGACGCGCCACGCCAACGGCGAGGCGGTGATGGAGCACGTCATCAAGGGCAAGGGCAAAGAGATCGGCTTCGGCGCCATCACCGAGATCAAGCTCTACGAGGTGAAGGGCGCCCTCAAGCTGGTCGGGCCGCTGCCGGCGGACGTGCAGAACTACACGAGCTACAGCGCCGCGCTGATGAGCAATTCGCCGTCGCCGGATGCGGCCAAGGCGTTCATGGCGTTCCTCGGCACGCCGGCCGCCAAGCAGGCGTTCGTCTGCGCGGGGATCGAGTAGACCAGAGTTACGACGCCAGCCGCCGCTTGGCGTCGGCGCCTTCCTTCGGCGCGGCCTTGCCGGGCGGCGAACCAGGTGCTCGGCGTTGATGTCGCAGGTCCAGACCAGGCCGCTCGGCCAGAACTCGGTGCCGCCCGAGCCGAGCGCGTTGACGGTGACGCGCTCCAGCACGAAGCGGCCGAAGCCCTTGCGCTCCGGCTCGGTCACCGGCGGCCCGCCGGTCTCGCGCCAGGTCAGGCGGACGCCGCCGTCGTCGCCGTGCGGCGTCCATTCGATCGCGACCCGGCCTTCGGGCACCGACAGCGCGCCGTATTTCGACCGCGTTGGTCGCAAGCTCGTGCAGCGCGAGCGCGACGTTCTGCACCGCTTCGGCGCGCAGCATGACCTTGTCGCCGCTGGTGCTCACCCGCTCCATGCCGAAGGCGGAGAGCTGCGCCCGCACCAGGTCGTCGAGCGCCGCGCCGACCCATTGCTGCTCGACCAGCAGGTCGTGGGCGTCGGCCAGCGCCTGGATGCGCGCGTTGAAGCGCTCCTCGAACTCCTCGAAGTTGTTGGTGGTGCGCGAGGTCTGCCGCGCGATCGCCAGCACGATGGCGAGCAGGTTCTTGGAGCGGTGCGACAGCTCGCGCATGATCAGGCGGACGTGCGCCTCGCGCTCGTCGCGCTCCTTCTCGTGCTGTTCCAGCGTGCCCGCGGTGGCGACGAAGGCGTCGAGCGCGCGGTCGACCTCGGCGACGCCGGTCTTGGCGAACGCGATCGGCTCGCGGCGCAGCAGCGCGTGGGTGCCTTGCTCGATCTGCTCGATCGGCGCCGCGATCCGGCGCGCCGCCCAGATCGCCAGCAGCATGGCGAGCAGCGTCGCCGCGCCGCCGGCCAGCGCCGCGATCAGGATGGTGCGGCGGATCGGCGCTTCGAACGCCGCCTTGTCGGCGGCCAGCGCCATCACCCAGCCGCTGAGCTCGGAGGTGACGTGATAGTTGGCGAGCGGCTCGCCCTCCAGCGAGGGGAACTCGAACCAGCCTTCCTTGGCGCTGTCAGCGCCGCGGCGCGGAAGCCGAGCGACGCCGGCTTGCCGACCATGCGGTCGTGTTCGCGCGAGCGCGCGATGAAATTGCCGTTGCGGTCGATCAGGCCGCCGAGCCAGCCCTCCGGCAGGTGGCGCTCGTCCATCAGCATCTTGAACGCCGAGGTATCCATGATGATGGCGAGACCGAGCGGCGGCTTGCCCGGGCGCGATCACCGGCACTTCGATGGTGACGATCGGCTGCGCACGAAACGGCCGTGGCGGACGTTGGAAATCTGCACCTCGCCGGTGTCGCAGCGCCCGGCGCTGCAGCTCGATCCAGTTGGCTTGCGCGCCGGCAGCGGCTCGCCCAGCGGCCGCGCCAGGTTGACGAGCTGCTGGCCGTGTTTCGTCGGCCAGCACGATCCAGCCGCCGGACAGGCCGGGCCGCGCGCGCTCGGCCTCGCTTGCGGAACTCGGCGAGGTCGTCGGCCAGCAGCGCCGGCGAGGCCGCCAGGATGCGGCCGACCGCGATCTGCTTGCTCAGCAGCGCGTCGACGGCGCTCACCAGCGTGCGGGTGGAATAGAGGATCGCTTCGCGCTGATTTTGCGCGCTCGTTCTCGGCGAGCTTCCAGACGATGCCGGCGGTCAGCAGCAGGAACGGCAGCGCCACCGCGAGCGCGACCAGCATCAGGCGGTGGCGGATGCTCCAGCCTCGGGTCTGCCTAATCAGGAAACGCCCCTCGCTGTCGCGCCCCCGGCGCGATGAAGCTCTCGGCAGTGAGCAGCCCCGCCTCTCGTCAGTTGCGGTAGCTGGGGTCGACCTGGTCCATCATCCGCAGATAGGCCGGCCAGTCGGCCGAGCCGCGGCCGGCGTCGTGCTTCTCGTACTGCGCCGCGGTGCTCTCGCAGATCTGCGAGGGGATCTCGATCAGCTCGCTGCCGGTCGCTTCCATCTTGAGCTGGATGTTGGCCGCCTCGATCAGCGTCTTCATCAGCACGAAGGCCTCGCGCGGCGTCGTGCCGACGGTGAGCAGGCCGTGGTTGTGCATGATCATCGCGCGGTTCTGGCCGAGGTCGTTGTTGATGCGCTGCGCGCTCCTCGAAGTCCTCGGTGATGCCCTCGTAGGCGTGATAGCCCATGCGCTTGTAGAAGCGGATCGCCTGCTGCGACACCATCCGCAGCCCGCTCTTGAGGCCGGAGATCGCCAAGCCGATCTCGGTGTGGACGTGGACCGCGCAGTTGACGTCCGGGCGGCCGGAGAGCACGCCGCCGTGCAGCGTGAAGCCGGGCCGGTTGACGCCCGACTTCTCGTCGAGGTCGTCGTTCATGTCGACCTTGCGCAGGTTCGAGGCGGTGACCTCGGTCCACAGCAGCTCGTGCTGCTTCATCAGGAACTTGGTCGGCTCGCCGGGCACCCGCATCGAGCAGTGATTGTAGATCACGTCGTCCCAGCCGTAGTGCGCGCACAGCCGGTAGACGGCGGCCAGGTCGATCCGCGCCTGCCATTCGGCGGGCGAGATGCCGGCCGGGGCGGTGGTTGCGGGATTGGCGTGCTGGTTCATGGCCGATCTCCGGAATGAGGGCGGCAATGTAGCACGGCGCGGCCCGATTGGCAGGGCGTCGTGCTGCGTTGCGCCAAGATGCGCGCCGGCGGCCCCGGCGGACATTTCGTTGCCCACCGGCTTCTCGCCTCGACATGAGCTGTCTGCTTATTCGGCTGGCATTGCTGATGCCGGAACCCGGCTATATCTCTTTGAACGATTCCAGCCCTGGCAGGCTCGGTCCGCCGGGGCACACTGGGCGGGCCCCGCATGTCGCTCAATCACGTCACGCTCGACGACAAGTACGACCTGACCAAAAGCCGCGTGTTCGTCACCGGCTATCAGGCGCTGGTCCGTCTGACGCTGATGCAGAAGGAGCTCGACCGCCGCGCCGGGCTCAACACCGCGGGCTACGTCACCGGCTATCGCGGCTCGCCGCTCGGCGGGCTGGACTACCAGTTCCAGCGCGTCGCGGCGCTGCTGCAGAAGAACGACGTGGTGTTCCAGCCGGGCATCAACGAGGACCTGGCGGCGACCGCGCTGTGGGGCTCGCAGCAGGCCGAGCTGCGCGGCGAGGGCAAGTACGACGGCGTGTTCGGCATCTGGTACGGCAAGGGGCCGGGCGTCGACCGCACCGGCGACGTGTTCCGCCACGCCAACTTCGCCGGCACCTCGAAGCACGGCGGCGTGCTCGCCCTGATGGGCGACGACCACACCGCGGAATCGTCCACCACCGCGCACCAGTCCGAGTACCACTTCGTCGACGTGATGATCCCGATCCTGAACCCGGCCGGGTTGCAGGAGATCCTCGACTACGGGCTCTACGGCTTCGCGATGTCGCGCTTCACCGGCGCCTGGGCCGCGCTCAAGTGCATGCACGAGACGGTGGAATCGACCGGCGTGATCGACGGCAGCCTGGAGCGCGATCAAGATCGTCACGCCGACCGATTTCGCGATGCCGGAGGGCGGGCTCGGCATCCGGCTCGGCGACACCTTCCTCGGCATGGAGGCGCGGCTCCACGACTACAAGCGCGACGCCATGCTCGCGTTCATCCGCGCCAACAAGCTCAACAAGATCATCACCTCGGGCGGCCGCAATCCGAAGATCGGCGTCATCACCACCGGCAAGGCCTATCTCGACGTGCGCCAGGCGCTCGACGAGCTCGGCATCGACGAGGTGAAGCTGCAACGACCTTGGGCTGCGCATCTACAAGGTCGGCTGCCCGTGGCCGATCGGCAAGCAGGACCTGCAGGAGTTCGCCAAGGGTCTCGATCTCATCATCGTGGTCGAGGAGAAGCGCTCGCTGATCGAGGTGCAGGTGCGCGAGGAGCTTTACGGCACCGCGAACCAGCCGGTCTGCATCGGCAAGAAGGACGAGCAGGGCAACTGGCTGTTCCCGGTCAAGGGCGCGCTCGATCCGAACGACGTCGCGATCTGCATCGGCGAGCGGCTGCTCAAGGTCGCGCCGAACGAGCAGATCGCCGGCCACGTCGCGCGGCTGAAGGAGGCGCAGCGCGTGCTCGCGGTGACGCAGGACGTCGCGGTGCGCACGCCGTATTTCTGCTCCGGCTGCCCGCACAATTCATCGACCGTGGTGCCGGAGGGCTCGCGCGCCTATGCCGGCATCGGCTGCCATTTCATGGCGCAGTGGATGGACCGCTCGACGCTCGGCTACACCCACATGGGCGGCGAGGGCGCCAACTGGATCGGCGAGGCGCCGTTCTCCACGCGCCCGCACGTGTTCCAGAACATCGGCGACGGCACCTACAACCATTCCGGCTACATGGCGATCCGCGCCGCGATCGCGTCGGGCGTCAACATCACCTACAAGATCCTGTTCAACGACGCGGTCGCCATGACCGGCGGCCAGATGCACGACGGCGGCCTCACCGTGCCGCAGATCGCCGCGCAGGTCGCCGCCGAAGGCGCCAAGCGCGTCGTCGTGGTCAGCGACGAGCCGAAGAAATATCCGTCCGGCATCGAGTGGCCGAAGGGCATCACCTTCCATCATCGCGACGATCTGCAGGCGGTGCAGAAGGTGCTGGCCGAAATCCCCGGCTGCACGGTGCTGATCTACGACCAGACCTGCGCCGCCGAGAAGCGCCGCCGCCGGAAGCGCGGCACGTTCCCCGATCCGGACAAGCGCGTCATCATCAACGAACTGGTCTGCGAGGGCTGCGGCGACTGCGGCGTGCAGTCGAACTGCGTCTCGGTGCAGCCGCTGGAGACCGAGTTCGGCCGCAAGCGCATCATCGACCAGTCGTCCTGCAACAAGGACTATTCCTGCGTCAAAGGCTTCTGCCCGTCGTTCGTCACCGTGCACGGCGCCAAGCTCAAGAAGGGCATCGGCGCCAATCTCGACACGCCGGTGGCCGCGCTGCCCGAGCCCACGCTGCCGAAGATCGGCCAGACCTACGGCATCATCGTCACCGGCGTCGGCGGCACCGGCGTCGTCACCATCGGCGGCATCCTCGGCATGGCGGCGCATCTCGAAGGCAAGGGCGTCGGCGTCATCGACATGGCCGGCCTCGCGCAGAAGGGCGGCGCGGTCTACAGCCACATGCGGATCGCCGAGCGGCCGGAGGACATCCACGCCATCCGCGTCGCGGCCGGCGGCGCCGACCTGGTGCTCGGCGGCGACATCGTGGTGGCCGGCAACAAGAAGGTGCTGGCGGCGGTGCAGCCCGGCAAGACCGCGATGGTGGTCAACCTCGCCGAGTTCCTGCCCGGCGACTTCACCCGCAACGCCGACTTCTCGCTGCCGACCGAGCGGCTCAAGCGCGCGATCTCGACCGCGGCCGGCGCGCGAGCACACGCATTTCATCGACGCCAACCGGATCGCCACCGCGCTGTTCGGCTCGACGCTCGCCGGCAACGTGTTCCTGGTCGGCTACGCCTACCAGCTCGGCGCCATCCCGCTGTCAGCCGTCGGCGATCGAGCAGGCCATCGCGCTCAACGGCGAAGCGGTGAAGGTGAATCTCGCGGCGTTCCGGTTCGGCCGCCGCGCCGCGGTCGATCCCGCCGGCGTCGAGGCGCTGGCGAAGCCCGCGCCGGAGTCGACGAGAACCGCGGCTGTCGCAGTCGTTCGACGAGATGGTGGAGCGCCGCGTCGAATTCCTCACCGCCTATCAGAGCGCCGCGCTACGCCGCGCGCTACCGCGCGCTGGTCGAGAAGGCGAAGGCGGCGGAGGCGGCGAAGGCGCCCGGCCAGTGCGGCTTCGCCGAAGCGGTGGCGCGCTATCTGTTCAAGCTGATGGCCTACAAGGACGAGTACGAGGTGGCGCGGCTCTACACCGACGGCAATTTCGTCAAGCAGGTCGCCTCGACGTTCGACGGCAAGGACCTGCGCTTCGAATTCCACCTCGCGCCGCCGCTCTGGCGAAGCCCGATCCGACGACCGGCGTGCCGCGCAAGATGTCGTTCGGGCCGTGGATGATGAGCGCGTTCGGCGTGCTGGCGAAGTTCAAGTTCCTGCGCGGCACGGCGCTCGACCCGTTCGGCTATTCGCAGGAGCGCAAGACCGAGCGCAAGCTGATCGCCGACTACGAGGCGATGCTTGACGAGGTGATGGCCAAGCTCACGCCGGTCAATCATCCGCTCGCGGTGGCGCTCGCCGCCATCCCGGAGAAGATCCGCGGCTACGGCCACGTCAAGGCGCGCCATCTCGCTGCCGCCAAGGCCGACGAGGCGGCGCTGCTGGAGCAGTTCCGCTCCGGCGAGCCGCCGCTGCTCAAGGCCGCGGAGTAGGGGCGTTACCGCCCCAACCCCATCTTCTTGAGCAGGCGGTCCTTCGCCGCGATGTCGCGCGCCAGGCGCTCGCCGAACACCTTGCGGTCGGCGTAGTAGTTGTCAGGCTGGCCGCCGGCCTTGGCCGCCTTCACGTAGGCCTCGTCCTTCGCCGCGCCTTCGCAGGCCTCGGCAAGCCGCGCGATCACCGGCTCCGGCGTGCCGGCCGGCGCCATCAGGCCGCCGAAGCTGATCGGGGCCACGTCGTAGCCCTGCTCCTTCACGGTCGGCACGCCGGGAAAGCCGGGATGCCGCTCTTCGGCGAAGATGCCGAGGATGCGAAGCTTGTCGCGCGCCGCCGCGGCCGTGCCCTGCACCAGTCCGCCGACGTCGATGTTGTCGCCGAGCAGCGCGGTGATGACAGCCGGATCGCCGCGGAACGGGATGGCGTTGATCTTGAGGCTGGCGGCGTCGAGAAACTCCTCGACCGACAGGTTCGGGATCGAGCCGGCGCCCTGGTGGCCGTAGTTGAGCTTGCCCGGATTGGCCTGCGCCGCCTTCACCAGATCGGCGAGCGTCTTGTAGGGCGACTCCTGCCGCACCACGATCACCATCGCGTTCGACACGGTCTGGCAGATCGGCACGAGCGCGTTCGCCGCGTAGCCGGCCTCGTCTCCTTCAGCTTGGTCAGCACCGACAGCGTATAGACCGCGCCAAACCACAGCGTGTAGCCGTCCGCATCGGCACGCGCGACCGCTGCGGTGCCGATCGCGCCGCCCGCGCCTGGCCGGTTGACGATCACGAATTGCTGGCCGAGCCGGCTCGCCAGGCCGTTGGCGAGCACGCGCGCCAGGACGTCGGTGGTGGCGCCCGCCTGCGTCGGATTGACGATCTGGACCGTGCGAGCCGGATAGGTTTGCGCCTGCGCCGGCATCGCTGTGGATAGGGCAATCAGCGCTGCTGCGGAAATTGAAACTCGCACGGCGTTCATGGCATTCCTTCCCTGTAATATCTCTTGCCGCGCATTCGCGCGAGGCGGGCAGCCTAACATGGCGCCAGTACGTCACGGAATGTTCACACCGTCGCGGTCAATCCTGCCTTCGCCCACCTCGACGGGCGCGCGGCAATAAGCCAAACTTTTCAGGGCGATGTGAAAGGCGCGACCGGGCCGAGCGGGCCGGTCCGGCTTGGAGATGGGATATGGATTGGATCAGCAGCGTGACGTGGCCGCAGTGGTTCGGCTACGCGGCCGTGGTGGCGAGCATCGTCACCTGCGCGATGAAGACCATGATCCCGCTGCGGATCGTGAGCATGATCTGCAACTCGCTGTTCATCATCTACGGCATCTTCGGCCAAGTTTATCCGACGCTCATCCTCAACTGCATCCTGCTGCCGCTCAACGGCCTGCGGCTGTTCCAGATGCGCAGGCTGATCGCCGACGTGGAGCGCGCCGCAGCCTCCGACCAGTCCTCGATCGACTGGCTGATGCCCTACATGTCGGGCCGGCATCTCAAGAAGGGCGACGTCGTGTTCCACAAGGGCGACGTCGCCGATGCGATGTACTACAGCGTGAGCGGGCGCTATCGGCTGGTCGAGTCGGGCATCGAGATTCCGCTCGGCCAGGTGTTCGGCGAGCTCGGGCTGATCTCGCCGGGCAACACGCGCACCCAGACCATCGAATGCATCGAGGACGGCCAGGTGCTCACCGCCAGCTACCAGTTGGTCAAGGAGCTGTACTTCCAGAACCCGGAGTTCGGGTTCTTCTTCCTGCGGCTCACCAGCGAGCGGCTGTTCCAGAACATCGGCCGTCTGGAGGAAGAGCTGGCGCGCAAGAACGCACAGCTCGCGGCGCTGACGCCGAAGCCGGCGTAGCGCGGCGAGTCGCTCAGTTCGCCTGGATCTTGTTGGCGCGGATCACGTCGCCCCAGCGCTTGATCTCGCTCTTGAGCATCGCGGTCGCCGCCTCCGGCGTCTGTTCGGACGCCGGATAAGCTTCCATGCCGTTCTTGACGAAAGCGTCCTGCACCTTGGCGTTGGCGAACGATGCGCGCAGCGCCGCGTTGAGCCGGTCGATCACCGGCCGCGGCGTGCCCGCCGGCACGAACAGCGCGTGCCAGAATTGCAGATCGAGATTCTTGTAGCCGGCCTCAAGGGTGGTGCCGGTCTCCGGCAGGCCGGGGAAGCGGTTCTTCCCGAGGATGCCGAAGCCCTTGAGCTTGCCGGTCTTGATCAGCTCCGCCGCGATCGCCGCCGACAGGCACGAGATGTCGGCGTGGCCGGCGACAGTGTCGTTGAGCGCCGGACCGCCGCCGCGGTAGGGGATCTGGTCCGCCTTGGCGCCGACCTCCTGGACGAACAGCACGCCGCACAGGTGCCCGAACGCGCCGACGCCGGCATGCGCCATCTTGGCGTTGCGGCCGGGCTCCTTCATCCACGCCACCAGCTCCTTGATGTTGTTGGCGGGAACTTTTGGGCTGCCGGCGATGGTCGATGCCGAGGTGTTGATCAGGCCGACGCCGGTGAAGTCCTTTTCCGCGTTGTAGGAGAGGTTCGGATAGAGCGTCTGCGCGGCGGCGAGCCCCGGCTGGTGCAGCAGGAGGGTGTAGCCGTCGGGCGCCGCGCGCGCGGCGCGGGCTGCACCGACGCTGCCGCCGGCGCCGCCGACATTCTCGATCACGATCTGCTGGCCGAGCGACTGCGACAGATTTTCGCCGAGGATGCGCGCGATCGCGTCGGTGGTGCCGCCGGCCGCGAAGGGAACGATCATCGTGATCGGGCGGCTGGGATAGGTTTGCGCCTGCGCGGCCGCCATGGCGGAAACAAGAAAACCGGCCGCCAACATCAACGCTGCGATCGAGCGCGAATTCCTCATGGCATCCTCCCGGAACGCGCGCATGCCGGCGCATCCATTGTTTTCTTGACGCGATCTTGGCAATTTTGCCGGGCGGTGAACAGGGCGGATTGCGTTGCAAAATGACGGTGGATACGCAGGTGGGCGGCAGCCGGTTGTCCGCGTTCCATAAAAATGCCACGTCTGGGTCGGCACTAGGGCTGGGATGCGCGGGCCAATGAAAATTCCAAACGCGTTGAAAGCGTTGCCGCTGCTGCTGGCGCTTGCCGGCTGCGGCTCGTTCATCGGCAAGCCGGAAACCGCGACCACGCTCAACGGCTTTCGCGCCGCCAACGGCTTGAGCCAATTGCGCTCGGACGGCGCGCTCACCGCGATGGCGAGTTCGCACGCGGCCGATATGGCGCGGCGCGACAACCTCAATCACGACGGCTTCAAGGAGCAGCGCGGTCCGCGCGGCGCGCGCGCCGAGAACGTCGCCTACGGCTGCAAGGAAACCGCCTGCGTGATCAAGCAATGGGCCAATTCGTCGGGCCACCGCAGCAACATGCTGATCCCGAGCCTGTCGCGGTATGGGCTGGCGTCGGCGACGTCGTCGTCGGGGAAGAAGTATTGGGCGCTGGAGCTCGGCGAGTAGCTCTAAGCTTCCTGCAAAAATCCGATCGGCTCCGGCTTGCTGTCGTCGAACACCGCGGCGGTGAGCGGTCCGCCCAGCACGGCGGCGGTGTCGATGTTCACGCGGTTCGCCCGCAGATCGGGCTGGCCGCCCCGCACCGGCGTGTGGCCGTGCACGATGAAGCGGCCGAAATCGCGCGGGTCGGACAGGAACGGCTCGCGCATCCAGAGCATGTCGTGACGCTGCTGCCGGTCGAGCGGCCGGGCGGGATCGATGCCGGCGTGGACGAAGAAGCGCAGCCCGTCGTCGTGGTGCGTCGCCAGCGCGCGCAGCCACGCGACGTGGTCGGCGGGAAGTTCGGACGGGCGGGTCACGCCGTAGCTTCGCAGCGCCTTGTCGCCGCCGTTGTAGACCACCCATTGGTCGATCTCGCCCGGATCGTCGATCGCGTTGAGGGCGAGGTCTTCGTGATTGCCGGTGAGGCATACCACCCGGCCGGGCGTGCGCCGTTGCAGATCGATCACAAACTCAAGCACGCCGCGGCTGTCCGGCCCGCGGTCGATGTAGTCGCCGAGGAAAACGAATTGGGCGGAATCGCCTCCGTCCGCGCGACACTGCGCAACCAGCGCTTCGAGCTTGGTCAGGCAGCCGTGAATGTCGCTGAGCGCGTAGGTCCGCGCCATGTGCGTTCATTCTCCGAGGCTAGTTCAAAGCGAACCAGAGCTTCGCGACAAGCGTCGCGCTGCACCAGCGCGACATCAGGCCGTCGGGATTGGTGATCGGATTGATGCGGCCGCCGGGCGCCGCATTCGGATCGCCGGTGAAGACGTAGCAGTTCTCCTTCGACAGATTTGTGTCGTAGTAGCGCAGATCGATGTTGAGGAATTTGTGGCTGAAGGTCACGCCGGCCTGCCAATTGAGATAGGCAGGCAACTCGAATCCGCCGAGCGCAAGCGACTGATTGCCGAACCATGAGTAGCCGGCGGCGGCGGTGAACGAGACGCCGACGTTCTGCGGCAGCAGACGAGCCGGCACTTCGTAGCCAAACCCGGCCGCCGCATACTGGCTCCAGGCGCCGGTGTTGGAGACGTTGGGCGAATAGGCGTAGCCGGCGGCGACGCGGATGGATTCTCCGATCGGAGCAACGCCGCGGAAGGCGGTCTCCCAATATTCGATGCCGTTGGTCGGACCGCCGGGTGTTTCGCCGGGATAGGCGAAATAGGTGGCGCCGATATCGAACTCGATGGGGCCGAGCGTCGGACGCACGCCGCCGCTCACCGTGATCTCGGACGACGGATCGGTCGGCAATTTCACGGAGGCCACGGTGGCCCCGGCATAGAGCCACCTGTACGTCGCTTCGACACCGGCGCCGACAGCCGGCTTGCGATCGGACAAGGTCGTGCCGCGATAGATGTAGTCCGATGCGATGCCCGCCTTGGCGCTGAACTGGAGCGTCTCGCCTTCGCGCTCTCCGGGCGCTGGAGGGGCCTCAGCAGCCGCCCCAGCCGCGGCCGCCGAGGTTGATCGATTTGCGACCGCCATCCGGCGACAGCGTCGGCGGTTGGGCGTGCGCCGCCTCGCCGGCGAATCCTCCAAGGCAACCTTGCATGATGCCGATCACAAGAAGGACTCTACAACGCATGTGTCACAGCCTTCATTGCACCTGCGGCGGCAGCAGGTAGAGCGCCAAGGCGAAGATCAGGTACACGTTCACAACGAGCACGCCGACAAACCAGGCCGAACGGCCGGCGCTGGTGACCAGGAACGCGGTCATGGTTGCGATCAGCATCATGGCGATGGCGCCCGGCCAGAATTGCAGGTTCATCGGCGACGGACCCATGACGTAGCTGAGCAGCACCAGCACGGGGGCGACGAACAGCGCGATCTGGGATGCGCTGCCGAGCGCGATGCCGACGCTGAGATCCAGCCGGTTCTTGCGGGCGCCGGAAAACGCGGCGACCATTTCCGCCGCGCCACCGACCAGTGCCACGATGATGAAACCGACGAACGCCGGGGTCATCCCGAATGCCTCTGCCGCGTGCTGCACGGATTCGACGAACACCTCGCTCGTCAGCGCGACAAGCACGGTGACGCCGGCCAGCGTGGCCAAGGCCAGGCTCGTGGGCCACGCTTCTTCGTCGTGTTCGGCATGCTTCGAGCTGCCGAACAATTCGCGGTGCGTCTTGAGCGAGAACAGCATGCCGAGTCCGTAGACAACGATCAGCAGCACGGCCAGCCCGAGGCTCAGTGTCTGCGTGAACGCCGCCGTCGCCGTCGGCGCATCGGCCGTCAGCACCGATGGGATCAGCAGCCCGACCGTGGCGAGGAAGAGCAGGCTCGCCTGCAGGCGCGCGTTGTTGCGGTTGTATTCCTGGACGTGATGTTTGAGCCCGCCGAGCAGAAGCGACATGCCCAGCATGAACAGAACGTTGGTGACGATCGCGCCGGCGATCGACGCTTTCACGAGCACGTATTGTCCGGCCTTCAATGCCGTGAGCGCGATGATCAGCTCGGTCAGATTTCCCAGCGTCGCGTTCAACAGGCCGCCGACCGTGTCGCCCGTCTTGGCCGCGACGGATTCCGTGGCGCGGCTCAGCAGTGCGGCCAGCGGCACGATGGCCAGGATGGAAAGAACGAACAGCAGCGTGTGCGCATCGGGCCGGAATGCCTTCGCGACGAACAGGACAGGCACGAAGGCGAGCAGCCAGAGCAGGCGATTGTGCCGGATTTCCTTGAGCAACGGGTTCATGGGTGCGGTTCCGCAGGGTACAGGGAAGCTATTCGCACACGGGCAGCCTATCCTTGACGCAAATCAAATGCCTCAACATTCCGCCCGGCTCAGCCACCGAGCGCGATCGCAATTCCCACCATAACGGCGCCAACGGCCACCATGACGAGGCCGGTCGGCCACGGACGAAGACCGGTATCTTTCGCGAACACGTAGCCGCACATGAACAGCATTGCGATCGCGATGGCGTTGGAAATCCGGAGCGCCGGCCGTAGTTCGTCAAAGAACAGGAATGGAATGACGACCGGAATGGTCGAAAAGAACACGAGCAGGCAGATGCCCAGGGCGCCGAGCCATTCGTCTTTTGTCAGGCCGGGACGCTGCCGCGACTCGGGCAGCTTGATCAGCCTTTGCCGCATCGATTCCAGTTCGTCGCGCGACAGCACGGAAACGAGCGGCGCGGGCAAGGCGTCCACCAGCGTGCGCCTGCCGGCGTCGGGATCGCTGGTCTGCCGGAGCGTGCGCAGTTTCAGGAGGCCGCGCCCCCGCTCGCCGAGGCAGCCCATCAGATACAGCCCGGCGTCGATGATGCCCCAGGCCAGGTTGCAGCCGAGCGCGCCCAGGATCATGGTTTTGACGTCGGCGCGCCCTGCGGTGATCACGCTGAGCGTGCTCGTGCTGGTCAGCACCATGATCAGGCCGAACAGAATTTCGGAAACCCGATCGATCGGATCGAGCCAACGAAGCGAAGCACTTTCCCGATTGTCCGGCATTGCTTTCGTCGGCCCCCGCCAAAGCAATCAGAATGTCGGTACGCGTGCGTTATCGGACTCCAGGGCAGCGATAGTAAGACGTGTCCAAGTCCGGCAGTCCGGAAAAGAACCGCGTTATCTTGTTGTCGCCATCCGGCTTGTAGCTGAACTGGAAGTTCTGCAGCGCGACGTCGTTCGAGCATGACGCAAGGAGATGATGCGTGCCGCCGTCTTCCTTGCGGGCCTTGATCGTGCAGGTGACGACCTTTCCTCTGATCTGGTTGCGGTCGATCACGAAACCGCTGCCGTAGAGGTCCGCGTCCTTTGTGACGACAGTTCGGCCGCCGCGCTTTGTGAACACTTTGCCGCAAACCGATTCGTCGGTGACCCAGGCGCCGTCGAGTTCGATCGCCTGCGCGCTGCCTGCAAAGGCAAACAGGCACGCCGACACACCGACCGCTTTGGCAAATGCGCGCATCCCGCCTCCCTTCGAATGCAACCTCGCGTCGTTATCCCTTGCCATTCCCGATCGCGCGCCACACCACCTCCGGCGTCGCCGGCATCGCGATGTGCTTGACGCCGAACTCGGCGAGCGCATCGACCAGCGCGTTCGCCACCGCCGGCATCGCGCCGACGCAGCCGGCTTCGCCCGCGCCCTTGACGCCGAGCGGGTTGGTCTTGGTCGGCACCGGGTTGGCCTTCACCTCGATCGGGCAGAAGTCGTGGGCGCGCGGCATGGCGTAGTCCATGAACGAGCCGGTGGTGAGCTGGCCTTCGCTGTCGAAGTGGATGTCCTCTTTCAGGATCTGCCCGACGCCCATCGCCACGCCGCCGACGATCTGGCCCTTGAGCAGCAGCGGGTTCATCACCGTGCCGACGTCGTCGACCACGTTGTAGCGCACGATCTCGATCTTGCCGGTGTCCGGATCGACCTCGATCTCGCAGACGTGGACGCCGTTCGGGAAGTTCTCGACGTCGGCCTTGTAGACCGCGGTGGCGTAGAGGCCGGCTTCCATGTCGTTCGGCATCTTGGCCGGATTGAACGAGGCCTGCGCCACGTCCTTGATGGTCATGGTCTGGTTGGACTTGGTGCTGGAGAAGATGCCTTCGTTGAAGTTCACGTCGGCGACGTCGACCTTCATGTTGTGCGCGGCGATCGCCTTGGCCTTGACGATGACCTTCTCGCCGGCGTTGTGGAACGCCGCGCCCGACATGGTGGCCGAGCGCGAGCCGCCGGTGCCTTCGCCGAAGAACACCTTGTCGGTGTCGCCCTGGATGTACTCGATGTCGTTCGGGTGGATGCCGAGCTTGTCGGCCACCACCTGCTTGAACGTGGTCTCGTGGCCCTGGCCCTGGTTGATGCTGCCGGAGAAGATCGACACCGTGCCGCCGCGGTCGAAGCGGATTTCGGCGCCCTCGAAGCTCGCCGCCGCGGCGCGCTCGATGGTGTTGGACATGCCGAGCCCGCGCAGCTTGCCGCGCTTCTTCGATTCGGCCTTGCGCTTGGGAAAGCCCGCGACGTCGGCCATCTTGAGCGCCATGTCCATGCCCTTCTCGAACTCGCCGCAGTCGTAGGTGAAGGTGAGCGAGGTCTTGAACGGCATCGACTCCGGCGGGATGTAGTTCTTCCGCCGCAGCTCGGCCGGGTCCATCTTCAGTTGCTTGGCCGCGACGTCGACCATGCGCTCGATCACGTAGGCCGCCTCGGGGCGTCCGTTGCCGCGATAGGGCCGGCACGGCTGGGTGTGGGTGAACACCGCGGTCGATTCGACGTACATCGCCGGCGTGCGATAGACGCCGGCCAGCGTGCCGAGATTGCCGGTGTAGGCCTGGAAGCCGGATTGCAGATAGGCGCCGGCGTTGACGAACGAGTTGACGCGGAAGGCGAGGAACGTGCCGTCCTTGTCGAGCGCGAGCTCGGCGTCGGTGACGTTGTCGCGCGCCATCGCGTCGGACAGGAACGCCTCCGAGCGCGTGCTCATCCATTTCACCGGGCGGCCGGTGACCTTGGAGCCGAGCAGGCACAGCGGCACCTCGTTGTAGATCGCCGACTTCATGCCGAAGCTGCCGCCGATGTCCGGCGCGATCACGCGCACCTTGTGCTCGGGCACCTTGAGCACGAGCTTGGCGAGCTCGGCGCGATAGGGATGCGCGCGCTGCAGCGTGGTGTAGATCGTGTAGTGGTCGGTGATGGCGTTGTAGTCGCCGACCGAGCCGCGCGGCTCCATCGAGGCGGTGGTGACGCGGTTGATGACGAGGTGCTGCTTGACGATGTGCGCGGCCTTGGCGAAGGCGGCCTCGGTCTTGGCCTTGTCGCCGTGGATCGCGGTGAAGCAGATGTTGTTCGGGCAATTCTCCCAGACGAGCGGCGCGCCGGCGCTTGGCGGCCTCGCCGGTGCCGAGCACGGCCGGCAGCGTCTCGTAGTCCACCTCGATCAGCTCGGCGGCGTCCATCGCCTGGTTCTTGGTCTCGGCGACCACGAAGGCGACGTAGTCGCCGATGAAGCGCACGCGGTCCTTGACCAGCGCCGGGTAGGGCGGCTGGAAGTTCGGCGAGCCGTCGCGGCGCTTGTGGGTGGCCGGCACCGGCATGTCGCCCCAGCCGGACTTGATCCAGTCCTCGCCGGTCAGCACCGCCAGCACGCCCGGCGCGGCCTTGGCCGCGGTGGTGTCGATCTTGCGGATTTTGGCGTGGGCGTGCGGCGAGCGCAGCACGTGGCCGAACGCCATCCGCGGCAGCACGATGTCGTCCACGTATTGCCCCCCGCCGCGCAGCAGCCTCGGGTCTTCAAAGCGGGGCACCGACTGACCGATTGCAAATTCACCCATTACCAAACCTCGACACTGCTTGGCGCACGCCCGGCTATCCCGGGCATTGCGTCTTTAGCATCAAAGCAAGACGCGCATGGCCGGGACATTTGTCCGGCCATTAGCCTCTGAGCACACGCGACTCTGGCAAGGCTTGACCCTTCGGCGACGGTCAATTCTTATCGAAGGCGAACTCGCTGGGGGACAGCGGGAAGGGGAGCAGGCCGCGCGGCGGGACCGCAGCGGCCAACGGAGGACGCGGTGGCAGCCGAGGCCAGCGCCCAAGGCCATTCCGGCGCGCACGCGCAGGCGGACACCTTTCCGAAGCTGCTGGTGCGCAACGCGCGGCTGTTCGCCGACCGGCCGGCGCTGCGCCACAAGGATTTGGGCATCTGGCAGACCTGGAGCTGGGCGCGCCTGCTCGACGAGGTGCGCGCCTATGCGGTCGGACTCAACCGGCTGGGCGTGCGGCGCGGCGACGCCGTCGCGATCGTCGGCGCCAACCGGCCGAAAATCTATGCCTCGGTCATGGCGGCGCAGACGCTCGGCGCGGTGCCGGTGCCGGTCTACGCCGACGCGGTGGCGAACGAGCTCGCCTACGTGCTTGCGCACGCCGAGGTGAAGTTCGCCGCGGTGGAGGACCAGGAGCAGGTCGACAAGCTGCTGTCGATCTCGGAGCAGGTGCCGAAGCTCAAGACCATCGTCTATGACGAGCCGAAGGGCCTGCGCGACTACGACCGCGCCAACCTGCGCCACATCGACGAGGTGATCGCCGACGGCCGCGCCGCGATGGCGGCCGATCCGAAGGTCGGCGCCTGGCTCGACGGCGAGATCGCCGCCGGCAAGGGCAGCGACACCTCGATCATCCTCTACACGTCGGGCACGACCGGCCAGTCCAAGGGCGTGGTGCTGTCCGCCAAGGGCTGCATCGACGCCGCGCGCGACACCGTCGCGTTCGACAAGCTGACCGACCAGGACGAGGCGCTGGCCTATCTGCCGATCGCCTGGGTCGGCGACCATTATCTCAACTACGCGCAGCAGCTCGTCGCCGGCTTCTGCACCGCGTGCCCGGAGAGCGGCGACACCGCGATGCAGGATCTGCGCGAGATCGGGCCGACGTTCTATTTCGCGCCGCCGCGCACCTTCGAGACGATGCTCACCCGCGTCATGATCCGCATGGAGGACGCCAGCTTCATCAAGCGCAAGCTGTTCCACTATTTCATCGGCGTGGCGCGCCGCCACGGCGAGAAAATCCTCAACGGCGAGAGCGTGCCGCTCACCGGCCGGTTCGCCTATGCGCTCGGAAAATTCCTGGTCTACGGGCCGCTGAAGAACGTGCTCGGCCTGTCGCGCGTGCGCGTCGCCTACACCGCGGGCGAGGCGATCGGGCCCGATCTGTTCTCGTTCTACCGCTCGCT
Source organism: uncultured Alphaproteobacteria bacterium (assembly GCA_963838595.1). Taxonomy (GTDB): domain Bacteria; phylum Pseudomonadota; class Alphaproteobacteria; order Rhizobiales; family Xanthobacteraceae; genus Z2-YC6860. Next base: position 106,851 of record CAWIRP010000017.1, read on the forward strand.
CGGCATGAACCTGAAGCAGCTCTACGGCCAGACCGAAGCTTTCCTCTACGTCACCGCGCAGCCGGACGGGCAGATCTATTCCGACACGGTCGGTCCCGCGGTGCCGAACGTCGACATCCGCATCGCCGAGAACGGCGAGGTGCTGTTCAAGTCGCCGGGCCAGTTCGTCGGCTATTTCAAGGACGAGGCCAAGACCAAGGAGGCGATGACGGCGGACGGCTACGTGAAGACCGGCGACGCCGGCTTCTTCGACCAGAAGACCGGTCATCTGAAGATCATCGATCGCGCCAAGGATGTCGGCAAGCTCACGGACGGCACGCTGTTCCCGCCGAAGTACATCGAGAACAAGCTCAAGTTCTTCCCCAACATCCGCGAGGCGGTGGCGTACGGCGACCGGCACGACTTCGTCGCCGCGATGATCAACATCGACCTCACCGCGGTCGGAAGCTGGGCCGAGCGCAACAACGTGGTCTACGGCTCCTACCAGGAGCTCGCCGCCCATCCGCTGGTCTACGACATGATCGCGAAGAACGTCGAGGAGACCAACCGCGCGCTCGCCGCCGACCAGACGACGGCCGGCGCGCAGATCAAGCGCTTTCTCATCCTGCACAAGGAGCTCGACGCCGACGACGGCGAACTGACGCGCACCCAGAAGGTGCGCCGCGGCTTCATCGCCGAGCGCTACGAGCCGCTGATCAAGGCGCTCTACGACGGCTCCAGCGAGGCTGCGATTTCGACCGAGGTGACGTTCGAGGACGGCCGCAAGGGGATGATGTCGGCCACGTTGAAAATCCGCGATGTGGCAACGACGCCGTCCACCGTGGAGAAGGCGGCGTGAGAGCCCCCGCCGCGAGCGAGATCGCCGCCGGCGAGGTGCTGCTCTCGGTCGAAAACGTGTCGTTGTCGTTCGGCGGCGTGCATGCGCTGCGCGACGTTTCGTTCGACATCAGGAAGGGCGAGGTCCGCGCCATCATCGGCCCGAACGGCGCCGGCAAGACCTCGATGCTCAACGTCATCAACGGCTTCTACCACCCGCAGCACGGCAAGATCACGTTCAAGGGCAAGACCCGCGACGCCATGCGGCCTTACGAGGCGGCGCGCGGCGGCATCGCCCGCACGTTCCAGAACGTCGCGCTGTTCAAGGGCATGAGCGCGCTCGACAACATCATGGCCGGCCGCACGCTGAAGATGAAGCGCGGCTTCCTTTGGCAATTGCTCCGCTATGGTCCGGCGCTCAACGAGGAGATCGAGAATCGCCAACGCGTCGAGGAGATCATCGACTTTCTGGAGATCCAGGCGATCCGCAAGGTGCAGGTGGCGCGGCTGCCCTACGGCTTGCAAAAGCGGGTCGAGCTCGGCCGCGCGCTCGCGATGGAGCCCGACCTTCTGCTGCTCGACGAGCCGATGGCCGGCATGAACCTCGAGGAGAAAGAGGACATGTCGCGCTTCATCATCGACGTGAACGATCATTTCGGCACCACCATCGCGCTGATCGAGCACGACATGGGCGTGGTGATGGACCTGTCCGACCGCGTGGTGGTGCTCGACCACGGCGTCAAGATCGCCGACGGCACGCCCGACGAGGTCAAGCGCAACCAGAACGTCATCGACGCCTATCTCGGCGTCGCACACTAGAGAATTCGGTGCATTGAGAGGTCAGCGTGATTGCTTTTGGACAGGTCCTGGAAGTGCTGATCAGCGGCCTGCTTTCCGGCGTGCTCTATTCGCTGGTCGCGCTCGGCTTCGTGCTGATCTTCAAGGCGTCCGGCGTGTTCAACTTCGCGCAGGGCGCGATGGTGCTGCTCGCCGGCCTCGCGCTGGTGCGCCCGCTCGATTTCCTGGTGGCGAAAGGTTTTCCGTTCTGGACCGCGGTGATCCTCGGCCTCGCTGTTCGCGGCGGCAATCATGGCGCTCGCGGCCTGGATCATCGAGCGCTTCGTGCTCGGTCCGCTGGTGAATCAGGACGGGCTGACGCTGTTCATGGCGACGATCGGCATCACCTTCGTGCTCGAAGGCGTGTCGCAGATGATCTTCGGCGCCGAGATCTATCCGCTCAAGCTGTTCCCGACCGACGTGTGGTTCCTGTTCGAGAGCGTCTTTCCCGGCGGCATCCTGCTCAACAAGCTGGATGTCTGGGGCGGCTTGATCGCCGGCGTTCTGGTCGCCGGTCTTGCGCTGTTCTTCCAGCACACCAAGACCGGACGCGCGCTGCGCGCGGTCGCCGACGATCACGCGGCGGCGCAATCGGTCGGCATTCCGATCTCGTGGATCTGGTTCGTCGTGTGGCTGGTCGCGGGGCTGGTGGCGCTGGTCGCCGCGACGGTGTGGGGCACCAAGCTCGGCGTGCAGTTCTCGATCACGTTCCTGGCGCTCAAGGCGCTGCCGGTGCTCATCATCGGCGGCTTCACCTCGGTGCCGGGCGCGATCATCGGCGGACTGATCGTCGGCGCCGGCGAGAAGCTCGCCGAGGTCTATCTCGGTCCGTTCATGGGCGGCGGCATCGAATACTGGTTCGGCTACGTGCTGGCGCTGCTGGTGCTGATGTTCCGGCCGCAGGGCCTGTTCGGCGAACGCATTATTGAGCGGGTGTAGCGCATGACCCCGAAAAGTGGACACCGGTTTTCGGATCAGGTCATGCGCAAAGGATAAGGATCATGCTTTATCGCGAGGCCGGACAGTTCAAGACCAGCTACACCGCCGACATGGCGATCTTCCCGATCCGCCAGGATCGCATCGCGTTGTGGCTGCTGCTGGCGTTTGCGTTCATCGGCATCCCGCTGCTCGCCAAGTTTCAGATCTGGCCGTTCGGCAGCGAGTATCTGCTGCGCGCCATCCTGGTGCCGTTCCTGATCCTGTCGCTCGCCGCCATCGGCCTCAACATCCTGACCGGCTACTGCGGCCAGCTTTCGCTCGGCAGCGGCGCGTTCATGGCGATCGGCGCCTACAGCGCATACAAGTTCGGCACCGGCGTGGAAATCCTGTTCCTGAAAATTCCGCCGTTGCCGGTGCTGCCGTCGATCCTGCTCGGCGGACTGATGGCGGCCATCGTCGGCATCGTGTTCGGCATTCCGAGCCTGCGCATCAAGGGGCTGTATCTCGCCGTCGCGACGCTCGCCGCGCAGTTCTTCTTCGATTGGGTGTTCGCGCGGATCAGGTGGTTCACCAACTACACGCCGTCGGGATCGGTGAATGCGCCGCAGCTCGAGTTCTTCGGCCTGTTCTTCAATTCGCCGATCGAGCGTTACATCTTGTGCCTGCTCTTCGTGGTCGTGTTCGCGTTCCTCGCCAAGAATCTGGTGCGCGGCAATCTCGGCCGGCAGTGGATGGCGATCCGCGACATGGACATCGCCGCCGAGCTGATCGGCATTCGCCCGCTCTATGCAAAGCTGTCGGCCTTTGCGATCTCGTCGTTCATCATCGGCGTGGCCGGCGCGCTCTGGGCGTTCGTCTATCTCGGCTCCTGGGAGCCGCTCGCGTTCAACATCGACCGCTCGTTCCAGATTCTGTTCATGGTCATCATCGGCGGGCTCGGCTCGATCCTCGGCTCGTTCCTCGGCGCGGCCTTCATCCTGGTGCTGCCGATCCTGCTCGATCAGGTGCCGCACGCGCTCGGCATCCCGATCTCGGTGGAGACCGTTTCGCTGCTGGTCTTCATCGTCACAGGGGCGCTGATCTGCTGGCTGCTGATCGTCGAACCTCATGGTTTTGCAAGGCTTTGGTTGACCGCCAAGGAGAAGCTCAGACTCTGGCCATTCCCCTATTGAAGGCTTAGGCTAACCGCAGTTTCGGGGCCGCGAATGGTCCTGCAAAAACAAACACCTGTATTGAAGCTCCGGCCGTGCGGCCGGACCGTCTAGGAGAGGAAACAATGCTTCGAGGAACTCTGGTTCTTGCCGCCGCGATCGGAACCGTCGCGATGGCCACCCCTGCGATGGCGCAGGGCGAACAATACGTGCCGTCCCTGGTGTATCGCACCGGACCGTACGCGCCGAACGGCATTCCGTTCGCGAACGGCGTGATCGACTACTGGAACATGATCAACGAGCGCGACGGCGGCATCAACGGCGTCAAGCTTGCGCCGGAAGAATGCGAGACCGGCTACGCCACCGACAAGGGCGTCGAGTGCTACGAGCGCATGAAGAGCAAGGGCCCGACGGGCGCCGCGTACTTCTCGCCGCTTTCGACCGGCATCACGTTCGCGCTGACCGAGAAGGTGACCGGCGACAAGATCCCGCTGCTCACCATGGGCTACGGCCGTTCGGAAAGCCGCAACGGTGCGGTGTTCCCCTGGAATTTCGTGGCGATCGGCAGCTACTGGACCGCGGCGGACGTCGCCGTTCAGCACATCGCCAAGGAGTGGGGCGGTCTCGACAAGCTGAAGGGCAAGAAGATCAGCCTCGTCTATCACGACAGCCCGTACGGCAAGGAGCCGATCGCTGCGCTCGAGGCCCGCGCCAAGCAGCATGGCTTCGAGTTCAAGGCGATCCCGGTGACTCACCCGGGCGTCGAGCAGAAGTCGCAGTGGCTGCAAATCCGTCAGGACCGGCCCGACTACGTGCTGCTGTGGGGCTGGGGCGTGATGAACCCGACCGCAATCAAGGAAGCGGCCGGCGTCGGCTTCCCGCGCGACAAGATGATGGGCGTGTGGTGGGCCGGTGCGGAGCCGGACGTGATCCCGGCCGGCGACCAGTCGACCGGCTACAAGTCGCTGATGCTCCAGCACGGCGCGGGCAAGTTCCGCGTCCACGCCGACATCGAGAAGCACCTCATCGCGAAGGGCAAAGGCGCAAGGCAAGCCGGACGACATCAGCCACGTGCTCTACAACCGCGGCCTGATCAACTCGATGCTCGGCGTCGAGGCGATCCGCACCGCGCAGAAGAAGTTCGGCAACAAGCCGCTGACCGGCGAGCAGGTGCGCTGGGGCTTCGAGAACCTCGACATCACCGCGGCGCGCATCAAGGAGCTCGGCTTCGAGGGCATGGTCGCGCCGATCAAGCTGTCGTGCCAGGACCACCAGGGCGCCGATCAGGCTCGCGTCCAGCAGTGGGACGGCAAGGCGTGGAAGGTGATCTCCGACTACTACACGGCGGATCAGAAAATCCTGGCGCCGATGGTCGCGGATGCCGCCGACCAAGTACGCGGCGGAGAAGAAGATCACGCCGCGCGACTGCTCGAAGGAGAGCTGATCGCAGCGGCTGCGACACTGGGAGGCGGCGCTCTGCCGCCTCCCGATCTGTTTCAGGGCAATGGGAGTGGCTTGGTGACAATCGCCTCCGCCGCAAAGCCGGAAGCCGGCACGCCGATCCTCACCGTCAACAACATCGAGGTCGTCTACAGCCATGTCATCCTGGTGCTCAAAGGCGTGTCGCTCGACGTGCCGAAGGGCGGCATCGTGGCGCTGCTCGGCGCCAACGGCGCGGGCAAGACCACCACGCTGAAGGCGATCTCCAATCTGCTGCACGCCGAGCGCGGCGAGGTGACCAAGGGCTCGATCCTGTTCGAGGGCGAGGAGGTGCACTCGCGCACGCCGAACGATCTGGTGCGGCGCGGCTGCATCCAGGTGATGGAGGGACGCCGCTGCTTCGGCCATCTCACCGTCGAGGAGAACCTGCTGACCGGGGCGTTCACCCGCCGCGACGGCAAGGCCGCGGTCGCCCGCGACCTTGAGATGGTCTACGGCTATTTCCCGCGCCTGAGAGAGCGCCGCGGTTCGCAGGCCGGCTACACCTCCGGCGGCGAGCAGCAGATGTGCGCGGTCGGCCGCGCGCTGATGTCGCGCCCCAAGATGATCCTGCTCGACGAGCCCTCGATGGGACTGGCGCCGCAGATCGTCGAGGAGATTTTCGAGATCGTGAAGGATCTGAACGAGAAGGAGTCCGTCTCGTTCCTGCTCGCGGAGCAGAACACCAACATGGCGCTCAAGTACGCCAGCTACGGCTACATCCTGGAGAACGGCCGCGTCGTGATGGACGGCCAGGCCAAGGCGTTGCGCGAGAACGAGGACGTCAAGGAGTTCTATCTCGGCGTCGCCGAAGGCAAGCGCAAGTCGTTCCGCAACGTGAAGCATTACAAGCGCAGGAAGCGCTGGCTGGCGTGAGCGCACCGGAGACCTCGCGGCCCGCTACGTCCAGACGACTGCTGCTGGCGCTGCTGCGCCCGCAGCGGCTGACTGCGGTGGTCGACGTCGGCGCCAATCCGATCGACGGCGATACGCCCTACAAGTCCCTGCTCGAGCAGCGGCATTGCACCGTCGTCGGCTTCGAGCCGCAGCCCAACGGCCTCGCGCTTCTCAACGGCCGCAAGAGCGATCTGGAGACCTACCTTCCTCACGTGATCGGCGACGGCAATCGCCGGCACGCTCCGCATCACGGCGGTGCCGGGCATGACCAGCCTTTTGGAGCCCAATCCGGCGGTGCTCGGCCTGTTTCACGGTTTCACGCAATGGGCGACCGTGACGTCGGAATTGCCGGTGACAACGCGGCGTCTCGACGATCTGTCCGAGATCGCGGCGCTGGATTTTCTCAAGATCGACGTGCAGGGATCGGAGCTGTCGGTCTTCAACGGCGCCCGCGAGCGCCTCAAGCGCGCGGTCGCGGTCCACACCGAGGTGTGTTTCCTGCCGCTCTACAAGGACCAGCCTCTGTTCGGCGATATCGACATTGATCTTCGCAGTCGGGGTATGATTCCGCACTCCGTCGTCGACATCAACAAGCGGACGATCCTGCCGACCTTCCACGCCGGACGTGCCGAACAGCTCCCTCAATCAGGTGATTTTCGCGGACATCGTCTATGTCCGCGACTTCACCAAACATGAGCTGATGGACGACGAGCAGCTCAAGCACCTCGCTCATCATCGCTCACCATTGCTATGGCTCCTTCGACCTCACGATCCACTGTCTGTTTCGTCTCGTGCAGCGCAAGGCCGTCGCGCCGAACGCGGTGGATGTCTTTATGGACAAGCATGAACGCGGCGGCGCCCGCGGTCTGATCATGGCTACCGAGCACTACGATCCCCTCGAAACCCGCGATCCCGCCGCGCGCGAGCGCGAGCATGTTCGCGCGCCTGCCGGAGATCGTCGCGCGTGCTATGACTGCGCCGGGCTGGGCGGCGCATCTCAAGGGCGTCGATCCGAAGTCCGTCACGTCGCGCGCCGCGCTGGCGAAGCTGCCGCTGCTGCGCAAATCCGAACTGCACGCGCTGCAGAAAGCCAATCCGCCGTTCGGCGGCTTCAACGTCACGCCGCCCGGCCAAGGCGAAGCGGCTGCACATGTCGCCCGGTCCGATCTTCGAGCCGCAGGGCCACGACGAGGATTTCGGCGGCGCGGCGCGCGCGCTGTTCGCCGCCGGCTTCCGCGCCGGCGACGTGGTGCACAACTCGTTCTCCTATCATCTCACGCCCGGCGCCTACATTCTGGAGGCCGGCGCGCACACGCTCGGCTGCGCCACCATCCCCGGCGGCGTCGGCAACACCGAGCAGCAGCTCGAGGCGATCGCGCATCTCAAGCCGACGGGCTACATCGGCACGCCCGATTTCCTGAAGATCCTGCTCGACACCGCCGAGAAGTCCGGCAAGGACGCATCGTCGATCAAGCGCGGGCTGGTGTCCGGCGCAGCGCTGCCGGCAACGCTGCGCGAGGAGCTGCGCGGCCGCGGCGTCGCGGTGCTGCAGTGCTACGCCATCGCCGAGACCGGCGTCATCGCCTACGAAAGCGAGGCGAGCGCGCGCGCAGGGCATGATCGTCAACGAGACGCTGCTGATCGAGATCGTGCGGCCCGGCACCGGCGATCCGGTCGCCGACGGCGAGGTGGGCGAGGTGGTCGTCACCTCGTTCAATCCCGACTACCCGATGATCCGGCTCGCCACCGGCGATCTTTCCGCCGTGATGACCGGCGTCTCGCCCTGCGGGCGCACCAACACGCGCATCAAGGGCTGGATGGGCCGCGCCGACCAGACCACCAAGGTGAAGGGCATGTTCGTCCATCCCGGCGAGATCGTGGAGGTCGGCAAGCGCCATCCCGCGCTCGGCCGCGTGCGGCTGCGCGTCACCCGCGAGGCCGAGCAGGACGCCATGACGCTCGTCGCCGAATGCGCCGCGCCGGCGGCCGGCCTCGCCGAGGCGGTCGCCGCCACGCTGCAATCGGTGACCAAGCTCAAGGGCGCGGTCGAGCTCGTGAAGCCCGGCTCGCTGCCGAACGACGGCAAGGTGATCGCGGACGAGCGCCCGGTGGGTTAGAACGGTCGGATGGCCGACGCGCTCAAACCCCAGAACGAGAAGCAGATCGAGGACGCCGTCAAATGGGCGCTCGCCGAGGGCAAGCGCCTTGAGGTCGTCGGCCGCGGCTCGAAGCGCGCGTTGGGACGTCCGAGCCAATCCGATCTCACACTCGATCTTTCCGCGCTTGCGGGCGTCACGTTGTACGAGCCGGACGAACTGGTGCTGTCCGCCAAGGCCGCCACGCCGCTCGCCGAGATCGAGGCGCTGGTCGACGGCAAGGGCCAGCAGCTCGCGTTCGAGCCGATGGATCTGGGCCCGCTGCTCGGCAGCGCGGCGGGCGGCACGATCGGCGGCGCGCTCGCCGCCGGTCTTGCCGGGCCGCGCCGCATCAAGGCCGGCTCGGCGCGCGATCACTTCCTCGGCTTCACAGCGGTGTCGGGCCGTGGCGAGACCTTCAAGTCCGGCGGCCGCGTGGTGAAGAACGTCACCGGCTACGATCTCTGCAAGCTGCTCGCCGGCTCGTTCGGCACGCTCGCTGCGATGACCGATGTCACGGTGAAGGTGCTGCCCAAGCCGGAGACGGAAGAGACGCTGTTGCTATCCCGCCTCGATGACGCGAAAGCCGTGCAGGCCATGACGGCGGCGATGTCATCGTCTTGCGACGTGTCGGGCGCGGCGCATCTGCCGGCGCACGTCGCGCTCCGTTTCACCGGTATCGGCGGGAGCTCCACCACGGCGTTCCGTCTCGAAGGCGTTGCGCCATCGGTCAAGCATCGCAAGGATGCGCTCGCTGCGCTGCTCAAGCCGTATGGCGCGGTTGCCTCTCTCGATGAGAAAACTTCGCGCGCGCTGTGGCTGGAGATGCGCGACGTGCGGCCGTTCGCGGCATCGGGCGCGTCCGGCGACCGGCCGGTGTGGCGCGTTTCGGCGCCACCGGCACGCGGCTTCGAGATCGCGGCGCTGATCGAGCCGAGCGCGCAGATGTTCTACGACTGGGCCGGCGGGCTGATCTGGATCGCGCCGCTGTCCGCCAATGACGGCGGCGCCGCGATGGTGCGCAAGGCGGTCGCCGCGCTCGGCGGCCACGCCACGCTGATCCGCGCGCCGGCCGCGGTGCGCGCCGCGGTCGACGTGTTCGAGCCGCAGCCCGCTGCGGTCGCCGCGCTGACCAAGCGCGTCAAGGAAAGCTTCGATCCCAAGGGCGTGCTCAATCCGGGCCGCATGTGGGCGGGGGTGTAATGCAGACCAATTTCACCCTCGCGCAGCTGGCCGACCCGCATATCGCATCGTCGGAAAAAATCCTGCGCGCCTGCGTGCATTGCGGATTCTGCACCGCGACCTGTCCGACCTATGTGCTGCTCGGCGACGAGCTGGATTCGCCGCGCGGGCGCATCTACCTGATCAAGGAGATGCTGGAGCAGGAGCGGCCGGCAACCCGCGAGGTCGTCAAGCACATCGACCGCTGCCTCTCTTGTCTCGCCTGCATGACGACGTGCCCGTCCGGCGTGCATTACATGCACCTCGTCGATCATGCCCGCTACCACATCGAGGAAACCTACCGCCGGCCGCTGATCGACCGGCTGATGCGTGGCTTTCTCGCCCATGTGATGCCCTATCCGGTACGGCTGCGCGCCGCGATGCTGGCCGCCAAGCTGGTCAGGCCGCTGGCGCCGTTGTTTGCTCTGATCGGCCTCAAGCCGCTCGCGGCGGCCGTGAAGCTGGCGCCGAACCGCAAGCCGGACCCGATGACGGTGCAGCAAGCCTATCCGGCCGAGGGAACGCGCCGCGGCCGCGTCGCCCTGATGGCCGGCTGCGCCAACGAGGCGCTGGCGCCGACGATCAGCCAGGCAGCGATCCGCTTGCTCAACCGGCACGGCGTCGAGGTGGTGGTGGCGCAGGGCGAGGGCTGCTGCGGCTCGCTCAACCACCATCTGGGCCACGAGGCCGATGCGCTGACGCAGGTGCGCGCCAACATCGACGCCTGGACCCGCGAGATCGAAGGCGAGGGGCTCGATGCGATCCTGATCACCATCTCCGGCTGCGGCACCACGGTGAAGGACTACGGCTTCATGCTGCGCACCGACGAGGCCTATGCGGACAAGGCCGCGAAGGTCTCGGCGCTCGCGCGCGACGTCTCGGAGTATCTGGCGAAGCTCGATCTTGACGGCGGCGGCGCCGTCCGGCCTCACGGTCGCCTATCATTCCGCCTGCTCGCTGCAGCACGGCCAGCAAGTGCATCGGCAGCCGAGGGAATTGCTGTCACAAATGGGTTTTGTCGTGAAGGAGATTCCGGAAGGTCATCTGTGCTGCGGCTCGGCCGGCACCTACAACATTCTGCAGCCCGACATCGCGGACCGGTTGCGCGCGCGCAAGATCGGGCATATCGAAGGTGTCGGTGCCGATCTGATTGCCGCGGGCAACATCGGCTGCATCACCCAGCTCGCGGCGGGCACCGCGATCCCGGTCATTCATCCGGTCGAGTTGATCGATTGGGCGACCGGCGGACCGGTGCCGGAAGCTTTGCAAGGGCGCGCCGCCACCACCGCGTGATTATCAGTGGGTGGCCGTACCATCGGGAGAACGATCATGGCCAAGAAGCGGAAAGCAAAGCGCAAGGTCAAGAAGGCGACACGGAAGGCTGCTCCCTCGCGCAAGAAGAAAGTCAAAGCGGCATCGCGCCGAAAGCCGGCGGCGAAAAAGGCGAAGGCAAAAAAGAAAGTAGCCAAAAAGGCCGCCAAGAAAGCCGCAGCGCCGCGCAAGGCCGCGGCTCCGGTCCCGATGACGTCCCCGGAACCCGCTGCCACACCGATCGCGCCGCGTCCGTCGCCGTTCCCGTCGTCGCATCCGATGAGCGGCCCGACCGACGGCGCGGCGGGCGGCGGAAGCAATCCGTAGCGCTGCAAACTGGACCGTTGCTTGCACTCGTCCCGCTTTCGCGGGGCGACGCGACGCGGCGGCCTGCCCGATTGCATGGGGTGAGCGGGCCGAATAGATTGGTTTTTCAACAAGGTGAGGCCGGAAATCTTGGCCTCAGGTCAATCGAGAGGGAGCGAACAGCCATGGCGTACAACATCCTGATCCTGGGCGCGGCTTATGGGTCGCTGCTGGCCTCCAAAATGCTGTTCGGCGGGCACAAGATTCATCACGTGTGCCTGCCCGCTGAGGCGGACCTGATCAACGCCGAGGGCTTCCGGGTTCGCATGCCGGTCAAGGGCCGCAAGGATCCGGTGCTTGCTCGACTCGACCAAGCTGCCCGGCAAGGTGACGGCCTCGGGCGCGGCCGGCATCAATCCGAAGGATTACGACCTGATCTGCCTCGCCATGCAGGAGCCGCAGTACCGCTCGCCCGGCGTGCGCGAACTGCTCGACGCGGTGGCGAAGTCGAAGGTGCCGTGCATGTCGATCATGAACATGCCGCCGCTGCCTTACGTGAAGCGCATCCCCGGCCTCGACTACGCGGCGCTCGAGCCCGCCTACACCGACGCGCGCGTCTGGGACTCTGTTCGATCCGAAATTCCTGACGCTGTGCAGCCCCGACCCGCAGGCGATCCGCCCGCCGGACGAGAAGGTCAACGTGCTGATGGTCACGCTGCCGACCAACTTCAAGGCGGCGAGGTTCGACGACGAGAAGGGCACGGCCATCCTGCGCCAGCTCGAGAAGGAGATCGACGCGATCCGCTTCGATCCGGGCGACGGCACCAAGATCGAACTGCCGGTCAAGCTGCGGGTCTACGACGGCATCTTCGTGCCGCTCGCCAAGTGGTCGATGCTGCTGGCCGGCAACTACCGCTGCGTCACCGAGGACGGCATGCGGACCGCGCAGGAGGCGGTGCACTCCGATCCGGCGACCTCGAAGTCGGTCTACGACTTCGTGTTCGACCTCTGCGTCAAGCTCGGCGCCAATCCCGGCCGACCTGGTGCCGTACGAGAAATACGCCGCGGCGGCGCAGTCGCTGGTGCGTCCGGCCTCGGCCGCGCGCGCGCTGCAGAACGGCGCGCCGAACATCGAGCGCGCCGACAAGCTGGTGCAGCTCATCGCCAGGCAGAAGGGCCTGAGCCATCCGGCGATCGACGCGCAGGTCGCGCTGGTCGACCGGCGTATCGCGGCGAACCGGGCGAAGGCCGCGGCGGCGTAGCCGCGGCTGCTACACGACGGCGTCGACCACGATCTCCACGAGCGTGTCGCCGTCCAGTGTCACGGCGAGGCACGCTCGCATGGGCGGGCTTGAACGATCGGCCCATTCGTCCCAGGCGCGGTTCATCTCCGGCTTGCGCGCCATGTCGGCGATGTAGACGATCGCCTTGAGGATGCGGCTCTTGTCGGTGCCGGCTTCCTTCAGCGTGGCGTCGATATGGGCGAGCGCGCTCTTGGTCTGCAGGTACATGTCGGGCTTTTTGTCGGTGACGAACGACACGGCATGAACCTGACCGTCATGAATGACGGCGCGGCTGCGGGTCGGAAACGGGCCGGGCAGATGCTTGATCATGATCACCCCCACAAGCGCTTGGTCGCGATCGCCGCGCCTTCGCTGAGCGCCTTGAGCTTCGCCCACACGATGCTGTCGGCGACGATCGGATCGGTCCGCACGGCAGTGCCGAAGCCGCAATCGACGCCGGCGATGACGCGCTCGCGGCCGACCAGGTCGGCGTAGCGGCCGATCCGCTGCGCCACCAGCTTCGGGTGCTCGATGAAGTTGGTGGTGGAATTGATCACGCCCGGGATCAGAACCTTGTCGTCGGGGATCTTGATCGTCTGGAGGTCTTCCCACTCGTGATCGTGACGCGGGTTGGCTGCCTCGATGCTGATCGCCTGCGGCCGCCCCTTGAACGCGATGTCGATGATCTTGAGCAGCGGCAGGTCGAAGCTGTGCGGCCCCTCGTAGTTGCCCCAGCAGATGTGCAGCCGCATCTTGTCGGCGGGGATGCCCTCGGTCGCGGCGTTGAGCGCCTCGATGTTGCGCTCGGCGATCTTGCGGAACTGGTCGTCGGTGAGGTCGCGGTACTGGTTGTTGCGGCATGAGCCGAGGTCGGGGCAGTCAATCTGCAGCACGAAACCTGCGTTGACGATCGCCTGGTATTCGGTTCGCAGCACACTAGCGAGCGCCTCGACGTACGCGTCCTCGGTCGGGTAATGCAGATTGATGATGAAGCGGGTCAGGATGCCGGGCGAGGGCGCGGTCATGAACACATCGGCGGGCTTTTGCTTGCCGGTGGCGAGCGGCGAGATGGGCGAGGTCGCGCTCCAGCGGTCCGCGGTCCTTGTAGCTCAAGGGGCCGACGCAGCCGGGAAATGGCGTGTCGGCGAAATTCCTGCGGCGGGACGCGAAGTCCGGATGCGCCAGCAGATCGCGGCCGATCATGATGTCGCGGCCCTTCTCGGCGGCACGCGGGTCCGGCGCCATGCCGGAGACGCGATGGCGGATGTAAGTCGTGTAGGACGGCTTGCTCATCTCGCCGTCGCTGACCACGTCGATGCCGGCCGCGACCTGCTTCGCGACGATGTCGTCGACCGCCTTGGCGGCTTGCGCTTCGAATCCGGCCGCGTCGATGGCGTCGCCCTTTTCCTTGCGCAGCACGAGATCGATCAGCGGCTGCGGCCGCGGCAGGCTGCCGGTGTGGGTGGTGAGGATGCGGTCCGTGCTGAGTTTCATGTCCGGCTCCGTGAATTGCGGGCGAAGCGTAGCACGCCACGTTGTCGCGAAAGCGCGCGGAAGGTACGCTCTCGGCGAGCCGCTGGGCAAGCGTGGGCAAGGGAGGAAACGATGAAGATCGTCGATCTGAGCCGTGAGCTTTATCACCGCACGCCGAGCTATCCGGGCCAGCCGCCGATCATTCACGGCATCTGGAAGACTTACGAGGAAGCCAAGGCCGAAAGCGGCGGCGTTCACGGCAACAGCGTGATGTTTTTCTCGATGCCCGACCACGGCGGCACGCATATCGATGCGCCGCGGCATTTCGGCATCACCGGCACGCCGATCAATGAGTATCCGCTGGAGAATTGCATCGTGCCGGGAATCTGCATCGATCTCCGCCACATCGCGCCGAAGGCCGAGATCACGCCGGCCGATCTCGAAGCGGCGGTGAAGAAGGCCGGCGTGCCGGTGCCGAAGAAAGGCACGGTGCTGCTCTGCACCGGCCATCACGAGCGCACGTTCCCGCGCAAGGAATATTCAACCGACAATTCCGGCGTGAACGTTGCGGCGACGGAGTGGCTCGCCAAGCAGGGTGTGGTGCATTTCGGAATCGACTCGATGCGGCCTGGTCCCGAAGGCATGGTGAACACGCTGGTTCACAAAGCCTGCCTCGAACTCGACATCACGCACATCGAGAGCTTCTGCAATCTCGAGGCGCTGCTCGGCAAAGGGCGAATTCCAGTTCATCGGGTTGCCGCTTGAAATTGCGCGATGGAACCGGTTCCCCAATCCGGGCGGTGGCGGTGTTCCAGGATTGATGCGGCGAAATGGGAAGCAAACTTATCCACACGGGACCTGATTTTCCGGGCGGAAACGACGCTTTTCCAGACCGAAAAATGTGACGAATTCCCGCAACACGGTCCGAATTTTGGTGGATTGGGGCGGGATTTGGGCTGAATTGCCTAAAAAGTCAGCAACTGTCTACGCTTTCGCCTTGCCGGTTATGGGCCAGAACCCTTTAATTTTCGCAGATAAAAAGGCGGGAGTGACGGGCTGTTGGGTGAAGTTTCCAGTCGA
>CAWIRP010000018.1:0-62196 GCA_963838595.1 uncultured Alphaproteobacteria bacterium
TGCTGGGTTTCCGGCTCGGGAACGGCCGCGGCCCCGTTACGTTTTTTGGTGTCGACGGGCCTGTCGCGAACCCAGTGCCCCCCGCCGACGCCTCGGATCTTCCCGCATGGTAAGCCGGGGCTTCGTTTTTGATCGGCCCGAGCGGACGCATATGCCAAATTGAAGTAGTGCCAAATTGCGTATTGGGCAGCTAGAAATTTCAGAAAACTTGGAACGACTAGCCGGATTGGGTGGTTGATGAGACACTCCTCATCCACCTGGTGAGGGACTGCTCCAGCAAAGCCCCCACCTCCCCCCAGCCCCCGCACCGGGGGCTTTGCTTTTTTGGAACGGCAGCAGCCGTGTTGTGTTTTTCTGTAGTCGACCGGGCTTGGTCTCGAACCCAGTGCCTGGCGGCCGGAGCTCGGCATCATAAGCCGTGGCTTCGTTTGTCTTGGGTGACGTGTGGCCACCCGGCAGACGATGCGCTCACCTGACTTTGCGTCCCAGCCCCATGAACGCGTTCGCCTGCCCAATGCACGCATCGCTCATGGGCGGTGCAGCCCTTCTACGATGCCATCCGGTCGCTATTGTCCCTGGCTGTTATTTCACTAGGCGCTCGAAACGCCCGATCAAAGGGCCAGCCAGGTCGATCAGGTCGATCCAACGAATTTGAATTCGTTGGGTGAACTTGAATATGCCCATTGAGAACAAACGATAATTTATTTGATCCCTAAGAGCTTCGTCACGGTTAGGTAGCGAGCCGCTGTCTAGGGCTTCCTCGTAGCGGTCGAATTGTTCTTCGGCGCGGTTGTACGTCGCCACCTCATCCCTTTTGGCTTTGGTGGGAATTCCCATTCGTCAGGATCAAAGCCGCCAATCGCGCAAGCCGCGATTTAATTTTCGCCTTGCCCCGGTGGGCACGATCAATCCACGTCAAGAATTGAGAACCATAGGCGACTTGGCGTCCCCATTTCTGCCGACAGGCGAAGCTATGGGCACCGGGAGGCATCCACAGCACCGACACCCTGCGGTTCATGTACGGGCAGATGAAATACCACTGCCGACCGCCGAAATGGCGCGGACGAGCCACCAGACTGATCCGCTCATCCAGGCCGCCGATCTTGATGTCGATGTATCCCTGCTCTTGCCCTTGTAGGTCGAACATAATTTTTGCAGCGGCAATTTCCTCGCCATCTTTACCCCATGAAATGCGTTGCGGACGTTCAAACCTAGCGCCGGGGACGATAACGCGCTGCCGGATTAGCCAGGTGAGATCGAGCTTGAGCCCACTTTCGAGTCGAACGCGGTAGCCGGGTCGCGGCATATCAATGATCCTTTCTATTTGATCGCCGGCTGCTCATGCCGTCGACCTCATCCAGCCTCGCAGCCGTTCCGCGGCCTCAGCCGATAATCCGAGTTGCCCTTGAGTACGTTGCAGAGCTGCGCCTGGACTCAGCCCGATCTCGGTGGCGAGCTGTCCCTGCGACAGCCCGCGAGACCGGTATTCACTCCTACGTGGTGCACACCTCAGGCGGCAGCTTGTACTTCTATGTTGACGGTCCAGCCGCTCTCACCGTCGTCGAGGTGCCGGCGCGGGGTCGGGCAAGCCAATACGCTAGCCCACCGCGTCGCCCATCTCATCGTGTCGGGCGTTGATCCGCGCCGAATGATGCTTCTCACATTCTCTCGCCGGGCCGCTGCCGAGATGTAGCGGCGGGTCGAGCGCATCACGGCCAAGGCTCTAGGACCAAAGGCGGGGGTAATGACAGATGCCCTCGCTTGGTCGGGCACACTTCACGCCATCGGTCGGGAAGTTTTCCCCTGGTGCGCCGAATGGGAATCCGAGCTGCGCTAGCTTTTCGCCGCCTATGTGCAGGCGCGCGGCCAGCTTTATGGGTATGTCGATAAATGAGGCATTCGCTTTTCGAAGCTTGATCTGGCAACAAAAAAGCCCCGGCATTTGCCGGGGCTTTTGTTTCAACATAACTTGACGTGGATCAGTAGCGCCCCGCACCCCAGTTGAAGCGGTAGTTCAGGCCCAACTTGATCGTATGTTCAGCATTGGTGAACGTGCTGGCAGCAAGCAGCGGTGCTGCCTGGACCAGCGCTAATTGAGTTAAAGTTACGTCACCAAAGTCGTAATACTGGTACTCGAGTTTTGCTGACCAGTTCTGAGCAAACATCCACTCGAAACCGCCGCCGATGGTAAAGCCGCTTGCACCGTCGCTATCTCCGAGGAAGCCAAAGGAGCGACGAGTATCGGCCCAAGCATAACCACCCTTCGCGTACAGCAACGTGGAGCCCCATGTGTAACCAAGGCGTCCGGTGACGGACCCAACGTTACGGTTGCCGAAGACCCCGCCGTCGTTGCTGTCGGCGAAACTGTAGTTTGCCTCGATGCCCAAAACCCAGGTCGGTGCGAATTGCCAGTCCCACCCGATCTGAACGCCAGCCATAAGACGGGCATCGTTTTCGCCGAAAACGTTGTCGGCCGCGAAGGTGCCGCCGACGTGGGCGCCGAGATACAGGCCGCTCCAATTGAAAGCAGGAGCCGCAACCATGGCCGGAGCCATGGGCTCGACCCGTCGAGGCAAATCGGCTGCGAGCGCAGTCGAGGCTGATGCAAGCAGAGCTATGATTGCTGACCAGAGTTTCATGGCGAGGTCTCCTCTTCCGATTGTTCTTTTGTGCAGCCATTCGAATGAAAAACTTACTTACTAGCAACCTCGGTTTTGCCAAAAATTGCGAAGTGCGGCTACTTTGCAACAGCGGCTCCACTGGCATTGGTCGGTGAGCCATGTGTTCGGCCTTTAGATGCGGTTCACATGACCGCGGGCCATAATGCCCTCCGCGGATCAGGTGATCAGGTCCCGACCAAAAGCTCGCATTCGACCATGCTGTTGCAAAAGCGACACGGCCTGCGTTTCATGTGGAGGTCGGCGTGCCGCGAGCGAGTTGCATCAACTTCGATATCCACTGTGGCTTTTCGGCACTAGCGGCGCTTCTATCTGTCTGTCCTTTTACCTCGTGTGACAGCCCCATCGGGGCGTGATTTGGACGAGGATTGGTCTGTGAAAAAAGCTGTATTGGCACTGGCGCTAGTCGTCGCTTCGCTGAGCTTGGGTGGCTGTTTCGTCGGCAAGGGCAAAGCTCCGCCGCCCGTTGTTACCAAGGGCTGACGACATTAAGTTTCAAGATCCCTGTCGGATCTAGGATCTCCTGTAGCGTACAACTCCGACGCGGAGGTGGCTTGTGCGCAAGCTTCTTATCTCTCTTGTCGTTGTAGCGACCATTACGCCTGGCTCGAGCCAGGCGCAGGTGACGCTCGACATGTCACGGATAACTTGTGCCGATTACGTGGCGATGTCGGCATCCCAGGCTCGTATCTTTATCCGCATGGATGAGCGGTTGGTTTAATCACAAATGGGGCTACACGACGATGGGCCTCGATGATTTCGCGAGGAACGTCGCCAGCGTCAGGCAATGGTGCACCACGTCCCCTCAGGCGACCGTGATGGGCGCCTTGGAGCGTTCCATTCCACAGCCTGCCCCAGGGGGTCAGATCAAGATCGACATGTCCCTGATCACCTGCAAACAATATTCGAGCTCGGACGCCGCGCGGCGAGAATTTATCGCCTCTTGGATGAGCGGCTACATCCGAGCTTCGCGAAGCCAGTCCGTGTTCGATTTTCAGAGATTTGCGAACAACAAAAAAGCATGCGCGGCGAGTGCCTTTCGAATGATTGTGGCGCGGCTTGTCATTTGACGACGCGCCGCGTCGTCTAGCCGCTTCTTCAAATCGCGGGGGATTGCGACGCCAACGTTGACTGGTTGTCTGACGCACATTTTCGATTTTCCTGTTGAATGGGTCTTCATCTTTGCGGGTCGGCGGGCAGCTTTCGCTTTGGCAGCCGCATCCCCAGTTCCAGCATCGCTAGCTTTGCAGCGATTACTAACGCATCCGTCCAATCAGTCGGCTCGCGATATGCGCCAGCCTCGGCCTCCAGCTGTCGCCGGCCGTCGTGGTGCGCCCAGAAATTTGCCGAGGGTCGATGTGCCCGCACCACCGACTGTGCGTCCGCCATCTGCTCGGCATAGAAGCGAGGCGCATCGTACGCCAATCGCAATTTCGCGTTGACGCGATACAATTTCTCGACCGTCCGCAGCGCCTTTTGTCCAATCTGCCGAACACGCTCAGCAGAAAGGCCAAGTCGCTTGCCGATTTCCGCACGCGTGAACCCGACACCTCGGGACACCAGCACGTCGAACTCTCGCGGCGGCATCAACTTATGAAGGCAGCGCCAGGCGGCTTCGGGAACAGGAAAATTGTCGCCCGTATCGTCAGCGACAACATCGTGCTGCGTCGTAAGCCCCTCGTCTGGCTGAAGGGGCGCATCCAGCCGCATCAGTTCGCAGGAGAGAACGTCCCGCTTGCGTGGTCGAGCCGCACGTCGAATGGCGTTTCGCACGCACCGCGAGGCATAGGTCTGGAACTTGTAGCCGAGCGACGGGTCGAAATGCTCGGCCGCCCGGATTAAGGCTTCGACGCCGGCACAGACCAGATCGTCAACGATGGCCCCTTGTGTTCCGCCCTCGCGCTTGCGTAGCGGCAATCTGCCGGTGAACTCGCGGATTTCGTAACGCACGATTTCCAGGAGCGCGGCATCAATGATCGGCTTCTTCCCCCTCATAGTCATTTGCCCCCGGAAAAAACAAGGGGCGAGAAAGTTTCATGACGATTTAAGTGACGACCAGCCAAAAAAAGACTTGTCATCCGCGCCGACCGAGTCGATCGCGAACCTTTGCGTCCAGTTTGCTCGATATGCGGATAGGCTGCTCGCTCGCCACGATACCTTGGGGGGCGCGCTTCGCGAGCAGTTCAACAGGAACAGGCTCGGAAGACTTGCCCCTGGTAAACTAATAGTGTCCGGCCACAGGTACCGAGAATTAGAATTTTGGGGCTCGACAGTCCCGCTACAGGTACCGTCAGGGGCCTTTTCATGGGCCTCGGTCCCGCTGTGGGTACCGATCGGTCCCGTCTCAGGTACCGTGGAGGTCTGCAGCCGGACCGTGTTCTGAATTTCAGGCGACCACTTGGCGAACTCTTTGCTAGGCAGCGCGTGCGTCACGTCGCACGGAAACTCTGTCAACCGCCACTCCGTCGCGTGCCTGACTTTGCGGGAGAACGCGCCCTTCGTCGTCGGGACAACGAACCCGCGCTGTTGCAAAACAAGCAGCGCGTCGGCCGCCGTTGTCTTGCCGATATGCAAGGATTCTGCCGCTTCGCGAACCGAATACAGTAGCTTGCCGTTGTTTGATCCGGGTCCGGCATAGCGTGCGACCATTTCCAGATAGATCGCCCGCTGAGTGGCGTTGAGGCTCTGCCACGCCGCCGTGTTCATCATCCAGTTGCGCCGGACCCGATTGCATTTGAAAAATTAGTTTGCCAACGAAATAAAAGGCGCCGAAGCACAAGCCTATGTTTTTCAGCGACAATCATCCGGCTGCGCGGCACAATTTCGTTCCACTCCTTCCGTTCAAGGATCTGTTTTAGTCGGTACGTGCCGTTTATGGAAAAGCCCCAATCGTCTTTCGTCCACTCACTTGTCACCATGAAGCGTTGAGAAATTGATTTCACGCGTCCAATGCGCGGCGTAATCCACGTTGAAGTTTCTTTCGTCTCAAACCCGACGCTGTTTCCATCGCGAACGATCGCATAGGTATTTGGCCTTGATACCGATGGGCGGATCATCCGACGGCCAAACCCTCATTCCGTTCAGTGGCGAGCTGTCTGTTATTTCTTCAAGTGCAACGAACAGGGAATTTGCACATTCTTCCTCTGAGGCACTGAATTTGGAGGAGCTAAAATAGTACAGCGCGCGATTTATTGGCACCCAATCCGGCTGGGGCTCATTGAAGGTCAGCGCGAAATCAGGCGCAGGTTCGATTTTCATGCGTACGCCCTCAACGTCACGACGTTCGCGGGGGCTTTCGTCGTCAGGCCCTGAACGTATCGGCCCCACGCCTCCAGCGCGGCGCGGCGCTCGTCGACATAGGCGAAGCGGTTGTAGACGGCGGCCACGCCGCGGATTGTGCCGCCCGAGTGGTTTAGAATCCGATCAACTACGTGTGGCGGAAAATTCAATCTTGCCATTCCGGTGGTCGCAGTGCGTCGCAGATCGTGCAGCGTCCAGTTTGAAATCTTAGTCTCGCCAGCTTCCTCCATTGCGGCGTGCAAGTTTCTCTTAAAGCGGGAGAAACCGGAGATAGGAACATTCCCATTGCTGGTGAGGACGAAGCGCTCGCCAACACGCGGCAAGCTACTCAACACGTCCAGAGCCGCGTCAGACAGATGAACCTCGTGCGCGCGGGCGCTCTTCGCGCGGTGCGCCGGGATGGTCCAAAGCCGCTTATCTAAATCAAACTCGGTCCATTCGGCGTCGGCCACTTCGTCGCGGCGTTGCCCCGTCAGCAGCAACAGTTTCGCCAGCGGCCCAAACGGCCAGCCGATTTCGTTGCAGCCATGCCAAAGCCAGCGCACCTCTTCATCGGTGAGAACGCGGTCGCGCGTCTGCTCTGCCG
Source organism: uncultured Alphaproteobacteria bacterium (assembly GCA_963838595.1). Taxonomy (GTDB): domain Bacteria; phylum Pseudomonadota; class Alphaproteobacteria; order Rhizobiales; family Xanthobacteraceae; genus Z2-YC6860. The sequence continues at coordinate 6,565 of CAWIRP010000018.1, forward strand.
AAGGGAGCTTGATGCCTGCGGCTGGCGAGGCGGTGAGCCGATCTTTCTGAACGGCCCAATTGAACAGCGCCCGCAGGCGGGCCAATGTGCGGTTTGCCAGGATGAGCGCGCCCCGCTCAGTAATGCCGTCGATCAGGTCAATGACATCGCGGCGGCTGATGCTCGCGATCTGGCGTCTCTTCCACTTCGGCAACACATCGCGCTCAAGATTGCGCTTCACCTCAAGGAACGTTGACTCTCGACTGTTCTGTTTGTGGTGCCTCTCAAGATAATCGCGAAGCAGGGCGGCAAATGTTTCGGTTTCGGGTGTGCGCTCATCGCGGCGCGTTCGTTTCTCCTCAGCAGGATCGACGCCCTCGCGAACTCGATCTAGGGCGGCGCGTGCCTCGCGTCGGGCTTGGTCCGGCTTGACGGCCGGATACTTTCCAATCGTGAAGCGCCGCAGTCGACCTCGGAAGCGGTAGAAAGCGCACCAACTCTTTGCCCCGCCTGGGGTGACCCGCAATGCGAGCCCCGGAAACGATGCGTCGAAATATTCGACGCGGCCCCTCGGTGGCGGCTTGACGCGCCCCACGAATAAATTTGTGAGCGTGCGTGTTGGCATTGCGCCCCCTGTGGGTGACGCCGGGGTAACGTTACCCCGCGTATTGCCATGAAACTTTCACAGCATTACGTTGCCGTCCAATATGAAGCAACCTCAATCCCCGTCTATATTTTTTGTTGTGGAAGCTAGCGCCAAGAAGTCCTCTGCCGCCTGCCGATCCAGCAGCCGGCCGATTTTCATCGTTTTGCCGGGCACATGGGCGAATACGCCTGCAATGAAAGCCTTCAGCGCCGCCAGCGTCGTGTCGTCCAGATTCGGGTTCGTTCCAGCCAGAGCCGCCAGCACCTTGTGGTCGATCTCGTCATCCTCGACCTGCTCGAGCAGCGCGAGCGGCTCGCATTCGACGATGCTGCCTGAAGCTTGAGCGGTTCATCGGTCAGCACAAAGCAGTCCACCGCGTCGCCATCGCCGCTTTTGGTGCCAACCGCGAAGCCATAGGGGAACGGATAGGCCGCCGACACCTGCGCGCTGCGCACGAAGGCGAGCGTGCGTTCGTCGTAGGTGTTCTTGGTCCTGGAGCCGGCTTCGTTCTCGATCAGCACACGCATACGGCGAGCCTAGCGTCCTGCGCGCGGGCATCGGCTAGGCTTTACCGGCGACGGGGGCTCGATGTGGCGAAATTCGATCGCGATACAATTGTGAAGCGCCTGCGCGCGGAGTGCGCCGCGGGAACCGCGATCTATGACGCGCTGTGCGGCTCGGGTATCACCGCCAAGATGGCGGCACGCGGCGGCGCCAGCATGGTCACCACGCATTCGCTCGCCTACTTCCGCATGCAGGGCTTGAGCTCGATGGCCGGCTATCTGCCGATCTGCGACGCCAATGCGCTCACGCTTGAGCTTGGCGAGCGTTCGCTGCTCAACGTCGTCAAAGAATGCCCGGTGATCGCGGGTCTGCTCTGCGTCGATCCGACCCGCGATATGACGCGCTTTGTCGAGCAGGTCGCGCAGGCGGGATATCACGGCGTGATGAACTGCCCGACCGTTGCGCTGATCGATGGCAAGTTCCGCGGGGATTTCGAGGAAACCGGGATGGGTTTCGCGCGCGAGGTCGATGTGCTCGGCGAGGCGTCGCGCCTGGGACTGTTCACCAAGGCGTTTTGCACCTCGTCCGATGAGGCGTTGGCGATGGCGGAAGCCGGAGTGGACAACATCATCATCCATTTCGGAAACAGCTCGGGCGGCACCATCGGGTCGAAGACTGTGATGGCGGACGACGCGGCGCTGCAGCGGGCCGCCTCCATCCTCGACGTACTCGGGCCGAAATACTCGAGACCGCATTTTCACCTGCCATGGTGGCTGCGATCGAGACGCCAGAGGACTTCGACGCGTTTCCTGAAGAGCGAGCCGCGGCTGCATGGCTATGTCGGCGGCTCGTCGGCCGAGCGCTTTCCGATCGAGAAATCGGTGGTGGAGGCGACGCGCGCATTTCGCGCCGTAAAGCTGCCGAAGGGCCGTTAGGTGGCGGACAACCCGTCGGTCGCCGTCCTCGCCACGCTCGACAGTAAGCACGACGCCATCCGCTATGTCTGTGACGCGCTCCGCGGCGCCGGCGCGACGCCCTGGCTGGTCGATTTGTCGCTGCGGCCGCACGCGCATGGCTTCGCCGATGTTTCGGGTGCTCAGGTCGCGGCGGCAGCCGGAACGACCTGGGATGCATTGGCGAAACTTTCCCGGGCGGATGCCGCACAGGCAATGATCGGCGGCGGCATCAAGCTCGTGCAGGCGAAGCAGCAGACTGGCGGCATCTCCGGCGCACTCGGCTTCGGCGGCGCCAACGGCTCGACCATGGCCTGCGCGATCATGCGCTCGCTGCCGCTCGCGTTTCCCAAGGCGATGGTGACGCCGGTTGCCGCCACTGCTGCCGTGCAGTGGTACGTCGCGGAAAGCGACATCGCGATGTTCCCGACCATCGGTGACATCTGGCTCAACCGCGTCACGCGCGCGGCGATCGACAATGCGGCGCATGCGGTCGTCGGGATGGCGCGGCGTCGCGTGGCTGCCGCGCCGAGCCGACGCGCTCTCATCGGCGTGTCTTCGTTCGGCAACCTTCAGCCGGCGGTCGATCGCATCACGGAACAGCTTGAGGGCAGGGGCTTCGAGGTCATCCACTTCCACGCCTCTGGTCCCGGCGGGCGGGCGCTGGAATCCTTGGCTGGCCGCGGCGAGCTCGCCGGTGTGATCGATCTCACCACGTCGGAGCTCACCGACTTCTTGACCGGTGGTGTCTACAGCGCCGGCGAGGCGCGTCTCACCGGCGCCGGCACGGCCGGCATCCCGCAGGTCGTCGTGCCAGGCTGCCTCGACTTCACCAATTGGTGGGTCGGCGAGGTGCCCGAGCGCTACCGTTCCCGCGAGTTCTTCCAATACAACGTCGAAATCCTGCTGATGCGCAGCAACAGCGGAGGAATTCGCTGCGCTCGGCAAGCTGATCGGCGAACGGCTCGCCGCCGCCAAAGGTCCGGTGAGTGTTCTGGTGCCTATGAAAGGCTGGAGCGCGCTGGTCGGCCGCACCGCGCATGATCTATCGGGCAAAGCCACGGGACCGTGGGCGCGGCCTGAGGTGGACGCCGTATTTGTCGAGACGCTGCGCCGGCACTTTCGCGGGACCTTCAAGGAACTGCCGCACCACATCAATGATGCGGCGTTTGCCGATGCCTGCGTCGGCGAACTCGCGAGCCTGATGCCCGCAAGGAGCTAAGCGCCGCGCACGATGTCGATCATTCCGAGCGGATCGCCGGGTGGACGGTCACCGCGCCAGGCGACGTGACCGTCGGGCCGCACCAGCACCAGCGGTTTTTCATAGAGCGCGGCGATCTCAGGATTGTCGATGCGCCGGATGGTCAGCGGAACGGCGCGCTGCTTCGCCGCGCTCTCGATCGTGTCGGTCGAGAGGCCCGCGAAATTGAGCAGAGCAAATCCATCTCCGAACAGATCGAGCATCGATTGATCCGGAGCGAGCCAGGCGTGCGGTGCCCGCGCCCCGGGGAATGTGGTGGGACGATAGCCGAACGTATCGTCCTCAGGCTGTGCGGACCCGTCCGGCACGACGATGGGGGAGGGATTGTAGATGTAGCCGAGATGGATACCGACCGGCTGCCACGACCGGCGGTTCTCCTCCACCAGGCGCTCGCCGATGGCTTGCCGCGCTGCGTCGCCTGCCGGTGTCGGTGAATAGATTTCGGCTCGCTGCTCGGCGCTGGTCAGGCGCCGGTAGTTCTGCAGCGATACGTCGAGCGCCCGCACGCAGGCGGGCCGCCGTTCCAGGTCGTAGCTGTCGAGCAGCGCCGGGCCGCCCCAGCCTTGAAGCGTTGCGGCGAGCTTCCAGCCGAGGTCGAACGCGTCCTGGATGCCGGTGTTCATGCCAAGCCCGCCGTTCGGCGGATGCGCGTGGGCGCTGTCGCCCGCAAGGAACACGCGGCCTTTGCTAAATTGATCGGCCACGGTGCGTTTGCGCACCCAGAGCGTCTTGTCCTCGACGGTGTAGGCGATCTCGCGCCCCATCGCGCGGCGCACCAGCGCATCGATGTCGAGGCTTTGCAGCTTGTTCTCGTCGACGTCGACGAACTGCAGTCGCCACAGGTCCTCGCCGTCGACCAGAGAAATGAACGACCATGTGCCTTCCGGCCCCACGTAGATGTAGCGAACGGCCGGCTTCTTGTCGTGATACGAGAAGAAATCCGGGATCCGCAGATAGACATTCATCGACCAGTCGATGTGACGCTCGCCGCGCACTTCGATGCCCAGCGCGTCGCGCACGCCGCTGAGAAAGCCATCGCAGCCGACCATGTATTGCGCGCGGACCTGTTCGGCTGCGCCGCTGGACTGATCGCGTAGCGTCGCCGTTACGCCCGTTGCGTCCTGCTCGAAACTTTCAAGCTTGACGCGGTGGCGGATCGCAACGTGCGGAAAAGATCGTGCATGCTTCTGCAGGATCGGGTCGAACCAAGTCTGCGGGCACATCATGCCGCGCTCGGGGCTGAATTCGGTCGAGCGCTGCTCGCGCAGCGAGGGGCCGCGCAGCCGGCCGATCTCGTAACCCTGCATGTCGGTCACGAAGGCGTTGTCGTAGGGATAGTCGAACGGGAAGCCCCAGTTTCGGACCTCGTCGATCACGCCGAGCGACCGGCAGAATTCGAGCGTGCGGACGCTCACCTCGAGCATTTTCGCCGGGCCGATCGTGTTGTCGTTCTTTTCGACCAGCAGCGTGCGCACGCCGCGCCGGCCGAGGTCGGCGGCGAGCGCAAGCCCGATCGGCCCGCCGCCGACAATCAGCACCGGGACTTCGATCATGGCAGCCTCGCGGAAGCCGGTTTGCGGGTCAGGCCGGCTCGGGGAACGGCAGCGGCGCGTTGTCGGGCAGGTCGGCGCGGAACACGTTGAGCGTCATCGAGATCAGCGTGTAGTAGCCGAGGATGCCGACCAACTCGACGGTGCCGCGGGTGCCCAGCACGTCGTGGACGCGCTTGTAGGTCTTGTCGCTGACGCGGCGCGACTTGTAGAGCTCCTGCACGAAATCGTAGATCGCGCGTTCGTCTTTCTGCGCCGACTTCGGCACGCGCCCCGCCTTGATGTCCTTGATGGTTTCCGGCTTGACGCCGGCCTTGAGCGCCATCGGCTCGTGCGCGAACCATTCGTACTGCGCCTTCCACTTCTGCCCGGTGCAGAGGATGGCGAATTCCGACTGCCGCGGCGACAGCGCGGTGTTGTAGCGCACGTGCGCGCCGAGCCGCTGCGCGAGGTCGCCGTATTCCGGCGCCTGCATCCAGATCGCGAACGGACCGGTCAGCTTCTTGCGGATGCCGCGCGGGCCGGAAGAGATCGCTTCGCTTCAGCGCCCGCTGCGGCGGCGTCATCTGCTCGTCGGTCGGGTCCTTCAGGCGATAGACGGGGCGCTTGGCGGCTTTCTTCGGGGACGTTTTGGCAGCTTTCTTTGCAGCTTTCTTGGCCATGACTTTCTCACTGAGTTTGCGATGAAGGGATTTGTTGATCAGGTGCCGACCGCGAGCGGCGAATGCATCTTGCGCAGCGCGGCGAGCACCGAGAGCGCGACGTTCTTGCCGGTCTTGGGGTTTTCCGACGGGATGTTCTCGATCGACAGCGTGTAACGTGCGCTGTCGGAGTCGACTTCGATCGAATGGCAGTTTCGCTCGACCGCGGGGTCGGCCCAGATGTCGATCATGGTGCGGTCGGGGCCGATGCCGGCGAGCGACAATGCGGCGGCGACGTTGACGTTGGCGGGAAAGCCCGCCGCGGCTTCGCGCGCGGTGCCGCTGAACACCAGCTTCGCGGTGTTGAGGCCTTCGACCGAGATGTTGTTCTTGACGAGGTGCGGCGCGCCGACGAGGCCGCCGGGCGGCTTGCGCGTCGTCATCCGCACCGAATGGATCATGCCCTCGGCGGAGGCGATCACCGCGTCGAGGCCGAGCAGCGCGCCGGTCGGCACGATGATGCGGCCGCCGTGCGCCTTGGCGAGATCGATCAGCTCCGGGCGCGGCAGCAGCGCGCCGCAGGACAGCACCATCACCTGCTTGCCGGCCTGCAGCATCGGCCGGCAGATGTTCTCGATCTGCGACGACGGCGCACATTCGATCGCGAGGTCGGCGTGGTTCGGGAATTCGCTGAGCGGAACCACCGGGCAGTCGATCTTCTGTGCGTCGAGCCAGGCGCGGGCCTTCTTCTCGTCGCCGGCGGCGACGCAGGCGAGCTTCAGCCCCGCAATGCCGTCACTCAGCCGTCGCGCCAGCACGCGGCCGATGGCGCCAAGACCGGCGATGGCAACACGGGTGTCAGCCATGAATTGAAATCCCTCCCGGCACGGCATCGGCGACATTGCGTCCCGGCCGCCAGACTTGACCACGGCCAACTTGTAGCGCAACTCTGCGTTCAAATAACAGGGAGAACGTCCATGTTGAGACCCGTGATTTACGCGGCCGTGGCGGGCCTTTTTGCATTCGGCGGCAGCGCGTCGGCGCAGAACTATCCGAACCGTCCGATCACCATGATCATTCCGTTCGCGGCCGGCGGGCCGACCGACGTGCTCGGCCGCATCGTCGGCGCGCGGATGAGCGAAGTGCTCGGCCAGCAGGTGGTGATCGAGAACGTCGGCGGCGCCGGCGGCATGACCGGCTCGAAGCGCGTGATGGACGCCAAGCCGGACGGCTACACGATCGGCATCGGCACGGTCGGCACCCACGCCCAGGGCCAGACGCTCTACAAGCGCCCGCTCTACAATTCGCAGACCGACTTCCAGCCGGTCGCGCTGCTCGCCCAGGTTCCGATCCTGCTCACGGTCCGCAAGGACCTGCCGGCCAAGGACCTCAAGGAGTTCCTCGCCTACGCCAAGGCGAACCAGGGCAAGATGCAGTTCGGCTCGGCCGGCGCGGGCTCCGCCACGCATCTCGGCTGCGTGCTGCTGAACTACCTGATGGGCACCAACATCGTGCACGTGCCGTTCAAGGGCACCGGCCCGGCGATGGCGGAGCTGCAGGCCGGCCGCATCGACTTCATGTGCGAGATCATGTCGACCGCGAAGTCGCATGTCGAGGCCGGCTCGATCCGCGCGCTGACGATCATGAACGAGACGCGCTCGCCGGCGCTGCCGAACCTCGCCACCTCGACCGAGCAGGGCATGAAGGAACTGGTCGCCTACACCTGGAACGCGATCTTCGCGCCGAAGGGTCTGCCGAAGGACGTGCTCGACCGGCTCAACAAGGCTGCGGTCGACTCGATCAACACGCCTGCGGTGAAGGACAAGCTTGCGGGGCTCGGCGCCGAGATCGCGACCGGAAACCAGACCACGCCGGAGTATCTCGCCAAGCTCGTCAAGGACGAGACCGAGAAGTGGGCGGTTCCGATCAAGGCGAGCGGCGTTTCGGTCGAATAAGCCGTCAAATCGAGCGACACAAATCGTTAACGGGCGGCCGCGCTGGCCGCCCGTTTCGTTTCGCCGGTTAACCAACGCATCAAACGGGCGTCGTGCCGCAGGGGCAAGCGTCGTAGCGTTGGCTATCCAGATTTCATTCGGTGAGAGGCGACCGCTTCGTGGAGTCGGAAATGTCTCGACCGGTCAAAGTTCATCTTGCTGCGGCGCTGCTGATCGCATCTTGCGCCGTCGCGTCGGCGCGCACCGCGCAGATCGACAACAAGCTCAACCTGCGTCAGGGCCCGGGCCAGGAGCATCGCGTCATCGTGGTGATGCCGGCCGGCGCCACGGTCAATGTCGGCGAATGCCGCGGCGAGTGGTGCCAGGTCGAGTATCGCGGCCAGCGCGGCTTTGCCAACAGCGCGCTGCTCAGCGGCGGCGATGCGGCGCTTGCGGCGGCGCCGCCTGCAGCCGGCGCAGGCGGCCACCAAGTACGACGCGAACGACGAGGTGCGCGTGCTGAACTGGAACGACCGCGAATGGCGCGACCGCTACTGGCGCGAGATGAATTTGCGCAAGCCGCGGCAGTAAGGCTCAAGCCTTACCGAACACCCGCTTGAAGATCGTGTCGACGTGCTTGAAGTGGTGCTTGAGGTCGAAGTTCGCTTCGATCTCCTTCGGCTTGAGCGCCTTGCGCACCTTCGGATCGGCCTTGAGCAGCGTCAGGAAATCCTCGCCGTCGCGCCACACCTTCATGGCGCTCTTCTGCACGATCCGGTAGGCGTCCTCGCGCGCCACGCCCGCCTTGGTCAGCGCGATCAGCACGCGCTGTGAATGCACCAGCCCGCCGAGCCGGTCGAGGTTCTTCTGCATGTTCTTCGGATAGACCACGAGCTTGTCGATCACGCCGGCCAGGCGGTTGAGCGCGAAGTCGAGCGTCACGGTCGCGTCGGGGCCGATCATGCGCTCGACCGACGAATGCGAGATGTCGCGCTCGTGCCACAGCGCGACGTTCTCCAGCGCGGGCGTGACGTAGCCGCGCACCATGCGGGACAGGCCGGTGAGGTTCTCGGTCAGCACCGGGTTGCGCTTGTGCGGCATCGCCGACGAGCCCTTCTGCCCGGGCGAGAAGAACTCCTCGGCCTCCAGCACTTCGGTGCGCTGCAGATGGCGGATTTCGGTCGCGAGCCGCTCGACCGACGAGGCGACCACGCCGAGCGTCGCGAAATACATGGCGTGGCGGTCGCGCGGGATGATCTGGGTCGACACCGGCTCGACCGACAGCCCCATCGCCTTGGCGACGTGCGCTTCGACGCGCGGATCGACCTGCGCGAAGGTGCCGACCGCGCCGGAGATCGCGCAGGTCGCGACCTCCTTGCGGGCCGCGACCAGCCGCTCGCGGGCGCGCGAGAACTCGGCATAGGCATAGGCCAGCTTGAGCCCGAACGTGGTCGGCTCGGCGTGGATGCCGTGCGAGCGTCCGACCGTCGGCGTTTTCTTGTGCTCGAAGGCGCGGCGCTTGAGCGCCTTGAGCAGCTTGTCGACGTCGTCGATCAGGATGTCGGCGGCGCGCACGAGCTGCACGTTGAAGCAGGTGTCGAGCACGTCGGACGACGTCATGCCGGAGTGCACGAAGCGCGCCTCCGGGCCCGACGATCTCGGCAAGATGGGTCAGGAAGGCGATGACGTCGTGCTTGACCTCGCGCTCGATCTCGTCGATCCGCGCGATGTCGAACTTGGCCTTCTTGCCCTTGTCCCAGATTTTCTTCGCGGCGGCCTTCGGCACGATGCCGAGCTCGGCCATCGCGTCGGCGGCGTGCGCCTCGATCTCGAACCAGATGCGAAACCGCGTCTCCGGCGACCAGATCGCCACCATGTCGGGACGGGAATAGCGCGGGATCATGGCACTCGATTCCTTTTGCGCATGATCTTGTCCGAAAACCAGCTGTCGGCACGCGGTTGCGGGGATCATCGCGCGGTCGATCGATAGGGTGGCGGCTATGGGTCCGCGCCTTCGCGGGGACGACAGATGAGAAGAGCGGTGCGCGGCATCATGTCTTAGTGCAGCCGGTCGCGGTCGTGCGGACCGGAGAGATCGACCGGTGTGCCCTTCGGAATGACGCCGGTCGGGTTCACGCGCTCGATCGAGTAGTAGTTGATGACGTAGTAGCGCGGCTTCACCGTCGCCGCGATGCCCGGCACGTTGTAGAGCTCGAGCATGTAGTTCCAGAGGTTCGGATAGTCCGTGATCTGCCGCTTGTTGCACTTGAAGATCGAGAAATAGGCGACGTCGAAGCGCAGCAGCGTGGGGAGCAGCCGCCAGTCGGCTTCGGTGATCTGCTTGCCGACCAGGTAGCGCTGCTTGGACAGCCGCGCCTCCAGTTCGTCGAGCGTGGCGAACAGGCCGTCGTAGGCCGCCTCGTAGGCGTCCTGCGACTTGGCGAAGCCGGCGCGATAGACGCCGTTGTTGACGTTGAAATAGGTCTGCTCGTTGATGCGGTCGATCTCGGCGCGCAGTTCCTTCGGATAGTAGTCCGCGTTGTCGCCGCCGACCGAATTGAACTCGCTGTTGAGCATCCGGATGATCTCGGACGACTCGTTGTTGACGATCGTCTTGGTCTTCTTGTCCCACAGCGTCGGCACCGTGACCTTGCCGGTGTATTTCGGGTCGGCCGCGGTATAGGCCTGGTGCAGATATTTGAAGCCGTTGACGGTGTCCGGCGTGCAGTCCGGAAATTTCGGATCGTCGCGATACTCCCAGCCCTGCGGGCGGAGCCCGGGAACGCAATAGGCGACGGTGATCGCGCCTTCGAGCTTCTTGATGGCGCGATAGATCAGCGTGCGGTGCGCCCACGGGCAGGCGTGCGCGACGTAGAGATGATAGCGGCCGGGCTCGGCCTTGAAGCCCGACGAGCCGTCGGCGGTGATCCAGTTGCGGAAGCTTGAATCCTTGCGCTTGAACTCGCCGGTCTTGCCGGTTTCTTCCGGCAACGTCCCGTCGGTCCACACGCCGTCGATCAGCACGCCCATCACGCCACTCCAGTTACGCCGCTTCGCCCCGCGCCAGCGCCGCCGCATGGCGGATCGCCGAAATGTTGGCGCGGTAATTCGATGAGCCGCCCTTGAACACCGCCGAGCCCGCGACCAGCGCGTTGGCGCCCGCCGACGTGACCAGCGCGGCGTTGTCCGGCGTCACGCCGCCGTCGATCTCGATGTCGATCGGCCGTCCGCCGACCAGCGCCGCGACGCGGCGGATCTTGTCCGCGGCGGCCGGAATGAATTTCTGTCCGCCGTAGCCCGGATTCACCGACATGATCAGCACCAGATCGACGCTGTCGATCACGTGCTCGATCGTCTCGACCGGCGTTGCCGGGTTCATCGTCACGCCGGCCTTCTTGCCGAGCGCGCGGATCGTCTGCAGCGAGCGGTGCAGGTGAGGCCCGGCCTCGACATGCACGGTGATGATGTCGGCGCCGGCCTTGGCGAAGGCTTCGAGGTGCGGGTCGCACGGCGCGACCATCAGATGGACGTCGAGCGGCTTCTTGGTGAGCGGGCGGATCGCCTTCACCACTTCGGGGCCGAACGAGATCACCGGCACGAAGTGCCCGTCCATCACGTCGACGTGGATCCAGTCGGCGCCCGCGGCGTCGATCGCCTGCACCTCCTCGCCGAACTTGGCGAAGTCGGCGGAGAGGATCGACGGCGCGATCCGGAGCGGGCGGGGCATGCGGTGCCTCCTGACGCCTGTCGGGTAACACGGGGAGGCGAGGCGGGCAACGTTGCTCGCCTGTGGTCCCCAGAACAAGAAAAAGGCCCCAGGCGAGTGGGGCCTTTTGCAGCGCTCTGCCTGTCGCGCTACTGCGGCTGGATGTTGGCCGCCTTCACGGTCGCGGCGACGCGGTCGGCTTCCTCCTTGAGGCCCTTCGCATAGTCGGCCGGGTCCGGCGCCTGCAGGCTCGACGCCGACCTTCGCCAGTTGCGCGATCACCTCCGGCATCTTGAGCACCGCCATCGCTTCGGTCGCGATCTTGTCGATCGCCGCCTTCGGCGTGCCGGCCTTCGCGAACACGCCGATCACCGGCGCGAAGTCGAAATCCGGGATGAACTCGGAGATCGCCGGCACGTTCGGCGCATCCGCCGAGCGCTTCAGCGCCGTTGGTGGCGAGCAGCTTGACCTGATTGCCCTGCACGGCGCCGGCGAGCGACGGATAGGCCGAGAACGCCACCTCGACGTGGCCGCCGAGCAGCGCCGGCACCGACTGGCCGGTGCCCTTGAACGGCACGTGGGTCATGTCGAGCTTGAGCGCGGCCTTGACCGCTTCCATCGTCAGGTGATGCGTGGTGCCGAGTCCCGACGAGCCGTAGTTGATCTTGCCGGGATTGGCGCGCGCGTAGTCGATGAACTCCTTGAAGGTCGAAACCGGCAGCTTGGGATGCACGGCGAGAAACAGCGGGCCGCGGGCGAGCTGCACGACCGGCACGAAATCCTTGTCCGGGTCGTAGGTGAGCTGCTTCATCAGCTTGGGATTGATGGTGAACATCGAGCCGTCGGTCACCATCAGCGTGTAGCCGTCGGCCGGCAGTGCCGATGATGACCGGCCGCGGCGACGTTGCCGCCGGCGCCCGGCCGGTTCTCGATCACGACGTTCTGGCCGAGCCGCTCCTGCAGCTTCTGTCCGACGATGCGCGCCACGGTGTCCGGCAGGCCGCCGGCCGAGAACGGCACGACGAATTTGACCGCCTGGTTGGGATACTGCGCCTGCGCTTGCGCGGGCAGCGCAGCGAGCGAGCACACGCCAATCATGGCCAGCGCGAGCGGCCTTCATCGGATTGAGCATCTTGAACATCCTCCCGTATTCGGGCGCTCTATAGCACACCGCGTGCGGTGATGGACGCGCCCTGACGCCGCAACTTATTTCGCCGGCAGACGGATGCTGGCGAGATCGGTCGCGACCACGACGTGCTCCGGTGAAGCCGCCGTCCTGCGCGGCCTTCTGGTAGTCGGCCTCCGTCAGCGCGCCGCCCGGCACCTTCCAGACGCCTTGCGTGCGGCGCGCCGGGCGGCGGGATCAGGTGCGTCAGCACGAGGTGCTTGGCGCCGGTGCGCTGCGCCATCGCGCCGAGGTCGGACGCCGAGCTTTGGCGATGGAAGATCGGCGGCGGCATGCCGCTGTCGCGGTCGGGACCCATCACCGGATGGATGGTCGAATGCACGATGATGTCCGCGCCTTTCGCCAGCGTCTCGACCTGCGCGGATGTCGACGAGGGTCGCGGCGGGGCGAACGCGTCGTTGCCGGCGTCGCCGCCGATCACCACGCTGCCGGCCGGCGTATCGACGCGATACGAGGCGTGGCCCGGGATGTGGGTCGAGCGCACCGCGCTGACCTTCACGTCGCCGAACAGCCAGACCGGTTGCGGCTCGTTGTTCGGGTCGAACGTCCGGACATTCACGATCGCGGCGGGCCCCGCCGCGGCGCGCCGCTTGTCCTCGGCGACGCGCTGCGCGATCTCGCCGGAATGGATCATGGCGTCGGCGATGTGAGCGACGAACTTCCTGCAGCTAATGGTGTAGCCCGAGCGGGGAGGCGACATCGTCGCTGCACACCACGTCGAGCTTCGGGCCGGTCGGGAAGATCATCCAGCGATGCTCGAGGAGGTCGATCAGGCCTTCGCTGTGGTCGTTGTGCATGTGGGTGAAGAAGATGGCGTTGACCTGCAACGACAGCACGTTGACCTGCGACAGCCGCAGCAGCGTGCCGCGCCCGGCGTCGAACTGCAGCCGCACTGCGCTGCAGTTGTCGGCGTCGTCGCCGTAGCGGACCAGCGTGCCGGGACCGGCCTGGCCCTGATAGGCCTGCGGGCCGCCCTGCGCGCCGGTGACGGTGACGATCATGCAGGGCGCGGCCTGCGCCGGCGCGAGCTGCGGCAAGGCCAAACGCCACCGCCGCCGCGGCGATCCGAAGTCCCATCGCCAATCCTCCCCCTAACGATCGGCGGCATCCTTGCCGAGCCCGATATCCTGGCCGAGCGAAGCCTGCGCGCCAGAGGCTTGTAGGCCAGCGGCAGCAGGTAGATCGGGAACTGCGCGAGGGCGACGTAGAGCCACACCAGTTCGGGCACCAGCCCGGCCGAGGCCGCCAGCATCAGCCCCATGTTGCGGCTGCCGCCGGCATGCGCCAGCGCGAAGGCGGTCTCGCGTCCGGTGCGCAGGAAAATCAGCGCGGTCAGCGCGCTCAAGCCGAGCGACACCGCCATCGTCAGCGCGATCAGGCCGAGCACCAGCAGCGGATTTTCGATCGCGTTCCCCAGCACGTTGCCCATCAGCGCGATGGCGAAGCCGAACAGCGCGATCACGCAGAGGCCGTCGATGCGCTCGGCCTGGCGTTCGACCCAGGCCTTGCCGGCGATCGTGCGGATCGCCCAGGCCGCCGCCGCGGCGCCGGCGAGGATCAATGCCAGCCGCACGCCGAGCGCGAGCGGCGACAGCGTCAGCGAAGCCCCGGCAAACAGCGCGACGAACGCCGGCGCGGTGAACGGCGTCGCCACGATGCAGACGATCAGCAGCGCCAGCGACAGCGCGGCGTTGAGCCCGATCAGCGCCGCCAGCGCCGGCGACGAGAAGGTCGGCGGCGCGACCGCATGCAGGATCAGCGCGAGCAGCAGCGCCGGCGACAGGTCGGCAACGCCGGCTGCAACGAGGCCGAAGCCGACCAGCGCCGGCACCGCCAGCATGGTCCAGCCCGCCGCCAAGGCCAGCAGGCTGCGGCCGCGCCAGTTGCGCGCGCAGCCCCGCCGGCTCGACCCGCAGGAACGCCAGCACCAGCAGCACGATCACGGTTTCGGGAAAATACGGCCGCAACAGCGCGCCGAGCGGCGGCACCGCGATCCCGACGAACATCGAGACCGCCACCGCTCCGGTGCCGTGGCGTCCCAGCCAGGCAAGCGCCGCCGCCGGGCGATCGAGAATGGCCATGGCTGCGGAATATCAGCCATGCTGGCGGCCGTCGAGCGCGTGGCTTACATATGCGCCGTCATTCCGGAGGCTCCCCCATGGCTCGAACGCAGGTGATCGTGCTCGGCGCCGGCATCGTCGGCACGTCGGTCGCGCTGCAGCTCGCCAAGCGCGGGGTCGCCGTCACGCTGGTCGACAAGCGCGGGCCGGGCGAGGAAACCTCCTACGGCAACGCCGGCGTGCTCGAGGGCAATACGCTCTTTCCCCACGCCTTCCCGTCGCGGGTGACGGCGCTGCTGCGGCTCGCGTTCAAGCGCGCGCCGGAGGCGAACTATCATCTCTCGTTCCTGCCGAAGATCGCGCCGTGGCTGCTGGCCTACCGCGCCAACACCACGCCGGAGGCGAGCCTCAAGTTCGCCGAGACGATGCGTCCGCTGTTCGCGAATGCGATCGGCGAGCATGAAACGCTGATGACGGAATCCGGCGCCACGCGCTATCTGCGCAAGGACGGCTGGATCAAGCTCTACCGCGAAGAGTCGTCGTTCCAGTCCAACGCGCGCGAGCGCGAGCTCGCCGACACGCTCGGCCTGGCGCATCGCGAGCTCGACGCGGAGCAGACGCGCGCACTCGAGCCGTCGCTGTCGCCGGTGTTCCGTCATGCGGTGCATTGGCCCGGCGCGGCGAGCGTGTCGAACCCGCTCGCCGTCACCAAGGCCTATGCCGCGCGCTTCACCGCAGCTCGGCGGCATCATCCTGAAGGGCGACGCGCGCACGCTGATGCGCTCCGGCGACAAGTGGCGCGTCACCACCGAAGCCGGCGCGCTCGACGCGCCGGAGGTCGTGGTCGCACTCGGACCCTGGGCGCAGGATCTGCTCGATCCGCTCGGCATCAAGGCGCCGCTCAAGTTGAAGCGCGGCTATCACTGGCACTTCAAGCCGCAGGGCAACGCCGGCCTGACGCGGCCGGTGGTCGACGTCGACAACGGCTATTGCCTCGCGCCGATGGAGCAGGGCATCCGCCTCACCACCGGCGCGGAGTTCGCCGACCGCGACGCGCCGCCGACGCCGGTGCAGTTCGACCGGTTGCTGCCGGAGGCGAAGGGCCTGTTTCCGCTCGGCGACAAGGTCGAGCCGCAGCCCTGGATGGGCAGCCGGCCGTGCTTTGCGGATTCCATGCCGGTGATCGGCCGCGCGCCGGGCCAGCCCGGACTGTGGCTCGCCTATGGCCACGCGCACTGGGGGCTGACGCTCGGTCCCATCACCGGCCGCCTGGTCGCCGAGATGATGACCGGCGCGACGCCGTTCTGCGACCCCGCGCCGTATTCGGTGGCCCGTTTTGGGAACGATCGCTTGGCCTAAGAATTGCCTGATCATGGTGTGTAGCTGCCACCTGGGGCGGCGTTAAGGAAGCGTAGTGATGACAATGGCAAAACAGGCCCTTGTGGCCGTCTTGGCCGCAACCTGGATCGTGGGCCTGTTTCATCAGGTCTCGTGGCCGATGGCAGTGGCTTATGTCGCAATCTCGGCCGCAATGGTCGCGCTGATCTTCGCCAACCGCGGCGTGCTTAAATTCGCGCCACGGCGCAAGGATCGCGGGCCGGACGGGCGGTAGCCCGTTACTGGCCGAACTTGTCCTTCCAGCTCGGCTTAGCGCCGGGGAACGGCAGCGCGCGCGCCTCATAGACGCCGCGCGCGATGGCGCGGGCCAGCACGTTCGCCGCCGTCGCGCCGATTTCCGTCAGGCTGAGCACCGGATCGCGCAGCGGCTTCACGCCGGTCGCCGCCGCGAACACGGTGTCGCCGTCGAGCGTGGTGTGCACCGGATAGATCGCGCGGGCGAAGCCGTCCTGCGCCATCACCGCGAGCTGCTTGGCCTGCGCCTTGTTGAGCACGGCGTCGGTCGCGACCAGCGCGATGGTGGTGTTCTCGCCGGGCTGGCCCTTGGCGTGCGGGATCAGCGCGTCCGGCGGCACCTTCGCCGGAAAGCCGTGGCCGCCGAACTCGCCGCCGATCTCGAACGGCGCGGCCCAGAACTGCTTGCTGCTGCCGACGTTGACGTTGCCGCAGGCGTTCACCGCGACGATCGCGCCGACCGTGTGGCCGCTCGCGCGTCACCGCCGAGGCCGAGCCGAGCCCGCCCTTGAGATCGACCGTGGTGGCGCCGAAGCCCGCGCCCGCGGTGCCGAGCGCGAAGTCGGCGCCGGCGGCGGCCGCCGCCGCGTAGCCGAGATCGCGATAGGGCGGGAAGCGTCCCCATTTCTTGTCGCCGCCGTTGGTCATGTCGAACAGCACCGCGCCGCGGCACGATCGGGATGGTGACGTCGCCGATCGCGAAGCCGCGGCCGTGCTCGCGCAGACAGGCCTGCACGCCGGACGGCGAGTCGAGCCCGAACGCCGAGCCGCCCGACAGCACCACGGCGTCGATCTTCTCCACGGTGCGATGCGCGTCGAGCAGGTCGGTCTCGCGCGTGCCGGGCGCGCCGCCGCGCACGTCGACCGCGGCCACCGCCGGCTGGTCGAACATGATCGCGGTGACGCCGGAGGCGAGCGCCGCGTCGTCGGCATGGCCGACCGTAGGCCGGGGACGTCGGTGATGAGGTTTCTCGCTGCCATGCGGCCGAGCATAGCAGATCAACCGCCGTTCACATCGCCGGCAGGCCGCTTGCGCTGGCGCGCCGCGCCCCATGCATCAAGGCGTCATGACGCCGGACGTGACCATCCTCGCCGCCCTGTTCGCGGGCCTGATCAGCTTCCTGTCGCCCTGCGTGCTGCCGCTGGTGCCGCCGTATCTGGTCTATCTCGCCGGCACGTCGCTGGAGCGGCTGGCCGACGACGATCCGCGCACCGGCTCGCAGCGCCAGACGGTCGCCGCCGCGGCGCTGTTCGTCGTGCGGCTTCTCCACCGTGTTCGTCGCGCTCGGCGCCAGCGCCAGCGTGTTCGGCGCGCTGCTGCGCGCCTATTCGTATCAGCTCTCGATGGTGGCCGGCGTCGCCATCATCGTCATGGGGCTGCACTTCCTCAACGTGTTTCAGCATCCCGTGGCTGGCGCGCACCAAGCGGCTCGACGTGGCGAAGCCGGTCGGGCTGTGGGGCGCCTATGCGATGGGGCTCGCCTTCGCGTTCGGCTGGACGCCGTGCATCGGCCCGATCCTGGCGGCGATCCTCGCGGTCGCGGCGTCCGAGGCGACGGTGGCGAAGGGCGCGGGCCTGCTCGCGGTCTATTCGCTCGGGCTCGGCATTCCGTTCCTGCTGGCGGCGTTCGCGGTCGAGCCGTTCGCGAAATTCCTGACGCGCTTTCGCCGCCATCTCGTCCATGTCGAGCGCGCGATGGGCGTGCTGCTGATCCTCACCGGCATCGCGTTCCTCACCGGCTCGATCACCACGTTCAGCTTCTGGCTGCTGGAGACGTTCCCGGCGCTGGGCCGGATCGGCTGAAACAAAAAGCCCGCCCCGTGAGGGGCGGGCTGATCGTTTGCGCGGAACGGCGAGGCTTACGAGCCGGGCTTGCCTTGCGGCAGCTCGGCGTAGTTGCCCTTGCTGTCCCACTTGTAGACGACGTAGTCGAGGATGGTGATGTCGCCCTTGGCGTCGAACGAGAGCTTGCCGAGCACGGTGTCGTAGCTGCCCGGCTTGAGCACGCCCGCGACCTTCTTGGCGTCGGTGGTCTTGGCCTTCGCCAGCCGCCTGCGTCCAGACCTGGAACGCGGCGTAGGTGTAGAGCGTGTAGCCTTCCGGATCGATGTTCTTGGCCTTGAACTTGTCGACGATCGCCTTGGCGGTCGCCTTGTTGCGCGGATCGGGACCGAAGGTGAACAGCACGCCTTCGGCCGCCGGCGCCGGTGATCGAGGCGAACTCCTTGTCGGCGAGCGCGTCGCCGGCCATCAGCACCGCCTTGACGCCCTGGTCGCGCATCTGACGCAGGATCAGGCCGGACTCCTGGTGGTAGCCGCCGACATAGACGAGGTCGATGGCGTTGAGCTTGAGCTTGGAGACCAGCGCGTTGAAGTCCTTGTCGCCCTTGTTGTAGCTCTCGTAGAGCTTTTCCTTGATGCCGGCCTTGTTGAGCGCCTTCTTGGTTTCGTCGGCGAGACCCTTGCCGTAGGTGGTCTTGTCGTGGACCACGGCGATGTTCTTGCCCTTGAAGGTGCGCGCGATGTAGGCGCCGGCCACCGCGCCCTGCTGGTCGTCACGGCCGCAGACGCGGAACGTGTTCCAGAGCTTGCGCTCGGTGAAGGTCGGGTTGGTCGAGGCCGGCGTGATCTGCAGCACGCCGCCCTCGGCGTAGGCTTCCGACGCCGGGATCGACGACGACGAGCAATAGTGCCCGGCGACGAACGGCAGCTTCGCGCCGGCGAACTTCTCGCCGACCGAGCGCGCCTGCTTGGGATCGCAGGCGTCGTCGCCGATTTCGAGCTTGAGCTTGCGGCCGAGCACGCCGCCCGCCGCGTTGATGTCGGCGACCGCCTGTTCGGCGCCGTTCTTCATCTGGCGTCCGAACGAGGCTTCGCCGCCCGACATCGGGCCGGCGACGCCGACGCTGAATGTCCTGCGCGGAGGCCGCGCCGCCCAGCACAAGGCTCGCGCCGAGCGCGAGACCCGTAAGCCACAGCTTCTTCATGCCGTTCTCCTCAATGAGCGGACCGCTGACCCCATGGTCGCCCCGGCCGCGTTGCTCGTCCAAGCGTTATTCTGTCTGGTTTTTGGCGGAAGTCATCCGGAATTGGTGCCGCTTGCAGCGGCATTTTCGACCTGCGGTTCCGCCCTGGCCCGCCAGGTCAACGGGCCGGTCCGCTCATAAAGCCAGTAATATTGCGTCGCCATTTGGGCGGCGCGGGTCACGCGCCAGGCCAGCGCGCTGACGATCAGCAGATAGATGCGTGTCGGCGCCGTAGGAGGCGGGCGACAGCAGCGTGCCCTCGAACAGCGCGAAATGCACGAACCGCACCGCGCAGCCGAGCAGCAGCGTGTAGGCGACGACGTGCCAGAACGGCCGCCAGGTCGTGGCGATGGCGCGTCCGGCGAGCCAGGCCGCGCCGCCGCCGATCGCGCCGGTGACCAGCAGGACCTGCAGCAGCGATTCCGACTCGTAAAGGCCGCCCATGGCTCGATAGTATCACAGTTCAAACCCAGGCGTTCTAGTAACAAGCGTTTCTTGAACAAGGCGTTGTGAATGGCCAAGCGTCCCAATTTTCTCCTGTTCATCACCGACCAGCACCGCGCCGACTTCCTCGGCTGCTACGGCCATCCGGTGCTGCGCACGCCGCATATCGATTCGATCGCGGCGAGCGGCACCGCGTTCGACAAGTTCTATGTCGCGAGCCCGGTGTGCATGCCGAACCGCTCCAGCCTGATGACCTGCCGCATGCCGTCGGTGCACGGCGTGCGCTCGAACGGCATCCCGCTGTCGATGAATGCGGTGACCTTCGTCGATCTGCTGCGCGACGCCGGCTACCGCACCGCGCTGATCGGCAAGAGCCATCTGCAGAACTTCACCTCGTGGCCGCCGATCATCAAGCGCCCGCCGCCGCGCGAGGGCTACCACGAGCCGCCGCCGGAGCTCGCGCAGGCGCTGCGCAACGATCTCGCCGACAAGAAGTACGAGCAGGAGACGCCGGAATACTGGAACGCCAAGGAGGCGCGCGTCGTCACGCCGTTCTACGGCTTCGATCACGTCACGCTGGTGCGCGCCCACGGCGACGAGCCGGGCGGCGATTACGACCGCTGGCTGGAGGCGCGCGATCCCAAGGCGAAGAACCTGCTCGGCCCGAAGAATGCGCTGCCGCACGACTACACGGTGCCGCAGGCCTATCGCACCGCGATCCCGGAGGAGCTTTACGCCACATCGTTCCTCGGCGAGCGCGCCGAGGCCTATCTCAACGACGCCGATCCGGATGCGCCGTTCTTTCTGATGGTGTCGTTTCCCGATCCGCATCATCCGTTCAATCCGCCGGGCAAGTACTGGGACATGTACAAGCCCGAGCAATTCCCGGTGCCGGAGGCGTTCCAGCGCAACGACTGGACGCCGCCGCGCTGGTGCAGGCGGTCATCGACGAGCGCGCAGGCCGGCAAGGCCAATCTCACCGGCATGAACACCATCGGCGTGTCGGCCCGCGAGGCGCAGGAGGCGAGGGCGCTCACCGCCGGCATGATCGCCTGCGTCGACGACGCGGTCGGCCGCGTGCTGCGCGCGCTCGAGGCGAGCGGCCGCGGCGACGACACCGTGGTGATGTTCACCTCCGACCACGGCGACCATCTCGGCGATCACCGGCTGATGCTCAAGGGCGCCGAGCAGTATCAGAGCATCGTGCGGGTGCCGTTCATCTGGTCGGACCCGCAGGCGTCGCGCGCAGCCGCAAGCGCACCGATGCGCTGGCCTCCACCATCGACATCGGCGCGACCGATCCTCGACCGCGCCAGGATCGAGCCGTTTTCCGGCATGCAGGCGAAGAGCCTGCTGCCGGTGTTCGACGGCAAGGCCGGTGCGCGACAGCGTGTTCATCCAGTACGACCACCAGCATCCGAGCCCGGGCTCGGACAACGTGCCGCCGCGCGTGCATTCGCTGATCGACGGCCGCTACCGCCTCAGCGTGTTCCACGGCACCGGCTGGGGCGAGCTTTACGATCTGCGAAGACGATCCGGGCGAGTTCGACAATCTGTGGGACGCGCCGGCGCACGCCGCAACGCGCGCGCGGATGATGGAGAAGCTGGCGCTCACCGAGATCGAGCACGTCGACCGCGTGCCGCTGCCGACGCGACGGGCGTAAAGAACAGTTTGGGAGGACACGATGCGCTGCTTCAGGATCGTATTCGCCATCATGGCTTTGGCCTGGACGGCCGCTTCCGCGCCGCGCAGGACTATCCGTCGCGGCCGGTGCGCATCGTGGTGCCGTTCGCGGCCGGCGCCGGCAACGATCTGCTCGGGCGCCTGCTCGCGGCCGAACTGACCAAGCGGCTCGGCGGCCAGGTCTTCGTCGAGAACAAGCCCGGCGCCGCTTCTCAGCTCGGCACCGACCTGGTGGCGAAATCGCCGCCGGATGGCTACACGCTGCTGTGGACGGCGTCGGACGGGCTCTCGGTGCTGCCGGCCGTCAAGGCGTCGGTGCCCTACAAGATTCCCGACGATTTCATCTTCATCGCCTCGCCGACGCGGATCTCGTTCGTGATCGCGGTCCACCCGGACGTGCCGGCGAAGTCGATCCAGGAGCTGATCGCCTACGCCAAGGCCAATCCGGGCAAGCTGAACTACGGCAGCGCGGGCCCCGGCAGCGCGCCGCACATGGGGCTCGCGCTGTTCGCCAACGCCGCCGGCATCGACATGGTGCACGTGCCGTTCGCGGGCTTGGGTCCCGCGCTCAATGCCGTGATGGCCGGCACCGTCCATCTGTCGTTGACCACCGTGCCGTTCGCCAAGCCGCAGGGCGAGGCCGGCAAGATCCGCAACCTCGCGATCACCGGACCGGCGCGCGATCCGCTGTTGCCGGATGTGCCGACCTTGCGGGAGTCCGGCCTGCCGGTGACGACGCAGGTGTTCTTCGGCCTGCTGGCGCCGGCCGGCACGCCGGAGCCGATCATCGCGCGGCTGCGCAAGGAGGTCGGCGAGATCGCCAAGGACCCGGCCGTGGTCGAACGGCTGCGCACGCTGGGCTACCCGGCCGGATATCTCGACGGCCCGGCCTATCGCGACACCATCCTGAAGGACCTCGAGCAATGGCGCGGCGTCGCCAAGGCGGCGAACATCAAGATCAAGAATTAGCCGGTCCGAAAAACTTTGATCATGCTGCCGTGCGCGGCGCTACTGCGTGCTGCCGCGGTCCTCGGCGGAGAATCCGGCCGCCTTCACCAGCCGGCCCCAGCGCGCCATGCTGCGTCTTGATGTCGGCGAGCAACTGTGCGGCCCGGTTTCGCCGGAGACTTCGTAGCCCTGCGCCTCGAGCTTGCTTGCGCACCTCGGGATCGTTGTGCGCGTCCTTCGCCGCCTCGGTGAGCCGGTCGATGATCGGGCGGCGTGCCTTTCTTCACCAGCAGGCCGAACCACACCCGCGCGGTGAACTCCGGATGGCCGAGTTCGGCGAAGGTCGGCACGTCGGTCATCGCCGGCCAGCGCTCGGCGCTGGTGATCGCGAAGGCCTTGAGCTTGCCGGCGGCGATCTGCGGCGCCGAGGGTTGACCTGCGCGAAGCCGAACAGCGAATGGCCGGCGACCAGGCCGTTGGTCTGCAGTCCGGAGCCGCGGTAGGGCACGTGGGTGAGATCGAGATCGAACTTTTCGTTGAGCTGAAAGCCGAGGAAGTGCGACGGCGTGCCCGGCTGTACGACGAATAGCTGAGCTTGCCCCTGTTGGCCTTGGCCCATTCGACGAACTCGGCGAGGTTGTTGGCCGGCACGCTCGGATGCGCCACGAACACCAGCGGCGCCTCGACGCCTTTGATCAGCGGGTGCGAAGTCGTCGATCTACCAGCGCAGGTTCTCGAACACGTTCGGGATTGATCTCGGTGAGCGCCTGGGTGCCGACCCAGATCAATGTGCCGTCGGCCGGCTGCTCGACCATGTACTGGGCGGCGAGTGTTGCCGGTCGCGCCCGGCCGGTTCTCGACGATGATCGTGCGGTTGAGCGTCTTGCGCCATGTGCTCGGCGATCATCCGCGCGTAAGGATCGATCGCGCCGCCGGCGACGGTCCGACGATGAACCTGATGGTGCCGGTCTGCGCTGTGCGCCGGACGGCGCCTGAGACAGCAAAGCTGCACCGATCGCCGCAAACCACAACGAATGCCGCTTCATGGACGCCTCCTGGATCGTTTCGCAAGCCTAATGGCTCGCATCCCGCTTGTCTAAGCGCATGCCGCGCGGTCATGATGACTGCCCCGATTGGCCGCAGGAGACGTCCTTGGGCGAATGGCTCGGCGTCATCGATCGCGATCGTCTCGGTGAGCCTCGGCGCCGCCGGGCTCGCGGTGACGCGCTATCTCGTCACCGCCGCCGATCCGGTCACGCTGGCGATCCTGCGCTGGGGCATCGGCTTTCTCTGCGTGCTGCCGGTCGCGCTGCTGATGCGGGCGAAGTGGCCGCAGCGCAGCGACTGGCCCGCCGTCGCGGCGCTCGGCATCGCCTTCTACGGGCTGTTCTTCGTCCTCTACAACATCGCGATGGCCTACACGACCGCGGCGCGGGCGAGCCTCGCGCTCTCGACGCTTGCCGGTGCAGACCATGGTGGTCGGCGCGCTGCTCGGCCTGGAGCGGCTCTCGGCGCGCAAGACGATCGGCGTCCTGATCGCGGTGCTGGGCGTTGCGGTCGCGCTCGCCTCGGGACTTGGCGCGCGCCGGCCGGCGCCTGGCGCGGCGAATTGATCATGACCGGCGCGGTGCTGTGCATGGCGTTCTACAATGTCTGGTCGCGGCCGTTCATCCAGCGCTCCAGCGCGCTCGGGTTCCTGGCGGTCGGCATGGGCGCGGGCGCGGCGGTGCTGATCGCGGTCGGTCTGGTGACCGGGCCACGTCGCGGTGCTCGGCACGTTCGGCGCGCCGCAATGGATCGCCGGCATCTATCTCGGCGTCGGCGGCGGCGCGCTCGCCTTCATTCTCTGGGTGCATGGCGCTGGAGCGCGCTTCGCCGACGCGGGTCGCCAACACCATGACGGTCAATCCGATCGTCGCGAGCCTGCGTGGCGACGCAACTGGTCGGCGAGCCGATCACGCTCGATCTGATCGTCGGCATGATCGCGGTGTTCGCGGGCATCTTGGATCGCGACGACGGAAGGCACGCAAAGCCGAGGTTTAGTGCTCCGCCCGCCTTCGAGATAGGCGGCGCGCACCTCGGGCCGCGCCAGCAGATCCTGGCCGCTGCCCGACATGGTGATCTCGCCGTTGACGATGACGTAGCCGCGGTGCGCGAGCTTGAGCGCGTGGAACGCGTTCTGCTCGACCAGGAACACGGTGAGCTTCTCCTGCCGGTTCAATTCGCGGATGGCGCGGAAGATCTGCTTGGCGAGCAGCGGCGCGAGGCCGAGCGACGGCTCGTCGAGCAGCAGCAGGCGAGGGCGGCTCATCAGCGCGCGGCCGATCGCCAGCATCTGCTGCTCGCCGCCGGACAGCGTGCCGCCGCGCTGGCCGATGCGCTTTTCCAGCAGCGGGAAGAACGTGAAGACGCGCTTCAGGTCCTCGGCGAAATGATCGCCGTCGGCGACGGTCGCGCCCATCTGCAGGTTTTCCAGCACCGTCATGCGCGGGAAGATGCGGCGGCCCTCCGGCGATTGCGCGATGCGCAGCCGCGCGATCTCGTGGGTCGGCAGGTCGGTGATGTCGCGGCCCTCGAACACGATCGAGCCTTCGCGCGCGCGCGGATTGCCGAACATCGTCATCATCAGCGTCGACTTGCCGGCGCCGTTCGCGCCGATCAGGGTGACGATCTCGCCGTCGTTGACGTCGAGGTCGACGCCCTTGAGCGCCTGGATGTTGCCGTAGAACGTCTTGAACGCCGCGGATCGAAAGCAGGGCGGTCATAGCCCCACCTCCGCCTCGACCTGCTCCACCTCGTCGTCCTCGACGCCGAGATAGGCGGCGATCACCTTCGGATCGTCGCGGATCTGCGCCGGCGTGCCGTCGGCGATCTTGACGCCGTAGTCGAGCACCACGATGTGGTCGGAAATCTCCATCACCACCGACATGTCGTGCTCGATCAGCAGGATCGAGGTGCCGTGCTCCTTGCGGATGAACAGCAGCAGCTCGTTGAGCTCGCCGCTCTCGCGCGCGTTGAGGCCGGCGGCCGGCTCGTCGAGGCAGAGCAGCACCGGATCGGTGCACATCGCGCGCGCGATCTCGAGGCGGCGCTGCTCGCCGTAGGCCAGCGCGCCCGCGGAATCGTCGGCGCGCGCGGTCAGGCCGGTGCGGTCGAGCCAGTAGCGCGCCTCGTCGACCGCATCGCGCTCCGCCGCGCGATAGCGACGGCAGGCCGAATCAGGCCGCCGAAGGTGAGGCCCGAGGCTTTCATCAGCACGTTGTGCTGCGCCACCACCAGGTTCTCCAGCGTGGTCATGCCGGCGAACAGGCGGATGTTCTGGAAGGTGCGCGCGACGCGCGCGAGCTGGGCAATGCGGAAGTCGAGCAGCCGCTCCAGCAGGTACGCTTTGCCGTCGGGATGCTCGAGCCGCATCATGCCGGCGCTCGGCTTGTAGAAGCCGGTGATGCAGTTGAACACGGTGGTCTTGCCGGCGCCGTTCGGCCCGATCAGCGCGGTGATCTCGCCGCGCTTGGCCGCGAAGCTCAGCGCGTCGACCGCGACCAGCCCGCCGAACCGCATGGTGAGGTGCTCGACCTCGAGGACGGGCGCGGTCATGGTCGCGCCCTTCTTGTGGTCGGCGAGATAGAGCGACGGATCGCGCGTCGAGACCAGCCCGCGCGGCCGCCAGATCATGATCGCCACCATGGCGAAGCCGAACACCAGCATGCGGTACTGCTCGAACTCGCGCAGCACTTCGAAGCCGGCCAGCATCACCAGCGCCGCGATCGCGATGCCGAGCTGCGAGCCCATGCCGCCGAGCACGACGATCGCCAGCACCAGCGCCGACTCGCCGAACGTGAAGCTCTTCGGGACTGATGAAGCCCTGTCGCGTCGCGAAGAACGCGCCGGCGAAGCCGCCGAACATCGCGCCCATCGCGAACGCGGTGAGCTTGGTGTTGGTGGTGTTGATGCCGAGCGAGCGGCACGCGATCTCGTCCTCGCGCATCGCCTCCCAGGCGCGGCCGATCGGCAGCCGGCGCAGCCGCAGCGTCACCCAGTTGGTGAGCAGCGCCAGCGCCAGGATCACGTAATAGAGAAACACGATGCGGTGGGTGGAGGAGAACTCCAGGCCGAAGGTCGCGGCGAAGCCGTTCTCCTCGTTGTTGAACGGAATGCCGAAGAACGACGGCCGCGGGATCGAGGTGATGCCGTTCGGCCCGCCGGTGAAGCTCTGCCAGTTGAGCAGCACCAGGCGGATGATCTCGCCGAACGCCATGGTGACGATGGCGAGATAGTCGCCGCGCAGCCGCAGCACGGGAAAGCCGAGCAGGATGCCCCAGAACGCGGCGAGGATGCCGGCGAGCGGCAGGCAGATCCAGAACGACAGCTCGAAGTTCTGCGCCAGCAGCGCGTAGGAATAGGCGCCGACCGCGTAGAACGCGACGTAGCCGAGGTCGAGCAGGCCGGCGAGGCCGACCACGATGTTGAGGCCCCAGCCGAGCATCACGTAGGTCAGCACCAGGATGCTGAGATCGAGCAGATAGCGGTTGTTGTAGAACAGCGCCGGCGCGAGCAGCGCGAAGCCGAGCAGCGCGGGAGCGAGGATGGTGCCCAGCGTCGGCCCGATTCGCTCCTTGAGCGCGACCAGCGGCGCGGCGAAGCCGCAGTGCCGGCGCGATCGGCTCGCGGCCGAACAGCAGCGCGCGCACGAATGCGCCGGCGAACATCACGCCGACCAGGATGGCCAGCGTCTCGAGCCGCGTGGTCACGGTCAGCGCGCCGGTCGGGCCCTGCACGGCGTAGAGGCCGATCATCAGCGCGAACAGCCCGAACGCCACCAGCGCGGCGAGCACCGCATCCTTCAACGCGGCGGCGATGGGCATCGCGGTCGGTTTGCTGGCAGCTTGCGTGCTCACGGCCGCTGCGCTCTCACACCTTCTCGACTTCGGGCCGGCCCAGGATGCCGGTCGGCAGGAAGATCAGCACCACGATCAGGATCGAGAACGCGGCGACGTCCTTGTATTCGATCGAGAAGTAGGCCGACCACATGGTCTCGATCAGGCCGATCAGCAGTCCGCCGATCATCGCGCCGGGCAGCGAGCCGATGCCGCCGAGCACCGCGGCGGTGAACGCCTTCACGCCGGCGACGAAGCCGATGAAGAAATCGACCACGCCGTAATAGAGCAGGTACATGATGCCGGCGACCGCGGCGAGCGCCGCGCCGATCACGAAGGTCAGCGAGATGGTGCGGTCGATGTTGACGCCGAGGATCGACGCCATCTTCAGGTCCTGCTCGCAGGCGCGCATGTCGCGGCCGAGCCGCGTCTTCGCCACCAGGAACGAGAACGCCAGCATCAGAGCGAGCGTGGTGACGATGACGATGAGCTGGACGTTGGAAATCTGCACCGGGAAGGTTTCGCTCTCGATCAGCTTGTGGCCGCCGGTGACCAGCGGCGGCAGCGGCAGCACGCGCGCGCCCTGCGCGATCTGCACGTAGTTCTGCAGCAGGATCGACATGCCGATCGCCGAGATCAGCGGCGCGAGGCGGAACGAGCCGCGCAGCGGCCGGTAGGCGAAGCGCTCGACCGTCCAGCCGTACAGCGCGGTCAGCGCCATCGCGATCAGCAGCACCAGGAACAGCGCGATCGGGATCGCGGTCACGCCGATGGCGATCAGCGCCAGGAACGCGAGCAGCGCGAGGAACGCGCCCACCATGTAGATGTCGCCGTGGGCGAAATTGATCATGCCGATGATGCCGTAGACCATCGTGTAGCCGATCGCGATCAGCCCGTAGATCGAGCCGAGCGTGACGCCGTTGATGAGCTGCTGGACGAAATATTCCATGCGCCGGACCTGTCCCCGGTTTCGGCGGCCGCGTGACGCCGAATCCGCCGCGCTTGCGACCGTTTGCGCTCTTAGCAGGGGCGGGAACGCCGGACAATGCGGCGCTGCGGCGTTACGAACCGGAACCGGCCGATGTGCAGAGCGTTATTTCGGCACACGGCAGGACACCGGTCATGAAAATCCTCGGCAAGGTGCTGGGCGTTGCGTTGGCTTCGCTGATCGCGATGCCGGGCGCGCAGGCGCGGCCGCGGCTCGGCCTGGGCCTGGTCCTGATGCCGCTCGCCATCGTCGGCGGCATCGCCGGCGCCGCCATCGGCAGCCGGAAGGCGAGGGCGCACCGCGCCTACCAGGCACGCAACAAGGTTCGCCGCGAACGCGCCGTGCAGGCAGAGCGGCTCCGGCAGCGGCCTGCCGCCGCTCCAAGTCCGGAAATGGCGCGTGCGGCGCCGGATCGATCCCGCGCTGCACCCGCGCCCGAACAGTCCCGCGCGGCGTCCGCCGGCTGGGCCGGACCGCTGTTCTGGCCGCACGCCTATGACGGCGTGTTCG
This sequence comes from uncultured Alphaproteobacteria bacterium, assembly GCA_963838595.1. Taxonomy (GTDB): domain Bacteria; phylum Pseudomonadota; class Alphaproteobacteria; order Rhizobiales; family Xanthobacteraceae; genus Z2-YC6860. Next base: position 35,095 of record CAWIRP010000018.1, read on the forward strand.
AATACGCCTTCGGCCTGCCCGGCGACGACAACCAGTTCTGGGCGCGCGGCTTCGGCGACGTGATCGACGGCATGTTCGTGCCGCCGGCGCGCGAGACCACCGGCCGCGCCTCGAACGATGGCCTGCGCGCCTGGGAAAATCTCTGCGGCAGCGAGGCGCCGAAGGCCGCCGACGCGACGGTCGCGCGCATCCGCGAGGCCGTGCAGCCCGACCGAGGCGCAGCAGGCGGCGCTCGCCGAGCTTCGCGCGGCGCTGGCGCGCGCCACCGAGCGCATCGAGAGCGCCTGTCCGTCCGAGCAGGCGGCGACGCCGCCGGAGCGGCTGCACCTGATGATCGCGCGGCTCACGGCGATGCGGCAGGCGGTGCTCACCGTGCAGGGGCCGCTGCGCGCGTTCTACGATCAGCTGAGCGACGAGCAGAAGCAGGCGCTGGAGCGCATCGGGTCGGACGCCGACGCGTCGCACGCGCGCGCCGATGCGAACGCCGAGCGCCGGCTGCGCCGCGCCGGTGGCGAACTGGCCGCAGGCGCAGATCGAGCGCGTGCTGCAGCCGACCAAGGAGCAGCGCGCGCACCTCGAGCAATTGCGCCAGACCTCGCTCGGGCTCGCCCAGTTCGTCGCCAGCACCTGTCCCGCCAACGCGCCGCGCACCGCGCCCGAGCGGCTCGAGGCGGTCAAGGACCGGCTCGGCGTGCTGCGCTACGCCGCGAGCAACGTCAGCCCCGCCTACGAGCAGTTCTACGCGTCGCTCAGCGACGCGCAGAAGGCGCGCTTCCAGTCGATGTCGCGCGAGCGGCGGGCGGAAAGCAGGCGCTAGCGGAATCTGCTATCGCTGAGCGATGGCTCTCGAAATCGCCGCCCGCCTCGGCATCTTCGCAACCGTGTTCGCGCTTCTCGCGCTCTGGGAGGTGCTGGCGCCGCGCCGCGCAGCTCGCCGTCGGCCGGCTCAAGCGCTGGCCGAGCAACATCGGCGTGCTGGCGGTCGATGCGCTGCTGGTGCGGCTGCTGATCCCGACCGCCGCGGTCGGCGCCGCGCTGACTGCCGGCGGGCAGCGGCTGGGGCCTGTTCAACTGGCTGCAGTTCCGGCTCTCGGTCGGCGCCATCCTCGGCTTTCTCATCCTCGATCTTGACGATCTGGGCGCAGCACTGGGTGTTCCACCACGTGCCGCTGCTGTGGCGGCTGCACCGCATGCACCACGCCGACCTCGACATCGACGTGACCACCGGCGTGCGCTTCCATCCGTTCGAGATCCTGATTTCGCTGGCGATCAAGATCGCGGTGATCGTGGCGTTCGGCATTCCGCCGGTCGGCGTGTTCGTCTTCGAGGTCGCGCTCAACGCCACCTCGATGTTCAACCATTCCAACGCGCGCATGCCGCGCTGGCTCGACCGCGTGCTGCGGCTGATCGTGGTGACGCCCGACATGCACCGCGTGCACCATTCGATCGTGCGCACGGAGACCGACAGCAACTTCGGCTTCAATCTGCCGTGGTGGGACTGGCTGTTCGGCACCTACCGCCGCGAGCCGCAGGCCGGCCACGACGGCATGACCATCGGCATCCCGCAGTTCCGCGATCCGAAGGAGCAGCGGCTCGACCGCATGCTGACGCAGCCGTTCCGGAACGAACGCGCACGCTCAGCTATCCGCCTTGATGTTGTGCTCCTTCACCACCGGACCCCAGAGCTTCATCTGGTCGGCCAGGAACTTGCGCTGCACGTCCGGGCCGCCGAGCGCCATGGTGATCTGCATCGCCTCGATGCGCTCCTTGATGGTCGGGCTCGCTCAGCGTGTCGGCCAGCGCCTTGCTGAAGCGGTCGACGAGCGGCCGCGGCGTCTTGCCGGCGGTGAACGAGCCCCACCAGGCGTAGGACTCGAAGCCGGGGAAGCCGCTCTCGATCACGGTCGGCACGTCCGGCAGGCCGGGGACGCGCTTCGCGCTGGTCTGCGCGAGGCCGCGCAGCTTGCCGCCCGTGACCTGCGGCGTGACCAGCGCGGCGCTGCCGATCGCCAGATCGACGTGGCCGGCGAGCGCGTCGTTCATCAGCGGGCCGCCGCCGCGATAGGGCACGTGCACCATCTTCACGCCGGCGCGCTGGCCGAGCAGCACCATGGTCAGATGGCCGAGGCTGCCGTTGCCGATCGAGCCGTAGGTGATGCTGTCGGGCTTGGCCTTCGCCGCGGCGATCACGTCGGCGAAGGTCTTGAACGGACGCCCGGGATGCGTCGCCAGCACGTTCGGCGCGGTGCCGATCAGCAGCACCGGCTCGAGGTCCTTCTCGGTGTCGAACGGCAGGTTCTGCAGGAACGGATTGACCGCGTGGGTGTCGAACACGAACAGCCAGTTGCTGCCGTCCGGCGGCGACTTCGCGACCTGCGCCGCGCCGAGGCTGCCGGAGGCGCCGGGCTTGTTCTCGATGATGATGGTGGTGTTGAGCCGCTGCTGCAGCCCGGGCTGCACCATCCGCGCGATCGGGTCGACCGTGCCGCCCGGCGGGAACGGCACGACGATCCTGGTGATGTTGCCGCGGCGGGCTGCGCGAGGGCGGATTGCGCGAGCGGCGCGGCAACGGCGCCAAGCACGAGCGAGCGTCGTGAGATGGCCGTCATGTGCGTTCCTCCCGTGGCGCCATTTCGATGGCGTTGCACCTGCATTCTAACGGAATTTTCCGGCCGGACAGGACGCTGAATTCCGGCCAAAGCAGCTTTAAGGTGCGCAGCAGGGGACCCGATTGATCGGATTGAGGCTTCAAAACCGACCGATGCCTGTATTTTTTCGACCGAAGCCGAAGTGTTAACAACTGTTAAAGAATTTTGCCTAATAGCTGGTTGCCTGCCCAACAATTCAGCGGCTGGTACAATTGAAAATTCGGATTGGGACCAAGCTTGGACTGTCCGCGTTCGCCGGATTGGTTCTGGTCGCCGGCATGGTCGGCAACCAGGCCCGCGTCAATCATCTGACGCGGGAATCGACGGCGCAGGTGTCGCTCAGCCGCGACCTTCAGCAGGCCGCGCTCGATGCCAGGATCAAGCTGAACGAGCTCATTTCCATCGATCGCGATCTGCGGCTCGCGCGCACGTCCGCCGACGTCAACTTCGTTCTGCAGCAGATGGCGAGCCGCGCGGCCGACGCCAACCAGGCCTACGACGGCGCTGTCACGATCGCCGCCAAGGACGAGGACAAGCAGCTTCTGAAGCGGGCCAAGGCGGCGTTCAACGATTACGTCGCCACCGCGCAGGAGATCGCGCGCCTGCAGCACGAAATCATCGGGATGCGCGACCAGCAGCTGGCGGACGCCGCAGCGTGGTCCGAGGGCGTTCGATACGCTGATCAACGGCGCGGCGATCGCCACCTCCGCCAACCGTCATGCGCTGGAAAGCAATCTCCAGCAGGCCAACTCGGAGTTCATGCGCGGAGCCTTGTTGTCGTGGAGCCGCTTCGTGCGGAGCGACAGCACGCAGGTGAACCGCATTTTCGATGCGCTCGGCACGACGACCCTGCTGCTCGAGGAGTCGCGCGGCATGATGCGCCGTCCGGATGAGCGCGCGGCGATCGAAGAGCTGCTGAAATATCCGCCGCGATACCACTCGATCGTCGAGACCCAGACGCGAGCCGTCCAGCAGCAGACCGATCTGCTGCTGGAGCGCGCCCAGCCGCAGCGCGGCGATGCCAGCGACACGATGGGTCTGGTTGCGATCGGCGCCAATCAGCACGCGGATTATCTCGCCGATCTGAACGCCAAGGAAATCTCGCGCGCCGCGTGGATCAACCTGATTGCCGGCTTCCTGGTGATGGCGGTGATGATCGGGGTGGCGATCCTGTCTTCGCTGAGCATCGCGCCGGCCGATCCGCCGGATCGCCGATGTGCTGGTTCACCTGGCCGGCTCGCGCAGCGCCGCCGAGATTCCGTATCGGGACCGGCAGGACGAGATCGGCGATGCAGCGCGCGCCGCCAGCATCTTCCGCGACAACATTGTCGCGCATGCAGGAGCTCGAGGCGGAGCAGCAGCGCACCCTCGAGGAAGCGGCGCGCGCGCGCCGCGAGCAGACCCACCGTCTGGCCGACGATTTCGAGAAGGCGGTCGGCGCGATCGTCAAGGCGGTGTCCTCGGCGTCCGGCGAGTTGCAGGGCACGGCCAAGTCGCTCACGCAGACCGCGGACGTCACCCACGGTCTCGCCAATTCGGTGTCGGTCGCGGCGACCGAAGCGTCGAAGAACGTGCGCTCGGTGGCGGTCGCGTCGGATCAGCTCGCGGCCTCGATCGCCGAGATCGGCGAGCAGGCCCAGCAATCCCGTCAGATCGCCAACGATGCGGTTCGCAGCGCGGCGACCACGGACGCGCGGATCGCGCAGATGACGCAGGCCGCCGACCGCATCGGCCACGTGCTGGGTCTCATCACCGGCATCGCGCAGAAGACCAACCTGCTGGCGCTCAACGCGACCATCGAAGCGGCGCGCAGCGGCGAGGCCGGCCGCGGCTTTGCGGTGGTGGCGGCCGAGGTGAAGACGCTGGCCAGCCAGACCGCCAAGGCCACCGAGGAAATCGCGGAGCAGATCGCCGACATCCAGGATGTGACGCGGGATTCGGTCGCCGCGATCAAGGACATCGGGTCGATCATCCAGCGCGTCTCCGAGATCGCAACCCTGATCACGTCCGCGGTCGAGGAGCAGCACGCCGCGACCCGCGAGATCGCCTACAACGTGCAGGAAGCGGCGCAGGGCACCGACAACGTCACGGTCAAGATCAGGAACCTGGAATCCGACGCCAGCGAAACCGGCGTCGCGGCGAGCCAGGTGTTCTCGGCGGCCAGCCAGCTCGCCGCCGAAGGCAATACCCTCAAGGCCCAGGTCGAGAATTTCCTGCGGACCGTGCGCGCGGCCTGATTGCGGCGGAAAATAAAGTTATCCCCGCCCTTGAATCTGCCCCCATATTGATCGCGCCACGTTCAATCGAGGGCGTCGTCGATCGCGATGCTTGATGACGGAGCGGGGCCGGCGTCCCTCATATTGGACGCCGCAATGGAGCGCCGGGAGGCGCAGCGGCCTACGTCATTGGCCGCGCGCACCCCGAAAGCGGCGACCCCCGGTAACGGGGAGTATCGCCGTGGGTGCGCTTGGCGGACCGCAAGGTCCGCCCGGCAGGCCTCGTCAGCCTGCGGTCTAAGGGCGGCGATCCGCCCTGGCGCCTCCCGGCGCTCCATCCCCTCAGGGGAAACGGAAAAAGGGAAAGACGGGCGCCGAACGTCTCTAAACAACCGGCGGGCGGAGCGTTGGCTAAGTTCTTTCGACGCGGCATGGTGGACTGACAGGCCAGTGGAGAGATCGAATGGACCGGCAAAAACCAGAAGACGTGATCGGCGCGGCGCAGCCCTTCACCGGCCAGCAGTACATCGACAGCCTGCGCGACGGCCGCGAGGTCTACATCTACGGCGAGAAGGTCGACGACGTGACCACGCATCCGGCGTTCCGCAACGCGGTGCGCTCGATCGCGCGGCTCTACGACGCGTTGCACGACGACAAGCAGAAGGCGGTGCTGACCTGCCCGACCGACACCGGCTCGGGCACCTTCACCCACAAATTCTTCCGCGTCGCCAAGTCGCGCGAGGATCTGCTCGGCCAGCGCGAGGCGATCGCGCACTGGGCGCGCATGACCTACGGCTGGATGGGCCGCACGCCCGACTACAAGGCGTCGCTGATGAACACGCTCGGCGCCAATTTCTCGATGTACGAGACGTTCGCCGACAACGCCAAGCGCTGGTACGCGCGCTCGCAGAATCACGTGCTGTTCATGAACCACGCCATCGTCAACCCGCCGGTCGACCGCATGAAGGCGGCCGACGAGGTGAAGGACGTCTTCATCACCATCCAGAAGGAAACCGACGCCGGCATCTACGTCTCCGGCGCCAAGGTGGTGGCGACGTCGGCGGCGTTCACGCACTACAATTTCCTCGGCCAGAACGCCGCGATCCCGATCAACGACACGGCGCTCGCGGTGATGTTCATCACGCCGATGAATGCGCCCGGCGTGAAGCTGATCTGCCGCAATTCCTACGAGATGATGGCGAGCGTGCTCGGCACGCCCTACGACTATCCGCTGTCGTCGCGGTTCGACGAGAACGACGCGATCTTCGTGTTCGACAACGTGTTCATCCCCTGGGAGAACGTGCTGATCCACCGCAACATCGAGATCATCAAGACGTTCTATCCGCGCTCCGGCTTTCTCGCCGGCTACCAGTTCCAGGGCTGCACGCGGCTCGCGGTGAAGCTCGATTTCATGGTCGGCATCATCGCCAAGGCGCTGCGCGCGGCGGGCTCCGACGAATTCCGCGGCAACCAGGCGATGCTCGGCGAGGTGATCGCGTGGCGCAATCTGTTCTGGGCGCTGTCCGACGCGATGGCCGGACAACCGACCAAATGGGTCGGCGACACCGTGCTGCCCAACGCGCAGTCCGGCTCCGCCTATCGCGTGTTCGCCGGTGACGCCTTCGCGCGCGTGCGCGAGATCGTGGAGAAGATCGTCGCCTCGTCGCTGATCTACCTGCCGTCGTCGTCCAAGGACTTCAAGAATCCGGCGATCGAGCCGCATCTCAAGAAGCTGGTGCGCGGCTCCTACGGCATCGACTACAAGGAGCGCATCAAGATCATGAAGCTGCTGTGGGACGCGGTCGGCACCGAGTTCGGCGGCCGTCACGAGCTCTACGAGCGCAACTACGCCGGCAACCACGAGGACATCCGCATCCACGCCATGCTCAACGCCAAGGGCTCCGGCGCCTACGACCGCATGATCGGCTTCGCCGAGCAGTGCATGGCGGACTACGACGAGAACGGCTGGGTCAACGACGCCTGGCTCAATCCCGGCGACGGGAAAGCCGGTACTGGCAGCTCTGCGCTCTGAGTGGGTTCCATCCCACCCGATGACCCACTAGATTGCGTTTTCATGAGCTGGTCGGACCAACACGACGACATGGCCGGCGCCTTTGCGGCGGTGGCGAAGCTGAAGACGGTGGACGTCCAGCCGTTCCGCGACGCCATGTGCCGGCTCGGCGCCGCCGTTCATGTCGTCACCACCGACGGCCCGGCCGGCAAGAGCGGCTTCACCGCGACGGCGGTCTGCTCGGTCTCGGACTCACCCGCGACGCTGCTGATGTGCCTCAACCGCGGCGCGTCCAGCATGCCGGTGCTGCGCGGCAACGGCGTGTTCTGCGTCAACACGCTGCGCGCCGGCGAGGAGATCATCGCCGACACGTTCGCCGGCCGCACCAAGGTCGCGCGCGAGCAGCGCTTCGACAACGGGCAGTGGACCACGCTGACGACCGGCTCGCCGGTGCTCAGTTCCGCGGTGGTGGCGTTCGACTGCCGCGTCACCGAGGTGAAGTCGGTGGCCTCGCACGACGTCTATTTCGGCATCGTCGAGGCGATCCACTCCGGTCCGCCCGGCGCCGCGCTGGTCTATCACGACCGCGCCTACAAGCAGGTTTAGGCAAAGTTCCATCGTCACGGTTTTGCCGCCAAATCGTCCCCCTGTTCAGGGAACGACGATCTCACGCTGCGCGTTTATTTCAGGGGCCTATTCGTCCGTAAGGAGAAAACAGTGCCTCAGAACCAGAATCCGAACCAGCAACAGCAGAACAATCCGAAGCCCGGTCAGCAGCAGGGCGGGCAGGATTGGGATCAGAAGAAGCCCGGCCAGCAGCAGCAAGGCGGGCAGAAACCCGGCCAGCAGCAGGGCGGCCAGAAGCCGAGCGATCACAATCGCTAACTGGTCGCAAGCGCTGGAAGCCGAAGCCCCGCCTGGCGGCGGGGCTTCGCTTTTTCCACGCTATCAACTCCCGATACAGCCTGGCCGCGATTACCTTGGGCCGTGCGCCGGCGTATGCTGAGGCATGGCCACGGTCACGGCACTGCCGCTGTTTCATCTCTACGGCGATCCGCCGGACGATCAGGCGTTCGATTTCATCCATGTCGAGACCATCGCGTCGCGCTCCTCGGTGCACGACTGGCTCATTCGCGCGCACCGCCACCGCAACCTGTTCCAGATCCTGGTGATCGAAGCCGGCGGCGGCGAGATGACCTTCGAGGCGGCGACGCTGCCGTTCGAGGCGCCGGCCGCGATCCTGGTGCCGCCGACCATCGCGCACGGCTTCCGCTTCCGTCCGCGGCAGACCGACGGCTGGGTGGTGAGCTTCACCGAGGACGTCGCCACGGCGCTCGGCGAGCGCTCCGGCGAGGCGCTTGAAGCGGCTCACGGCGCTCGCCGCCGATCCGGTGCTGCCGCTCGACGGCGTGCCCGAGATGAAGCGGCTGTCCGCGCTCTGCGCCGATCTCAACGAGGAAAGCTTTCTCGCCCGCGAGGGCTTTCGTCTCGCGATGCGTGGCCTGCTCGCGTTGATCGCGATCGAGGTGGCGCGGCTCGCCGCGAGCCGCGCCCGCACCGGGGCGGTGACGCTGGCGGCGGCGGATTCGACCGTCGAGGCGTTGCGCCGGCTGGTCGACGAGCATTTCCGCAAGCAGCGGCTGATCAGCTTCTATGCCGAGCAACTCGCGATGACGCCGGACCGGCTCAACGATCACGTCAAGCGCGTGAGCGGCGTCACCGCCGGTCACCTGATCCGGCAGCGCGTGCTGACCGAAGCCAAGCGCCAGCTCGTCTTCACCGGCCAGCCGATCCAGGAAATCTCGCACGATCTCGCGTTCGCCGACCCGTCGCACTTCGCGCGGTTCTTCCGCAAGCAGACCGGCATGACGCCGCAGGAGTTCCGCGAGGGCAGGGGCGGATAAGAGCCCTTAGCTCCGCAGGTACTTCGGCCGCGGCTCGCGCAGTTTGGCGTCGGGCTGTTTCAGCTCGCCGCGCCGCATCAGCTTCACCGCTTCGACGAGCGAACGCGCCGCGTTGCGCGTCTCCTCCTGAAACGCGTCATCCCTGTCGAGCGCGTCGTGGCTGGTCGCGTACGGCTCCATGTAGCCGACGTAGCGGCCGACCTGCGACAGATGGCCGGCGCCGATCAATCCCATGTCGGTGAGCCAGGCGGTCAGCGCGTCCTGCACGGCTTCGGCGCCGGCGGCGTCGCCGTGCACCACGACGGAAAACACACGGCCGGCGAGGTGACGCGGGTAGTGCCAGCCTTTCAGCTCGATCTCTTTCGCCAGCGCCGCCTTCTTGCCTTGCGTCGAGGTCGGATCGGGATTGCCGCCGTCGGCGCAGACCAGACGGTCGATCATCAGCTTGAGCACGCTCGGCGTCTGATACCAGTTCACCGGGCAGAGGATCATGACGCCGTGCGCGGCGGCCCACATCGGATAGATGTCGTTCATCCAGTCCTGCACCTGGCCGAGCGCGTGGTTGGGATAGCAGGAGCACGGCCAGTGGCAGAGCGGCATCGCGGTCGAGACGCAGGTCTTGCAGGGATAGATGTTGCGGCCGTATTCGGAGGTGAGGCGGCTGAGATCGAGGTCTTCGATTTCGAGGCCGCGCTTCGCGCTCGAAAACTTCGCGCGCGATCATCGGCCAGCCGGAATGTCTTGGACATTTCGCCGGGGCAGGTGTGCTCGCTGCGCGCCGCGCCGTTGATCAGCAGGATGCGCGACGGCGACGCAGGGTCCTTCTGCCGCTGCTCGGCCTCCTTGATCTTGCGGCTCGCTTCGATCCAGTCGACCGACAGGTCGTAGTCCGGATCGGCGTAGCCTGCGCCGGCCTTGCGGGTGTGCGGCGCCTTGCGGGAATCGTCGTAGGCGTCCCAGGCCGCGTCGGCGATGCGGTCGATGGCAGTCGTCGAGCGGCTCGAAGGCCGGATCGACAAAACGCTGCGCGGAAGCGCGCGCGCGAACTCCTCGCGCGTCAGCTGAACGTCGGGCATTCCCTTGCGGATTTCGGGCATGGCTGTGCTTCCGCGGTTCCGCGGACGATAAGTCGCAGCGAGGCCAATCGGTTCAGGCCAGGGGCTGGAAAAATGGCGTCAGGCCAGCTTGCCGGCGTCCTTGAGCACCTCTTCGGCCACCTTGAAGGCGTGGTTGCCGGCCGGCACGCCGCAATAGACGGCCTGCTGCAGGATGATTTCCTTGATGTCGTCGGCGGAGAAGCCGCCTTCGGTCAGCGCGGCGCGCACGTGCAGCTTGAACTCCTCCCAGCGGCCGAGCGCGATCATGGTGCCCATCACCAGCATGCGGCGGGTGCGCTCGTCGAAATGCGGCCGCGTCCAGACTTCGCCCCAGGGCGAGCGCGTGATGAAGTCCTGCCACTCGGAATTGAACGCATTGCGGTTGGCGTCCGCGCGGTCGACCCAGGCGGCACCGAGCACCTTGCGCCGCATCTTCATGCCGCGCGCAAGACGTTCCTTCTCGTCCATGGCGATCTCCTCGCTGCTACTTGAGGAAGTTCAGCACCGCCTCGGTGTAGGCCTTGGGCTGCTCGACGTTGGAAATGTGCGCGGCCTCGAGCGAGACGATCTTGGCGCCCTTGATCATCTTCTGGATCTCGGCGCCCCATTCCGGCAGCGTCGCCGGGTCCTTGGCTGCCGACGATCACCAGCGTCGGCGCGGTGATGCGCGGCGTCGATTGCCGGAAGTCCATGTCGCGCACCGCCTCGCGAGCAGGCGATGAAGCCGTCCGGCTTGGTGCCGAGGAACATCGCCTTGATCTTGTCGGTGCCCGCTGCGCCGCTGTCGCGGAACGGCTTGGTGAACCAGCGCTCCATCTGCGTGTCGGCCAGCGCGCTCGAGGCCCTTCTCCTGCACGAACTTGATGCGGTCGTTCCACGGCTGCTTGTCGGCGTAGTAGTAGTTGGTGTTGGAGAGCACGAGCTTCTCGACGCGGTCCGGCGCGTTGGCGCCGAGCCATTGCCCGACCATGCCGCCCATCGACAGGCCGCACCAGTTGAATGTCTTGATGCCGAGATGGTCGGCGATCGCCAGCACGTCGCGGCCGAGCCGGTCCATCGTGTAGGGGCCCTTCGGCACGCCGGACTTGCCGTGGCCGCGGCGGTCGTAGCGCACCAGGCGGAAATGCTGCGCCCAGGTCTTCGCCTGCTCGTCCCACATGTGCAGGTTGGTGCCGAGCGAGTTGCACAGGATCAGCGACCGGCGCGTTGGCCGGACCTTCGACCTCGACATAGAGCGGGCAGCCGTCGTCAGCCTTGATCGTGGGCATCGTTTCCTCGCGTGGTGGTTCATTCGTTCGGAAAGCCTAGCACCAATCGCACGGGCTTGGGCTCGGCGTCGAGCCGCGCAGCTCTGCGATAACGGAAGGTCAGGCCGTCTTGTGCTTTGGCTCGGCAGGCTCGGGCTGCTGATCGTTCTCGTTCTCGGCGGCGCGCGCGAACACTTCCAGCAACGCGCCCGGCTCTTCGTCCGGCTGCTCGATGGACGGCGCGTCGGCGACCACGGCGGGCGCAGGCTCGGCGGCGTCGCGGGCGCAGCCGGTTCGGGCATCAGGCTCCGGCGCTGACACGCGGCTGGCTGCACGGCGCTCGGCGTCGACGCGACGATTGGCCGGCGCGGGCTCGATGCCGACCGCTGGCGCGCGGCTCGGCCGTGGCGCGAGCGTCGGCGGGCTGCGAGGCCGCGACGGGCTTGGTCAGTTCGGAAATCGTTTGATCGATCAGCGCGGATGCTGCGGCCACCGCCTGGCCCAGCGATTGGGCGGGCTGCAGCGGCAACGATCAGGCCTGCGCGGTCGGCGTGGTTCGCCCGCGATGGCCGATGCCTTGATCGCGCGACGTCGCGCTGGAGATCGCCGACAGATGGTCCGCGCGTGCGGTCGGCATCTTCGGCTCGGTGAGATGGCCACGCTGCTGCTGCGCCGGATCGTGCGGCCCTGCGCCGACGCAACCAGCCGGTCGATGAAGGTCTGCGCCGAGCCCTGATAGTGGTTCGGCATGAACAGCCGCTCGATCTCATGGCGCTTGAGGTGCGCTTTGACCTTGTCGCTCTCCGCGACCACGTCCTTGAAGGCGCGCTTGTCGTTGGCCGCCTGACGGATCAGTTCGGCGACCAGCTCGTGCGCCTCGGCGCGGCCGAGCTTCTCGGCGAGCGCGAACGACACTGCCTCGGCCAGCACCAGGCCGCCGCTCGCTTCGAGATTGGCCTTCATGCGCTCGACGTCGACCGTCGAGGCCTTCGGCGATGTCGACCACGGCGCGCAGCGTGCCGGACACGACCAGCGCCAGCGCGGGGAAGGTCGACCCATTCCGCCTGCCAGCCGCCGACCGCGCGCTCGTGCTCCTGGATTTGCGCGTTGAGGATGGTGGCGGCGAGATTGGGCGCGATCATCGCGGCCGACAAGCGCCGTCGCGGCGCCGACCGGGTTGCGCTTGTGCGGCAGCGTCGAGGAGCTGCCGCGGCCCGGCGCCGACGGCTCGAACGCTTCGCCGACTTCGCTCTGCATCAGCAGCGCCACGTCGCGGGCGATCTTGCCGCAGGTGCCGGCGAGGATCGCGAGCGCGGCGGCGACTTCGGCGAGGCGGTCGCGGTGGCTGTGCCAGGGTGCGTCGGGCACGGTGAGGTCGAGCAGCGCGGCGAGCCGTTCGGAGACGTCGAGGCCTTTGTCGCCGAGCGCTGCGAGCGTGCCGGCGGCGCCGCCGAATTGCAGCACCAGAGCTTCCTTGCGCAGCCGGCGCAGCCGGTCGCGCGAGCGCGCCAGCGCCGCGGCGTAGCCCGCGAGCTTGAGGCCGAACGGCATCGGCAGCGCCTGCTGCAGCAGGGTGCGCGCCATCGTCATGTTGCGGCGGTGCTTGCCGGCGAGCGTGGTGAAGCGCCTTGGTGGCGCGGTCGAGGTCCTTGAACAGCGCGTCGATCACGGCGCGCAGTTCGAGCACCATCGCGGTGTCGATGACGTCCTGGCTGGTCGCGCCCCAATGGACGAAGCCGGCGGCCTTCTTGCTGCGCTTGGCGACCTCGGCGGTCAGCGCGTTGACCAGCGGGATGGCGAGATTGCCGGCCGCGATCGGTGCCTTCCGCCAGTGCGCGCGAGATCGTAGTGCTCGGCCTGGCAGGCTTCGGCGATGGTGCCGGCATGGCCCGCCGGCACGATGCCGACCGCGGCCTCGGCGCGCGCCAGCGCCGCCTCGAAGTCCAGCATGCGCTGCACGCGCGCGCGGTCGTCGAGCACGGCGCGCATCTCGTCGCTCGAGTACAGCGGCGCCAGCAGCGATGAAGGGAACAGCGGGTCGGTCATAGCCGGGCAAACGTTTATTCCCCCGGGCGTCCCGCGCCAACCCCAAATTGCGGCCCGAATGGGCGGCGTTTTGGCCACCCTTTGCGAATGAAGCAAAAGCGCCTAGGTTCAGCGTTAACCACGTTTCGAGCGGGGCCGATTGCGGCCTGGCCGCCGGCCGGCTGAAACGTTTCCTGGGCAAATTGATGAAGGGTACCGACGATGGCGATGGTGATGACGGGCGAGCAGCAGCTCGCGGCGCCGCGGGAGAAGGTCTGGGCGATGCTCAACGATCCCGGCGGTGCTCAAGTCCTGCATTCCGGGCTGCGAGACCCTGGACGTGATCGGCGAGAACGAGTTCCAGGCGGTCGCCACCAACAAGATCGGGCCGGTGAAGGCCCGCTTCAAAGGCAAGGTCCGGCTCACCGATCTCGACCCGCCCAACGGCTACAAGATCTCCGGCGAGGGCGACGGCGGCGTGGCCGGCTTCGCCAAGGGCGGCGCCTCGGTGAACCTCACCGACAAGGATGGCGGCACGCTGCTGACCTACAACGTCGAGGCGCAGATCGGCGGCAAGCTTGCCCAACTCGGCCAGCGTCTGGTCAACGGGGCGGCCAAGAAGATGGCCGACGATTTCTTCGTGCGCTTCGCGGCGGCGGTGAAGGGCTGATCTGCCGTTCCCGCCCTTGACCCGCGATGCCGCCGCGTCTCAAGTTGCTCTTGTTCCAAAGACGGAATTGAGCGAAAAACGTCCAGTTTCGTGCCGTTTTATTTCCCCGGCTTGAGTTCACGGGGTCAAAACGGGCCGTTAGACCCGGATTGGTTGAGGAGGAAGTATCTATGCCTACCGTATCGATGACGGTGAACGGAAAAGCCGTCAGCGCGGACGTCGATGTCCGCACCCTCCTGGTCCAGTACCTTCGCGAAAGTCTCCGGCTCACCGGCACCCACGTCGGCTGCGACACCTCGCAGTGCGGCGCCTGCGTCATTCATCTCGACGGCAAGGCGGTGAAGTCCTGCACGACGCTCGCCGTCCAGTGCGAAGGCTCCAACGTCCTCACCATCGAAGGCCTCGCCGCGCCGGACGGCCCGCTGCATCCGATGCAGGAGGCGTTCCGCGAGAACCACGGCCTGCAGTGCGGCTTCTGCACGCCCGGCATGGTCATGGCGGCGGTCGACATGGTCTACCGCAAGGGCAACGAGCTCGACGAGCACACCATCCGCGAGGAGCTCGACGGCAACCTGTGCCGTTGCACCGGCTACCACAACATCGTCAAAGCGATCGCGGCCGGCGCCAAGGCCATGAAGGGCGCTCCGCGGCCGCGTAATCTTCATTTCCGAACGATCGAACCGGAATTTTAAGGACTGAACGATGTACGCATTCAAATATCACCGTCCCACCACGGTCCGGCAGGCGGCCAATCTGCTCGCCAAGTTCCCGGAGGCGAAGGTGCTGGCCGGCGGCCATTCGCTCATCCCGGTGATGAAGCTGCGGCTCGCAAGCCCGTCCGACATCATCGACATCAACACGGTCGAGGGCCTCTCCGGCGTCGAGATCAAGGGCCGCTCCGCCGTGATCGGCGCGATGACGCGGCACTCCGAAGTGGCCGCATCGAAGGAGCTGCAGGAGGCGCTGCCCGCGCTCGCCGGCGTGCCCGGCTCGATCGGCGATCCGCACGTGCGCCATCGCGGCACCATCGGCGGCTCGGTCGCCAACAACGATCCGAACGCCGACTATCCGGCGGCCTGCCTCGGCCTCGGCGCCACCATCATCACCAACAAGCGGCGCATCGCGGCGGACGATTTCTTCACCGGCATGTTCTCGACCGCGCTCGAGCCCGACGAGATCATCACCAAGGTCAGCTTCCCGCTCGCCAAGAAGGCGGCCTACCAGAAGTTCAAGCACCCGGCCTCGGGCTTCGCGCTGGTCGGCGTGTTCGTGTCGAAGCGCGGCTCGGACATTCGCGTGGCGGTGACCGGCGCCGGCTCGAACGGCGTGTTCCGCGTGAAGTCGTTCGAGGAAGCGCTCAAGAAGCGTTTCTCGCCGAAGTCGATCGAAGGCATCACCGTGCCCGCCGACGGCATGAACTCCGACATCCATGCCAGCGCGGAATACCGCGCGCATCTGGTCGGCGTGCTGGCCCGCCGGGCGCTCGCTGCCGCGTAGCCGCCTTCGATCGCTTGGTCAGCGGCTGGCGGCGCGCATGTGGCTGGCGAAGCGCGCGCTGAACCAGTCGTCGAGCATATTCTTCTCGTAGCGCAGCGGATCGCTGGACGACGCCATGCCGGCGTGGGCGCGATAGATCTGGTCCGTGATCCATTCCTCGCCGGATGCGACGACCTTGCCGTTCTTGGTGAGCGCGTAGCGCAGCTTGATCTTCGGCCAGGTGGCGCCGCTCAAGACTCGATAGCTGCTCGGGCCGCGCGTCGACATGTCGAACCCGGCCGCGTCGATATCGAGCACGGTCACGCTCAGGTCTATGCCGCGGTCGAGCCGGCTGCCGAGACGCTGGAAATAAGTTCTCAGGTCCTTGACGACATCGACGCCGCGCAGGTCGGCGTCGGCAAATCGCTTGGGGTCTGCGAAGCTGACCTTCACCCCGGCCGCGGCCGGTCCCGCCAGCAGCAGGACCACAATGCAGGAGAAGGCGAGACGCGATGAAACGCGCATTTTATTTCTCCTCGGTGGTGGCTCCGACATCCTGATAACCCATATGCCTTCTGGGTATTTCCTGGAATTGGTTGAAGGTGGGCCATGCAGGGACGCAAGGCCCGGAACCGGGACAAATATGGCTGCCACGGAGTAGATTGCCGCGCATGAAACAGAACACGACCAAAGCCGTTCCGGCCTCGATCGACGCCACCCTCGACCTGCTCGCCGGGGCCGACTATCTCGCCGACCGGTCGCTCGCGACCGTGCTGTTCCTGGCGCTCAAGATGGGCCGGCCGATCTTCCTCGAAGGCGAGGCGGGCGTCGGCAAGACCGAGATCAGCAAGGTGCTGGCGTCGACGCTCGGCCGCCGCCTGATCCGCCTGCAATGCTACGAGGGCCTCGACGTCGCCTCGGCGGTCTACGAGTGGAACTACGCCGCGCAGATGATCGCGATCCGCGCCGCGGAGGCGCAGGGCGAGCGCGACCGCGAGCGGATCGAGCACGACGTGTTCTCCGAGCGCTTCCTGATCAAGCGGCCGCTGCTGCAGGCGCTGGAGCCCGATCCGGCCGGCGCGCCGGTGCTGCTGATCGACGAACTCGACCGCAGCGACGAGGCGTTCGAGGCGTTCCTGCTCGAAGTGCTGGCCGATTTCCAGGTCACCATCCCGGAGCTCGGCACGGTCAAGGCCGAGCATCCGCCCATCGTCGTCATCACGTCCAATCGCACCCGCGAAATCCACGACGCGCTCAAGCGCCGCTGCCTCTATCACTGGGTCGGCTATCCGAACGCGGCGCGTGAGCTGGAGATCGTGCGCGCCAAGGTGCCGGGCATCAGCAAGAAACTGTCGGAGCAGGTGGTCGGCTTCGTGCAGACGCTGCGCAAGCAGGATCTGTTCAAGTCGCCGGGCGTCGCCGAGACGCTCGACTGGGCGACCGCGCTCTCCGAGCTCGACGCGGTGGCGCTCGATCCGGCGACGGTGTCCGACACGCTCGGCGTGCTGCTGAAGTATCAGGACGACATCGCCAAGCTCGAAGGCGGCAAGGTCAAGGAATTGCTCGACCAGGTGCAGGCGGAGCTGAGGGCGGCGGAGTGATCCGATGCAGGACAACCGCAAGGCAAGCTCGCCGAGAACATCGTCTACTTCGCGCGCGCGCTGCGCGCCGCCGGCATTCCGGTCGGTCCCGGGTCGGTGCTCGATGCGCTCGACCGCGGTGCGCGCCGCCGGCGTCGGCACGCGCGACGATTTCTACTGGACGCTGCACGCGGTGTTCGTGAAGCGGCACGACCATTCGATCCTGTTCGACCAGGCGTTCAAGATTTTCTTCCGCAAGCGCGGCTATCTCGAGCAGTTGATGGCGATGATGGCGCCGGAAATGTCCGGCACGCCGGTCGCGGAGCAGCCGGCGGCGTCGCAGCGCGTGCTCGACGCGCTGTTCTCCGGCGCCGAGAAGACAGGAGCGCGAGAAGGACGAGTACGAGATCGACGCGCGCTTCACCGTGTCGGACCGCGAGGTGCTGGAGAAGAAGGACTTCGCGCAGATGACCGCGGCGGAGATCGCGGCCGCCAAGGACGCGATCAAGCAACTGGTGCTGGGCTTCGACGAGGTGAAGACGCGGCGGCTCGCGCCCAATCCGCACGGCCATCGCATCGACCTGCGCCGCACGCTGCGCTCGAGCCTGAAGGCCGGCGGCGCGGTGATCGATCTCAAGTACCGCGGCCGCAAGACGCGGATGCCGCCGATCGTGGCGCTGCTCGATATCTCCGGCTCGATGAGCCAGTACACGCGGCTGTTCCTGCATTTCCTGCACGCCATCACCGACGAGCGAAAGCGCGTCTCGACCTTCCTGTTCGGCACGCGGCTCACCAACGTCACCCGCGCGCTCAAGGAGAAGGACCCCGACGAGGCGCTCGCCGCCTGCTCGGCGTCGGTGCTCGACTGGTCGGGCGGCACGCGGATCGCGACCTCGTTTGCGCATTTCAACAAGCTGTGGGCGCGCCGCGTGCTGACCCAGGGCGCGGTGGTGCTGCTGTTCACCGACGGACTGGAGCGCGATCCCGACGCGCGGCTCGGCTTCGAGATCGACCGGCTGCATCGCTCGTGCCGGCGGCTGATCTGGCTCAATCCGCTGCTGCGCTTCGAGGGCTTCGAGGCCAAGGCCCGCGGCATCAAGGTCATGCTGCCGCATGTTGACGAACTGCGGCCGATCCACAATCTGGAGTCGATGGCGGAGCTGTGCCGCGCGCTGTCGGAGCATGGCAGGCATGTCGATCCCGAAGACATGGCTGGCTAGGGTGGCGTAATATCTGATCGTATATAACGGCGCGGACCGGACTTTCCGGACCATGCGCCAAGGAGACCTAAAATGCTGGCTCGCGACGAGGACATCCTCAAAGCCGCCGAGGATTGGAAGAAGGCGGGCCGCGGCGTGGCGCTGGCCACGGTGGTGGAGACCTGGGGCTCGGCGCCCGCGTCCGGTCGGCTCCAATCTGGTGATCGACGATCAGGGCAATTTCCTGGGCTCGGTGTCGGGCGGCTGCGTCGAAGGCGCGGTGGTCACCGAGGCGATCGACGTGATCGAGAGCGGCAAGCCGAAGACACTGGAGTTCGGCGTCGCCGACGAGACCGCCTGGAAGGTCGGGTTGTCCTGCGGCGGCACCATCCGGGTGTTCGTCGAGAAGGTTGAGTAATGCGCCTCGATATTCTCAAAGCGCTGAACGAGGAGCGCGCGGCGCGCCGCGCTGCGATCGTCGTCACCAATCAGGACAGCGGCGCGCAGCGCCTGGTGACGGCGAAGGATGTCGCGGCCGATCCGCTCAAGAGCGTGCTGGAAAAACATCTGCAGAACTGCGCAAGAGCGGCATCGAGGAAACGCCGGAAGGCAAGGTGTTCCTGACGGTTCACGTGCCGTCGCCGAAGCTCGTCATCACCGGCGCGGTGCACATCAGCCAGGCGCTGGCGCCGATGGGTCAGCTCCTCGGCTACGACGTGACGATCGTCGATCCGCGCACCGCGTTCGCCAGCGTCGAGCGCTTTCCGGACGTGAAGGTGATCGCCGAATGGCCGGACGTCGCGCTGCCGCCGATCGGCATCGACCGCTACACGGCGTTCGTCGCGCTGACCCACGATCCGAAGATCGACGATCCGGGCCTCGACGCTGGCGCTGAAGAAGCGACTGCTTTTACATCGGCGCGCTCGGTTCGCGGAAGACCCATGCGCGGCGCGTCGCGCGCCTCAAGGAGGAGCGCGGGCTTCACCGACAACGAGATCGGCCGCATCCATTCGCCGATCGGTCTCGACATCGGCGCGGTGTCGCCGGCCGAGATCGCGGTCGCGATCATGGCCGAAATCACCGCGCGGTTGCGGCAGACGGAAGCGGCATGAAGTTTGGTCCGGTCTCGCCGCACGAGGCGCTGGGCGCGACCGCCGTGCACACCATCCGCCAGGGCTCGCTGGTGCTCAAGAAGGGCACGCTGATCGGGCCTGCCGAGGTCAAGGCGCTCGAGACGGCCGGCATCGCGCAGATCGTGGTCGCGAGGCTCGAGCCCGGCGACGTGTCGGAGGACGAGGCCGCGGCTTCGATTGCCGCAGCGGTGGCGGGGCAGGGCGTGCGGGTCGATCGCGCCTTCACCGGCCGCGCCAACCTGTTCGCCGAAACGGCCGGCGTGCTGGTCGTCGACAAGGACGGCATCGACCGGCTCAACCAGGTCGACGAGGCCATCACGTTCGCCACGCTGCCGGCGTTCAAGCCGGTGGTGCCGGGCGAGATGATCGCGACGGTCAAGATCATTCCGTTCGCGGTCGATAGCGCCGCGCGTGCCGCGGCGCTGGCGGTCGCCAAGCCGTCCTTCCTCCGCGTCGCGCCCTACAAGATCAAAAAGATCGGCGTGATCTCGACGATGTTGCCGGGGCTCGCCGCCAAGGTCGTGGACAAGACGCTGAAGATCACGCAGGAGCGCCTCGCTCCGGCCGGAGCGAGCATCGTCGCGGAGCGCCGCGTGCCGCACGATCAGGCCGCGCTCGCCAAGGCATTCGATGAAGTGCTCAACGACGGCGCCGAACTGGTCGTGGTGTTCGGCGCTTCCGCGATTGCCGACCGGCGCGACGTGATTCCGGCGGCGGTCGAGGCGATCGGCGGACGGATCGAGCATTTCGGCATGCCGGTCGATCCCGGCAATCTGATGCTGATCGGCAGCGCGCGGGGCCAGCCGGTGATCGGCGCGCCGGGCTGCGCGCGTTCGCCGAAGGAAAACGGCTTCGATTGGGTGCTGATGCGGCTGCTTGCCGGGCTTCCGGTTTCCCGCTCGGACATCACCGGCATGGGCGTCGGCGGTCTGCTCATGGAGATCGTGACGCGGCCGCAGCCGCGCGACGAGCCGGTGAAGGCCGATGGCCGGCGCATCGCCGCGATCATCCTCGCAGCAGGCCGGTCGACCCGTATGGGCGGGCCGAACAAGCTGCTCGCCGAGATCGGCGGCCGTCCGCTGGTGCGGATCGCGGCCGAGGAAGCGCTGGCCTCGCGCGCGCATCCGGTCATCGTCGTGACGGGACATCAGCGCGACCAGGTCGAAGCGACGCTTGATGGGCTCAAGGTCGAGCGCGTTCACAATCCGAACTTCGCCGAAGGGCTGTCCACGTCGGTCAAGGCGGGACTTGCCGCGGTGCCGGACGATGTCGACGGCGCGATCGTCTGCCTGGGCGACATGCCGCAGGTCAACGCGGCGTTGATCGACCGGTTGGCGGCTGCGTTCGATCCGGAACGCGGCGCGCTGATCGTGGTGCCAACCGTCGACGGCAAGCGCGGCAACCCGGTGGTGTGGTCGCGACGCTTCTTTCACGAACTCGCCACGCTCGAGGGCGACGTCGGCGCGCGTCACCTGATCGCACGCTATCCGGAGGCCGTGGCCGAGGTGCCTGTCACCGACAACGCTGTGTTGGTTGACGTCGACACGCCCGACGCTCTGACGCGCGTAAAGGCCGAGATCGAACGTGGTTAACGGCCGCTTTTTGCAGGATCCTGTTACCCGCGTTTAACGACTTCCCGCTTAGATGCTGGCCGTCCGGGGGATAGCCATGCGCACCATTTATCGCACCAGCTTGAGCGCAGCGAGCGCCGTGGTCTTGATGTTGGCGGGGGTTGCGCCAGGACAAGCCGCGGGAGCACTGGCGATCGGCGCGTGCGCAGCCTACGGCTACGCCTACGACTATCCGACGCCGGAAGCGGCGCAGGCCGCGGCGATCGAGAAATGCTCCGGCGACTGCAAGCAGGTGGTGACCACCAAAAAGGGTTGCGTCGCTTATGCCATCGATGGACGCAAGCCCTGCGGACCCAACGGCTTTGCCAACGCGCCGCGGCTCGGCGAAGCGCAGAACACCGCACTCAAGTTCTGCTACAAGAACGGCGGCAAGGATTGCGTCATCCGTGCCTGGATCTGCGACTCAAAGGGCTGAGACGCTAAGCCTACTGTAGACACGATATATTCCCCGGTTTCTTTGATTATCAATGGCCGGACTCTTGCGTCCGGCTTTGTCGTGCCATAAATATGACTGACCAGTCAGTCATATTTATGATCATGTCAAAGACCGTCACGAAAAGCCGTAAACCTCCAGCACCGCGCGCCGCGAAATCCGCGCCGCCGCGAGAGTTCACGCGCCAAACGAAGCGCCGAGCGGCGCGATGCCATTCTGGCGGCGGCGCTCGAGGAGTTTTCCGGACACGGTTTCGAGGCCGCCCGGCTCGAAGACGTGGCGCGCCGCGCCGGCGTCGCCAAAGGCACGATCTATCTCTACTTCGCCGACAAGGAGACGCTTGTTCCAGGAGCTGATCCGCTGGCAGCTCACGCCGGTGGTCGGGGCCTTCGAGCATGCCGCGCAGTGCTGACGTGCCGTTGCGCGTGATCGCCGATCAGATGATCGAGATGTTTGTGCGCGAAATCTACGGTACGCGCCGCAAGGATGTGATCCGCCTGATCATCAGCGAAGGCCCGCGGTTTCCCAAGCTTGCAGAGTTCTACTATCGCGAAGTGCTGTCGCGAATTCTCGAGGCGTTTCGCGGCGTTCTGCGCCGCGCCGTCGAGCGCGGCGAGCTCAAGAGCGATGTGTTCGTCAAATTTCCGCAGTTGCTCGTGTCTCCGGGCCTGGTTGCGATCCTTTGGAACGGGCTGTTCGATCGTTTTGAGCCGCTCGATCCGCGTGCGCTGATGAAAGCCCATTTCGATATCATCTTGAATGACGGGAGGGCGGAATGATCCGCCGTATTGCTTTTGTGATTGCGCTTGCAGCCATGCTCGCTGGCTGCGGCAGCTCGAACGACAACACCTTCCAGGGTTGGGTCGAAGCCGATCTGATTTTTGTGAGCCCCGATGAAAACGGCCGGGTAGAAACCTTGTCTGTGCGCGAAGGCGATGCGGTCACGCAAGGCGCGCCATTGTTCACCGTCGACCCGGACTTGCAGCAGGCCGATGTTGCGCTCGCGCAAGCGTCCGTCACCAATGCGCGGTACGCATATGAACGGGCCCAGGCGCTTCTCAAGACCGCAGCCGGCACGCAGCGCGCGCTCGACGATGCCGAAGCAGCGCTGCGCACCGCTGAAGCGCGGCTTAACTCCGCACAGACGCGGCTGACGCGCCGCAAGGTGTTCAGTCCGGTTACGGGCACTGTTCAGCAGATTTACTACCGCCCAGGGGAAATGGTGCCGGCCGGCCGGCCGGTGGTTGCGCTGCTGCCGCCCGGCAACATCAAGGTCCGGTTCTTCGTCCCGGAGGCCGAGTTGCCCAGGATATCGCTCGGCGAAAACGTGAAAATCTCGTGCGATGGATGCAAGGCCGATATCGCCGCGCGCGTCACCTTTATCTCGCGCACCTCCGAATTCACGCCGCCGGTGATCTACAGCCAGGAGGAGCGCTCCAAGCTGGTGTTCATGATCGAAGCGCGCACGGATACGCCGGAAACCTTGCGGGTCGGTCAGCCCGTCAGCGTGACGCTGCAGCCCGCCCAGCCGGAGGCCAAGCGTTGAGCACGGCGCCCGATATCGTCATCGATGTCCATGGCCTGACCAAGAGTTTCGACGGCCGCGTGGTGGTGCGTGACCTGTCGCTGCAGGTCAAGCGCGGCGCGATCTACGGCTTCCTCGGGCCGAACGGGTCCGGCAAGACGACGACGATCCGGATGTTGTGCGGTTTGCTGACGCCCGACGCCGGCACAGGCACGTGCCTCGGCTACGACATTCGCACCGAGACCGAGAAGATCAAGCGCCAGATCGGCTACATGACGCAGCGCTTCAGTCTCTACCAGGACCTTTCGGTGCGGGAGAATCTCGAGTTCGTCGCGCGGATTTACGGCTTGCCGAAGCCAGCTGACGCTGCGGGCGAAATGATCGCGCGGCTCGGGCTCGAAGGACGGCAGAACCAGATCGCCGGTTCTTTGTCCGGCGGTTGGAAGCAGCGGCTTGCTCTCGGCGCCTGCACGCTGCCCGGCCCGCAACTCTTGCTGCTCGATGAGCCGACCGCCGGCGTCGATCCCAAGGCGCGGCGGGAGTTCTGGAACGAGATCCACGCGCTCGCGGCTCAGGGTCTCACGGCGCTCGTCTCCACCCACTACATGGACGAAGCCGAACGCTGTCACGAAATCGCGTACATCGCCTACGGCGAGTTGTTGGCGCACGGCACGGTCGATGAAGTGATCCGCGAGGCAGGTCTCACGACCTACAGCGTTACCGGTGAAGGGTTGGCGGCGCTGGCCGAAGATTTGGAAAAGCGTCCGGGTGTCGACACGGTGGCGCCTTTCGGCAACAGTCTGCACGTCTCGGGCAGCGACCGGGCGGCGCTTGAGGCTGCCATTGCGCCCAGCCGCAGCAATCCCAAACTCACCTGGACTGTCATCGATGCCTCGCTCGAAGACGTCTTCATCGGCCTGATGAACCGCGCCAAGGACAACATCCAATGAGCGCGTTCGGCCACAGCGGTTTCTGGCGCCGGGTCGGCGCGATGATCCTCAAGGAGTTCGTCCAGCTCCGCCGCGACCGCATCACGTTCGCGACCATCATCACCATTCCGCTGATGCAGCTTGTGCTGTTCGGCTACGCGATCAACACCCAGCCGCGCGGGCTTCCTACGGCCGTGCTGCTGCAGGAATCGAGCGACGTCGGGCGCTCCATTCTCAAGGCGCTGGAGAACACCAAGTATTTCAAGGTGACCCATCAAGTCCGCGACGAGGCCGAGTTCGACCGCCTGCTGGCGTCGGGTGAGGTGTTATTCGCAGTCGAAATCCCGCGCGGTTTCGAGCGTGCGTTGCGGCGGGGCGATCGGCCGTCGCTTCTGATCGCCGCGGACGCCACCGACCCTGTCGCGACCAGTTCGGCGATGGGTGCGCTCAACAATGTCGTGCAGACGGCACTGCGCAACGACCGCGCGATTCCGGCGAGCGGCCCGGCTCCGTTCGAAATCCGCCAGCACGCGCGCTACAACCCGGCGGCATCGAGCCAGCTCAATATCGTGCCGGGGCTTATGGGCACGATCCTGACCCTGACCATGCTGATTTTCACTGCGCTGTCGGTGACGCGCGAGGTCGAGCGCGGCACCATGGAAAATCTGCTGTCGATGCCGATCACGCCGTTCGAGATCATGCTCGGCAAGATCGTGCCCTATGTGCTGATCGGATTTCTCCAGGCCACGCTGATCGTGGGCGCTGGTGTCGCGTTGTTCAGTGTCCCGATCCTGGGCGACGTTTGGCTGCTCGCATTGCTCTCGACACTATTTATCGCGACCAATCTGGCGATCGGCTACACATTCTCGACGCTGGCGCAGAACCAGCTCCAGGCCATCCAGATGGCGATGATGTTCTTTTTGCCCAATATCCTGCTGTCTGGCTTCGCCTTTCCATTCCTCGGCATGCCGGTTTGGGCGCAATGGTTCAGCGAATTTTTGCCGCTTACGCATTTCATCCGCATCGTGCGCGCGATCATGCTGAAAGGATCGACACTCGCGGACCTGCACTATGACGCGCTGTGGCTTGCCGGTTTGATGGCGCTTGCCATGGTCATTGCCGTGACCCGCTTCCGCCGGACGCTCGACTAGCAAGCGTTGCGTTACATCCGCATCAGCAGTCCAAGCTTGCCGTAAAGGCCGTCGCGGTCGTCGCTGTCGGTGGCCCAGCCGAGCGAGCCTGACCATTCGAACCATTTGTACTTAAGACCGGTGACGTGCGCGCCGACGCGAAATTGCCGGTAGTTGTCGCCGGCCGCGAAGCCCTGGACCTCCGGGCCGAGATAATAGCGGTCGAGTATCTTCCAGCCGAACGCAAAGTACGCGTTGTAGGTGGTGTCGATGGTGGAGATCATGCCGTGCGCCGCCACCATGGTGGCGGGCGTCGGCTCATACCAAAGCTCTCCGTTGATGCGAAAGCCCACATAGCTGCCGCGTAAGCCAGCCGACGGATCGTCGGGCGTGAGCCGGTGGTCTTGAAAGTCCAGCCCGCCGTAGATCGTGGCGATCAACTTGCCGCGCACGAACCGGTAGCCGGGCAGGATGGTGGCGGCGAGCAGCCGGCCGCTCACCTCGGTGTTGTTCAGCGCGCCGGAGATGTAACGATAATTGCCGCCGCCGAACATCACCTTGAGCGCAAACCCTTCGTTGTCCACGCCGCCAGGCGACCAGACCGCTCCTGCATGCACGAAGCCGCCGTGCCGCCAAAGGTCCGTGGTGGAGAACAGGAGAAAACGCGGCTCGTCGCGGCGGGGTGGCTCGCCCCCGGCCCACGCAGACGCAACGAACAAGCAGAGCGCCGCGGCGGCTGCCGCGGCGATACTCCGAACTCGACGCATCGAGGCCCCCGACGCCGTAACGGCGCCATCCTCTGCGTCAACGTAAACCCGCTCAGGTTGTAGAGTAAAGAGACAACACGTAAAAATCCATGTGAGGTCTGGATTTTCGAGGACCGCTAGGCTGGGCGGGCAGGCCGTCGGAATCCGAATAGGTTCATCAGCAACAATGGCGTATATCAGGGCAGCCCGCAGGTCCTGGCCTGCGATTCCAAGGGATCCGATGTCGTATTCCAGCGCGCTGACTGCCGATGAGGACAAGCGCCGGCGCCTCTCGATCGGCTTCAACAACTTCGCGCACGCCGTCGACCACTACGTCATGCTGATCTTCCCGACGGTGGTGATCGGGCTGATGGCGGTCTACGGCAAGACCTACGCGGAACTCATCGCGCTCGGCACGGCCTCGTTCTTCGCCTTCGGCCTGTTCTCGCTGCCGGCTGGCTGGCTGGCGGACCGCTGGAGCCGCCGCAACATGATGATCGTGTTCTACATCGGTTGCGGCGTGAGCCTGATCGGCGCGGCGCTGGCGCCCAATTTGATCGTGCTCGCGGTCGCATTGTTCGCGCTCGGCATGTTCGCCGCGATCTACCATCCGGTCGGCACCACGATCGTTGTGTCCGAGGCTGTCAATCGTGGCCGTTCGCTTGCGTTCAACGGCGTGTGCGGAAATCTCGGCGTCGCGTTTGCCGCCGGCATCACCGCGATGCTGACCGCATGGGTCGGCTGGCGCGGCGCGTTTCTGATCCCGGCGGCGATCTGCATCGTGACCGGCATCGCCTATTTGATGACGGTGCCGGATGACCGGCATAAGGCCGCCAGCCGCAGCTCCATGCCGGAGGTCCGGCTTGCGATGTGGCTGATGGTCTCGGTGTTTGGGCTGTTCGTCCTGATCGGTGTCACTGCTGGCCTCGTTTTCAACACGGTGACCATCGCGCTGCCGAAGGTGATCGACGAACGGATCAGCGGCGTCTCGCTGGTGGCCGTTGGCGGCATGGCGACTGTGGTTTTTCTGGCCGGTGCTGTCGCGCAATTTACGGTGGGGCGTGTGCTCGAAAAATATCCGCCGCATCTTGTCTTTGCGGTGGTTGGGTTTCTGCAGTTCGTCGGCGTCGTTTGGGCGGTGTACGCAACCGGCTACATGTTGCTGGCGGCACTGGCCTTCGCGATGGCGTTCATCTACGCCCAGGTGACCGTGAATGATTTCGTCATCGCGCGCTATACCGCGGACGCCTGGCGTGGCCGGATCTACGCGGTGCGCTACTTCATCACCTACCTGATCTCCGGCGCGGCGGCTTCGATGATCGCTTTCCTGCATGGCCGCGGCGGCTTCGATCTGGTGCTGGGCGTGATCGCCGTCGTGGCGCTCGGTTTCGTCATCGGGACGGCCATGGTCGCGCTGCTGGTCAACGGCGTCGAACGCGACTCCAGGATCGCGCAGCCGGCCGAATAATCAGAACAGCGGCGGCACCAGGTCGGTAACGCGC